>CAWIKP010000032.1:0-35191 GCA_963836735.1 uncultured Acidobacteriota bacterium | reverse complement strand
GAGGCCCCAATTCCACCATCCGCGGCCGTGGGGATCATCCGGTGGTCCACGTGGCATACGCCGATGCGGAGGCGTATGCTCGCTGGAAGGGGAAGTCGCTCCCCACCGAGGCGGAATGGGAGTTCGCCGCGCGCGGCGGCCTCGACGGCGCGGAATACGCCTGGGGCAACGAGTTGATGCCCGACGGCCGGCCGATGGCGAATTTCTGGCAGGGAGAATTCCCGTGGCAGAACCTTCGGACCGACGGCTACGAGGGAACGTCGCCGGTCGCGGCGTTCCCCCCGAACGGATACGACCTCTTCGACATGACCGGCAATGTCTGGGAGTGGACCACCGACTGGTACACGCCGCGACGGGCCCACGGCAAGACGGATCCGTGCTGCATTCCGAGCAATCCGAGGGGCGGGCCCATGGAGGAGAGTTACGATCCGCGCCAGCCCGCGCATCCAGATCCCGCGCAAGGTGATCAAAGGGGGCTCGCACCTCTGCTCACCCAACTACTGCCGTCGCTATCGACCCGCGGCGCGGTTTCCCGAGCCGATCGATACGTCGACGTGTCACCTGGGATTCAGGTGCATCCTCCGGCCTTCGCGGCCGCTGAGCGATCGATGACCATCGTAAGCGCATCGAGCGATGGAAGAAATCCTCGGCAGGCTTCACACGCGCGTGCTGCCGGGCCTGCGGCGGGGCGCCACGCTGCTGATTGCGGCGAGGGGGCCCGGTTCGGTCCCTCGTCGTCCGGCGTTATACGAGTCAGATAGGTTCCGGCGTCGTCCGCAGAAGGACGTGTGGGTTCTGCGGACGACGCCGGGCAGCTCGCGGTGATCGCAGGCATCCGGTCCGATTCCTGAACGGGTATCGCCAGGGATGCCGAACGCCCGCTCATGAGGTCGTGTGATGGCTACCCTTGGCGCTGATCTCCAGCATGCGCGCGAGCTCGCCGGCCTGTCGATCGACGACCTGTCGGCGCGCACCAAGATCCGTCGGCATATGCTCGAAGCCATCGAGCGCAATGATTTCGCGTCCATTCCCGGCGGGCTTCTGGCCCGCGGCTATCTCCGGGCGTATGCCAGCGAAGTGGGCCTGCCGCCCGAAGGCATCGCCGCCCGCTACCAGACCGAGTTCGGTGGCGAGGCGCCCGCGCTGGCGGAGGCCTTCAAGCATCGAACCGACGCCTGGGACCTTGCCAGGCCGGATCACTCCAATGCCACCATCGTGACGGTGGCGCTGATCGCGATCGTCGGAGCGTGGCTGTACGTGAGTCAGCGGCCGCCTCCGACGGCGCGCAACAGCCGGTCGGCACGGCCGGCCGAGCCGTGGCTCCCGGTGCGCCGACCGACGCAGCTCCCGAGCCGCTCCGCGTGGCGCACGCCGCCGGCGCCGACGATGCCGACTGCGGTCGATGTCCGGTGTTTTGCTGAAGGTCGAGATCATTCCCACCCGTGTGGTGTGGGTCGAAGCCACCGCGGACGGCAAACGCATCCTGTATGCGCTCGTGCCGCCCGACCAGCGGCGCGTGATCGAGGCCCGCCAGGAGTTCCTGCTGCGTGTCGGCGATGCCGGCGCGTTCCGCTACATGGTCAACGGCGTCCAGGGCCGCGAAGTCGGCAGGCCCGGCGAAGTGCGCGAAATGCGGATCACGCGGCAGAACTACCTGACGTTCCAGCAGGCAGGGGCTATTTCAGATCCCGTGTCACGGTGACCAGCTTGATGGCCCCGGTTCCGTAATCCTCGATCTCGACGCCGGCCGGTCCGCCCGCTTTCACCTTCGCGGCCGCCGCCATCGAGCCGTTGCCCAGCCCGACGCTGTCGACCTGGAACTGCGCGACCGCCACGTCGTACCCCTGGCGCGGCTTGGCGTTCGGCCGCTCCGCCGCCGACGAAGAAGACGGGCGTGCCGGTTACCACGACGATCGAGCGGCCCTTGTCACCGGTTTGCTGGAAGGCGTAGTGCACCGGGAATTTCTGGCCACCTGCTTCGATCGATCCCACGGCGGGCATCTTGCGCAGCGCGGCAAGGAAAGCCTCGTTGCCTGTCTTCAGCGCCTGCTGCAGCGCCGCCCGATCCTTCTCGGTGTTGTAACGGGTCACCGCGATGACGACCGTTGCCGCCCCGGCGCCGTCCGTCCCTTTCACCTGCGCGTTCGCGCGGAACGACTCGGGGGCGGTGGTGCCAATGTGCTGCGCGCCGGTGAACACGGCAGCGGTCAAGAGAATCGGGAACACGATCACGTCGGCCTCCTTCGCAAGCAGCGACGCCTACAAAGCGCGTGCCCTGCCGAGAAGCCCAATCTCGGCCATGCAGCGCGTGCCTTTCGCTCCGTCCGGCAGGGAGTCAGCCACGAATTGTCGTGGGTTCGCCGATCGTCCATCGCGAGAACGCAGGCGATCGCACGGGGCCGGCTGGTTTCAGGATTGCTTGGCTCGGCGGCAATGAGCGCACAGTACGGACGCCTGTCGATCCGCACCCTTGGTACTCGTGGTCCTCGCGATCTGGGCTCGGACGGAGCGATGCGCCGGCTCAGACGCGTCCCGCCGGCCAGCAGGTCGTCGGCGTGGCGCTTTGGCGGCGGCAGTGCCCGGGGCCTGGCGCACATCGGCGTCATCCAGTGGTTCGAAGAGCACCGGATCCCGATCGATGTCGTGGCCGGCACCAGCATGGGCGGCCTGGTGGGTGGCTCGTTTGCCACCGGCATGTCCGCCGCCGAGCTGCGCGCGATGATCGAGGGCACCGACTGGGATGCGATGTTCGGGGCCTCCTCGTTCGGCTTCAAGAATCTCCGCCGCAAGCGTGACGCCCGCAGCTATCCGTCGCGGCTCGAGTTCGGGCTGAAGGGCGGGATCGTCGCGCCCAGCGCGCTGAACGACGGCCAGCAGGTCGACCTCCTGCTGGCGCGAATCGCCGCGCCCTACTACGGCGATCGAGTCGTTCGACGACCTGCCCACGCCGTTCCGCTGTGTCGCCGTCGATCTGGTCTCGGCAGAGCGTGTCGTGATCGGACAGCGGATCGCTGGCGCAGGCCATGCGCGCCACGATGTCGCTGCCCGGCGTCTTTCCGCCGATTGCGACCGAGCACCGCGTGCTCGTCGACGGCGGCGCGATGGACAACGTTCCCGCCGACGTCGTTCGCGACATGGGCGCGACGCGTCGTCATTGCCGTGGACGTCGGCCTCGAGCCCGAGGCCGATCGACTACTCCCTGTTCAGCCTGATGGGCCGCACCGTCGACGCGATGATGCGCGCGAGCACGCGCCGCACGGTCGCGGCCGCCGATCACACCATCAAGGTGGACGTCGAAGGCTTCGGGTCGCTCGACTGGCGGCGGAGCGCCGGAGCTCATTCAACGCGGATACGAGGCGGCGGCGCGCCTCGAAGCGGAGCTGCTGCCGCTGGCGCTCGATCCCGATGCGTATCGCGCCTGGCAGGGGCGCCGCAACGCGCGCAGACGGCCGGCACTGCCGGCGGTGCAGTTTCTCGCCACGTCGGGAATGACCGCCGACGACGCCGGATCTGCGCGCAAGGCGCTGGCCCGGATACTCGGCGCCTCGCCCGACGTGGCCGCCGCTCGAGCAGGACCTGTCCGCGCTGGCAGGGCTCGATCGGTACCAGGGCATCACCTGGCAGATGGTGGGGCCGCCCGGGAAGGAAGGGCTGCTGATTCGCGCCCGCCCGAAGGCCTATGCACCGCCGTTCGTGATGCTCGGCATCAACCTCGATAACACGACCTCGAGCGACTTCCAGTTTCAGCTCGGCGGCGCGCTATCTTGGCTTCGACACGTTCGGAACCGGCTCGGAGCTTCGCCTCGATTCTGCCATCGGATCGGATCCCTCGCTCGTCGGAGCCGCTCTATCGGCCCATCGGAACGTCCGGGCTGTTTGCGCGGGCTACCGGCGGACTGCGTCAGCGCACGTTCGACCTCGTCTCTGACGAAGTCGTAGTCGCGCAGTATCGGGAGCGCCGGATGGTGGCGGGAGGTGAGTTCGGGCGTGAATCTCGGCCGCATCAACGAAGTGTCGGGCGGTGTGACGGTCGGCCGGTTGTCGGCGGTTGTTCGCGCGGGCGATCCCGGCCTGCCCGAGTCTCGAGGGGCTCGAGAGCATCGTGTTCGCTCAGTACGAACGGGACGGCCAGGACAGCGCCGTCATTCCTTCGCGGGGCGTGCGCACCGCTTGCGTACACCAAGCACTTCCTGGCGACGCCCGACGTGGCCGGGGCCGCGCTGAGCAACGATGGTCTGACCCAGGCGCAGGTTGACGTTCTCGTCGTTCTGGACCGTTCGTCGCCGCAACCGGCTGTTCGTGGTTGCGGTCGGCGGCACGTCGTTCGACGGCAAGCCGCTGCCCACCGAACAATTCAGCCTCGGGCGGACGTTCCGCCTCGACGCGTTCAGCGTCGGCGAACGTCGCGGCGATCACATGCTGCTCGGGACCGTCGGTTACCTGCGCCAGGTCGGGCGCCTGCCGGATTTCCTCGGCGGCCCCGTATTCGCCGGAGGCTGGTTCGAGAACGGGTCGGCGTTCGACAGCGACAGCGATGCCGACTTTCAACTCGCAGTTCGGACTCGGCGTCATGCTCGACACGCTCATCGGCCCGGTCGTGGTCGGCACAGGCATTGGCTTCGACGGCGCCTGGCGCACCTTCATGGGCGTTGGCCGCGTTTTCTGACGAACCCATCTGGGCATTGCCAACATTGCCTGGACTGGCACCTTGTCGGCGCTGATCCAGGCAATGTTGGCGTCAGAAGAACTACGGCCTATCTTGCGATAAGAGTAAGAACACTGAAAGAGCTGAGGATTATCGGGAGTCCTATGCGCTGGCTTTCTTCTTTTTCGCCCATCGGGCTTTTTGAGCATCCGAGATGCGCTTCCGCGCCGCCGTCGACATCTTGCGGCGTCCGCCTTTGCTGGTCCTCCGGCCTGCCTTCGATTTCCTGGCTGCCGCGGTGCCTTCTCTCGCCGCTCCTGCTGTTTCGCCCTGCGCTGTCGCGCTTCTTCTTTGCGCCCAATAGCGCTTCATGCGTTCGGCCACTTCCGCCCGCTGCGCGGGGGACATGGTGCGCCGGCGCCTTCCCTGACCGGTCCGGGCGGTCACCACTGCCGCCGCCACCGCAAGACGCCGGGCTCCTCGCTGTTTCCGGAGCTCCGGAAACGACTGGTAGATAGTCGCGGTCTCCTTATCCAGTTCGAGCAGCCTGGCCTCGGCCCCGCGCAAGGCATAACGACGAAGATCACTGTCAGTAAGCTTTTCTGTCATGAGTAAATCCTATGCGTCGGCTTACGTCGCAAGCAAGCAATGGATGGCTTAGGAGTCGAATAGAAACCGCAGTTCCTATAAGGAACATCCCCTGCCAGCCGGGTGGGGGCTGTTTCGGCTCAACCCGTGTGCTGTTACAATAGGGTTTCGGTCTGCGGCTGAGAAGCTGCCCGGACCATCCTCCTCGCGAAAGTGGCGGAACTGGCAGACGCACCAGCTTGAGGGGCTGGCGTTCGCAAGAACGTGGGGGTTCGAATCCCCCCTTTCGCACCACTGAGCAAACGCCCCCGAGAAATCGGGGGTTTTTTCTGTCGGCGGCGGCTGGCTAACCGTTGGCTAACGAGCGCTTTGCTTTCATCTCGTCACCCTTCGCGCGACCGCTTATCCCGAAACCAATGAATTGCCTGGCCGGTAAGACCATGTCGCAGATCGTGGATCTGCTCACCGACACCCGCGACGATCGGGACGGCGTGCTGACTTGGTTCATCGAGCAGCAGCACGCCAACGGCTGGCGGGACGTGGCGTTGACGCAGACGTCCGAGAACGCGGCGGCCATCCTGAAGCTCAGACGGCTGATTGCTGAGCGCCAGCAGGCCCGTGTGGCGAAGAACTATCCCGAGCTCGCACAGGCGCCGCGAGAAGCTGACGAAGCTGCGCAGCGCGTCTCTGGACAGCCAGATCCGGCACCTGCTGAGCGGCCGCGGGATGGCGGCGGTGCAGTGATGCGGATGCGGTCGATGAAGCCGCCGGTTGTGGTCAAAGGGGCGAAGCGCGGCGGTCAGATTTGGGCCATCACGGATGACGTCGTCACGATCCGCTGTCACGCCGCGCACAGCATCCTGCGGGACTACGACGTGCCGGTGTCGCTGGCACCCGCTTCAGCCTGGGCGATGCAGTGGTTGTGACCGTTTCCGGTGATTGGCCGTTCACGATCACGCATGTCGCGAGCACGCGGTTCGCCGACCATGGGCCCAGCGATCAGGCCAGGAGCGTGGCGGAGGGCACGTTCAGCCCTGGCTCCGTTCCTCTTGATCCGGCGAATCGCCGTACTGGTGGGAGAGCTGACGGCTAAACAGCAGTCCTGATTCGGCAGGCGGTTTCGATGGTTCTTTGACAACTAAATAGCGCATTCAGCGCCCTGATTCGTTCAAATGAGCATTCTGCTGAGCTGCCTGTGGTGCGTAGGTTGCACTCGGACATCTGCTGCTACTCCGGGGAGATTACTGGTTCCGCGCGTCAGCTTATTCAGCGGCTGTCACAGGTTACGACACCCCCGGAGGCACATCATCCTGGGACGTGCAGTTCACACTGGCCGACCCTGTTCCAGAGCCCGCGACTTTGCTGCTGTTCGGCACCGGAGCAGCTTTCGTGGGACGGACAGCGTGGAGACGGCGGAGGGAACAGTCAGCGGCCGGAAGCTCTGACCTCTAGGCGCGCGCGCATGGAGGCGCGACGCGAGCACGACGCCAAGCTCGGGCTCGCCCCGCGACTCAAACTGGCGCCGCTCGAACAACTAGTGTGGCCGTTGCGGGGAGATCAGCTCGCAGCGGTGGCCGCGGACGTGCGCCAGCGCGCGGAAGGCGTCAAGCTTGGGCTCGAAGATAAAGTCCGGATGGTCGAACTGTTCCGGAATGCGGAGGAGCCGCATGAGGGTGACCGACGGCATGAGGATCGGGTCAATTTTACCCGGACGATCCTCTGCGCGTTGTTTCTACGACAGTACGCCTGGGACTACAGGCGAGGCAGTCCTTTCCCCTCAGTGTTAGGCGAGCCCTTCCTACGGGAACTCCTGTATGGATTCTCGGCCCCTCAAGAATCACCATAGCCCGTCCGTGACGGTGCGGGTCGATAGATCCCACGGATTCGTTTCCGCGCTGGAGAATCCCGTACCGGGTGACTGGTTCCAAGGATTGCGCCGCATGTCAAAGATCGGCCCATGCCCCAAACGCCAAAGGGCCCGCCGAGTATCTAAAAGCCGTACCGAACACGATCGCCGAGCGGTGAGCGATCCGAAATCGTGTGACGCGATTATCAGGTGGGCCTTCGACCAGCACCAGTGGGGGAGCGTTACGGAGACCGAAACCTCCGCGATCGTGGACAGGGTGCTGAGCAATCTGCGATCCGCGGGCGCCTCGCCAGGACAGATCGAACAATGGGCGCTCGAGAGCGCGGAGCTCTTCCTCGAGGATTCACCGTCACCGTTGTCGATCGAACAGCGGGAGCTCTGCGCGTCCGTGGTCTTGAGGTCCTGCGGTTGGGATCTGGCGCGTTGGGACACGAGCGCGGGCGTTCGCTACGACTTCCTGCGAGCGATCAAACACTGAACAGGAACCCCGTTCGACGACCCAAGTCCGCAAGGATTTTCACATGACTGAGCGAGGACAGGATCCCCGGCGCCTGACACCAGAGCAGCGGGCGGTCTTGCTGAAGCTGGAGGAGATCATCCACCAGCCAGGCACCCTGAGCGAGGGCGAGCGCTGGTGTCCTGTGCAAAAGAAGCTACTTCTTGACTCGGTAGCGCTGATTCAAGAGCTGAGAAGAGTGGAATGACCACCTGATCGTCGAGCTAGTCCCAGACCTGCGGGGCGTAGCATCAAGAGCCGCGCCGCGACATCGCGTCCATCGGAGTTCGTTCTAGGCGCCGCCGTAGCGGCGTATTGCTCTCCAACCGCGTTGCCGCCGCAGCCGTCGAGCTCTTCGTCCCACAACTCAAAAGTGCCCGGCCGAGAAGGGCACTGGATGGCCGTCCCAGTTCCCCCGTTGGGGTGTGAGGTTCATGCGGGGCGGGATCGTAGCAAGGCCCCCAATCCCCGCGACCGCTTCTGCATCAGCGCTTCTTCTTCATGCGCTCGATGTGGGCGTGCAGGTCCTGAATGTGGTAGCGGAGCTTGTCGCGATGCGCTTTGTGGGCCTGGCGGTCATGGGGCATGTCGTGGAGCGCTTCGTGCTCGCGTTCAAGATCCCGCGTGATCCGTTTCAGCCGGTCGTGCTCGCGTTCGTCGTCGGAGGACTCCTGTCGCCTGACAGATACGTCTGATTGACCACGAGCTGGCGGCGTCCCTTCGGTGAGATCCGTCTTTGGCTCGAAGTGATACAGGCCGTGAACCGGGCACTGGCAGACGTGCAGCGGGGATCTGTCTTCCACTCGACGTAGCGCATGACTCGTCCGCACTTCGGACAATTGAACGACGGCATGTGGTCAGAGATGCCAGCCCTTTGTCATCGTCGCGGCCTTCCACGATTCCTGCGTGCACAGGATCTTCTCGGACGAGCAGCACGTCTGCGAGAGCAGCAGCTCACCGACTATCAGACGCAGCTCCCAGCCGAGGTGAGGTGTGATGAGAAGGACGCACCGTGCCGTCTTGGTGCCCTTGCACAATGTCCAGATGTTGCCGAGTTCAATCGAATGGGCATTCGTGAACGTGCCGTTGGACATTTCGGGCGCGGTTCTCGATTGAGTGCTCATGCTGGGGTTTCAGGACGCGCGCTTTTCAGCGCGACTGTGGCGACGCCTCTTTGCGGGTCCAACCCGGCGCTCCAGCGCGACTTCATCGGAGTTCGCCGGCCACTCGCGACCACATTTTCGGCAACACCACGTGCTGATCACCGCGGTGCCGTGAATGGTCGTTTCGCCCGTGACACAGCCCACGGCTGCGCAAAAGGCACATCGCGCCGGAATGGAAAACCGAGGGTCCTCTGACACGGGAATTTGGAGCGAAAAGGTACCACGCGGCCCTCTCAGAAAACTGTACGGACGATCCCGTACGCGCAGAGGGTTGGACGGAGGGCGATTGGATACGGTAGAGTTCGCGATGCGGGCCGTGTTGGTAGCACGAACCCGCACCGCTAAGCACGTCAACCGGGATGAGCGGTCGGCGGCCTGCGAAAGATCGTATTCCACGCAGCCGCTCCGCCACACAAGCAGGAGCACAACATGAGAGGCAGCATCAAGAAACGGTACGAAGGCTCGTGGAGCCTGATCCTCGAGTTGGGCTATCAGCCGGACCCGAAGACCGGCGCCGTGAAGCGCAAGCAGAAGTGGATCACCTTCCGGGGAAACCAACGAGCCGGACTTCATCCCTCGTATTCAGCTTTTCCGAGCTACGGCTAGGCTTCGCTGGATAGGTAAGTGCGAAGGCTGTCGCCGTAGCGGCGTTTTCTCTCTTAACCCTTCCGCGCGAGGCGGCGAATCGCGAGCCCGCCGAAGATCACGGTGAACCCCGCCAGGACCGCGGCCGAGATTCCCGGCGCCATGAAGCGGAACTCCGAAACACCGGCCGATCCAAGAGCGAGCTGGTTCAGATGAAACGCCGGCCAGATCACGGCCCAGCGTTCGAGGAACTTCGGCAGTGGGATGAACAACCCGGAAAGCCACAGCATCGGCAGGAACACGATGTTGGCAACCGCCGGGGCGACGTTGGCTGACGCATGCGCACCGATGAAGAGCCCAATCGCGGCGAAAGGAAGCGCGCCGACGGTCATGACGGTGGTCATGATCAGCAGCTGCGACGCTGAGAGAGTGATCTTGCCTGCGCCGATTCCGGCCACCAGCACCGTGATCATCGCCAAGCCGGCAAACACCATGGCCATCGCCGCCTTGGCGATCACGTGCGCCCCGCCGGGAGCGGGCAACGCGCGCTTGAGCTTCAGGAACCCCGCCTCGCGTTCCACGGCCAGCACGCAGCCCACGCCGAACAACGCCGGGCCCATGACGGCGAAGACCGCGAAACCCGAGAACAGGTAGTTTGCGACGCCGGGGTTCTTTGCGACTGCCGGCGCCGCCAGCATCACGCCGAAGAACAGGTAGACCGGAACCGGCAGCAACAGGAAGGGAATCGAGAACCCCGGAGAACGGAGCATCCGGAGCGACTCGTACCTCACCTCGTTCACATACGCGGCGAGGATGCGACGGATTGGCATCTGTGCGCCCGTGGGCACGTCGACGAGCGACGGCAACGACATGGTGTTCATCACGCAGCCTCCCGGGTGATTTCGATGAAGGCTTCCGAAAGGCCGGCCCGCCGGACCTCCAGGTCGCGAATGGAACGATCCGACGCCAGCAGCCGTCGCAGGACGTCTTCGCCGTCGATGACGGTGATCGCGACGCGGCCGGCGTCACCGCGGACCTCGACCACGTTCGGCCATGGGCGAATCTCGTCTTCGGTCAGCGTCGTCGAGCAGGTGATCTGCTTGCGTGACACCACGGAACGGATCTGATCGACGCTGCCGCAGGCGACGAGACGACCTCCAGCCAGCACGGCGACGCGATCGGCCAGCGCCTCCGCCTCTTCGAGATAGTGCGTCGTCAGCACGATCGAGCAGCCCTCGCCGATCATCGTGCGGATCGCTCGCCACATCGTTCGGCGGGCTTCGATGTCGAGACCGACGGTTGGCTCGTCGAGAAAGAGGAGTTGGGGACGGCCGCAGATCGCGAGAGCGAACTGCACCTGCCGCTTCTGGCCGGTGGAGAGCTTTCCGTATGGCCGGTCGGCGAGCGGCCCGGTGCCGGTCACGTCGAGCGTCTGCGCCGCCGTGAGCGGGTTCGGGTAGTAGCTCGCCGTGAGATCGATCAGCTCCCGGACGCGCAGCTCGGGCGCCAATCCCACTTCCTGCATCATCACGCCGACGTGGCGCCGTGATTCGACGTCGAGCGGAGATCCACCCAGTAGATGAACCTCGCCCCCGTCAGCCTCGAGGAGCCCGAGCCAGAGGGAGATGGCCGTGGACTTTCCCGCGCCGTTGGGCCCGAGAACAGCCAGCAGCTCTCCCGATCGAACCTCGAGGTCGAGTCCGGCCAGCGCCACCGTCTTGCCGTAACGTTTGTGCACACTGTTCAGGGTCGCCAGGGGCCGTTGCTCCGACGTAGTGACACCCGGCGGATGCGGATCCCCGTTGTTCTCCGGCGGAACCCGCGGGATCGATCTCGGGTACTTGCGGCCGTTCAGGAGCTGACCCACGAACGTCGATCGAACGAGGTATCGATAGCTCGCGAACAGCACGGTCAGACTGACGACGAGAATCAATGGAAACTTGATCGCCCAGTGCAGGGGCAGCCGGCCGACGACCACCTGCAACGCGACCACGACTGGCAAGTGCACCAGGTAGATCCAGTAGGAAGCATCGGCCACGTACCGGATTGTGGCATTGGCCTGTGAGAGGAACCGGGTTGCGACACCGAGGACGGCGAGCGACCAGCACCAGATGCTGAGCGAGTAGGCGAGCGCGAGGCCGAGTTTCACACCGCCGGAGGCAACTGGAACGAAGGCGGGCGCAATGCCCGCGAGCGACAGGCAGACGGCCGTGCCGCCGAGTGCCCCGGCGAAGTGCAAAGGCCACTGACGGGACCAGACCGCGAGCAGGTCCGCCTGCCTGTGAATCATCCATCCGAACGACAGGGCAGAGCCGTACCCGACCAGTGAGGCGAGCTCGGGAATCACCGAGTGATCAGGGGTCGGGATCCCGAACCAGCCAATCCACTCGCGACGGAGGAACAACGCCAGGGCCACCGGCAGCGCCAGCGCCACCGCAGCGGTACCGGTGTGGACGAGTCGCCGCACCGATGCATCTGCGGCTCGCTTCAGCGATCCGTTTCGATCGATCGCACCGAAGGCCGCCCTGACGGCCAGCACGATCGCGTAGAGCACGAGCAGGTAATACAGAAACCAGAGGTGAGTCCACGGAAAGGTCCCGGGCGGCGCGGCAGGGGCGTTGGCCGGCGGCGCGGGCAGCGTGCCGCCGAACGTCCGGTACAGCCCCCACACCCACACTGCTGCCGTGACCGGAAAGATGATTGGCCAGCCGGCCACCAGCGGTACCAGGATTCTCTTCGCCCGGTTCGCCCAGAAGCCGCGCGCGCCGCCGCGGTGGAACAACATCCGGGCGAACACGCCGGCGACGAAGAAGAACAGCGACATCCGGAAGATGTGCGCCGTGAAGAGCAGGACCCCGATCGCGGAGCTGGGGGAATTGTCGGTCATCGCCCAGACTCCCGGAATCAGTCCGGGAATGAACGAGAACCCGGCGTGGAAGACGACCCCGAGCAGCAGGGCGAACGCACGAACCGCATCGAGGGCGTGCACGCGTTCGGTTGATGTCGACATGGACGGCTCCTTACACGAAATCCGTTCGGCGCGACCGAACGTAAAGGCCAAGCCCGAGCGCGATGACGGCCACGGTGATCTCGACAGCGAGAACGGCCGCGATGTCCCCGGTCCAGACCGCCAGCGGATTGCTGCGATGCCGGTACACCGACGGCCGCGACAGCAGCCACGGGATGAGGAAGTTGACCGAGACGTTTCCGACAGTGATCACCGTCGCATGCCAGCCGCTGCTGTCGGACGCCAACCCGACGGCGAGGAGAACGCAGTAATACATCAGGAGATAGGCGAGCACCGCCAGCAGGAAGGGCAGGATGCCGTTTGGCAGCGCCGAAGCGTCGATGACCGCGACAACCCCGATCGTCAGCACGATCCACGACCCGGTAAACGCGATCGCATTTGCCAGCAGCTTTGCCGCGGTGTACTGCGTCGTCGACACCGGCAGGCTCAGCATGAAGATCTGAACCTTGTCCTTCTTCTCCTGCACGATGAACGTCATCACGAGGACGATGTTCAGGATCACGAGCACGCAGATGAGGCAGACGCCGCCAACGTAGGACGAGACCGGGCTCAGCGGCATGACCGCGATCGCGACGAGGCCGGCGAGGAGTGAGCTGACGACCGGCCATCGCATCAGATAGAGATCCAGCAGGATCAGCCGGCGCACGAGTGTGCCGTTCATGCTGCCCGCTCCTGCCGGTTGCTCATCACGTTGGCGACGAAGATCTCTTCCAGCGTCATCCGCTGAACGTCACGGACCTGCGCCCCTGCCCGCTGATAGATCGTTTCGATTCCCGGCGAGTAGCCCCTGGTCGTGACGATCGCGATGCGCCCGCTCGTCCTGGTCTCGACCACGTCCTGGAGAGCCGGGAGCTCGACGCCGGCGGGGACGTCCAGGTGCAGCCGGCGCCACCGATCGAGGAAAGTCTCCTTGTCGCTGGCGTCGATGATCCGGCCGCGATCGATGAACGCGATCTGATCGGAAATCTGCTCGACGTCCTGCGTGTTGTGCGACGAGAACAGAATCGCCCGGCGCTCGTCCTGCACGACCGCCATCAGCTCGGTCAGGATCTCGTGCCGAGCGACGGGATCGAGGCCGGTCGTCGGCTCGTCGAGCAGCAGCAGCCGTGGACGCCTGGCGAGGACCAGGAGGAGCGTTGCCTTGACCCGCTCTCCATGCGACAGCGCTTTGATCGGCTGTTCGCGGTGCAGATTGAAGCGGCGCAGCAGGAGGTCGGCATACGCGGCATCCCAGCCCGGGTAGATCGAGGCAATGAGCTTCATGTGCCAGGCAAGGCTCACGTTGCCGTGCAGGCGCATGTCTTCGGAGACGAACCCGACATCGCGCTTCGCCGACGCCTGTTCCTCGGGGATCGGGTGACCGAGCACTCGCACCGAGCCGCGATCGGCCCTGGCCATGCCCATGAGGATCCGCATCACGGTCGACTTGCCCGCGCCGTTCGGGCCGACGAACCCCATGATCTGACCGGGCTCGAGCTCGAGGCTCACGTTCGCCAGTCGGAAGAAGCGATAGGCTTTTTCCAGTCCCGCGACCTCGATCGCATGCTCAGTCATCGTTGACTTTCTTCCTTCCCGGCAGCGTCCGGGGCCTTCTCGTTCAATAAGTCCCGCAGACGGCTCTCGATCTCCTCCGGACTGAGGCCAAGCCGGCGGCCGACCTCGATCGCGGACGTCAGATGTCCGTCGAGCTCGCCCCGCTGCAGGCGGGATCTGAGATCCGCCGTTTCCGCGACGAACGATCCTTTCCCCTGCCGTGTCACGATGATTCCGCTCCGTTCCAGCTCGAGATACGCGCGCTTCACCGTGATCACGCTGACCTGGACCGCCGCGGCGAGCGCCCGGATCGACGGGAGCTCGTCCCCCGGTTGCCAGTCCCCAATCGCAATCCGACGCCGGACCTGCTCCATGATTTGGAGATACATCGGCCGCCGATCGGCTTGGGAAATGACCAGGTCACTGTGCATGTATGATATGCACAGTATATACGCTATTCGCTTTCAGGAGTTCAAGGGGTTTGTTGGGGGGAGCCTGGGGCTTGCGGGGCGGGTCTTCAGACCCGCCAGATTTTCACGCTTCTTCCGGTGAGAACGTGACCCCCTTGCGCTCGCGGGCGAGGGCGGTGCGCCGGCGCGCCTCGTCCTGCAGGTGCTGCTGGACGCGGAACGGCTGCTCTCCGGGCGCCGGTTCCTTGCGTTCGTAGGTGCCGTCCTGCCGGAGGCAGCGGGCCTTGACGTTGTCGCGGAACATCGCGCGCAGTGCGTAGAGGACGCTGCTCTTGTGGCCCGGATCGTCGATCGGGAACATCAGCTCGACGCGCTTGTCCAGGTTGCGGCTCATCCAGTCCGCGCTCGACAGATACACCTGCTCGTCGCCGCCGTTCAGGAAGTAATAGACGCGCGAATGTTCGAGGAACCGATCCACGATCGAGATCACCTCGATCGTGTCGCTGACGTCCGGGACGCCGGGGCGGAGCGCGCACATGCCTCGGACGTTGAGCTTGACGACCACGCCGGCCTGGGAGGCCGCGTACAGCGCCTCGATGATCTCCTCGTCGATCAGCGAGTTCATCTTCGCCACGATCTCCGCCGGCTGACCGCCTTCGGCGCGCCGCCTCTCGCGTTCGATCAGCTTGAGAAAGCGCGGGCGGAGGTGGGTTGGCGCCATCACCAGCTTCTTCAGGCGCGGCGGATCGGAGTACCCGGTGAGTGCGCTGAAGAACGCGGTCGCATCTTCGGCGATCGTCTGCGACGAGGTCATCAGGGCGAAGTCGGTGTAGACCCTGGCCGTGCGCTCGTTGTAGTTGCCGGTTCCCAGGTGCACGTACCGCCGCAGCCCATGCGGCGTCCGCCGGACCACGAGACAGATCTTGGCGTGCGTCTTGTACCGCTTGACCCCGTAGATCACGTGCGCGCCTGCCTGCTCCAGCGCCCGGGCCCACTGGATGTTGCGCTCCTCGTCGAAGCGCGCGGTGAGTTCGACCAGCACGGTCACCTGCTTGTTGCGCTCCGCCGCCCGCTGCAGCGCGGCGATGATCGGTGAGCCGACGCTGGTTCGATAGAGCGTCTGCTTGATCGCCAGCACGCCGGGGTCGTCGGCCGCCTGCGCGACGAACGCGGTCACCGGATCGTAGGCTTCGTAGGGATGGTGGAGCAGCACGTCCCGGCTATCCAGGACCTCGAACACGTTGGTCTGCTCGTGATCGCGGAGCACGCTCGCTGGCTGCAGCGGGGGCTCGCGCAGCGCATCGAACCCGGCGAGCTCGGTGAGCCCGAACAGCACCCGCAGATCGAGCGGTCCCGGGACCGCGTACACTTCATCCGGCGAGAGATCGAGCTGATCGCGCAGCAGCGCCAGGAGCTCGTCGGACGCTGAGGATTCGGCCTCCAGCCGGACGACGTCGCTGCGGCGCCGGCGGCGCACCTCGCGCTCTACGACCTCCAGGTGCGTTCGTCCGCCTTCGTCGTCGAGCTCGAGCTCGGCGTCGCGCGCGAGCCGGATCACCGTCGTCTCGAGAATGGTCTGCCCGGGGAAGAGCTGCGCGATGTAAGTCCTGATGATTTCCTCGAGCAGGACGAAGGTGTAGCCGTCGGCGCCAGCGACTTCGACCAGCCGCGTGAGGCCGACGGGAACCTGCACGATCGCGAGTCGCCGTTCGCTTTCACCCGCTGCCGGCTCCAGCAGGAGCGCGAGGTTGAGGCTCAGCGAGGACAACAGGGGAAAGGGGCGCGAGACGTCGATCGCGAGGGGCGTCAACACGGGAAGAACCGCCTCGCGAAAGAAGGTCCCGAGCGCCGCGCGCTTCGCATCGTCGAGTTCACGGACCGTCACCAGCGAGATTCCCGAAGACGCCAGGGCCGGCAGCAGCGTGTCGTTCACCAGCCGGTACAGCGACTCGACGAAGGCGCGGGATCGGCGGCGAATCGCCGACAACTCCTCGCGCGGGGCCAGGCCGGCCGGATCGGGTTCCGCATCTTCCTCCTCGACCGCGCGCTTGACCGCGGCGACCCTGACCATGAAGAACTCGTCCAGGTTCGCCGCCGTAATCGCCGCGAATTTCACCCGCTCCAGCAGCGGCGTCGTCGGATCCGCGCCTTCTTCGAGCACGCGCTCGTTGAAGGCCATCCACGACAGCTCCCGGTTGATGAAGAGCGAGGTGTCAGTGGTCACGACACGACTCCGGCCCGGCGGAGGACCAGCTGGCGCCCGTAGATCTCCGCGAACATATCCCCGCGCGCGGTGGCCGCCAGCAGCTCCATCGTGAGATCGCCATCTCCCTCGAGCTCGAGGATCCAGTTGCTGCCCCGGCGCACCAGCTTCACGTTCCGCACTTTCTGCGCGTGCTCGGCGTCGAGAGCGTTGACCAGGCGGAGAATCGCTCCCAGCTTGTTGACGATCAGGCGATCGGTGCGGTCGAGGGCGATGAACGGCACGTGGGTATCCTGCGGCAGGCCGCGGCGATGGTAGCGGGCGATGTTCGAGACGATCGCGGTTTCCTCGTTGGAGAGGCCGAAGATCTGGGACGCCGCGAGGATGTACTGGGAGTGCTTGTGATGCGCGCGCAGGCTCACGTAAATCCCGACGTCGTGAAGGAGCGCGGAGACCTGCAGCAGCAGCCGCTCGCGATCGCCGAGCGCGTGTTCCGCCCGAAGCTCCTCGAACAAACGGGTGGCGAGCATGGCGACGTGCTGGCCGTGGTCCCGGTCGAACCGGTAGCGGTGGCCGAGCGCCTCGGCGCTGGCCAGCACCTGGTGTTCGAAGTCCTCCGCCGTCACCCGGTTCTTCGGTTCGGCGACGTCGAGCACGACGCCGGCCCTGAGCGAGGCCGACGAGATGGTCATCCTGGCTCCGGAGGTTTCCGAGAGAAGCGTCCGGTAGATGAGCAGCGCCGGGAGCAGCGTCTCGGCTTCGACGGCGGGCAGCCGGAATCGATCGACCAGGGTGTCCTCGTCCATGCGCTCGACCTCGTCACAGAATGCGAGGAACTGTTCGCGCCCGAGCTCACGGACCTCCGCGTCCGGCTGGGTGCCGGTCAGCTGTGAAGCGACGAAGCGGACATCGCCCCCGATCGCGATCACGTGAGAGATGCGATCGAGCGGGATCTCGAGCCGGATTTCCTCCACCACGTTCGCGATGTAACGCTTGAGGAGCGCCACCTGGAGCTCCTGCGTGTGACGCCGCAGATCGAGCTGCTGTCTCAGCCGGACCGCCCCGAGCGCATAGACTCCCGAACGCATGGGCTGGCCCCCGCGGAGCAGAGTGAGGCTGGTGCTGCCGCCGCCGACCTCGACCAGCAGCGTCCGCGCCGACTTCATCGAGGCATGACGGCGCAGCGCATGCCGCACCGCCATGTACACCAGGCGGCTCTCCTCGGCCTCATTGATGATTTCAAACCTGATGCCGGTGCGCCCCTGCACGCGGTCGAGGAACATGTCGGCGTTGCGCGCCTCGCGGACGGCGCTGGTCGCCACCGCACGGACGTCCCGCACCCCGTAGCCGTCCATGATCTCGCGGAAACCGTCCAGCGCGTCGAGCGCGGCGTCCACGGTCTGCGAGCGAATCACGCCGCCCGAGAACGTGTCTCGCCCGAGCAGCACGCCCCGCGACGCCTCCTCGATCACGCGCACGTTGCGGCGGTTGTCGATCTCCGCCACAACCAGTCGAATCGCGCTCGCACCCATGTCGAGCACACCAATCAGTTCCGTCGCGATCGCGGACGAGTCGGCCATCGATGGATCTCGGGAGCGAATTTACGGATGTTACCGTGCGGCGGGAGGCGGATGTAACGGGGGAGTAAACCGGTGGGGTTCAGAGGTTCAGAAGTTCAAGGACCCTGGAAGCACCTGACGCCAGCCGTCCTGGAGCATGCGGCTCTTCCAGAGCTCCGCAGTCGAGAACGCTTCGTCGGCGCGCTCGCAACGCTCTTCGAGCAGCAGGTCGCGTCCCATCAGCACGCGCACCTCCCATCCGTTGCGCCGCGCGATCAGGGCGCAGCGGGCGGTGTGTTCGCGGCGGTGCATCATCCAGAGCGTTCCGACATCCTCTGAACCTTCGTGACGCAACGAACGAGATTCACGCATATTCATGGCGGCCCCCTGGAAGTGTCGAATTCACAGTGTAGGGAGCCGCTGTGATGCCAGCATCAATCAGGTGCAAATCTTGTGTGACGGCAGATGCCCTAACTGCCTTGGTCTTCGCAGTTCTTCACAGCCATGGAAAATGCTGAGCCTGACGGCCAGCCGCGCCCTCATGATGGGATAATCGGCGCGCAAAATCCGTCATGATGCCCAAGGCTCATCCATGAGATTCGTTGCGCTCCTGTTCTCGTTGGCTGCTGCCGGTTCGGTGTTCCAGGCGACGCAGCCAGGCGGCCGCCGCGAATGGGTTGACCCGGCGACCGGCCATCGCGTGATTCGCCTCTCGGATGAGCCTGGCAGCTCGACCCTCTACTTTCACGACAACGCGTTCTCCGCTGCCGGCGACAAGATGATGCTGCGGACGCCGAAAGGGGTCGCCGTCATCGACGTCGCAAAGCTCGGGCGCGACGACCTGCAGCTGGACGTCGTGGCGCCGCAGGCCGGGGGCGGCTACTTCGCCAGACGAGGGCGGGATATCTATCTCAGCGCCGGCGCGGGGAACTCGGGCAGCGGCCGCGGCGCCGGACCCGTGAAGGCCGTGAACATCGATACGCGAGCCGTGCGCGAGGTGCCACACGCCACCGGCCTGATCAACGCCGACGAAACGCTCGCCGTCGTCAAGAAGGCGCCGGCGATCGATCGCGACGGAAAATACCCGCCTCCGGCGCCACGGCCGATCATTCCGCAGCTCCAACGGATGTTCCCGGGCAAGCGAATGGAGGATCTCACCGCCGATCAGCAGTACGCCGTCAAGAAGGAGGATCAACTGGCTCCGCGCGCGCTCAACCCGGGGCTGCAGTCGTTCGTCTTCACGAAGCTGGCGTCGGGCGAGCCCTACGAAACCGGCTTTCAGTACGGCGACCTGAACCATCTCCAGTTCAACCCCGTCGATCCCGGCCTGCTCCTGTATTGCTACGAAGGCACGTGGCACGAGCTCGATCGCACCTGGACCATCCGGACCGACGGGAGCGCGATGCGGCTGATGCACAAGCGCACGATGGACATGGAGATCAACGGCCATGAGTGGTGGAGCTGGGACGGCCGGACCGTCTGGTTCGATTTGCAAACGCCGCGCAGCCAGGCGTTCTGGCTGGCCGGCGTGAACATGGCCACAGGCAGGCAGACCCGCTATCACGTGGAGCGTGACTGGTGGGGTATCCACTTCAACAGCTCCCGCGACGACACCCTCTTTGCCAGCGACGGCGGCGATCCGTCCCAGGTGGCGTATTCGAGCGACGGGATGTGGATCAACCTGTTCCGGGTCCAGCCGGACGGAACGCTGGCGCGCGAGAAGCTCGTCGACATGTCACGGCACAACTATGTGACCGGCCGCGGCGGCGTCGAGCCGAACGTGCACATCACGCCCGACAAGAAGTGGGTCGTCTTCACCGGCCAGTTCGCGGCCGGTGAGCGGCATGTCTACGCAGTGGAGATCGTCCGGCGGAAATGAGCCGGCACGGTCTCGACGATCTCCGGCGCTTCGCGGTCGCCCGCAGTCTCTTTCCAGCAACCTCCCTCGATCTCGCGTTGCAGCGCTTCGGCTTCGTCCAGGCGGATCCAATCCGCGCTCCGGCCAGGGCGCAGGACCTGACCATGCGGCATCGGGTCGTCGACTACCGCGCCGGCGATCTGGAGCGCTACTACTCGACACTCGGAATCGAGGAGGACTTCTTCATCAACTACGGGTTCGTCACGGCTGCGGTCTACGCGCTGATGCACCCGAGGCGGATCGTCCCCGCCTGGCCGTCGCCCGGGAAGACGCGATCGGAGCGCCTCCTGGCGTTCGTGCGGGAGCGCGGGGCGGTGCATCCTCGCGAAGCGCAGGAGCGCTTCGCGCACGGGACGGTCACCAACTACTGGGGCGGCTCGTCGAATGCCACGACGCATCTGCTCGACGCGCTGCATTACCGTGGCCTGCTCCGGGTCGCGGGCCGTCGAGCCGGCATCCGCGTCTACGCGCCGAGCGAGCGTGCGGCGTCATCTCTCGGTGCGGCGGAAGTCCGGGCTCGCGTCGATGCGCTGATCGATGTCGTGATCCGGATCTATGCGCCGCTGCCGCGGCCGAGCCTTTCGGCGACGGTCAGCCGGCTGCGGTACGCGGTGCCGCAGTGGCAGAAGGAATTGAAGGCGGGTCTGAGGCGCGCGCACGAGCGGCTCGGTCGAGATCGCGTCGATGGCGTCGACTGGTTCTGGCCCGCGGACGAAGATCCCCGTCCGGCGGTGCCCGACGAGGCGGTGCGCCTGTTATCTCCGTTCGATCCCGTCGTCTGGGATCGCCGGCGATTCGAGTTGCTGTGGGGTTGGGCCTATCGCTTCGAAGCCTACACGCCGGCGGCCAAACGGAAGCTGGGGTACTACGCGCTGCCGCTGCTGTGGCGGGATCGCGTGATCGGCTGGGCCAACGTGTCGCAGCGGCAGGGCGAGTTGCGCGCTGAATTCGGGTTCGTCGAACCGCAGCGCCGGTCGAATCGCGGCTTCAAAGACGCACTCGAGCGCGAGCTCGATCGGATGCGGACGTTTCTGGAGAAGCCTGTGGGGTCCGGGGCTGACCCGGTGGACCCGGGCGCCAACACGGCGGACCCGGGCGCTGACACGCTGGAGCCGGGTCTCTAGACCCGGCGATCGGGGCTACTTCGGTGTGCCGGCCGGTTTCTGCGTCTCCGGTTTCGCCTGCTCGGGCCGCGGCAGCGTCGTTGGCTGCTGCTGCGGGGCCGGCGCGGGCTTGGTCGGCTCGAGTGGCGGCTTGGCGATCGGTGCGCTCGCGGGCGGCGGCGCGGCCCCGCCGCGCAGCAGCGATCCGGTGCCGGGCCGGCCGAGAATGCTCAGAACGACGGCGCCCACCATGAAGATCGCGCCGAGGATCGCGGTCGCCCGGGTCAGAACAGTTGCCCCCCCGCGCGCGCCAAATGCGGTCTGGCTGCCGCCTCCGCCAAACGCGCTCGCGATGTCCCCGCCCTTGCCCTGCTGCAGCAGCACGACCAGCAGGAGAAGCAGGCAGGCGAGCACGTACAGGGCAGCTATTACGTAATAAAGCATAACGGCCGATTTTAACATCGTTCAGCCGGGTGATCCAGCTGACGTGCCGTTCGTTGACGATCAGCCAAAAGCCCTCGTCACCCCTGACGGCTCCGGGTGACGATCTCGCGGAACCCGGTGACGTCCAGACTGGCTCCGCCGACAAGCGCGCCGTCCACGTCGGGGTGCACGATCAGGGAGTGGATGTTGTCCGGCTTCACGCTGCCGCCATAGATGATGTGGCACTGGTCGGCCGCGGCGCCGCCAAACCCCTGGCGGATGCGCGTGCGGATGTGGGCGTGAGCCTCGCCCGCCTGTTCTGGCGTCGCGTTCCGGCCCGTCCCGATCGCCCACACGGGTTCGTACGCGATCACCATGGCCGCGACCAGATCGCCGGTGAGCCCGTCGAGGCCATCCTTGATCTGACGATCGAGCACCGCCATCGTCTGTCCGGCTTCACGCTCGTCGAGCGTCTCGCCGATGCACACGATGGGCGTCAGGCTTGCGCCGAGCGCGGCCATCAGCTTGCGGTTGACCGTCTGGTCGGTCTCCTGGAACAGCCGCCTGCGTTCGGAATGGCCGATGATCACGTACTCGGCCCCGGCCTCGCGCAGCATCGGGGCGCTCACCTCGCCGGTGAACGCGCCCTCCTTTTCCCAGAACAGGTTCTGGCCCGCGACACCGATGTTGGTGTGGCGCGCCGCTTCCGCGACCGCATGGAGCGCGGTGAACGCCGGGGCGACGACGATCTCGATGTCGGCAAAGTCCTTGACCATGCCCTGGAACTCTTTGATGAACACGACCGCGTCGTGCACGGTCTTGTACATCTTCCAGTTGGCGGCAACAAAGGGCGTACGCATCACATCATCCTGTCGCAAAGGAAAACCTTAACAGGAGGGCAAGGAGTTCAGGAGAGTTTTTTGGATTTCCTCCTGACCTCCTCTCCTCCTGTGATGCCTTGAGGAGTGGCTGTCGACTCTACTTGAGCGCCGCCACCCCCGGCAGCGTCTGGCCGCCGAGGAATTCCAACGAGGCGCCGCCGCCGGTCGAGATGTGCGTGATCTTGTCGGTCACGCCGGCCTTCGCGACCGCCGCAATCGAGTCACCGCCGCCGATGACCGTGGTGCCCTTCACCTCGGCAACCGCCCTGGCGATCTCGATCGTCCCTCTCGCGAAGTCGTCGATCTCGAACACCCCCATGGGACCATTCCAGACGACGGTCTTCGCGCCGGCAATCACCGAGCGGTAGGTCGCGATGGTCTTCGGTCCGATGTCGAGCCCCATGCGGCTGTCAATCGCCGGATCGGGGATCTCGAGGGTCCCGGTCGGGCCGCCGGCTTCGAGCTTCGGGGCCACGACGTGGTCGACCGGGAGCTCGAACCGCAGGCCCTGCTCCTGCGCCCGGCGCTCGACGTCTCGAGCCGTATCGAGCAGGTCGGTTTCGACCAGCGATGTCCCGACCTCGATGCCGCGCGCCTTCAGAAACGTGTAGGCCATGGCGCCGCCGATGAGCAGGGCGTCGACCTTCGAGATCAGGTTTTCGATCACCTCGAGCTTGTCGGACACCTTGGCCCCGCCGAGGATGGCGACGAACGGGCGATCGGGATTCTCGAGCACGCGGCCCAGATACTCGACCTCCTTGGACATCAGCTGGCCGGCCGCGGCTTCCTTCACGTGATGGACGATGCCTTCGGTCGAGGCGTGGGCCCGGTGGGCGGACCCGAACGCATCGTTCACGTAGACGTCCGCGAGCTCCGCCAGCTGTCTGGCAAAGCCGGGATCGTTCTTTTCCTCCTCGGGGTGGAACCGCAGGTTCTCGAGAAGGACGACGCCTCCTTTGCCGGCGGCCTGAATCGCCGCGCGGGCCGGCTCGCCGACGGAGTCCTCGGCGAACTGCACCGGCCGCCCGCCGAGCAGGCTGGACAGCCGCTCGGCGGCCGGCCGCAGCGAGAACTCCGGGTTGGGTTTGCCTTTGGGACGTCCCAGGTGCGAGGCCAGGATCACCGTGGCGCCGTGGTCGAGGAGCCAGGTAATCGTCGGCAGCGAGGCCCGGATGCGTGTGTCGTCGGTGATTGCGCCGTTCTTGATCGGCACGTTGAAGTCGACACGGACCAGGACGCGCTTGCCCGAGACGTCGAGGTCGGAAAGAGACCGTGCCGGCACTACAGGCCTTTCTTTGCCAGGAAGCGGAGCAGATCGACGCAGCGGCGCGAGTAGCCCCACTCGTTGTCGTACCACGACAGGACCTTCACGAAGTCGCCGTCCATCACCGAGGTGTACGGCGCGTCGAGGATCGACGAGTGATCGTTGCCGCGGAAATCGACCGACACGAGCGGCTCTTCGGAGTACTGCAGGATGCCCTTGAGGCTGCCCTCCGACGCTTCCTTGAATGCCGCGTTCACTTCGTCCGTGGTGGTCTTCTTCTCGAGGATCGCCGCCAGATCGACGACCGACACGTTCGGGGTCGGGACCCGCATCGCGATGCCATCGAGCTTGCCCTTCAGCTCCGGCAGCACCTCGCCGACGGCGAGCGCCGCGCCGGTGGTGGTCGGGATGATGGA
The DNA here is from genome assembly GCA_963836735.1 of uncultured Acidobacteriota bacterium. Lineage (GTDB taxonomy): Bacteria > Acidobacteriota > Vicinamibacteria > Vicinamibacterales > 2-12-FULL-66-21 > JACCXG01. The sequence continues at coordinate 11,109 of CAWIKP010000032.1, read as the reverse complement.
GAGCGCCGCTGCGCGTGCCCGCCGCAGATCCTTGTGCGGCAGATCGAGCAGCTGCTGGTCGTTCGTGTAGGAGTGCACGGTCGTCATCCAGCCCTTCTTGATGACGAACTTCTCGTGCAGCACCTTCGCGATCGGGGCGAGGCAGTTGGTCGTGCACGAGGCGTTGGAAATGATCTGGTGCTTGGCGGCGTCGTATTTGTCGTCGTTGACGCCGAGCACCATCGTGATGTCCGGCTTCTTCGCCGGAGCGGTGATCACGACGCGCTTTGCCCCCGCCGCGAGGTGTTTGGCCGCCGAATCACGATCGGTGAACAGGCCGGTCGATTCGAACACCAGGTCGACGCCGAGGTCCTTCCACGGCAGCTGGGCCGGGTCCTTGAGCGACAACACCTGGAATTCGTCCTTGTTGACCTTGATCCGATCGCTCGACGACGAAATGTCCGCCTTCAGGTTGCCGAGGATCGAGTCGTACTTCAACAGGTGGGCCAGCGTTGCGGCATTGGTGAGATCGTTGACCGCGACGATGTCGATATTGCTATCGCCCATGGCGGCGCGCATGATGTTGCGGCCGATGCGGCCGAACCCATTGATTCCGACTTTGGTAGCCATAGTTCAAAATCCTCCAACCGGTAAACACCCGATTCTATATGAACCTCCGGCTTGCGCAGTGGCCAAACGCGGTCTAGAGTACGGAGTTCGGTGATGTACACGATTTACAGCGTCGCGGTCGTGCTGTTTTTTGCGATCCTGTCGCCGTATTTCCTTTATCAAGCGGTGCGCTACCGCAAGTACATCCGCAATCTCCCGCAGCGCCTGGGGTATCTCCCGCTCTCGTTCAACTTCGACGGCGACGAGTCGATCTGGATCCATGCGGTGTCGGTGGGCGAGGTCCTGACGGCGCGCGCGCTGCTGCCCCAGCTCCGTGAGCGTTATCCGAGGCTGCGCATCTTCCTGTCGACGACCACCATCACCGGCAATCAGGTCGCGCGGAACAACGTCCACGACGTGGATGGCGTTTTCTACTTTCCCCTCGACCTGCCGCCGATCGTCCGCCGGACGATGCGCGTGGTGAAGCCCCGGCTGTTCGTGATGATGGAGACCGAGCTGTGGCCGAACCTGCTGCGAGCGTGCCGCGGCGCCGGTGTCAAGACGGCGCTGGTCAACGGACGTATCTCCCTGCGCTCGTTCCCGCGCTACCGGCTGGCGCGCGGATTCTTCCGGCGGGTGCTCGCGGACGTCGATCGGTTCTGTATGCAGAGCGAGGAGTCGGCGCGCCGGATCGTCGAGATCGGCGCCGATCGCGACCGGGTGTCGGTGACCGGCTCGCTGAAGTTCGACTCGCTCGAGACTCCCGGGATGGTGGCGGATCGCGGCCGCAATCGTGTGCTCCGCTACTTCCGCATCAGCCCGGATCGGCCGGTGGTGATCGCGGCCTCGACCCTCAAAGGGGAAGAGGAGACCGTGCTCGAGGCGTTTCAGCGGATCCGCGCGGTCTGGGGCAACGCGCTGCTCATCATCGCCCCGCGCAAGCCCGAGCGCTTCGAAGAGGTCGAGCGGCTGGCGAAGCAGCCAGGCTGGCGCGTGGCTCGGCGCACCGAGCTCGCGGTCGATGCCGAGCCCCGGGTCGACGTGGTCATCCTCGACACCATCGGCGAGCTGGCGCAGGTGTATCAGGTTGCCACCGTGGTGTTCGTGGGCGGCAGCCTCGTCGACGCAGGGGGCCACAACATCCTGGAGCCGGCGGTGTTCGGCAAGGCGATCGTGTTTGGTCCGCACATGCACAACTTCGCCGAGATCGCCCGGACCTTCATCGAGAACCGCGGGGCGGTCCAGGTGCAGGCCGACGCCGAGCTCGAGAACGTGCTCGTCGAGCTGCTCTCCGATCCCGTCAAGCGCGCCGGTCTCGGCGCGGCCGCGCGCGCGCTGGTCGAGGCGAATCGCGGCGCCCGCGCCCGCACCCTCGCGGTGATCACGCAGCTCCTTCCATCCGACGCGCCCGGCACGGTGCTGCCGTTCCGAGCCCTCTGAGCCGCGGCGATTCGGTGATGCCCGATCGATCGGGGACCCCGTGTTGAGCGCCCTGTACGCGGCGATCGCCCGCCGGCGCCGCGAGCGTTATGCGGCCAGGCCGGAGCTCCGGCAGCGTCTTCGTGCTCCGGTCATCAGCGTGGGCAACCTCGCTGTCGGCGGCCGCGGCAAGACCCCGATCGCCGCCACGATCGCCCGGATGCTGCTCGACATGGGCGAGCGCCCCGCTGTCCTGAGCCGCGGTTACGGCCGTGCCCGGAACGAGCCGGGCGTCGTCGTCGTGCGTGACGCGACCGGGATCCGCGCCGACCTCGCGTCGGCGGGCGATGAGCCTCTGATGCTGGCGCGCCAATTGCCCGGTGTCCGTGTTCTGACGTGCCCGGATCGGTATCGCGCGGGAATCTTTGCGGAAGAGCAGCTGGGTGCGACGGTGCACGTCTTGGACGACGGGTTTCAGCACCTGCAGCTGGATCGCGACATCGATCTCGTCATCGTCGGCCGTGAGGACGTGGCCCATCCGGTCACGCTGCCCGGCGGACGGTTGCGCGAGCCGCTCGACACGCTGGTTGCCGCCGATGCGGTGCTCGTCGAGGAGGGAGTGGTGATCGAATCCGCCGGGCTCGATCTGCCGACCTACAGCATTCGCCGCGAGACTCCGCCCGACCGGGGGGCCACCGCGGCGGCAGCGGCCGGCCAGCCTGTGCTTGCGGTGGCGGGCATCGCCTCACCGGCGCGGTTCTTCCACGATTTGCGTGAAACCGGATGGTCCGTCGCGGACACGATGGCGTATCGCGATCACTACCGGTTCACCCGGGGCGACGTCGATCGCATTGTCGCCAACGCAAGGAAGACCGGCGCGGCGATGATTGTGACGACGGAAAAGGACTACGTCCGGCTGCAGCCATTCGAGCCGCTGCCGGTGCCGATCGTGTTCGTGCCGATTTCGTTGCGCCCGGAGCCCTTCGACCGGTTTCGCGCCTGGATCGGATCCGAACTCGAGACCACCCGGGGAATCACGCGTGGCTGATCGCGTTCTGCTGCGGCATCGAATTGAATACGGGGCGGTGACCGCAGTGCTCCAGCTGGCGAGACTGCTGCCGATGCAGGTGGTGCTCGGGGCGGGGACGCTCCTCGGCAGGGCGTTCTACCGGTTCGACCGTTCGCACCGGCGCCTGGCGATCAGCAATCTCCAGGCGGCGTTCCCGTTGCGATCGCACGAGGACTGCGCGGCGATCGCGCGGGGCATGTTCGCGCACTTCGGGCGCCTGCTCACGGTGCTGCTCAAGTTCAGCACGATGAGCCCGAAGCAGATGCTGGCCCGCGTCGAGTTCGAGGGGGAGGACCGCGTACGGGCCGCGCACGCCGAGGGGCGCGGCGTGCTGATGTTCACGGGACACTTCGGATTCTGGGAGATCAACGCGCTCGTGCACGCGCTGGAGATCAAGCCGATGGCGGTGCTGGCACGGCCGCTCGACAATCCGCTGCTGCACCACCTGCTCGAGTCGGTGCGGCGGCGGACCGGCAACTCGGTGATCTACCGCCGCGGCGCGATCCGCCGGGTGCTGCGCTCGCTCGCCGACAACCAGGGGGTGGCGATCCTGATCGATCAGCACATTCAGACAGCGGATGCCGTCTACGTCGATTTCTTCAATCGGCCGGCGGCAACGACCTCGGCGCTGGCGGCGCTCGCGCTGCGGACCGGTGCACCGGTCGTGCCCGTCTTCGCGCTGCCGCAGCCGGGCGGGCGCTTCCGGATGGTCTACGAGCACGCAGTGGCGCCGCCGGCCCGCGACGACCCTGACGCCATCCGCGCGTTTACCCAGCGCTGCACCGACGTGCTCGAGATGTACGTGCGGCGCTATCCGGATCTGTGGCTGTGGATGCACCGCCGCTGGCGCGACGTGGACGGCGCGGCGAAGGTGAAGGGGATGTTCCCGCGGGCCAGCGCGGAAGAACAGTAGACGTCGGGGCTCGGGACTCGGGGCTCGGACGTAGGTAGGTTGGGAGTTGGGAGTTGGAAGTTGGGAGTTGACGCCGATCGTCTCGTAATCCGCGCTCCAAATCCGCTCGGTGATGCCGTCATGGCGCTGCCGGCGATGGCCGCGGTGCGCGCGGCGCTCGGCGATCGCCCGCTGATCGTCGCCGCCGCGCCAGCCGTGGCGCCGCTGTTCGAGGAGATCACGGCTGCCTTACCGGACCAGCTGATCACCCTCGACCAGCGCCGCGAGGCGGCGCAGTTGCGTGAGGTGGCCGCCGACGCGATTCTCCTGTTCACCAATTCCTTTCGAACGGCCTGGGAGAGCCGGCGGGCCGGCATTGCCCGGCGGCTTGGTTACCGCGCCCACGGACGCTGGCTGCTGCTCACTCGAGCGATCCGGAAGCCGCGGCAGCGCGTGCACCAGTCGGAGTACTACCTGCACCTGGTTCGCGAACTGGGCCTCGGCGGTGCGTCAGACCACGGCGGCCCGTCGATCCAGATCACCCCCGCCACCCGCGGCCGCGTCGACGCTTTCTTGAAGACCCTCGGCGTCGATCGCTCGGCGCCGCTGGTCGGCTTCGCTCCAGGAGCGGCGTATGGCCACGCGAAACGCTGGCCGCCGGATCGCGTCGCGCAGGTGATCGCGCGCCTCAGCGTGCGGGGAGCGACCTGCGTGATGGTGGGCGCCGGCGGCGACCGCGAGGCGGGTCGTGAGATAGAATCGACAGTTCCGGCCGGGTCACGCGTTGTCAACCTGATCGGACGCACCGATCTGCGGCTGCTGACGGGCCTCCTGGCTTCGTGCCATGCCTTCGTCTCCAACGACTCCGGCGCGATGCACCTGGCCGCCGCGGTGGGGGTGCCCGTGGCCGCGATCTTCGGGCCCACGGACGAGCGCGTCACCGCGCCGCTCGGCGACCACGACGTGATCATTCATCAGGTATTCTGCCGACCCTGCATGCTGAGAGACTGTCCGATTGACCATCGCTGCATGCGCCGCGTGAGCGTCGACACCGTGTTCGACGCCGTGATTCGCCGGCTCGACCAGCGGCTCACGCCGGGCGCTCGCACATGAAGCCGGCCGTATTCCTCGATCGCGACGGCACCCTCCTCGAAGAAGCCGGGTATCTCGATCGTCTCGAGCGGCTGGCGTTCTTTCCGTTCGGGATCGACGCCGTCCGTCTGCTGAATCGCGGCGGCTACGCTGTCGTGATCATCACCAACCAGTCGGGCGTGGGTCGCGGGATGTACGAGGAGCAGTTCGTGCTGCGCGCGCACGAAGTCGTGGACGAGCGGGTGCGGGCCGGTGGCGGACGGATTGAGGGCTACTACTATTGCCCGCATCATCCGGAAGCCGAAATCGCGAGATACCGCCGCCATTGCGACTGTCGCAAGCCGAGACCCGGGATGCTGCGTCAGGCGTCGCGCGAGCTCGACCTCGACCTGCTGCGATCGTTCACCATCGGCGACAAGTGGACGGACGTGCAGGCGGGTGTGGCCGCCGGCGCTCGCGGCATCCTGGTGCGGACCGGCTACGGACGGACCAGCGAGGCCGCCACGAAGCGCCCCGTCGAGCCCGTCACGATCGCAGACGACCTGATCGCCGCAACGGCGTGGATCCTCCGGAACGGCTGATGGCCCGGATCGACAGCCCCCGCGATCGCCTCCTCTCCATCGTCGACGACTTCGCCGGCGTCCGCGTCGCGATTCTCGGCGACCTTTTGGTCGACGAGTTCATCTACGGACGGATTTCGCGCGTGTCCCGCGAAGCGCCCGTGCTGATCCTCGAATACGACTCGACCGACATCGTGCCCGGCGGCGCCGGGAATGCCGCCAACAACGTTGCCGCGCTCGGCGGCAGCGCGATCGCGATCGGGGTGGCCGGAGAAGACGAGGCGGGCCGGCGGCTGCTCGAGGCGATGCGTGACCGCATCGACATCCGCAACGTCGTGACCCATCGCAGCCTGACGACTCCGACCAAGACACGGATCCTTGCCGGCGGCGTCCACTCGGCCAAGCAGCAGGTCGTCCGCGTCGACCGTACCGCGCGCGCAGCCCTTCCGGAACAGGTACGGACCGCCGTGGCCCGGCGTGTCTCCGCGGCCCTCGGGCGCTCCGACGCGCTGATTGTTTCGGACTACGGCAGCGGCCTGGTCACGCCCGCGCTCGTTCGCGCCGCGCAGCGAACCTTGAAGGGTCCGGGATCGCATCAGCCGCCGGTGCTGGTCGACTCGCGCTATGCGCTCCTTGATTACCGGCGGATGACGATGTGCACCCCGAACGAGTCGGAAGTCGAGGCGCTGCTCGGCGTGCGCATCGGCGAAAACACCCGGGTGCTGGAGCGGGCCGGACGCACGCTGCTCACCCGGACCGGCGCGGCCGGCGTGCTGATCACCCGCGGCAGCCGCGGCATGGCGCTGTTCGAGCCGGATCGGCCAACCCTCCACATCCCGATTCACGGCTCCGATCAGATCGCCGATGTGACCGGCGCCGGCGACACCGTGATCGCGACCATGACCCTGGCGCTGGCCGCGGGCGGTACCGCGGAGGAAGGCGCGCGCCTGGCGAACTATGCCGGTGGTCTCGTCGTGATGAAGCGCGGCACGGCCACGGTCACCGCCGACGAGCTGAAACAGGCGATTCGCGCCGATCGGGGGTGACGGCCGAGCGGCGGGTACGCCTTTGAAATTTTGTTTGGCAATTTTGGCATCTTGGCACTCTTGGCAATGGGAATTGTCCTAGATCGGGATCAGCTGGTGCAGGAGGTCGAGCGCGATCGCGCCGCCGGCCGTACGATCGCGTTCGCGAATGGCTGTTTCGATCTGCTGCACGTGGGCCACGTCCGCTACCTGCAGGCGGCGGCGCAGGAGGCCGATCGGCTGATCGTGGCGGTGAACGACGACACCACGGCCGGGCTGAAAGGGCCGGGCCGTCCGATCATGCCGGCGGCCGATCGCGCCGAGCTGATCGCGGCGCTCCGCGGAGTGGACTACGTGGTCGTGTTTCCCGAGCCCACCGTGACGCCGCTGCTGATGCTGCTCCGTCCCGATGTGCACTGCAAGGGCACCGACTACACGTCCGACACCGTGCCCGAGCGCGAGACCGTTCGCCGTTATGGAGGACGGATCGCGATCGTCGGCGATCCGAAGGATCATTCGACGCGCGATCTGGTGGCACGTCTCCGCGGATGAAGTTCCTCATCGTCCGCCTTGGCGCGCTTGGCGACATCGTTCATGCCGTTCCAGCCGCCGCGGCGCTGCGCCGTGCCCATCCCGACGCGCGCATCGACTGGGTCGTGGACGCGCGCCACGCATCGTTTGCAGAGCTGGTCACCTGCATCGATCGCGTCGTGCCGCTGGAGAAACCCACCCTGGGCGCCTGGATCCAGCTGGTGCGGGCGCTCCGTCCCGCGCGCTACGATGTCGCGCTCGATTTCCAGGGGTTGATGAAGTCGGCTGTGATCGCGCGTGCCTCGGGCGCCCATCGGGTCGCCGGTTTCTCGATCTGGCACCTGCGGGAAAAAGGCGCGCGCCCCTTCTATTCGGAGGTCGGCAACGGCGAACCGCCGGCGCATGTGATCCAGAAGAACCTGAATCTGCTGTCGGTGGCTGGCCTCAACACCACCGAGGTCGAGTTCCCGCTCGCTCATTCCCCGTCCGTCGTGGTGGAGACGGTGAAGGCCGAGGCGTCCGGGCGACCGATCGCGCTGATCAATCCCGGCGCGGCGTGGCCGAACAAGCGCTGGCCGGCGTCGCGGTTCGGGGAGGTCGGCGCGTTCCTCAAGGAGGTCCGGGGACTCGATCCGTTCGTGCTGTGGGGACCCTCCGAGCAGCCGCTCGCCGAGGAGGTGGCGAGGGCGTCGGGCGGCGCCGCCCGCGTCGCGCCCGCGACCACCACCGCCGATCTGCTGGAACTGTCCCGCGCCGCGGCGTTGATGGTGTCGGGGGATACCGGCCCGCTCCACATCGCCGGTGCCGCCGGCACGCCGATCGTGGCGATCTTCGGTCCGACCGATCCCGAGCGGAACGGCCCCTGGGCCGCCGGGGACGTGGTGGTGACGCGTTACGGATCGTGCAAGTGCCACTACCAGCGGCAGTGCCGCCAGGCGGCGTGGTGCTTGAATGATGTGTCGGTGGCCGAAGTGACCGCCGCGATCCAGCAGCGGCTGGGGCCGTCGCATACGTGATGTTGATGAAGACGATCTCTTCGACCGGCATTCGCCCCGCCGGGTCGCCGCAGTCGCGGGGAGTTCACCACCGCCCGCAGAGGCACACGGGCCGCCGGCCCCGCTTCGCGGCACGCGACGACCCGACGACACGACGACACGACGATTTCATACGACTGCACTCGACTGACGTCTGGTGGCTTCCGCCTTCAGGCGGAAGATCAGGGCCGCGCCGACTCGCATGACGGCCCTCCTGAACTTTCTCGCGCGAAGGCGGCGCCTGCCGCGCCGAAGCGCTTGACCATGCTCCTGAACCTTCTCGCGCGAAGGCGGGTACTCGATCGGCTTCATCTCGGGATTCGCTGCGATCCTCTTGTCCCGTCCTACCCGACAGACCCTGCTGATTGGAGCCGTCATAGCTGTACTGGGCGAGGCGATCCGGATCTGGGCCGCCGGCCATCTCGAGAAGGGACGTGAAGTGACCTCGTCCGGGCCGTACCGGTTCACGCGGCACCCGCTGTATCTCGGCTCGACGATCATCGGCGTGGGTCTGGCGGTCGCATCCGCGAGCGTCATCGTGGCCGTGCTGATCGCGTTGTATCTCGCCCTGACGCTGGGTGCCGCGATCGCGACCGAGGAAGCGCACCTGACGGAGAAGTTCGGCGCCGCGTATCCGGCGTACCGCGAGGGCCGGGCGACGAGCGAGGGACGCCGGTTCAGCGCCGCGCGCGCGATGAGGAACCGCGAGTACCGCGCCGTGATCGGATTGCTGCTCGTCCTTGCGCTGCTCTCGTGGAAGGCCCTATAATCAGTGTTTCGGCAGGCAGCTGGCGGGCCCGCAGGGCGCCAGGAATGGGGGCGGTTAGCTCAGTGGTAGAGCACCGGCCTTACACGCCGGCTGTCGGGGGTTCGAAACCCTCACCGCCCACCAGCCTTCGCGCTTCGCGCTACGGCTGGCAAGGACTTCGCTGGAGAGAGGTGTGACGCGAAACACGCCTTCTGCTCGCAGCTTCGTCTAGGGACGCGCAGACTTCGCGCCAGGTGACATGCGAAGTCTGTCGCGCCGAAGCCCCGTGAGGGGCGAAGGCGGATTGACAACCTATCGCTATACGGGGTCGTAGTTCAGTTGGTTAGAACGCCGGCCTGTCACGCCGGAGGCCGCGGGTTCGAGTCCCGTCGACCCCGCCAACATTGCCTTCCATATCAACAGTTTACCACGACGTAACCCGGTGGGTGACAGCCCGGGTTGTCGCTGGGGGTGCATTAGGGGTGCGGGCCGCTCACCTCACTCGACTCCCTGGCTCTTCTTCTCTTTGGTCATGGCGGTGAGCCCGCGCCACCGGCCGACGCTTGCCCTACGAGTAATGTCAAAGACCGCCTGGGTCCGATTCCCACCCACTCCGCAAAACATAAATTATTGCAACAAAACAATTTAAACGCTCGACTGCCGGCGCGTGTCCCAGTTTTGTCCCAGGCCGCGCCGTTTTGACTGCGACATTTGTCGCTTGAGTGTTCGCTCAACCTGAACCGACAGGAAACGGTTTGCTAAAGGCTGCCGGGGATCACAGAATGGGGCCTGAAATTGAAGATTTCGAGAGGTCGACAAGCACCGCAGTAAGAAAGTCTCTGCTCACTAGAGATTGTCCGAACCGAAGTCCCGACGATCGACCTTCATCGGTTTCCGCCCCGCTAACCAACGTCATTGCCGCCATCAACAGGCGCAAGGCGTTGACCGTTCCTCAACCCCGAGAACTTGACCGCCTCGGGGCTCAGATGGTACAGCCTGAAGGGAAGGGGAACGCCTGTCCCAGGTCCAGCCGTTAGGATCTCTCCGACCGCGTCAGCGAACTTCAGAGTGACGGGCTCTCCGTCACCGTAGGTGCGCTTCAGACTTCACAGTGGGGAGGTGAGGTCCCAGATTCGCGGTGCGCGTCCGCAGATAGTCCGTCAGCCCGTGCATCGCCCGCTGGGCCTGCGCACCCGGCGACTTGATGCGATGGCGAGGATCGCTTCCGGAATACCAGCCTTCAGCGTCGCGCCCAATCTCGACCCCGCCCTTCACCTCGAGACCGAGGAGTCCCCTGGCTGGATCGATGACGAGAAAGTCCAGTTCGTGTTCGACAGCGGGACCGCCGGCCCTGCCGTGGCAGGACGATCCGGCGGGAGTGGAAGACGGTCCAGTCGCGCGGCAGGTGCCGTTCAAAGGCGGCGAAGACCTTGCGCTCGGAATCAGGCGCGTCTCCGTCGGGACGGGTCGGCAGCATCCGGGGCATGGATGATTTATACCGCGGGAGCGATACCGGCATGACCTGGCCTGCTGCTTTTATGTTCGGCGAGGTGCCATATCGACCGCGTCGCGCAGGTCTGGGGCGGCAGTTGACCCAATATCCGGACGCGACACTTGTGGTCGCCGACAGACCGGATGGTAGCAGAGCGCTTCTACTGACACAGCAAGGGGAAGAACGAGCCCGCTCACTCTACGAGTCGCGTGCGCTCAGGCGCCTGACGAATGATGAAGCCGATTCCGGACTCGTACTGGGTCGTCGATGGGTTGTTGCTCGCTGGAGAATACGCTGGCGCTTTGAGCGCCTCGAGACGCGGCGCAAACTCGACGCCTTGCTCGACGCGGGCATCCGCTCCTTCTTCGACCTGACCGAGGAAGGCGAATTGTTGCCGTATGACGACATGCTCAGAGAGCTTGCCAGTGACCGACGAATAGCGGTCGCGTACGAGCGGGTGCCAATACCGGACCTGGGGGTGCCGCGGCCTGCTGATCTTCAAGCGCTTCTCTCCCAGCTCGAGGTGAATGTTTCTGCCGGCACCCCGTCGTACGTTGCATTGCTGGGGCGGTATCGGGCGAACCGGAACGGTGATTGGCTGCTGGCTGGTGGAGCACGACGCTATCGACGGCAATGAAGCGCTGAAACGAATTGCGAAT
>CAWIKP010000031.1:0-273797 GCA_963836735.1 uncultured Acidobacteriota bacterium | reverse complement strand
AGGAGGGTCATGAGATGAGGAGGTCTTTCTAACTTCAAAAAACAATAATGTCCTCCTGTCGCCGTGCAACACGGGACGCTCGATGGCGACCTGCCACGGCGCGCCGGCCTCGTTCCGGCCGCGGGTCCGCACTTCACAGCGGAGCGTTAGCGCCGTTCGAGCGCGGCGCGGTGATCGGCGAGCCTCCCGCCGGCGTTCATTTGCCGTCTCGCTTGCCCGCGGCGTTCTTGAGAGTCGAGATCGAGGCTCCGCCGGTCATGGACTGTCCGTCGGTGAACTGCTCTGGCTTGCCCGCGGCGTTCCGGAGAGTCGCGATCGAGAATCCGCCGGTCATGGACTGTCCGTCGGTGAACAGCCAGTCCTTGACGTCGCCCGTCTGGATCGTCACGGCATCGCCGAGATTCAGCCCGATGTCCTCGACGGGAGCGTTCCCGAGTGTGCCGGAAATCGTGCCGCTGCCCAAGGCGGTGACCATGATCCAGATTTGCTCGTCGCCCCCGCCTTTGATGGGCGCGGCGTATTTCACAGCGCACTTTCGCCCTGGCCGGTGCTCGTTGAACGCCGCAACGAACTCGGGCCAGCGGCGCTTGGCTTCAGCGGCCGCGGCCACAAGGCCCGGGTCGTCCGCGCCGAGTTGCACGACGTTGCCCCCCTCGGTCTTCTTCTTGCAGGCCGGGACCAGCAACGTTGTCGCCACGAGGAAGCCGATCAAGATTCGCCTCATGCACCCTCGCCTTCTCCAAGCACTTTCGGGACTCTGATGAACGGTTCCATAGTGTCTGGCCCTGACCGCATCAGATCAGCCCATAGGCCGGATCAGCGACAGGTGTTGGTGTCGGCGATGCACGAGGATTCTGGCGACGGGCGGCTATGCGAGACTTCTTCATGGCGGTTCCTTGTTGTGAGGCCGTGTGGCCTCGGGCTTAGTCACCACTCGTTTTACACGAGCAGTGAGGAGCCGCCGTCTCAATTCTCGACAGCTACTGGGACATTCCCATTGGTCGGGTGGGGTGAGGCATGGCGCGTCGATTAGAAAAAGCGAAGAAGGCCGCGCCGAAAGCGACCGCAACGGAGGCACCCACAGCGGCCGGGGTACGGGCAATCTTTTCGCCTACGCTCGATTTCTTATGCGTAGGCGGCATTGGCATCTGCGCCCTGGCGGCGATCGCTCTGAGTCCCACGGACTTTGCGTCCTACGCCTACTGGCCCGCGACGATCCTGGGTCTGCAGATCCTGTTCAACTTCCCGCACTTCATCGCCTCCTATCGCCTGCTCTACCAATCCAAAGAGATTGTCTATCGCTACAAGTGGGCCTCGATTTACCTACCGATCGTGCTCGGCTCATATTTGCTGTTTTCATTGGTTCATCCGGTTGTGTTCCGCGAGCCGGTCAACGACAAGGTACTCGCACCTGGCTGACTTGATCTCCGGTATGTATCTGGCCGCCCACTACGCTGGACAAACCTGGGGAATGGTCGCCTCCTTCGCCTATCTCGGCGGCGTACAGATTCAGAAGATCGAACGGCAGGTGCTACGCACCGTTCTTCTCGTGTTCGTGGCCTGGCACGTCGCGATCGCCAACCACCTGGTGCCGAAATACACACTGTTCGTACCCGAGCTGAAGCCGTTTTTGGATACCCTTTTCGAGGTCATCACGCCCTTCGCCCACGTCGCGATGGTGGTCGCGATTGCAGTCTTCGTTCGCATGGGTTACCGAACCAAACGAGTGCCACCGCTCTCGGCGTTGGTGCCGATCCCGCTTCTCTACTTTGGGTATCTGGTCTTTACCCGCGGCTATGCGGGTTTGTTGCTCCTGCAGGTCTGCCATGCGCTGCAATACTTGATTTTCCCGTTACGGGTGGAAATCAATCGCCGCAACGTTGAAGAGAGCCAAGCTGAGCGAAACCACATCGTCCTGTACGTGCTCGCCCTCATCGCTGTCGGTGCGTTTGTGTTCCTTGGACCCGACGCGCTTCCAGGCAAGACCTTACCGTTTGGTGCCATGATTCTTTTGGCCCTCATCAATATTCATCACTACTTCATCGATGGTTGTGTTTGGAAAATCAGCACGCCCGAGGTCAAGAAGGATCTGTTCCGCCACCTTGTCAGGGACAGCGCATAAGGAGACTGACCGCCGTGCACGGCGACGAGCTCGTTCCGGGCGTTCGTGCGCGGCGCGGGAGCGCGGGCCGGCGTTTGAGAACGCCCGTTGTCTCGCTGATGCCGCCTACCCTTGACAGTCGTGAAACGGCGTCACTATAGTGTGCGTTGCCCATGGTGTGCAAGGCTGTTTTCGCCATACGCAAGCCGAGGGCGAACGATGCCCTCCAGTGATCTGAGAGAAGGGAAACGACGATGGGTATTGGGCTGAAGAATGGAATCGACCGCCGGACGCTGCTGAAACAGGGCGCTGGACTGCTCGTCGCGCCGCTGATACTGCCGAGAATCGGTCTGAAGGCCGCCAGCGACCGAATCAATGTCGCGTCCATCGGCGTCGGCATCATGGGTAACGGGAACATGCGACGGATGCTCAGCAACCCGGACCTTCAGCTGGTCGCCGTGTGCGACGTCGACGAATGGCGCCTGAATGACGCAAGGGACACGGTCGAAACCGCGTACGCGGCCGAGACGAAGCGTGGAAACTACAAGGGCGTAGCGGCCACTAAGGACTTCCGCGAGATCCTGGCGCGCCCGGACATCGATGCCGTCCTGATCGCCACGGGGGACCGATGGCATGCGGTCATCTCGACAATGGCCGCAAAGGCCGGGAAGGACGTCTACTGCGAGAAGCCCGTGTCCCTCACGATTCACGAATCGCGGGTCATGGTCGATACCTTCCGCCGCCATAATCGGATCCTCCAGGGGGGCTTCCAGCAACGCTCCGTCGACGACTTCGCGGCCGCCCGCCGCCTCATTCAGAACGGCCGGATCGGGACGCTGAAGACCATCTACTGCAACTGGTACGGAACCAGCCAGGTCCTCAATCTTCCACCGGAGACTCCACCTCCCGGCCTCGACTGGGATATGTGGCTCGGCCCGGCGCCGTACCATCCCTTCAACAGCCGCTACCACCCGGTCGGTCAACGGGGCTCGCGAACGGTACCGTGGGATATCCAGCGAGATTTCGCGGGCGGCAGCATCACGTCCAATGGCGTGCATCATCTGGACATCGCGCAGTGGGTGATGGGAATGGACGACAGCGGCCCGGTGGAGATCGTTCCCGGGACGCCCGAGCGCCGGATCATCGACTACAAGTACGCCAACGGCGTCCTCGTGCAGACGTTCCAGGGCCAGCTCAATCCCAAGTTCCAGGAAATTCCGGCGGGCTTCGATCCGGCGACGCGCTTCCAGTGGGAGATCCTGTTCGTCGGCGACCGCGGATGGATCGTCGCCGGACGTCAGGGCCCGCTGAAGGCCTCCAACCCGGCCATCCTGGCGGACGTGATGCTGACGCCGCCCGAGCCGCTGGCCAAGCCCGACGCGAAGACCGGTGCCACCTCGCCGCAGGACCTGGCCGAGCAGATCTATCGGGCGCGCGGTTACGCGCACCACGACAACTGGATTCAGGCGATTCGGCTCCGCTCGCAGCCGGTGTCGAATGTGGAGGCCGCGACGCGATCGACAAACGTCGGGCACCTCGCGAACATCGCCACCTGGACGGGCCGCACGCAGAAGTGGGATCCGGTCAAGGAGGAATTCATCGGCGACGACACGGCCAATCGCATGCGCCAGAGGGCGATGCGGGCGCCCTGGACGGTTTAGCAGGACACAGGTTTCGTTGCGGGAGACAAACGATGGCGCAAGCAGCTCAAACACCGCCTCCGGCTCCGCCCCAGACACCGCGCCCGGGTCCGCCCCAGGCAGCCCCGGCTCCGCTGCCGACCTTGGAGCAATCCTTCGAGTTGTTGAAAGAGTTCAAGTTGGGAACCGACTCGACGGTTTTGATCCCGATCGAGCGGGCGGTCATGGAGGTGCATGGGAATGAGACCGCGCGGGCGGCGCTCGAAAAGCGGCTCGTCGCGTATCTTGGCAGTTCCTATTCCTCCGTGACCCGCTCGTTCGTCTGCCGCCAACTGGTCCTCATCGGATCCGCGGCGTCTGTGCCGGCGGTGACGCCCCTGATCCTTGACGAGGAGCTGTCGGTCCATGCCCGGAATGTACTCGAGCACATTCCGGGACCAGAGTCCGAGAAGGCCCTGCGCGATGCGCTCGGCCAGGCCAAGGGTCGCACGAGGATCGGTGTGATCAATTCCGTCGCCGCGCGGCGGGATGCGGCGAGCACGCCAGTCCTCATCAAGATCCTGGGCGAGGATCCCGAGTCCGCGGCGGCAGCCGCCAAGGCCTTGGGAGAGATCGGCACGTCCGAGGCGGCCAAAGCGCTTGTGGCCGCTCGCGGGAAGGGACCCGCGCCGGTGCAGCAGGCCGTCGTGGACGGCACGCTGATTTGCGCCGACCGACTCGTGGCGGCCGGCCAGCGCAGTCAAGCGATCACACTGCTCGAAGGCTTGACCGACGCGTCCCAGCCGGAGCATGTGCGCGTGGCTGCCAAGAGGACGCTGTCCGCTGTGACACGCAAGTCATAGCGGCGCGGCATTGACATGGCGAAGAGGCCCAGGGCCAAAATCGCGAAGTGGCCCCTATGCTGGTGCGCCTTTTCCCTTCTGCCTGTTCTGGTCCCGCTTCCCGTCCCTCAGGCGCAGGAACAGCCCGCCCGCGAGCGACATGTAAGCGAGTTTCGCGGTCTCACGATGGGCGGGACCTTTTCAGTGAAGATCGTCACTGCCAAAGACGAGCTGGAAACTCCCGGTCTTCACGATGTCGATCGGGCGCTCCGCTCCAGCCTCGATCGCATCGAAGGGCTCATGTCCACCTGGGACCCGGACTCGGAGCTCTCTCGATTCAACCGATCCACGAGCCTCGAACCGTTCACCGTCGCGCCCGAGACGTTCGACGTGTTCAAGTGGTCACTCGAGGTGGGGAGTCTTACGGGCGGCGCGCTCGACGTCACGATCGGACCGCTGGTTGACGCCTGGGGTTTCGGCCCCAGCGGTCCCCGGAAAACGCTGCCGACGAACGACGAGATCGACCGGCTGCGGGAGGCGATGGGCCCGGGCCGGGTGGAGCTCAATCCGACGGCCGTGACCGTGCGGAAGACGAGGCCGGACGTGCAGTGTGACCTCTCGTCGGTGGTTCCCGGTTATGCCGCGGACCGACTCTCGCGAGAACTGACGGATCGAGGGTTTACGGATTTCCTGGTCGACGTCGGCGGCGAAGTGCTGGCCCGCGGCCGCAACGAGGCCGGCGCGCCCTGGCAGGTCGCTATCGAGCGTCCCGAGCTGCACGGCGATGCGATCCAGCGCCTCGTGCCGATCTCGGATCTGGCGATCACCACCGCGGGAGACTACCGGAAGTATCGTGAAGTCGACGGCCAGCGAGTCGCGCACATCCTGGATCCGCGAACCGGGCGTCCGTTGACGCACCGGCTGGCGTCCGTCACCGTCATCGACCCGCTCGCGGTTCGCGCCGACGCGTTCGACACGGCGCTGATGGTACTCGGGACCAACGAGGGCATGGCGCTGGCGACGAAGCTGAACCTCGCCGCGCTGTTCATCGAACGCACGACCGACGGCTTCGTTGAACGCGCGACGCCACGCTTCGAGGCAATCACCGCGAAACGATAACCCATGCTGGTTGGGGTCACTCGGTCTCCTGGACCGCGGCCTGTGACCTGAACTGTCAAGACTTGCGCATAGCGCAAATGGTATTGTGTCGCTGACCTGGCTGCACTATAGTAACCAGCTCCAGGCTGGTCAACCGGACGACTCGGTCAGATGAGTGCGCTTGGATCTAGGTGAGTCGACAGGGCAGTCCAGCGATACGTGGAATCGTCGTGGAGCCACACGACATGAGACTCGTCCGCCTCGGCTTCATGTTGAGCGCCGCCGTGTTGTCGGCGCAGGCCACGCTACAGCCTTTGGGCCTGGCCGGTGTACAAACGCCGTCGACCGCGCCGGCCACCCCGCCAGGCGTGAGCCAGGGGCAGGGTCGACAAGGAGGGAATCCTCCCGGCGCGCCGCGACCGCGGCGTGAAGTGCTACTGATCGAACGTGGAAAAATCGTAGCGGCCCTCCCTGCCAAGGCCCCCGCTACGCCGCGCCGGCCGCGGAAGCTTCTCATTTTCAATGGCTCCGCGAACCATCCGTCGGTTCCCTACGCTGACCTCGCGATGCAGTTGATGGGTGAAAAGACCGGGGCGTTCACGACGACCATCTCGGGTGACTCGTCGGTCCTGCAGGCAGACAGTTTGAAGCAGTACGACGCGGTGTATCTCAACAATAACGTGGGTACCCAGGTGGACGTGTTCGGGACACCGGAGCTGCGTCAAGGGTTCCTGGACTACGTTTCGAACGGCGGGGGCCTTGTCGCCAGTCACGGCACCAGTGTCGCGTCTCCGAACTGGAAAGAGTTCGGCGAGCTTCTTGGCGCGACCGGCGCGTCCCACCGGGAATCGGACGAAAAAGCCATCGTTCATGTCGAGGACCCCAATCATCCGATCACCCGGGCATTCGGCGGCAAATCGTTCCAACTTATCGACGAGTTCTATCGGTTCCAGGCGCCATTTTCGCGCGAGAGATTGCGCGTCCTGCTGACGGTTGATCCCGCCTCGGTCAACGAGCAACAGGGTCGCTGCTACGGCCGCTGTTTCCGTGAGGACAACGATTACGCCGTCGCCTGGATTCGCCAGCACGGCAAGGGCCGCGTCTTCTATAACGCGTTGGGTCACAACCCGGATCTGTTCTGGGATCCGCGCATGCTCGAGATGTTCCTCGCCGGTACTCAGTACGCGCTCGGCGATCTGGATGCCGACGCCACGCCAAAGCCTCGCGACACACGCACGTAGTCCGAGCGCTAAGGTCGTGATAGCGTGCCACGGTGCGCTGCTCGAGCGCAAGGTCGTGACGTGCTTCACGGAATTGACCGTTCAGGGGAAGGCAGCTCAGTTCGACGGTCGCTCCGACTCTATTCGGTCAGGCTCTCTGGATGCCCGGCGGCTGCGTCGTTTATCCAAATCGTCTTGACGTTGACAAACTCGCGGATGCCATACACGCCGAGCTCGCGTCCGTATCCGGAGTTCTTGATGCCCCCGAACGGCAGGCGTGGATCGGACACCACCATGCCATTCACGAATACCTGCCCTGCCTCGATCTCGTCGATGAATCTCGCGCGTTCCGCAGCATCGTTGGTCCACACGCTCGAGCCGAGACCAAACGATGTGTCGTTGGCGACGCGGATCGCCTCGCCGGCGTCGCGCACACGGAACAGGGCCGCGACCGGCCCGAACAGCTCCTCTGCGTAAGCCGGCGACCCGGGTTCGATATCGGTGAGCACCGTGGGCGCGTAGTAGTTCCCCGGCCGCTCGAGCGGGTGACCACCGGCCAGCACGCGTGCACCGGCGGCAATTGAACGTCGCACCTGATCGTCGAGGTCTGTGAGCGTGCTCCTCGTCGCCAGCGGCCCCACTTCAGTGGCGGGATCCAATGGATCGCCAACCCTGAGTGCCTGCATCTTCTCGGTGAAGCCACGCTCGAAGGCGTCAGCGACGGCCTCGGCCACGATGAAACGCTTGGCGGCGATGCACGATTGGCCACTGTTGACGATGCGCGCCTTCACCGCCGTATCGATGGTCGCCGCCATGTCTGCGCTCGGCATCACGATAAAGGGGTCGCTGCCGCCGAGCTCGAGCACCATCTTCTTGATCTGCCCCCCGGCGGCGCTTGCAACGGTGCGGCCGGCCTGCTCGCTTCCGGTCAGCGAGACCGCCGCGACGCGTGGATCGTCGAGGACGCGCTGAACCTGGCCCGGAGGAATCAGCAGGGTCTGGAACGAGCCGTCGGGAAAACCCGCGCGCCTGATGATGTCCTCGATCGCCAGCGCGCACTGCGGCACATTCGAGGCGTGCTTGAGCAGCACGACGTTGCCAGCCATCAGCGCCGGGGCCGCCAGGCGGAAGACCTGCCAGAACGGGAAGTTCCAGGGCATCACCGCGAGGATGGGACCGAGCGGCTGATAGCGGACGAAGCTCTTCGTCGCCGTGCTCTGCGCCGGTTCGTCGGCGAGCATGCGCGGGGCCTGCTCGGCGTAGAACCGGCAGCCCCACGCGCACTTGACCGCTTCCTCGCCGCCGGCTTTGACCAGCTTGCCCATCTCGGTGGTCATCAGGCGGCCCAACGCGCCTTGCTCCGCTTCGAGGATCTCCGCGGCCCGCAGCAGCCAGGCGGCGCGCTCGGCGAGCGGCGTCCGGCGGTAGGTCTGGAACGTCTCGCGCCGCGTGCGCGATTTTGTCGTCGAGCTGGTGTCGGTCAGTGGATCGAACGTCCGCAGCGTTTCCCCGGTTGCGGGATTGATCGTGGCGATCGGCATTCAGATAACTCGATTCCTCAACGTGCCAAGGCGTTCGACTTCGAGCTCGACGACGTCGCCGCGGCCGAGAAACGTGCCGCGCTCGGCGCCCGATCCGCCGCCGACCGTTCCGGAGCCGAGGATCTCGCCCGGGCGCAGCGTCTCATCGGTCGAGGCGTGGGCGATCATCTGCTCGAACTTCCAATGGATCGTGCCGGAGTTGCTCTCGCACCAGACTTCGCCGTTGACGCGAGCGACCATGCGGAGGTTGTAGATATCGGGAACCTCGTCTGCGGTGACCAAATACGGTCCCATCACGTGGCCGCGCACGAAGTCTTTCCCCTTGGCCGGACCAAGACCGACCGACATTTCGCGGGCCTGAATCACCCGCTCGCTGAAGTCGTTGTAAATCATGTAGCCGAAGATGTGGTCGAGCGCGCGCTCGGATGGGATGTTGATGCCGCCGCGGCCGATGACCATCGCCAGCTCGAACTCGATGTCGAGCGCCGTGGCGTAGGAGGGGATCGGAATGTCGTCACCGTGCGTGCCCAGGCTGCCGGGGTTGCCCTTGTAGTAGACCGGAATCTTGTACCATTCGGGCGGGATCTCGCGCCCCAGCTTCGGATAGATGTTGCGCAGGTGGGTCTCGAACCCCATGAAGTCCCGCAGTAAGGGCGGCCGCGGGACCGGCGGGAGGAATTGAAGTCCCTCCGCCTGATGCACGACCGGTACGCCGCCGGCGTCCGGCCCCTCGTCAGCCGCCCACTGCATGGCACGGCGCGCGGCGTCGAGTGAGCGTTCGCCTCCTTCGATCAGCGCCACCATGTCGCCGGGCAACAGCGCCTCGCTGATCCGCACGGCCGCACCCTGAGGAAGCCCCTCTCCGATCAGCGACGCACGGAAGGCCCCGGCGAGATCGACGATGCCGCCCGCGGCGTCGATCGCTCCCGTGCGGATCTGTGATCCCATCGGCGACGGCAGGAAGAACGACACCAGCTTCATGTCAGACGTCTATGCGATGACCGACTGATACAGCTCGCGCTCCCGCTTCTCGAGGAGCGGGACGATGACGCCCTCGATGATCTCCTTGAAGTGTGGCGTGGTGCGATGCGCGTCGAGCGCGGCCTGATCGGCGTAATGCTCGTAGAGCAGGAAAATATCGGGATTGTCGGTGGATCGGTTCGCGTGGTAGAGCTTGCAACCGGGTTCGTTGGCGGTGACCAGCGGCGCCATCCGGCGCAGCAAGCCCTCGACCTCGTCTCCCTTCCCTGTCTTCGCAAAGTACTTCGCCGTCAGAACAATCATTCCATCCTCCTTGTTAACGTTTCGCGGCGATCGCCTCGAAGCGTGGCGTCGCCCGCTCGGTGAATCCCGCAGCGGTGCGCTCGATGAACAGGGCAGCGAGGTCCAGCTTTCTCGCCAACGCCATTCCCTCGTCCATCCCGAGCACCATCAGCGCGGTGTCGAACGCGTCGGCGCGGACAGCGAGCGTGTCGATGACGGTGACAGATGCCAGCCTGCGTCAGTGGAGGCCCGGTCCGCGGATCGGGTAGAGCAGGAACGGCTGGTCATCCACTTGAGAGCTGGTCGGACACGTGGCACAGCCGGGTCGGCAACTCGCGCGAAGCATCCATCCCAGTCGACGGAGCACGGCGCGCAACCGTCACGGGCGGTGATCATCGCATCGCCGCCGGTGCGGGCATCGGTCAGGTTCCCTGCATGTAACCCAGCTTCTGGAGATACCACTTGCTGATTTCCGCGGTCTGACGCGGCGTGTAGGGCATGTTTCGCGACGGGTCGAGCTCGTGCATGATGTTCGCCTTCGGATTCGCCTGCTCCATCGTCTCGAGGATCGATTTCAGATCGACCATGCCGATGCCGAGCGGGGAATAGCCGCCCATGTGCGGACCGTTGACGAAGTCCTTCAGGTGCATGTGCACGGTGATGGAGGCGAAGTCCTTCACGACCTTCGCCGCGTCGGCGCCGCCTTTCTGCAGCTGGCCGACGTCGGGCGCGAATTTGAAGACCCGCGTGTCGACGCTTTCCATGACCGCATAGACTTCGTCGCGGGTTTCGATCGCAGTACCGGTGTGCTGGTGCAAACCCGAGCCCACGCCGAGATCGGCCATGGCCTTGCCGTAGTCGTTCAGCGCCGCGACGATGTTGGCGCGGTGCGCGGCGAAGTCGTAGCCCGTCGCGTTTGGCGCCGCCGGCCTCGATCACCATGAAGTTGGCGCCGTATTTCTTCAGAATCTTGCCCCAGCGGACGATCGTGGCGATTTCGTTCTTGCGAACCGACGGATCGATCACGTTCAGCGGGGCGTAGGCGGAGATCAGCGGAATCTTGTACTGGGAGATCAGCTTTTCCAGCGTGCCTTTCTTGTCCCAGTCCTCGATGACCTGGCCAAACGTCTCGAAGCCCTTGTAGCCGAGCTCCGACATGTCCCGCACGGCGGTCTCGAGGGGCTCCGGCGAGCGCGGGAAAGACGCCCCACACCAGCGAGGTGCACCCGATGCGAAGCTGCTTCGGCGTGGCGGCCTGGCCCTGTGGCCGCCGCCTGTGGAGCCGCGCCGGCGGCGACGTGCGGCACCGCCGCCGCGCCGATTCCGGCGAGTACCGCCTTCGTGAACGTCCGACGATTCACTGAACCTGCCACGGAAACCTCGCTGTTTCCGTCGCTCCGCTGATTGCCGCGCGGGAGGGCCGAAAATTTTTGTGAACCGTCGTTTGCGTATTGCGCAAACAGAGCTGCGCAGCTCTTATACTAACGGCGCCGCCGGGTGTCAAGCCAGACGCTCGCGTCCCATCGGAGGAAATCAGTGTCGACCATCCCTCCGGCTCCGCGTTCGCAGGTGAACCGTCGCGATTTCCTGCGCGCCGCCACGGCCGCTGCCGTGGCGCCGATGATCGTGCCCCGGCACGTCATCGCCAGATCGCAGACCACTCCGCCGAGCGATCGCATCACGATCGGGCACATCGGCGTCGGGAGGATGGGCGGCGGCCACGTCAGCGGCTTCCTCAAGATGCCGGACGCCCGGATCCTCGCCATCTCCGATGTCCGTCTGGAAACCCTCGAACGCGCTCAGGGCGCGGTCAATCAGCAGTATGGCGATTCGAAATGCGCCGCGCATCCCGATTTCCGCGAGCTGCTGGCGCGGCCGGACATCGATGCCGTCGTCATCGCCACCGGGGAACGCTGGCATCCGCTGATTGGCATCGAGGCGGCGCGCCGCGGGAAGCACATCTACTGCGAGAAGCCGCTCAGCGTCACGCTGGCCGAAGGCCTGGCGCTGCGGGCAGCGGTGCAGAAATACGGCGTGGTCTTCCAGTGGGGCACGCAGCAGCGCTCCAGCGTCAACTACCGGCTCACCGCGGAGCTGGTGCGGAACGGCTACATCGGCGACGTGCGCAACATCATGATCGGCTCGGCCGGCGGCTCACCGCCCAAGCCGGAGCCCCCCGAGACGTTGAAGGATCCACCCGCCGGCTTCGACTACAACCAGTGGCTCGGGCCCTCGCCGTACGTGCCGTACAGCGACGTCCGCGTCTCGCTCACCTGGCTGTTCATCCGCGACTACGGCCTCGGCTGTCTCGGCGGAGCCTGGGGCATTCACGACCTCGACGCGGCGCAGTTCTTCTTCGATACCGACGACACGGCGCCGACCGAGATTGAAGGGCGCGCGCGCTATTACGAGGACATTCGCGACGTGCCGTACTCGTGGACCGTCGAACAGAAATACGCGAGCGGCCCCACCGTGATCCACATGGATCTCGTCACCGCCAAGAAGCGAGCCAAGCAGTTCGAGCTGGGCAGCATGGCCAGTTTGGTGACCGGGTCGAAGGGCTGGATCTGGGTCAGCCGTCAGGGAGTGAAAACCGAGCCCGAGTCGCTGGCGCAGACGGTCATCGGGCCGAACGAGAAACACGTCATCTTCTCGGACGACCACAAGCAGAACTTCCTCGACGCCATCCGGAAGAAAGCGCAGCCGATCTCGCCGATCACGGCGGCCGTCCACGCGGAAACGATGTGCCAGCAGTCCGCCATCGCGATGCAGCTGGAGCGCAAGCTGCGCTGGGATCCGAAGGCGGAACGATTCATCGACGACGAGCAGGCCAACCGCATGCTCTCCCGCGCCATTCGCGCGCCATGGAGCTACACGATATGAAGAGTCGACCGCTGTTGGCGCTCTCGCTCGTGGCCGCTGCGGCGATGCCTGCACGGCTCGCGCGCCCGACGCGCAGCGCACACGCTCGCGGCCCAGCGCACGGCGCCAGCCGCCGCCAGCCAGCCAGCGCAAGGCGCGGCCGCCCAGACCCAGCAGCCGCGCCGCCGCGAAGTCTCGCCCGAGGACCGGACGAAGATCGAGGCGGCCCTGCCCGCGAAAGCGCCCGCGCGTCCGAAGAAGCCGCGAAAACTTCTCGTCTTCGATCGGCAAGGGATTTACAACGGCAAGCAGTACGGCGGCCACGCCTCGATTCCGCACGCCAACCTCGCGGCGCAGTTGATGGGTGAGAAGACCGGGGCCTTCACGGCGACGCTCTCCAGCGAACCCGGCGCCATCTCCGAGGCAAACCTGCAGCAATACGACGCGGTGTATCTGAACAATACCGTCGGTGACGTCTTCGACACGCCGGAAATGCGCGCCGCCTTCGTCGCCTTCGTCGCCAAGGGGGGTGGCGTCGTCGGCAATCACGGCACCAGCGTCGCCTCGCCGCAGTGGACCGAGTTTGGCGAAATCCTCGGCGCGACCGGGGCTTCGCACCGCGAACCGACGGAGAAGGCGACGATCAACATCGAGGATCCCACACATCCGCTCATGCGCGCCTTCGACGGCAAGCCGTTCGAGTACGTCGATGAGTTCTACCGTCTCGCGGCCGCCGTACTCGCGCGACAAGGTGCGGGTGCTCCTCAGCATCGATCCCGATCGTCGACCGACATGATGCAGGGGCGATGTTTCGGCCAGTGCCTGCGCGACGACAACGACTATCCGGTCGCCTGGATTCGTCAGCACGGCAAGGCGCGCGTCTTCTACACCAGCCTGGGACACAACCCTGACGTCGTTCTGGGACCCGCGGATGCTGACGATGTTCCTGGCCGGCATCCAGTACGCGCTCGGCGATCTCGACGCCGATGCGACGCCGCGCCCGCGCGGCACCACCCAGTTCGACACGGCGCTGGCGGCGATGACCACGTTACGACTTCGGGCAGGATCGCGCCCAGGTGCGCCGGTTCGAGCGCGAGGTCAGCCTCGCCGCCGCGACGAAGGAAGGCGCGGCCGACGCCGAACAGAAGATGCTGAAGATTCTGCAGAGCAAGGCCCCGCTCGGCGCCAAGGATGCCATCTGCCGGCAGCTGGCGATCATCGGCTCATCCCGTTCGGAGCCGGTGCTCAAGGCTATGCTGAAGAACAAGGACACCGAGGCCATGGCGCGCTACGCGCTGCACGGGCTGCAGGCGAAATGAAGTCGATCAAAAGACGGGATCAAGCGGTAGCGAGCGAGGCGCGCGACGGCAGGTCTGCGCTCGCGTGCAACGTCGCTAAAGGCGGAGCGGACCGACATGGGGAGAAGAACAGTGGACCGTGGTCATCATAGCGTTGGCGGAGGCGAAAAACGCGCCAGAGTCAGGAGAGGGGCGGTGGAGACGCCGCCCGTACAAAGCGTGGAACGCGCGCTATCGCTCCTGGAAGCGGTGGCGGGGTCAGCGGATCCCGTTCCGCTGGCCCGAC
The DNA here is from genome assembly GCA_963836735.1 of uncultured Acidobacteriota bacterium. Taxonomy (GTDB): domain Bacteria; phylum Acidobacteriota; class Vicinamibacteria; order Vicinamibacterales; family 2-12-FULL-66-21; genus JACCXG01. The sequence continues at coordinate 259,667 of CAWIKP010000031.1, read as the reverse complement.
TGACCGAGATTCTCGGGATCGACCCGAGCAGCGTCTTTCGCTTGGCCAATACGCTGAAGCGCCGGGGGTTCCTCGCCAACCCGAATGGGAGGAAGCACTATGTGCTCGGGCCCGCCATCTGGCGGCTGTCTCGTGAATACGACTGGAGCGGCATGCTGATCAGCGTCTGCCGTGACGCAGTCAAGGCGCTGGCGACCCGCACGGGAGAAACCGCGCATCTCGCCGTTCGCGACGGGCGTGAAGTCTTTTTCATCGATCACCACGCCTCCGGCGACCAGGGCATCATCGTCCCTGGGCAGACCGGCAAGCGGATGCCGTTGCACTGCACCGCGCACGGCAAGTCGCTGCTCGTCGACTTCGGACTCGCGGAACTGAAAGCCCTCTACGGCTCCGCTCCGCTCGAGCGTTACACCCCCCGCACCTGCGTCTCGCTGCCGGATCTCGCCAAGGCGTGTACCAGCGTGCGAGCCGACGGTTTTTCCATGGACGACCGCGAGTACCTGGAAGACGTCTCCTGCGTGGCCGCGCCGATCCGCGATCGGGGCGGCCTCGTGCTCGGCTCAATCGGCGTCTCCGCGCCTGTGACCCGGATGATCGAACCCCGGCGCTCGGTCATGGCGCAGCACGTCTGTGACACCGCCCAACACATCAATGCGCTGCTCGGAGACTCGCCAGCTGACAAGACGCTTTCGTATGGCGCAAGTTTTCTGTTGACAACGCCAAACGAAAGCTGAGATAGACATGCCGTCCGACGACGCCCGAGTCACGACAGCCCGGCGGCACTCTGCGAGGGCCGGGGACGCGACATCGTTTACGCGTGAAATCCGTACAACCTGACTGAGTGATTACGCTGAGGAGGAAAGCGTGAAAGGTTTCAGAGGTGTCCTCGCTTTTCTGACCTTGGCCCTGGCGGTCGGCACGCCGGGGCTCGCGCACGCCCAGGGACTGAGCGGTCAGATTGGCGGCTCAGTGGTCGACAACAGCAAAGGCGCCGTTCCGGGTGCGACGGTGACGGTGCGCAATACCGCGACCGCAGTGACCCGGGATGTGGTGACGGACAGCGACGGGGCTGTTCGTGTTCACGAATCTGTTTGCCGGTACGTATGACCTGCGCGTCACGCTGACCGGGTTCAGGACCTACGAACAGAAGGGCCTCGTGTTGAGCGCGACTGAGCGGCTCGCGGTGCCCCCGATCACCCTCGAGGTCGGGGGTCTCGAAGAGGTGGTGACCGTCGAGGCCTCGGCACTGCACGCCCAGGCGCAGAGCGGCGAGCGATCCGGCACGATCCGGGCCGACGAAATCAAGGACACCCAGCTGCGCGGCCGCGACTTCCTGGGGCTGCTCCAGGGCATGCCGGGCGTCGTCGACACCAACGTGCGCAACGCGCCGGGCTGGAATGCGTTCCTCGGGCACGCAAATCAACGGGCTCAGCGACCAGTTCATGGGGATGTCGTACGACGGCGTGTCCAGCAAGGACACCGGGTTCGGCGCCGCCAACTACGTGACGCCCTCGCTCGACTCGATCGCCGAAGTGAAGATTCAGACCTCGAACTACCAGGCCGAATACGGCCGCGCCGGCGGCGCCAACATCATCGTCGTGACCAAGAGCGGCAGCTCACGGTTCAGCGGATCGGCGGCGTACTTCAAGCGGCACGAAGCGCCTGAACGAGAACTCCTGGGACCGGCGGCGCACCTGCGACGCGACCGGCGGCACCTCGCCGTTGTGCGCGACGCCCCGCTACCGCTACGACAACTCGGCGTTCACGCTGGGCGGGCCGGTGCTCATCCCCGGCACGTCGTTCAACGAGAAGCGCGACAAGCTGTTCTTCTTCTACTCGCTGGACCTGCATGCCGCGGACCGATCCGTTCCTGGTGAGCAGCACCATGCCGTCGGCGCTGGAACGCAACGGCGACTTCTCGCAGACGAGAAACAACGCCGGTGTCCTGCGCTTCATCCGCAACCCGTTCAGCACGGCCGCATGCAACGTCAACACCGGCGGCGCCGGCTGCTTCCCGGGGAATGTCATTCCGCAGAACATGATCCATCCGATGGGCCGGCGGATCATGAACCTGTTCCCGCTGCCGGATCCGGCGCTGGTCGGCAATCCGGTCACCCAGGGCAACTACAACTACCAGTTCGCCGGCGATACCGAGAAGCTGCGCCGCGACAACGTCGTTCGCGTCGACTGGAACATCCGGCCGGGCACGACCTTCTACACCCGGATCCAGATGGGCAAGGAAGTCTTCGGCCGCGGCCAGTACAACGAGACCGCACCGGCTCTGATCGCCGGCGCCGGCATGGGCTTTCCGTGGTCGGAAGGCAGCTACGACATCAACACCGCCGGCTACGTGGCCACGCTCACGCACACCTTCACGGGCTCGACCGTGCTCGAGGTCATCGCCGGGACCAACTGGGCCACCCAGGACGTGTATCCGCTGGGACAGTCCGACTGGGATGCCCTCGACTATCGCAACCATCTGCCAGAGCACCGGCAGTACTTCACTGAGAACAACCCCAATCACATCCTGCCGGACATGACCTTCATGCCCGCCGGCGGAGGCGCCAACGCCCTGCCGAACACCAGGAACATCAACATCGGCCAGGGCCAGAGCTTCCCGTGGCTGGCGTCGAACGATACCCATAACATCTCGATCAACCTGACCCACCTGCGCGGCAAGCACAATTTCAAGACCGGCTTCTTCTACGAGCGCACCGGGCGGCCAGGCGCGATGTCGAGCAACGCCGGCACCTACAACTTCAACTCCGATGCGGCCAATCCGCTCGACACCAATCTCGGCTGGGCGAACGCGCTGCTCGGGCACCTCAACACCTACACCGAAAACAACAACAACACCCGGTCGCTGCCGCGCTTCAACCAGCCCGAGTTCTTCTTGCAGGACAACTGGCGGCTCAACCGGAAGCTGACCCTCGATCTCGGCGTCCGCTTCTCGCACATCGGCGTGGTCTACGAGAAGGATCGCGACATCGGCTGGTTCGACCCAAGCGCCTGGAATGCGGCCAAGGCGGTGAAACTGTGGCAGCCGCTATGTGCCAACGGCGTGTTACCCGTGCACCGGCGCGAACCGGGTGGCGGTCAATCCGCTCACCGGCGAACAGCGGCCGAGTCCCTGGATCGGCGCGATCGTCTCCGGATCGGGCGACATCAACAACGGCACCGTGTTTGGTAAGGAACTTCCCGATACATACCCCAATGCGGGGATCAGGACCGCGCCGCGTCTCGGGTTCGGATGGGACGTCTTCGGCGACGGCAAGACCGCGGTCCGCGGCGGGTTCGGCACCAGCTACAACCGCCTCGGCGACGGCCAGTACGGCGGCTTCACCGGGGTCATCAGCCGCACCGTGAGCCTGCAGTAGACCACGATCGACGATCGCTTCAACGCGCCGTCGCTCGAGAACCCGCTGGGTGGCACCATCGTCCAGGAGGAGACGCGGCCGATTACCGTGCATTCCTGGAGCATCGGCGTGCAGCGCGAGCTGCCGTGGCGCCTGCTGGCCGACGTGGCCTACGTGGGCAATACCGTGCGGAACGCCTTCGCGGTCAACGCCGGGCAGTCCTACACCAACCAGCTCAATGATCCGGATCCACGGCTCCTCGCCAATCCGACGCCGGACATGATCGATCGGACGACCGGCAACGTGCTGCCGACCAACCTCATTCGACCCAACTACCCGGGACGCGGCGGTATCACCCAGCGCGTCTTCCTGGACGAGCTGTACCGCAACTACAACGCGATCCAGTTCGAAGTCCGCCGGCGGCTGGCCGGCGGTCTCGCCTGGGCGGTGAACTACACCGGTTCGGTCACCAAGCAGTACCAGGGCTACGACTGGTATCGGAGCTCGGCGGAGAACGAAACCCGGAACTCGCACAAGAACGGCAGCCGGCCGCACAACCTGAAGGTCACCTACAACTGGATGATGCCGGGACTCAGCCGAGTACATGGGCAACAACGCCATCGTCAAAGGCGTCTTCGACGGCTGGCAGTTGTCGGGGATCTCGACCTTCCTGGGCGGCACCTATGGGAATTTCACCTACAACTTCTCCGGTGCGGCGCCCAACGCCACGACGCTGACCGGAGGCCTCGGAGGCTCGCGCGTGATCATCGTGTGCGACCCGAACCTGCCGCGCAGCGAGCGGACCTTCGACCGGCAGTACAAGACCGAGTGCGTCCGGCCGCCGGGACCGCTGACCGATCCGGCCGACACGCTCTATCAGGGCACCGGGGTTGGCGCCGGGCAGGAAGACGCCCGCATGGGCCTCGGCTACATCAACCACGACATGACCCTGCTGAAGAACTTCAGTATCGGCCACGGGCGCAACATCCAGGTCCGCGCCGAGGCCTACAACGTGTTCAACACCACGCAGTATCAGGGCGTGAACACGGTCGCCGACGTTCGACTTCGCGACCGGCGTGCAGACGAACCCGGCCTTCGGTCGATCAGCGGCGTGCGGGCCAATTCGAACCGCGTGATCCAGCTCGGCGTCCGGCTGACGTTCTAATCAGGGTTCAAGGGTTCAAGGGTTCAGGGGTTCAACGGTTCAATACCGAACTCCTGAACCTTCTGAACCTCCTGAACCTTGAACCTCTGAACCTCCTGAACCTCCTGAACCTCTGAACCCCGTGCGCCCTGTTCAACGACTCGTCGTCGCTGGCGGTGCTCGCGTCCTGCGTCCCGCTCGTGGCATCCGACTACCTGACCGAAGGCAACGATCCTGGCCGTACCGGCTGGATGAAGGACGAGAAAGTCTTCACCCTCGCCAACGTCAAGGACATGAAGCTGCTGTGGAAGGTCAAGCTCGAGAGCCAGCCGCGGGAGATGCACAACCTCTTCTCGCCGCTGATTGCCGAGCGCGTGACGACGGCGCGAGGCGCGCGAGAGGTCGCGATCGTCGCCGGCATCTCCGACGATCTGTTCGGCATCGACGTCGCCAGCGGCGAGCTGCTCTGGAAGAAGCGATACGAGAGCACGTTCGCGCCCACCGACAAGACCGTCTACCACACGCTCTGCCTCGGCGGCCAGACGGCGATGCCGGCGATGGAGCAGGTCTCACCGGGCAAGTACACGATCTACGCGATCGCATGGGACGGGCGGCTTCACCAGATCAACGCGGCCGACGGTTCCGATGTCGCCCCTCCCGACAAGTTCCTGCCGCCCAACGGCAAGCCCTATGCCCTGAACGTCGTCAATGGCGTCGTCTATACGGCCACGGCACAGGGCTGCGGCGGCATTCCGAACGCGCTCTACTCGTACCACCTGGCGACTCGCAAGGCGAGCACGTTCATCCCGGCCGGCGGCGGCATGTGGGGCCGGCGGGGCGCGGCGGTTTCGCCTGAAGGCGTCGTCTACATGGTGACCGGCGACGCGATGTTCAGCCCGCAGACCAAGAGCCTCGGCAACGCCATTGTCGGCGCCAGGCTCGACGAAAACCAGCAGCTGCAGCTCGTCGACTACTTCGCGCCGCCGAACGCCAACTGGATGCGGGCGCGCGATCTCGACATGAACGTCACCCCGATGGCGTTCGACTACCGTGGACGGAAGTTCCTCGTCGGCACGAGCAAGGAATGCCGGGTGTGGCTCCTCGATCGCGAGGCGCTCGGCGGCGAGGATCACCGGACGACGCTCCACACCACGCCGCTCCTGTGCAATGACGATCAGGCCTTCGATGCCAAAGGCGTCTGGGGCGCCATGGCGGCCTGGCAGGATTAGCGCGGCGTGCAGTGGGTGCTCGTCCCGTTCTGGGGACCCGTGAGCCGCACCTTTCGCGCGCCGATCGAGTACGGCCGGCCGAAGATGGGAGGGGTCGCGGCCTACAAACTGGAGGAGGCGAGCCCGGGACAATGGCGGTTGAATCCGGCGTGGCTCTCGCGTGACATGGACATGGCTGAAGAGGTCGTGGTGGCCAACGGGGTAGTGTTCGCGTACGGGTCAGGGGAAGACACGACGCAGACGCTGCCCGACCTCGCCTGGAACGAGCCCGGTGGGCCATGGGTTGGCGGCGGCCTCAATCCCTATTCCGAGCGGCGTATTCCGAACTCGCGACACGCGACCATCTACGCGCTTGACGGTCAGACAGGTAAAGAGCTGTGGTCCAGCGGGAATCAGATCACGTCCTGGAACCACTTCAGCGGCCTGACGGTCGCCAACGGGCGCGCGTACCTGGGGACGTTCGACGGCACGATGTACAGCTTCGGCGTCCCGGCGGCGGCAGGAAAGTGAGTCGGGCGATGATGCCTCGGCACACCAGGTCCATCGCACTGGCCGCCACCATCGCCGCGACCGGCATCGTCTGGAGTCAGGGACGCGGCAACCCGTGGAGTGGCCGACCGCATACGGCGATGCGCAGCACACGTCGTGGATCCGGAACGACGTGAGCATCTCACCCGAGACCATGAGCCAGCCGCCGAAGGATTCGAGCTGCAGTGGAAGACGACGCTCGAGAGTCCGGTACGGCACGGCGTTTCGCTGGGAGCGGGCGTGATTACGTCGGGTGTGAACATCTTCACGCCGCTCTCGATGATCGGCGCTCCTTCCAACCAGGTCTTTGCGGTCGACAACGACACCGGAAACCTGTTCTGGACGCGCCGTTTCGAGGGAACGCTCGCCGCGGGCACTGCGGCGTGTCCCGGGGGCATCTCCGGGACATTGACGCGGATGGTGAACCTCACGACTCCGCCTCCCGGAGCAGGGAGGGGCGGCGGGCGAGGACGAGGGTCCTACAGCAGCGCGGTCGGCGAGCCTGGTGCCGGCGTACCGCTTCCCGCCCGCGGCGGCGGGGCCGGGGAGCTCCCGCGCCGGCAGCGACACCACCTGCGACGCCAGCTGCAACTCCAGCGCCCGCGCCAGCCCCTCCGCCGGCAGCGTCAGCGATCCCGCCAGGCCAATGGCGTCCGTCACCGTTCCCGACGAATGCGGCCGCACAGGGATCGGGAGGGGGACTGTTTCGTCCGTCCGGCGTTGTCTACGCGGTGAGCGCCGACGGCATGTTCCGGACGCTCGGCGTGGTCTCAGGCAAGGATGTGCAGCGGCCGGCGCCGTTCGTCCCGGCGGGCGCCCGCTTCTCCGATCTGATCGCGGTCAACGACAGGGTCTACGCCGCCACGAGCAGCGGATGCGGCGGTGCGGCTGACGGCATCTGGTCGATCGACATCGCGAGCGACACGAAGCCAGTTGTCTCGTGGAAGACCAACGGCGGCTCTCCCATCGGGTCTGTCGCCTTCGCCACCAACGGCACCGCCATCGTGGCGATTGGGCCAGGCACCGTCACTGCCGGGGGCTACGCCAACGCGATCGTCGCGCTCGATCCGAAGACGCTCGCCCTGAAGGACTGGTTCAGGCAGCCCGGTGTGGAGTTCGCGGCGCCGCCCGTGTTGTTTCAGGAGTCTGGCAAGGACATCGTCGCCGTCACGACCAGGGACGGACGCGTTCTGCTGCTCGACGCCGCCTCACTCGGCGGCACGAATCACGACACGCCGCTCTTCGCGTCGGCGTCACTTACCGGCGGCGCTGCCACGTTTGCGGCGCAGTCACCCGCCATGTGGGAGGAGCGCGCACCGGTCCCCGCCGCAGCCGGGACAACCCCTGCTGCTTCGCCTGCGCCGGTGACTGCCGCTGGCGCCCGCTGGCTGCTCATTCCGGTCGCAGGCCCCTTGCCGGGCAGTCTGGGCGTCGCCGGGAATGGCGCCGTGTCGAACGGGGCCATACTCGGCGTCAAGCTGGCGCACCAGGACGGCAAGTTCTCGGTTCAACCCGCCTGGACCTCGCAGAACATCGCGGCGCCGCTGACGCCCATCGTCGTCAACGGGGTTGCCTTCGCCGCTTCCGCGCCGTCGAACGGGCCGGCCGCACTCTACGCGCTGCACGGAGCGAGCGGTAAGCCGCTTTGGAACAGCGAGAAAACGATCGCGTCCCCGCTGTCGGGCCGTAGTTTCTGGGTCGGATCCGGTCACGTGTTCGTGGGAACGCGGGACGGCACCGTCTACGCGTTCGGGTTCGCCATGGAACGGCATTAGAGAGAGAAATGTCAACTCCCAACTCCCAACCTCCAGCGTCCAAGGGAATCCGGGCGACCGTCTGCCTGGTCATCGCGCTGGGTTGCGCCTCTCTTCACGGGCAGGAGCTCCAGCCCGATCAGAAGGCATCGAGTAGACGCCGCTGTTCCGCGCAAGGCACAGGCCAAGCCCAAACAGCCACGCCGGATGCTCGTCACCAATCTGTCGATGCGGGATGGCAAGCCGGCACGCGGAAGTTCCGCCGGCACCATCCCGGTAGGGAACTACGCGATCCAGCAGATGGGGAAGGTGACCGGCGCCTATGAGGCCGTCTTCAACGACGACATCGAGATGTTCCGGCCGGCGAACATCAAGCAGTTCGACGCCATCTGCTTCAACAACACGGTCGGGGTGCTGTTCGACGACCCGGAGTTCAGGGCCTCTCTCCTCGGCTTTGTCGAAAGCGGCAAGGGATTTGTCGGCATTCACGATGCCATCGCGACCTTCGTGCAGTATCCGAAATACGACCAGTGGCCCGAGTTCGGCCGGATGATCGGTGGAACCGAGAACGGCGGACATCCCTGGAACGGCGAAATGATGACGATGAAGGTGGAGGATTCAGGCAACCCGATCAACGCGGCGTTCGGGGGCAAGGACTTTCAGATTGCCGACCAGGCGTTTCAGCTTCAGGAGCCGGTTCTTCGCGACCACATGCATGTGCTGCTGAGGATCGACGCCGAGAAGACGGGCCCGGCGCGCCGTATTCTCCCGGTCCGCAAAGAGGACATGGATTTTCCCATGAGCTGGATTCGGCGTCAGGGCAAGGGCCGCGTGTTCTACACGGGCCTCGGGCATGGTCCCGACGTGTTCTCGAACGCCCGCATGCTCGAGCACCTGCTGGCCGGCATCCAGTATGCGCTCGGCGACCTGGCGGCAGACGACGCGCCCGACAACACCCGAGGGCGTTGAGCGGCCAGCATCAGAACACTTCGCCGCTCGTTCCCATCGCCTGCCTCGTCGCCTCGATGAACCGCCGCGCGAAGTCAGGACCAAGTCCCTGTTCTTCGTGCTTGAAGTAGACGAAGGCGTCAGTGACGGCCAGCCCTGCCACCGTTGAGGCCCAGCGCTCGATGTCGGCCTGCTGATACCCTTCGTCGCGAAGGCGCAGATATGCGTAGCCGGCCGTCACCTCGATCGGAGTGCTCATCTTTTCACTGTCGGCGAAGCAGAGCGCGATGCCGCGCGCGCGCAGCGCGTCGAACACGTCGCCGTCGTGCCACGAGGGATGCCGGAACTCGAAGGCCGCACGCGTGCCGTCGGGCAGGACCTCGAGGAAGTCGCGAAGGACCGCGACATCCTTCTTGAACGTCGGCGGCAGCTGGAACAGCAGCACGCCCAGCTTCGGGCCAAGCGTCTGTGCGGTGCGACAGAACGTTTGCGTCAAGTCCTCGCATCGCTGCAGCTTCGAATCGTGGGTGATGCGGCGCGGAGCCTTCAGCGTGAACGAGAACCGCTCGGGCGTGCCGTCGCTCCAGCCCGCGAGCAGCTTCTCAGTGGGCATACGGTAGAACGTGTAGTTGATCTCGACCGTCGGGAAGCGATCGGCATAGTAAGCGAGCATCTTGTCGGTGCTGAACTTCTCCGGGTAGAAGGTTCCGCGCCACTCCGGATAGTTGTAGCCCGAGGTCCCGACGAATACGCGCTGCGGCATCAGGGAAGTTTAACGTCCTGGCGCAGTGCGACGGGGACTTCCGCCTAAAGGCGGAAGCTACCAGTGTTGTTGGTGTGGCTCGCAGGTGTTGTTGGGATGGCTCCCGTAGCTTCCGCCTTCAGGCGGAAGAACCTGCCGGGCGAATTCGACGATGAGGCGCTCCGCCCAGTAGCCGTCGCCGTTTCCGGACGCGTGCTCGAGGAAGCCGCAATGTCCGCCGTGTGGCGTGACCACCACTCGAATGTGCGGATTGGACGCGAGCTCGGCGGCGCGAAAGAGCTCGGCCGGGACGAAGGGATCGTCGGCGGCGCTCAGGATCAAAGCGGGGATGCGAATCCGGCTCACGACCCGCATGGCGCTGGCGCGATGGTAATAGTCCTCGGCGCTGGCAAAGCCGAAATGCGGCGCGGTGAAGGCCGCGTCGAACTCGCGGACGGTCCGGATGCCGGGAAGTCTCTCCATCGGAAAGCGTCCGGGGAAGCACTCGTTCTTGCGCAACATCCGCGCCCGCAACCCGCGGACGAAATTCCACTGGTAGATCACATTCGACCGCCGCTCGAGCGCCCGCACGCAGGCCTCGAGCTCGATCACCGGGGAGACCGCCGCCACGCCGCGAAGCCCCGGAGGTGGCGCGTCGCCATGATCGCCGGCCAGTTTCAATGCCAGGTTGCCGCCGAGTGAATACCCGGCAATCACCACGTCGGTGATGCCGTCGCGGGCGGTGACTTCACGCAGGACGAAGACGGCATCGTGAGTCAGCCCGGAGTGATAAAGCCCCGCCGCCAGGCGCTCGGTGCCGCCGCAGTTGCGCTGATTCAGCCGGATGACGTTGAAGCCGGCGGCGAAGGCCTTGTCCGCGATGCCGCGCATGTAGTGGGCTTCACTCGACCCTTCCAGGCCATGCAGCAGGATGAGCAGCGGGTGATTCGAGCGAACACGCTGCCAGTGACAGTGTGCCAGGACCTTCGTGTCGGCGGCGACCTCGAACAGCCGCTCTTCGGGCGCGGGAAGCCGTGGAAAATTCCGGGCCCGGCCCCAGCAGAAGATGGTCATCCAGTGGCCGCCGCCGCGGACCCATCGGGGTGTGTAGTCGGACATTCAGGGAATGCGATAAACGCGAATGGCGCCGGCCTCGAAGGCGAGCGGCAGAGGAAACTGTTGTTCGGTGACGAAATAGCTCAGGCCGTACTGATGGCCCAGCGTCTGGATCTGCTCGACGGACAGCGCGTGAAAGTCTCTCAGCTCGCGCAGTCGATCGCGGGTCCGGAACGCAATCGCTCGATCGTACATGCCGATCGCCGCATCCTTGGACCCTTCGACGAAAACATCGCGCGCCGCGGCCATCCGCAGGCTGGTCCCGATAGCGTGCCGCGTGCATCGGGTCGGCCAGCCAGCCGGTGTCTTTCGGCGTGGCCTGCGCCCAGGCGGCGACACGACCCCAGTCGCCCGGGACCGACGTTTCGAACAGCCGGCCGATCGGGAAACTCGACCTTCATCACGTAGGCGCCGCGAACCAGCGCCACGACAGCGAGGATCCCGGCGACGATGGCGGGCCGCGGCCGCGAAAACAGCTCGCTTTCGGCCAGCGCCCACACGACGTACACGGTTGCCGTGAAATCGAGCATCCAGAAGATGCGCGCCGGCTGCAGCTGGATGGCGAGCGCGACCCGGGCAGCATTCAAGGCCAGCGCAATGAAGAAGACCGCCACCAGCGCGAGGCAGCCGATCACCATGCCACGCTCTGCGCGGCCGACCAGGCCCGACGCGGCACGCCGCCGGCAGGCGAGCACGATGATCGGCACGTAGGCCAGGTTGGCGAGCCATGCCGCGAACGGCCACCGCAGAGGAAACAGATAGTCCTTCCCGGCGAGCGCGTCGAGCCACTCGGGATCCATCAGCGTGAGCCTGCCGGCGAGCGGGCCGACCGCGAATGCCCACCAGCCAACGGCGGCCACCGCGGCCACCACGACGGCAAAGGGCCAGCGGACCCGTGCCGTGGCGAAGATCGCCACTGCCAGCCAGACCGCAAACCACAGCGTCGTGGTCGGATGGAGCGAGCCGGCCCCGACCAGCGCCAGCGCGGCCAGCAACGGCCGGCCGCGCAGGAAGGCGGCCATTGCGATGATGCCGAAGGCGAACGCCAGCTGTCGCGGATGGAAATATCCCTCGAGGCTGTTGGTTCCCGACCTCGTGATGGCGTGTCGAATCGTGAACGCCGCCAGCAGCGCGGCGACCGTCCAGCGATGACGATAGAGGGATGTGCCAATCGCCGCGATGCCGGCCGCCAGCAGCACGAGCGTGACGATGTACAGGCCAAGGAACAGCGACGGCAGATGCGTCGTCGTGCGCCGCGCGATCGCCGCGACGGTCTCGTCCATGAAGGTCAGGTTCGCCTGAGCGTCCATGACCGGCCTGTCGCGAGGAAAGAGGTCGGGATCGAGCTGCCGCATGACCGCGGGACCGTAGAACGCCAGATCCGAGGCGCCGTAGCGGTAGCCGGCGGAGTTGGCCGTGGCGAGCAGCACGAAAGGGATCAGAGACAGGACGCAGGAGCCGAGCCACCGCCTCGCGACGCCCGGCGAGCCGCCGAGCCACTATTCACCCTATTGTTCATCCGCCGTCGGCCCGTAGATCGGCGGCAGCGGCACGTTCTTCAGCCGGAGGTAGACGCTCAGCTGTCCGCGATGATGAATGAGGTGATTCATCACGAAGCTGCGGATCGCGCTGATCCGCGGCATCGTGAACACCTCCTGGCCGCCCTTCTTGAGCGTCCACGGCGTGAGCAGCTCCGCGTCGAGCGCGGCGGCGAGCTGCCCGCGCGCGGTGCTCACCTTCGCATCGAACTCCTTCAGCAGGGCCGCCTGCGACTCGGCCAGCTGGCGCTCGGTGTCGGGCGGCAGCGACTCGAGCTCGAACACCGTCGTCTCCAGCGTCATGCTCATCCAGTAAGGAATGTTGGCGATGTGGGCGGCCAGCCGCCCGAGCGTCATCGACTTGTCGTGCGGCTTCCACCCGAACTCCGCGTCCGGCACCCGCTCGAGCAGCCGGCGTGTCGTCGCCATCTCATGGTCGAACTCCGGAAGCAGCGCATCCTTCATACGCCATGTTGGTGTCCTACTGCATTGATGTCGGCTTCGACCACGAGCGTTTTCTGACCGATGACGCGTGTCGCCGACCATGACCTTGACCAGATACGAGCCGGGAGCCACCGCGGGAGCGAAGCCGCCGCGGCCGCCGCCACCTCCGCCACCCGCGCCGCGCTGGGGCTGCGCCGCCTGCGCGGCCTGCTGACCGGCCGGAGCCTGTCCCGCGGGCGCCGTTGCGGCAGCACCGGCCGGCGGCTGGGTTTCGGCGCTGCCGCCGGGGCTGCCGCGCACCGCCGCGTCCCGCGCCACGCCCGCCGCGACCGGCGCCGGCCAGCGTCAGATCCCACTGCACGCGATTCAGGCCGGCGTCCTTCGTGCCCTCGATCGAGCGGATCTCGCGTCCGGTGATGTCGCTGATCGTGATGCGCACGTCCGCCGGCCGGCGCGCTCTTCAGCCAGTAGCTGATCGCCGCGCCGCGCGGCGGGTTCTGACCGCGGAAGTGCTTCGCTCCTTCGACCAGGATCGCCCGCTGGATGTCGTTCGTCCACGCGGTGGCCGGACGGATGTCGAGCACCTGTTCCTCGGTCTTCATCGCGTCGTCCGACAGCTGCTGCAGCGCCGTGATGTCGTCCATGATCCAGATGCTGCGCCCGTGCGTCGCCGAGAATCAGATCGTTGTCCCGCGGATGCACCATCACGTCGTCGATCCGCACGCGTCGGCAGGCCGGTCATGAACGGCTTCCATTCGCGGCCGCCGTTCAGCGAGACGTAGAAGCCGTACTCGGTTCCGGCGTACAGCAGGTTCCGGTTCTTCGGATCCTCCTTGACGACGTTGACGTTGCCTTCGGGCAGGTTGCCCGAGACCGACGTCCACGTCTCGCCGAGATCCTTCGTCACGAAGATGTACGGCTTGTGATCGTCGGTGCGGTGGCCGTCGAACGAGACGTAGCCGTGCTGCCGTCGAAGTGCGACGCCTCGACGCGCGAGACGTGCGTTTCCTTCGGCACGCCCTTGACGTTGCCGGCGACGTTCTTCCAGGTCGCGCCGCCGTCGCGGCTCACCTGCACGTTGCCGTCGTTGGTGCCGACCCAGAGCACGCCGGGCACGACCGGCGACTCGCTGATCGTGACGATGTTGCTGTACGACGCGGCGCCGTCGTGCTTCGAGGCCATCGGCGCGGTGCCGGTCACGCCCATGATCGGCCGATCGTTGCGGCCGATGTTGTTCGTCAGATCCGGCGAGGCCGTCCAGGTGTCGCCGCGGTCGTACGACCGGAACAGCCGGTCGGCGCCGAGATAGATGGTGCGCGGGTTGTGCGGCGACAGGATGAACGGCGTGCTCCAGTAGAAGCGGTAGTTCGTGCCGGGCGGCGGCGTCGGGCACGACGTTCGGCCGGCGGCCGCGCCGAACGCGCGGAGCGCTGCGACCGGCGTTTCGGTGCTGGCCGGGCGCGGCCGCCGCGCCGCCGCGGCCGCCCGGGCCGCGGGCCGCGGCCGGATGCTCACCGTTCGGTCCGGGCAGCTCGATGCGGCTGGTCGTCGCCGTCCTGCGATTCCGAGTAGAGCACGCGCCAGTCGGTGGGATCGTTCGCGGTGTAGAACCCGTCGCCGCCGCCGACGCGGAACCAGTCGGAGTTCAGGATGCCGTTGGCGCTGCGCGACGCCGCTCGGGCCGCACCAGCTGCCGTTGTCCTGCAGGCCGCCGCAGACGTAGTACGGCTTCCGCATGTCGGCGCTGATCGCGTAGAACTGGCCGAGCGCCATCGTGTTGATGTACTCCCACGTCTCGCCCTGGTCGTACGACACGTCGAGTCCGCCGTCGTTGCCGAGCAGGATGTGGTTGTTGTTCTTCGGATTGATCCAGATCGCGTGGTGATCGCTGTGCGGGATGCCGCCGACCTGCCGCCACGTTCTTGCCGCCGTCGACGCGTCTTGAAGAACGGCGCGCCGCCCTGGTACGCGATCTCCGGGTTGGTCGGGATCGACGCGGATCTGGCTGTAGTACATCCAGCGGTCGCCCTGGTTCGACAGGAACTTCCAGGTCTTGCCGCTGTCGTCCGAGCGCCAGATGCCGCTCTTCTTCGGATCGGGAGGAGGCGGCGGCCTGTCCGCGTCCGCCGCCGCCACCGCCGCCGCGGCCCTGCCCGGGCGGCACGAGCGTGCCGTCGTCGTTGACGCCGGCGCCGGTGCCGCCGCTCGGGCCGACTTCGATCGAGGCGTAGATCGTCGACGGCTTCGAGCGGGCGATGTCGAGGCCGATGCGGCCGATGATCGGATTGTCGGGCAGGCCGTTGCCGGTGAGCTTCGTCCAGGTCTTCGCGCCGTCGGTCGTCTTCCAGATGCCGCTGCCCGGCCCGCCGCCGTTGAAGCCCCACGGCTGGCGCCGGCGCTGATACGACGCGGCGAACAGCACGTTCGGGTTCGACGGGATCCATGACGACGTCGGTGAAGCCGGTGTCGTTGTCGATGAACTTCGTGTTCGTCCAGGTCTTGCCGCCGTCGGTCGTCTTGTAGAGCCCGCGCTCCGGGTTCGGTCCGAACAGGTGCCCGACCGCGGCGACGTAGACGATGTTCGGATCCTTCGGGTGGACGACGACGCGGCCGATGCTCTGCGTTTCCTTCAGGCCGACGTAGACGAATTCCTTGCCGCCGTCGGTCGACTTGTAGACGCCGGCGCCGAACGACGAGCTCTGGCGGTTGTTCGGCTCGCCGGTGCCGACGTAGATGATGTCGGGGTTCGACGGCGCGAGCGCGATGTCGCCGATCGACGACACCGGGATACTTGTCGAAGATCGGCGTCCAGGTCGTGCCGTTGTTCGTGGTCTTCCAGATGCCGCCGGTGGCGAAGCCGACATAGAAGGTGGACGGGTTGTTTTCGTCGACCGCGATGTCGTCGATGCGGCCGCCCATGTTCGCCGGGCCGATCGAGCGCCACACGAACGGCTTGCAGGATCGGATCGTCGCTCTGGTTGACCGGCGGCGGCAGTTGCGGCGGCGGCCGGCTGCGGCGCCTGCTGGGCGATGAGCGCATGGCCGCCGGCGAGGCACAGGCCGATGCCGGCCCAGGCCAGCAGGCGGACTGGCAGAATTCGTCCGTTCACACGAGAGCTCCTTGAGTCGAGGGGAAGCGGAGGAAATAACTCCGGCAGTTTACGACAAAAACCGCCGGGTCAGACCAGGCTGCCCACTGACGCTCAGCGGCCGAAGTTCACCTTCGGGCAGCTGCTGCGCGGCGGCCGGCGCCTCGAAGTACGGATACTCCTTGAAGCCGAACACCTTGGCGGTGACGTTGGAGGGGAACCGGCGCCGCAGCGTGTTGTATTCCTGGACGCGCTCGTTGTAGCGCATCCGCTCGGTCGCGATCCGGTTCTCGGTGCCCGCCAGTTCGTCCATCAGCCGCTGGAAGTTCGCGTCCGATTTCAGCTGCGGATAGTTCTCGACGATCGACCAGCAGCCGCGCGAGCGCCGCGGACTGCTCGTTGGCCGCCTTGATCGTCTCGTCGGGCGTCCGGGCGCCGGCCAGCTTCTCGCGCGAGGCGGCGATCGAGGTGAAGATCTCCTTCTCCTGCGCCGCGAAGCCCTTCACCGATTCGACCAGGTTCGGGATCAGATCGTTGCGCCGCTGCAGCTGGTTCTGCACCTGTGCCCACTGCGCCTTGATCGCTTCCTCGGAGCCGTGAACCGATTGTAGGAACAGCCCGAGACAGCGTCAGCGCCGTCGATCGCGACCGACGAGCGCCGACCTGCACGGCACAGTCGACATCGCACTGTTTCAGCATTGCAGTCCTCGCCACGTGCCGCGTCGACTCGGGTCAACGTGACATCCCAGCTGGCTCGGGCCTCGCAGAGTCCGGAACCTGAACCGTTGAACGCACCTGAACCGCTGAACCGCCGAACCGCCTGAACCCGCACTCGAACCCGCAACGTATCTCACCAGCCTCCGCTAGCCCCGCCGCCGCCGCTGCGTCCGCCGCCGAATCCGCCGAACCGCCGCCACCGCCGCCGCCGCCAAAACCGCCGAATCCGCCGCCGAAGCCGCCGCCGAACCCGCCGCCAAACGGGCCCGACGCCGCTGTTCCAGCCGCTCCAGGGCCCGCGGCCCCAGCGTCCGCCGCGACGGCGGCGCCGCCGGTTCGACAGGATCATGATGATGATCCAGACGAGCAGGATCAGCTTCCACGATCCGAAGCCGCGCGGCGCCTGAATCGGCTGCGCGCTCCCGCGGGACGTCCTGCAGCTCGACGCCGCGGCGCTGCGCGATGCGGTTGATGATCCGCGTCGTGCCCGCGAGCAGCCCCGCGCCGTAGGCGCTGTTCGCGGAACTGCGGCGCCATCACGTCGCGGATCGTCTCGCCGGCGAACCCGTCGGTGATGAACTCTTCGAGGTCGTACCCGACCTCGATCGCGCACCTGCCGCTCCTTCGACCGCGAGCACGATGCAGCGCGCCGTTGTCCTTGCCCTTCTGGCCGATGCCGCGGCCGCCGTTCTCGAACATCCGCACGGCGAGCTCGTCGATGTCCGTGAAGCGGTTCGATCGACGGCACGGTCGCGACGACGACGACGTCGCCCGAGGCCTGCTGCAGCGCGCGGATTCGCCGTTCGAGCTCGCGCTCGGTCTCGGGCGTCGATGACGTTGGCGAAGTCGTTGACCGGCCCGGTGAGGGGGGCGAGCGGCAGGCTGAGTCGTGCCCTGCGACCGCGACGCCGCGCCAGGAGCGCGGCAATCAGTGCGACCGCAAGCACTCGTGCGCGTCGAGTTGTGCGGACGAGACCCGTCACATCGCACTCGTAGGCGCCGCGATCCCGTCGTCCGTGGACCGGACCCTGATCCGGCTCACGCTCTCCACGATCGACTTCCTGCCAGAGTCGTTCGACGGCGCGCGATGTAGCGCGCGAGCAGCGCCGATGGATCGGCAATCGTGCTGCGGTCCGGCCGCGGCGATCTCACGGACCAGCTCCGGCGTGAGCCCGGCACGGGCCGCGCGCCTGGCAGTCGAGGTGTTCGAGGTTCGTCCAGCAGCGCACGAGAGCGCGGGCGCCGAGGCGGCGATGAGCCGGCGCGACGCGCGCCGGGTCGCCGCCGGTCTCCAGATAGCCCTCACGGAGATGAATCAGATGGCTCTTGGCCTGCAGCTCGCAGGCGCGGCGCAGGTCGGCCTCGCTGACCCGCATGCCCGCGAGAACGTTCTCGCCGAGGAGCAGCGTGGCTGGCGATGATGCTCGCCGTACTCGAGCGGGAAGACGTCGAGCGTCCGCAGGAACTCGTCCCGGCTGAGGAGCAGCGGCACCGCGGCGCCGGCCCGGCGCCAGCCGCACGAGCGGGAGCGCAGGCGGTGAGATCCTGGAAGTCAGCCGCTCGACCAGCGCAAGAGTGTGAACGCCGTCGGGGTCGGTCCATCCGGCCCGTACGCGACCAGCGATTGCAGGCGCGCCCCGAAAATGCGCTGCAGATCGGCCGCCACGAGTCTCAGATGCATGCTCATTATGATCGCAGTCGCCTTGCGCTCGCGCTACGACGGGCACGGGCGCTTCGCCACTCGGCGTACTGGGTCGACGCTGACGCAGGCGAAGGGCGATTGACAATTCGAGAGCGCGCCAGTGCAATTGGAGGCGCACATGCAACTGCGCAGAATCAATGTCGGGTGCTTCGGCGGCGGCACCGGTCTGCCCAGCCTGCTCGGCGGCCTCAAGACGAATCCATGGCTGAACCTCAACGCCGTCGTCACGATGTTCGACAGCGGCGGCAGCTCGGGGCAGCTGCGCGACGAGCTGGGCGTGCTGCCGCCGGGCGACGTGCTCCGCTGCGCGCTGGCGCTGGCGCGCAACGAGCGCGAGGCGCGGCGCGTGCTGCTGGCGCGGCTGCCGATCGCCCGAGCATGCGCGGCTCGGCGGGCACACCGGCGGCAATCTGCTGCTGTCGATGATGGAGCGCTACAGCGGCGACTTTCTCGCGGCGGTCGAAGGCCTGCGCAGCCGCTCGCTGGGCGTCCGGGACGCGTCTGGCCGGTCAGCGTCGAGTCGGCGAGCCTCTGCGCGGAATACGGCGACGGCAGCACGACGCGCGGCGAAGTCGAAGTCGACGCCGGGCAGTCCGCCGGCAACAGATCGCGCGGTTGTGGCTGGAGCCGGCGGTCAACCTGCACCCGGCCGCGGCGCGAGGCGATCCCGCAGTTCGATGCCGCCATCATCGGTCCCGGCAGCTTCTATACGAGCCTGATGCCGATCTTTCTGGTGCAGCGGGGCGCCCGAGGCGATCCAGCAGATGCGCGGGCCGGTCATTCTCGTGAGCAACCTGCTCACCGAAGGACGCGGGATGTGGCACTTCACGGCCGGCGAAGCCGTGCGCGAGATGGCGCGCTCATCGGCCGCGCCATCGACGTCGTGCTGGTCAACACCGTCACGGCCGTCCGACGACACGCTGGAGCGCTACAGCGAGGAACACAAGCGCCCGCTGCCGATCGGCGACGTGCCCGCGAATCTGCGAGGTCGTCATGGGTGATTTCTGGTCAGGCGAAATCGCCCGCCACGATCGCCGCCGGCTCGCGCACGCGATCTGGGCCGTTCTCGCCCGCCGGCTGTTCTGACATCGATGCCACTCCTGACGCTCCAGCGCGTCGGCCTCGCGTTCGGACATCTCCCGCTCTTCGAGGACGCCGATCTTCAGATCGACAACGGCGAGCGCATCGCGCTCATCGGACGCAACGGCTCCGGAAAGAGCAGCCTGCTCCGCGTCCTTTCCGGGGATCAGGCGGTCGATGCCGGCTCGATCTGGCGCGAGCCGGGTCTGCGCGTGTCCCGCGCTCGATCAGGACGTCCCGGTGGCAGGGGAGCGTTCGGTCTTTGCCGAAGTGGCGGCCGGCCTCGGCGCGCTCGGCAGCCTCGTCGCGGAGTACCACCAGGCGGCGACGCGGGTTGCCGAAACGCACGCCGCCGCGGATCTCGACGCGGCTGGGCGAACTGCAGCACGCGCTCGAGGAGCGCGACGGCTGGCGGCTCGAGCAGAAGGTCGAGCTCATCGTGTCGCGGCTCTCACTTCCCGCGGATCGTCGGATGCGCGAGCTCTCCGGCGGCTGGCGTCGCCGCGCGCTGCTCGGCCGCGCGCTGGTGTCGGAGCCGCACCTGCTGCTGCTCGACGAGCCGACCAACCACCTCGACATCGACGCGATCCGCTGGCTGGAGGAGTACCTCCAGTCCTACCCCGGCGCGATCCTGTTCGTCACCCACGACCGCGCCTTCCTCTCGCGCCGTGGCCACGCGGATCATCGAGCTCGATCGCGGCACGCTCACGTCGTGGCCCGGCAACTACGCGAGCTATCTCCAGAAGAAGGACGCCGCGCTCGAGGCCGAGGCCCGCGAGCTCGAACGGCTCGACAAGAAGCTCGAAAAGGAGGAGGCGTGGCTCCGGCAGGGCGTCAAGGCGCGGCGCACCCGCAACGAGGGGCGCGTGCGCGCGCTGATGGCGCTCCGCGCAGAACGGGCCGCGTACCGCGCGCAGGCAGGCACCGTGCGCCTCGCCGTGGACGACGGGCAGGCCACCGGGAAGCTCGTGTTCGAGGCCGACCGCGTCTCGAAGTCCTTTGGCGGACGCCCGATCGTTCGCGACTATTCACAGCGCATCCTGCGCGGCGACCGCATCGGCCTCATCGGTCCGAACGGATCGGGAAAGACCACGCTGCTGCGGCTGCTGGTCGGGCGAGATGCTGCCCGACGCCGGCGAAGTCCGCCGAGGCTCCCGGCTGCAGGTCGCGTACTTCGATCAGCAGCGCGAACAGCTCGATCCCGGACGCGACCGATCGCCGACAGCGTCAACGAAGGCAACACCACCGTGATCGTCAACGGTCAACCTCGCCACGTCGTCGGCTATCTCGCGGACTTCCTGTTCCCGCGCGAGCGCGCGCAGTCGCCGGTGCGATCGCTGTCCGGCGGAGAGCGCAACCGCCTGATGCTGGCGCGCCTGTTCGCCAGGCCGGCGAACGTGCTCGTCCTCGACGAACCGACCAACGACCTCGACGTCGAGACGCTCGAGCTGCTCGAGGATCTGATTGGCGGGTTCGACGGAACGGTGCTGCTCGTCAGCCACGACCGTGCGTTTCTCGACAACATCGTGACGAGCACGCTCGCGTTCGAAGGCGACGGCGTGGTTCGCGAGTACGTCGGTGGATATGCGGACTATCTCCGTCAGTCCACGGCGCGCCTCACCACACGTGCGCGGGAGGAAGCGCGACCGTCTCGTGCCGCGCGCGGCAACGGGGCCTCGTCACCGTCCGCGGCGACCGACGAGGCAACGCCGGTGAAGCGGAAGCTTTCCTACAACGAGCGGCGCGAGCTCGAAGCGCTCCCGTCACGCATCGAGGCACTCGAAAACGAGCATGCCGCCCTGAAAGAGGAAATAGAGTCTGCCGACTTCTACAAGTCGGGCTCCGATCGCATCCACGAAGTCATGGCGAGGGTCGAGGGTGCCGCCGGAGAGCTCGAGACGCTGCTTGCCAGGTGGGTCGAACTCGAAGAGCGCGCGTGATGTTTCGTTCCTGAACCCGGTGTCTCGGAACGGAGCATCGGTCCGGCAGTCGGCACACCGGCTGTTGCCTGATTTCCGCATTTTCAGGCCTGACTCTGCTGATCCAAGGTTGAGTGCCCATGGTACCTCGATTGCTATCTGAGCTACGGACACTTGCACCATGCCAACACTCGACATCCCAGCGCCGGAGGCGCTTTCGCCGTCGACGCTGATCTCGTGGCTCGGCCACCTGGCCGAACCCACGGGCCGGGACCGACGCGCCCACGAACGGGTGCTGGTCCAGGAGCTCGATTGGCTCAAGTCCGCCCGTCTCCGGTTCGGGCCACAGCTGTCCCTGATCGATCTGTCGGCAGGCGGCGCGCTGTTCGAAACGAGCGCCCCGCTGCGGCCCGGATCCACGGGCGCACTGATGATTACCGGCCGCGGAGTGGAGGAGACCACGTCGTTCCGCGTGCTGCGCTGCGAGGTCGCGAGCCTGCAACGGGGACCTCGCTACCGCGGGGCCTGTGTATTCGATCGGGCGATTCGCGTTCCCGGGGCGCCGCAAGTTCAGACTGGGATTGCGATCCAGGACGAAGGTCCGGGCGAGGACGATCTCCTGGAGTTGATCCAGGTTGTAAGTGACCGGGTCGAGCCAGAGCGTGGGAACCAGGGAGAGCTGATTGAGGCAATCCGGGCGGCAGTCGAGCGAGGGTACTCACCTGCCTCGCTGCTGCGCTGCGTGGAACGGGAGCTGCGTGTTGGCAGCAGGTCCCCGTCAACGGACCGCGCGCCTGCCTCCCTCTCGATCGCGCCGCCCGTGACGGCCGCCAGTGCGCCTGAACCCCCACCACTGCCGGCGATTGGACCGCAGCCCACAGGCGCGGCCGGTTGGAACAAGCTCGTCGTGCGCTACCTCGATGGAACCGTGTTGAAGGGGTTCAGTCAGGACTTTCATCCGACGCGCGCGCAATTCCATCTGACCGCCTCGATCGCCGGCGGCAGGGACAGGATGTCGCTCGTTCCGATGCGGCGTCTGAAGGCCGTCTTCTTCGTCAGGGATTTCGCTGGCGATCCGGATTACGTCGACAGCAGGGCCTTCAGCGACCGGAGCTCCGGGCGGCGAATCGAGGTGACGTTCGTCGACGGCGAGTTGATGGTGGGGACGACGCTCGGCTACCGGCCCGATGGCACCGGGTTCTTCGTTCGTCCCGCCGACGCGGACGGCAACAACCTTCGCGTGTTCGTGGCGCCCGGCGCGGTCGAACGGGTCCGCTTTCTCTGACGCGACGGCGACGCCCGGTCAGTGCGACATCGTGTAGAGCAGCACGTTGATCCCCACGGCGTAGCCGTCGGGTGAGAAGTGCTGGAAGTAGTCCCGGTCCTCGCCCTCGCGCTCCCACGCATCCGCGATGTCGGTGTTGTGGGTCATCAGCACCATCAGCCGTCCCTGCGTGTCGGAGATCCCGCGAAAGTGAACGACCTCGGTCTCGGCGCCGCGCTCCGACGTGACGTGATACGGCCGCCAGATCCTGATTGAGGGAATCTGCGGCAGCTTCGAAATCTGGAACATCGTCCGGTACATCGGGTGCGACAGCGCGATCTCGCGGACCGGGTACTCGTTGGGCGGGAGGACCTTCGACAACTCGACCGTCAGGTGCTCGAGCGCCGCATCGCCCCAGAAATCGTCGGCCCACAGGAATCCGCCCTTGAGCAGGTACTCACGCAGCCGGGCGACCTCCTCATCGCTGAAACCGGCTGTCCCTCCATCCGACATCTGAACCCACGGGCACTGGAACAGTTGCGGATCGGTAGCGCGCACCACGAGGTGATTGGGCTCCCCGCCGGCCTGTCGGCTGACCGAGGTTTTGGTCAGTTCGGACAGCCGGATGGAGAGGTTCTGATCCGCGCCCGGGTAATCGGTCCACCAGCCTGCGCCACCCTCCTCGCGGAGCACACTCGTGTACATCAGCCGGCAGAAATTGAAGCGGCCGTCGAAGTCCGCGTCCGACGCCATCCGGGCGCGACCGCCCCGGCCGCGCCCGAACTGCGCGGCGGCGACTCCGCCGAACAGGGCAACGCAGAGGAGCGTCGCGGTCAACCTCTGGCCTCGCATCACGGCTGTTTATACGACGAGTCGTGCCGCCGCGAAACGCCGCCTTTGAATTGTCACAGGGTCCGCTAGTCCGCTGGTCCGCTGGTCCGCAGACCGCTGGTCCGTTGGACCGCAACCTCTCGAATACTGGATCTCTGCGGACTCGCGGACACCGGCCAGCGACCAGCGGACCAGCGGACCAGCGGACCAGCGGACCAGCGGACCAGCGGACCAGCGAACCGTTCGAGCCGAAGCGTCACATATACTTGCCGCCGCCAGGAGGGCAGATGCAGCAGCGTGCGGAGAGCTCGCGTAACTTTCTATCCCACGGCGCCCGGCTGTTGCTGGGAGGCCTGACGCTTGCGGCCGCCGGTGTCGCCGGTCTGGCTGGCCTTCAACAGTGGGCGGCTGCA
Source organism: uncultured Acidobacteriota bacterium (assembly GCA_963836735.1). Taxonomy (GTDB): domain Bacteria; phylum Acidobacteriota; class Vicinamibacteria; order Vicinamibacterales; family 2-12-FULL-66-21; genus JACCXG01. The sequence goes on along the minus strand of CAWIKP010000031.1, from coordinate 235,853 downwards.
GCTGAAATCCCCGGGCGGCCACCAGAGTGGCCACCTCAGGCTGCCGCGAAGTTCCTCACGCAGCCTCTCGTCAACGACATCTATACCGCCGACCCGTCAGCCCACGTGTTCAACGGCAAGATATTCATCTACCCCTCGCACGACATCGATGCGGGTGTGAAGCCGGACGATCTCGGCAGCCACTTCGCGATGCGCGACTACCACGTGTTCTCGATGGACAGCATCGACGCCAACACCGGCAAGGTCGTCGACCACGGCATCGCGCTCGACATCAAGGATGTGCCCTGGGCCGGGCGTCAGATGTGGGCGCCTGACGCCGCGGAGAGGGGCGGCCGCTACTATCTGTATTTCCCGGTGAAGGACAAGCAGGACGCCTTCCGCATAGGCGCCGCCGTGGGCACCGCGCCGCAGGGACCGTTCAAGGCGCAGCCGGAGGCGATGAAGGGCACCTACAGCATCGATCCCTGTGTGTTCAAGGACACCGATGGGCAGTACTACATGTATTTTGGTGGTATCTGGGGCGGCCAGCTGCAGCGGTGGGCATCGGGCTCGTATCTGCCCAAGGACGTGTACCCGGCCAAAGATCGACCCGCGCTCAGCGCCAAAGTGGCGAGGCTCGGCACCGACATGGTCAGCCTCGCCGAATCACCACGCGACGTCGTCCTGCTCGACGACACCGGCAAGCCGCTCCTGGCTGGCGACACCGGCCGCCGCTTCTTCGAAGCGTCGTGGCTGCACAAATACAACGGCACGTACTACTTCTCGTATTCGACCGGCGATACGCACAACATCATGTACGCGACCGGCCGCTCGCCATACGGTCCGTTCACCGTTCGCGGCAAGGTCCTCGAACCGGTGCTCGGCTGGACCAATCACCACTCCATCGTGGAGTTCAAGGGGAAGTGGTACCTCTTCTACCACGACTCCCAGAAGTCGGGCGGCCAGACCCACCTGCGCAACATCAAGGTGACCGAGTTGAAGTACCGGCCGGACGGATCGATCGAAACGATCGACGCCTACGTCGAGTAGGACGGTCTATTCGAGGTCGTCTTTCCGCCGGCGCGGTCCCGAGGGGGTGGCCTCGAACGACTTCGTCATCAGATCTTCGATCGCCCGCTTCGCGTTGTCCTGGATGTGGCGCGTGCCTGTGCCGGTGAAATGCGGGTGCGTGACAATCGGCGTCTCGGTGCGTGGCTTCCAGGCTTCGCCGCCCCATTCGAACCAGCCGTCTTTTTCCTGGTCGAACACGAACAGCGGCTTGTTACAGAGCTTTGCGAACTCGGCGCCCCAGCCGGTGCCGCCGCGCACGGTGTCGTCAGCCTGAATCACGCCGACGACATAGATCTCCTGGCCGTTGTTGACCTGGTACCACAGCGTCTGGAGAACCTTGCGGATCAGCGGACTGTCGGTATAGCGGCGGTGCATCAGCCGTGACACGTACTCGAGGCTGACGTCCCCGGCCTGCAGTTCCTCGTGATTGAGGACGCGAACGCCGCGCTGCCGGGCGATGGTGTGGCCATCGAACGTGAAGTGAACTTCCTCGATGCCGTGGCGTTCGGCGCACGCGCCGAACTCGGCCTCGGCGCCCGGCGCGCCGCCGCTGAACAGGATCAGGTCTGTTTTTTTCATGCGCGTGCTTTCCTGGCGGATGTCTTTCGTGATGTTTTGGCGGCCGTCGCCGTTCCTGCTGACTTGCGCGGTGCCGCAGCTTTGGGTGGACGGGGAGCCTTGGCCGCCGCCGGCTTGCGCGCGGGCTTCGTTGTCGGAGCGGCCCGGCCCGCCTTCAGCGCGGCCGCGCGCTCGATGATCTTGGCCAGCATCGCTCCCGCCTCGCCGCCTTCGGCGGGACGATGGGATATCCAGACATCGGGATTGTCGGCGGCGAGGATGTCCTCGAAATCTCCTTCGCTCTTCACGCTGTGGGGTGCGAACTCGGTGATGTCGAGGTCGCCCGCCCACTCATCGCGATGCTTGATGAGGAGCCAGCTGCGCGCGTCGCCCCCGCGCGACCCGTACCGTCCGCCGGTGCGGACCAGCACCCAGGATCCTTTCAGCTTGTAGCCGTCGAGCGTGAACTTGAGATCGCCCTTCTTCAACGCCGCATCGACATCAGGCGATTCAGCCTTCCATGTCCCTTGGTCCCACAGCATGACGATGCCGGCCCCGTAGCCGGACGGGATCACCCCTTCAAAGGTTCCGTACTCGATGGGATGATCTTCGACGTGCATCGCGAGCCGCTTCGTCTTCGGATCGAGCGACGGTCCCTTAGGGACTGCCCACGACAAGAGCACGCCGTTGTACTCGAGCCGGAAGTCGTAGTGAAGATGGCTCGCGAGGTGCTTCTGCACGCAAAAGAAGAGGCCCTTGTCCGCCTTCGCGGTCTTCGCCCGCTCCTTGGCGAGCGTCAAATCGCCGGCAGGCTCAGGAGTGGAGTTGAAGTTGCGCTTCTGCTTGTATTTTTCCAGCATGACAATCCGTAGTTTCCAATCCCGAGCCCCGCCTTCGCGCTTCGCGCTACGGCGGGCAAGCCGAGCCCGCGACTCTAATTGACCTCTCCCATCATCCGTTTGATGGGGCGCGCCAGGGGCAGCAGGAGCAGGCCGGCGACGATGCCGAACAAGGCGACGTTGGTGAAGAGTGTCGGCAATGGCATCGACTCGTAGAAGCCCGCGAGGCGGCCGGCGATGAAGTTGCCCACCGAGGTCGCGAGGAACCAGACGCCCATCATCAGGCCGGCGATCCGCGCGGGAGCGAGCTTCGTCATCGCGCTGAGGCCGACCGGGCTCAGGCAGAGCTCGCCGAAGGTGTGAAGCAAATAGACGACGGTCAGCCACATCGGGCTGACCTGCACGCCGCTCTGTGCGAGACGGGCGGCTACCACCAGGACGCCGAATCCGGCGCCGACCAGGATCAGGCCGCAGCGCGAACTTGATCGGGGTCGACGGCTCCGTGCCGCGGCGCCCGAGCGCCAGCCAGAGCCAGGCAAACACCGGGGCAAAGGCCCAGACGAACAGCGAGTTCATCGACTGGAACCAGCTGCTCGGATACGACCAGCCGAAGATGGTCGTGCGCGTGTCGCGGTCCGCGAACAGGTTCAGCGTGGACCCGGCCTGCTCGAACAGCGACCAGAACAACGCCGCCGCGAGGAAGAACACGGCGATCACGTAGAGCCGGTTCCGTTCCTCGGGGGTCCAGTCGGCACCGAAGAACAGCCATCCGAAAAAGCCGACGCACAGCGCGAGGAGCAGATATCCCGCGCCGTCCGCGATCTGGGTGGCGGTAATCGGCAGCATCCCGGTGTAGGCGCCGCCCCCGACGATCAGCACGGCGGCCGCAATCACGCCCCCCCAGATGAGCGCCTGGCGCCGCGCCGCCGCGAGGGCCGAGGGATTGCCCGGGGTTGCGGGGCGCAATCCCGCTTCGCCCAGGTATCGGCCACCGAGGACGTACTGGATCACGCCGATCACCATGCCGATGCCTGCCGACGCGAAGCCGGCGTGCCAGCTGACGCGTTGTCCGAGATACCCGCAGATCAGCGGCGCGATGAAAGCGCCGAGATTGATGCCCATGTAGAAGATCGAGAAGCCGGCGTCACGGCGCGCATCGCGCGGGCCATACAGCTGTCCGACGATCACGCTGACGTTGCCCTTGAGCAACCCGGTTCCGATGACGATGAGGAAGAGACCGAGATAGAACGTCGCCAGCGTGGGGAAGGCCATGCTGAAGTGGCCGCAGGCGATGAGGATGCCGCCATACAGGACCGCGCGCCGCTGCCCGATGACGCGATCCGCGATCCAGCCGCCCGGCAGCGTGCTCATGTACACCATCGAGGTGTACAGCCCATACACTGCGCCAGCCGCGGCCGTATCGAACCCCAGCCCGCCGGTCGACGACCGAGGCGGTCATGAACAGGATGAGGAGCGCCCGCATGCCGTAATAGCTGAAGCGTTCCCACATCTCGGTGAAAAACAACGTCGACAACCCGCGGGGATGACCGAAGAACGCACGATCGTGCGGCGCGAGCGCCTGCTCGACGGGATGAGCGGAAGGAACGGCCATTCACAAGAGCATAACCGGTCGTTCGCTGGGCCGCTGGTCCGCTGGGCCGCTGGTCCGCTGGTCCGCTGGTCCGCTGGTCCGTTGGTCGGTTGGTCCGGAGAGCGTTGCTCGATTCAGCCACGATCGAACCCGCGGCCCAGCGGCCCAGCGGCCCAGCGGCCATGCTAGCGTTACCCCCCGATGATGTGGTTCCACCTCGCCGCCGTTCTCATCTACCTCCTCGCGCTTGCGGGGATCGGCATCTGGCGCACGCGTGCGGCGGCGCCGCCAACCAGCGATGACTTCATCGTGGCCGGCCGATCGCTGCCGGCGTCTGTCCTGGTGTTCACGCTGCTCTCGACATGGATCGGCTCGGGCAGCCTGTTTGGCGGTGCCGGGCTCGGGTACCGGGCGGGATTGCCGGCGCTGTGGCCGTCGGCGGGCGCGTGGGTCGGCATCGGGGTGATCTTCTTTCTCGCCCCGCGCGTGCGCCGGCTCGCGCAGTACACCGTGCCGGACATCCTCGAGCTCCGGTACGGCAGTACCGCACGAGTCCTGGGCGCGATCACCATCGTGCTCGCTTACACCGCGATCGCCGCCTACCAGTTTCGCGGCGGCGGCCGGCTGTTGCATCTGATTGCCGGTCTCGACCCGGCGACGGGCGCCCTCATCACGGCGGTCTTCTGTGTGCTCTTCACCGCGGCCGCCGGGATGCGCTCGGTCGCATTCCTCGACGTGGTCAACGGGCTGACAATGCTCGGCGGAGTGGGGATCGCGTTGGTCTATCTGCTCGGGCGGGCGGGAGGTCTCGGCGGAGCGCTGTCATCCGTGCGGCCGGATCAGCTCACGATGTTCGGTGCGATGTCCCCGGGGCAGGCGGTCGCGTTGTTCCTGCCGACGATGTGCCTGCTGCTCGGCGAGGCGAACATGTACCAGAAGTTTTTCTCGGCCCGGGACGAACGGGCCGCGCGCCTCGCCGTGGCCGGCTGGATCGCCGGCACGATCGTCGTCGAGTCGATGATCGTCGGCCTTGGCCTGCTTGGAAGCGTCGCGATCCCGCGCCTCGGGATCGTGGAGTCGGAAACGATAGTGGTGCGGATCGCCACCGACCTGCTCCCGTCGGTGATCGGCGCGGTCCTGCTCGCGGGATGCGCCGCCATCATCGTCTCGACCGCGAACAGCATGCTCCTCACGCCCGCGACCAACCTGGTCCGCGACGTCTACCAGCGATCTGTGAGACCCGCGGCCTCACCAGGGGAGTTGGTCCTCGCCACCCGCCTGGCAATCGCTGGCCTCGGCGCGCTCGGTCTCGTCGCGGGAAGTTTCTTCCCGACGGTCCTGTCGATGGCTCTGTGGGCGTACACGATGTATGGCGCCGGCATCACACCAGCCCTGATTGCCGCGTTGGTCTGGCCGCGAGCCACACCCCGGGCCGGCACCGTGTCGATCGCCGCCGGGATGGTGGTCACCCTGCTCTGGGAGCTCGTGGCCCTCGCCCGCGGAACCGCGACGGCGCCGCACTATCTGTTGGGAATCCAGACAATCTATCCGGCTCTCGTGTCTTCCGTGGGGACACTGATACTCCTGACGATCCAGTCGCCCGACAGACCCGGGAGCCGCGACCCCGCGACTCCGCGAACCGCCGCTGCGATTTAATGTAACAATCGATCAAAGTGCGCGCTCTGCTGATTTCGACCTACGACCTCGGACGCCAGCCGTTCGGCCTCGCGTCGGCCGCCGCCGCGCTCGAGGCCAGCGGTGTCGAGGTCCGCTGTGTCGATCTGGCCAGGCAGCGGCTGGATCCGGAGCTCGTCACCACGAGCGACGCGGTCGCGTTTTTCCTGCCGATGCACACGGCGACACGCCTGGCGATTCCGGTCGTCGACCGGATCCGCACACTGAACCCGCAGGCGCGGCTGTGTGCGTATGGCCTCTATGCACCTCTCAACGAGGCGCTCCTCCGCAGCCATGGGATCGAGCACATCCTGGGGGGCGAATTCGAAGACGACCTCGCGGGAACGCTGGAGGGGACGGCAGGAGCCGCTCCGTCCCTGCCCGCCAGCCCTGCGGCCACGATACGTAATGGCGCGCCGCGGCCGGCGGTGGCACGGGTTACGTTTCGAGTGCCCTCCCGCGACGCGCTGCCGCCGCTGTCCAAATACGCATCGCTTCAGCTCGGCGGCGAGCGGCGGGTGGCCGGCTACACGGAGGCGAGCCGCGGCTGCAAGCATCGGTGCCGGCATTGCCCGATCGTGCCGGTCTACGACGGCCGCTTCCGGATCGTCCCGATCGAAATCGTGGTCGAGGATATTCGCCAGCAGGTCGCCGCCGGTGCCCGCCACATCACGTTCGGGGATCCCGATTTCCTGAACGGGCCGCGGCACGCGCGCGATCTCGTTGCTGCCTTCCGTCGCGAATTCCCGGGCATCACCTACGACGTCACGATCAAGGTGGAACATCTCCTCGCACAGCCCGCGATGATCCCGCTGCTGCACGGCACCGGTTGCCTGTTCGTCACATCTGCCGTGGAATCGATTGACGATGGCGTGCTGGCGCGGCTCGAGAAAGGGCACACGCGGGCCGATTTCGAAAAGGTCGCGTCGCTCTGCCGCGCGGCAGGACTGACGCTGGTGCCGACGTTCGTCGCGTTCACGCCCTGGACGACGCTCGAGGGGTATTGCGAGCTGCTGGAGGCCATCGACGCGCTGGATCTCGTCGATCACGTCTCGCCCGTGCAGCTCGTCATTCGTCTCTTGATTTCTCGCGGATCGCGACTGCTGGAGCTCGACGAGGTGCAGGCGATCGTCGAGCCGTACTCGCCGGCCACGCTGACCTATCCGTGGCGGCATCCGATTCCCGAAGTGGACGCGCTGCAGCGACGGCTCGAGGCGATGGTCGGCAGCCAGCTGGTCTCCGATCGTCAGGAGCTGTTCTCCCGCGTCAGGGATGACGCGTACGCCGCAGCGGGTCTGCCGCCGGTGGCCCGGAACGTGCGGCCGCGGCGGGCGCGCGCGGCGATTCCGTATCTCAACGAGCCCTGGTACTGTTGAGCGGAGCCGTCGTCAGAGCAGGTGGCTCTGATATGACCGAACGGATTCTGATCCTTTCGACGACCACCGGGTATCAGCTGCGATCGTTCGGTGACGCGGCACGAGCGCTCGGGATCGAGCTGGTCTTTGCGACCGACCGGTGTCATGCGCTCGAAGATCCGTGGCGCGATGGCGCGATCGCGATCCGCTTTCATGAAGAAGACGCTGCGGTCGAAACCGTGGTGGCCGCGGCGGCGCGGCGTCCCGTCCACGGCATCCTGGCCGTCGGCGATCGCCCGGTGGTGCTGGCCGCGCGCATCGCCGAAGCCCTCGGATTGCCGGGCAATCCGCCGAATGCGGCGCGGGCGACCGCGAACAAGCGCCTGGCCCGCGAAATGCTGGCGCGCGCGGGCCTGCGGGTGCCCGAGTTCCTGGCGTCGTCCACGCGCGCCGACGTCCTCCCGCTTGCGGTGCGACTGCAGTACCCGGTCGTGCTCAAGCCGGTGGCGCTGTCGGGAAGCCGCGGCGTGATCCGTGCCGACACGCCGACGCAGCTGGTCGCCGCTTTTCAGCGCATCTCGACGCTCCTGTCCCGGTTCGACATCCGCTCGCAGCGGTCGGGCGCGGAAGGGCAGCTGCTTGATCGAGTCGTTCATCCCCGGCCACGAGTACGCGATTGAAGGCGTGGTGACCGACGGACGCTTCACGGCGTTCGCGGTGTTCGACAAGCCCGACCCCCTCGACGGGCCGTTCTTCGAAGAAAGCATCTACGTCACGCCGCCGTCGGTTTCAGCGGAGCTGGTACTGGCGATTCTCGATGCGGTGCAAGCTGCGGTTTCGGCGCTCGGCCTGCGGCACGGGCCCATACATGCGGAGTGTCGGGTCAATGCCGACGGTATCTACGTGCTCGAAGTGGCGGCGCGGCCGATCGGCGGGCGGTGCGCGAGGGTGCTCCGTTTCGGCGGCGGCGGCGAGCCCCGGTCCCTGGAGCACGTGCTGTTGCAGCATGCGCTGGGCCACGATGTGTCGCGGGAGTCGCGGGAGACCGAGGCTGCCGCGGTGATGATGATCCCCATCCCGTGCCGCGGCGTGTTCAAGGGGGTCTCGGGAGAAGACGAGGCGCGGCTGGTGCCGTTCGTGGAAGACGTGCAGATTACGGCCAAGCGGGATCAGCTGCTCGAACCGCTGCCCGAAGGCGGAAGTTATCTTGGTTTCATCTTCGCGCGGGCGCCGCTGCCCGCGCAGGCCGAAGCCGCAGTGCGCGAGGCACATCGGCGCCTCGCGTTCTCGGTCGTCGCGCCTATCGATGTGCAGGCGGTCGGGCTCGACGATCGGGCGTCAGCCTTTGGCCTGCTGCGGGACGTAGCCGGGCGGCAGCGCCGCGTCTTCGCCGAAGAAGAAGTCCTCCATGTGCTTGGTCACGAGCTGCTGCGCCTCTTTCTGCCACGGCATCAGGCGATACTCGTTGAGGATCATCTTCATGCGTTCTTCCCACATCTTCCAGGCGTCAACCGAGATATTCTCGTAGATGCGTTGACCGAGCTCACCGGGCCAGGGCGGCGCGTCGAGTCCAGGCAGTTCCTTCTGGAACTTCTGGCAGAACACCATCCGGCCGCTCGTGTTGCCCGACGGGGGCTGGGTAGGACCTCCACATACGCTCATGGGGGCCAGTTTAGCAGGGTTGCGCACGAGAGGCCGAACCCAGGCCCGCGAGGGGCCGATACTTGGCCCGCGAGCGGCCGATACCTGGGATGATGTCGAGGACACCACCTCATGTGTAACCTTGGGTGTAGCGAATCATTCCAGTACGGCGCGGAACTTTGACGTCTCGGAGGGCGGGAAGGTTTTTCGGGTGAATTGGCTCCTGACTCGGCTGTCGAGCCGGCGCATACTCTGTGGCATAGCGTTTGATTGTGTAGCCCGACGGTAGCTAGTGGTGTCGAAGGAATCGCGCGTGATGACGAACGACAACAGCACGGACCAGGATCCGCAGGATGGACCCGGTCCGCACGCCCGACACTCCGACTGACGAACCGAAACCTGCTCCCGTCCAGGACCCTCCGGCAGAACCGGGTCGCCCGCCGTTGGTCGTTCTCAGGGCAGTCTCGAACGGGAGCCCCCAGCGAGAGACGTGTTATGACTGATGCCGCAAAGGGCCGAATGGTGAACGGTGAACGCAAGGAGCGCCGCGGGTTCGCGTCGATGTCGCCCGAGAAGCAGCGCGAAATTGCGAGCAAGGGCGGCCGCGCCGCCCACCAGAAAGGGACGGCCCACGAGTGGACGTCCGAGGAAGCGCGCTCCGCGGGGCGCAAGGGCGGTCAAATCAGCCGCGGCGGCCGCGGGCGCCTGGTCGAAGGACCGGCGAGCGCAGCCCCGGCGGAAATCGGCGCTGCACCCGATCGCAGCGAGGAGTTCAGCGGGCAGTAGTGGCGTGAGAGACGGAGGCGTGTGCGTATGTGGAAACGGGCATCGACGGCGATAGTCGTGGCAGTCGTGGCAGTCGTGGGAATGCTGGCGGCGACAGCATCTGCTCAGACGTCGTCAACTCCGGTCAGCCGGAGCCAGCAGCCAGCTGCGACCTCGCCTCAGGGTGCGCAGCCGACGGGGACGCAGACCCCCGCCGCTGCGGACATGATGACACCGGCCGAGACACGGCCCGCGACCACCACCTTCATGGGGGACACGGGGCTGTGGTTCGTGCCGACGGGCGAGGTGTTGCCGCCCAAGCGCTGGTCGTTCAGCCTGTACCGCGTGAACTTCGACTACACCGAGGGGTTCACGGACGTCTCCAACTGGCCCATCACCTTCGGTGCCGGGCTCGGCGGCAAGGCGGAGATCTTTGCTGCGGTCGCAGGCGGTGCGGCGCATCGACCGTGACGCACGCCCCATCTTCTTCAACTCACAGGCGGGCGGCGTCGCCAACGAGTACCCCCTCGTCCGCAAGGGATGGTCGGGCAACCAGTTCGGCGACATCTGGCTCGGCGCGAAGATCAACCTCGTCTTCGCAGTTCGATCAGAAGCCGGTGGCGTTCGCCATCCGCGGCCTCCTCAAACTGCCGACGGCAAACGATGACGACGAAGGCGTGGGCACCGGCAAGATGGACTTCGCCTTCGACGCCATCGTCAGCAAGGAAGTGAACGAGCGCGTCGAGTTCTCGGGCTACGGCGGCTACATCTTCCGCGGCAGTCCCGACGACGTCGAGATCGCCAATGGCTTCCGCTACGGATTCGGCATCGGCATGCCGAGCCGCAAGAGCCTGCGGCTGACCGCGGAGATCCACGGCGAAGCCTATTCGGACGACACCGTCACGCTCTCCCGATCGCTGATCGGGGAGGATGGCTCCATCGCGCCGGCGAGTACCGACAACGACTCGCCGTTCGTGGCCACGATCGGTCTGACCTGGCAGGGCAAGGGAGGCGTGTTCGCCGGCGCGGGGTTGAACTGGCGCATGGGGATGGACGGGCGCTCGGAGTTCGGGGCGCCCTACGAGGACGACGACCGGCGACTCGCTCGGCTTCCAGTTCCGCCTGGGTTATCACCCCGGCGTACGCATCTACGTGCCGCCACCACCGCCGCCAACCGCCGGCGCCGCCAGCGCCGGCGAAGGTGGAGAACCGCCCGCCGACCGTGACCGCGCGATGCGAACCCTGCACGGTTGAAGTGGGCCGCACATCGACGGTGACCTGCGACGCCAGCGATCCCGACGGCGATCCGCTGACCTACAAGTGGAGCGCGCCGACCGGCAAGTTCACGGCGCCGACGGATCGCCAGACGCCGTGGACGGCGCCGATGCAGGAAGGGCCGGTGCAGGTCATGTGCGCGGTCGCCGACGGCAAGGGCGGCACCGCCAGTGCCTCGGTCACCATCCAGGTGATCAGGCCGGCGCGCAAGGAGATCGTCTTCGAGGACGTGCACTTCGACTTCGACCGCTACTCGCTGCGGCCCGAAGCGACGCGGGCGCTCGACGAAGCGATCCGGACGCTGAAGGAGAATGCGGACCTCCGGCTCGAGATCGAAGGCCACACCTGCAACATCGGCACGGCCGAATACAACCTGGCCCTCGGCGAACGCCGCGCGAACGCGGTCCGCGAGTACCTGGCGCAGAACGGCATCGGCGCCGACCGGCTGCGGACGGTCAGCTACGGTGAGGAGCGTCCGAAACACGACAACGCGCGCGAGGAAACCCGACGGCTCAACCGCCGCGCCGCGCTCCTCGTGAGAGTCCAGTAAGCCATCAAGCAGACGGCCGGGTTCAGAGTCCGACCTCTGAACCCGGCACCTGGAACCCGGAACCGAACCTGGAACCGAACCGCCTGAACCCGGAACCTTGGAACCCATAACGCCATGCGCTTCGTCAACATCTACCTGATCGGCTATTTCATTCTGGTGATAGGCGCTCTGGCTGCTCTCTGGTACGGCGGCGTGCTCCGGCACGTGTCGGCGGTCTGGGTGCTGATCGGTCTCGTGATCGCCATCGGTCTCGGGATCATGCTCGCCATTTCCGCAGGGAAGCCCGAGATCACACGCGAATGAGAATCTTCCGCCCTTAGGCGGAAGACGTCGCCACATCACACGCCGCCGCTGCCACAGGCACGGCGGCGTTTCTGTTTTTGCCTGCCGCGCCGTAGCGCGAAGCGCGGAGGCGGGCCCTCAGTCTCCCTGAGTCATGGCACAGCCTGTGAGTACTCACGAGGCTGTCTATGTGTCGCCCGCGTTTTCGCCCGGTTTCTCGCCACTTCTGTGTTGCTGGTTACCCTCGTCGGGCTTGCCGGCTGCAAAGAAGAAGGCGGCGTGAAGGTCACGAGCATGACCTTCAACGGCGTCAAGGCGGTGAAGGCGAGCCAGCTGAAGTCGGTGCTCGCCACCAATGCCAGCTCGAAGCTGCCCTGGGGAGAGAAGCGGTACTTTTCGCGAGAGCAGTTCGAAGCCGACCTGAAGCGGATCGTGGCCTTCTACCACGATCGCGGGTATCCCGACGCCCGTGTGACCTCGTTCGACGCCAAGCTGAGCGACGATCAGAAATCGGTCGCGATCACCCTGAACATCTCCGAAGGCCAGCCGCTCGTGGCCGAGCGCATCGAGCTGGAGGGCTTCGATGGCCTGCCGCCCCAGCGGCAGGCCCGTCTGAACCGGACGCTCCCGCTGAAGCCCGGCCAGCCGATGGATCGCGCGCTGATTCTGGCGAGCCGGGAGGCAGCGCTCGACGGGCTGAAGGACCACGGCTATCCCTATGCCGTCGTACGGGTGAGCGAAGCCCCGGGGAGCGGCGATCGGCATCGGGTGCTGACGATCAGCGCAGAGCCGGGTCCGCTGGCCCGCCACGGCGAGCTGGGGATCCAGGGCAACTCGAGCGTGAGCGACCAGGTCATTCGGCGGCAGCTCACGTTCCGCCGCGGCGATATTTTCAGCCAGAGCAAGCTGCTCGAGAGCCAGCGCAACCTTTACGCGCTGGAGGTGTTTCAGTTCGCCAACGTCCAGCCCGTCCGGGAAGAAGGCGAGAAGCCCCTGGAGATCCCGACGCGGATCACCGTCACCGAAGGCAAGCACCGCAAGGTGAATTTCAGCCTCGGGTATGGCTCGGAGGAGAGGGCCCGGGTCGAAGGAGACTGGCGGCACGTCAACTTCTTCGGCGGGGCGCGAACGGCCGGCGTGCACGCACGCTACTCGAGCCTCGATCGCGGCGTGCGGCTGAATTTCCTCCAGCCGTACTTCTTCAGCCGGCACTACTCGTTCGGCCTGCAGGGACAGTACTGGCACAACGACGAGCCGCAGTTCGTGATGAACGACGTCGGCGGCCGCGCGACGATCACCCGGGAGTTCGGCCGGGCCCGCCGCTCGGCCCTGGGCGGCCGTCCCTCGACCACGCTGGCGTTCACCTACGCCAACGAGTGGGAGGACTACAAGGTCTCGGAAGAGACGCTCGCCGATCCCACGACCTGGGACGATCTGATCGCCCTCGGCATCAATCCGACGACGGGCTCGGGGCGCGGGACGGCGATCCTCGATCTTTCTCGATGCCGGCCGGAACACGACCAACAACGTCCTCGACGCGCGACGCGGGCTACGTCGCGGCCCTGCACCTCGAACAGGCCGGCAAGTGGCTGGGCGGCGACTTCGACTACTACGAGCTGAACGGCGAGCTTCGGCACTACGTCTCGATTGCCAATCGCCTGGTCGTGGCCGTCCGTGCCCGCGGCGGGTCAATCGACGGGATCGGCGACACCCCCGAAAACATCAACGTGCCCTTCTACAAGCTGTACTTCCTCGGCGGCGCCACCAACCTGCGCGGGTGGGGGCGGTTCGAGGTGGCGCCGCTGAGTGAAGGCGGGACGCCGATCGGCGGCCAGTCGTTCGCGAACTTCTCCGCCGAGGTGCGGGTGCCGATCTGGAGGAATCTCAGCGCCGTGCTGTTCGCCGACGCGGGCAACGTCTGGACCAATCCCTGGGACATCAACCTGAACGATCTCCGGTATGACGTCGGGCCGGGGCTTCGCTACAACACGCCGGTCGGCCCCCTCCGCATCGATTTCGGCTACCAGCTGAATCCCATTCCCGGGTCTGCTGATCGACGGCAAGCCGGAGGAGCGTCAATTCAGGTTCCATTTCTCCATCGGGCAGGCATTTTGAGGGCACTTCGCAGGCTGCTGCAGGTCGTCGCGCTGGTCGGCACGCTGCTGGTGGGCATTGTCGCCCTCGCGCTGATCGTGTCGCAGACGCCCTGGTTCCGCGACTGGCTTCGCCGCTACATCGTCCGCGAATCGAAGCAGTACCTGAACGGCGAGCTGTCGATCGGCAGCATCGGCGGCAACCTGCTGTTCGGCGTTCAGGTCAGCGACATCGCGGTCGACGTCTCGGGCGAGCGGGTCGTCGCCGTGAAAGGCACTCGAGGTCGACTACGACGTCTTCCAGCTGATCTCCAAGGGAGTGGTGCTCAACGAGATCAAGCTGGTCGAGCCGCAGATCAGGCTCGAACGCGATGGCAACGGCTGGAACGTCAACCAGCTGGTGAAGAAGCAGGAGAAGGAAGCCGATCGCGAAGGGCCGCGCCGGCCGCTCGATCTGCAGGCGATCGAGATCGCCGACGGCCGCATCTCCATTGCCGATCACACCGGCGCTGACGGATACCGGCTTCCGAGGCGTGATCGAGGACCTCGATCTGAAGGCCTCGTACGCCTACGCACCCGTCCACTACTCGGTGGTCATCGACCGCGCCAGCATGCGGGCGTCGTCACCGCAGATGGCGCTGACCGAGCTGACCGGGAAGCTGGCGGTGCGCGACGACAACCTCTACGTCGAGACGATGTCGATCAGCACGACCGAGAGCTCGCTCGAGATCGACGGCGTCGTCGAGGACTATCTGACGACACCGGTCCTGAAGGTCACGACGACCGGCAAGGTGTCGCTGCCCGAAATGGGACGCGTGCTGCCGGCCGCGGGTGAGTATGCCCTGCACCCGCAGTTCAACGTGAAGGCCTCGGGGCCTGCCGACAAGCTCCTGCTCGATCTCGACGTGCAGTCCGAGGCCGGCATCGTGCGCGGCCAGCTCACGACCGACGTGAAGGCGCCGGACTTCGCCGCCCGTGGCAATGTCGACGTCGAGCGGCTCGACCTCGCCCCGATCCTGAAGAGCCCGGCGCAGCGGAGCGACATTACCGGTCAGGCGCACGTCGATCTGCGATTCGCCAGCGCAGCCCGCGTCGAAGCCCTTCGGCGATCGCGTCGCGGGGTCGTTCACGTTCCGTGGGCCGGCAGTTCTCGCCGCGGGGTATCAGGCGCGGAACGTCAAGGCGACGGGCAGCGTTCGCCGAGGGACGGATCAATCTCGACGCCAGCGCGGCAGCGTATGGCGGAACCGGCACGGCACGGGGATTCGTCGGCGTTGCCTGCGCCAGGCCGCCGGATGGCGTTCGACCTTCGCGGCAGGGCCGATCACGTCGATCTTCGAAACCTGCCGGCACGGCTCGCCGTTCCAAAGCTGGCGACGGATCTTTCCGTCTCCGAGTACCACGTCTCGGGAACCGGCCCGGCCGTCACCGGCACCGCGGTGCTCAATCGTTCGACGGTCGAAGGCGCCACGCTGGCGCAGGGAACGTCCGCCGAATTCAGGACCGGCGCCGATGGCGTGGAGTACTCGGCCCGCGGGAGCGCGTCCGATCTCAACCTGCCGCGAATTGGCCGGGCGCTGCAGATCGCGGCCCTCGACAAGCCAGCCTACGACGGACGGCTGAACGGCGAATTCGACGTCCACGGGACCGTCCCGCCTGCGCGCCGCGGCGCCGGTGGATCGCGTGCCGAGGGAAATCACCGTCGATGCGCGCGGGACGCTTCGCGATTCGACGATCATGGGCGGACGGCTGCCGCAGCTGGCCTACGACACTCACCTTGCGAACGGTGCGCTGACGGTGACCGCCGACGGCCGGTTCGAGTCGTTCAATCCGGCGACGCTGACGAACCGTCAGACACTCGACGGCGAGGTCACGGGCACGCTGAAGGCGAGCTTCAAGATCGCGGATGTCTCGGCGCCGATCACGCCCGCCGCGCTGACCGCTGACGGCACGGTGGCGCTGGAGAAGTCGACGATCGGCGGCCTCGCGGTCGACACTGCGCGCATCGAGGGCAAGTACGCCGCAGAAGTCGCCGATCTTGAAGACGGCGCAGATCAGTGGGCCGGACATCAAGGTCGACGCATCGGGGCGCGTCGCGCTCGATCAGGCATCGGCGTCGAACCTGAAGTATCACGTCGAGGCGATCGATCTCGGCGACCTCGGCCGTCTCGCGGGGCAGCAGGATGTGTCCGGCTCCGCGGTTCTCGACGGCACGATCACCGGCAACGCGCGCTCGCTGCAGACCACCGGGGCGCTCGACGGCAGCAATGTGGGCTACCGCGGCAACACCGCGCTCGATGTCAACAGCCGGTATTCGGTGACCGTGCCGGATCTGGAATTCAAGAAGGCGCACGTGGAGGCGGACACGGCCGCGACCTTCCTCGAGGCCGGCCGGCTGCAGCTGAATGCCGTCACCGCGAAAACCACCTACGAGGGAGACCGTCTGCAGTTCACGACGAACGTCAAGGAACAGCAGCGGGAGCTGGACGCCACCGGAGCCCTGATCCTTCACCCGGATCATCAGGAGGTCCACCTGCCGCAGCTGGCCATCCGGACCCAGGGGATCGAGTGGCGGTCGGTGCCCGGAGCGGAAGTGACGGTGAAGTACGGTCAGAACCGTGTCGAGATCGACAACCTGCGGCTGGCGAGCGGCGATCAGGCGCTGACGGTGAATGGCGCATTCACCCTCGAGGGAGAGTCGCCGGTGGGAGCGATCAAGGTTCAGGCGAACAACGTGGACCTTCAGCAGCTCGAAACGCTGCTGCTCATGAACCGCGGTCTGGCGGGACGGCTCTCGGCGGATGCGACCCTCTCGGGAACGCTGAAGACGCCCATCGTCGACGGACATGCCGACATCACCAACGGGGCCTTCCAGAACTACAAGTACGAGTCGCTCAAGGCCGACGTCGACTACACCGGCACCCGCCTCGGCATCGACGCGACGCTCCGGCAGTCGGCCACCGAGTCGATCACGGCAAAGGGCTCGGTCCCGATGTCGCTGTTCAAGCGGAGTCAGGGAGGTCACGTCGCCCGAGACGCGAGGGTGACCGGGTCGACCTGCAGGTGACGACATCCGCCCTGAATCTCGGAATCATCCAGGCATTCACGACGCAGGTCACCAATGTGGCCGGAACGCTCGAGGCCGATGTTCACGTCATGGGCTCCGGCGAAGATCCGCACCTGCAGGGGCACATCGACATCAAAGGCGGCGCGTTCGGCGTGCCCGCCGGCGGGGTCTCGTACTCGGGCCTGAACACCCGGATCGACCTGCGAGCCGGACCGGCTGCGGCTGCAGAAGTTCACCATTCTCGACGAGCACGGCCAGCCGCTCAACGTGTCGGGCGAGCTCGCCGTCCACGAGCGGCAGGTCGGGGCCGTGAACCTGGCCATCGACTCCGACAACTTCGAAGTGATCGACAACGAGCTCGGCGACGTCGGCGTCGACAGCACGCTGACGATCACCGGCGAGCTGCGGCGGCCGAAGGTGCGCGGCACGATCCGGCTCGAGGCGGCGCGTCTCGAGGTCGATCGAATCCTGCAGTTGTTCTATGACCCGTACTCGGTCGAGGAACTGCCGCGCGATCGTGCCGGCGGAGCGCACGGTGGAGACCGGCATGAGCGCCGGTGAAGCCACCACCAGCGCACTGCGACGGGCGGAAACGACGCCCGCGGTCCCCGGAACGCCAGCGCAGGCCGAGGCGGGAACGGTACCGGCCCCGGGCGGCGCGTTCGCGCCGGTGGAGCTCGATGTACGGCTCCGGATTCCCGACAATCTGGTGCTTCGCGGCAAGAAGCTTCGTCCCGGTGGACCAACGGGCGCGTCACTCGGCGACATGAACATCACCGTCGGCGGCGATCTGCAGGTCGTGAAGCCGGCCGACGGCCAGGTGTTCCTGCTCGGCGACGATCGAAACCGTCCGGGGCACCTACGAGTTTCAGGGCCGGCGCTTCGACCTGCAGCGCGGCGGGACCCTCCGGTTCATGGGCGAGCCGCAGATCAACCCCGCGCTCGATATCACCGCCACCCGCACCATCCCGAATACCGGCGTCGAGGCCCGCGTCCGGATCCAGGGAACGGTGAAAGCACCGCAGCTGTCGCTGACCAGCACGCCTGCCGCTGGAGGAGTCCGACATCCTCGCGCTGATCATCTTCAACCGGCCGGTCAACGAGCTGGGAACCGGCGAGCGCGCCTCGCTGGCGGAGACCGCCGGCGGCATTGCGACGGGCTTCCTCGCGGCCCCGCTCGGCGAATCGATCGGCCGCGCGCTCGACCTCGACCTGTTCGAGATCTCGACGATCACCGACGAAGGGGAGCTCGGCGCCGGCCTGACCCTCGGCCAGCAGATCGGTGACAAGGCGTTCATCAAGATGCGCCAGCAGTTCGGCGAGCGGAACATCACCGAGTTCCTGCTGGAATATCAGCTCACCGATTTCCTTCGCTTGCAGACATCCGCCGCTCCTGAAACCTCCGGCTCCGCGAACCGCATCGGCCAGCGGCGGATAGAGCGGGCGGGGATCGATTTGGTGTTCTTCTTCAGCTACTAGGGGTTACAGGTTCCGGGTTCCGGGTGCCGGGTTCCGGGTTCGGTTCGGGGGTTCCCGGTTCGGTTCCAGGTTCCAGGTTCGGGGTCTGGCGTCACAGCGACAGCCGGTCGTTGGCGAGAACCTTGAACCCGAACCCTTGAACCGAACCTCGGACCGAACCATGAACACCCGGAACCCTGGAACCCTGGCTGGTGACTGACGTTTTAATGCCTTCCCAGCAACGCCACTTCAACTCGCGCGTCGTTGAAGCACGCGCCGCCGGCGACGTCCGTCAGTGAGTCCGGCACCAGGGCGTTCGATGTCGAGCCGTTGTAGGTGCTCTTGCGCCACAGCCCTTTGGGGAGTGAGACCGTGCCCCGCCGAATGTCCGGGTTGATCGCGACCGGTACCTGCACTTCGCCGAGCTCGTTGAAGACGCGCACGGGGTCATCCTGGGCGAGGCCACGTGCCGCGGCGTCCGCCGGGTTCATCTGCAGCATGGCCGCGCGTTCGCGGAGCTCCCCGAGCATCGACGAGACGGTCTTCTCGCTCGCCGGTGAGATCAACGCGAGGGGATACCGCTCGGTGGCCGGATCGCCGCGATACACGTAAAGGCCGCCGGGCGCCTGCGCCTCGAGCTCCGGCGGGCAGAGGTGGACCTTGCCGTCGGCGGTGAGCGGGAACACGTCGACGAACTGGATCGGGGCGCCGCCGTAAGGGGGCGTCACGGAGCCGCGCTCCATCAGCTCGGATCCGAGCGGGCCGGGCAGCCGGCCGGCGACGCGCAGCAGCGTATCCGTCTCTTCTTCCGCGCTCCCGACACCCACGCGTTCCGCCAGCTCGGAGAACACCTCCGGGTTCGTGCGCGATTCGCCGACCGGCTCGATCGCCGGCCTCACCAGCTGCAGGCCGATCGACCCGTAGGCCTTGGCGATGTCGTAGTTCTCCAGGAACGTCGTGGCCGGCAGGATCACGTCGGCGAAGCGGGCGGTGTCGGTGAACACCTGATCGAACACGACCGTGAACAGATCCTGCCGCTGCAGCCCCTTCAGCACCCGGTTCTGATCGGGCATCGTCGCCAGCGGGTTGCAGTTGTAGACGAACAGCAGATCGATCGACGGGTCGTCGTACTCGAGCAGCGCCCGGCCGAGGTGGTTCATGTTGACGATGCGGGTCTGCGGCTCGGGAGTGTCGTTCATCCAGGCGGCCGCCTTGATGCCGAGCGTCGTGGAGTTGCTCATCGAGTATCCGCCACCGCGGACGCCGAACTTGCCGGCGACCGCCGGCAGCGCGAGCACCGCGGCCGCTGCGCCGCCGCCGTTGCGGTTGCGCTCGAGTCCCCACCCGCAGCGGACCAGCGCCGGTGACGAGCTGACGTACATCTCGGCGAAGCGCCGGAGATCGGCGACGTCGATCTCCGCTTCCGCGGCCGCCCGTTCGAACGTCCACGGCTGGGCACGGGAGCGCAGGGCCTCGGCGCCGGTGGTGTGCTCGGCCAGGAACGCCGCATTCGCGTGGCCTTCTTCGAACAGGAACCGGTGAAGGGACAGCGCGATCGGCAGATCGGTACCGGGCCGGACGGCCAGGTGCAGGTCGGCCTGACGGGCCAGCGAGGTCGATCGCGGATCGACGACGACAAGGCGCGCGCCAGCCCTCTGTGCCTCTTTCAGGTACGGGATCAGGTGAATCCCGGACGCGGCAGGATTGACGCCCCACAATACGATGAGCCGGGCGTGCGGGTAATCGAGATAGGTGACGCCGGCCATCTTTCCGTAGAGGCCGAGGTTGGCCGCGCCCGTCGGCGCGGCGCACACCGTCCGCGCCAGACGCGAGGTCCCCAGCCCGCGGAACAGGACGGCGTCGTTGGTGTCCTGGGTCAGCAGGCCGTTCGAGCCGCCGTAGCAGAACGGCAGGATGGCTTCCGCGCCTTTCGAGTCGCGGATCTCGATCATGCGCCTGGCGATCTGATCGAGCGCTTCGTCCCAGCTGGCGCGCTCGAACGTGCCGTGTCCCTTGGCCCCCTGCCGCACCGCGGGATACAGCAGACGATCCTCGCCGTAGACGCGGTCCGTGAAGCGACGGACCTTCCCGCAGATGAAGCCGCGGGTCACGGCATTGTCCTTGTCGTCCGTCGCGCCGTCGATCTTCACGACCCGTCCCTTGGCCACGGTGACGTCGACGGCGCACGCGTCGGGGCAGTCGAGCGGACACGCGGTGCGGACGGTGGAGTGCCCCCAGGTTTCAGGCTCGCGCATACGGCGATTATCTGCATGTGGAGATGTAGTTGTATGGCGTGGGTTACACTGAGCCGCCGCGAACGCGGCCATAACCGGGTATTCGGCTCACAACGACCAGTTGCGGGCGAGCTGTACAACCGTTAGGCGCGCCACTGGGCGCGCCCACCGGAGCGGAGCGGGCAGGGCCCGCGAGCGACGGTGTAGGGGAGTCCGAGGGGCGAAGCCCCTCGGATCTAGTTGGAGGACACATGACATTCGCCGAGCGCGTCGTGGGAGCCCTGAAGCTGGATGCCAATACCTTCGAGGATATCGAGCGCGATCCCACGGCGATGGGCCAGGCGGTGGGCATCATCGCGCTCGCAGCCGCGGCGAGCAGTCTCGGCAGTATCTGGTACCTGGGTTTCGGCAGGATTCTGTTCGCGGTCCTGATTTCAATCTGCGCCTATCTCCTGTGGGCGGTGCTGGTGTGGGCCGTGGGGACCAAGGTCATGCCCGATCCGGCGACGAGCGCCGACTTTGCCGAGACGTTTCGCGTGATTGCGTTCGCCGCGGCGCCTGGCCTGTTCGGGGCGATCAGCATCATTCCGATTCTCGGCACGATCATCGCGTGGTTGCTGACGCCGATCATCTGGCTGTGGTCCATGGCGGCGATGGTCATCGCCACGAGGCAGGTCCTGGACTACACCGAGACCTTCAAGGCGGTGATCGTAGTCCTCATCGGCTTCGTGGTGTACCTCGTCTTCTGGGGCGTGATGATGATGCTGACGTTCGGGGCCGCGTTGATGGGCGGGATGATGTCCCGATAGCAACGATGTCGGGGCTCCCACCTTCGCGCTCCGCGCTACGGCGGGCAAGCGGGGCTCGGGCTCGGTCCGGTAGAGGGGAACCAGCGCATCATCCCGGTGTCTTAACGGGGGAGCGGCCGCTCGTGACGATCACGAAAGCCCTCCTTCGCGCCTCGCGCTACGGGGGGCAAGGAGTTCCTCGATGCGCTGGTTCATGCTCCCCGTGTCGGCGGCCGCTCACGTGGCGGCGTTCCTGATGACGTTAATCGTCCCGCTCGCCACCGGCGTCGAAGCGCCGGCGCCCTGGCCCGTTTCCCGCACGACCGACTTCATGACCGCCGCGCCGGTCCCGCCGCCCGTTGTTCTCCGAGCGGTCTCCACGAGCGCCAGGAGCACCGCCGCGCCGACCGAAGCGCCCGATCACATCGAACCGCCGCGGTTGACGGAGTCCGCGCCCGGTCCGGTGGTCGATGGGCCTGGCGACAGCGTCGGCGTCCCGCTCGGCGTTGGCGACGGCCTCCCGATGGGCGAGCTCGCGTCCCCGCTGGTGCTGCCTCCGCCGCCCGCGCCGGCGCCGCCCGCCGCGTACCGCCCGGGCGGCCTCATTCGTGAGCCGCGCAAGCTCGTGGACGTCGCGCCGATCTATCCCGACATTGCGCGGGCGGCGCGGGTCGAGGGGCTGGTCATTCTCGAGGCGACGATCGACGAGCGCGGCTTCGTTACCGACGCGCGCGTGCTGCGCTCGGTGCCGCTGCTCGATGCGGCGGCGCTCGCCGCCCTGAAACAGTGGCGGTATACTCCGACACTTCTCAACGGCACTCCCGTGCGGGTCCTGATGACCGTGACCTTCCGCTTCAGCCTGGGCGACCGCGACTTGTGACGGCGCTCGCCGCGCTGCTGCTCGTCCTGCAGGCCGCTCCGCCTGCGCCCGCGATCGCGGTCGACCCCGCGATCGCGGCGGTCGTCATGCGCTTCTACGAGACGCAGCAGAAGGAAGACATCGAGGGATACCTCGCGCTCTGGAGCCCGAACGCCGCGTCGCCGCAGCGCCGGGTGCAGGCACAGTACATCTTCGATCAGGGCGACGACGTCTTCTCCGACATCGTCATCACCCAGGTCTCGATCAAAGGGGACACGGCGCGGCTGCGCGTGAACGTCCGCCGGACGCAGGACCGTGCCCAGACCGATCGGGCGGATCGCCGCTGGTCATGTCGTCACGCAATGAGTGTGGCGCTCACGCTCGAGCGTGTCGGCACTGAATGGAAGCTGCTCAGCGAAGGCCCGGCAGCCGATCACGTCGCGGCGACGCTGCTCGAGGCGACGTCCGATGCGGAGCAGGAAGCTGTGCTCGCCGCGGAATCCGAGCTGGCAGGGCAGCCGCTTCTGAGCGCGCTGGCGCGTATCGCCGGCGCGGCGGCTGTTCGCCAGGACTACGCGGCGCACGCAGACGGTGTACGAAACGTTCGTCTTCGTCGCCCGCCGCGGCGGATTCAAGAAGGAGGAAGGAGAAGGGCTGCAGAACATCGCGAATGCGCTTTACTTCCAGCGCAAGTATCCGGAATCGCTCGCCGCCTACGAGCGCCGGCTCACGCTCGAGCGGGAGCGGCAGGACGAGGCCGGCATGGCGGCGGCGCTCGCGGGGATCGGAACGATCCGGTACTCCTACGCCGAGTACACGGAAGCCTTGTCACGCTACCAGGAAGCGCTCGCTCTTCACGAGAAGACCGACGACGTCGCGGGGATTGCGTTCGTGTCGCTGAGCATCGGCAACATCGGTTTTCTGCAGGGCGACTTCCCGGCAGCGATCGCCGCCTATCGTCGCGCCCTCGAGTTGAACAAGTCGATGTCCAATGCCGACGGCGAGTCGCGGGCGCTCGAAGGGCTGGGCCGGGTCTACAGCGCGCAGGGCGACTATGCGGGCGCTCTCGGTGCGTTCGAGGCAGTACGAACTGACAAGCGCCTCGCGACGGCGCGCGGCCGGCTGGCGCCAGTCACTCAGAGTATCGGCGAGGTGCACTTCCGGCTCGGCAACCTCGACGCGGCCCGTGCGAGCTACGAGGAGAGCCGCGGCCATTTCGAGGCGATGCGTGACATGCCGAACGTCGGCCGCGTCCTGCAGGGGCTGGCGCTGACCGAGCTCGCCGCCGCCCGGTTTCCGACCGCCGAGGACTTCTACAAGCGGAGCAGCGCCACCTGCGCGAAAGCCGAGGATCCGGATTGCGCCGCGCGTGCGGTGGCCGGCCTGGCCTATGCACAATCCGCGCAGGACAGATTCTGGGAGGCCGCCGGTTCGTATCGTCAGGCGATTGAGGCATTCAGGAAGCTCGGTCTGCGCGAGGAGATGGCGCGGTCGGAGATCGGCCTGTCCGAAGCGCTCGCCGGCGCCGGCGACGCCGCGGGCGCAATCGAGGCGGCGATGGGCGCCCACCGCGAAGCCGTCGGGATCGAAAGCGACGACGTGCTCTGGCGCGCGCTCACCGCGGAGGCACGCGCCATCCGGCGGCTGGGCGATCGCCCGCGCGCGCTGGGCGTCGCGCGCGCGGCGATCGTCACGCTGGATCGGATGGAGACGGCCGCGCTCGATCGTCCGGCAGCGAGTCTGCCGTCAGATGCCAGCCGGGCATTCGCAACCTTCGCCATTCTTCAGGCCGAGAGCGAAGACGGGGCGGGTGCATTGGCCACCTCCGAGCGGCTCCATGCAATTCAACTGCGCGCATCGCTGGCGACCAACGAACGCGACATCGCCCCCGGGATGACGCCGGAGGAGCGTGAAGAAGAACGCCGCCTTGCGACGCAGGTTGCGACGCTGGTCGCTCGGATTGCGCGGGAGAGAGGGCTGCCGAAGCCGGATGCCGACAGGCTTGCGTCGCTCCGGCAGGCGCTGGTCGACGCGGCTGCCGAACGCCGCGTCTGGATGCAGCGGCTGTTCGAACGGCTTCCCGATCTTGCCCGCTGGCGCGGCCTCGGGCCGGCGACGCCACCGGACATCGTGCCACCGCTGCCGCCGGGCGGCCTGCTGCTGTCGTTCGTCCTCGACGACGAGGACTTGCTCGTCCTCGCGTCCGGACCTGCGCCTCCGGCGAACCCCGAGGACAAGACGACGTCGACCAGCCCTGCGATCGAGGCGCACGTTGTTCCTCTGAAACGGCGGCAGATTGCGGAGTTGACCGCCGCGATGCAGCAGCAGGCGGCGCTGGCGGATCCGGCCGCGTGGAGAAAGGCTGCCTCGCGAACTGATCGCGTTGCTGCCTCCGGCGCTCGTCACCCGCCTCGACTCCGCGTCGCACGTCACGATCGTTCCCCATGAAGTGCTCTGGCGCGTGCCGTTTCAGGCGCTGCCTTCCCGCGATGGCTATCTGGCCGATCACGCGACCGTCGTGATCGCTGGATCCATCGCGATGCTCGGTCGCGCGGCCGATCGAGAACCGGCGGCCGGCGGCCCCCTCGTGATGGTCGGTGCGCCCGAACTCGAGCAACCGAGGATCGATCGCATCAGACAGGTAGCGCCAGCCTGGACGCTGCGGGCGGCGGAGGATGCGAGAAGCGAGATCGATGCCGGCGGCGGCGCTCAGGATGATCGCAAGGAGGTGTACGTGGGAAGGGCGGCCACCGAGCGCGCCTTGCGTGACGCCCTGTCACGAGCGGAACGCATCCACATTGCGGCGCCGTTCAGGATCAACGCCGCGAGCCCGCTCTTCTCTTCGATCGTGCTGGCGGAACCTCCGCCTGTCGCTGAGCCTGTGCCGACCGCTTCCGAGCCGGCCGCGCCGCGCCAGGCCCGTTCGACCTTGGACGCCACCGACGATGGCGCGCTCGAGTTGAGGGAAGTGATGAACCTGTCGTCGCCGGCTCGCGTGGCAGTGCTGTCTGACGGCGCCGCGACCTCGATGCGCGACAGCGCGCCGGCAACAGTGGTACTGGAGTGGGGCTGGCTCGCGGCGGGTGTGCCGTCGCTCGTCATCCAGCGATGGTCGGCGCCGCCGCCCGCCCGCGATCGCCTGATGACGGAGTTTCACAAACGGCTTCAAGCGGGCGAGCCACCCGCGGCCGCCCTCTCGGCAGCGCAGCGGCTGTTGCGATCCACACCCGAGACTGCCGCGCCCATCCACTGGGCCGGGTGGATGCTGGTCGGCGCCCGGTGACCGTATCAGCTCAACAGAGCGGCTGTAGACTACCCAGTCGACCGGGCCGGCGACTGATCTCGGCCGGTCGGGGAAGAAGTCCCGGCCGCGTGCGACCTCGATCACGTTCTTTGCCGCACCGATTCCCGGCAGCGCGTTCAGGCCGGTATCGAGCGCGCCGCTGATCACGCCTTTCCGCCTCATCGTCGCCACGACCGTCGCGGCGGCGATCGCCGCGCCCAGGATCGGAATGGATCGCGAGACCCGCCGCGACAGCCGCGCCGCGCCCCAGCGAGCAAGATGTTCGGTCACCGCCATGTACGGTTTCGTAGCAAGGGGCATGCCCGGAAGACACGGGTTATTTGGGGGGCTTGGTCAGCATTTATTAGTTTGTTTCGCGGGGCCCCACCCCCGCGAAACGCCATGGGGCCCCACCCCCATGGCTGCCACGCGCTTCGCTTCGCTCGCGCCGGTGACTAGCAGCAACCTGCCACTTGGAGAAGCGACTCAGTAAAGTATCGTCTAAGTCATGCCGCGTGTCGTCATTGTCGGAGGCGGATTCGGCGGTCTGTATGCAGCGCGGGCGCTCCAGCGGGCGCCGGTCGAGGTGACCGTCGTCGATCGACGGAACCACCATGTGTTTCAGCCGCTGCTGTATCAGGTTGCGATGGCGGCCCTGTCGCCCGGGGACATCGCCTCGCCAATCCGCTGGATCCTGCGGCGACAGAAGAACGTCGAGGTGTTCCTCGCCGAAGCCAGCGGCTTCGATCTCGCGGCCAACCGGCTCATCCTGAAGGACGACGTTCTCGACTACGACTATTTGATCGTGGCCACCGGGGCGACCCATGCGTATTTCGGCCATGACGAGTGGCGTCGCACGGCGCCGGGGCTCAAGACGCTCGAGGATGCGCTCGAGATCCGGCGCCGCGTAATGATCGCATTCGAGCGGGCCGAGCGCGAGAAGGATCCCGCCGGCCGGGCCGCCGAGCTGACGTTCGTCGTGATCGGAGGAGGGCCCACCGGTGTCGAGATGGCCGGTGCCCTCGCGGAGATCTCCCGGCACTCGCTCGCGCGGGATTTCCGCCACTTCGATCCCCAATCCGCGCGCATTCTCTTGATAGAGGGCGGGCCCTCGATCCTGAGCGCGTTTCCGGAGGATCTGCGTGGGGCCGCCATGAAAGATCTGCGGCGGCTGGGTGTCACGGTCCGGACCAATTCCATCGTGACCAACGTCTCGCCCGGCGTGGTCTCAATCGGCAGCGAATCGATCCGGGCCGAAACGGTACTCTGGGCCGCAGGCGTGGCGGCTTCGCCGCTTGGCGCCGCGCTCGGCGTTCCGCTCGATCGTGCGGGGCGCGTCAAGGTGTTGCCGGATCTCACGATTCCTGGCGCGCCCAATGTGTTCGTGATCGGAGACCTTGCGGCGTTGGCGGGCGAGGACGGCCGGCCGCTGCCTGGCGTCGCGCAGGTGGCGATCCAGATGGGGCGCCATGCCGTCCACAACATCCTTCGCGCGATAGAGCATCAGCCGCTGCGGCCGTTTCACTATCGCGATCTCGGCAACCTGGCGACCATCGGGCGGGCATCGGCGATTGCCGACTTCGGGCGGTTTCGGCTGAGCGGGTTCCTGGCCTGGCTCGTCTGGCTCTTCGTGCACATCCTCAATCTGATTGGCTTCCGTAATCGTCTGGTGGTGCTCGTCCAGTGGGCATGGGCGTATTTCACGTACCAGCGAGCCATTCGCCTGATTGCCGGTGGCGACGACCCCGCCTGATTCGAGATCGCGCTCCGGACGGCTGGGCGCCGTTGGCCTGATCGCGATCGGGCTCGCGCTCGCCGCCGCCGTCGCGCCGCTGCCGCCGGACCGGGTCGAGCGCGTCTACTCCCACGGCCTGTATCCACGTCTTCAACCGGTGATCTCGTCGGTTTCCGGCCTGAGCCCCATCGCTCTGCTCGATCTCGCGGCCACCCTGCTGCTGACCGCCGCGATTGTGTTCTGCGTCCGGCGTTACCGTGCATTTGGGCTGCGGGGCACGGTGTCCCGCGTGTTGACGACGGGTCTGGTCACCGCGGCAGTCATCTATCTCTGGTTCCTGCTGTTCTGGGGATTGAACTACCGCCGGCTGCCGCTCGAGCAGAAGCTCGCTTACGACCCGTCGCGAATTACCCGCGAGCAGGGCCTGCAGCTTGGCCGGAAGGCTGTCGATCGGGCCAACACGCTGGTCGAGGAGGCCAGGGCCACGCCGCTCGATCGTGACGCGCTGCTTGCCGCGCTGCGGACGGTGCAGGGGCATCTTCGCGAAACACCGCTGGCCGTTGCGCCCGATCCGAAGCGCTCGCTGCTCGCACTGTACTTCCGCAAAGCCGCGATCGACGGGATGACGGATCCGTTCTTCCTCGAGATCGTCGTGAACCCGGACCTGCTGCCATCGGAGCGCCCGTTCGTCCTCGCGCACGAGTGGGCGCACATCGCGGGATTCGCCGACGAGTCCGAAGCGAACTTCCTCGCGTGGCTGGCGTGTCTGCACGCATCGCCCGCGGCGCAATACAGCGGCTGGCTTGCGGCCTATCAACACATCGCGAGCGGGCTCCCGCCACCGGATCGGCGGGCCCTTGGGGAAGCGCTGAGCCCGGCCGTGCGGGCGGATCTGAATGCCGAGCGGGAGCGGTTCAACCGTTCGAGCCCGGCAGTGCGCAATGCGGCGCAGGGGGCCTACGACACTTACCTCCGGGCGAATCGCATCGAAGAAGGCATCGCCAACTACAACGCGGTCGTCCGGTTGATGCTGGGTACGTCGCTGGATGCCGACTGGACTCCCCGTCTCCGCTGAAAACACGGGCGCATCGTTTGCAGACGGCTCAGTTCGGGGGGCGGTCGAGTCGGCGATCTCGTAGGAGCGGGTCTTCGACCCCCCTGCCCGGATCGAGCCGCCGCCAGCCGGGTTGGGGGGTCCGGATGGCCGGAGATCGTCGGGCGCATTGCGGCTGGAGCGCGGACGATCTCGATGGGAAGCCAGCGGCGCCATCCGCAGTCGCGACGGATAGAAGCGGGTCGAATCACATGAGGGACACTTCATTCGGGCGCGTGGGCGCGCATGCTAACACAGCCCGACAGGGCGCACGTCGATGACCGCGTCCGCGACGAGCTCACCGGCTGTTCTGACCACCCCTCCTCCGGCCGAGTCCGCGAAGGCCGCGGGGCTTCGCTATACGACCGACGCCAGGCCCGGTATCCGTCGCCTCAGGCGCGGACGCGCCTTTGCCTACGTCGATGCCGACGGGAAGCGCGTACGCGCCGCGGCCGAGCTCGCCCGCATCCGCTCGCTCGTCATCCCTCCGGCGTGGAGCGACGTCTGGATCTGTCCAGACCCGCGGGGACACCTCCAGGCGACCGGGCGGGATGCCCGCGGCCGGAAGCAGTACCGCTATCACCCGAAGTGGCGGGTCGTCGCGTGATGAAACCAAGTACGACCGCGTCATCGGATTCGCGAAGGTGCTGCCGGTCATCCGCCGCACGACGTCCGATCACCTTCGCCGTCAGGGGCTGCCGCGCGAGAAGGTGCTGGCCACCGTTGTCCAGCTTCTCGAGAAGACGTTGATCCGTGTCGGCAACGATGAATACGCACGGTCGAATCGTTCCTACGGATTGACGACGATGCGAGACGGGCACGTTGAGGTCAAAGGACCACGCTTGCGGTTCTCGTTTCGAGGCAAGAGCGGCGTCGAGCACGAGATCGACCTCACCGATCGCCGCCTCGCAAAAATCGTGAAGCAGTGCCGGGATCTGCCTGGGTACGAGCTCTTTCAGTACGTCGACGAGAACGGTGAGCGTCAGACCGTCGGCTCGGAGGAGGTCAACGCCTACTTGAAGGACATCACCGGGCAGGATCTGACGTCGAAGGACTTCCGGACGTGGGCGGGCACGGTGCTGGCCGCCCAGCTCCTGCGCGAATTCGAGACGTTCACCTCGAACGCCCAGGCGAAACGGAACATCCTGGCGGCGGTCGAAATGGTGGCCAGGCGGCTGGGGAACACCAAGGCGGTGTGCCGGAAGTGCTATATCCATCCCGCGATATTCGACGCCTACCTGGATGGCTCGATGCTGGAGACGATCGCGCAGCGCGCACGGAAAGTCTCACGTGCGGTCGATCGACTCACGCAAGGGGAGGCGGCGGTGCTGCGGCTGTTGAAGAGCAGAACCGAGAGGAATACGCGGCTCCGGAAGGCAAGCTGAACGAGGCGAGCGCTAGCGGCTGCCGATGTGGATGCCGCCGTTGGTGCCTTCGAGCCGGATCTGCGGGCCGCCGCCGTTCAGCCGGCCTTCGAGCCGCCGGCGGCTGGATTCGGTGGTCTCGATCGACAGCCCGTCGGCGCTGATTCCGCCGTTGGTGACGCTGGCGCTGATGGTCGCTCTGGCATCCGAGGGCAGCCGGAGCTTGATGCCGCCATTGGTGCATCCGAGCCTGATGCCGTGTTCCGCGATGCGGGTGACCGCGACCTCTACGCCCCCGTTCGTGGTCGTCGCCTCGATCGGCCCGCCGATGTCCCGGCCGACGATCCCCCCGTTGGTCGTCTCGGTCTTGATGCGCCCGGTGAGCCCGGTGAGCTCGACGCCCCCATTCACCGTGGAGAACTCCACCTCCGCGGCTGCGGGGACTCTCACGGTGTATCTGACTTCCATGCCGCCCATGTGAAAGATCTGGCCGCCCCGCGGCAGCCTGGTTTCGACCTTGATCAGGTTGCCGCTGGAGCTGTCGAGGATCTCGATCCTCCCGAGCGCCTCTTTGGCTGCTTCCGGCGACCCGGCCCGCGCGCTCTTCAGGGCGACGATCTCAACGGCATTTCCTTCCGACGGCTGGACCTCGATCCGCCCGTTCACGTTCCGGACCTCGACGCGCCCCCCCGGGGACAACTGGTAAGACTTCCGCCATTCGGCCGTCTCGTGCGACTTGAGATCGGCGGTGACGATGTCGCAGCCGGAAACCGCGACGAGCAGCACCGGCAGGAGAGCGATGACCGGACGGCGGGCGATACGCATCGTGAAAACTCCTGAGGCACTAATACGGCGCTCGCGGTTCGCGGGTTCGCGGTTCGCGGGTTTCGCAAAGAATTCAATCTTGGCAATTTTGGCAATTTTGCCAATGCCGTGCGCTATCATCCCCCGCGTAGGCCATGTCCGATCGCAAATACCGTCAGCGGGGGTATCAGGACGAGCCGCGCGAGCCGCGGCGGGAGCAGGCGCCTGGCCCGAAGAAGGAGTACACGCCCCGGGGGCAGCCGCCCGACCGGCCGAAGACCTTCAACATGCCCGGTTTCCGCGAGGCCGTGCGGTGTGCGCGCTGCGGGAACGAGCTGATGGCCGCCAGCGCGTGGAGTCCCGATGGGACGTGCGCGCGGTGCGGGTCGGACCTGCACACCTGCGCGCAGTGCGGTCACTTCGATACCAGCGCCACCTACGAATGCCAGCGTCCGATCCGGGTGCGGATCTCGCCGAAAGACGTCAAGAACACTTGTGGGGAGTTCGAGCCCAAGACCACGGTGGAACGGGAGACGAAGTCGGTCGCGCCGACGAGCGCGCGGAAGGCGTTCGACGACCTGTTCAAGTGAGCCGCGCCCGGGATCTGGCCAGCCGCCAGCCGCTGGCGCAAACCTAAACCGGACCTCCTAATCTCCTGGCCCTCCTGTTAATGCCTGTAGCTATCGAGCCGTGAGATACCGGCGCAGCCCGACCAGCGTGCGCTCGAGGGACTCGCGCGCGACGCCCTCCACGGCGCCGGTGGCGAAGGGCCGCAGGAGGAGGGGGATGGCGCGGCTCAGGCTCACCGATTCGCATTCGATCAGCACGCCGCCGTTGACCGCCTCATATCGCCAGTAGGCGTTCAGTCTCCAGAGATATCCGCTGTCCGATCCGACCTTCAGCTCGCGCTCCTGCGGAGTGCCGGCGTTGTCGAGCTGCGCAATCCGGGTGGCGACGCTGCGCGCGGCGGCGCGCGACGGCGCCGAGACGCCGGTACTGCACGTCGTGCTCGGTGTTGTAGGTGACGGTGATGATCTTCGACCGCCGGAGCTTCATGTAGATGCGGTAGCGATCGTTGTCGCGCGAGAGCAGCCGCGACGCGAGCACGTCCTCGTAGTGCTGCTGCTCGTGGCCGGCGAGATCGGCGAGCTGCTTTCAGCAGCTGTTCCATGGTGATGCCGGGCACGAAGATGGCCCCGGCCCAGTGGTGAATCTTGCCGTCTTCGATGGCGGGTTCGCCGTCGCCAGGGCGTGAGGACTCGATCCGTGACATCGCCACGCTTCCCGCGCGTGGCGGTGGACCGCCAGTCCTTCGCGCCGAACGCGTCCAGCGCGAAGAAGGGGCTCGCGGTCGCGGCCGCCCCGTCGTAGCGCATGTCGACCCGCTGCTCGTATGCCGTCCAGGCCTGGAGCGTGTGCGCGCGAAGGTCGACCGATCCCGAGATCGGCGTCCGGCGCCGCCGCGAACATCGGCTGCACCGTCAGGACGATGCACCGCGGCCGCCGCGGCGCGCCGGAACACCAGCCATTCGCTGGCGCCGAAGTTCAGCGCCCCGCAGGCGAGGATCGAGACGATATTGGCGGCGATCGGATCGGCGCCGAGCGAACCGGTGAGCAGCGCGTGTCAGCATCAGGCTCCCGGCCAGTGAAATCAGGGCATTGGCCGCATGGAACCGGAGCAGGCGGAGAGCGACGCCGGCTGCCCTGCCGGTCCGCCGGTCCGCCCAGGTCCAGCGCTCATGCCAGCAGAAATTGTGCAGCACGGCGGCCTCGATGCCCACGGCCGTCGCCCAGAGATAGTGCACGCCCTGCGGCGCGAACCAGCGAGCGCGACCACGGCCAGCTGCAGGCCCGAGCCGAGGGCGCCGACGCCGTTGAACCTGATCCAGCGCTGGAACAGCCCGGTATTCCCCATGCCCGTGAAGGCGCGAAACGCCGGCGAATCGGCTCAGCCGCGCTTCCGGGTCTCCATTTCTTCGAGCGTCCGCGGCCAGTCCTGGCCCGAGCAGCCGCGAGAGCGCCCGGTCCGACAGCAGCCGGCCGCCGGTCTGGCAGCGGGCGCAGTAGTTCGCCTCGTTGTGCGCGTAGACGATCCGCTGGACCGGCTCGCCGCAGACCGGGCACGGCTTGCCGAACTTGCCGTGCACCGCCATGTCCGGCCGGAAGGCGGTCACCTTTTCGGGGAATCCGTCACCGGTCTCGCTCCTTGAGCCGCTCGGCCCAGGCCCGTCAGCGTCTCGCGCACGAAGTGGAACAGCCGCTCGACCTCGTCGTCGGTCAGCGACGCCGTCTGCTTCATCGGCGACAGCCGCGCGGCGTGGAGGATCTCGTCAGAGTAGGCGTTGCCGATCCCGCTGAAGATCCGCGGATCGGTCAGCGCCCGCTTCAGCGTGTGGTTCTCGGCGGTCAGTCGCTGCGCGAATCCCGCGAGATCGGTGGTCGAGCACTTCGAGGCCGCCGGGATCGTGTTCGGCGACCGCGGACTCGCCGCGAACCACGTGCACGGACGCCTGACGCTTCGATCCCTGCTCGGTGAGCAGCAGCGTGCCGCTCGTGAAGTCCAGGGCGAAGCAGCCCGACCTTCCCGGGTATCGCCGCGCCCCGCTCCCGCCACCGGAATCGACCGGCGATCATCAGGTGGACGATCACGAAGAGGTTCGTCATCCAACCCGAACACGATCCGCTTCCCCAGCCGCCGGAGCGTCCTGACCGTCTGACCGACGATCGAGGCGATTGGAGGGTCGAAGGTGCGGACGATGAACGGATTGCCGATGCGCACGGCCTCGACCCGCTGTCCGATCACCCGCG
Source organism: uncultured Acidobacteriota bacterium (assembly GCA_963836735.1). Taxonomy (GTDB): domain Bacteria; phylum Acidobacteriota; class Vicinamibacteria; order Vicinamibacterales; family 2-12-FULL-66-21; genus JACCXG01. The sequence continues at coordinate 202,687 of CAWIKP010000031.1, read as the reverse complement.
GCGTCAGCGCGTGCAGATAGAGCTCGACATCGGGCAGCTCGGGCACACTCCGGGTGTACCACGCATCGACTCCCAACGACCAACGCAACTCCGAAGGAAGTCCGACGTCGGATCGTTGGGTGGAGTTCGACTAGCTGGTACAGGCGGTTTCACCCTCGTCGCGAAGGGCTCGCCTTGGCAGCTGGGTGTTGGCGCGTTGGGAGTCGATCTCGTCTTGCAAATCGTGTGCCGTGCTTGGCCTTGCCGGCCTGGCTGCGAGCGTTCGGTGCTCGGCGTGCGCAGTCGGCTCGGTCGGTGTGCCACGCCGGTGGCAGCGTGCGCCGTCGACCGTCAGCGCGACTGCCTCGAATGGATCGGACGCGCGCGCATTTCAGGATCTCAGATGGCGCAACGTCGGCCCGACGCCGCGGCGGACGCGTGACTGCGATCGCCGGCGTGCGCAGCCAGCCGTGCACCTACTACATGGGAGCGACCGGCGGCGGCGTGTGGAAGACGGAGAACTGCGGGACCGACTGGACGCCGATCGAGCGACGGCCAGATCGCCACCGGATCGATCGGCTCCATCGATGTCTCGGAATCCAACCCGAACGTCGTCTGGGTCGGCACGGGCAGCGCCGCCATTCGCAGCAACGTGATCATCGGCCGTGGCGTGTATCGCTCGACCGACGCGGGCAGGACGTGGCAGTTCATGGGTCTCGAGGACTCCGGTCAGATCGGCGCCATCGTCATTCACCCGACCAACCCCGACATCGTCTGGCTGGCGGCGCTGGGATCGCCGTTCGGTCCGAACCAGCGAGCGCGGCATCTTCAAGACCGTCGACGGCGGCAAGACCTGGAAGAAGACGCTGTTCGTCAACGACGAGACCGGCGGGCGCGTCGTAGCGGTCAACTACTCGAATCCGAACGAGCTGTATGCCGGGATGTATCGAGGGTTCCGCAAAGGCTGGGACATCATCAGCGGCGGGCCCGCGGCCGAGGGCGGCATCTACAAGTCCACGGACGGCGGCGACACGTGGACCAAGCTGTCGAACGGTCTGCCGTCGACGCTGATCGGCAAGATCGACATCAGCATCGCCCGCAGCCAGCCGTCGATCGTCTACGCCATGGTCGAGGCGCCGGCCGCGGAAGGCGGGCTGTACAAGTCGACCGACTCGGGCGCCTCGTGGAAGCTGGTGAACAACGCGGCGAACCTCCGCAGCCGGCCCTTCTATTTCCACTACGTCGACGTCAACCCCAAAGACCCGAACGACGTCTGGGTCAACACGCTCACGCTCCAGCGGTCGCGCGACGGCGGCGCCGGCTTCAGCACCGTGTCCACGCCGCACGCGGACAATCACGGCATCTGGTTCAACCCTGACAACCCGTCCTACGCGATCCAGTCCAACGACGGCGGCGCCAACGTCACGACCGATGGCGGCCGCACCTGGTCGACCATCCTGAACCAGCCGACGGCCGAGCTCTACATGGTCGCGGTCGACGATCAGCATCCCTATCGGCTCTACGCGCCGCAGCAGGACAACTCCACGGTGGTCGTGCCGAGCGTGCCGGACGTGTCATTCGGGTTCGATCACCCCGCGCAGGCGTGGACGCAGGCGTCTGGCTGCGAGACCGGCGGGATCTGGCCAACCCCGGATGGGCGCGTGATCTGGGGCGCCTGCAAAGGAGAACTCGAGCGATTCAACGTCGAGACCGGCCAGGCGCAGGGACGCTGGATCTATCCGCAGGATCGCTACGGCCACCATCCTGACGACATCAAGTTCCGCTTCCCGCGGCAGACCGTGGTCATGGTCTCGCCGCACGACGTGAAGACGATCTATCAGGCCTCGCACGTCCTGCACCGGTCGACCGACGACGGCGTGACCTGGCAGGTGATCAGCCCTGACCTTACCGCGCACGAGAAGGCCTACCAGGTCGTCCCCGGTGGACCGATCACGCGCGATGTCACCGGCGAAGAGGTGTATTCGAGCATCTACTCGATGGACGAGTCGCCGCTCGAGCGCGGCGTGATCTGGATCGGCGCAAACGATGGTCCCGTTCACGTGACCCGCGACGGTGGCAAGACCTGGAAGAACGTCACGCCGCCGGACCTGCCGCCAGGCGGGCGTGTCCAGAACATCGATGCGTCGCACATCCGCAAGGGCTCGGCCCATGTCGCGGTCTACCGCTACCTGCGCGAGCACGATCTGAAGCCCTACATCTACCGGACTGATGACTACGGCGCGACCTGGACGAAGCTGACGGATGGCACCAACGGCATCCCGGTCGATCATCCGACCCGAGTGGTTCGCGAGGATCCCGAACGCGCCGGCCTGCTGTATGCGGGGACCGAGTTCGGCATCTTCGTCTCATTCGACAATGGCTTGCGCTGGCAGCCGCTGCAGCAGAATCTCCCGGCAACGCCCGTCACCGACATCCGGGTGCACCGCGGCGATCTGGTCATCGCAACGATGGGGCGGTCGTTCTGGATCATGGACGACCTCGCGCCGCTCCGTCAGATGGCGGCGTCCAGCAGTCAGTTGACTCTCCTCCGGCCGTCGTCACGCATCCGGTATCGCCGGGCCGGCGGCGGGCGCGGCGCCGCGCCGCAATATCCTCCCGTCGCGCTCGCGATTGACTACGTCGTGCCCGAGGGCTTCTCTGGTCCGCTGACGTTGACGATCTCGGATGCGCAGGGCCGAATGGTTCGCACGGTCGACAGTACGGCAGCGGGAAGGCGAGGGCAGGGACGCGGCGCCGCAGCCTCGGACGCACCGCCGGCGGATCCCGATATGGCACCCGCTGCAGGCCGTGGGCGAGGCGCCAGTGCGCCGCTGACGGCACGGGCCGGCCACAACCGCTACATGTGGGACTACCGCTGGTCGAACAACGGCCCGCTGGTCGCGCCAGGGAAATACATTGCGTCGCTCGCGCCGGCCGCCGGATCGGCCCCGCCGCAACTGTCCCGCGAATTCGAGGTGCAGGTCGATCCCGGCGTGTTGCGCGACGGCACGACCGCGGCGGATCTGGTCGACCAGCAGAACTTCCTCGTCCGTGTGCGCGACGCGATCGCGGACGCGACCCGGCTGCGGGCCCAGACCCAGCAGGCGATGGAGAAGGCCGACATCCAGCCGGCACGGTCACCGGGGCCGGGTCAGTCGGTCAACAGCATCGACTACAGCCACCCGCTGCAGCGCATCTGGTCGCGGCTGGTCACGGCGCCGGGGATTTACGAGCAGGGGATGCTGATCGATCAGCTCGGCAACATCGCACGCGCGGAAGGGGGCGCGGATCAGAAGATCGGCGCCGAGTCGCGCCGGCGGCTCGACGATCTGCTGGCCGAGATGAAGGCGATCGAGGCGGAGTTGTCAAAGGTCGCCGGGGTGAAGTAGCCAGGACGACATCGTCAACTCCCAACCTCCAACTCCCAACTCCCAAGTGGAGCGGTTCGAACATGGGGGTGAAAGTCGCCCAACAAGCTTGTTGGTACGAGCTTTCACCTTGTTGTTCGTAGGTCTTCCCTTGGGAGTTGGGAATTGGGAGTTGGGAGTTGGGACACGGCACCGTCGAAGTGCTCCCTGAGCAACTCATTGATCTGCGCCGCACATTGGATCGTGCATCCATGGCCGGCATCCGGGATCTCCACGTAGCGCGCGCCGGGAATCGCGTCGGCCAGCGCGCGGCCGAACCTCGGCAGCGCGATGCGATCGTGGGTCGCCGAAACCACCAGGGTTGGAATGTGCGCCAGGGCCCCGAGACGCGCGCTCGCATCGTAGCGTGAGGCGGCGCGCAGCTGCTTCATCACAATCGGCGGCTGATCCGCGAGGTCGTGGCCGAAGAGGAGGGCCAGGTCGGCGGCGAGCGTCGGGGCGGCCGTGCGCAGGTAGCCGTCGGGCATCACCAGCTGCATGAACGCGCGGCGCCGCATGGCGCGCGTGCCGAGGCGCGTGCGCAGGCCGGTCCACATGATGTCGGGCGTCAGGCGGGCGGCTTCCTTGCCATGAAGGAACGTGCAGAGCAGCGCAAGGCTTTGCACGCGGGTTGGCGCGCGCAGCGCGACCTCCTGGGCGATCAGCCCGCCCATCGAATGGCCGGCGAGATGAAACCGCTCGAAACCCTCCGCGTCGGCGACCGCGAGGACGTCGGCCGCCATGTCTTCGACCGTCAGTGTGCCGGAGCCGAGCGTGCTGCCGCCGATGCCGCGATTGTCCGGTGCCACCAGCGAGTAGCGATCGAGCAGGGCTGCGATCTGCGGCCGCCAGCCCTCGCCGATCACGCCCACGCCCTGTACCAGCATCACGGGCACCCCGCTGCCTTCGCGCACATACCGAAGCGCTGTGCCGCGAGTCTCGAGTGTCTTCACGTCTCAAGGATCACCAAAACTGCGAGAATTGCCAAGCGTGCGTTTCGACTATCCCCAGACCCCACGAACCGGCACCGAAGACGACTACCACGGCCAGCGCATCGAGGATCCGTATCGCTGGATGGAGGCGCTCGACACCCCGGAAATCAAGGCGTGGATCGAGGCTCAGAACGCATTGACCAACCGGTATCTGGCCTCTCTCCCGCTGCGGGGGCCGCTCGGCGTCCGGATCGCCGAGCTCTGGAACTACCCGAAGGTCTCACTGCCCGTCGTCGAGAACCGAAGGCTCTTCTTTCAGAAGAACACCGGCCTGCAGAAGCAGGCTGCCATCTACGTGCGCGACGGGTTGACCGGGCCTCCGGAACTCGTGCTCGATCCGAATACCCTCTCGCCGGACGGCAGGGTCGCGCTGATGGCGTTCGCGCCATCGCCGGATGCGCGGCTGCTCGCCTACACGCTGGCTGAAGGGGGCGCTGACTGGCAGACGGTCCATGTTCGCGACCTGGGGCGTGAAGAGGATCTGCCGGACCGCGTGCGGTGGATGCGCTTCTCCGGCCTGGCCTGGACCCGCGACGGGCGCGGCTTCTTCTATTCACGTTTTCCGGAGCCGCCCGCCGGCAAGACCTACGAAGCCGCGCTCTCCGGGCATGCGCTGTCCTACCACCGCATCGGGACGCCACAATCGGACGATGTTCTGATCTTCGAACGTGCGGACCTGACCGCCTGGTTCGTTCAGGGGACGGTGAGTGACGACGGCCGGTACCTGATGATCGCCCTCTTCGAAGGAGCGACCAACAACAACAGGCTGTACGTCGTGGATCTCATCGACCCGGCCTCGCCCCACGTGGGCGCGGTCGTCCGACCGTTGATGGAGCGGGACGGCGCGGAATACGCACCGATCGGTGTCGAGGGCCGGACGTTGTACGTGCGCTCGGACCGGTCGGCACCCAACCGCTGCGTACTCGCCATCGATCTGGATCAGGACGACGGTCAGTGGCGCGTGGTCCTTCCGGAGCGCGAACACCGGTTGGGGATGGTGACGCTCGCGGGCGGACGCCTCGTGACCGAGTCGCTCGTCGACGTCCAGAGCCGGCTGGAAGTGTTCGAGTGCCGCGAGGGGCGCCTGCTCGATCGGATCGCGCTGCCCGATGTCGGCGTGGTTGCGGCCATGGACGGCCGGACCGACCTCCCGCACGTGTGGCTGACGTTCACCTCTCCTTTGCAACCGGCAGCCGTCTATTGCGTGGACCTGGACTCGGGTGCCCGGATGCCGTTCGAACCAGCCGCAGCGCCGGTCGATCTGTCCGGCTACCAGACCCTGCAGATGTTCGCGGTATCGCGCGATGGCACACGCGTCCCGTTCTTCGTGACGGCGCGCACCGATCTCCGCCGCGACGGCGCCACGCCGGCAATGATGTACGGCTACGGCGGCTTCTCGGTCGACATGTTGCCGGTCTACCGGCCCGATGTTCCCGCCTGGCTCGAGCTCGGCGGCATGTGGGTCACGGTCAACCTGCGCGGGGGATCGGAGTACGGCGAAGCGTGGCATCACGCGGGGATGCGGGAGCACAAGCAGAATGTCTTCGACGACTTCATCGCGGTGGCCGAACACCTGATTGCGGCCGGCTATACCTCGCCGTCGCGGCTGGCCGTGATGGGTGGCTCCAACGGCGGGTTGCTGGCGGCAGTCGTGATGGAGCAGCGCCCCGAGCTCTTTGCTGCCGCGCTGCCGATCGTGGGAGTGCTCGACATGCTCCGCTACGACCGGTTCACTGGCGGACGCGCGTGGGTCCCCGAGTACGGGAGCGCGTCCGACCCCGAGCAGTTCGCGTTCCTCCGCGCCTACTCACCGCTCCACAATCTCGTCGACGGGCAGTGTTATCCGGCCACTCTGGCCTGCACCGCCGATCACGACGACCGGGTCGTCCCAAGTCATTCGTTCAAGTTCATCGCGGCGCTGCAGCGGGCCCAGGGGAGCGATCGGCCGGCCCTGATTCGCGTGGAGACGCGGGGCTCGCACGGGTACCGGCCGACCGACAAGCGGATCGCGGAGCTCGCCGATCAGTGGGCCTTCGCGGCGGCCCACACCGGCGTGCCCGGCGCTGCCCCGCTCACCAGCGGCTCGCGGCCGGACGTGTAGATCGCGGTCAGGCGGCCGTCCTGCATCTCGAGCGCCGACGGCTGGCCGCCCTTGAAGTAGCTGGCGAGCATCCCGGTGTCGATCAGGATCACGAGCCCGCCGAACCGGGATCGGATCCGTCCCTGGGGCAGCTGCGGCGTGTGGCCGGTCACGATGCGCTGCGCGCCGTAGCGTTTCAACATCGCCTCGATCGCCGGCTGCTGATCGTCGGGCAACGTCGCCAGGCCCCGATACCAGAGCGGGCCATCGGCTTCGACCAGCGCGAGCTTGTCGACGTTCATCAGGAACTGCAGCTTGCGGACGAACTCCTGGGTCACGTAGTCGGGAAGCGGCTCGTTCGTCTTCTGGGCGATGCCGATCCTGCCGATCTCGACCTGGGCGGCGTTCACGATCTCCTGCAGCGTGAAGAACGGGGCTGCGAGCTTCGCCCCGTTCGAGCGTCGACACCAGGTCGTCCCAGCCGCGAACCTCCTGTTCCACCTGGCGGTTGATCTCGTCGATCGTGATGGTCCGTTCGGGGTTCAGCCCGGCGTGCATGAAGATGGTGTCGCCAATCTGCAGAATCGGCTTGCGGGCGCGGATCCATCGGCCGTAGGTGCCCGTGGGGCCGAACGCATCGGCGTACTCGATCGATCCTCGCGGATGCGCTTTCATCCACGCGTCCCGATCGAGCGTCGCCCCGGCACGCTTGGCGATCGCTGAATGAGTCTCGAACGCCTTCCGCTGCCGTTCCTCGGATCGCGCGTCCGCGAACCGCTCGAACCCCTGCAACACGTCCCGGTAATCACGGAGCACGTTCATCCCTTCGTGATTTCCGAACAGCACGTCGACCCGCCCGCCCGCGCGCCGGGCCTCGCCCTCCAGGCGGATCAGCAAATCAATCGCCTCACGAACCTCGTTGCCGCGATCCAGGATGTCGCCGGTCTGGACCAGGCGGGCCGTCCCGCCGCTCCATTTCCGCTTGGCGTCGATCAGGCCCGCGGCCTGGAGGATCTGGGCCAGCCCCGTCCCCGCGCCGTGGATGTCGCCGACGGCGACGATCCGTGGCCCGGGCGAACTCTGCGGCGCCACGCTCGTCGTGTCCAGGGCGACGAGTGCCAGGACGCAGGCAGGGAGGAGAAACGTGAATCCGCGGCGCAGTGGTCCGCGGTAGAGCGGCGCAGCCGCCTGGTCGCGTGAAGGCATGTGAAGGGAATCATACCGCCCGCGGCGCCGCCCACTTACGATGCAGCTTCCAGCTTCCAGCTTCTGGTGGTAGCTCACCAGCTCGGAGGTGCGTCTATTGGGAGCTGAAAGCTGGGAGCCGGAACTGGCAGCTGGGCGCTGGAGCCGCCAAGAAATCCCCATGTTTCCGGGTAACAGTCGGGTGTCGAGCGTCGTAGAAACCCCGATGACCCGTGCTACCATCCGGATTTCCAGCCTGGCCCCTCTGTTCCCCGGCTGACACACGACCGTTGGCGGGGTCCGAAGCCGCCGTCCTATAAGTTTTCAAAGGTGTACGCATGACCGCGCGCCGGTACCTGCCTGCACTGCTGCTGCTGTTCATCGGCAGCGGCTGTGCGGCGTTGATTTATGAAGTCGTCTGGTTCCAGCTCCTGCAGCTGACGATCGGCTCGTCGGCCGTGTCGCTGGGCGTCCTGCTCGGGACGTTCATGGGCGGCATGTGCCTCGGCAGCATCCTGCTGCCGCGGCGCATCTCCCCGGCTCATCACCCGCTGAAGGTCTACGCCTGCCTCGAGCTCGGCATCGGCGCGATCGGCATTCTCGTCCTGTTCGGCATGCCCGCTGCTGACCGGCCTGTACACCGCCATCGCCGGAACCGGCATCATCGGCATCCTCCTGCGCGGCGTGGCCGCAGCGATTTGCCTGCTGCCGCCCACACTCTTGATGGGCGCGACCCTGCCCGCGATGGCGCGGTGGGTCGAGACGACACCGGAAGGGGTGTCGTGGCTCGGGTTCTTCTACGGCGGCAACATCGCCGGTGCGGTCCTCGGCAGCCTGTCCGCCGGCTTCTATCTGCTGCGCGTCCACGACATGGCGTTTGCGACCTTCGCGGCGGTCGCCCTGAACGTGCTGGTGGCGGTCGTGGCGCTGCTCATCGCGCGGACAGCGCCCTACGAACCGGTTGTCGAGGAGCAGACCGGGGCGGAGCAGCCGCAAGGGCTCGACGGCGATTTACGTCACGATCGGCATCTCCGGCATGACCGCGCTCGCGGCGGAAGTCATCTGGACGCGCATCCTGTCGCTCCTGTACGGCGGAACCGTCTACACGTTCTCGTTGATCCTCGCGGTGTTCCTGCTCGGCCTGGGCATCGGGAGCAGCGTCGGCTCGGCGCTGTCGCGCAACATGGCGCGTCCGCGGCTGGCGCTGGCCTGGGTGCAGATGCTGCTCGCCGGCGCGATTGCCTGGGCGGCATACATGCTCACGCAGTCGCTGCCGTACTGGCCGATCGATCCCTCGGCGTCGAGCAGCCCCTGGTTCACGTTCCAGCTCGATCTGGTGCGCTCGCTCTGGGCGATGCTGCCGGGCGCCATCCTCTGGGGTGCGAGCTTTCCGCTCGCGCTCGCGTCGGTCGCCACCGGCAAGCAGGATCCGGCGCAAGCTGGTCGGCGGCGTCTACGCCGCAAATACCGTCGGCGCCATCATCGGGTCGCTGACCGCCAGCATGCTGCTGGTGGTGTGGGTCGGCAGCCAGCGGGCGCAGCAGCTGCTCATCGTGCTGTCGGTCATGTCGTCGCTCCTCGCGCTCGACGCGGCGTCCTCCGAAGCCTCCGACACCGCGCCGGCACAAGGGCCGCATGCGGCTCGGCGGCACGATCCTGATCGTTGCGGCGGCGATGCTCGCGGCATGGCTCGCGCGCAATGTCGGGCCGGTGCCCGGCGATCCTCGTCGCTTACGGGCGCTACGCGGCCAGCCGTCTCGGCCAGGCCGACGTGATCGACATGCGTGAAGGCTGGAACGCGTCGATCGCGGTCACGCGGCTCTCGAACGGCGTGCTCAACTACCACAACGCCGGCAAGGTGCAGGCGTCGAGCGAGCCGCAGGACATGCGGCTGCAGCGCATGCTCGGCCACATGACGACGCTCATTCCGAAGGATCCGAAGCGGGTCCTCGTGATTGGCTTCGGGGCGGGCGTTACCGCCGGTGCGGTCTCTATCGAGCCGAAGCTCGAGCAGGTGACGATCGCCGAGATCGAGCCGCTGGTGCCGGTGATGGCGTCGCAGCACTTCGGCGCCGCACAACTTCGACGTCTACAAGAATCCGAAGACCCGGCTGGTGCTCGACGACGGCCGGCACTTCCTGATGACGACCCACGAGAAGTTCGACGCCGTCACGTCGGACCCGCTCGATCCGTGGGTCAAGGGCGCTGCCGCCGCTCTACACCCGCGAGTTCTTCGAAGAGGTGAAGGAACACCTCAATCCGGGTGGGGTCATGACGCTGTTCGTGCAGCTGTACGAAAGCAATCCCGGCCGCGGTGAAGAGCGAGATCGCCACCTTCCTCGAAGCGTTTCCGAATGGTGTGGTGTGGGGCAACACGCAGAACGGGGCCGGCTACGACCTGGTGCTGATGGGCACGGCCGATCCGATCAAGATCGACGTCGACCGGATCGAGCAGACGCTCAAGAGCCCGGAGTACGCGCGGGTCGCGCACTCGCTGTCGGAAATCGGCATGTTCTCCGCGACGGATCTGTTCTCGACCTATGCCGGCAAGCGGCCCGGATCTCGATCCGTGGATGGCCGACGCGAACATCAATCGCGATCGCAACCTGCGGCTGCAGTACCTCGCCGGCCTCGGCCTGAACCTGTATCAGAGCGACGTCATCTACGCGGACATGCTGAAATACGCGACCCGCTACCCCGAGGAGCTGTTCGCCGGATCCCCGGCGACGCTCCAGGCGCTCCGCGCGGGGATCGCGAGGCAGCAGGGGAGATAAGCGGCTCCCAGCTTCCAGCTCCTAGCGCTCAGCTCTCAGCTGGCAGCGCAGCTGCAGCCGTAGCTCCGACTACACCGGCTCCGCCATCACCTTCCCGTCGAACAGATAGATGTGCCGCTCGGCGCGCGCAGATGTAGAGCGGATTGTGGGTCGCCAGGCACACGGTGGCGCCCGTCCGCGTGCAGCTCCGAGAGCATCTCCATGAGCGCGTCACCGGTCTTCGAGTCCAGGTTGCCGGTGGGCTCGTCGGCCAGCAGGATCGGCGGCTTGCCGGCGATGGCCCGGGCGATGGCGACGAGCTGCTGGTGTCCGCCTGACAGCTGACCGGGCCGCTGCTTCGCGCGCGAGGTCATTCCCACCCGTTCGAGGGCGGCGTGCACGCGCTCGGCGCGTTCCTGCGCCGATTTTCCCCGCAGCGTCAGCGGGTACTCCACGTTCTCGTACACACTCATGTCCGCAATCAGGTTGAAGCTCTGAAAGATCAGCCCGATGTCCAGGCTGCGAACGCGCGCCCGCTCGGCGGGTGTGAGCTGGTCCGTGCGGCGGCCGTTCAACCAGTACAGGCCTGTTGTCGGCGTTTCGAGGAGCGCGAGGATCGAGAGAAACGTCGATTTACCGCACCCTGACGGCCCGGACACCGAGACGTACTCCCCGCGATTGATGTCCACGGTCACCTCGTCGAGCGCGACCGTGTCATCGTCCGATTCACCGCTGAACGTCTTCGATACGCCCTGAAGCCGGATGATGGGCAGGCTCTCGTCGCCTCTATTGGCTGCGGCGGTCGCGCGTTTCCGAAACCACACACCCATTTTCAACGCTCCCATTCTGAAATTGCTTCTGTGCTCAGACGGCTGAAGAGGCTTCGAGGTTTAGCCGATCACCGGCACGGGCGTTGCTTGGGGCCTCTAAATCCGGATCCTGTGTTGGGGGGCAGTGATCATGACGATGTTCTCGTGTGAGTACGCGAACGTGGATACGGTTCTCGATGTCATTCTTGGGGGATATGCCCATGCGCCTGGACTTCGACTGACGCTCGAGCAGGCGTGCCGCATCTGGTCGCTTGGCGATGCGCGCTGCCAGGGGGTCCTGGACGCCCTGGTCGACACGGGCTTTCTGACCCGGGGAGCTGACGGGGCCTACGGACGGTGAGTCTCCCCTGAGCTTCGTTGGTTCGCGTTGCCATTCGTGGCCTCTCGTTAAGCTCCGTTCCTCGCTCCTCCGTTCTCTCGCTCTCCGCCCTCCCTGCTTCAGCCACACCTCATCCAAACGACAAATCGTATAAGTACTGCCGCTCGCGCGTCTCAACTGGATACGGTTCTCGGATTATGGCCGAGCGCCGCGAAAGATCGCGATCTCGCGAAAACCTTCCACAACACGGCTGAAATCGCTCAGCCGTATTTTCGCGGCACGGTCGGTGCCTATAACTTCTCGTGCGGCGCCGGAGTCAGCTCCCACCGTCACAGAGCGCCAAGGTGCAGTCCCTGGCGCGGCCATCCCTTCGGCGCCGTACCTGTCAAAGCAAACAACTCTGGAGGGTTGCATGAAACGTCAAATCATCTTCGGTACGATGCTGAGCGCTGCACTCGCGGTAGGCGTTGGCGCGCAGGAGCCGCCAGCTACCCCAGCACAGACTCCGAGCACGCCCAGCGCGAGCTCGTCCCAGCAGAGCGACTCGGCGAAGACCGTCACGATGACCGGGTGTCTGCAGGCGGCGAGCAGCTCAGGCGGCGGTGCCGCGGCCCAGCCGGGCGCGCCAGGTGCCGGGGCCTCCTCGCAGGCCAAGGGCTTCATCCTCGCCAGCGCGTCGCCGGCAGGATCGAAGGCCGGCGGGGCGCCCGGAGCGGCCGGTGCGCCAAGCACTGCCGGCACGTCCGGCACGGGATCAACCTACCGGCTGACCGGCGGGGATGATCAGAATCTCGACAAGTACGTCGGGCAGCGTGTCGAAGTTACAGGGACGATCGGCGGCAAAAGCTCGGGGAGCTCGAGCGGAGCCGGCGCACCCGGCGCGGGTGCCGGAGCGTCAGGGTCCAGTCAGTCGGGTCCCGCTCTGAGCGTGTCGTCCGTGCGGGCCACGGGCGAAAGCTGCGGTAAGTAGTAGCGTTACGGTACCCATCTAATAGTCACGAGAAACGGGCCGGTTACCTCCACCCGGCCCGTCGTTTTCGACTTCATGGAGGACAGCGGTTGCGAACCGCGGCCTGCGGGCCGCGGTTTACAATCGCTTCATGCTTACAGGTCAGCATTTGCGCGGGGCAATCTGCGCCGCGCTCGTCGCGCTCGTCACCGCCACTGGCGCGTGCGCGCGACCGGTCGACCTCAACACGACGCTCGACCGTCAGGCGGTCGCGCCAGCCCAGGCGCCGCCGGCTGCGGCACGCGTCGATGCCACCCGCCTGCTGAAAGATCTCGCCACGCTGGCCGCACCCGGCATGGAAGGCCGGCTCACCGGAAGCCCCGGCAACAAGCGCGCCCAGGCCTACATCCTCGAACAGTTCAAGGAGCTGAAGCTCCAGCCGGTGAACAAGAGCTACGAGCAGAAGTTCTCGTTCCGCAGCACGCGGGAGTTTCCCGACGCGACCAACCTGTTCGCCTCGATCCGTGGAACCGTCGAGGCCGACCGGTACCTGATAGTGAGCGCCCACTACGACCATCTCGGGGTGAAGGACGGCGCCACTTATCACGGTGCGGATGACAACGCATCGGGCGTTGCCGCGATGCTGGCGGTCGCGCGGTGGTTCAGTACCCGGCCGGCCCGGATCTCGATCCTGTTCGTGGCCTTCGACGGCGAGGAAGAGGGCCTGCAGGGAGCGAAGTACTTCGTCCAGCACCCGCCGGTGCCGTCCGATCGAATGGCGGCGGTGGTCAACATGGACATGGTCGGCCGCGGCGACAAGAACGAGATCTATGTGGCCGGCACGGCTCCCTACCCGCAGTTGAAGCCGATCGTCGAGGCGGCAGCGAAGGGCCGCAAGATCGACGTGCGCCTTGGTCACGATCGACCCGGCGTCCCGGGCGTCGAAGACTGGACGTTTTCCTCGGATCACGGGCCGTTCCATTCGGCGAAGGTGCCGTTTCTCTATTTCGGCGTCGAGGATCATGCCGACTATCACAAGCCGACCGACACCGCCGACAAGATTCCACGCGCCTTCTACGTCGAAGCCACGGAGCTGGTCCTCGACACGGTGCAGCGGCTCGCCGGGTTGACGTCGAATCCCGCAAAACCTGCGGCTCCCGCCGCAGAAGGAGGACGCATGACGCCCGAGGAACAGGCGCTGGCGGCTGCCGTGGACGCCGCCAATCCGCAGGCGCTGGCGCTGCTCGAGCGCGTGGTCAACATCAACAGCGGCTCGATGAACTTCGCCGGAGTGCGCGCGGTGGGCGACGAGTTCCGCCGGGAGCTCGACACCCTGGGCTTCACGACCCGCTGGGTCGACGGTGCGCCATTCAACCGCGCCGGCCATCTCGTGGCCGACCGGCAGGGGAGCGGCCCGCGCGTGCTGCTAATCGGCCACCTCGATACCGTGTTCGAGCCGGACAGCCCGTTCCAGCGATTCGAGCGTATCGACGAACGCACCGCACGCGGTCCGGGGATCATCGACATGAAAGGCGGGGACGTCGTCATGATCCACGCCTTGAAGGCGCTCCACGCAGTGAAAGCGCTCGACCGCCTGCGGGTGACGGTGGTGATGACCGGCGACGAGGAGCTGACCGGTGAACCGCTCGCCACCGCCAGGGCCGCGCTCGTCGAAGCGGCGAGGAACGCGGACATCGCGATTGGCTTCGAGGATGGGCCAGGCGATCCGAAGACCGCGGTCATCGCGCGGCGGGGAACGACCGGGTGGCAGCTGCGGGTCAAGGCGAAGCCGGCGCATTCGTCCCAGATCTTTCGGGAGGACATCGGCTCGGGGGCGATCTATGAGGCCGCCAGAATCCTGAGCAGCTTCCGCGAAACGCTCGCAGGTGAGCCGCATCTGACCTTCAACCCTGGCGTCATGCTCGGCGGGACGGCCGTCGATCTCGATACGGCGCTGGCCCGCGGGACCGCGGCCGGCAAGGAGAACGTCGTTGCCGCGCAAGCTGTCGTGATGGGAGACTTGCGGACGCTCTCTTCCGATCAGCTCGAACGCGCGAAGGAGCGGATGCGGAAGATCGTCGCGGCGTCCCTGCCGCAGGCGGAGTCCACGATCACGTTCGAGGAAGGCTACCCGCCGCTCGCCCCGACCCGGGCAACGAGCGCCTCCTCGCGCTCTACGATCAGGCCAGCCGCGACGTCGGCGCCGGTCCGGTCACCGCCGTCAACCCCGATCGCGCAGGCGCAGCCGACGTGTCCTTCGCCGCTACCCACGTCAGGATGATCATCGACGGCATCGGGCTGATGGGAAACAGCGATCACACCCCACAGGAGACCGCGGATCTTTCGACGCTGCCATCGCAGACGAAGCGGGCAGCCCTTCTGCTCTACCGGATTGGCAAGGGCGCCGCGAGCTGACCAGTGGGTGCTTTGAGTGGCAACTCGCTGATTCGCGACGCAGGTAATCACAGGAGGGCAAGGAGATCAGGAGGCTTTTGTTTCCAAGCCCACAAACTCCTGATCTCCTTGCCCTCTTGTTGATCTAACGGCCGATCGGATCAGCCACTCAGCTCTCGAAGCCGCAGGTTGATGGCCCTTGGCAGTTCCAGACCGAAGCCCCGAGCCCCGAATCCCGATGTTGAACCGGTATTACGTATAATCCGCGCGCAATGACCACTCCGGTCGTGATCTTCGACGGCATCGAGAAGGCGTATGGGCAGACCGTCGCGCTCCGTGGCGTGTCGTTCGACGTGAACGGCGGCGAAATCTTCGGTCTCCTCGGTCCGAACGGTGCGGGGAAGAGCACGCTGATCCGCATCCTCATGGACATCATCCGCGCCGACCAGGGCCGGGTGATGGTGTTCGGCGAGCCGCGCCGCCGCGATCACCTCGATCGCCTGGGCTACCTGCCAGAAGAACGGGGTCTCTACACGAAGCTCCCGGTCATCGACGTGATGACCTATTTCGGCGCGCTGAAAGGGCTCAGCCGCGCCGAGGCGAAGCGCCGTTCGCTGGCCTGGCTGGAAAAGGTGGAATTGCCCCACGTTGCGACGTGGAAGGTCGATCGGCTCAGCAAGGGGATGTCGCAGAAGGTCCAGATTGCCTCGATTCTGCTGAGCGACCCGGAAGTGTGCGTGCTCGACGAGCCCACGACCGGCCTCGACCCCGTCAACGTGCAGATGGTTCAGGACCTGCTGCTCGAGCGGCGGAAGAACGGCCGGACGACGATTCTCTCCACGCATCACATGAACCAGGTCGAAGAGCTGTGCGATCGGGTGGCGCTGATCAACCAGGGACGACTGATGGTCTATGGCGGCGTCGACGAGGTCCGGCGGCGCTACTCGCTACCGGAAATCCGGGTTCACGCGCGGGCGCCGCTGCCAGCGGTGCCCGCGGTCGCCCGGATTACCGACGAAGGAGAAGGCAGCTGGCGGCTTCTGCTCTCGGACGGCACGCCGCCGCACGAAGTTCTGGCAGCGCTGGTTGCGGCCGGGGCCTCGCTCGACCGCTTCGAGCCGCTGCTGGCGCCGATGGAAGACATCTTTGTCAGGGTCGTGAAGGAGGGACGGGCATGAGCTCGTGGGCGAAGATCAAGACGGTCGCAACCTTCGAGTTCCTCGCCGCGGTCAAGCGTCCGGGGTACCTGATTGCGACGTTCGGAATGCCGCTGTTCATGGCCGCCTATGGCGCCGTGGTGGCCGTGCCTGCCTACTACGCGGAGAAGCAGAGCCGCGCCCCGGCCGTCTACGGTGTGGTCGACGAGCCCGGCGTGCTGGGACTGTCCGGGGACCTGAACGCGGGGAAGCACTCGCAGATTCCGCAAGAGATGCGTGAGGCGCTGGAGGCCGCGGGGCAGGGACAGGCGCTCGATCGCGTGGTCGCGGCCGACAACTTCGTGTTCCGGCCGTTCACGAGCCGCGACGAGGCCCATGCCGCGCTGGCCGCGCGGCGGTTGAAGGGCTACTTCGTCATCCCGCAGGACTACATGCGCGAAGGCACGCTCGATTCCTACTCGCCCGATTCGTTCAACGTCTCGGGATCGGACTCGCGCAACGCGCTGAGCGACCTGCTCCGTCAGCGCCTGGTCGAGCAGCGGTTCGATCCGGCCGTGTCGGCGCGGATCGTCAGGCCGATCGAGCGCACGCGCCGGTTCGCCGTGACCCGGAGCGGGGAAGTACGGGACGGCGGCTCGAGCGCATCGATCGTTCGCATCGCGCTGCCGCTGATCTTCATGGTGCTGTTCCTGATCTCGGTGCTGATGACCTCGGGGTATCTGATGCAGGGCACGGCGACCGAGAAGGAGAACAAGGTGGTCGACGTGCTGCTGGCCTCGGCCAATCCCGATCAGATCCTCGCGGGAAAGCTCCTCGGGCTGGGCGGCGCCGGTCTGCTGCAGATCACGGTGTGGCTCACGATGCTGATGGTGACCGGCCTCGGCGTGGTGCCGATGCTCATGTCTGCGCGTGTCGACGTGCCGTGGCTGGCGCTCGCGCTGGCGGCGCCGTTCTTCGTGATTGCGTTCCTGTTCTTTGGCGGCCTGATGCTCGGCACCGGCTCGCTCGGCACCAACATGCGCGAGGCGCAACAGCTGGCGATGGTCTGGTCGCTGACGGCGGCGGCGCCGCTGATGATGATCGCGGTGTTGATCCGGGAGCCCAACGGGACGGCGGCGAGGGTGATGACCTGGATCCCCTTCACGGCGGGGCCCGTCGTGATCCTGCGCGCCAGCAACGACGCGTCGCTGCTGGCCTGGTGGGAGATTGCCGGATCGCTGGTGGTGCTGGTCGCCGCCACCTGGCTGGGCCTCCGCGTCGGGGCGCGGCTCTTCCGGATCGGCCTGCTCAGCGCCGGCGCGAGGCCGTCACTCAGAGAGATCGCGCGCCAGGCCCGGCTGGCGAGCTAGGTCGCACTGGTGAACACCGCTCACTTGAGCTCAGGTGTCGAAGCCGGCGGATGCCGGTGTTTTGTGTGCTGCTCGAATGAATAGGCCAGGGCGATGAGCGTCGTCTCGTCCCAGGCGCGGCCGAAGAAGGTGATTCCAGCGGGTAGACGCCCCTCGCGCGTGTAGCCCATCGGGACCTGGATCGACGGGAAGCCGGTGGTGGGCGAGAAGAACTGGCTGTTATCGCCGTGAGGCGTGTTCAGATCGCCGATCAGGCGCGGCGGGTTGCTCCAGGTGGGATACACGAATGCGGCGAGCTGCATCGTGTCCAGCACCGTCGTCACCGCCTTCCGCACCTGCCGGCGGTACTCCGCCTCGGCGTTGCACGCCGGCGTGCCCGGTCCGTTCTCGGATCCTTCCTGCGACTGTTCGAGGCGGCGTTGGACGGTCGGGTGGAACTGGCGTGACTTGATGATCTCGGCGAGGCTCTTCACCGGAACGCGATCGCCATGTTCCGACAGGTACCGGTTGATGTCGTACTTGAACCCGCCGCAGGCCCCGGCGCTCGTGTCGCGGCGGATGTTCTCGAGCGGCACCGGCGCCGGATCGACGATCACGGCACCAGCCGCTCGCATGCCGTCGAGAGCTCTGGTGAACACCTGGACGATCTCGGCATCGGTCGTGTCGCGCTCGTAGGCCTGACGGAGCACGCCGATACGGGCTCCTTTCAGCCCGTCGCGCCTGAGCGCGGAGGCGTAGGCCGGGATGCCGGTCGGCTTGGCGGTTGGCCGGAACGCCTCCATCGGCGAGCCATCAATCGTGATGGGGTCAGCCGGATCTTCACCCGCAATCGCCTGCAGAACGGCCACCGCGTCTTCGACGGTGCGGGTCATGGGGCCGGCAATGTCTGCCAGCACGCTGAGCGGTACCACACCACCGCGGCTGGTGAGTCCCATCGTGGAGCGGATCCCGACCAGCGCCTGATGTGAAGCGGGGCCGCGGATCGAGTTGCCGGTGTCGCTGCCCAGGCCGATGGCCCCGAAGTTCGCGGCGATGGCCGCCGCCGTGCCGCCGCTCGATCCTGCCGTTACCCGATCGAGCGCGTAGGGGTTCTTCGTGTAGCCCGGCAGGATGGAACTGACGGTCTCGTAAGGCGTGAACGCCCACTCCGCCATGTTCGACTTGGCCAGGACGATCGCGCCCGCATCTTTCAGCTTCCTGACCTGGAACGCATCGCGCGTCGAGACGAAACCCTTGAGGGCGAGAGAGCCTGCGGCGCTCTGCAGGCCGATGGTTTCGAAGTTGTCCTTCACGATCGCCGGCACGCAGTGCAGCGGCCCGGCGAACCCGCTGGTCGAGAAACGTCGATCGAGTGCGGTCGCCTCGTCGCGCGCGGCGGGATTGACGACGACGATCGCGTTGATGGCAGGTCCCTGTTTGTCGTAGGCGTCGATGCGCCGGAGATACGCGTCGACGAGCCCTCGGCAGGTCAGCCGGCCCGCTTTCAGCGCGCTGTGGATTTGAGCGATCGTCAGCTCGTCAACGCCAGTGGTTACGGCCGGGCGCTGGGCAGAAAGCACGGCAGTCAGGACTGTCGACAGGAGAGCGACGCTGAACCAGGACGTCGCCCGACAAGAGAATCGCATCGGCAGATCTTATGGTGAGCGTGTCAACTCCCAACGTCCAACTCCCAACTCCCAAGGAGAGTCGGTCGACCAATGGGGTGGAAGTCCAACCGAACAGCTCGTTGCAGCGCCTTTCACTCCGTTGTCCGAACGGTTCTCCCTTGGGAGTTGGGAGTTGGAAGTTGGGAGTCGATCATTATCGCTCTGTCACCGACTCCAGCAGCCGCCGCACGTTCTCGAGCGTATCCGCCTCCTCCGCCCGCTTGTCCTTGCGCCACCGCAGCATGCGTGGGAAGCGGACCGCAATGCCGGAGCGATGCCGGGTCGAGCGGGCGATGCCTTCGAAGCCCAGCTCGAAGACGTGCACCGGCTCGACGTGCCGCACCGGGCCGAAACGCTCCAGCGTGTGCCGGCGGATCCAGCGATCCATTTCGCCGATCTCCTCGTTCGACAGCCCCGAGTACGCCTTGGCCACGGGCACCAGCTCGCCGTTGTCCCAGACGCCGAACGTGTAGTCGGTCAGCAGGCTGGCCCGCTTGCCGCTGCCGGGCTGCGCGTAGATCAGGACCGCGTCGATGGTGTATGGGTCGATCTTCCACTTCCACCAGTCGCCGCGCTTGCGTCCGACGCCGTAGGCGGACGACGCACGTTTCAACATCAGGCCTTCGACGCCGCGAGTCCGCGACTCGCCGCGGACTTCGGCGAGCCCTTCCCAGCTGCCGCCCACGACAACCGGGGATGGGCGCAGCACACCAGACGGAAGCAGGCTGACCAATCGCTCGCGCCGCTCGCTCAGCGGCAAGGCCCTGATGTCCTCGCCGTTCTGCTCGAGCAGGTCGTAGGTCATGAACACGACCGGAACCGCGCGCGCCATCTGGGCCACCTGCTTCTGACGCCCGATCCGCTGCTGGAGCGCCGAGAAGGGGAGCGGCCGATCGTCGCGGAATGCCAGCACCTCGCCGTCGAGCACGGTGCCATCGGGCAGGTGCGTTGCCGCCGCGACGATCTCGGGAAAGCGATGCGTGATCAGCTCTTCGCCGCGCGACCAGAGGTGCACGGCGCCGCCGCGCTTCACCAGCTGGGCGCGGATCCCGTCCCACTTCCATTCCAGGATCCAGTCGGCCGGATCGCCGAGCGTGGACACCTCGTCTTCGAGCGGGGACGCCAGGAAGAAGGGATAGGGCCGCGATTGATCGACATCGGTGGACTCCGGCGAGATCAGCGACGCGAACCATTCCGGCGCTGGCGTCCAGTCGCCCATCAGGCGGGCCGCCACCGTGGCAACCGGCAGGCCGGCCGCCTGCGCGAGCGCCCGTACGGCGAGCGTTTGCGACACGCCGACCCGAAGCTCGCCGGTGATCATCTTGAGCAGGACGAACCGCTGCAGCCGATCCAGCGGCGCCCACCACTCCATCACCCGCTCCCGCTGCGTGTTCGGGTCCATGTTCCGCAACGAGAGAATGCGCTCCTGGACCCACACGGCGAGCGGCAGCGGGGCAGTGTCGTCGACGACTGGCAACTGATCGAGCACCAGAGCCGCTGTCTCCGCGCCGTCCCCGACGACCGAGTAGGACTCTTCGATGACCCAGGAGGGAAGACCGGTCGCCGCAATCGTCCAGTCGTGGATCGCGGCATACGGCAGCAGCCGCTTCAGGCGGCGTCCGGTCAGGAAGAACACCGCCCACGCGGCATCGGCCGGCGGCGCCTCGCTGAAGTACCGCGCCATGGCCGCGACCTTGGCGTTGGTCGAGGTGGTGCGAGTCGATGGCATCGTAGAGGGCGGCGAATCTATGCATGGCGGCTGTCGGATCTAACTCTGTCAACATTCTCAAGTGCTCGCGCAACCTCCACTCCCGACTCGCCAAGGGGACGTCGCTCCGTACCCTGCCAGCGGCGACGATCGCGCCGGTAACTAAGGCTTGTTGGTCACGCTTTTCGATCGCCGAACGAGGCTACGAAGCGCTTGGACTCTGCAGTGGGGAGTTGCGAGGAGTCGTGGCAGCCCGGGAGTCTGACGTAGCCAACGTCACATCCCGTCTGCTCGCCTTCCCCTTCCCAAGCCGTCCGAATCGACCCCAGCCTCGCGTCCCTGCTCGCGCAGAAACCGCGACAGCGGTTCGGCATGGCCGTGGGTCGCGAGAATCCGGCCCGCGCCGGTCTCTTCGATTGTCCGCAGGATCGCCGGCCAGTCGGCGTGATCGGAGAGCACGAACCCGCGGTCGAACGCGCGCTGGCGGCGGACGCCGCGCACGCGCATCAGGCCGGAGGCGAACGCGTCGGAATGGGTACCGAGCCGGCGCATCCATGGCGTACCGCGCGCGGGGAGCGGGGCGAGGATCAGCTCGCCGGCGAAGGACGTGCCGCGCGGTTGGTCGGTGGCGGATTTCACCGGTAGCAGGTCCACGCCCTCGTTCCGATAGGCCTCGATCATCGGCAGCATCATGCCGTGAACGAACGCCGGTCGATCGGTATGCCTCGCGAGCTCGGCGAGCACGCGCTGTGCCTTGCCGATCGTGTAACAGAACAGCACCGACGACTTGCCGTCAGCCGCATTCGACTGCCACCAGCCGGCGATGTCTGCCATCACACTGTCGGTGGTGTCCCAGCGGTAGATGGGCAGGCCGAAGGTGGACTCGGTGATGAACGTGTCGCACCGGATCGGCTCGAACGCTGCACAGGTCGGATCTGCCGCACGCTTGTAGTCGCCGGCCGCGACCCAGACGCCATCTTCACCCTCGACGCGGATCTGCGCCGAGCCAAGCACGTGCCCGGCGGGATGGAAGCTGACGGTGACGCCTCCGAGGCGCAGCCGCCGGCCGTAGGGGACCGGCTCGATCGGCACGTCCGATCCCAGCCGGCGCCGCAGCAGCCCGGCGCCGGGCGCGGCGCACAGGTAGGCGGCACTGCCAGGGCGCGCGTGATCGCCGTGCGCATGGGTGATCAGGGCGCGCGCGACCGGGTTCCACGGATCGATGAAGAAGTCCCCGGCAGGGCAGAACAGGCCGTCAGGCGTTTCGATCAGCACGTCAGGTTCGTTCCGGCGCACGAGTATCCTGAACTACAATCGCCGCTGCTACTCGGAGATCTCATGCAGGCAGACTTGTGGTCCATGGCGTTTGTGTTCGTTCTGGCGACGTTCGTCGGCTTCCAGGTGATCCAGAACGTCTCGCGGCTGCTGCACACGCCGTTGATGTCCCTGACCAATGCGATCTCAGCCATCGCGGTCGTCGGGTCGATCATCATCGCCGGTGAACAGCGTACGACGTTCTCCACCATTCTCGGCACGGTCGCCGTCGCGGCCTCCATGACGAACATCGTCAGCGGTTTCCTGATTACCGACCGCATGCTGAAGATGTTCCGCGAAAGAGGTCGCAAGTAATGGCGGAGCACCTCATCCAGGCCAGCTACCTGATCGCGGCGACGCTCTTCATTCTGTCGCTGCGCTGGCTCAATCATCCCTCGACCGCGCGCCGCGGTGTGGCCGCGGGCGTCGCGGGGATGGCCGCCGCGATCATCGGCACGCTGCTGCACCCTGGCCTTGGCTACGGTCCGATCGTCATCGCGATGATTGTCGGGACGGTCATCGGCGTGCCGCTGTCGCGGGTGCCGCTGACCGCGGTCCCGCAGCGGACGGCGTTGTCGCATGCGTTCGGCGGCCTGGCCGCGGCGCTCGTCGGCACGGCCGAATACTTCCTCGGAGTGTCCGGCACTGGCCACGAGTTGACGCCCTTCCGGACCGGCGCGCTCGCGACGGAAGTGATTCTGGGCGGCCTGACGTTCACCGGCAGCCTCATGGCGGCGGGCAAGCTGCAGGAGGTGATCCCGACGCGGCCGATTACCTACAAGGGCCAGAACGTCATCAACCTGGGCCTGCTCGCGATCGCCGTCGTCTCCGCCGTCTATCTCGTGGTCAGGCCTGAGCAGTGGTGGCTGTTCGCCGTCATCCTGCTGCTCTCGCTGGTCTTCGGCGTGCTGCTGATCATCCCGATCGGCGGCGCCGACATGCCGACGGTGATCTCGCTGCTCAACTCGTATGCCGGCCTCTCGGCTGTGGCGATGGGCTTCGTGCTCGAGAACAAGGTCCTGATCGTCGCCGGCGCACTCGACGGATCGTCGGGCTTGATCCTGTCGATCATCATGTGCAAGGCGATGAACCGGTCGTTCACCAACGTGCTGTTCGGGGCCTTCGGCCAGGTGCAGGCGGCCGGGGCTGCCGGTGAAGCGAAGACGGCCAAGAGCGGCACGCCCCGCGACGCGGCGGATCTGCTCGAGAACGCCGGGTCAGTGGTAGTCGTCCCTGGGTACGGGATGGCCGTGGCCCAGGCGCAGCACCGGGTGCGCGAGATCTACGACCAGCTGACGAAGCGTGGCGTGGACGTGAAGTTTGCGATCCATCCGGTCGCCGGCCGCATGCCCGGCCACATGAACGTGCTCCTGGCCGAAGCGGAGCTGCCCTACGACTCGCTCGTGGAGATGGAGGATATCAACCACGATCTGCCGCAGACCGACGTCGTCCTTGTCGTCGGCGCCAACGACGTGGTGAACCCGGCCGCGCGTCACGACAAGTCGAGCCCGATTTTCGGCATGCCGATCATCGATGCCGACAAGGCCAAGGCCTGCATCGCCATCAAGCGCTCGATGAACCCCGGGTTCGCGGGCATCGAGAACGAGCTCTACTACGCCGACAACACGCTGATGGTGTTCGGGGATGCGAAGGGTGTGCTCGGGGACGTCGTCAAGGAACTCTCAGGCGAGTCGGGTGGCATTCACTAGCGCATGGTTTTGCCGGAGTGTGTTTTTTACCGGAGGTGAGGAGATCAGGAGTTCATAAGGAAACATTTCGTGTCTCCTGAACTCTGTGCCTCCTGTAAATGTTTTGAATGTTCAGCCTGCGACCATGCGTCCTGTCGCCGTCACCAGGCCAGTGCCCGAGTCTTTGACGGACTGCGAGCTCACGCATCTTCACCGCGTCCCCATCAACCTCACGGTTGCCCGCGCACAGCATGCCGAGTACGAGCGGACGCTCGCCGCGCTCGGGTGTGAGATCGTGCAGGTTGCGGCGGCCGACGCGCTGCCGGACTCCGTGTTCGTCGAAGACACCGCGATCGTGCTCGATGAGATCGCCGTCATCACCCGGCCGGGCGCAGCCTCGCGGCGGCCGGAAACCGCCGCCGTCGCGGCAACGCTGGGCGCTTTTCGTCATCTGCAGTTCCTCTCCGAACCCGCCACGCTCGATGGCGGCGACGTGCTGCGGCTCGGACGTGTGCTCTACGTCGGCCTGGGCACGCGCACGAACAGCGCCGGAGTGCGGCAACTGGCCGATTTCGTTTCGCCGCACGGCTACGACGTCCGCACGGTCAAGGTGGACGGCTGTTTGCATTTGAAGTCCGCCGTCACCGAAGTCGCTCCCGAGGTCGTCGTGATCAACCCTGAATGGGTCAATGGCCAGATGTTCCCGGATCACGCGATCATAGAGGTCGATCCCTCTGAGCCGGCGGCCGCGAACGTGCTGCGCATCGGCGACACTGTGATATGCCCGTCGGCCCACCCGCGCACGAACGCGCGGCTGTCATCGGCGGCGCGGGTGCTCACGCTGGATGTCTCCGAACTGGCAAAGGCGGAAGGAGCGGTGACATGCTGCAGCCTGGTTGTTCAACCCGTGAACCTCTGAACTCCTGAACCATGAGTGCCTACGTAGTGGCGAACGTCACCGTGAAAGATCCTGTCCGGTACCAGGACTACCGGCGGCTGGTCACGCCGACGCTGGAGAAATACGGCGGCCGCTTCATCGCGCGGGGTGGCGGTATTGAGGTGCTCGAAGGCGACTGGCATCCGGCCCGGCTCGTGCTGGTCGAGTTCCCATCGGTCGCCGCGGCGCGCGAGTGGTGGAACTCTCCCGATACTCCGAGGCGAAGCGGATCCGCCAGGCCACGTCGGAAGGCACCCTGCTGATCCTGGAAGGCGTCTAGGAGTGGACCAGCTGCTCGAGGTCCTCGGGCGCTACTGGGGGTACTCGGCGTTCCGGCCGCTCCAGCGCGACGCGATGGACGCCATCCTGGCCCATCGCGACTCGGTTGTCGTATTGCCGACCGGCGGCGGCAAGTCGCTCTGTTTCCAGGCGCCGGCGCTGGTCCATCCCGGCCTTGCCCTCGTCGTCTCTCCCTTGATCTCGTTGATGAAAGATCAGGTGGACGGCCTCACCGCGAATGGCGTACCCGCTGCCTGCTTCAACAGCGCGCTGCCGGCGGATGAGCGTGCGGCCGTGATGCGCGGTGTTCGCGAGGGGCGTTATCGCCTGCTCTACGTGTCCCCCGAGCGGCTGGCCGGCGAGGGCAGCGAATCCTTCCTCACGCAGCTCGGCACGTCGAACATCAGCTTCATCGCGGTAGACGAGGCGCATTGCATCAGCCAGTGGGGACACGACTTCCGACCTGAGTGACCGGCAGCTGGCGCGGCTGCGCGATGCGTTTCCGGGCGTCAGCCTCCACGCCTACACCGCGACCGCGACCGCGCGCGTGCGGCAGGATATCGCCGCGCAGCTGGCCTTGCGCGGCCCGATTGAGCTGGTCGGCTCGTTCGACCGGCCCAACCTGGTGTATCGCGTGCTCGGCCGCGCGCAGCTCAAACGGCAACTGCTGGATGTGCTCGGGCGTCACCGCGGCCACGCCGGGATCGTCTACTGCACGTCGCGGCGGGAGGTCGATGCGCTCGCGGCCTGGCTCTGCGAAACCGGCGTGAAGGCGCGGCCGTACCATGCCGGTCTCGCAGATGCGGAGCGGGCCCGGAATCAGGACGCGTTCCTCGACGAGCATGCCGACGTCGTGGTGGCGACCGTCGCCTTCGGGATGGGCATCGACCGCTCCGACGTGCGGTTCGTCGTCCATGCCGGCGCCCCCCAGTCGCTCGAGCACTATCAGCAGGAGTCCGGGCGGGCCGGACGCGATGGCCTCGAAGCCGAGTGCGTGCTGATTTATTCGAGCGCCGACTTCCTGAAGTGGCGGGTCATGCTGGAACGCAACGGCGAGCTGACCGCCGCGCGCCGCGGGTTGCTGCGCGACATGGAGCGATACGCCGCCGCGGTTGGCTGCCGGCACAAGCACCTGCTCGCGTACTTCGGAGAGGCCGATGCGCGGCCGAACTGCGGTGCCTGCGATTTCTGTCTCGACGAGCTCGAAGCCGTGCCTGACCCGGCTCTCCTTGCCAGGAAAGTGCTGTCGTGCGTGGCGCGCGTCGGACAGCGATTCGGCGCCGCGCATGTGACCAACGTGCTCCGTGGCGCTGAAACCGAGCAGGTGATGGCGCGGAGCCACAGCACCCTGACCACGTTCGGCCTGCTCCGCGACGCGTCGATCCCGGAGATTCGCGGCTACATCGAGCAGCTCATCGCCCATCGCCTGCTTCGTCAAACCGACGACGAGTATCCCGTGCTGACGCTCACGGAGAGCGGCGTCGCGCTGCTGAAAGATCCCGTGGCGGCGCCGGGCCTCGCGCTCGCGCGTCAGCGTCGCCCGGTTCGCGGCGAAACGCCCCGGCGCGCCGCGATCGAGACCGAATCCTGGCAGGACGTCGATCGCGATCTGTTCGAGCGGCTCCGCGCGCTGCGGCTCGACATCGCGCGCTCGCGCGGCGTGCCTCCTTACGTCATCTTTCACGACACCACGTTGCGCGAAATGGCCCGGCTGAAACCTCAATCCGTTTCCGCGCTGCTCAGTGTCCGCGGCGTCGGCGCCCGCAAGGCCGAGGATCTCGGTGAGGCGTTCGTGAAAGCGATAGTCAATGCTCAGTAGCCAGTTTCCAGTTTCCAGTTGAGACTTGTCCTTCGCTGGTAACTGGGAACTGGCAACTGGCAACTGGTAAGCTTGAACCCAGGGCATGCCTCCCGCTGTCGACTTCCGGGCTCTCTTTCAGCACTCGCCGAATTCGTACATGGTGCTCGACCGGCAGCTGCGGTTCGTGGCTGCGAACGACGCGTACCTGCAGGTCACCGGCAAGCGGCTGGAAGAGCTCATCGGCCGGAACCTGTTCGACGAGTTTCCCCACGACCCGGCGGATCCGGGCAACGAGAGTGCCACGCTGCTCCGGCAGTCGCTCGAGCGCGTTCTCGCGACCGGCCAGTCGGACGTGATTGCTTTCATCAGGTATCGAGTGCCCCGGGCCGCGGATGGCGACGGCCGGGTCGAGGATCGTTTCTGGAGCGCGACGCACACGCCGATCCACGATGAACGCGGCGAAGTCGCCTGCATCCTCCAGCACACCGTGGACGTCACCGAGTTGCAGCGCCTGCGCAAGGCGGCGTCCCATCCTGCGCCGACGCCGGCCGGCGACACGACTCAGATGGAGGCCGGAGTCCTCGAACGCGCCCGCGAAGTGCAGGAGACCAACCAATCGCTTCAGACCGAGATTGCCCGGCAGAAGATCCAGGAAGCCGAGCACGCCGCGCTGTTCGAGCGGGAGCGGGCGGCCCGCGCCGAAGCGGAGGCCGTGCGCGACGAGCTGCACCGCCTGGCCGAGTTCGACAAGCAGCTGGTCGGCATCGTCAGCCACGATCTCCGGAATCCGATGAACGCGATCGGCATCGCCACCACATTGCTGCTCAAGCGCGGTCGGCTGGACGAGCAGAGCGTGCGGATCGTGAACCGGATCGTGTCGTCCTCGGATCGGGCGGTGCGGTTGATTCAGGACTTCCTGGATTTCACCCAGGCCAGGGTGACGGGGCGCATTCCGGTGAGCCCGAAGCCCGCCAGCATCCGCGAGATTGCTCGTCAGGTGTTCGACGAAGTGCTCCTGACCCAGCCCTCGCGCAAGGGCACGTTCGTCCACGAGGGCGAGGAACGCGGAACCTGGGATCCCGATCGGCTCGCGCAAGTGATCGGGAACCTCCTCGGCAACGCCTTTCAGCACAGCCCGCCGGCAAGCGTCGTGCGCCTCGCCACCCGCGGCGACCAGGACGGCGTCACGATCGACGTGCACAACGAGGGCACACCGATCTCACCCGACGACCTGGCCAGACTGTTCGAGCCGTTCGAGCGCGGGGCCGACGCCAGCGCGAGCGGGCGCAGCATCGGCCTGGGTCTCTACATCTCGCGCCAGATCATCGAAGCGCACGCCGGGAAAATCGAGGTGCGCTCGGTCGAAGGGGAGGGCACTCGCTTCACCGTGTGGTTGCCCCGTAGCGCGAGCGTGGATGGCGATGCGCTGGTTTCCAGTTCTCAGTTCCCAGTTTCCAGTTCCTGATGCTGGAGGATCAGGTCCACAACCGCACCCCAGTTTATTGATGTTTTCTGTGAGGCTGCCGCCTTGTCATCTGGGACCTGGTTGGCGAAGGCAGTTGGGTGCCGGCGGGTCGGCCACTGCCCTGGGAACGACGGAATAAAGTTCGCTTGGGGTCACACTAAGGGCTGCGTCCCAGGTGATATGTGGTGCGCAGCAGCAAAGAAGGCCAGCAAATCGGCACGCCCTCGTCGGCAGTCACTTTGCGCCAACCAGCTCGTCGATTAGTGAGGAGGACCCTATCCGGCTACTGGACCAACTTCAGCCCCTGGCGATTGTGTGGCGTGCTGGCACACATCGCTGCGAGTACTGGAAGGTGGCGGGGGACCACGGCCATGTCCGGCTCTACGACCCATCGGGCCTCAAGATGGAACGCGTGGTCACGACGATTGAGGAGATGCGCGCCACCGCGATGTCTTGGCGGAAGACCATCATGGCCGCTGTGGACCCAGCGGATCGCCCCCGAATCGAACGTGCGCACGTCGACCGACGGAAAATCACACGCGCCGGGCGCCGCGATGTCGACCCGGTGCCGATCTGTCCGTCCTGCGGCTTACCAGTCGGAGCCAACCCCCACGGTTCGGATGCCGAATGCGTCGCGGCATTGCGCCGCGAACTGACTCGGATCCGACCACGACCTCGCGAGTAGTGGAAAAGCGTGGGATTCGCTGGCTTGCGAATTGCGACAGGCTCATGGGATTGGGACTTTCCCGTCACTCCACGGTCCTCAGAGTGACGTATGCGTCGGGTATTCGTCTGCGCCGCATCATGCCGAAAGTCGAGAGCCGCCTGTTCTACCTCGGTTACGTCGAGGGCAGAGGCATCGATCTGTTCAGGGTAGCGTATGAGCGGGAGCGGGGAGGGGGTTGGTGGGGAAGTGGGCGCAAGTAGGTACCTCCCGGACCCAAGCACGACCTGTGGGTGAAAAATCAAGAACGCTAGCTACTCGCAGATGAAAGGACGGCACGAGCTGTTCGTCGCTCGGCGGATGCGGATCCCGCTCGGCGCATCGCAGAACTCTCGAAATAATCAATGCAGTCCATTAGAATCGGCCGCATCGAACCGTACGACAATCAGCGTGATGTTGTCGCTCGCCGTGCCATCATTGGCCAGCGCGAGCAGCTTCTTCGCCGCCGCCTCCGGTGCAGGCTCCGCGTCCAGAGTGGCTGAGATCGCTTCGTTCGCCACCATTTCCGTCAACCCGTCGGAACACAGCAGTAACCGATCTCCAGCCTGCACTTCGAGCGCGCGGGCTTCGACTCTAACCCCAGGCTCGGGGCCGCCAACCACGTTCGTTATGGTGTGGCGGAGCCCGTGCTCGGCGACCTCATCACGCCGAAGGGCTCCGCTGCGCACCATGTCGGCCACCAGCGTGTGGTCCTCCGTGAGCTGGTGCAACTCGTCGTTTCGGTACAGGTACGCACGGCTATCGCCGACGTGGATGACACACAGCTGCGCACCCAGGTGGAAGGCCATCGTCACCGTCGTCCCCATGCCGCTCAATTCCGGGTGCTCCGCGGCCTCTTCGAGAATGCGAGAATCGGCGTGGCGAATCGCCGACTGGAACTGCGCGAGAACTCTGTCCTCTTCTTGCCTGTCCGATCCGAAAAACCATCTGAACGAATCGAGCGTGAACTGCTCGATCGCGGCGACGGCGAGAGCGCTCGCCCGTTCGCCCGCCCGGTGCCCGCCCATACCGTCGGCTACCAAAAAGAGGTGTGCGCGCTCCTCGCCAACCTGTAGCTTCGGTTCCGGCAAACTCGTCTGCCAGACCCGCATCACTTTGGTGAGCTCGGCGATGAGGAACTGATCCTCATTGTGTGTGCGCACCTTTCCTGTGTCAGTGACGCCAAAGGCCTTCACGGTCAACGGGCGTGGACGGGTCGGCGTGGCGGATTCGTCGGTCATGTATCTCCGCTCTTCCAGGCGGCATGGTACGCTCAGTAGGGCAGTAAACTCATTTTAGCGTTTTCCTTTGAAGGGAAGCACCGGATCATCTTTGGCGTACCGTCCAGAGGTGGAGGAGAGTCGAGAACTCGGCCGGTGGTCTCATGACCACCCACCAACATGGTCGCGGGCCGCTGTGATGAGCATGGTCGTCGTGATCGCTTCATGCTCCGGTACGCCACCAGGACTACAGCAGACTCCGCCGAAACCGTCTCCGGCGGAAGCGCCTCCCCGGCAGACGCCCTCAACGAGCCCGCACCCACGCCGCCGCCCCGCAGAGCGTCCGCACGCTCGCCGCGTACTACGCCGTTGCCCTGCGCTGCCGCTGTCAGTGGAACAGCGGCAGGTCATCTGGTCACCGGGGAACGGACGATTCCCGAACGCGGGCTATCAATGGAACGGCGGCAGCTTCCTGGCAAGCCCTGCTGTGGATCGCAAGCAGCGGCTGCCATCGCAGCAGTTCTACACCGCTGGATTCGAGGCGGGGCTCACGCACAGGGTCGGTTTAAGCAGAACCGAGATCCGTGACGTCGCCAGATGTCGCCAGGAAAGTCTGGTCCAGTGAGGAGGATGTTGTGGCTGGGGCCAAACATTTCCGTGGAGAAGTGCCGCTAACGTGTTGTAGCTGCTCACCCCGCCGTCGACACGACTCTTGCATTGAGTGGTGGCATGCAGAAGTCCGTCGCTTTGGCCCTCGGTCTCGTTGCCGTGATCACCGTTGGCGTGGGGCAGCGCGCACGCGCACAGGAGAACCCCGGATCGCCAACAGCCAATCCTCGTCGGTGCATTTCAGGTTTTCAAGCAGACGGATGCGATCACGAACGAGGATCGGAGCGCGATTGCAACCTTCTCCTCTGCGATGGCGAGCGGGAGCAGCGACCGGGTCGCCTTTTTGGCGTGGAACTGCAAACCTGACGGTCTGAGGGTCCAGTATAGCTTCGGCCAGTTGATGAACAGTGTGGGCGATAGAGTAATAGTTCGATACCGCTTCGCGGATACCCCGGCGACGGAGCGGGAGCTGTGGAATCTCGCCACAGGTCACAAAAGCACCTTTTTGCCAAAGGTCGACGTCACGCGATTCACACACGAGGCAGGGTCATTCCAGGCGGTGGCGATCCGCGTGAGGGATCTGGAAGGCGAAGTGACCGATGTTTTTCGTCTCGATGGACTGACGGAGGCGTTGAGTCTGTTGCCCTGCTATCGTCAGTCAGGATCGACACACTGATGCCTGCAGTTGACTGCAGGAGCCGCCCATGAAACGGATCGTCGTTGTCGCATTAGCATGCCTGCTGCTGGGATACGGATTCGCCAGCGCGCGAGGCGGGTACACGGTTTACGGGCAGGGGAATCAGTCCTGCGGCCGGTGGCGGTCCTGATAGCGCTGCGTCGCATCGCAACGAATGTTGGGGAACCTCGAACGTCGCCGCACGGCGTTTCGAGGCAGCCGAACGGGAGTTCCGCAGCAGCGCGAGATGGTGACAGACCGCACCTATGGTGTCTGTTCGATAACGCACACGGACGTCGCTGAGGTCTCGGGCGTTGGCTTGGCCTTGCTCCTGAGCTCCGACAGTAGTCGCAAGGCTTTCGCCGCCGACCCCAGGACGCGATGACTCCAGGCAGCGGCGACCTGGCGACAGATACGCGCTCAGCCCGTCCGCCGTCAGCCGCGATTGCTCCGTTCCACCTTCAAGAGTGATCGATTCGGTCGGGTTGCGTTCCGCTATCCGGAGAAAGCACCGACGGCGCGACACTCTTCGCTCGCATCATGAGCGAAGGCTGATCAGAAGGCTGCCCTTCGACTGCTAGCCGGGACACTCGATTGTGGAGCACAGCGCCGCCGAATCGTTCCGGCATATTGCCTCCCGAGGCACACGGCGATGCGGTTCAACGCGGTTCGTTCCCACGATTGGTTTCCTTGCATGCACTGGCGGCGGTCAGATTGATGAGAATGCGTCTTTCGAACGAAGCGCAACGACGAGCCCTTCAAGCCCGACGGGGACAAGCCGACATGTTGCTCTCGATTGCAACGCACCCCGCCGCGAGAGAACAGGTGCAACTGGCGCTGCGTGATCTCGATGAAGCCTGACGTGGCTCGATCGCGACGCATGCATCGGCCAAGTAGATGTGCTCGTTGACCTTGCCGCCTGGCGTCTCAATACCATCCGCGACGCGTTGCGGAACGGGGGGGCCAACACTGCGCTCCCGTAGACCGATGCGCCGAAACGGATTGGCCCTCACCCCGGCGATGCCGTGCCGAACGGCGAGATGATTTGATCGTCAGGGCACAATACTCTTTTGCCCCCGACCACAACAGCCGACACGGACTCGCAGCGATCCGGCCACCCAGCTCGAGACTCCAGCAGAAAAAACCGGCAGAAAACGCGGAATTGGCGTCCCAGGCACCCGTTCCTCCGGCTGCTGGCGGGGTTCCCGGGACGATGGTGCGTGGCTTGCTGGCTGAAACCACCACTCGCTCGCTCAAGGGTCGTCGGACAGTGGAGGAAGGGATGTCGCCAGTGCTGTATGCACTCCTGCTGTGGATTCTCGTCTCGGTGCCGTTCGCGCTGTTCTTCGGGGCGGTGTGCCGTTTGAATCAGCTCGACGTCGACGCCGCACACCTCGCGCCCGTAGGACCGCACGACTGTCGGCAAGGAGGCGGGTACCGCGGCGCGCTCGGCGCTGCTCAGTCCGATGCGGACATGACGCCAGCGTAGCTAGTTCAGCGGCGTCCGCGCCTGCTTTAGATAAGCACATTGTCCGACTCGTTCTCCGTAAACTGGGCCGCCCCAATGACGAGAAAGTGTCGGCAGTCTTGCATTTGCGCCCCGGCGAGAACTTTGCCACACAGCGACAGTCACAACGCGTTTTGTCGCGCTCGGCATTTGATAGTCAGGAGTTACTGTGTCGAAATCGGATTGTACGGAGATCATCAACCAGCACGTGTGCATCTCCAACGGCATGGTGCATCTCTTCAACGTGCAATGGGCAGCATCTGAACCGAGATCCACGGTGCGCCATGCGCATTACCTTTTAGGCGTGCAAGTCCTGCCAGAGCATGACGAGCCAAGGACCGTTCACCTGGTGCTCGAAAGATTTACATCGCGCGACGCCTTGGTGAGGCTGCTCGACGAGGCCGTGGAGACATCCATGGATAGTGTCACTCATGGCGGGTAATCGTCACCTCCTCTTCATGTGATCTTTCTGTTTCTTGTGGCGCTCTCGGCGAGCGCGGCTTCCCTCACTCTGTCGCAACCGGTACTTGCGGCTGTCGCTCAGCGATTTTGGCTGCGCCGGGGCCGTTCTGCGGGTCGGTAGTCCGTCGCATAGCGTGCCTGGAGGCAGACGCGACATCCGATGGGCCGCCTCCGGGGCTACCGCGGCGAGCACGCGGCACCGTCGACCGCACCGGGGGCAGCGCCACCAGCGACGGACACCACCGACGGGCTGTCGGGCCGCGCGATTCGAAGGTCGCGCGATCGCGCCACGCAACAGCCGAAGCTAATCTGTGGCCCGAGTCACAACAAGTTCCTCGTTCCCGAGGCGAACCGCCGCCGGCCGATCGCCAGACCCGCCAAAAGATTGATGTTTTCGCGACCTTTGAATCGTAGAGCTTGTGGCGCTGCGCTTGCGTTTACCACGGTGGGCCGGAGCGGTGTAATCGGCCCCTCGCGCGTCCCCCAGCACGCGTGTGGAACATCAGGCAAGGAGCCCAAGCAATGCGCCTCAGAAAGTTCGGAGCAGCGGTCTCGACGGCGTGCGTGCTCGCTGTGGCCGGTACTGTGTTGACAGCCGGAGAGATCCTCAGTGTGTCCGTGACGCCCAACAACCCCTCGATCGTACAGGGTGAAGACGGCAGTTTCGTGGCAAGCGTCGACAACATCGCGGGAAAGGTCGGAGCAAAGAATCCGCCGAACGTCTGGTACCTGCGCCGAGTGGACGATTCACAGCGATGGCACCACGAGCTGCGATACCGTCGCCGTGATCGCGCTCGCCAACAAGACGAGAAACTACACACAGGAGCCGGTTACGGCCGCCGATGGGTATGCGAAAACCGTCGTTGTCCATGTCGATGGCGCCGCCCCCTGCAACGCTACCTACGTGCTCGACGAGGAGTTCAGCGTCCTCAGCGGGTCCGGCATCAACTTCGGCAACGATGATCTCGAAGTGACTCGACCGGTGACGGTCACCGTCACCTGCCCGGTGTCTCTGCCGGCGTTCGCGGGCTGCAGCCACGGATACTGGAAAAATCATCAGTCCTCATGGCCATCGCCCTACACGCTCGACACCGACCTTGGCACCGTGTTCTCCCTTGGTGGCACCGTAGCCGCGTCGCTCGCCGACAAATCCTTCGAAGACGCGCTCAAGTTCAAAGGCGGGGCCACGCCGACCCAGAAGGCGGAAATCCTGCTTCGCAATGCGGTGGCGGCGGTGCTGAACAGCGTCGAGGACGGCATCTACTACCAGTGGTCGCTGTCAGAAATCGTCGACTTGGTGAACGACGCGCTGGCGTCCGGGGATCCCGCGACGATGCTCGTGCTCGAAAAGCAGCTCGACGTCGCGAATCACGGCAGCCCGTTCTGCAACGACGCGCAGTAAGCCGTTCGTCTTGTTCGAGTCAGCGAATGAGGAGATCCGTCCGGGATCTCCTCATCCTTTGTACGACTGTGAATCAGGACAATAAGCCGTATTAGTTTAGGACGATATGGTCGACTGTACGTCGGTCTGTTGGTCGGACCATAAATGTGATCAGGATGATAACGCGGGAAGCATCAGTGGCCCCACAATAGACTCGGCCCGCAGGATTGTCCCGGGGCCGATTCCCCCCTTTTCCACTCAGGTCGTATAAACGTGTTACGGAAAACCCCACGCACGACGTGTGTCTTGTCGGCGCTTTGGCTGGTTGCCCTGGCTGTTCCTTCTCTCCTCGCGCAATCCAAAGGGGAGACTGCGCACGAGGTTTCCGCCAGCGCGCCGGTTCTGATCTCTCGAACTGAACGAAGTGTTTCGGTGAGGCCGCCGAGATGCGATTCGTCAAGGCATCAGTCGCTGGCGCTCACCGGGGGTCGATACCAGCTACCAAATCGTGCCGCCCGCGCCGTGTCTGCGCAGCATGTCCTGCACAGCGTTCAAACGCCACCCAGCGAGTTCGAGAAGCAAATCCGCTGGACGGCTACCGGAGCTGCGCCCGAGCCACGCTGTTGCTTCCTCGAGATCTTGTAGGGCCAGTCGCACTTGATTTCTCGCTGTCTCGTCTGTCGCGATGGCGAGCAGCATCTCACCCTGTCCGAGTCGCGCGTCGATGCGCCGTCGTAGATCTGGCCGCGGGTCGGTGGTAATGATCATTGGAGTCCTGAACCGATTAGCGGGTCCGCGCAGCACTCGACCCGGAACGATGCCGGCCTACTGCAAGCGATGCACCCGGTGGGGTGCATTGCCGCTTCCCCGCCTTAACTAGCTGCGATAGAAGAGGCTTCGGGGCATTCACTTCCGTCGTGTCTCAGCCCCCACATGTGCCGTATCGGGACAGCGGTGCATCGCAGAACGCCGCCTAACAACCCTGCCGGCGGATACTTACGGTAAGTGAACTCATAACGGCACACGGGTGTGCAAAACGGGACAGGTATACGGGGCTGATGCCCGTCCCACCGTGAGACGCCAAGGGCGCCATGAATTGAGAGCGCGTGGCGGGCACGGTGCGCCGCTTCGGCAGCATGAAGGGCGAGAAATACCTCTCGTTCGCGTCACAAGGGGCATTGCTCCGCGCGGCCGCGTTGTGAACGGCCCCAAGGGACAACTCCGCTGATCATCCCGAGCAGCTGCGCAGCCGCTCCGAAATTTCTTCGCCTACCAGAAGAAGCGAAGTGGACGAATCCGACTTGATCTCAGGGAGGAGTTGAGGCCGATCAACCGCAGCTCGGCCCCATCGATGTTCAGCCGCTGCAGCAGCATCCCGATCGGTCCTCCTGTGAACGGAGGACTCTCATTCTAGGGTGTGGCGGATCGAGGGCGGCAGGTCAGACGGCAGCACACCTGAAGCGATGTCTCGGCGGACCGTTCGCTCGGTGACCTGCGGGAGACGGACGACGTCTGCGATGGTGTAGGTGGGGTATCTGCCCCCCGGCGCTCCTACGAAGATATTCTAGATGCGGTGTGCATTCCGCCAGCGGTTGAGGGAGACACGGGACTCTGCCAGCACTCGGCGTGCATCACTCTCCGGCGAGGTGCGCTCTCACCTTCTCAACGATCCTCGGGGCAGATGGCATCACACCAAGAGTGACCCGGCGTCCGCCATCGACGACGGTCTCGCCATCCACGAGAACTTTGTACCCACCGTAGCGGCCACGGATTGTTTCCACCTCGATTCCGAGTTCACGACGGAGCCGTGCCGCCACACGGACGGCATGTAGGCCCGACACTCAGAACGCGCAATACCGAACCGATACTCGAGCCATTTGATCCTCCATGAGGTGCGCTCACTTCTTTCGTGAGCAAGGTGGCCTCAGCTTAGCCCGAACGGCCAAGGGGGGCCAGAACGAGGGTGTGGACGGCGACGGCCCGATGACGGCAGCGGTGAGCCCGCCCGATGACGCAAGCGGCCGGTCGGTCGCTGGCGGAATGCCTCTGAAGCAGAACCGAGATACGTCGCCAGCGGCGTGAGCGTTAGCGGGGCGGTGGCCTGTCACGGGGCGGGCCTGGCGCACGCGGGCGACGACGCTTGCCTTTGGACGGACCGGCTTGGCCGTGTAGAACGCGCCGGGTTCGCTGAGATGGCCGATGATCGGTTTCGTGCGTATGATGTGAGGTCGCTCAGTATTCCGGGGAAGGCGTAGCCATGCCGTGTGTGCTAATCGTCGAGGACGACGACGACGTTCGACCGATGTTGGAAAAGATGCTTGCCCTCGAAGGGTATCAGACGATGGTCGCGGCGAATGGTCAGGAGGCTCTCGAGCAATTGGCGGTTCGGCGGCCAAGTCTGATCTTGCTCGACATTGAGATGCCAGTCATGGATGGCTACGAGTTTCGGGCAATTCAGTTGCAAGACCCTCGGCTCGCTGAGGTCCCCGTCATCTGCCTCTCAGCCGGCGAACGCACAGACGTTATCGAGCGACAAACCGGGATGTCGTGCTTGAGCAAGCCCGCGACTGTCGCTACGCTGCTCGCCGCGATCCGGAACGTTTGCGGGTCACCCTAATCGGCTTTCGCATTCGATAATTGATCAGCAACAACGAGCTCGCTCCAACCATCACCGCTGCTCAATTCGCCTTGCCCTTCCAACTACGCGGGGTCCGCTGCGACATCGTCCAGACTCACACCCTCGTGCAGGAACCGAAGTGACAGGCCGACGAGGTCGTCGAGGTTGGCGCAGACTACGCTGCACGGCTCCGCCCTCCCCCACGCACGTGACGAGAGTCTCGGTCACGCGGCAGCGTCGTGGCAGAACCGTCAGCCAGGACCGAGCTCCACATTCCCACCCGGATTAGCTCCGGCTGCAAGGCCGATCCGTGACGAGCCAGCGACTTCCGCGACCAGCCGACACTCGAAGTCCGAGCCCGAGCCGAAGAAGGGTTCGATCGGCGACTCCTCCAGGGCGGACTCGATGTTGGCGACGGCCTCCTCTAGCAACCAACCGACATCGTCGACGTAATGGTCGCCGTGGTCGGGCGACCACACCACTGGGTAACTCCCGACCCACGGGTAACGGGCGCTCGCGGAGAGGCACAGCCCGATTCAGACTCGAGAAGGTATAGAACGACGTCGCAGCATGTCAAACCGTTGACACCGACCGGGTTCCGTTGATTTCGGTACCACGAACAAGCGGGGAACAGGGAGGAAAGGCGATGCACCGAACACCTGAACGTCTCCGGGTCTCGGTTCCAGCCGGCCGCTGGGGCGCTCGGCGGGTCCGAACGGACGGATTCCGCCCGCGTGCTTCGTGCCGAGGAGCTCTATGCCCTGCTTCTCGAGGACGGCCGTGCCGATGGTCCTGGGCCGGAAGGACGAGTCCAGGTGAACATTCCAGCAGACGGAAGGCTGCGTCACTGGAATCCCGCTTGGCATCTTCGGCCGAATCGTGGGTGGCCTCGAGGGCGGCTGTTCTTTCGCTGCCCGCGATGTTCGCGCCAGGTGGCGCGCCTCTACGCGCCGCCATTGACCGTGCTACCTTGACGCTGCAGCGCTGGGTTAGCAGCGTGACGGTGCCGGTGTATGTGGTCCCAAGGTCCAATAGTCTTAGGACCGCGTCAGTTAGGTACTCTTGCGGCGGTGCGCGCTCCTCAGCCGTTCAAAGCTCTCATCGTCGGAGTTCTTGTCTCGATGCTCGCCGCAGTTGCCGCTCTCGTCCACGCGTTCTCAAGCAGGAGGACGCTATGCGCCTACTGAACCCAGTCCTGCCCCTGGCCATTGTGTGGCGTGCTGGCACGCATCGCTGCGAGTACCTGGAAGGTGCCGGGGAACCAGGCCCATGTCCGGCTCTACGACGCATCGGGCCTCAAGATGGAACGCGTGGTCACGACGATTGAGGAGATGCGCGCCACCGCGATGTCTTGGCGGGAGAGCGTCATGGCCGCTGTGGACCCCGCGGACCGCCCCCGAATCGAGCGCGCGGACGAACGACGGAAAATCACTCGTGCCGGGCGCCGCGATACCGACCCGGTGCCGATCTGTCCGTCCTGCGGCTTACCCGCAGCCAACCGGCACGGTTCGGATGCCGAATGCGTCGCGGCACTGCGCCTAGAAGTGATTCGGGTCCGAGCACGACATCGCGAGCGATTCACGGCGTAAAAAGTTCACCGCCCTGGCGTCATCGCCGCTCGGCGACGAGCTAACCCAACTCACAGGTACTGCCAAGTGCCAACTGGCGAGCTGACTCCTACCGCGCCGTCGCCGCCGGCATCTGCTCCTTGCTGAAGCGCGGCAGCATCTCGTCGCGCATCGCCAGGTGATACACCGCGGCGGCGATCGCGATCGCCGACTTCTTCACGTCCTCCTCGACGATGCGCTCGTAGGTGTCGAGGTTGGTGTGCCAGGTGTAGGTGCCGTACTCGATCGGATCCTGGCTCAGGCCGATGCCCGGCAGCCCCGCTTCGTTGAACGACGTGCTGTCGGTGCCGCCCGAGCGGCGGCTGCGCGTTGTCGAGGCGCCCATCACGCCGAGATCCGCGAAGGGCGCGAGCGCTTCCCGCAGCACGGCGGCGGCTTCGTCGGGCCCGAACACGCTCGCGCCGCGGATGCGGCCGGTGCCGGAGTCGACGTTGAAGTAGCCGGCGAACTTCGCGAACTCCGGCTTCGGATCCTCGAACAGTGCCGAAGTGCTCCTTCACGTAGGCCTTCGAGCCGAGCAGCCCCTGTTCTTCGCCGCTCCAGAGCGCCACGCGAATCGTGCGGCGCGGCTTGCACGCCGATGGCCTTGAGGATGCGCACGGCTTCCATCATCACGGCGCAGCCGATCGCGTTGTCGGTGGCGCCGGTCGCGCTGTGCCACGAGTCGAGGTGACCGCCGAGCATCACGACTTCGTCGTCCTTGTCGGTGCCTGGGATCTCGGCGATCGCGTTGTACGACGTCCGGCCCTCGGGATAGGACTGGTTCACGATGTTGAACTCCAGGCGCACCGGTGTGCCGTCGGCGAGGATGCGTGAGATGCGGCCGTAGTCTTCGTTGCGGAGCACGACCGTGGGCACGGCCCTCGCCAGATCGAAGGTGCGGTTGTTGAACGCGCGGATCTGGCCGTGATCGCGGCCGGCATCGTTGATGCGCACCAGCACTCCTGCCGCCACGAGCATCGCATCGACCTGTTCCGCGACCGCGGTCGCGCTCAGTTGTCCGGGATCAGGGGCGGCGGCCGCAGTGCCGCGGCCCTGCGGCCGGCCTTGCGGGCCCGCCGCTGCCGGACCGGCATCGGGCTGATACTGGCGGCGCAGCGACTCGTCATCGCGCCGCAGCGGCGACTTGTTGAACGTGACCGGGACGAGGGTGTGGCGGCCGACCAGGACGATGTGGCCCCTTGACCCTGGGTGTCGTCTCCGCAACCCACTGCGTCATCGCCTCCTGCGTGGGCCGATCGGGCGGCACGATCTGCACGGCATCGGCAGTCACCACCCCCTTGGTCGATGGCGTCCACGCGAGCACTTCGCCAACGAGGCTGTCCTTGACCGGTGAGACGATGAAGCCCGAGAAGCGCTCGTTCATCCACCCGGGATGTCCGAAGTCCCACGGCTCGAGGCGGCCGTTGGTCAACCCCCACTCGGTCATCTGCTTGATCGTCCACTCGGCTGCGGCCTTGTGATTCGGCGAGCCGGTCAGCCGCGGTCCATACACGTCGGTCAGGTAGTGCATGGTCCGGAGGATCTGCGAGTTCTCGCGGCCTTCCTTGCGGATTCGCGCGTTGATTTCGTCGTTGACGGGTTCGCGTCCGCCGAGCGGGGCAATGGTGAGCAGCAGGGCGATCACGCCCGCAGTGGCCGATCTGAACATCGCTTCTCCAGGGATGAATGCAGGGAGTTTCTATCGTAGCAGAGTCGCCAGTAACCAGTTTCCAGTAGCCAGAAGAGCACTCCTGGCAACTGGCAACTGGTTACGGGAAACTCATTTGACGCGGAGCCGTCGTCTTCAGATACCCGACGAGATCGATGACTTCGTTGTCCGCGAGCGGGTCGAGCAGGCCGGGTGGCATCATCGACACCGAAGTCGCTTCGCGCGACTGGATCTCCGACTTGCTGACCACCACCGGCGCCTCGCGTCCGGCGACTCGCAGCGTGACCTGGCGATCGGTTTCGCCGACGACGCTGCCGCTGTAGGTGCGGCCGTCGCGGGTCGTGAGGACCACCATCTTGTAGGCGTCCTGCACTTCGGCGTTCGGCTCCAGCACGTTGAACAGCAGCCAGTTCAGGTTGCTCCGGTTCGAGCCGGTCAGATCCGGACCGAGCGTGCCTCCCTCGCCATACAGCTTGTGGCACGCGGCGCAGGTCCGCTGGAACACACCACGGCCGTTCTTCGGGTTGGCGGCCGACATCGCCGTTTCGTTGAGCAGCCCGCGATAGCGCGAGAAAGTGCGCTCGTTGTTCGCCCCTTCGACTGGTCCCCACACCTCGACGAACCGCGTGCCGACGACCCGCAGCAGCTGGCGGGCCGCATACGGCGGGATGTCGGTTTTCGGCACCACGCTCCTGGCAATGGCATCGGTGAGCATCCGGCCATACCGCGGCCGCGAGGTCAGTGTCTGGATCGCCTCGGCTTTCTCGGCGGCGTTGAAGGTCTTGTAGCGGTCGATCAGGAGTCGTCCGAGCCCGTCATCGTCGTATGCCGCAATCGCGCGGATGGCGTCCACGCGGAGCGCCGGATCGTCCAGCACGGCGGGCAGCTCCGGTGTCAGCTGCGTACGCCGCTGCGCCGAGAGCGCGAGCAGCGCCTTGCGGCGTTCCGCCGATGAAGCGTCGGTCCGGCGGAGTGTCGCCAGGTGCTGGCGGGCGAGCTCGGTGTCGCCAAACTGTTGGGCGACCTCGACCGGCAAGCGCCGCGGTGCGTGAATCGGCCCGCTTCAGCTGGCCGTAAACCGCCGTCCAGTTCGGGGGCGCGGCCGCATCGAAGCGTCCCTCGAGACCGTCCCGCAGGCCTTCGAGCAGACTGGTCTGCGCTCTTCGGGCTCTTTGCCAGCGCGGCGACGACGGGCTCGATCGCGTTCGCATCCACGGCGCGGCGCGCGATGAACCGGGCGATCAGCGGAACGTGGCTCTGCGAGGCACGCTCGAGCGCGACCGCGGGCTGGTCCTTGACCAGCGGCTCGACCGCGAGCCAGGTCAGCTTCGGGATGTTCTCGTCGTCGGCGTCTTCGCTGCGCGCCATCAGTCCGGTTGCGAGCGGCCAGCGCTGTGCCTTGTCGATTCGCTGCAGCGCCGAGGCGAGATAGAGGCGCACGACGGCCGATCCGTCGCTGCGTGCGAGCTCGGCGAACTTGTCGAGCACCGGGCCTGCAGGCGTGCCGGTTTCGGTCAGCAGCTGAATCGCCCAGGCACGGATGTATTCGTCCCGATCGTCGAGCGACTGCGCCGAGCCGCTCGGGGGTCCAGCCGCCGGTGACGTGCAGGCCCCACATCGCACGCAGCCGCCAGTCGGCGTTCGTAGACGAGGTGAACAGGCGCCGCAGCTGGTCGTGGGTTTCAGGCGCCAGCTTCCCGGCAGCGGCGCGGCCCTGAAGGATGACCCGCGCGCGGCGGGCGTGCCAGTCGCTCGGACTCTCCTGAAGCGCGACGAGCTGGGCATCTGTCAGCGTCGCGGAGATCGCCGTAGCGGCCGGGCCACGCCCTGGCGAGCGACTGCTTCGGCGCGATCCGGAAGACCCGTCCGGTGTCCTTGTGCAGGATGTCCTGCCCGCAGATGTCGCCGTCGTGCCAGTCGAGCACATAGAGGGCTCCGTCCGGACCGATCTCGAGGCTGAAGCCGATCCAGTGCGCGTTGTTCGCCATCATGAAGTCGTCGCCGTGATGTGCGACGAAGCCCGATCCCTTGCGCTCGAGCACGTCGGACAGCACCGCATGCTCGTGGATGTTCGCCATGAAGATGCGGCCCGCCTGCGATTGCGGAAAGGCATCCGACTGATAGACGCGGGCGCCGCCGTGAGCGGATCGATGCCGGTGATCGGCGATGGTCTGGATATCGCTGTAGACGTACGGATTGAAGTGCTGGCCGCCCTGGCGCATGTAAATGCCGCCGGGAATCACGTGGAAGAGGTGTGGAATGACGCAGGCGCTGATGAGCAGCTGCCCTTTGGCGTCGTAGTCGATCCCCCAGGGATTGCTGAAACCGTGGGCGACGACCTCGAAGACGTCGCGGGTCGGG
Source organism: uncultured Acidobacteriota bacterium (assembly GCA_963836735.1). Classification (GTDB taxonomy): domain Bacteria; phylum Acidobacteriota; class Vicinamibacteria; order Vicinamibacterales; family 2-12-FULL-66-21; genus JACCXG01. The sequence continues at coordinate 159,640 of CAWIKP010000031.1, read as the reverse complement.
TGATACCGCCAGACGCCGCCGTTGATCTCGACGCCGTCGCCGGCCATCACGTTCGGAAACGGTTCCTTCGCCTTGTAGATGCGGCCCTTGCCTTCCGGCTTCCGAATCTTCGAGCTCGTCGCGTATCCCTGCAATCCGTAGAGCCAGCCGTCGGGTCCCCAGTGCAGGCTGTTGATCGTTTCGTGACGATCCTGGATGCCCCAGCCGGTCAGCCGCACCTCGATGTCCGACATGTCCGCCTTGTCGTCGTTGTCGCGGTCCGGCACGAACAACAGGTTGGGCGGCGCGCCGAGGAACAGCCCGCCGAAGCCGACCGCGATTGCGGCGGGGAAGGGGATGCCTTCGAGGAACACCTTCCGGCTGTCGGCGACGCCGTCATGATCGGTGTCCTCCAGGATCAGGATGCGGCTGTCGCCGTGATTCGAGAAGCCGGCCACCCGCGACTCATAGTCACGGTTCTCGGCGATCCAGAGCCGGCCGCGATCGTCCCAGCAGAACGCCATCGGCTGGGTGATCATCGGCTCGTTGGCCCACGCGTTCACTGTATAGCCGTCGAGCGTCGTCATCTGGGCGACCGCCTGCTCGGGCGTGAGCAGTGTGGCCTCCCGGCCTTCACGCTGCGCAATGCCCCAGAGCACGGTTGTCGTCGCGTTGTTGGTGTAGTCCTTCCACGCCGCGGTCATGTCGATGTCGTTCAGCGGACCACCGGTATACACCAGCAGGCGATGCCGGATGACCTCGGTCTGGTTCCGGGCAATCGTCCAGTCGCCGGCGCGCGAACGCGCCGGGCCTACGCCGAGCTGATCGTCGACGCGCCACATCTGCGGATAGCCGGCGTTGTCCGGGTGATCGAAGATCGCGATGTGGGCGAGATCGTCGCGGCCGGGCACCTGCATGGCGGCGTCGACCCACATGGCGCGCTGGCCCTCGGCTCGCTCGTTCCGCTGCCGCGCGGCGTTCATGACCTCGCCCTTGATCCCCTCGCGCCACGGCATCCGAAGAAACAGGCCGCCGTAGTCGTACTTGCCGATGGTGACGTCGGTCTTCGCCTCGCCGCGCCAGGTGAGGTCGAGCTGAATCGCGCCGTTCTTCTCGCGCATCGCCCAGCGCTGGGTCTCGGTCAGCACGGCCTGGCCGCCTTCGTCCAGCAGGTCGTACACGGTCTGCCACCGCACCTCCTCGCCGCTCGCCTGCAGCACTGTCGCCGACACGCGACGCCAGAACTGCGGGCCCGGGTTGTGGAAGTAGTCGCGGCCGTTGAGCCGCGTGAATCCCCAGTACAGGCCGGTCTGATGCGGGTGGTGAGCAGGCTTGTCTTCGGTGAGGATGCCGCGTCCGTCGGGTGCGGAGATCGGATGCAGATACGGCCGCTCATCCGGCCGGGCATGCTGGGTGACGAGCGCGGTGCGCCCGCCGGCGCGGAACACGGCTATCGTCCCCGCCTTCGCATCCTGGCGGACCGTGAAGCTCCTGGCCGACGCGGGCGCCGGTCTGCGCCTGCAACGTTCGGGTTTGAACCGAACGGGTGGCGGCAATCCAGACGAGAACGATTGAGACGGTCAGCAACGGGATGATCTTTTTCATGGCTGGCTCATGCCGCGAGATGGTAACGGAATGTCGGCCGGGTCTGACAGGTCCCTGAAAAATCCAGTCAACTCCCAACTTCCAACTCCCAACGCCCAAACTGATCTCAGTCGAGCGGCTGTAAGTATCTTGGAAGTTGGGAATTGGGAATTGGGAGTTGACAGCGCCCGTTCGCGCCCACTCTCTGAGGACCCGGACGACTGATACAGTAGCCGCATGCGCATCGCCCCTGCCGTCCTGGCCGCTGCCATGCTCTCGGCCGGCACGGCCGCGTCACCTCAGCAGAAACCGCCTGGTGCGCCGCCCGCGCTCTACGGCTACACCGTCGTCCGCAGCTACCCGCACGATCGCGATGCGTTCACGCAGGGACTCGAGTACGTCAACGGCGTTCTCTACGAGAGCACCGGCCGGAACGGGTCCTCGGGCATTCGCAGGGTAAAGCTCGAGACCGGAGAAGTCCTGCAGGGGCAACCCCTCGACGCGCGCTATTTCGGCGAAGGCATCACCGTCTGGAAGAACCGCATCATCCAGCTGACCTGGCAGTCCGAAGTGGGCTTCGTCTACGACCGCCAGACGTTCCAGAAACAGCGCACCTTCCAGTACACCGGTGAAGGCTGGGGCCTCACGCACGACGCGACTCGCCTGATCATGAGCGACGGGTCGCCGACGGGCACCCTCAAGTTCTTCGATCCCGAGACGCTGCGCCAGACCGGCACGCTGACCGTTCGTGACGGCGGCCGGCCCGTCGCCAATCTCAACGAGCTCGAGTACGTGAAAGGGCAGATTTACGCAAACGTCTGGACGACCGACCGCATCGCGATTATCGCTCCGAGGACGGGGCGCGTCACGGGCTGGATCGATCTCCACGGCCTGCTCGATCCGCGCGAAGCCGGCGGAGTGGACGTTCTCAACGGGATCGCGTACGACGCTGCCGGCGATCGCCTGTTCGTCACCGGCAAGTTATGGCCCCGCATCTTCGAAATCCGCATCACGCACAAGCCATCCTGACATGAGATTCGTCCGCCACTCCCCGGCGGCGCCTCTCGCTGCGGCGCTCACGGTCCTGGTCGTATTCCTTCTGGCGCAGGTGCCCCGTGCGCAGAATCAGGTCGATCGGTGGCCGTCATTTCGTGGCCCCTCGGCCTCCGGCGTCGGCGAAGGCGTGCGGCTGCCCGACAGCTGGAGCGTGAAAGACAGCCGGAACGTGCGCTGGACGACGGAGGTGCCGGGGCTGGCGCATTCGAGCCCGATCGTCTGGGGAGATCGGGTCTTCGTCACGACCGCGATCAGCAGCCAGGCGAATGCGACGTTCAAGCCGGGACTCTACGGTGAGGGGACGGCATCCGAGGACAAGTCCGTCCAGCGCTGGGTGGTGATGGCGCTCGATCGACGCACGGGCCAGGTGATCTGGCGGCAGACGGCGTACGAGGGCGTGCCTCGCGAGAAGCGGCACATCAAGGCGACCTACGCCAACGCCACCCCCGCCACGGACGGGCGACGCGTGGTCGCGTTCTTCGGGTCGCAGGGGCTTTACGCCTTCGACATGGACGGCCGCGTCGTATGGAAGAAGGACCTCGGAGTCCTGAACACCGGCGCGTACGACCTTCCGGAGTACGAGTGGGGCACCGCAAGCTCCCCGATCATCTACAAGAACCTGGCGATCGTTCAGTGCGACACGCAGGACGAATCGTTCGTCCTCGCGGCCAACATCGACACGGGTGCCACGGTCTGGAAGACGGTCCGGAAGGAACTGCCGTCCTGGGGGACGCCGACCGTGTATCCGGCACAAGGCGGACGGCCCGCCGAGCTGATCACCAACGCGTCGAATTTCATCCGCGGGTACGATCCCGACACCGGCGTCGAGCGCTGGCGCCTCGGCGGCAGCTCCAAGATCACCGCCCCGACTCCGGTCTTCACCCGCGACGTCATCGTCGTCGCCAGCGGGCGCGCGCCGGAACGTCCGGTCTTCGCGATCAAGCCGGGCGCATCCGGCGACATCACGCTCGCGCCGGACCAGACCTCGAACGCCCACGTGCTGTGGAGCAAGACCGGCCGCGGCTCGTACATGCCGACGCCGTTGATCTACGACGGGCTCCTCTACGTGCTCGCGAATCAGGGATTGCTCGATGCCTACGACCTGCGGTCCGGAGCCGACGTGTACCGCCAGCGCATCCCGCACGAAGGCAGCGGCTTCAGCGCGTCACCGGTCGCAGCCGGGGGCCGCATCTACCTGTCGAGCGAGGATGGCGACATCTTCGTCGTCGGGGCCGGCCGCTCGTTCGAGATGCTCGGCCGCTACCCGATGGGCGAGCCGCTGATGGCCACGCCGGCGCTGGCGGGCGACACGATGTATGTGCGGGGGGAACGGCATCTATTTGCGATAGGGAGGAAGTGAATCTGCGGGACCCTCTGGGACGGGCAGCCGGGTGATTCGGCCCTACTGTCAGCATTATTTGGTTTGCGCGCCGGGGCCCCACCCCCGCGGCGCCTGCCAGCGCCTCGCTTCGCTCGGCGCCGCTGGTTAGTTGCTCTTAGCCGCTTGGATCAGCATTCTGTGGCGGTTTGTTCGGACGCATTGCTAATCCAAGCAGCCTGATGCGGCTAACCACCGGCGCGAGCGAAGCGAGCGCTGGCAGCGGGCGGGGGTGGGGCCCCGCCCGGTTTCGCGGGGGTGGGGCCCCGCGAAACAAACAAGAGCATGATTGACGATCTCTGGTACAAAAACGCCATCATCTACTGCCTCGACGTCGAGAAATATCTCGACAGCAACGGCGACGGCATCGGCGACTTCGGCGGCCTGACGCGCAAGCTCGACTACCTCGCCGGCCTCGGGGTCACCTGCCTCTGGCTGCAGCCGTTCTACCCGTCTCCCAACAAGGACAACGGCTACGACGTTTCGGATTTCTACAACGTCCATCCCGAAGCACGGCACGCTCGGCGAGTTCACCGACTTCATGAACCACGCCGAGCAGATCGGCATGCGCGTCATCGTCGATCTCGTCGTGAATCACACGTCAATCCGGCATCCGTGGTTCCAGGCGGCGCGGAAGGACCCGTCGTCGCCCTACCGCGACTGGTATGTGTGGTCGAAGAAGCGGCCTCCGAACTGGAACGAAGGGATGGTGTTTCCCGGCGTGCAGAAGGCGACGTGGACTCGCGATCCGGCGGCCGGGGAGTACTACTTCCATCGCTTTTACGATTTTCAGCCGGATCTGAATACGACCAATCCCGCGGTACGCACCGAGATTCTCCGCATCATGGGGTTCTGGCTGCAGATGGGCGTGTCCGGCTTCCGCATGGACGCGGTGCCGTTCCTGATCGAGCGCAAGGGTGCGGGTGTCGCGCCGCGAAAGGACTACGAGCTGCTCCACGAGATGCGCGACTTCCTGCAGTGGCGGCGGCGCGACGCGGTACTGCTCGCCGAGGCCAACGTCCCGCCGGATGAGAGCCTCGAATACTTCGGCGAGCTGGGCGACCGCCTGCAGCTGATGCTGAACTTCCCGGTGAACCAGCGGCTGTTCTATGCGCTGGCGACCGGAGACATCCAGCCGCTGGTGCGTGCGCTCGAAGCCACCTACGAGCGGCCGCCCGCGGCGCAATGGGTGAACTTCCTGCGCAGCCACGACGAGCTCGACCTGGGCCGGCTGACCCCGCCCCAGCGGCAGCGGGTCTTCGACGCATTCGGGCCCTCGAAGGAAATACAGCTCTACGATCGGGGCATCCGGCGACGGCTTGCGCCGATGCTCGACAACGACCGCCGCCGGATCGAGCTGGCGTTCAGCCTGCTGTTCACGCTGCCGGGAACGCCGATGCTGCAGTACGGCGATGAGATCGGCATTGGCGACGATCTGTCGCTCCCGGAACGCGAGTCCGCCCGCACGCCGATGCAGTGGTCGGGCGAGAAGCAGGGCGGGTTCTCGACCGCGAATCGGACCGTGCGCCCGGTGATCTCGGATCCGATCTACGGCTATCAACGCGTCAACGTCGAAGCGCAGCGCCGCGATCCGCAGTCGCTGGTGAACTGGGTCGAACGCAAGATCCGGATGCGGCGCGAGTGCCCCGAGATCAGCTGGGGCGACTGGAAGATTCTCGATCCGGGCACATCAGGCGTGCTGCTGATGCGCTACGACTGGCGCGGCCACACTTTGATCATCGTTCACAACTTCACGCCAAAGAGCCGCGTGGCCCGCCTCGACGCGAGCGTCGCGGGATCGACGTTCCTGACCGACCTGCTCTGGACCAACGACTGCGAGGCGGACGAGAACGGCCGCCACCTGATCCAGCTCGATCCGTACGCGTATCGCTGGTTCAGGGGGAGAGGGATGGATAGGAATGTGCCCAGACACTGACCATGGTCGGGCTCGCGGGCTCGCGAACCGCAGCTCTTACTGCGTCCTCGCCAGCTGCCCGCGCGCCGCGCCGCCCTGGTTCAGGGCCGTGTGCACGTTGAAGTAGTAGGCCGCGGGATTGGCGGTGATCGCCGTGGCGTCCACCTGGTTGACAGGGGCCGTCAGCGTCACGTTGACGGTGCCGTCCCCCAGCACGAGCGCCGTCGTCGGCGTCAGGTTGGTGTTGACGAGCGGGCTGCCGACCTGCCCGGCCGCACCGGGATGGATGTGCGCGAGGATCACCGGCGTCCCGGCGGGGAAGCCGCTCAGCTGAATTGCGAACGAGGCAGTACCGGCGCCCGTGACGCCCCCGCTGGGGTCGCGCGGCACGTTGAAGCTGATGGTCACGTTCCCGCGCCCGTTGGCCTCGGCACCGGCGACCGGCGGGACTTCGCTGGCCGCACTCAGTTGCGCGGTGAACACGATCGGCCCGGTAATCGATGGCCCGGCCGGATTGTCGTTGTCGTCGCACCCGGCTGTCAGAGCCAGAGCCATGAACAGGACTGCCGCTCGTCGCATCGCTAATCTCCCTGGATTTCGAAGCCGTCCAGCTGCATAGATTAGCAAAGCGTCAGAGCGGCGCCCTACCGAAAGCTGATCCGAACCGCCGCGACCCGCGAACCCGCGAACCTCCGACAGTGAAAACGCCTACTGTCTGACCAGCTGCCCGCGCATCACGCCACCACCATTGCTGCGCGTGTGCACGTTGAAGTAATAAGCGCCCGGGTTCGCGACAATGTTGGTGGCGTCAACCTGGGTCACGGGGGCGGTCAACGTGCGGGTCACGCTACCCGGGCCCAGGTCGATCGGGTCGGCCGGCGCAAGACCGGTGGTGACCAGCACACCGCCATTGCGGCCGAATTCACCCGGATGGATGTGTGCCGCGACTGCAGCGCTGTCGTCCGGAAAGCTCGCCGTCTGGATCTCGAACGTCGCCGTGCCAGCCCCGGTGACCGCGCCGCTGTTGTCACGGGGCACGTTGAACGTGATGATGACGAAGCCACGGCCGCCGGCTTCCGCACCCTGGATCGGCGGGACCTCGTTGGCGGGGCTCAGCTGGGCGGTGAATTGAATGGGCGCGCTCGATGGCGAGGTCGGGTTGTCGTCGTCGCCGCACCCGGCTGCCAGCGCCAGGATGATCATCAGAAATCCTACTCGTCGCATCGTCACTTCTCCCTTGAAACGCCCGCAGGCTGGCGGTGTTGCCGCCCGCATCGTAGCCTACGAACCGTAGGGTGTATTCACCGTTGTTCTGGTTGAGGCGGCGCGTCCCCTCCTGGCGTCGGGCGTCTGAGCCACGGCGGGGCAGATCATCTACATCGTGGCAAGCGTCGTGCCGGTCAGGTCGAGACCGCGGTCCCCGTTCGTTGAACAAACCCCCTGCGTGCGCGTTCGTGCCCCCAATCACCTTACCTATTCCGAAAAAAGGGATTACGCCTCGTGTAACGTATCGTGAGGATGGCCGATCTTCCTGAGTCTTCCGTCGCGGGCGCCGGCCCGCCGCCCTCGCCAGTGCCGCCCGCGACCGAGCGCGGGTGGCGCCAGCGCGCGGGCACGGTCAGCCTTCCCGAAATCCATGGCAGCGTGCCCGTGCCAGTGACGGCTGGGTTCTGGCGCAAACTGCTGGCGTTTGCCGGGCCGGGCTACCTCGTCGCGGTCGGCTACATGGATCCCGGCAACTGGGCCACGGATCTCGCCGGGGGCTCGCGCTACGGCTACACCCTGCTCAGCGTGATCATGCTGTCGAACCTGATGGCGATCCTGCTGCAGGCGCTGTCGGCGCGCCTGGGATCGTCAGCGGCCGCGATCTCGCGCAGGCCTGCCGCGATCATTTCTCGCGTCGCGTCACCGTGGTCCTCTGGCTGCTCTGCGAGATCGCGATTGCCGCGTGCGATCTCGCGGAAGTGATCGGCTCGGCGATCGCGCTCAATCTGCTGTTCGGGCTGCCGCTCATCTGGGGCGTGTGCCTGACCGCGTGCGACGTGCTGCTGGTGCTGTATCTCCAGCAGTACCGCTTCCGGTACGTGGAGGGGCTCGTGGTGCTGCTCATCCTCGGCATCGCGGGCTCGTTTGCGATCGAGCTGGCGCTGGCGCGGCCCGATCTCCACGGGGTGCTCACGTCGCTGGTGCCGTCGCTCGAGATTGCGCGCAACCCCGACATGCTCTACATCGCCGTCGGCATCCTCGGCGCGACGGTGATGCCGCACAACCTCTATCTGCACTCGTCCATCGTGCAGACGCGGCAATACCGGGACACGCTCGAGAGCCGGCGCGAGGCGGTCCGCTTCGCCACGATTGATTCGACCGTCGCCCTGATGTCGGCGTTGTTCCTGAACGGCGCGATTCTGGTGATGGCGGCGGCAACGTTTCATGGCACCGGACACCAGGAGGTCGCGGACATCTCCGACGCCTACCTCCTGCTGGCACCGCTGCTCGGTACTCAGCTGGCGAGCACGCTGTTCGCGGTCGCGCTGCTGTTCTCCGGACAGAACGCGACGTTGACCGGCACCCTGGCCGGCCAGATCGTGATGGAAGGGTTTCTGAACATCCGGCTGCGCCCCTGGCTGCGGCGTCTGATCACGCGGTTGATTGCGATCGTGCCTGCCCTCTTCACCGTGGCCCTCTACGGCGAGCGCGGAACGGTCGCGCTGCTGATCCTGAGCCAGGTCATCCTGAGCCTGCAGCTCCCGTTCGCGGTCTTTCCGCTGGTGATGTTCGTCGGCAATCGCCACAAGATGGGGGAGCTGGTCGCGCCTCGATGGATGCTCGCGCTGGCGTGGCCCACGGCGGTCGTGATCGCGGCGCTCAACGTGTGGATGCTCTGGCAAACCATGGCGGGATCGTGAGCATTTTGGCAATGAACGATGTACACCAAGATTCTGGTCGCCATTGAGAACTCCCCGGCCGATCAGGCGGTGCTTCAGCACATCGAGCGCCTGGCTCGTCTGACGGGGGCCGATCTGCTGCTGGTCCATGTGGCCGACGGGTTCGTGGCGCGGCACTTCGACGATCTGAAGCTGCGTGAATCCGAAGAGATGCGGGACGACCGCGCTTACCTCGAGCGGCTCTGCCAGGACATGTGCGGCAAGGGGATGGTCTGTGCCGGCCGGCTGGCGATGGGCGATCCCGCGACCGAGCTCGTGCGGGTGGCGGCAGAGGAGGGCGTCGATCTCATCGCGATGTCGACGCACGGCCATCGCTTCCTTCAGGATCTGCTCCGGGGAATACCGCAGATCGGGTCCGGCACGGCGTGTCGATCCCGGTGCTGATGGTGCGGGCGAAGTAGCGCGTGAAGCGTCCGCGGTTGCGTCGCCCGCGCGATCGACAGGAGCTCACGATCCTGGTCGGGGCGGTCCTGATACTGGCGTTGATCTGGGTCTTCGCCACGCTCGCGGGCAAAGTGATGGAAGGCGACACCCGGCAGTTCGACGAGTGGGTCCTCGGGGCGCTCCGGCAGGAGGCCGATCCCGGCCGGTTGAAGGGGCCTGTATGGCTCCGCTCGGGTGCGGAAGACCTCACCGCGCTCGGCAGCCCGACGGTGCTGGGCTTGACCGTGCTCGCGGTGACCGGCTATCTGTTCCTGCACGGCTTGTATCGCAATGGGCTGTTCATCTTCATCGCGAGCGTCGGCGGATGGGTTCTGAACTGGCTGCTGAAGGCGGCGTTTGCGCGAACCCGCCCGGACATCGTGCCCCACCTGCGGGAAGTCATGAGTTCCAGCTTCCCGAGCGGCCACGCATTGACGTCCGCGGCGGTCTACCTGACGCTCGGCGCGCTGCTGATGCGAATCGCGGAAGGGCGGCTCGCCAGGTACTACTGCATCGCGATGGCGATGCTTCTCACGTTCCTGGTCGGCAGCAGCCGCGTCCTCCTCGGCGTGCACTATCCGACCGACGTCGTCGCCGGGTGGCTCATCGGCATGACGTGGGCGCTGTTCTGCTGGACCGTCGAGCGCACGCTCGAGCGCCGGGCCGGGTTGAAACGCGAGAAAGACCAACACGAGACGACCAGCCACCCGCGGGAGTGACGGATGAACGGTGAGACGCAGCGCGAAACGATCCTGCTCGTCGAAGACGAGCCGGCGGTGAGGCAGTTGTTCTCGCAGGCGCTGATGCGGGCCGGCTACCGGGTGCACGAGGCCGAACGGCCTGAAGCCATGAAGCTGTTCGACAGCACGGCGATCGGTCGACCTGTTGCTGACCGACATGCGGATGCCTTCATGGTGGCGGCAGCTCCTCGCCCAACACAAGGCGCTGAAACTGCTGTGCATCTCCGGGTATCCGGGCGGCGGCGACCTGGAGTTCTCCGAGGACTTTCTCGCCAAGCCGTTTTCGCGCGACGAGCTGCTGGCCAAGGTTCGGGAGATACTTGACCGCCGATGATCGCGCCCCCAGTGGTTCGTGCCCTCATCACCGTGCTCGCTGTCGTCGTCCTGGCGCCGGGCGGAGTGAGCGCCGGCCGCGCTCGGCAGGCATCGCCTCCCGACGCCCCCTGGCCGGGCCGGGACCGCGGACCGCGGAAACCGCAGCGATCACCTGGTCCTCGCCGTGGTCCGGGACGATGGTATCCTGTTGCCATTCGCCGCTTTCAACGGACGCAAGTGGTCCGCGCCCTGGCCGTTCCTGCAGCGCCGCTTCGGTCCCACCACCATCGAGCTTCCGATCAATCTGGCCAGCGTGCCGCTGGAGTGGTGGGGCGGCGAGTCACCTGGTGACTGGCGGCTCTGGCCCAGGAATTCCGAGACTTCGCGACCCTTGACCTTGTCCACGCCCGTGATGATGCGGATCGGCATGAACCGGCAAATCGGCTTCCGTACGGACCAGCCGCCGGTGTTGCCCCCGGTGCCGCCTTTCGAGCTGCCATTCCCGAAGGTCGGAATCGCCGTCGCGGGCGACACGCCGCTGACTCCGATCGTGACGGTCAGCACCCTCACTCCCGCATGGAAGAATTTTGCCGAGTCGCTTCGCGCGGAGATCAACAAAGCCGAGGACCGCGCCCTCGGTGCCATCAGTACCACCGACCGGTGGCGCCACCCGTTCAAGCGCGAGGCGCGCCTGACGGTAGTGCCGGAGCTCGAGGCTTGGTACGTGACGCCGCTCGGGAAGGGGGAACTGCGACTCTCCTACGTCGAAGCGGTGAAGAAGTACCCGTTACAGCGGGAGGACGAAGGGTGCGGGCTGGAGACGTTCGCCAGCGGCTGGGTCCATCACGATGGCCAGTTCCAACAGAAGCCCAAGACCACGCTCAACGCAGTGATCACTTACTGCGATCGCCGCGGCGTCTCGTACATGCTGCCGTTCGGCCAGATGCGGGTCAACGATCGCGTCCACTGGATCGTGCAGATGTCCGGAAGCGATCACGAGTGGTACGCCGTGGTCGAAGCCACGCCTGACCGCGCCAGATACGTGGCGGAATTCCAGGCGGGATTCGTGCCCCTGCCACGATGACCCTGCCGCCCGGCGACGCGCCGGCATCCCGATCCGGTCTTTCTCTCGTTCAATTGATCGCGATCGTGCTGCTGACGCTCGCCGTCCCGGCATCGCTGCGGTTCGTGCACGGCCACTCCGCCGATGCCACCTCGCGCGTGCCCTATCTCCCGGTGTTCCCCGGCCATCGCTCGCAGCCGTTCCATGCCGGCCGGATCCCGGAGCTTCAGCACATGAACCCCGGCGCCGTGGTGATTGGCGACTCGATGGCCGGCACCCGCATCGACGAGCGGGTGCTGTCGCAACTCTCGGGGGTGCCGGTGGCGCCGCTTCTTCAAGCCGGATCCGGCCCGGCGTTCTGGTATCTCGCGCTCAAGAACTGGGTCGTCGCCAGCGGAATCAAGCCGCGGGTGGTCTTCATCTTCTTCCGCGACACCAATCTCACCGACGTGATGTTCCGGCTCGACGACCAGTATCCGCTGGTCGCTCGACATGGTCGCCGGCGAGACCGAGGAGGAGCTCAACGACGTGGTCCAGTCTGCGCTCGACGGGCCCTTCTACGCGGTGCATCAGGCGGTCGAGCGCGTCTATCGCGTCGATGCCGCGCGCCGGGCAGTGGAGCCGATCGTCTCCCGCGCGCCGGCACGGTGGGTCGCCGGATCGGCGGGACAGGCCGGCCTGCTCGAGCATGCCAACCAGCGATTCGGGCTCGATCGTCTCCGGGTCATGGAAGCCGCCGACATGGCGGCCGACGCCGGGACCGACTTTGCCGCTTCGGTGAACCACTCCGTGCTGCCGCTGATGCTGCGTGAAGCGCAGCGGGGAGGCTTCAAGCTGTGCCTGGTTCGCGTGCAGCGTCGCCCACTGAACGGACAGCCGCCCGCCGCAGTCGCCGGCGCTGAAGAAATACGTCCGCGACCTTCGCGAATTCGTGCAGGCGCACGGCGGGATTCTGCACGACGACACCGGTGACCCGGCAATCACCCTCGACATGTACGAGGATGGCGATCACATCGCGAGGCACGCGCGCGCGGATTACACCCGGCTGTTCTACGAGCGCCTGCGCGCTGCTGTTCAGACCTGCTCCCCGTGCCAGCGGAGCCCCGGCCGCGCAGTGATTTTCCACAGCCTCGATTTCGTCCTCTTCTTCCTGGTCTTCACCGCGATCTACTGGTGGCTGCCGCACCGCCCCCAGAACCTCCTCCTCTTCGCGGGCAGCTACTTCTTCTACGGCTACGTCCATCCGTGGTTCCTGATCCTGATCGCCACGTCGACGATCATCGACTACTGCGCCGCGCGCGGCATGGAGGCCCGGCCCGCACATCGCCGCAAGTTCCTCTGGCTGAGCATCGTCACGAACTTCGGCATGCTCGGGTTCTTCAAGTACTTCAATTTCTTCGTCGACAACGTCGCGGCGGCGCTGGCGGCGATGGGCCTGCCGTGGCACCAGCCCACGCTGCGGATCCTGCTGCCGGTCGGTATCTCGTTCTACACGTTCCAGGCGATGAGCTACACCATCGACGTGTACAAGGGAGAGCTTCATGCGCGGCGGAGCCTGCTCGACCTTGCGACGTTCGTGTCGTTCTTTCCGCACCTGGTCGCGGGACCGATCCAGCGCGCCTCGTTCCTGCTCCCCCAGGTCGAAGCGCCGCGCCGCTTCTCGATGGAGAAGGCGCGCAGCGGGTTTGGCCTGATCTGCTGGGGCTTCTTCAAGAAGCTGGTCATCGCCGACAACGTCGGCGTGATCGCCAACAAGGTGTTCGCGCTCGGCGACCCGACGTTTCCGCTGCTCTGGGCCGGCGTGTTCGCGTTCGCGATTCAGATCTACGCGGACTTCTCCGCCTATACCGACATCGCGCGCGGAACCTCGCGGTGGCTCGGGTTCGAGCTGACCGAGAACTTCGATCACCCCTATCTCGCGCGGACCCCCGCCGACTTCTGGCGCCGCTGGAACATCTCGCTCTCGAGCTGGTTCCGCGATTACGTCTACATCCCGCTCGGCGGCTCGAAGGCGGGGGAGGCGAAGTGGGCGCGCAACGTGCTCGTCACGTTCCTGCTGTCCGGCCTGTGGCACGGCGCCAGCTGGAACTACGTGCTGTGGGGCGCGTATCACGGCGTGCTGCTGGTGCTCACCCGCGCGCGCAGGATCCTCAAGCCCGCCGCGCCGCTGGCCGCAGGACGCAAGCCGCTGGCAGCGGGTCTGCTCACCGACCGCTCAGATCGTCGGGATGTTCGTGCTGACGCTGATCGGCTGGCTGCTCTTCCGCGAGACCGAGCTGGCGGCGATCGTGCGCGACCTCACGCTGTCGCCGTTCGCCGCGCCGCGCCGACGACCGCGAGCACCGGGCTCTACCTGTTCCTGCTGGCGCTGCTGTACTCGCTGCCGCTGTGGGCACAGAGCATCTGGGTCGAATGGCATCGCGACGAATCCGGCGTCCGTCATCCGGCCCCGATCGTGCCGCCCGGCTGGCCCCGGGTTGCCGTGCAGGGCGTCGCGTGCGGCCTGGCCTTCGCCGCCATCCTGGTCCTGCGCAGCCGCGCGTCGCTCGATTTCATTTATTTTCAGTTTTGACTGACCTGATCGTCACCCGCGCCCAGTCCCAGCCCTCCAGCCCGCGCTGATTGACCGCCTTCACCGACACCGTCGTCCCGGCCGCGACCTTGATCGACGCGGTCGGCTTCGACACGCGGATCTGCTGCGCTTCTGGCTTCGTATCCGTGCCCCACGACGACGATGTATCCGGTGACGCCCTTGTTCGGGCGACGGCGTCCACGAGAGCGTTGCCGTGCCGTTCTGGTAGCTGTCCACCTTCAGGTCCGCCAGCCGCGACGGGCTCGAGGCCAGCAGCATCAGCGTGGCCGCCGTCGTCTTCGCGACCTCGGTCACGAGCTGGTGATTGATCGTGTCGAGCGTGTCGTGCGGCTGATGGTAGTGCGGGCTGCCGAGCACCGGATAGGACCCGATGCCGCCGACGATGTCGCCGTAGGCTTCGTAGTAGGCGTGCGCGTCGGTGCCCTTGTAGTAGAGCGCGTCGTAGGTGATCAGATTGCTGAACTGCATCGCGGCCGCGTGCTGGATGTCGCGGATGCCGGGATTCGAATAGCGGATGGTGTTGTCCAGCCGGTGGTCGTTGGCCCAGCCGACCATGTCGTTGTTGAGGGCGCCGACGATCCGCATCTTGTCGGCCACGGCGCGCCGCACGAACTCGCGGCTGCCAAGCAGGCCCGACTCCTCGCCGGTGAACGAGGCGAACACGATCGTCGCGGGCTGGGGATGACCGGCAAGCATGCGCGCCGTTTCGAGGAGCGCCGCCGTCCCGGACGAGTCGTCGTCGGCTCCCGGGCCGGTCGCGACCGAATCGTAGTGGCTGCTCACGACGTAGACGAGCTCGGGATTGACCGTGCCTTTCAGCGTGGCGATGACGTTCGCGGTCTGTCCGCCGGCCGCCTCGGATCGCGGGAACCACTGGTACTCCGGCGCGTAGCCGAACGACTTGTAGGTGTCGAACAGATAGCTGGATGCGAGCTTGTTGCCGGGGCGCGTGATGTGCTTCGAGTCGAAGTCGAACAGCGCCTGCTCGTACCCGAAGACGCGGCTCGTGGACGCGTCGGCGACGACCGCGGTCACCGCGCGTCGCGATCGGCGCGAACAGCCGCTTGCCTTTGGCGCGCAGGGCCTCCTCCGCTGCGAGATTCGCCTGCAGCCGGGCGCGCAGCTCGTCGCGCGTGACCTTGCGTCGTGAGATCCGTGAGGTAGACGCCGCGCTCGAGCGACACCGTGTCGCCGTCGCGTTCGGCGACGATCAGCACCTTCGTGCCGGCGCGGTTCGGCACCCACTCGTATTCGGGCGCGATCGTCCGGACGGTGTTGTTGTGGAACAGCCGCATGCGCCGGCCCGATTCCGCATCGTAGAGGTACGATCGCCGGTGCCGCGCCTCGCCGATCAGGCCAAGAATCCGTGCCGTCGCCGAGAAACCGCGGCGACAGGTCGTGCTGGATCTCGCGCGTCAGCCGGCGTTCGCCGGTGCCGTCGCTCGGCGCGACGTACAGCTCCCAGTCTGATCCGTCATCATCTGAAAGGCGACGCGAGCTGCCGTCGGAAGACAGCGCGGGCGCGTCGAGGCGCGGCCCGCCCGTTCGCACCACCGTCGGACGGTCCGGCGTGGCGACCGGCGCCACGAGCAGTTGGGTGTCGGGATCCAGACGCGAGACATACGTCAGGGTTCGTCCGTCGCCGGAGAAGGCGGGCGCGGTTCCGGAGATCACGGTTGCCGTCGAGGCCGGCAGCGAGATGATCCCGAAGCCGGCGGTCAACCCCGTGCCGCCGCCGCGGCGTCCCTGTGCACGGTGCGTGAAGAGCACCGCAGTGCCCGTCGAGTTCACCTCCTGCAGCACCTTGGCCGGCTCACCGCTGGTCACGGCCACCGGGCTCCGTCCGTCCTGCGCGACGAAGACCTGTTCCACGCCTCCTTCTTCGCTGCCGGTGAAGAGGACGAGGTTGTCCGCCGCGAGCCGTACCGCGGTTTTCCGCCGGGCGCCGGTATCCACCTCACGCTCCGCGCCTGTCGCGAGCTGGCGGATCGTGATGCGCGAGGCGGTCTCCGTGAGGGCCGCCAGCGTCGAGGTCAGGCGGGTTCGCTCAGCCGTGTCGGCCTGTTCCGCCGACGTTTCCAGGCGCTGCATCTCCGGGGTGACCGCGAGTTTCAGGTAGGCAACCTGCGATCCGTCGGGAGAGAACGACGCACCGAACCCCGCGAGCTCCGCGAGGGTGTTCGTCGGCGTCTCCGCGCTGGCGAGACGGATGCGGCGGGCGAGCCCACGGCCGACCTCGTACGACAGGTAGCGTCCGTCGGGCGAAAAGCGGGGTGCCGCGCCGTCGGTGGTCAGCTCCGTGGTCTTGAAGAGCTCTCCCGTCTGCAGCGCGATGGCCTCGATGACGTCCTCCGAAGGAGAGCCATCGAGGAGCGCAAGATACTCCGTCAGCGCGCGAGGATAGTCGCCGCGATCCCACGCCAGGTCTGCGTCTGGTCAACCGATCGTTCGAGCCCTCGCCGAAGCCAACCCATGCCGTCACAAGGACGATGGCCAGCGGCACCCGTCAGTCGTGTCATTTGCAGCTCAGTCTCGTCAGCTGTCAGCGGTCAGCTCTCAGTTTCTGGCTTCGCGCTTTCGATCCGTATATCGATGCTAACTGGAAACCCGAAAACCCCCGAATCCGAGAGCTGAAAGCCGGAAACTGGCAGCGAAAACAAAAAAGGCCGGCCCGTTGCCGGACCGGCCTTTCTCGCTTCGCCCCGGGAGGAGCGTTTACTTACTTGCTGCTCTGATTGACCGCCTTCCGCAGTGCCGTCAGATGCGTGCGGATCTGTTCGATCTGCTCACGATTCAGCGAGCTCGCGCCAGCCGCCGGCTTGCTGGAGCCGGTCGTTCCGGCCGTGCCCGACGATCCGTTCAGGATCGCTTCGATCGCTTCGATGTGGCGCATGGCCTCTGACTGATTGCGCTGGCTGCCCGCTGACTGCGCGGCCGATGACTGGGCCGACGAATCAGCGCTCGGCGACGTGCTGGCCGCCGGGCTCGGTGTGGAGCTGCCGGTCGTGCCGGCCGGAGCTGGCGCTGCAGACGTCCTGCCCGACGTGCCGGTCGGCGTAGGCTCCGCAGGTGTCGGCCGGCGCTGCCGGTGGCGTCGGTTCGGCTCGGCGTTGCCGCCGGCGTGCTGGGCGTCGCGGCTGGTGTGCTGGGCGACGCCGGGCTTGCCTGGGCCGCTGCGGCCGTGGTGTCGGTCGGCGTGGCCGGCGTAGCCGGCGACGCCGCCGGGGACGCGCTTGCCGACGCGCCGCCCGCGGCCTTCTCGAAGTCCATCAGGTGCGTACGGAACTCGACGAGCTTGGCGCGGATCGCCGGATCGACCGCCGTTGTACCGGACGTGCCCACCGCACCCGCGGCGCCCGCCGCCGGGGCCGCGGGGACTCGTCGGCACGCTGCTCGCCAACGAGCGCGTTCAGGTTCGCCTGCAGCTTGCCGTACGGCGCGCGCCAGTCGCTGCTCGTGCTGATCAACTCGTTGAAGTTGGCGATCAGCTGCGAGACCTGGTTTCGCGCGTCACCGCTCAACTGCGCGGCCGCGGGGAGCTGCGTGAGCTGGCTGAGGCTGTCACGCGCCGCGGTCAGATGCTTCTTGACGGCGTCGGTGTCGACCGACTGCGCCGCGGCCGGCGGCTGCTGTGCAGCCTGAGCCTGGACGGCGTTGCCGGAGCCGCTGACGGCTCACTGGGCGTTGGCGATGCCGCAGGGCTCGGGCTGGCCGTGCTGCTCTGGCTCGCCGGCGGCGTGGACGGGCTCGCTGACGGAGTCGGCTCCGACGGCGTTGGGGCTCGCGGCTGCCGACGACGGGCTCGCCGATGCCGCGGCGGCCGCGGCGCTCGCGCCCGCGACGGATTGTCAGCGCTCGGCGACGGCGCTGGGTGCCGCCCCCATCGACGCCGCAAACGCGGTCAGATGCGTGCGGACTTCCTGCAGCTTGGCCTTGGCGGCTTCGTCGAGACCCGGCGCGGCTTTGGGTGCTGCTTTGCCGCTCGTGCCCGGCAGCGCTCGGCTCGGCGGCACCGGTCGTGCCCTCGCCGCCGAGCAGCTCGGTCAGGATCCGGTCAGCGGCCGCGAGCTCCGTGCTCGCGCTGGTCTTGCCAGCGCGATGCCGACTTGCCGGCCGACGATTCCAGCGGCGCTTGATGTGCCGCTTCAACTCGGCAACGCGGGACTTCGCGGTACCGGTCAACGACGCCGCTGGAATATCGTTCAATGCCGCTTCGGCCTTTCGCAGGTGCTCGGTCGCCGGATCCTGCGCGCTCGGCGCGGGGCGAGCAGAAGCGCCCGCAGGGCGAGAAGTTGAAGGTGTCTGCGAGGGCGCCGGACTGGGCTGCTGCGCCCAGCTGCCGACGGGCATCGCGAGCAGCGCGGATGCTGCAATCGCTGTGGTCCAACTCGCTGTGGAACGTTTCATTGCTTGGCTCCTCCCTGAGCAAATCTTGAATCTCTCACTGCAGGGGAATCGAGCAATCGAAATGCCACGGCGACTCAACGAGACGTGCGCCCGAGCTCAACGTTCAAAATGCCAATGATTTGCCGTCGGGCTTCGTGTGGGACTGAAGAGGCGTGAAAAAGAGTCGCGCAATTTCTACCCGATTGTCGGCTTCGCTGCGTCAGCCGCTTCTCATTCGCGCGGCGGAGTCAGGCGGACGACGACGTCGCGCCCCTCGCCCCACGACTCTCGATTGCGCGTGATAAAGACGAGGGCCGCGTCCGGCCCGGCCGCAACCTGTCCGATCGCGCCAAAGCGGCGTTGAAGCAGACGGACGGGCTCGACGGCCGCCGGCGTGCCGTCAGGGGTCATCGCGATCCTCAATAGATCCTCGAGGCCGATCGAGGAAACGATCAGGTCGCCGGCAAGCGCGCTGCGTCGGTCTTTCACTGACGTCATCCCGGAGGGGATCGTGCCCGCGGGCAGCACCACATCCGGCGACGCAGGGCCGGACAGGCGAGCGCGTCTGTTGAAGGTCGGCCAGCCATAGTCGCCGCCGGCCCGGATCGTGTTGACCTCGTCGGCTTCGGCTCCGCTCTCGACTTCCAGGAACGCGCCGGCCTGGTGCCAGACGAAACCGCTCGGGTCGCGGTGACCGCTCGAGTACACGGGTGAGCCGCGCGGGTTGTCCCGCGGCGTTCGGCCGTCGGGCAGCAATCGCAGAATCCTGCCGCCGTCCGGCGATGCGCGCAGTGTTTCCGCGTCGATCGATCGCGAGCCGAGCCCGACATACAGCGCGCCGTCGGGACCGAACCGGACCACGCCCGCGGGATCCAGAGCGGGGAACGGCACCGTCGAGATCACCGCGGCCTGCCCGAATCGTCCATCCGACTCGCGGTATCGCACCAGGAGCGCGCGCGACTCGCCGGCTCCGGGTTCGACCTTCAGCACGTAAACGAAGTGAGATTCGGCGAAGTCGGGCGCCAGTGCGATCGAGAGCACCGCGGCATCCGTCTCGCGCGACGATCGAAGACTGTCCGTGCTATCGCCGACCGAGGTGGTTCCATCCTGATCGAAGATGCGGATGGTGCCGGCGCGCTCGGCCACGAACGTGCGACCGGACGGGTCGATCGCAACGTCGGCCGGGTTCACGAGATCGGTGCCGAGAATCTCGGCATTCAGCGCCGTGCCGTCAGAGGCGGCGACCGGACCATCCCGAGGCGCGGGAACACTGGCAACCGATGACGAGTCATTCGATGCCGTCACGCCGGCGATCTGAAGTTGCAGCGGTGGAGAGCGCGGCCCTTCGATCACGCTGTCGCCGGACGTGTAGAAGGCGGCCAGCTCGAGCGTGTGACGGCCCGCGGTCATCGACGGCAGCGGGGCGTTGCAATCGAGGTTGCCGGCGCTGCCGGCGGCGCACGCCACACCTTCGAGCACGCGTCTGGTGCCGTCGACGTAAACCGCGAACTGCAGCACGCTGGCGTCGCTCTGACTCGCGGCCTGGCTCCATCCGAAACGTTCGCGACCGGTGACGGTATCGCCGGATCCGGATGGTGGGGGAGAGGAGGGCGGTGACGTCGCCGTCGTTGCCACCGCAGGCCGCGACCGCCAGGAGTGACACGACGAGGAAGGTGCGCGACAATCGGCCCATGGGCGTGGAACGCACTGATCATAGCGCACCTGTGAAAACTCTTGGCATCGCGGCCCTGATTACGTTGATCAGCGTTACCGCTTCGTCGCAGTCGGCGACCAGCATCCGCTCACTCGCCTTCGTGTCCGGACTTCAGAGCCCGGTGGCCTTCGTTCCGGATCCGACCGATCGCGCGGTGTTTTACGCCGTCGAGCAGGCCGGCCGCATCCGGATCATCCGGAACCGTGCAATCGCCGGGGACCTGCTCGACTTCCGCGGCGCGATCACGGCGGCGGCGAACGGGGCATGCTCGGTCTGGCGTTCGCTCCGAATTTTGCAGCGACCGGACGCTTCTTCGTCAATTTCACGAATCTCAACGGCCACACGGTCGTGGCCAGATTCCGCAAGATCCCCGGGGGCGGCGCCGACATCTCGAGCCGGTTCGATCTGCGGTTCAACGGCCCGGTGCCTGCTCCAGCGGTAATCTCTCAGCCATGCTGGCAATCACAACGGCGGCAACCTGGCATTCGGGCCAGACGGGTTTCTGTACATCGGGCTCGGGGATGGTGGTGGCGGCAACGATCCAATTCGATCAGGCGCAGAACATGTCGACGCTGCTCGGAAAGATGCTGCGCATCGACGTGAATGTTCCGGACAACCATCCAATCGGCTATCGAGCTGCCGTCGGACAATCCCTTCATCAACGCTCCGTCGCCGACCAGGAAGGAAATCTGGGACCTCGGGCTGCGCAATCCGTGGCGGTACAGCTTCGACGATGTTGCGCTTGGCGGCACCGGCGCGCTTGTGATCGGCGACGTGGGCAGAACGCTTTCGAGGAGATCGACTACGAGCCACGCGGGCGAGGAGGTCGCAACTACGGATGGCCGAGACGCGAGGGTGCGCACGCCAACTTGGATCGGCCGACGGCGACCTCGACCGCTGATCGATCCGATTCATGACTACGGCCGGACGCTTGGCGCTTCGGTGACGGGCGGGTTCGTCTACCGTGGACGGTCGCTCGGCAGCCAGTATCGCGGGCGTTACTTCTTCGCCGACTACTTCGGACGTGTGTGGTCGCTGGGCCTCGCGCTGGATGCGAACGGCGAGGCCCGTGCGTAACGGCATCCTCGAGCACACGACGGAACTCGGTGGTCCCCAGGTGCTCGGAAACATGAGTTCCTTCGGTGCCGATCTGGATGGCGAAGCTGTACATCGTCAGCCACACTCGCGGCGTGGTCCTGAGGCTGATTGGCGATCTGCCGACGCCGGAGAATCTGAGGATTATCCGGTGACCGCGGGTTCGCGGTTCGCGGGCTCGCGGTTCGAGTAGGGCCCGAGTCTGAAGACCCGGCGCTACATCATAGAGCCGCGACCAGGACTACCCGAACCCGCAACCCGGGAACCCGCGACCTCGCGACTTGTTGACCGATTGCATTGTCAGTTTGTATACTTTCGCGCAAATGATTTCCTGGACATGCGCGTCCGCCGTCGCCTCTCGAAAGCGGGTGAAGAAACCCGGCAGGCCGGCGGTGTGTACTTGCGCGTGATCTGACAATTCCGAACGCGAGCAACACCCGACGCCGGCTCTGGAGTGACAGAGCCGGCGTTTTTCTTTGTGGCCCGCTGATGGGCCCTGTCTCGCCGGAGCCGCGAAGCGGCGGAGGCGGAGGAGGTTTGATGAGTCCCGGTCCGGTGGTCCTGAAATTCGGCGGAACCTCAGTCGGCGACGCCGAGGCGATCGGCAGGCTGGTGAGGCACGTCTCGGCCGCGCAGGCCAATGGCAGCGCGGTCGTCGTGGTGTCGGCGCTGTCGGGCGTCACCGACCGGCTCTTCAACCTCGCGGCGGCGGCCGCCGCGACCGACGAGACGATCGTGCTCGCGGGGCTTGGCGAGCTGCAGCAGCGGCACGAACAGGTCGCGCGACAGGTGGTGCCGGATCCCGACGCGCTCTGTCAGGTGCTCGCGTCGGAAGCAACCGAGCTTCGCAATCTGTTGCACGCCATCGGGACGCTGAAGGACGCGTCGCCCCGGGCGCGCGATGCGGTCGCGGCGTTCGGAGAGCTGCTGAGCAGCCGCATCATCGAAGCCGTATGCCGGGCTGCCGGGCTTCCCGCCGCCTGGGTGGACGCGCGAAAAGTCGTGGTGACCAACGACACGTTTGGCTGTGCGCTGCCGCTGACAACGGAAACCGCCTCCGCCGTCGCCGCGCATCTCGCGCCGCTCGTCTGCCGCCCGCCAAATCCCGATCGTCGGCGGCTACGTGGGGGCGACCACCACCGGCGTCACCACCACGCTCGGGCGCGGCGGATCGGATTACTCGGCGGCGATTCTGGGCGCGGCGCTCGACGCCAGCGAGATTCAGATCTGGACCGACGTGGACGGGATGATGACCGCCGACCCCCGGGTCGTGAAGTCGACCCACGTCGTACCGCGATTGTCGTTCGAAGAGGCGTCGGAGCTGGCCTACTTCGGCGCGAAGGTGCTGCACCCGAGCACGATCCTGCCTGCGGTCGCGAAGAGCATTCCGGTCAAGATCCTGAACAGCCGCAAGTTCGACGGCGGCGGCACGCTGATCACGGGCAGCTCTCCGGTCGACGAACCGCTTGCCGCACTCGCCTGCAAGCGTCACATCACCGTCGTCGACATCACGTCGACGCGCATGCTGATGGCGCACGGATTCCTGCGCCGGGTCTTCGAGGTCTTCGAACGCTGCCGCACGGCGATCGACGTGGTGAGCACGTCGGAGGTGAGCATCTCGGTCACCATCGACGATGCGAGCCGGCTCGAGGAGCTGGTGGAGGAGCTGTCGGCCTTTGCCGACGTGCGGGTCGAGCACGACATGGCGATCCTCTGTGCGGTCGGCGACGGCCTGCGCCGCGATCCGAAGCTGTCAACGCGAATCCTTGGATCGCTCGAGCACTTCCCGTTGCGGATGGTGTCGCAGGCCGCCTCGCGCCGGAATGTCACGGTGGTGCTCCAGGATGCCGTGGCGGCGCAGGCGATGAATCACCTGCACGACACGTTCTTCGCGCGCGACGCCAAAGTATCGGCGGCGGCCCGCGGTCTCGCCTCGTGAGCGGATCGCTGCTGATTGTCGGCCGCGGCCGGATGGGCCGCCTGGTCGAGGCGCTGGCGCCGGATTACGGGTTTCAGGTCGCGGGGACCGTGGATATCGATAACGCCGCGCAGCCCGAATCATGGCCGCAGGCCGACGTGGCGATCGACTTCTCGCTCGCCGACGCGGTGCCGGTGAACTTTCCCCTGCTCGCCGCGCGCGGCATGAATGTCGTGATTGGCGCGACCGGATGGCAGGCGGAAGAGCCGGCGCTGCGGGCCGAGGCGCAGTCGCGCGGGATCGGCGTCGTGGCAGCGCCGAATTTCGCGGTCGGCGTCAACCTGTTCCTGGCGCTGGTAGAGCGGGCCGCGGAGCTCTGGCGGGAGCAGCCGGCGTTCGGCGCCTGGCTGCACGAGCTGCATCATGCGGCCAAGCGAGACGCACCGTCGGGCACCGCGCTGGCGATGGAGTCGGCGATGCGCGCGCGGGGATATGGCCACCCGATCGACGTGTCGTCGTCGCGCGCCGGATCGATTCCGGGCACGCACACGCTGGGGTTCGACGCGGCAGCGGAAACGATTACGCTGACGCATACAGCACGCGATCGCGCGGTCTTCGCCCGCGGCGCGCTGCACGCCGCGCAGTGGTTGCAAGGCAGGCGCGGCTGGTTCACGATGAGAGATGTGCTGGGGCTCTGATCGCCGGGTCCAAAGACCCGGCGCTACGGCGGGCTCGCGGGTTCGCGGGTTCGGGTTTGCGTAGCTGCAGGAACTTGTAGGGCCGGGTCTTTAGACCCGGCCGAGTGAGGAGACCACATGGCTAGGCTCTGGACGGGATGCGGGACGGCGCTGGTTACGCCATTCAATCGTGATGGGTCGGTCGATCAAGCTGGCGTGCGGCGGCTCGCGAAGCGCCAGATCGATGCCGGCATCCACTTCCTCGTGCCGTGCGGCACGACGGGCGAGAGCCCGACGCTCTCGGACGAGGAACGATTCCGCGTCGTCGAGCTCGTCGTCGAGGAGGCGGCGGGCAAGGTCCCGGTGCTTGCCGGCGCCGGCGGCTACGATACGCGCGAGGTGATTCGCTCGGCGCAGCAGATGAAGCGGCTTGGCGCCGCCGGCATCCTGTCGGTCACGCCGTACTACAACAAGCCCACGCAGGAAGGGCTGTTCCAGCACTACAGCGCCATCGCGGGCGAAGTCGGCCTGCCGATCATCATCTACAACGTGCCCGGTCGCACCGGCTGCAACGTGGACGTTGCGACGCTCGCTCGCCTCAGCCAGGTGCCGAACATCGCCGGAGTGAAGGAAGCCTCGGGCAACGTGTCGCAGATGTGCGAGATCTGCCGCGCTGTTCCCGAGAGCTTCATCGTGCTCTCGGGCGACGATGCCCTGACGCTGCCGTTGATGGCGGTCGGCGGGCACGGCATCATTTCGGTGATCGCCAACGAGGCGCCTGCCGAGATGGCGCGGATGGTCGACCTGGCGGCGGCTGGAGACTTCATCGCCGCGAGGCGGATCCACCATCAGCTCATGCCGCTGATGAGCGCGAACTTCGTGGAATCGAATCCGATTCCGGTGAAGGCGGCGATGGCGGCGATGGGCCTGCTCGAGGAGGTCTATCGCCTGCCGATGGTGCCGCCCCTGGAGGCATCACGGCAGCGGATCCTCAAGGCCCTGACGGCCGCTCACGTGTTCGAATCCGCCGGCGCCGCGACCCGATGACCACGGTCACGCTGCAGGAACAGATCGCTGCCCTCGTCGCTTCGTCCGATCCGGAGCTGGCGCGCAGTGTTTTCGCCGAGCTCCGTGCCGCACTGTCGCAGGGCACGGTTCGGGCCGCCGAACCGGATCCGGCGTCGCCGGGTGGGTGGCGGGTCAACGCGTGGGTGAAGCAGGGGATCCTGCTCGGCTTCAAGTTCGGCCGGGTCGTCGATGCGTCCGCCGATCACGGCCGCTGGCCGTTCTTCGACAAGGACACGCTTCCGCTGAAGCCGCTCGTCTGTCGATGCCGGCGTTCGCATCGTCCCTGGCGGATCGACGGTGCGCGACGGCGCCTTCATCGGCCAGAAAGTCGTCTGCATGCCGCCGATGTACATCAACATCGGCGCCTATGTCGGCGATGAGACGCTCGTCGACTCGCACGCGCTGGTGGGCTCCTGCGCCCAAATCGGACGTCGCGTGCACCTGAGCGCCGCGGCGCAGATTGGCGGCGTGCTCGAGCCGGTAGGCGCGCTGCCGGTGATCATCGAAGACGACGTCCTGGTCGGCGGGAACTGCGGCGTGTACGAAGGCGCGATCGTGAAGCGCCGATCGGTCCTCGCGGCCGGCACGGTCATCACCGGATCGACGCCTGTCTACGATCTGCCGAACGGCCGCATCATTCGCGCGGAGCCTGGCGTGCCGCTGATCATTCCGGAAGGCGCGGTGGTGGTCCCGGGCTCGAGGCAGGTGACGACCGGTCGCGGACCCGAGTGGGGCCTCTCGCTCGCCACACCCGTGATCGTCAAGTATCGGGACGAGCAGACCGACGCACGGACCGCGCTCGAAGAAGGCCTGAGATGAACGCCGTCGATTTCGCGCGTGAGCTGATCGACATCGATTCCACGACCGGGCGCGAGCAGGAGGCCGGCGAGTGGCTGTCGCGCAGCCTTCGCTCGCTCGGCTACCGCGTCGACGAGCAGCCGGTCGCCAACGGCCGGCGAAACGTCGTCGCCACGCTCGATTCGCCGATCGTGGTCCTCTCCACGCACTACGACTGTGTGCCGCCGCACTTTCGCGAGCTCGATTCGCGACGGCCGGCTGTACGGCCGCGGCTCGTGCGATGCGAAGGGCATCCTCGCCGCGCAGGTGGCGGCGGTCGAACGGCTTCGGCAGGCGGGAGAGACCCGGGTCGGCATGCTGTTCGTGGTCGGGGAGGAGCGGGGCAGCGACGGCGCCGATGTGGCCAACGCCAGCCCGACTCGGATCGCAGTTCCTCATCAACGGCGAACCGACCGACAGCCGGCTCGCGATTGCGACCCGCGGCAACCTGCGCGTGCGGCTGCGGGCCACCGGCCGTGCCGCACACTCGGCGGCTCCCGAGCACGGCATCTCGGCCATCGACAAGCTGCTCGACGCGCTCGTGCAGCTCCGCTCGATCCCGCTTCCGGCCGATCCCGACCTCGGCCGGACCTACTACAGCATCGGCCTGATCGAGGGCGGGGTCGCGCCGAACGTGATTTCGCCGCACGCCAGCGCCGAGGTCATGTTCCGGACCATCGGGCCCCCCGAGCCACTGCTGGCCCTCATGGAACAGCTCCGCCCGCTGGTCGAGCTCGAGGAAGTCCTCCGCGTCCCCCACGTCCGGCTGAAGACCTGGACGGACAGCCCGGTCGAGACGGCCGTATTCCCGTTCACCACCGACATTCCGCTGCTGTCCGCCTGGGGGACGCCCCTCCTGTTCGGGCCGGGGTCGTTCCTGGTGGCCCACACGTCCGAGGAACACCTCGATCTGGCCGAGCTGGAGGGGGCCATCGGCCACTACGTCGCGCTGGCGACGTCCTGCCTCCGGGACGCCGCGGCGCCCGCAACCTCTTGACACATACGGGGCTCCCGGGTACGCTGCTCAGAATGATTTCCGTGGTCAAGACCTGCGCCTGTTGTTGCGTGAGGGCCCATGTGCCCGTCGCGGCTGAGGTCTTGCTCCGGTGATCATGCGGAACGAATAGGCGCAATCAAGCAACGCAAGAGACCAAAGCCCGGCAGGCCACACGCCTTCCGGGCTTTTTCATTTTTCAAGGCCGAACATGCTCTTTCCGACGTTCCTGAAGCTGGAAGGCAGGCGGGTGCTGCTCGTGGGCGGCGGTCCCGTGGCGGCCGGAAAGCTGCGCGGGCTGCTCGACGCGGGCGCCGATGTGTCGGTCGTCGCGCCGGCGATCCTGCTGGAGATTGCCGCAGCGCCCGTGAACACGGCGATGCGGCCGTTCCAGCCCTCGGATCTCGACGGCGTGTCGTTCGTGGTCGCCGCGGCGCCGCCCGACGTCAACCGCGAGGTCGCGGCCGCGGCGCACGCGCGCGGCATCTTCGTGAACGCCGTGGACGACGTCGAGAGCGCGAGCGCCTATGCCGGGCGCGGTCGTGCGGCGCGCGGGCGTGACGATCGCCATCTCCACCGACGGCGACGCGCCGGCGCTGGCGGGCCTGGTGCGCGAGGCGCTCGAGGCGCTGCTGCCCGACGATCTCGACGGGTGGATGGACTGCGCGCGCGCGGCGCGGCGCGAATGGCTGGAGCGCAAGGTTCCGATGGCCGAACGCCGTCCGCTGCTGCTCGACGCGCTGAACGCGCTCTATGCCGAACGACGAACCGCGGTGCGCCGCGGGCGGGGTGCGCTGACGTGACTCGATCTGTCGAAGGAGTGGCCGGGGGCTGGGTCGCGCTGGTCGGCGCCGGGCCGGGAGATCCGGACCTGCTGACCCGCCGCGCGGTGAAGCGTCTCGAAGAAGCCGACCTCGTCCTCTACGACGCGCTGATCGATCCCGAAGTGCTGTCGCTGGCCGGCTCGGCGCAGCGCATCTATGTGGGCAAGCGCGCCGGCCGCCCGGCGATGCGGCAGGAGCTGATCAACCGGCTGCTGATTCGCGCCGCGCGCAGCGGACGGCGCGTGGTCCGGCTGAAGGGCGGCGATCCGTTCGTGTTCGGCCGCGGCGGGGAAGAGGCGCTCGCGCTGGTCGCGGCGGGCATCCCGTTCGAGGTCGTGCCCGGCGTGTCGTCCGCGATCGCGGCGGCGGAGCTCGCGGGCATCCCGGTGACGCATCGCGGCGTGGCCGCGGCGTTCGTGGTCGTCTCGGGCCACGCTCCTGCCGCCTACGAACAGGTGCTCACGACGCTGGCGCCGCAGTCCGCAACCGTCGTCGTGCTGATGGGGCTGGCTTCGGCCGGCAGCATCGCCGCGACGTTGACCGCGCACGGATGGAAGCCGGCGACGCCGGCCGCGATCATCCGTGGCGCATCGACCGACGGCGCCGAGTTGTGGACGGGAACGCTCGCCGAGCTTGCGGGCGCGGCCGAACAGAGCGAGAGCGATCGGCCCGGGACCATCGTGATCGGCGACGTCGTGCGGGTCGGCGCGATGCTGGCGGAATTCGCGGAATCGGAGCAGGACGGCGCGTCAGGTTGTCTGCCGCGGCCAGGTAGCGCGGCGGCGCACGGCTAAGGGTCAGGAGGAATGTAATGGCTGCAACCGAAGATCGAGACACACTGGGACGGGCGCGGCTGTCGTTCGCCAGGCAGGCGGACGTCGACGAATTCGTCGACGTGCTCAGCCGGTTCGAGCGGGAGAGATCGGACCCGACGAATGGCGCGCGTTCCGGCTGGTGCGCGGCACCTACGGCCAGCGTCAGACCACCGACGCGTCGATGCTGCGCGTGAAGATGCCGCAGGGCGTGCTCGACGTCCAGCAGCTCGAGGCGATGGCGGAAGTCGCGGAGCGCTATTCGCGCGGGTTCGGCCACATCACCACGCGGCAGAACATCCAGCTGCACTTCGTGAAGCTGCACGACGTGGAGCTCGCGATGCGCCGGCTCGCGGAGGCCGGCCTGACCACGCGTGAAGCCTGCGGCAACTCGGTCCGGAACATCACCGCGTGCCCGTACTCGGGCGTGGCGGCAGACGAGCCGTTCGACGTCACGCCGTATGCGGAAGCGCTGACGCGGTACCTGCTCCGGCATCCGCTCAGCGCCTGCCTGCCGCGCAAGTTCAAGATCGCCTTCGAGGGCTGCACGCACGATCACATCGCGGCGGCGATCAACGACATCGGCTGGACCGCGCGCGTGCGAACGGTGGACGGCCGTTCGGAGCGCGGCTTCCGGGTCACGGTTGCCGGCGGCACGGCGACGCTGACGCGATCGGGCAACGAGCTCTTCGAGTTCGCGCCGGTCGGCGAGATGTTCAACATCGCCGAGGCCATCGTCCGCGTGTTCCACCGGCTCGGCGACTACAAGCACAAGCAGCGGAACCGCCTGAAGTTCCTGGTCCGCTCGCTCGGCTGGGACGCGTTCAAGGCGGAGTTCGACAAGGAGCTCGAGGCGTTCCGGCAGGAGGGCGGCGCGCGCCTGCCGTTCGAGCCCGAGAATCCGCCGGTGGAAGGTCCGCCGGCGGCGCGCGGCAGCGTGCCCGCGGCGGCAGACATCGCCGCGGCGGTCATGAGCGGAAAGGTCATCGGGCCCGGGATCGTTCCGCGCGTCGAGCCCGTCCTACCAGACGGGAACGAACGCGGTGAGGCCTACGAGTACTGGACCCGCACGAACGTCCGGCGGCAGAAGCAGCCGGGCTACGTCGATGGTGACCGTCACGACGGTGCTGGGCGATCTCACGTCGGCGCAGTTCCGGATGCTCGGACAGCTGGCGCTCGCGTTCTCCGACGGCACCGTGCGCATCACGTCGGATCAGAACGTGGTGTTCCGGTGGGTTCCCGAAGCGTCGCTGCCGGTGCTGTATGGCCGCCTGGCGGCGGCGGGCCTGTCGCGCGGCGGAGCGTCGACGCTCGCCGACGTCACCAGCTGCCCTGGCGCGGAGTCGTGCAAGCTGGCGGTGACGCAGTCGCGCGGGCTCGGACGTCTGCTGTCGGACAGCCTCGACGAGCGTCCGGATCTCGTCGCCGCGGTGCCCGGCCTCGACATCAAGATCAGCGGCTGCCCGAACGGCTGCGGCCAGCACCACATTGCCGGCATCGGCTTCCAGGGCAGCCTGAGAAAGGTCGGCGGCCGGCCGGCGCCGCACTACTTCGTGATGGTCGGCGGCGGCGTGGCCGACGGAACGACGACGTTCGGCCGCCACGTCGCGACGGTTCCGGCGCGACGTGGATTCGTCGCGCTCGAGCGGCTGGTGCAGCTCTACAAAGACGAGGCCGCGCCGGCGGAGGCGCCGCTGACGTTCTTCCGCCGCGTCGAAGCGCCGAGAGTCAAGGCGCTGCTCGCGGATCTCGAAAAGATCGACCCGGCGGCGGCCACCGAAACGGATTTCATCGACCTGGCAGAAGACCATGCCTTCAACCCGGAAGTGATGGATGGCGAGTGCAGCGCCTGACCGCGTCAGCGGCATGACGACCACCCGGCTCTTTGCGCCCGCTTCGATGATCGATCTCATCGGAGGCACACCGCTGGTCCGCCTTCGGACGTTCGGCGCGGACACGCCTGGCGTCGAGCTCTATGCGAAGGCCGAGTTCCAGAACCCGGGCGGATCGGTCAAGGACCGGGCGGCGGCGGCGATTCTCCGCGACGCCGAGCGGACCGGCCGGCTGCGGGACGGCGTCACGATTCTCGATGCGACGTCCGGCAACACCGGCATCGCCTACGCGATGATCTCGGCCGTGCACGGCTACCGGTTGAAGCTCTGCATGCCGGCCAACGTCACGCCGGAGCGCACCCGCACGCTGAAGGCGTACGGCGCCGAGCTGGTGCTGACCGATCCGATGGAAGGCACCGACGGCGCGATTCGCGAGGCCAGGCGGCTGTTCGCGGCCGATCCGCAGCGTTACTTCTACGCGGATCAGTACAACAACGACGCGAACTGGCGCGCGCACTACGAGAGCACCGGCCCTGAAATCATCGAGCAGACCGACGGGCGAATCACGCATTTCGTCGCCGGCCTCGGAACCAGCGGCACGTTCATGGGCGTCGGCCGCCGGCTCCGCGAGTTCAATCCGGACATCCAGCTGATCTCCGTTCAGCCCGATTCGCCGATGCACGGCGTCGAGGGGCTGAAGCACATGGAGACGGCCATCCGGCCGGGCATCTACGACGACACGCTGGCGGACGAGGACGTTCGGATCGCCACCGAGCGGGCGTACACGTTCACGCGGCGGCTCGCGTCTGAAGAAGGCATGCTGGTCGGCGTGTCGAGCGGGGCCGCGCTCGCGGCTGCGCTGGATCTCGCCGAGCGCGTGCGCACGGGCGTCATCGTCGTCGTGTTTCCCGACAGCGGCACGCGCTACCTGACCGAACGGTTCTGGGACGGGGAGGGGCGCTGATGCCGGCCCTGGACGCCGAAGCCGAAGCGGAGATTCGGCGCCACGGCGCGGAAACCTATCCCAATGAATGCTGTGGCGCGCTGATCGCCAACGGTGACAGGATCGTCGAGGCGTTCCGCCTGCCCAACACGACGGCGGAAGGGGCGCGGCGCCGGTTCATGATCGGGCCGGACGATTACCGGATGGCGGAGAAGCGGGCGCGCGAGCGCCAGGGCTCGCTGGCGGGCTTCTACCATTCGCATCCCGACCATCCCGCCCGGCCGTCGCAGACCGATCTGGCGCAGGCCTGGCCGAATCTGACATACATCATCGTGGCGGTGCGCGAGGGCACGCCCGAAGATCTCAAGTCCTGGCGGCTGCTCGAAGACCGCTCGGGTTTCGAGGAGATCTAGATGGACGGTTCGACGCCAGAAAGCCGCGGTCACGAATGAGGCCGCCGCGGAGGACCGCTCAGGTTTCGAGGAGATTTAGATGGACGGTTCGACGCCAGAAAGCCGCTGTCACGAATGAGGCCGCCGCGGAAGACCGCTCAGGTTTCGAGGAGATTTAGATGTACGGTTCGACGCCAGAAAGCCGCGGTCACGAATGAGGCCGCCGCGGAGGACCGCTCAGGTTTCGAGGAGATTTAGATGGACGGTTCGACGCCAGAAAGCCGCGGTCACGAATGAGGCCGCCGCGGAGGACCGTTCAGGTTTCGAGAGATTTGATGTACGGTTCGACGCCAGAAAGCTGCGGTCACGAATGAGGCCGCCGCGGAGGACCGTTCAGGTTTCGCAGGAGATTTCAGATGGCATATCGAGTTCTGATTCCGACGCCGCTTCGTCCGTACACCGATGCGCAGGACGCGGTGGAGGTGGACGGCGCGACCGTCGGCGAGCTGCTGGCGTCGCTCACGGCGCGCTACGGCGATCTGCGCCGGCACCTCTATTCCGAAGAGGGCAAGCTGCGCAGCTTCGTCAACGTGTATGTGAACGACGACGACATCCGGTATCTGGAGCGGGAAGGAACGAAGCTCAAGGACGGCGACGTCGTGAGCATCGTCCCCTCGGTCGCCGGCGGCGCGCCGGTGGCGACCGAGACGCTGCCCGAGCTCACCAACGACGAGGTGCAGCGCTACAGCCGTCACCTCATCCTCCCGGAGGTCGGGCCAGAAGGGCAGCGCAGGCTCAAGGCCGGCCGCGTGCTGTGCGTTGGCGCCGGAGGGCTCGGATCGCCGGCCGCGCTGTACCTGGCGGCGGCCGGCGTCGGCACGATCGGCATCATCGATTTCGACGCGGTCGACGTGAGCAACCTGCAGCGGCAGATTCTGCACGGCACGCCGGATGTCGGCCGGTCGAAGCTGGCGTCGGCGCGCGAGCGGCTCGGCGCGCTCAATCCGACCGTGAAGGTCGAGTCCTACGAGACCGCGCTCACGTCGAAGAATGCGCTCGAGCTGTTCAAGCAGTACGACATCATCCTCGACGGCACCGACAACTTCTCGACGCGGTATCTCGTGAACGATGCGTGCGTGATCCTCGGGAAGCCGAACGCGTACGGCAGCATCTTCCGGTTCGAAGGGCAGGCATCGGTCTTCGCCACGAAGGGCGGACCGTGCTATCGCTGCCTCTATCCCGAGCCGCCGCCGCCGGGACTGGTGCCGAGCTGCGCGGAAGGCGGCGTCCTCGGCGTGCTGCCGGGCGTGATCGGGACGATCCAGGCGACCGAGTCGATCAAGCTGCTGCTCGGCGCGCCGGGCACGCTTGATCGGCCGGCTGCTGCTCTACGACGCCTGGGGCATGCGCTTCCGCGAGCTGAAGCTCCGCCGCGATCCCGAGTGCCCGGTCTGCGGCGACAATCCGACGGTGCGCGAGCTGATCGACTACGACCAGTTCTGCGGCATCGCGCCCGCGGCGTCGGCCCCGCCGCCGTCAGTGCCATCAGGATTTCGAGATCACGGCGCTCGACTTGAAGCGGGCGATCGATTCCGGCAAGAACCCGTACATCCTCGATGTGCGGGAGCCGCAGGAATATCAGATCAACCGCATTCCCGGATCGGTGCTGATCCCGCTCGGCCAGGTGGCGTCGCGCGTCGCCGAGATCAAGGCGGGCGCGGAGGGCCGGCCGATCGTGGTCCAGTGCAAGATGGGCGGCCGGAGCGCCAAGGCCACCCAGCTCCTGCGCCAGCAGGGGCTCGAGCGTGCCCAGAATCTCAAGGGAGGGATCCTGGCGTGGATTGACCAGGTCGATCCGAAGCAGCCGAAGTACTGAAACGGAACGCTCCTGAATCTCGGAGAAGATCCCATGCGAATCGCGTTTCAGGGGGCACCCGGCGCCTACAGCGAGATGGCTGCGCAGCGGGCCTGGCCGGGCGTCGAGGCCGTCCCGTGCGAGCAGTTCGAGGACGTGTTCGCATCGGTCGCCGAGGGCCGGACCTCGCATGGCCTGCTGCCCATCGAGAACTCGATCGGCGGCAGCATCCATCGCAACTACGACTTGCTGCTCGAGCACGACCTGCCGATCGTCGCCGAAACCGAGCTGCAGGTCGTGCATCACCTGATGGCGCTGCCCGGGACCGAGCTGTCCCAGATCCGGCGCGTCT
Organism: uncultured Acidobacteriota bacterium; assembly: GCA_963836735.1. Taxonomy (GTDB): domain Bacteria; phylum Acidobacteriota; class Vicinamibacteria; order Vicinamibacterales; family 2-12-FULL-66-21; genus JACCXG01. Next base: position 125,950 of record CAWIKP010000031.1, on the reverse strand, counting down.
ACTCACATCCCCAGGCGCTGGCCCAGTGTGAATCGTTCCTCCGGCGCCTGCCGAACGTCGAGATCGTCGCGACCTACGACACGGCCGGCAGCGCCCGCCTGATCCGGGATCAGAAGCTGCCCGACACCGCGGCAGTCGCCTCGGCGCGCGCCGCGGAGATTTTCGAGCTGGCCGTGCTGCACGCGTCGATTCAGGACTATCGCGACAACATCACGCGGTTCCTGCTGGTCGCCCGCGACCCGCAGCCGCTCGGCACGCCCGACAAGACGTCGGTCGTCTTCGCGCTGCCGAACGCGCCCGGCGCGCTGTTCAAGGCCCTCAGCGTCTTCGCGCTGCGCGACATCGACCTCACGAAGCTCGAATCCCGTCCGATGCGCGGCCGGCCCTGGGAGTACCTCTTCTACGTCGACCTCGCCGCCGGCCGCGCCGACGTGCGCTGCGGCCGCGCGATCGTCCACCTCGCCGAGGTGGCACGCTGGGTCAAGACCCTCGGCTCCTACGCGCGCTGGAACGAGGCGTCGATGAAGACGCTCGTCGCGGAAGCCTCGGTGGACGTGTCCGCGGTGTGAGCAGAGCCTTCCGCCTAAAGGCGGAAGCCGCCAGAGTCTGCACGAGACTCCGGTCCGAAGCTATCCCGCCAGTGCGAAGAGATCCGTCTGGTAGCTTCCGCCTTTAGGCGGAAGAGGAACGCCCCTATTGCGCGTCGAGCAGCTCGATATCGAACACGAGCGTCGCGTTGGGAGGGATGGGGCCGTTTCCCGAGGCCCCGTAGGCGAGTTCCGGCGGCAGGACCAACCGGCGCTGCCCGCCGACCCGCATGCCTGCCACGCCGCGGTCCCAGCCGGAAATCACCTGCCCGGCGCCGAGCGTGAACGCGAACGCACCGCGTCCTACGGACGAATCGAATTGCGACCCTTTGCCGTCGGTTCCGCTCGGGTTGTACAGCCAGCCCGTGTAGTTCACGCTCAGCCGCTTGCCTGCCGTGGCTTCGGCGCCGGTGCCGGCACGGAGGTCCGTGACCGAGTATTCAGCCCGGGGAGTTGGTTGGGTCGGGCTCGAGTCGTCGCCGCAGGCGGTGGTGATGAAAGAAAGGGCAGTAATCAGGCTAGTAACGAACAGACGTCTCGTGATCATTTCTTCGTGAGTTTCCTGGTTTCGATCCGGTTCAGCTGAACCGGCTGGGTGTCGTAGTTTTCGATGAGTACGGTTTTGCCGGCGGGGATGATCTTGGCCGCGATCGCCAGCGTGCCCTGTCCGAACCCCGCGGGCGGCATCTGCATGTCGATCACCGTGAACGGGTAGTCGATGGTCCGCGGCCGGTTGGTGGCTTCGCTGAAACCGACCGGGCGATCGGTGAGGAGCAGGACCCGCCGGCCGCCGTCCTTGCCAGGTTCCTCGAGCGCGAGGCGGACGTCGTAGCCGATTGTGCTCGGCGTGCGCAGCGAACCCACGCGCTTGGCCCGGCGGAGCTGCTCGAGGAGCGCGTCGGCGCCTTTCTCTTTCAAGATCGTGAAGAACTCATCGCGCTCGGCCTGGCGTGGCCCAGTGGTTGACGGTCATCAACAGCTGGGCAGTGCCCCCGGTGCCCGTCAGCGCCCCCATGTTGATCGCGAATGCGCTGAATTCCTCTGGATCCCCGTGGGTCTGCCCGGCCATTCCTGCCGTCGTCAGCAGGACACAAGCTGCCAGATATACCGCTCGCTGGAGTCGTCCGGTCATGGTTGTGTGCCTCGTCATATCAAGTATGACGCGGAACTGAAACGGCAGGAGGATTCTGGCGGGAAATGTTGCGATTATTACTGGTCGCGCACTACTCGCAGATTCAGCGGCGAGGCCGGCACCGGCCCGTTCTGAGTGACCGTGACCGGCTGGCCGGCGATGGTCAGGATTACCGACCGGAAAACTCCGGTGTTCACGCCTATGGTGTAGGGCAGCAGGCCCGAGCCCGACTGCGTGGCGGTCGTCGCGGCGATCCACGACGGCATCCCCGACGCCGCCCAGGAACAGCCGGCGGCAGTGGCCACGGAAACAGAACTGGCGAGCCCCGCTGCGGGGACCGCCAGCGTCGCCGGCGTCACGGTGTAGCTGCACGATCCCGGGGCCTGGGTCACCGAGAAGCTCTGCCCCGCGATGGTCACGGTTCCGATGCGCTGCGCGCCGCTGTTCGAGGCGATTGTCATGGTCGACGGTGCCGGTGCCGGTGCCGCTCGACCCCGAGCTCACGATGATCCACGGTGCGCCGCTCGCCGCGGTCCACGCGCAGCTAGCGCCGGTCGTGACGCTCGCGCTCGCCGTCTCGCCGCCGGCCGGCGATGACCGGACCGTCGCGTCGAGCGTGTAGGCGCACGCGCTGGTTCCGACCTGGGTGACCATGAACGTCCGACCCGCAATCGTCACGACCGCGGAGCGTTGTGTGGCGCCGGGATTGGGCTCGATCGCCATCGTCACCGTGCCGTTGCCGTCGCCGGTGGCGCTGCTGGTGATCGTGATCCATTCGGCGGCGGTGTTGGCCGTCCACGCGCAGCCGGCCGGCGTCGTTACGGCGGCGGTCGTGGTTTCTCCGGCAGCGATCGCTGATTTCGTGACCGGCGAGATGGTGTACGTGCAACCGGGTTGCGCCGCCTGGGTGACGGTATAGGTCTGGCCGGCGATGGTCACCGTGCCGATACGTTGCGTCGCTCCCGGGTTCCCGCCGATCGTCAGCGTCACGGTGCCGGAGCCGACCGTCGTTGCGCTGCTGGTCACCGCGATCCACGCGGAGTTGCTGATTGCCGTCCACGCGCAGGCCGCCCCGGTCGTGACCGCGGGGCTGGCACTGTCCCCGTCCGCGAGCGCCCCTTTCGTCAGTGGCACGACGCCGTAGAGGCACGGACCGGGCCCGCTCTGCGTAATGGTGAGCGTCTGCCCGGCGATGATGACGGTGCCCGTGCGTGCCGTCGCGCCGGTGTTTGCCGCGATTGAAAGCCCCACGGGGCCGGTGCTCGTGCCGGCAGCGCCCGAGGTCACGGTGATCCACGCGTCGTTGCTGGCGGCGGTCCACGAGCAGCCCGTTCCGGCAACGCTCACGTTGACGATCGTCGCTTCGCCTCCCGTGACCGCTGCCCGGTTGAGTGGCGTCACCGAGTAGGTGCAATCCACGCGTGCCGTCCCAGCGGCAGCGGGAGACGCTCCGATCGCAACCGTCCCGCCCGCCAGCAGCAACACGACGACCGCGCGCCGCGCGGGCCCATTCCATATCCCTGGCATCTGGTTCCCTCCGCACGGCCCGCCGAAGCCCGCACGCGATCCGTGGCTTCGTGCACGAATCAGGCCCGGCCTCTCTGACTGCCGGCTAAGTGACTCGCGGAGCGGCGGTCGCGGGGGGGCACGCGGCCAGGGGCGGTTGCGGCCTCTCAGGGGGCGGAGCGACAGCTTCGTAAGTGAAAATTTCGGTTTTGTCAGCGGCCCGTGCCGCGGGGGCGGGTCAGGCGACGGCGACCCGATCGCGGGGCGCCGAGGAAGTGGAGGGCAGGTACTCGCGCTCGCTGCGCCGGATCAGGCGATACCGTTCGAACACGGTACGCTCGCTTTCGAGCCCGAGCATCGAGCGAAGCGAGCTCCCCCTGAAGGTGTGTGCGAGCATCCCGGCGCCGTGCCGCAGCACGAACAGCGGGTTGTGGCGGAGCGCCGGCCAGAGGTGTCCCAGCTTCATCCAGCGCTCGGCGCGCCACCGCAGGAACTCGATCTCGTCCGCCGTCAGATGCTCGCTGCGGACGACTGCCGTGGTGCCGTCGTACTCGCTCACGTCCTCGTTGACGATCAGATTCCGGCTCCGGAAATCCTCGGTCATCGGCGTGCCTGGATAGGGCGTCGGGTGCTGGATGTAGGGCCAGTCGATGTGCCGGCGTGCGAACTCGAGATTCGCCTCGATCGATTCGCGCGTGTCCGATGGATTGCCGACGATCAGGCCGCCGACGACATACATGCCGTGGCGGTGGAGCACGTCGATCGCCGCCTGGGTGGCATTGCCCGCACGTCCGGCGTTGCCCCGCTGCGAATTCTTCGCGCGGGCCCTGAGGAATCCGAGGTCCGCGTCCAGCACGTTCTCGATCCCGAGGAACACGTACCGGAACCCGGCCTTGCGCATCAGCGGCGCGAGCGTGTCGCCGGACGCGGCGATGGACGAGGTCATCGCCTGGACGATGTAGTCGATATCGTGCAGCCCGGCATCGACGATGGCGCGGCAGAGCGCTTCGAACCGCCTCACGTCGAGCGTGATGTTGTCGTCGACCAGGAAGATCGCGCGGGCGCCGCGGCGCCGGGCGTCCACGATGTCGGCGATCACCCGCTCGATCGTCCACTTGTAGAAATTGCGCCCGCGCATTTCGATGATCGAGCAGAAGCTGCAGTCGAACGTGCAGCCCCGCGAAGTTTCGACGATATCGATCCTGCGGCCGAGGAAGGTGTAGTCGTCGAGCACCCGGGCCGAACGGTCCGGCAGCCGGACCTCGTCGCCATTGAGCCGGCTCGCCGGGCGATCCACCGTCCTGACGAAACCCGAGTGGGTCCGATACGAGAGTCCAGCCACGGCATCGGGATCGCGGCCGGTTTCCCATGCACGGAGCAGCTCGCGAAAGGTGATGTCCCCTTCGCCACGGACGATCGCGTCCACGTCCCAGGAGGGGTGTTCGTAGATGTGCGTCGCCAGCGACGGGTCGTAGCCGCCGACCACGATCCGCGCCGACGGACAGAGTCTGCGGAGCAGCGCCACCACCTTCCTGGCGGTATGGCGCTGGAACGTCATGATGGAAAGCCCCACCACGTCCGGACGCTGGGCCGCGATGAGCGAGGTAATCGTCTGGGACACGCGGCGCTGGACCAGCACCAGGTCGGCGATTCGCACCGAGTGATGCGGATCGACGTTGCCGGCAAGCGATCCCAGCGCGCCGTTCGGCATCCGCATCGCCACGGTTGCGGTGTGCTCGAACGAATCCGGCATCGACAGCAGCAGGATGTTCATCGTGGTACGCCTCGCCTCGGGTACCAGATGATACAGGCCTTACTGCTCGGGGTCCCGGATTATCCGCAGGTTCGCCGGCGGGAGCAGTCGCCAGGGTGATTGTCGTCAGCAAGGCGGGCATGAGTCGTCGCAGGCCTGTCATCCCGGCCATGTGATCCCCTTTCGTGTCCAGGGCACCGACGCGGATCGACCGCGGCAGCCGCTTCGGTGCGGGATCCGGCAAGCCTTAGTACGGGTCAGCAGTTCGAAGGGAGCCGCCGGCTGGTCGGCGGCCGTGACTGTCCGGCTTGCAACGTTACTCATCGCGGCGAGGCAAAACGCTGAACGTGCGCGGTGTTTCAGAACTGTAATGGATACGGCAGGGGCAGCGCAGGGAGTGCGGTGATTTCTTGACTGGAAGATGCGGTATCGCCCTTGCCTCAGCCGTAGGACATGCGTCTCGGCCGGGTCACCAGGTATGCGTTGCTGCTCGTTCCGCTGTTCGTGTGCGCCGCGCGGCTGCACGCGCAACGCGCGGCCCCGCCGAACGCGTGCCCCAGGAAGCGAACCGCTGCCTGGGCCTGGTCAGGGCCAGCTCGCGCCGGCGTCAGCGGAACGAGCGGGAACAGCGGGCGGAGCCGGTGGAGAGCACTGTCCGCACCGATACCATCGCGATCTATCGCGAATACCGCACCGAGGTACAGGAGATCCGGGCGTCCTGACCGATCTCACCTGCCGCCGGCGTCGCTGCCCACGGGCGCTCAGGCGAGCGTCGCGGAGTACTCCTCGTAGGTCCCCCTGAAGTCCTCGATCCGGCCGTTGTCGAAGTGCCACACCCGCGTGCCGACTTCTTCGATCAGGTCCTGATCGTGCGTGACCAGCAGCACCGTGCCTTCGAATCGCTGCAGCGCCACGTTGAGCGCGTTGATCGACTCGAGATCGAGATGGTTGGTCGGCTCGTCCAGGACCAGGACGTTCGGCTTCTGCAGCATGATGCGGCAGAACAGCAGCCTGGCTGTCTCCCCTCCTGACAGCGCGTCGGTCGGCTTCAGGCTTTCTTCGCCGGAGAACAGCATCTGGCCGAGCAGCCCGTGGATTTCCTGCCGGGAGGCATCCGGATCGAACTGGTGGAGCCACTCGACGGCGGTCATCCCCTTGGCGATGGCGCCGGTGGAGTCCTGGGCGAAGTAGCCGATCGAGACTTCGTGACCCCATCGGATCTTGCCGCCGGCGACATCCCCCGGCGCGGCGGGCTGGCCGGGCGCGTCCGCGAGCAGCGCCTTCAGCAGCGTCGTCTTGCCCTGCGCGTTCCGGCCGACCAGCACGATTTTCTCGCCTCGATTGACGATCGCGGAGAAATTGGGGATGACCTCCAGGTCGCCGAAGGCCTTGCTGACGTCCGCCGCCTCGAGCACCGTCCGGCCCGACGGCCGGTTCATCGTGAACTTGATGTACGGGCGCTGAATGTTCGATCGCGCGAGCTCCGTCGTCTGCAGCCGCTCGACTTCCTTCCGGCGCGACGTCGTCTGGCTGGCGCGCGTGCCGGCGCCGAAGCGGGCGATGAAGTCGTTCAGCTGCGCGATCTTCTTCTCGCGCTGCGCGTTCTCGGCCTCGACCCGCGAACGAATCTGCGTCTTGGCCAGCACCATGTCGTCGTAGCCGCCGGTGTAGGTGATGATCGTCTGGTAGTCGATGTCGGCGATGTGCGTGCAGACGTCGTTCAGGAAGTGACGATCGTGCGAGATCACGATCAGCGTTCCTTCGTAGCGGACCAGGAACTCCCGCAGCCAGTGAATCGAGTCGAGGTCGAGGTGGTTCGTGGGCTCGTCGAGCAGCAGCGCGCGGGGCTGACCGAAGAGCGCCTGCGCGAGCAGCACGCGGACTTTCTGGCCGCCCTGCAGCTCCGACATCGGCCGCTCGTGCAGCGGCTCCGGGATGTCGAGCCCCTGCAGCAGAATCGCCGCGTCGCTCTCCGCGCTGTAGCCGTCCTCCTCGCCGACGATGCCCTCGAGCTCGCCGAGGCGCATGCCCTCCTCGTCGGTCATGGTCGGTCCTGGCATAGAGCTGCTCGCGCTCCTCGAGCGCCGACCAGAGGCGGGCGTTGCCCATGATGACCGTGTCGATCACCCGAAAGGCGTCGAACGCGAACTGGTCCTGCCGGAGGACGCCGAGCTTCTCGGGTCGCACCACCGACCCCTTCTGCGGCTGCAGCTCACCGGTCAGCAGCTTCATGAAGGTGGACTTCCCGGCGCCGTTCGGGCCGGTCAGCCCGTAGCGCCGTGCTGGCGAGAAAGTGGTGGCTGACGTCCTCGAAGAGCACCTTCGAGCCGTACCGCATCGACACACCGTTGACTGAAATCATCGTGAACCCTACTCCGCGGCCGTTTTCGTCAGGGGAACATCACATTCTACCAGAACGCGTGGGCGCCCTGGCCCCTGGCTGGCTTCGCGGGCGATGTCGAAATCCCAGCCCGGTTGTGTCATTCTTTGCGCCTTTGGGGCTTCCACACATGCGCCTGAGCTCCGCGATCGCCGCGTTCGCCGTCGTGCTGGTGGGGACCACCCCGCACGCCGGCCAGGAGAAACCCTCGACGATGCCCGACGTTCGCCTGATGACGCTCGACCCCGGCCATTTTCACGCCGCGCTGGTCCAGAAAGAGATGTATCCGGGAGTGTCGCCGCGGGTCGATGTCTACGCGCCGCTGGGGTTCGATCTCTACGAGCACCTGAAGCGGATCGACGCCTACAACCGGCGCGCCGACAAGCCGACCGCCTGGGCGACGGACGTCCACGCGTCACCTGACTACTTCGAGCGCATGCTCCGCGAGAAACCCGGCAACGTCGTCATGATGTCGGGGCGCAACCGCGGCAAGATCGATCGCATCTCGGCATCGGTCCAGGCGGGCCTGCACGTGCTCGCCGACAAGCCGTGGATCCTGAAGTCCTCCGACTTCGGCAAGCTCGAGTCCACGCTCGCGGAAGCCGACAAGTCGGGCGTCGTCGCCTACGACATCATGACGGAGCGCTTCGAGATCACGTCGATGCTGCAGCGGGCGCTCGTCAACGATCGGGCGGTCTTCGGCGAACAGCTGCCGGGCACCGAGGCGGATCCGGCCGTCTACATGGAGAGCGTGCACTATCTGCTCAAGACTGGTCTCCGGCGCGCCGAACATCCGGCCGGCCGTGGTTCTTCGACAACACGCAGCAGGGCGAGGGGCTCAATGACGTCGGCACGCACCTGGTCGGATCTCGTCCAATGGACGCTGTTCCCGGATCAGGCGCTCGACTATCGGAAGGACGTGCGCGTGCTGTCGGCGCAGCGATGGCCGACGATGATCCCGGAGGCGGAGTTCCGGCGCGTCACCGGCGAGCCGCGCTTCCCGGCGAGCCTCGGCGCGGTGGTGAAGAACGGCACGCTCGAGTACTTCTGCAACACGCTGGTCACGTACGCGCTGCGCGGCGTGCACGTCAGGCTGAACGCGATCTGGGACTGGGAGCCGGCGCCGGGATCCGGCGACATCCACTACGCCTTCTACAAGGGCTCACGCGCGACGATCGAGGTGCGGCAAACGCAGGCCGACAAGTACCGCCCGGAGCTCTACGTCGTGCCAGCGAGCGCCGCCGTGCGCGGCGAGGTGCTGAACGCGGTGCGCGCGCGCGTCGCCGCGTTGCAGAAGGAGTTCCCCGGCGTCGCCGTGTAGGAGCGGGGAAGCGACATCCACGTCGCGATTCCGGACGTCTTCCGGGTCGGCCACGAGGCCCACTTCGCGCAGGTCACCGCGGAGTTCCTGCGGTTCGTGCGCGACCGCCGGGCGATGCCGGCGTGGGAGCGGCCGAACATGCTGGCCAAGTACTACCTCACGACCACGGGGACGGAGATGAGCTACAAGCGCCCGCCGGCGCCCGCGGCCCGCCTGGCCCCGCGTTGAGGCCGGCGCTCATCCCACCATTGACACTCCGTTCGTCACTCTATCTGTCACATCCAAAAGGCTTAGAGCATTTCATCCATTACAGTCTCATCCGTTCGCGGGTTGCCACCGGCAATCCGTGTTGATCACGAGGAGGAGGCATGATGGGCGGTGTTCGGCGGCTGCTCGCGGCAGCCGTGTTGGCGTGCGTGTCGGCATCGATGGCCTTCGCGCAGGGAGGCCAGTCGCTTTCCGGCGTCGTGGTGGACAGCGCCGGCGGCGTCATTCCCGGCGCGTCGGTTGCCGTCAGCAACAACGCGACCGGCGAATCGTTCGAGGCCGTGACGAACGAGGCCGGGGCCTTCTCGGTCCCGGCGATCGCCGTCGGCACCTACACCGTGACGGTCTCGCTGCAGGGCTTCAAGACGGCGGTCGTCAACGACGTGCGCGTGCTGACGGCGACGCCGGCGAGCGTGAAGGCCACGCTCGAAGTCGGCGCGCTGACCGAGACGGTCGAAGTCAAGGCCGGCTCCGAGCTGGTCCAGACGCAGTCCACGGCGGTGACGCTCGACGATCGGGGTCGAGCAGATCAACGAGCTGCCGGTGCCCTCGCGGAACGCGCTCTACTTCGCCGCGTTCCTGCCCGGCGTCGAGACCGCCGGCGGCCCGCGCGGCGCGACCATCAGCGGCCTGCCGAACAACACCATCAACATCACCATCGACGGCATCAGCACCGGCAACCAGCTGCAGTCGACCGACGGCTTCTTCTCGATGGTCACGCCGCGCCTCGACGCGGTCGAGGAAATCACGGTCACCGGCGCGACGCCGGGCGCGGGCAGCGGGCCCGGCGCGGTGCAGATCGCGTTCACGACCCGCTCGGGCACCAACGAGTTCAACAGCAGCATCTATCACTACTTCAGGCACCCGCAGCCTGAACTCGAACTACTACTTCAACAAGATCAACGGGCTCGAGAAGAACGACGTGATCGTCCACCAGTACGGCGGCCGCTCGGCGGCCCGATCGTCATCCCCGGGCTGTTCGACGGCCGGAACAAGGCGTTCTTCTTCTTCAACTTCGAGCACCACTACCAGCCGAGCGAGGCGACGCGCACGCGCACGATCCTCAACCCGGAGGCGCAGCACGGCGTGTTCACGTACCTCACGGTCGGCGGCGGCAGCAGCGCGCACCGTCAACCTGTTCGCGCTCGCGGCGGAGCAACGGCCAGACCGCGACGCCCGATCCCGTCGATCGCGGCGCTGCTCGACCAGATCCGCGCAGCGACCGACGACGACCGGCAACGTGACGCACGCCGCCGGCGCGACCAACACCCAGAATTTCGTCTACCAGGCGGCGTCGACGCGGCAACCAGTACGCGCCGACCGGACGCGCTCGACTACAACCTGACCGACAGCCACCGGCTGACCGGCACCTACTGTGGCAGCGGTTCCTGAGCAAGCCCGACCTGCTGAACAACGCCGAGCCGATCGTTCCCGGGCTTCCCGAACGAGGGCTTCCAGACCTCGTACCGGACGACCGGCTCGGTCGGCGTGCGGTCGACGCTGTCGTCGAACGATGGTCAACGAGCTGAGGGGCGGCTGGCAGTGGTCGCCGAACAACTTCTTCGGCAACATCACGCGCGACATGTTCGCAGACGCAGGGCGGCTACCGCCTGGACTTCCCGCTGATCACCGACGCGACCGCCGCGAACCACGAACGCGCCGGCGCCGCGCAACACCGCCAACTGGAGCATCGAGGACACGCTGAACTGGCAGAAGGGCTCGCACAGCTTCTCGTTCGGCGGCTCGTTCCTGCAGCTCACGCACAACCAGAACGGCTGGAACGCTGGTGCCGAAGCTCGACTTCGGCGTCGACACCAGACCATCGATCCGGCCAACGCGATGTTCAACACGGCGAACTTCCCGGGCGCGTCGACAGCGACCTGACCGAGGCGCGGAACATCTACGCGATCCTGACCGGCCGCGTCACGGCGTCGACCGGCAACGGCGCGGCTCGACGCGAACACCGGCAAGTACGTCTACCTCGGCAACCTGTTCCAGAGCGATCGCGATGGACTCGTTCGACCTGTTCGCGCAGGACTCGTGGCGCGTGACGCCGACCCTGACGCTGAACTACGGCCTGCGCTGGGACGTGCAGCTGCCGTTCACGCCGGTGACCAACACCTGGTCGACCACGACGCTGGCGGATCTGTGCGGCGTGTCGGGCATCGGATCGGGCCCGGGCGGCCGCCCGTGCAACCTGTTCCAGCCGGGCAACATGGCCGGCGGGCGCCGGACTTCGTGCCGAGCTACACAGCAGTTCACGCCGGGCACGCGCCGGCTACGAGACCGACTGGAACAACTTCGCGCCGAACGTCGGCGTCGCGTGGCGGCCGAACGTGCAGGACGGCTGGCTGCGCCGGCTGCTCGGCGATCCCGAGCAGGCGACGCTGCGCGGCGGCTACTCGGTGACGCTACGGCTTCGAGCGCATGGACCGGTTCACCGGCCTCTACGGCGACAACCCCGGCGGCGACGATCGCGGCCACGCGCAACTACGGCGACCGGCTTCCCGATGCTCGGGCCCGGCGAGACCGCGCCGGTGCTGTTCCGCGATCGCGCGCCGCCTCGGCCCGCCGGCGTTCCAGGCCGAGCCCGTGTATCCGATCCCCGCGACTGCCGCCGAACAGCTCAACCTGTTCGATCCGAACATCAAGACGCCGTACGTGCACTCAGTATCTCGGCCGGCTTCCAGCGGTCGCTCGGCCGCGACATGGCGTTCGAAGTGCGCTACGTCGGCAACCGCAACACGCAACGCCTGGACGACCGAGAACTGGAACGCGAGGAGACGCTCTTCGAGAACGGCTTCATCGACGAGTTCAAGGCGCGCGCAGGCGAACCTCGCGCGCCACGTCGCGCAGGGCTGCGGCGCGACCGGCGCTGCACGTTCGCGTACCGCGGCCCGGGCACCGGCACGTCGCCGCTGCCGACCTACCTGGCCTACTTCAGCGGCGCTGAACGCGGCGCAGGCCGGCGACGCGGCGCTACATCGAGCGCGAACTTCCGCAACACGGCGTGGACCGGCCACCTCGGCTAGTACGAGCCCGATCCGGACGACGCGGCCAACGACCTGCACGCGAACACGACGTTCCGCGCCAACGCGATCACGCGGGCCTGCCGGCGAACTTCTTCGTGATGAACCCGGCGTCGACGCAGGCCAACATCACGCGGTCGCTGGCCGGCACGCGCTACAACGCGCTGCAGCTCGACCTGCGCCGCCGGCTGTCGCAGCGGCCTGCTGGTCAACGGCAACTACACCTTCGCGCAAGCGCAGTCGGCTTCACGTTCGCTGCCAGTCGCTGCGGCTCGGACCGCATCTACTCTGCCGAGCAGCACCGACGTGCCGCACGCGTTCAAGACGCAGTGGACTGTCGAGCTCCCGGTCGGCCGCGGCCGGCGCTTCGGCGCGGACATGAACGCGCTGGGTCAACGCGCTCGCTCGGCAACTGGGAGTTCTCGGGCACCGGCCGCGTGCCAGACGCGGAGCTGTTCGACATGGGCAGCGTGACGGCTCGTCGGCATGTCGCATCGACGAGCTGCAGAACGCCTTCAAGATCCGCACGGAGCGCGTCGGACGCCGGCACGATCACGGTGTTCAGCTTCCCGCAGGACATCATCGACAACACCCGCCGGGCGTTCAACACCGACCCGACGTCGGCGACCGGCTACGGCGGCGACGGGCCGCCGACCGGCCGCTACATCGCGCCGGCGAGCAGCCCGAGCTGCATCGCGATCTACGCCGGCGACTGCGGCGCGCCGCGCCAGGTCATGCTGCTCGGCCCGCTGTTCTCGCGCTTCGACATGCGCATCAACAAGCGGTTCCCGTTCGGCCGGAAGGCGAACGTCGAGCTCGACCTCGAGATGTTGAACGTGTTCGACAACATCAACTTCAACCACACGCCGACGCCCGGCGGCGGCGCACGGAACACCTTCCAGGTGACCACCGCCTACACCGACATCAACACCACGGCCGATCCGGGCGGCCGCATCGGCCAGATCCAGTGGCGGATCAGCTGGTAGGGGGAGAGGAGCGTGTGAAGAGGGGCACCCGTTTCGGTCCGGCGAGCGGCGGGATGTACAAGCGCTCTGTCAGCATTCTTTGGTTGCGGGCGGGGCCCCACCCCCGCCCGCTCGCGTGGGGCCCCACCCCCACGCGACGATCGGGCCTCCGGCCGGTTGCTACTCACACCCCCCCCCCGGGGGGCCGCAACCGGCCGGAGGCCTCACGATTGATCACATCCCGGCCGCTTGCTGCGTGGCTGGTGCATCCACCCGGCTTCCATCGAGAGCCAGCTTCTGCATGCCGCGGCCGAGGACGAGCCAGCCCGGATTGCCATTCCTGGCGCAGGTGGCCGCCGAGTCGGGCGACCGCCCGCGACAAGCGCTTCGCGCAGCGTCGGCGTCCGGACCGAGCCCCCGCAGGCCGGCCGACCAGGTCTGGAGCACCTGGGTAGTTGCCGCCGCGTTAGAGCACCGCCGTCGCGGCGGGCCTCGGGCGCGGCGCGCGCCAGTTGCCGGAGCAACAACAGCTGCCAGGCCACCGGCACGAGTAACGCGAGGGCGACCCAGCAGCGTCTGCAAGCTTTCCAGCTGCCGCCGTCTCGTACGCACACCCCGTTTTCAACGCCTTGAAGAATTCTTCGATCACCCAGCGGGCCCGATACCAGTCCACAATCCGCTCACCCACCTGCCTCGGGAATGCTCTCGATTGGTTCGGTCGTGAGCAGCGACCAGGCGACCGGCTCCTCCCCGGCCGGGGGCTCGAGGTCTCTGAGACATACACCGCGTTGAAGGTGAGGGTCGGCGGCAGCTGGCTCAGTCGGCCGGTGGGCCGGTGCACCGTGAAAGCCGGCCACGCCGTCACCTGCAGCGTCGCGCTCCGCTCGGCCCGCGCCGGGTGTTTGCGGCGGGCCGTGGAGCGGCCGATCGCCCCCAGTCGCCGGACCCGGCCAGCGTCACCGTCCCGCTCCCCGCGGACCCGCCCGCGCCCCGCCCCGCCTCCTGCAGCGTGCGCGGGCCGGCCCTCCGTCTCCAGACCCGTCGGTCATGCATGCAGGCGCACGACGAAGCGGCTCGTGCTGCGCATGCACCTCTGCGCAAACAAGTCGTAGCTGTCGGCACCCCCGATCCATCACATGGATCGCGCCCCCGTCGGGCCGAGCCCGATCCCGCACCGCGGCCACGCCGGCGCTCCAGTAGTGACTCTCTTTCCGTGGGTCGGCGACCACACTCGGCCCCGGCCTGTGCCCACCGCACCGGTGTACAAACGGGAAGCAGCGACAGAACCCCTAAGGGGGCCCGCAGCCCATCGGCCGAGACCGCGAGCGCCGTATGCAGCCAAAAGCCCTGGCGCTCGGGCCCCAGGCGGGCTAAGCCGGCCCTGGGGCTGCGCCCCCGCGAAGACGAAATCCGTCGTGTCGTGCACCACCAACACCTCCCCGACCGCCGCACTTCGGGCCTGCGTCGCCGTCAGATGCGGCGCAATCAATGTCGGCAGCTGGACCCGCGGATTGCGCAAAAACCGAGAGCGCTCCACCTCCCGCATCGTCGGGCAGTACGCTTCTCGGAAACGTCGCATCCGGATGCTCCTCCAATACGGCCATCACGCGATCGCGGCGGCCATTCAGCCGCTCATCGCCGAGGTCGCTCCCCGCCATTTCCCGCACCAACGCTGACGGTTCGGTTGCGCTCCATCGATCCACCACATCGCTCTCCTCGAGCCTTGGTTAGATCACGTCTCACCGCCAACTGCAAGCAAGATGTGTAGGATCGTCAGGCCGGAGGCCGGGCGAGCGAAGCGGGCAGCGCTCGGCGGGGCCCCGCACGCAACAAAGAATGCTGACATAATGCCGCGAGTCACGCCGCGTTATACTGAGCGTTCCTCTCGGGCCGGAGTGGTGAAACTGGCAGACGCGCGGGACCGAAAATCCCGTTCCCTTCGGGGAGTGTGGGTTCGATTCCCACCTCCGGCACCAAAAAACACCAGACCTATCCGATTTACGGCCTGGGCGGCCACCAGCCAGCCGGTGTTCTGGCTGACGTTTGGCTCACGGTACGCAGCCGGTAGGGAAACCATCAGATTGCGGGCGAATACACACGCTAACGGCTCAGTTGTACGGGTGACCCCGTACCTCCGTGCGCGATTCCCTGACTGACAAGACGACCGGACCTATGGCGCAATGAGCAGGTGGCCTTAACCGTCATCCAGGGGGATCCGATGGAAGATCAGGACGCTAACCAGATCGTCCTGTGGCGGGAGGGCGCGCATCGCTGTGAACTGTGGAACACCGACAACGGTATGGAGCTGCGGGTATACGTCTCCGACGTGTTGACCTATCGCGAACCGGTCCGCAATGGCACTGGCGGGTTGCGCCAGGCGGCAAAACTGCTCGCCGACGCCCAGGCGACGATATAGGCGCCGAGCCGGGTATCCCGCTCTGCGTGATGACCCAGGTTCGACATCCGTGAACGCACTCCGCGTTCGCGCGCCAGGATGCGATCCAACATCCGGCGCGCCTCGACCATCCGCCGGAGAGTTGCCCAACACAATCCATTCAGGTTCGCCGTCATTGCGGTAGACGAAGTCCGACTGTCTTCGGATCGAAATCGGTGTGGCGAGTCCTTCCTCCGGGCGGCTGCGGCCAGCCGAGCCGCGGGTCAACCCGCGGCGTGTTCGGATAGAATGGCGCCGGATGACCGACGATTCGGTCCGAATCGACGCTCGTGACGGCAGGTTCCCCGGGCAACGTATCGTGAGTGTCGCCGGGCGCATGGTATTTCCCACGAAGGTGCAGGCGGTAGAGTTTCTCGAGCACATTCGAGTCGAGATGGCGCCGGTGCTGATTCTCGATTTGAGCGCCGTCGCCTTCTGCGATTCGAGCGGCGTAGGCGTGCTCGTCACCATCTTCGAGTCGTGCCGGCGGGAAAACCGGCGCTTCGCGCTGGCGGCGTCCAGCGATCGCGTGAAGTTCGTGCTCGGTGTCGCCCAGCTCCTGTCCTATCTGACGATGTTCCCGACGGTCGAGGAGGCAGAAGACGCTCTCGTGCCCAGGTGATCCCGCCGGCAGCGCCGCAGTGAGGAGACGACCATGAACCATCTGCGCTCGATCGATGAGGTCGCTGAAACGCTGCAGAACGCGAAAAGCCGCGGGAAAGGCTGCACGCTCCTCATCGGCGCAGGCTGTTCCGTAAAGGCCGGCATCCCTCAGCGCGGCCGGTCTCGTCCAGGTCATCAAGGATCGTTACCCGCGCGCCTATCCAGCGGGCCCAGACCAAGACCTACGCGCGGTGCATGTCGGAGCTCCTGCTCAGCGAACGCCGCGACCTGATCGCGGAGTACGTCGACCAGGCGAAGATCAACTGGGCGCACCTGTGCATCGCGCTGCTCGTCCAGGCGAGGATTCGTCGATCGCGTGCTGAGCACGAACTTCGATCTGCTGGTCGTCCGCGCCTGCGCGCTGCTGAACGAGTTTCCCGCGATCTACGATTTTGCCGCCTCGCAGCTGTTCAAGGCTCCGGACATTCCGCGGAAAGCCGTCATCTATCTGCACGGCCAGTACACGGGCTTCGTGCTGATCAACACGGAAGAAGACTTCGACCGGCACACGCACCTGCTGGAGCCCGTCTTCGAAGACGCCGGCCGAGGACGGGTCTGGATGGTCGTCGGCTACAGCGGTGAAAACGATCCGGTCTTCAACCATCTTGCGCGACGTGCCCCATTTCGACAACGGGCTGTATTGGGTCGGCTACCAGAACGGCGACGTCGCCGAAACATGTCGAAGAACAGTTGCTGAAGCCCGGGCAAGGATGCGTTCTACGTCAAGGGCTACGACGCCGATTCGTTCTTCATCACCCTGACGCAGAAGCTCGTCGATCTTTCCGCCGCGTCTGCTGGCGCAGCCCTTCTCGCACATCAAGAGCGCAATGGAGATGCTCACGCCCTATGGATTCCCGGGCCAGGCGATGGAGGAAGACGTCACTCAGACGCCGCGGGAATGGATCGACCGGGCGATTCAGCAGTTCGAAGAAGGGCGAACTGTCGCAGGGCGCGTTTGCCGCGGCCCTCGAAGCTGCTGCTGGCGGGCGCCTACGAGAGCGTGCTCGAGTTCCGCAAGGACTACGACCAGAACCCGTCGCCGGAGCTTGGCGGCCCGCTCTCCTGGGCCTACGTGATGCAGGGAAATGCGCTGTCGGAGAAGGCGAAGACCAAATCCGGAGAGGAAGCCGAGCAGCTTTTTCTGGAGGCGGCAGAGAAGTACAGAAGCCGCGCTTGTCGATCAAGCCCACGATGGCCGAGGCCCTCAACAACTGGGGAAATGCCACTCGCCGATCGCGCGCGCATCAAGAAAGGGCAGAACGTCGACGAGCTGTTCACCCAGGCGGCGGAGAAGTACAGCGCCGCGCTGGCGATGAAGCCGGACATGGCTGAAGCTCTCTTCAACTGGGGCAATATGCTGCTGGATCACGGCGGGACCAAGACCGGCGAGGAAGCGGATCGGCTGTTCAAGGACGCCGCCGAAAAGTACCAGGCCGCCCTCGCGATCCGGCCGGACATGCACGAAGCGTTCTTCAAGTGGGGCAACGTGCTGCTGGAGCAGGGATCGCAGAAGGAGCAGTCTTCATCGCCCGCGTCGTTATAGGCCGGTTGAACACGCCAGATCCCCGCGTTGCGATGGTCAGCCGCGCGGGGTCTGTGGGACTTCTCAATCGGTTACGGCCGCCGCTTGAGGACGAGCGGCAGCGACAGCGGTCCCTGCGTCCACGTCCCGGCGATCTCGCCGTTCTTGACGTCCCCTTCGAAGCCGCCGCTCACCATCGTGATCGCCAGCTTCACGTGTGACCCTTCCTCGGTGATCTTCGAGACCGGCATCTCGAAGTTGTTCTGATCCACGCTCACCAGCGTGCCGGTCGCGCCGTCGGGGCCGTTGGCGAGTGTGAGCACGAGCCTGAGCATCGTCCCCTTGACGTCCAGGGTGCCTTCCCACGTGCCGAGGAGCGCTTTGGAGACCGCGGCGTTTTTCACCGGCGCCTCGAACTGTGGTTCGCCCTTCCAGGTGAGGGTCAGCGGCAGCGATCCGCCGCCCTGGCTGAAGGTGCCGGTGATCGTCTTGCCATCCGCCGAGAGCTCTCCCTTGAAGCGGGGGTCGCCCATCCCACCCTTGATCGCGAACTCGACGCTCGTGTTCTTGACCGTCACATCGGAGAGCGGAACACCCTTCTGCCCCTGCGCCGGAACGCTGAACGTGCCGCGCCATGCATCGGCGCCCTGCCGTGCCAGATCGACTTCGACGCCGAGGCTGGCGCCTGCCTCCAGCGTCCCGACCCAGTGTCCCGATGGTGCGGGTGTCGACTGCCGCGCGACGGCATCACCACAGAGTGCCGAGCGTCAGAACGGTCACCGTCGCGAGGAATTGCCTGCGAGTCATGAGTACCACCTTTCAATGCCGCCTTATAATCTCCCTCGGCGTGGGCACACTCAACATTCTCGTCATATACGATCGCTGGGAAGGATCCGACGAATCGAACGGCGTCGCGGGTGCGGAGAAGGCGCCCCTCACCCGTACGCTCGACAAGAAGGAAGTGGAGGACGAAGTCGCCGAAGCGCTCGTCAAGCTCGGTCACCAGGCCACGCTCCATGTGCTCGACGGATCGCTGAAGACCCTGCACGCGCTCGCCCGGATCGATTGCGATCTGGTGTTCAACCTCGCCGAGTCCTTCGCCGGAAACGATACCGCTGATTACTGCATCGCCGCCTACCTGGAGCTGATCGACAAGCGCTTCACCGGCTCCGGCTCGCACGGCCTGCTGTATGCGCAGGACAAGGGCGTCGCCAAGAAGATCCTCGAGTTCCACGGCATCCACACGCCCGTATTCGCCCGCTCGTATCGCGGCCGGCTCGACTTCTCGCACGACCTCGAGTTCCCGGTGATCGTGAAGCCGGCCCGCGAGGACGGCTCGATCGGGATCGAGTTCAACGCCGTCGTGTCGTCGATCCGCGAGCTGATGGAGCGGATCGACTGGCTGCACGCGAACTTCGACTCGCCGGTCCTGATCGAGGAGTACGTCGAGGGGCGTGAGATGTATGTCGGCATTCTCGGCAACGAGAATCCGATCGCGCTGCCGGTGGTCGAGCTCGATCTCTCGAAGCTGCCCGAAGGGCGGCCCAAGATCGCCGGCGCCGAGGTGAAGTGGGCGAAAGGGCACCGGCGCCTACCGCGACACCAAGTCGATCGTCCCCGACGACCTTTCGGACGAGACGGTGACGCCAGCTGCAGACCACCGCGCTTGCCGCGTATCAGGCGCTCGAGCTCCGCGACTACGCCCGCATCGACATGCGCCTGCGGCCAGATGGCCGTGTGGCGGTCATCGAGGCCAATCCGAATCCGTGGCTCGCGTCGAAGGCGGAGTTCGCCATGGCGGCGAGGAAGGCCGGCCGCACCTATTCGCAGCTGGTCGAAGAGATCGTCGACCTCGCGCTGGCGCGCTACGGGTCGTAAAGTTCAAAGGTCGCGGGTTCGCGGGATCGGGCTGCCAAGGGGCAGCTTGCCGCTCGGATGGGTATCCCAATATGTGATTACCCTGACGGCGATCTTTTGAAACGCCGGCCCCGAACCCCGAACCCGCGATTCAGGGCCTGTACTTCCCATCGAACTTCCACAGGTAGATCGTGATCTCGTCGCCGGTGGCGGTCTTGAATTGATCGACCGTGTCGGCGGGCCAGGTCGGACCCATGCTGAAGGCGTGCGACACGATGCGTGTTCCGGGTCGCACCTGCTTCGTGATCACCGGCCGCAGCTGGGCATTCGCCGACGCCAGCAAGTAGAGCGTCACGACGGTGGCGTCGGAGAAGTCCGCGGTCAGGACGTCCTGCTCCCGGAACTCGACGAGGTGCTCGACGCCCGCGGCCTTGGCATTCGCCCGCGACTCGGTGATGCGATCGGGATTGATGTCGAGCCCGACGCCGCGCGCGCCGTACTTCTTTGCCGCCGCAATCGGAATCCGGCCGTCGCCGCTGCCCAGGTCGTACACCACGTCGTCCTTCGTGATCGCGGCGACGGTCAGCATGCGATCGACGACTTCCGCCGGGCTGGGGACGTAGGGGACACGGACCTGGACAGCCCGAACTGACAGCGGCCATGAGCACGGCGAGAGCGAGACAGCAGCTGAGGGCCGGTACGCGCATCCTCCGAAGGATAGCGTCAGTCCGCGGTGAGCGGCTCGCAAAGGCCAGCTCAACAGCCACGCCTTCGGAGGGTGCCACGGCCGACCGTGGCCGGCGGTCGGGCATTCGGCCCCAAATAATTGCGTCGCTTCTACTTAGCTGCCTCCCTGGGGGCAAATTCAGCTGGCGGGGAGGCCTTCCGGGGCGCGTCCCGCGATCGAGCTCAGCAATGAAAATTGTGCAAAAACGCTCCAGAAAACGCCAGATACGATTGCCGGCTCGTTCGAAATCCGTTATACTTTTGGCTACTGCTCATTGGTGCACACCTAACCTAGCCACCTTACTTCAGTGGGGGACACGTGACATTCCAGGTTGGTGACAAGGTCATTTACCCAAACCACGGACTCGGCGTCGTTCAGGGCATCGAAACAAAAACCATCCTCGGCACCACCTGCGGCTTCTACCATCTCAAGATGGTCGCCAACGAAACGACCGTGCTCGTTCCGGTGGACAACGTGGATGGGGTTGGGCTTCGGCGCGCGATCGGCGACGAAGAAATCGATCGGTTGTTTACGCTGCTCGGCGACGGCAAAATCGACAATCACCAGAACTGGAAAGGACGTTTCAAGGACAACTCAGACAGGATGCGCACCGGATCCATCTACGATGTGGTCGAGGTGCTCAAGAGCCTGACCTTCCTTGCGCGTTCGAAGAATCTCTCGTTCCGGGAGAAGCGGATGCTGGATCGGGCCAAGTTCCTGGTCATCTCCGAGATCTCCGAAGTGGCCCACGAGAAGACCGCGCAGATCGAGGAAAAAGTCGATCGCGCTCTCGAACGCTGCTTCATGATGAAGAATCGGTCGATCGCCCGCGCAAAGGCCGCGAAAGCCGTCCCGGTCCCGACGACGCGGGTGACGGCTCGCCGGACGGCCCGGGCATCCTAGCCGCCACGTCCGAGAGCGTCCTGTCCAGATACAAGCCGGAGCCGATTGGCTCCGGCCTTTTTTTTGAGACTCGCTGGTGATCGCCGCCGTCCGCTCGATCGTGACCTACCTGGCGGTGTCGCTCTACGTCCTCGTGATCGGCCCCCCGTGCTGCTGCTGGCGATCCTGTTCCGTCGTCCGGCGCTGCTGTATGCGGCCGGCAAGATCGGCGTCAGGCTTGGGCTCTTCCTGAGCGGCATCCGCTACACCGTGTCCGGCGCGGAGCACATCCGCCGCGACCCGGCCGCGGTCTACGCCGTCAATCACGCGAGCAACGTGGAGCCGCCGGTCCTGTTCCTTACGCTCAGTTCCCTCTTTCCCCGGCTTCGCATCCTCTACAAGGCGGAGCTGCGAAAGCTGCCGATCCTCACGCGCGCGTTCGATCTGGCCGGGTTCATTCCGCTCGAACGAGGGAATCGTGATCAGAGCCTGCCGGCCATCGAGCGGGCGGCGGAGGCGCTGCGTGAGGGGAACTCGTTCCTGATCTTCCCGGAAGGAACGAGAAGCCGCACCGGCGAGCTGCTGCCGTTCAAGAAGGGCGGCTTCGTGATGGCGCTCAAGGCGCAGGCGCCAATCGTTCCGGTGGCCATCAAGGGCGCCAGGGCCGCGATGCGGAAGGGCAGCCCGTGGATCCAGCCGGTCACGATTCAGGTATCGTTTGGAGAGCCGATCCCGACCGCCGGGCTGGGACTCGACGACCGGGAGCAGTTGGTCGCGACCGTGAGAGCCGAAGTGGAACGTCTGCTGACATCCTGAGGACGGACGCTCACATGATCGAAGTGCTGGCGGGACTCGGACGGACCCTCGGCTTTTCGTTTGCCGCGGGGATCAACCTCTACGCAACGGTCGCCATCCTGGGGCTGGCGTCACGGTACGGCTGGGTCAGCCTGCCCGAGCAGTATCGGGTCTTCGACAACGACCTCATCATCGGCTCGGCGATCACCCTCTATGTGATCGAATTCTTCGCCGACAAGATCCCGTGGGTCGACTCGGTCTGGGACGCCATTCACACGGCGATTCGCCCGATCGGCGGCGCGGTGATCGCCGTGCAGACGCTCGGAGACGCCAGTCCGGCCATGGAGACGCTGGTCGGTCTCATGGGCGGCACGCTCGCGGCAAGCACGCATTTCACGAAAGCGGGAACACGCGCCGTCGCGAACGCCAGCCCCGAGCCCTTCTCGAACTGGATTCTCAGCTTCACCGAGGATCTCTTCGTGGTGTCGCTGGGCTTCATCGCGCTCAAGTATCCGCTGCTGGCCACGCTGATCGTGCTCGTAGCGCTCGTGCTGATGGTCTTTGCGGCCTGGATCTTCCGGGCGGTCAAGCGCCGGTGGCACGGCCGGCCGTCGCCAGAGCGTCAGTCGCCGGTCGAACAGCGCCACGGCTCCAACAGCCGGCCGTTGGCGCCCACAATCCCCTCGAGCAGTTCGACCCGCACCGCCTGACGCGAGGCAAGCGGCGCAGCGAACGTGATCGCGAGCGATCGCGTGACATCGCTGTAGATCGCAGAACCGCGGAATCGGCGGCGCAGCCAGGCCCGGCTGCGAGGTCTAGGCGATGCGGATGTGTTCCGAGCGTTTCCGGGATCATCGGCCTCGAACTGCAGCCGGATCGCGCTGAGCGCCACGCCGGCCTCGTGCTGGATCGGACGTATCCGGCCGGTCCGAGACGACGGCCGATCAGCTGATAGGTTGAGCCCTGCCACGCCTCTTCTGGCCGGACCGTGAGTATACTCTTCTGGCCGACCCTCGCGAGGACGACGCCGAGGGCGAAGAACAGCAGGCCGCCGGCAATCAGGCCGCCGGTGCCGTCATGGAGCATGGCAATCGGGGCGAGAGGGTTGCGCCCCGTCGGCCTCGGGCACGATGCCGTTGCCGAACAGGATCGCGTAGAGAATCCCCGCGAGCGAGCCGCCCGCAATCAATCCGGAGCTGAAGAGCGTTCCGGAACCGACTTCGGATTCTTCGATCTTCCCGGTCTTCTTCTCGACGTAGGCGCGCACCAGACCGCCGGCAAAGATCGGCGCCGTGGTGGCGATCGGGAGGTACGAACCCACCGCGAACGACAGGGAATGGATCCCGCACAGCTCCAGCGTGATCGAGATGAAGACGCCAACCAGCACCAGCCCCCACGGTAAGTTCTGACTGAGCAGCCCCTTGATGATCGTGCTCATCAGGGTCGCCTGGGGCGCGGGCAGGGCGTCGGATCCAATGGTCATGACGCTGTGCAGGTAAAGCGTCGTGTAGCCGATGATGAGCGACGAAACGATGACCCCGATGACCAGCCCATACTGCTGGTAGATCGGCGTGGCCCCGACGATGTAGCCCGTCTTGAGATCCTGCGACGTGGCGCCGGCGTTCGCGGCCGCGATGCAGACGACCGCGCCCACGCAGAGCGCGATCGGCGAATACCATTCGCCGGTCCAGCCCAGCGCCACGAAGATCGTGCACGTCAGGATCAGCGTCGCGATGGTCATGCCCGAAATCGGGTTGGACGACGACCCGATCAGCCCGACGATCCGCGAGGAGACGGTGACGAAGAAGAACCCGAAGATGATGACCAGTACCGAGGCGACGAAATTGCCCTGCGTCGGGAGCCGCGGCGCGACCGCCAGGAACAGCGCAAGAAGAAGGGTGCCGGCCAGCACGATGGTCATCGGCATGTCACGCTCGGTCCGGACGCCGGCCCCCGGTGCCCGAGGTCTTGGCGCTCAGATCACGAACGCTGTCCCGAAACGACGACACGATGGTGGGGATCGTCCGAGCCAGGGTGATCAGGCCCGCGGCCAGCACGGCGCCGGCTCCCGTGTAGCGGATGTAGGCGCTCCACAACTGGCCAGGGCTCATCTGATCGATGCGCAGGCCGCTGGCCGGAACGGGAGGGAAGGGCACGGTCAGGTAGTTGCCGAAGATGCTGAACAGCGGCAGCAGCACGAGCCACGAGAGCACGCCGCCGGCGAACATGACGCCGGCGATGCGCGGCCCGATGACGTAGCCGACGCCCATGTACTCCGGGGAGATGTCGACGTTGAGCGTGGCGTTCGGCAGCACGCCGGTCCGGCTGATCGACCGGCCGATGGCGGTCGGGAAGATCTGGACGATCCAGGAGAGCGCCTTCCAGAATGCGCCCACGCCGAGGCCCATGAAGACGGTCTTGGCGAGCGCGCCTCCCCGCTCGCCCGCGACGAGCACGTCCGCGCAGGCGGTGCCTTCGGGGTAGGGGAGAACGCCGTGCTCCTTGACGATGAGCGCGCGCCGGAGCGGCACCATCATCAGGACCCCCAGGATGCCCCCGGCGAAGGCGAGCATCGTGATCTGGAAGTAGTTGAAGTAGCCCGAGCCCCGCTCGCCGAAAAAGATCAGCGCAGGGACGGTGAAGACCACGCCGGCCGCCACCGACTCGCCCGCCGACCCGATCGTCTGGACGATGTTGTTCTCGAGGATCGTGGAGCCGCCGAGCCGCTTGAGCACCGAGATCGCCAGCACCGCGATCGGGATGGAGGCGCTGACCGTGAGGCCGGCGCGCAACCCGAGGTAGACCGTCGAGGCGCCGAAGATCAGCCCGAAGATCGCGCCGAGCACGATCGCCTTGGCCGTGAATTCAGCCGGCGACTGGGTCGCCGGCACGTAGGGTTGGAATGCCGAGCGGGTCTCGGGGGCAACGGTAGAAGGGCTGGGAGCGTGGGCCATAGGTGCGCGATTCTAGCTCAGGTTATTCGTCCGCCGTTGCGCCGGTCCGAGCGAATTCCCCGGCGATGGCGGTAGAATCGACAGCTTGTGAAGAGGGAGAACAAAGCCGCCGCCGCGGCCTTCTCGCCGAAAGACGGCCTCGAGCCGGTCTCCGAGCTGACGACCAACCGGCTGTCGGTCTATCTGCGGTGCCTGAACGCGCTCGACGCCGACGGCGTCAAGACCATCTCGTCGCAGGCGCTGGCGGAGCAGTTTCACCTGAACGCCGCGCAGATTCGGAAGGATCTCGCCAATTTCGGCGAATTCGGCGTGCGCGGGGTCGGCTACTACGTCAAGGAGCTGCGATCCCACCTGCGCCAGATCCTGGGCGTGGACCGGCGGATCCGCGTCGGCCATCATGGGCGCCGGGAACCTGGGCCTCGCGCTCGCCGACTACGCCGGATTCAAGGACGAGGGGTTCGAGATCGCCGCGCTGTTCGACACCCAGCGCGAGAAGATCGGCCAGCGTTCCCGCGGCGGGGTCCCGATCCTCGACGTCCGCACGTTCCGGCGCACCGTCAAGCGTGAACGGATCGCGATCGCGGTGATCGCGGTCCCTGCCGCGTCGGCGGCCGGCGTGCTGAAGGAGGTCGTCGATGCGGGCATCAAGGCGGTGCTCAACTTCTCTCCCGGGGACCCTCAAAGTGCCTCCCGACGTCAAGGTGAAGAGCGTGGATTTGACCGTCTCTCTCGAAAGCCTTTCGTTCTTCCTCGCGCAGGGACAGCCCGATGCCGAGTAGGAAGCGGCCGGTTCTCTCACACGTCGACGAGAGCGGCCGCGTCCGCATGGTCGACGTCGGGGCCAAGGCGGTCACCGTCCGGGAGGCGATTGCGACCGGCCGCGTGATCA
The DNA here is from genome assembly GCA_963836735.1 of uncultured Acidobacteriota bacterium. Lineage (GTDB taxonomy): Bacteria > Acidobacteriota > Vicinamibacteria > Vicinamibacterales > 2-12-FULL-66-21 > JACCXG01. The sequence goes on along the minus strand of CAWIKP010000031.1, from coordinate 100,287 downwards.
TGTCTCCGGCGACGATTCGCCAGATCCGGGCGGGGAATCTGAAGAAGGGCGATCCTCTCCAGACCGCTCGTCTCGCCGGGATCATGGCGGCCAAGCGCACGTCGGAGCTGATTCCGCTGTGCCACCCGCTGGCGCTGACGTTCGCGGACGTCGCGCTGACACCGGTCCGCGATGGCTACCGGATCGAGGCGACCGTGCGGACGGCGGGTCAGACGGGCGTCGAAATGGAAGCGCTGACCGCCGTGGCGGTCGCCGCGCTGACCATCTACGACATGCTCAAGGCGATCGACAAGGCCATCGTGATTTCCGACATCCGGCTGAAGGAGAAACGCGGCGGCCGCAGCGGGCATTATCGCGCGTGACGATTCTCGTCTCGATTCACAGCAGCTTCCGGATGTGGACGATTCCGGCCAGCCAGGTCGAGGCGCTCCGCAGGGACTTTCCCGCCGACACGATTCTCCATGCGACCGACGAGGATCAGGCGCGCGAGCTGATTCCGCAGGCGGACATCGCGTTTGCCGCGTTCATTACCCCGGAGCAGCTCCTGGCGGCGCGACGGCTGCAGTGGGTGCACTGTCCGGCCGCGGGCGTGGGCCACATGCTCTATCCGGAAATGGTCCAGAGCGCGATCACGATCACCAACGGCCGGGGGACGTCGGCGGACACGATCGCGGAGCACGTTCTCGCTGTGGTGCTGGCGCTGTTCCGGCGTCTTCCCGTGGCGCACGCGAGACAGACCGAGCACATCTGGGCGCAGGACGAAATCGCCTCGCCGCCCGGCAACCGCACGATTGCCGGCAGCCGCGTGCTCGTCGTCGGTCTCGGCAGCATCGGCACGGCCACCGCGACCCGCCTTCACGCGCTCGGGGCAGCAGTCACCGGGATCAGGCGGCAGCCGGGTGGTGCGCCGGTGGCCGGCGTCGAGTCGATCCGCTCGCCTGCTGCTCTGCACGACCTCCTGCCCGACGCCGACGTCGTGGTCCTGGCCGCGCCGCAGACGACGGAGACCCAAGGGTTGATCGGGGAAGCCGAGCTCGGACGGATGAAGCGCAGCGCGATGCTCGTGAACGTCAGCCGCGGCTCGCTCATCGACGAGGACGCGCTGGTTCAGGCGCTGCGATCGGGCGCACTGGCCGGCGCGGCGCTGGACGTCTTCCACGACGAGCCTCTTGCCGCGGACCACCCGATGTGGGACGTGCCCAACCTCCTCATCACACCGCACGTATCGGGCTTCCGGCACGACCACTGGGATGCGGCAGTGGCCCTGTTTGCCGAGAACCGCCGGCGATTTGCGGCGGGGCAGCCGCTCCTCAACGTCGTCGACAAGAGGGCGGGGTATTAGGCGCTGGCGCCGTCAACTCCCAACTCCCAACTTCCAACTCCCAAGGGAAACCATTCGGACAACGGGGTGAAAGGGCCTGCGACCGAGCTCGTTGCAACGACTTCTGCCCCCTTTGTTCGAACGGTTTCCCTTGGGAGTTGGGAGTTGGAAGTTGGGAGTTATCCATGGCTTCTCCAGAGAGCCCGTCGTCATCCGACCGATATAATCCGGGCGTGTCGACCCTGCCTCCCGCCGAGCCCGCAATCGACGTTCGGACCATCGCCGATCTTCCGTTCCACGCCATGGGCCGGTTTCAGAAACCGCTGGTCATGGGCCGGGTGCGCGGCGGCGAGATCCAGGGCCTGTCGAGCAAAGAGCTCTTCGAACAGGTCCGCGATCTGTCGCTCGGGCTGTCCGCCCTGGGCATGGGGCCGCGCGATCGGATTGCCATCGTCTCCGAGAGCCGGCCCGAATGGCTGCTGACCGATCTCGCCGTGATCTCCGCGGGCGCGGTGACCGTTCCGATTTACCCGACGCTTTCGGCGTCGCAGGCCCGCTACATCCTCCAGGACTGCGGCGCCCGGATTGCGGTGGTATCGACGCGCGCGCAGCTCGAGAAGATCCAGGAAGTCCGGCATCAGCTGCCGGCGATCGAGGCGGTGATCCTGATCGATCAGGAGCCCGGCGACTCGAGCCCGTCCGTGCTCTCGTTCGCCGATGTGATGCAGCGCGGCCACGCGCGCATGATGGCCGAGTGGGGCACCGCCCGCGAATTCCGCGATGCGGCGCGCCAGGTCCAGCCGTCGGATCTCGCCACGATCATCTACACCTCGGGCACCACCGGTGAGCCCAAGGGGGTGATGCTGACGCACTCGGCGCTCGTCTCCAACATGCTCGGCGGCGCCGACGCGCTGGACGTGCACCAGGAGGACGTGGCGCTCTCATTCCTGCCGCTCAGCCACGCCTTCGAGCGCATGGTGGCCTACATCTACCTGCTGCGCGGCGTCACCATCATCTTTGCCGAGTCGTTCGACACGATCGGACGGGACGCGGCGCTCGTCAAGCCGACAGTCTTCACCGGCGTGCCCCGGGTCTACGAGAAGATGCACGGCCGCATCCTCGACAAAGGGCAATCGGCCTCGCCCGCGAAGGCGGTGCTCTTCCGCTGGGCCGCGAACGTGGCGATGGCGCGCGGCCGCGCGATTCTCGGTGGCAGGCATCCGTCGCCGCTGCTGTCGCTCCAGGCGGCCCTCGCCGATCGCCTGGTCTTCGCAAGGATCCGCGAAGGCGTGGGCGGGCGGCTTCGCTATCTCGTGTCCGGCAGCGCGCCGCTGTCGGCCTCGATCGCGGAGTTCTTCCACGGTGTCGGCCTGCCGATTATCGAGGGCTACGGCCTGACCGAGACCGCGCCGATCCTGACGGTGAATCCTCCCGGCGCACCGCGCCGCGGCACGGTGGGCAAGGCCCTGCCGCAGATCGATCTCCGCATCGCGGCCGACGGCGAGATCCTGGCCCGCGGTCCGAACCTGATGAACGGCTACTACAACAAGCCGGAAGCAACCGCGGACGCCATCAAGGACGGCTGGTTCCACACCGGCGACATCGGCAGCATCGACGCCGGCGGTTATCTGAGCATCACCGACCGGAAGAAGGATCTGCTCGTGACCTCAGGCGGCAAGAAGATCGCGCCACAGCCGATCGAGAACGTCCTGAAGCAGAGCCCGCTGGTTGCCGAGGCCGTGCTCCTGGGCGATCGGCGCAAGTACGCCGCGGTTCTGATCGTGCCGGAGTTCGCCGCGCTCGAGCGACGACTGCGCGACCTCGGACGTCCGCCGTCGGCCCCGGCGAGTGGCGGCCAGGCCGAGCGCGCTGAGCTGGTGGAGCGCGCTGACGTGCGCGCGCTCTACCAGGAGATCATCGACGGCCTCAACCGCGAGCTGTCCCAGTTCGAGCGAATCAAGCGGTTCGCGATTCTGTCCCGTGAGTTCTCGATCGAGAGCGGAGAGCTCACGCCGTCGCTCAAGGTGCGAGCGCAAAGTGGTCGAGCAGAAGTGGGCCGACACGATCGAGGGTTTGTACTCGGAAGCGCAGTAATCCCGATCAGCGATTGCGCGCGAGATACCCAGCGAGCTGCTCCGTCACCTCGCGCGCGTCGTCCTCGGCGCCGTGGATGAACGTGGACTTGCGCCGTCGCAGCACCGGCAGGCCTATCGCGTACAACCCTGGCGCTTCGCTGACGACGCCTCCGTCGTGGCGCAGCTCGCCTTTGGGATCCACGACCGGCACGTGGAGCCAGCTGTAGTCGGGACGGAATCCCGTCGCCCAGATGACGGCGCGGATCTCGCCACCAGCGAGATCGAGGTGGAGGGGCGACGTGGGCGGAACGCGGGTAGGTTCAAAGCGCTCGCGCGGACCAATGTCGAGATCAGCGGCGTGACTCTCCGCCCAGGCGTCGAAGATGTCGAGCAACCGGTCCATCTTCAGGTCGGCGAGCGCGAACTGGTTCCGTAAGCCTCCCGAAAACAGCGCCCGGCCGTCGCGTACGGCAGACAGCCGGCCGACCAGTTGCGACCCCGGAGGCGCTCAACGCGTTGAGGTCGAGCGTCACGCGTTCGGGAGTTCCGACCAGCTGCGGCGACGGCAATCGGCGGGCGCGCCTGAGGTCGTCGACCTCGTCGTACCGCTGATTCCAGACGCCAGACGCGTCCATCCACCACAGGACGTCCCGACCTCGATACGTTCGCGGCAGCCGGACGTGCTCGCCGACCGAGAGCACGACGCGGCGCCCCGACCGCCGGATCTCATCCGCGAGTTGTGCGCCGGTTGCGGAGGCGCCGACGACCAGCACGCCGCCGTCCGGCAGCTGATCGGGACGGCGATAGTCGAAGGGCGTCAGGCTCTCGATCGACGACGGGATGGCCTGCCGGAGCGCGGGAATGCTCGGTTGATTGCAGGCCCCGCTTGCCAGCACCACGGCCCGGCACAACAACGTGCCCTGGTCCGTCACGACCTGATACCCGCCATCGGCCTGACGCAGCGAGGTGACGGTCGTGTGCGGGCGAACCGGGCGCACCGGCGAGGGTCGCGTATCGTGAAATGAACGCGATGACCTCGTCTATGGCCATGAAGCCGTCGGGATTCGGGCCCGTCGTACTGCGATCCCGGCAGCCGGGTCAACCAGTTGGGCGTGAGCAGCCGCAGCGAGTCCCAGCGTTCGCGGCGCCAGGAGTTCGCGACCTCGCCGCGCTCGAGCACGACGTGATCGATCGATCGGTCGCCGAGGAACCGGCTCGCAGCAAGTCCTGCGTGGCCGGCCCCGATTACGACCGTAGTGACGCGTTCGATGGTCCGACTCCCGCGCCAGCTGCCCGCTGCTACGCGACCTCGACGGTCACGTTGGTCGGATTCGTGATGACGTCGTAGACGGCCGACCGTTTCTGGGACTGCGCGACGAGCGCCTCGATGTCCTTCCTGGGCGCATCCGCGTCGATGTTGAACGTCACCTTGATGTCGTCGTAGCCGTTCCGCACGTCGCTGTCGATGCCGAGGATGCCCTGGATGTCCATCGTTCCTTCGACCTTGGCTTCGACGGAGCGCAGCTGGATGCCGCGGTTCTGCGCCACCGCGGCCACGCCGGCGGTGAGGCAGCTGGCGAGCCCGACGAGCATGAATTCGACCGGGGTGATGCCGTGATCCTCGGAGGCAAAGATTTCCGGGATGATCGGCGTCGAACGAGAACTCGGTTCGATGCTTCTGCTCCTGGCCGAGTCCGTGAAATCCCTCGATCTTCGTTTCGCTGTGGGTGCCGTTCTGCCACTTGCAGGATGCCCGCCACTTGAATCTGGCCGCTTCCGGCGCGCCCTTCAATGCCTCGCGCGCAGCCAGCAATGCTTCGACGTTCACCCCGTTGTTCACTGTCGCCTGAGCCATCGTGAGCCCCCTTCGCGCAGGGTGCAACCCTGCACCACACCTGTAAGCCATTACAAGAGGCAAGGAGTTCAGGAGATTCCTTGTTTCAGGACAAATCCTCCTGATCTCCTACCCTCCTGTTAGATCGAAATTGCCGCCCGAACTGCGACACCGGCGAATTCGGGATCATACATCGCCGGGATTGCGTCCAATTGCCGTAGGTACACGGCAACCGAACGCTATGATTCGACACATGACCTCTACAGCCCGGAAGGTGACTGCCGGCTCGGTCGGCACGGTGGAGACGCGATATCTCGATCTGCCCGGGCCGCTCACCCTCGACTGCGGCCGCCAGCTGCATCCGATCCGGATCGCGTACGAGACCTACGGGACCCTCTCGCCGTCCCGCGACAACGTGATCCTCGTCTGCCACGCGCTGAGCGGAGACGCTCACGCGGCCGGCTATTCGGCGGCGCCGGTCGCCGCTGGCACACGAGACGGGTTTCGTGCCGAGGAGCGTGACGGCTCCGCAGGCCAGGGACTCGGCTGGTGGGACGGCATGATCGGACCCGGCAAGGCCTTCGATACCGAGAAGTTCTTCGTCGTCAGCACGAACCTGCTCGGCGGCTGCCGCGGCACCACGGGACCCTCGTCCATGAATCCGGCGACCGGACGGCCTTACGGATCGGATTTCCCGGTGATCACCGTGGCGGACATGGTCCGCGCCGAGCGGGCGTTCCTGCAGGAGCTCGGCATCACGCGCCTCGCCGCCGTCGCAGGTGGGTCGCTCGGGGGCATGCAGGCGCTCGAGTGGGCCGTCCTGTACGGCGACGACGTCGGGGCCATCATTCCGATCGCCAGCACACATGCGCTGCAGCCGCAGGGGGTCGCCTGGAATGCGATCGCGCGCAATGCCATTACCTCCGATCCGGACTGGCAGGGCGGGCATTACTACGGCACCGGGCGTGCGCCCAACGCGGGCATGGGCGTGGCGCGGATGGTCGGTCACATCACGTACCTCTCTGCGAACTCGCTGAAGGACAAGTTCGGCCGCCGGCTGCAGTTCGCCAAAGACATCCGCTACGAGCTCACGGCGCCGGAGTTCGAGGTCGAGAGCTACTTGCGGTACCAGGCGGATTCGTTCGTCAAGCGGTTCGACGCGAACACGTACCTCTACACGTCGAGGGCGCTGACCTATTTCGACCTCGCACGCCAGTACGGCAATGGCCGCCTGGCCGACGCACTCCGGAACCTGTCGGCGCGCACGCTGCTCATCGCCTTCAGCTCCGACTGGCTGTATCCGCCGTCCGGCTCGGAGGATCTCGCGACGGCGCTGCGGTCGCTCGGCAAAGAGGTCGAGCTCCACGTCATCGAGGCCCCGTACGGGCACGACTGCTTTCTGCTCGAAGAGGCCCGCCAGGTGCCGATCATTCAGAAGTTCCTCGCAAGGTAGGAGAAGGCTCCCAATGGAACAGCCCCGCAACTTCGGCTTCGACACCCGCCAGGTTCACGCCGGGCAGCGTCCCGATCCGAACACCGGCGCGCGCGCCGTGCCGATCTACCAGACCACCAGTTACGTCTTCGAGGATCCGGAATCCGCGGCCGCCTATTTCAACCTGCAGGAATACGGCAACACCTACTCGCGGATCATGAATCCCACGTCCGCGGTATTCGAGGAGCGGATGGCGAACCTCGAGGGAGGGTGCGGTGGAGTGGCGTTCGCGAGCGGGATCGCCGCGCAGGCGGCCGCGCTCTTCACACTCCTCACACCCGGCGATCATGTCGTCTCGTCCTCGGCGCTGTACGGCGGCACGGTCAACCAGTTCAAGCACCTGATGCGGAAGATGTCGGTAGAGCTGACCTGGGTCGACCCCGACGACCTGCAGGCGTGGAAAACGGCGGTCCGGCCGAACACCAAGGCGTTCTACGGCGAGACGATCGGCAATCCCGGTGGCAACGTGCTCGACATCGAAGCGATCGCGGCGATCGCGCACGAGCACGAGGTGCCGCTGCTCGTCGACAACACCTTTGCCACGCCGTATCTCTGCCGGCCGATTGACTGGGGCGCGGACATCGTCGTGCACTCGGCGACCAAGTTCATCGGCGGCCACGGCACGAGCATCGGCGGGGTGGTGGTCGACTCGGGGCAGTTCAACTGGTCGAACGGCAGATTCCCGGTCGTGGCCGACCCGTCGCCCGCCTACCACGGCCTGCAGTTCCACGAGACGTTCGGCACCTACGGCTACCTGATGAAGCTCCGTGCCGAGACGCTGCGCGACCTGGGCGCCGCGATGAGCCCGTTCAATGCGTTCCTGTTCCTGCAAGGATTGGAGACGCTGTCACTGCGGATGGCCCGCCACGTCGAGAATGCGGCGGCCGTGGCCGGATTCCTCGAATCCCACGAACTGGCCACCAACGTCACGCATCCCGGCCTGGCCTCCAGCCGTTACCGCAGGCTCGTCGACAAATACCTGCCCCGCGGCGCCGGAGCCGTGTTCTCGTTCGATTGTCGCGGCGGCCGGGCCGCGGGACAGGATTTCATCCGCGGCGTGAGCTTGTGGTCGCATCTCGCCAACGTCGGCGATGCCAAGAGCCTGATCATTCATCCCGCCAGCACGACCCACCGCCAGCTCAACGACGATGAGCTGCGGGCCGCGGGCGTCGGGCCGGGGACGATCCGGCTCTCGGTCGGGATCGAGGCCGTCGACGACCTGATCTGGGATCTCGAGCAGGGCTTCGCGCGTGCGCGAACCACGACCGGGTCAGAGGTGGCGTCGCGATGAGCCCGTCATTCGATCTGAGCCGGTACCAGGACCCGTTGACGATCCAGCGGGTCATTCACGGCGCCAGGACGATCGCGGTAGTCGGCCTGTCGAGCAACGAGCTGCGCGCCAGCCACTTCGTCGGATACTACCTGCGGCGTCACGGCTACCGCGTGATCCCGGTGAACCCGCGTGAAACCGAGATCTTCGGCGAGAAGAGCTTCAGGAGCCTGGCCGACGTGCCGGTCCCCGTCGACATCGTCAATGTCTTCCGCGCGCCGGACGCGCTGCCCGACATCGCCCGCGAGGCGGTCGCGATCAAAGCCAGGGCGCTGTGGTGTCAGTTCACGGTGATCAACGAGGAGGGAGCGCGCATCGCCGAGACCGGCGGCCTCACCGTGATCATGGATCGCTGCCTCAAGGTCGAGCACGCGCGCTACGTTGGACGAATGCACTGGCTCGGGTTCAATACCCAACGCATCACATCAGTGCGTGGGGGTTTGCAGTAGCACCGACAACTCCCAACCTCCAACTCCCAACTCCCAAGGTGAAGTCCGTCGAACAACCGGGTGAAAAGCGCCAAGCAAGCTTGTTCGTGGGCTTCTGACCTCAATGTTCGATCGATTTCCCTTGGGAGTTGGAAGTTGGGAGTTGGGAGTTGTCGGTGTCGGGAGGTGGCGGCTCGATATGAATGATCGCATCGGCGATCTGAGGAAAAGCCTCCATCAGCCGATCTTTGACCACGTGCGACAAGCGGTGGGCCTCGTGACAGCGTCGTTTCCGCCGCGAACCAGACGTGCAGATCGAGGAAGGTGTAATCCGCGGTGCCGCGGGTGCGAATGTGATGGCTGCCGAGCACCTGGGGCACGCTCATGACGACCCCCCGAATCTGTTCCTCGTCCAGCACCACGCGGTCGGCGAGGATGTTCGATGATTCCAGCCCGATCTGCAGCCCCGCCCGCGCGATGAACACCGCGACCACCAGCGCGCCGATCGCGTCGACCACCGGGTAGCCGAGCTTCACTGCCGCGAGCGACGTCAACACGGTGCAGGTCGTCCACACGTCGCTCCGCGTATGCGCCGCGTCGGCCAGCAGGAGCTCGCTGTTGAGCGCGCGTCCGCGGCCGGCCTCGTAGCGCATCACCAGGATGTTGGTGACGAGCGTTGCCAGCATCACGGCAAAGCTGAGGGGCGTGACTTCCGGGGCTGCACCGTGCCGCATCCGTGAAACTGCGCTGCGTATCACTTCGACGACCACGAGCAGCAGGAACACGAAGATCCCGGCGGCGGCGAGCGTCTCGAACTTCCGGTGACCGTAGGGATGGTTGGCGTCGGGCGGCTTGCCGGCGATGCGCAGGCCGAACAGCCCCATGACGTTGGAGGTCGAGTCCGTGAGCGAGTGGAAACCGTCGGAGATGATGCTGACCGCGCCGGTGGCGTAGCCGAGAATCAGCTTCGCCCCGGCCACCGCCAGGTTGAGGAAGAGAACGCGAACGAGAACGCGGGAAACGCCGCGTGAGCGCCCTTCCACGTCGCTCAGGGCGCCCCGAGCGCGAGCCGAGGGGCGCGTCGACTGAGCGCTAGTGCTAGAAGACGAGCGCGTGGGGGATGGGCCACCAGCGCAACTGCACTTTGCCGATGATGTACTTCTTCGGCACGAACCCCCAGTGGCGGCTGTCGGAGCTGTTGTTCCGGTGATCGCCCATCACGAAGTAGTAGCCCTGCGGCACCACCTGCGGGCCGTAGTCGTCGTGGCTCCGGAACTCGGTCGGCACGTAGGTGTCGTTGATCTGCACGTCGTTCCGGTAGACCCGGCCGTCGACGATCCGGATCTGGTCGCCTTCTTCCGCGATCACGCGTTTCACGAACGACTTGTCCGGGTTCAACGGGTAATACAGCATCACGATGTCGCCCACCTGCGGAGTGCCGATGCGGTAGGCGAGCTTGTTCACGATGAGGCGATCCTGATCGGCAAGCGTCGGCGCCATGCTCTGGCCTTCGACGCGCGCCACCTGGAATCCGAAGGTGACAATCAGCGTGGCGTAGACCGCCGCCGACGCGAGCGTTTTCAGCCACGCGAACAGCTCTTCGCCAACGCGGCTGGCGACCGACGGCTGCTGGCGGGGCACCAGCGGGACGGCGGAGCCCTCCGGCCCTGGATCGGGCGCGGGGTGACCGGGCGCCGGTTCTTCGCGAAGCGCCCCGCCCATCGGCTCATCGCCCAGCGTGCCGATCGTGGTGTCGATCGCCGGCTCCGGCCCGTTGTCCTGTTCTTCAGGCCGGGCGGCGAGTAACTGACGCCAGGATGGCTCGGCGAAGGCCGGCGCAGGCGCGACCGCCGGTGCCGGCGGCGCAATCGCACGCGCCTCGCTGGCCGCGAAGGTGTTCAGCGGCAGCGGTTCGGCAGGCACCAGGGGGTCGGGCGCCGGGAGCAGAACCGGATCGTCGGGAAACGACGGAGGAACGCGGGAGTCGTCTTTGTCGCTCATAGCTTCAGGTATTCGCGAAGCCGCTTCGTTTGCGATCGGCTGACCGGGATTTCGCTGCCCTTGGCGTCCTTCATCTTCAGGATGTAATTTCGGCTGAACCAGGGGACGATTTCCTTGATCTTGTTGATGTTGACCAGGTGCGATCTATGGACCCGCCAGAATACCGCGGGATCCAGCCGCGCCTGCAACTCATCCAGTGTCCGATAGTTAGACGTTCCTGACAAGCTGTTCGTTACAACAGTGATGACGTCGTCCTCCACCGAGGCGTGGACTACCTCATCCGCCTGAATCAGCAGGAACCGGTCCGCGATCTTGACCGCGAGCTGCTCCCGGTGTTCGGTCCGCTGCGCCAGCAGCTGCAGAAGGCGATCCAGATCCCCGTTGGCCGGTTTGGCGCTGCCACGCTCGGAGCCAGCCGGCGCCGGACCCGGTCGACCGCCATCGTCAGGCGCGCCGCTTCCACCGGTTTCAGGACGTAGTCGACGGCGTTCACCTCGAAGGCATGCACGGCATGCTGGTCGAACGCGGTCACGAAGACGAGCTGGGTGTCGCCGCCGACCTCGGCCAGCCGGCGCGCCACCTCGAATCCCGACAGTCCGGGCATCTGCACGTCGAGCATGACCAGGTCGGGATTCTCCGCTTCGATCACCTGCAACGCTTCGACCCCGTCGGCCGCCTGGCCGACCACCTCGACGCCGCCAATCTCGCCGAGCAGGAAACAGACCTCGTCGCGCGCCAGCTGCTCGTCGTCGACGACCACCGCGCGGATGGTGCCCGCCGGATCCATCATGCGGTCATCCTCGCCGGCACCACCAGCTCCGGAATCACGATCCGGGCGCAGGTGCCCTGACCGGGAACGCTGTCGAGCTGCAGCTGATAGTTCGCGCCGTAGATCACCCTCAGCCGCTCGTTGACATTGCGCAGTCCGATGCCGCCGGCCTGGACCCGCTCGACATGCGCCGATCCCACCCCCACGCCGTTGTCGATCACGTCGATGATGACGTGGTCTTTCTCGCGAACGCTCCTGATCGTGATTCGCCCCTCGCCGATCTTGGGCGAGAGCCCGTGCTTGATCGAGTTCTCGACCAGCGGCTGCAGCAACATGCTGGGCACGACGATCGTCGAGGCTGGCCGGGTCGATGGATTTCTCGACGTGCAGCCGCGGACCGAAGCGGATGCTCTCGATGTCGAGGTACTCGTCGATCGCTTCGAGCTCCTCGCGCAGCGTGACGAAGTGCTCCTGGCTGCGCAGCAGCCGGCGGAGCAGCCCCGACAGCTTCACGATCAGCATCCGCGCGGTCTCCGGCTTCGATCGAATCAGTGACGAGATCGACGTCAGCGTGTTGAAGAGGAAATGCGGGATTGATCTGGCTGGCGAGCGCTTCGACGCGGGCCGCCATCAGCAGCTTCTCCTGCTCCTGCAGCCGGTGCTCGATCCGGGCGCTGTTCCAGATCTTGATCGGCACGGCGACGCACAGGACGGTGGCGAGGATCACCAGCGCCATCAGCCAGGAGTTCGGCGGCGCGTGGTAGAAGATGCGTTCCGGCTCGTGGAACCGGCCGCCGAGGAACTGGCGGATGATCTCGAGCCCGATCGGCGCGGCCAGCAGGATCACCACCCAGTCGATCTGGAAGCGGCGCACCAGGCGCCACACGTTGCGGTGGAGATCGGTGAAGAACAGCGGCGAGAAATGCCAGATGGCTTCCTTCGGGCAGATCTCGCGCAAGCCGCCGCCGGCGAAGCCGCACCCGACGGCGAACGGCAGGGCAATCCATTCACCGGCGATGAACGGCGGCACGCCCACCATCGCCCCCACGATCGCGCCGGCATAGGGGCCGGCCAGAAGGCCCGCGAGGAACGAGCCGGCGAGCGTCAGATCGGCGGCGTCGTAGTTGAGGAGCAGGCGCGAGAGCACGCCGGACGTCAGTGGAAGGCCGAGGCTGCCCGCGAAAATCAGCCGCTCCGGCCAATCCCGCTTCTCGGTCAGCAGAATCCGTCGAAACCAGGGAAACCGCACCAGCATGGTTGCCAGCACCGCCACGATGGCGAGCTGTGCCATCAGTGGTCAGCAGGAACTGCTCAGGCGTCAGCAGCCTGTTCTGGTGCGGCATGTATGAGCTAAATATAGCATTCTGCGTGGGTTGACCGTCTGCGGCGGCGGCTGATCCATTTCCCTTTTGGCCGCAGCCTTGTTATGATCACCGGATGATCCGCCCGTTTCTCGTCGGCTTTGCGACGACCCTCAAGCACATCTTCCGGAAACCCATCACCGTCAACTACCCGGACGAGAAGGTCCCGGTGTTCCCGAAATATCGCGGCAAGCAGGTGCTGATGCGGGACGAGAACGGGCTGGAGAAGTGCGTGGCCTGCGGCCTGTGCGCGGTCGCGTGTCCGGCCGACGCCATCTATCTCGAGCCGGCCGAGAACGATGGCACGGTGCAGGCCGGCCCGCGCTACGCGAAGGTCTACCAGATCCACAAGACGCGGTGCATCTTCTGCGGCTACTGCGAGGAAGCCTGCCCGGTGTCGGCCATCTTCATGGGCAAGGACTACGAGCTCGCCGTCTACAGCAACAAGGACTTCATCTGGGACAAGCAGGATCTCCTGGTGCCGGCTCGGCTCGCCTTCGGCGCCGCCTCAGCCGGCACAGTAGCACAGTGCCAAGATTGCCAAGATTGCCAACTTGAGTCCGGGCAGTTCGCCGCCGAGCCGGTGACGCCGCCAGTTGCCTTGGCGATGTTGGCAATGTTGGCACTGTTGGCAATGAAGTTCGGCGCCCTCGGCGACATCCACGGCGATTTCGAGAGCACCCGCCGCGTGATGACGCGGCATCCCGACATGCCGTTCTGGCTGTGCGTCGGAGACGTGGCGGACGACGAAGGGCGGTACGAACCGCTGCCGGCGCCGCTCCACTGGATCAAGGGCAACAACGAGAATTTCGACGCCATCGCCGCCGGCGTCTGTTCCCGTCAACCTGAACTACCTGCCCAACGGCGGCCCGCGGAGATCGGCGGCCTTCGTGTCGCCGGCCTCGGCGGCACGTTCGCGCCCTCGTGGTACGACACGCCAGCCGCCGCTGCCGCACCCGCGCGAAGGGGTCGGCGAAGGCGACCGAGCTCGCCGACAAGCGGCGGCATTTCGTCAGGGAAGAAGTCGAGCGTGCCGGCAGCTCACGCGGGGTCGACGTGCTGCTGACTCATGAAGCGCCGCGTCCGTATCTCGCCGGCACGGTCCGCGGCGCAACGATGCCGGCAAGACCCCGGTCAACGAGATTCTCGCGGCGATGCAGCCGCGGCTGCACCTGTTCGGCCACCATCACCGGTTCACCGAGCAGGAGCGGCAGGGCGTTCGATCGGTCGGGCTGGACCTCGTTGAGCAGTCGTATCTGCTGATTGATGCGACGCGCACGCTCGAGTACCGACCGACAGCAATGACCAGACCCCTTTCCGCGAAGCCCTCGCCAGCCGCGTCCTCGTCTGCGACGGCGCCATGGGCACGATGCTCTACGCGAAGGGCATCTTCCTCAACCGATCGTTCGACGAGCTCAACCTGACCGCAGCCCGATCTCGTCGCGGAAGTGCACCAGGCCTACGTGCGGGCCGGCGCCGATGTGATCGAGACCAACACGTTCGGCGCGAACCGGGTCAAGCTGACGCCGTTCGGGCTGGGCGATCGCGTCAAGGCGATCAACGCCCAGGGCGCAAGATCGCGCGGCACGCCGCCCGCGATCAGGCGTTCGTCGCGGGCTCCATCGGTCCGCTCGGCATCCGCATCGAGCCCTGGGGAAAGACCGGCGTCGACGAAGCCGAGGCGTATTTCCGCGAGCAGGTCGCAGGGCGCTTCTCGAAGGCGGCGTCGACCTGTTCGTGCTCGAGACGTTCCACGACGTGAACGAGATCGCGGCGGCGATCCGGGCCGTGCGCGGGTCGTCCGACCTTCCGATCGTCGCCCAGGTCACGACCGAGGAGGACGGCAACACGCTCGACGGCGCGCCGCCGGAAGCGTTCGTGCCCCAGCTCGAAGCGCTGGGCGCCACGGTCATCGGCGTGAACTGCAGCGTCGGTCCGGCCGGCATGCTGGAAACGATCGAACGGATGGCGCGGGTGGCGCACGTGCCGCTCTCCGCGCAGCCGAACGCCGGACGGCCGCGCGAGATCGAAGGCCGCAACATCTACCTGTCGTCGCCGGAGTACATGGCGTCGTACGCGCGGCGCTTCGTCGCCAACGGCGTCCGCCTGGTCGGCGGCTGCTGCGGGACGACGCCCGAGCACGTGCGACACATCAAGGCCGCGGTTCGCGCGCTGAACGTGGCCGCTCCCGCGCCGGCAGCCGCGGCGCGGAAGGACGGCGCGCGCCCGCGCGCGGCCGCGACGCCCGTCACGCCCGTCGCGCGGACCGCGAAGTCGCAGCTCGCGAACGCGCTCGCGCGCGCGCGAATTCGTCGTCTCGCGTGGAGCTGATTCCGCCGCGCGGTCACGAGGCCGCGGCCATTGTCGAGCAGGCGCGCCAGCTGCGGATCCACGGCGTGGATTTCGTCAACATTCCCGACGGTCCGCGCGCCACTGCGCGCCTCAGCGCGCTGGCGGCGTCGCTCGTCGTCCAGCAGCAGGCCGGGATCGAGACGATTCTCCACTACGCCTGCCGCGATCGGAACCTTCTCGGCATGCAGTCGGATCTGCTCGGCGCGCACGCGATGGGCATCCGCAACCTGCTGATCATCACCGGCGATCCGCCGCGCGTCGGCGACTATCCGGACGCGACCGCGGTCTACGACGTCGACTCGATCGGGCTGACCAACGTCGTCGCGCGCCTGAACCGGGGCCTGGACATCGGCGAGCAGCCGATCGGCCAGCCGACCGCGTTCCACATCGGCGTGGCGCTGAATCCCGGCGCGCACGACCTGGATGCTGAACTGCGCCGCTTCGAATACAAGGTCGAGGCGGGCGCCGAGTTCGCGATTACCCAGCCGGTCTTCGACGCCGGTCGTTCGGTGAGGTGCTGAAGCAAATCGGTGGGACGCCGATTCCGATTCTCGCGGGGATCATGCCGCTCGAGAGCCTGCGACACGCCGAGTTCATGGCGAACGAGGTGCCGGGCGTGCACGTGCCGGACGCCATTGTCGAACGCATGCGCAAGGCGGAGGGCGAAGGGCGTGCGCAGGCCGAGGGCGTGCTGATTGCGCGTGAGGTGGCGGCCGAGATCCGTCCCCTGGTACAGGGATTACAGATATCAACCGCCGCCGGAGCGGTGGACGCGGCCCTCCAGGTGATGGAGGCGGCAACCTTCTGACCCGCAGTCGAGCCGTTTCGGCGCTTGCCCACCCGTGCCGGTCGGGGTATAGTCGCCAACTGTTGTACCTAAAACGTTCACGGTCTTCGACTTGCAGGCAGCTTTGATGGCCCGGGCGTTCACGTGCGGGCCGGAGAACAGATGAATGGCCTTATTCGACCGTAAAGCAGAGCGCGATGAAGACCTGGTCTCGGGAACGGACGCAGGATCGCGGGCGCTCTCGGTTGCTGCTGTCGAGAACGATTTTGTCGAGGGCGTGTACGACAAGCTTGCAAAGGTTTACGACCTCATCTTCGGCCCGACGCTGCACCCCGGCCGGCTGCAGGCCATCCAACGGATGGGAATCACCGGCGAAGACCGCGTGCTCGAGGTCGGCGTCGGCACGGGGATCAACCTCTCCCTCTATCCACGGGACGCGACAGTGACGGGAATCGACTTCTCGTCCTCGATGCTCGAGAAGGCCCGTGAGCGCGCTGCCCGCAAGGACGTGCCTCATTCGCTCCGGCTGTCCAGATGGATGCCGCCGATCTCAAATTTGCCGACGACTCGTTCGATATCGTCTACGCGCCATACCTGATCAGCGTCGTCCCGGATCCGGTCAAGGTCGCCCAGGAGATGCGCCGGGTCTGCCGCCCGGGCGGTCGAATCGTTTTTCTCAATCACTTCCTGAGCCCGAACCTCGATCCTGTCACGCGTCGAGCGGATGATTTCGCCGCTCACGATTCACATCGGATTCAAATCGGATCTCGACCTGCCCGCGTTCCTCGCGCAGGCCGACCTCCAGCCGATCTCGATCGAGAAGGTGAACTTCCCGCGGATCTGGTCGCTGGTGACCGCCGTCAAGGCGCACTGACCAGATCGGCAATCAGTCTCGCCGCCACCTCGGGCGCCGTCGGTCGGAACCCGTTCGGGTGGCGGCGGCAGATCCCGCCAGCGTTCCGAGGGCGGCATTCCAGCGCGCCGGCTTCGAAGCCTCTCGAGCTCGAGATGACTGACACCGCAGGTACCGCGGCATCTCGCGCGACCATGACCTCGTATTCCGCGAAACGTCCGCGCGACGTGTAAAGCATCGCGGCGTCGTTCGCGATGCAGTCCGCGATGATGCCGTATCCCGGCTTGGTGATCACGACGTCCACGGCGCGCACGAGATCCTCGTATCGAAATCCGCGCCCGTACAGCTGTTCTTCCGCGATGACGTGGACACCGCGCGGGACGGTCACGCCCGTTGACCCTCGCGTCGTCAGGACGATGTCCCAATCCGTCAGGCAGTCGAGGCGCGTGAGCGGCAGCTGGTCCAGGCCGTAGCCGCCGAAGGAGACCAGCGCCAGCGGCCGATCCGGCCGGCAGCTCGAGCGCGCGTCTGATGTCGCACGGTCCGAGGTCGGTGCGACCGTGCCTGGCCACGAAGGGCAGATCGATGATCGGAGCGATCGGTCTGGAACCCGCCCGGCAGCGGCAGCCGCCATCCCGCGGACGCCGTCGCATAGAGCGCGGCCGATCTCGGCGACGAGCGGCTCCACCCCGGGCTTGTTCCGAGTACTCGCGATAGATCCAGTCCCAGGTGAAGTTTGCACAGACGACCGACGGCACTCCGGCGGCCGCGGCTGCCGCGCACGCCAGCGGAGGAGCGTCCGCGATCACGAGCCGACATCGTTCGCCCGGATGATGGCGGCTTCCCGTGCGACGAGCTCGTCGAACCGGTCGAGGAATGCGCGGGCCCGCCGCACGCTTTCGGCGACGTCCAGCCGAAGGCTGTCGATCTGGACGACGCCGGTGTCCGTCTCGCCAGGAAGGAACATCGATGCGCCGCAGGAGGTTCGTGTGAAGAGCCATTCGCGGCGCCGCGGTCCGGACGACGATCGGCATCGCCGGCGACAGCTCGTGCAGCGCGTTGATGATCGCGATCTGCCGGATGGCGTGACCGAACCCGTGGCCGGAAATGTAGAAGAGGACGGAAGGAGGCACTGGGGATGAACTGGCCACTCCTGATTACGCATGCGTGCCGGCCGGGAGCGCGACTCGCAGGACTTCCTCCAGCGTCGACACCGGCACGAACGTGATGTCCTCGCTTGACCTCCGCGGGAAGCTCGATGAGATCGGCGCGGTTCATTTCCGGCAGGACGAAGGTCCGGACTCCGTGACGGCCTGGCGGCGAGCGCCTTCTCGCGAATTCCGCCAACCGGGCAGGACGAGGCCCGAGAGCGTGATCTCGCCGGTCATCGCGACGTCGGCCTCGACCGGGATGTCCGCGCGCCGCCGACACGATCGCCGTTGCCATCGTGACACCGGCCGAGGGGCCATCCTTGGGGATGGCGCCGGCCGGGACGTGGATGTGCAGATCCTGCTTCGACAGGAAGTCCGGGGGAATTCCGAGCTCGGTCGCGCGCTGCCGGATGTGGCTGAGGGCGGCGCGAGCGGATTCCTGCATCACGTTGCCCAGCTGGCCGGTCAGTATGAGCTGGCCGTTGCCCGGCATCAGCGACGCTTCGATGAAGAGCACGTCGCCGCCGGCCTCGGTCCACGCGACACCGGTCGCCACGCCCGGCCGTGAGGTCCGGAACGCGGTCTCGGATCTGAAACGTGGCCGGCCCGAGGAACGCGTCGAGCTCACGCGAGTCGACGATGGCGGTGTGGCCCGGTTCCGACGCCACACGTGCCGCCGACCTTGCGCGCGATGGTGCCGATCTGGCGCTCCAGCGTCCGCACGCCAGCCTCGCGCGTGTACTCCGAAACGATGCGTCTCAGCGCGTCGTCCGTGATCTGGATCTGGGCCGGCTGCAGCCCGTTCTCCTCGATCTGCCGCGGCACCAGGTAGAGCCGGGCGATGTGGACCTTCTCCTCTTCGGTGTAGCCGCTCAGCGAGATGAGCTCCATTCGATCCAGCAGGGCCGGATGGATCGTCCCGAGCTGGTTCGCGGTCGCGATGAACAGCACCCGCGACAGATCGATCGGGATCTCGACGTAGTGATCCCGGAATGCGTGGTTCTGCGCCGGGTCGAGCACTTCGAGCAGCGCCGCCGCGGGATCGCCCTGAATGCCGACGCTGACCTTGTCGATCTCGTCCAGCATCAGAACGGGGTTCGCCGATCCGGCGGTCTTCAGCGCCTGCACGAGCCGCCCGGGCATCGACCCGATGTAGGTCCGGCGATGGCCGCGGATCTCGGCCTCGTCGCGGACGCCGCCGAGCGAGATGCGCACGAACTTCCGGTTCATCGCCCGCGCGATCGACTGGCCGAGCGAGGTCTTTCCGACGCCCGGAGGGCCGACGAAACAAAGAATCGGCCCGCGTATTCGAGTGGCCGTAGGCTGACCGCTCAGGCGAGGGTGCGGAGCCGTTGCCGCTGCCAGCCGGGTTCTCACCGGCGGCAGAGGCGGCGAGCATCGTCGCTTCGGTCGGCTCGACCAATCCCGCAGGCGTCGAAGCCCTCATCGGCTCGCGCTGCGATTGCCGCAGCTTCTGCACGGCCAGGTACTCGACGATGCGTTCCTTGACCTTGTCGAGATCGTAGTGGTCCTCGTCGAGCACGCGGCGCGCTTCGACCGGATCGAGCCGATCCTCGGTCGTCTTCGACCAGGGGATGTCGAGCACCCAGTCGAGGTAGGTGCGAATCATCTGGTACTCGGGCGACGCGGGCGTCATCCGCTCGAGGCGATCGACTTCGCGAAGCGCAGCGACCGCGACCGGCTCCGGCAGCTGGGCGTCGATGACCCGCCGCCGGATCTCCGCAGCTTCGCCCTCGCCTTCGCCGAGCTCCGACTGGATGGCCTTGAGCTGCTGGCGCAGCATGTATTCACGCTGCGCGTCGGTCATCTCCTTTTCGGCCTTCGACTGAATCTGCCCCTTCAGCTCGAGGACCTCGATCTCGCGCGAGAGCGCCATCGCGACCGCATCGAGCTTCACCGCGAGGCTGTTCTCTTCGAGGAGCTTCTGCTTGTCCTCGGGCCGCATGTCGAGGAGGCTGGCGAGGATGTAGACGATTCGCAGCGGATCGTCGAGCGACGACACCAGCGTCTTGACTTCCGGCGAGAGCCCGGTCGCCAGGCTGAGCGCGCGATCGACGAGCTCCTGCAGCCGCCGGACGTGGGCTTCGATCTCGATGGTGCGTTCGGAGGTTTCCGGGAGCGGCTTCAGCAGCGCGGTGAGGACGCCGCGGTCGTTGCTCAGGAACTCCGCGCGGGCGCGGACCATCCCCTCGACCAGGACGCGCATGCCTCCTGGAGACTTCGCCATCTGCCGGATGACGCCGACGGTGCCGACCCGGTGCAGATCGTCGAGCGTTGGTTCCTCGGCTTCGTTCTTCTGCAGCAGCAGCAGGACGAGCCGGTCGCCGGCGAGCGCGCGATTGACCGCCTCGACGGAGATCGGACGGCTGACGCCGAGCGGCGCGACGGTCAACGGCAGGACTACCGCTTCGCGGAGCGGTACGACCGGAAGTTCGGAAGGGAGGGCCGGAGTCTGTGCGGGCTCAGCCATGGCGAATCACGCAGCGGGACGCGCGGCGACCTGACGTGGTTCGAATGCGATTCCACAGCGAGCCACGTTGGCGGCGCGACATTTCCGAATCATAGCATCGCGGTCCGACCTGTCCCGCCGGGTTGCAGGTGCGGTCGCGACGTCGACGTGCGACGAAAGCGCGGCACGTATCACGTAACCGTGTCTGATCAATACACGCCGGGAATCATCCGCCAGCGCACGCGCCGCTGATATTCGCGATACTGCGCACCGAAGACACGGACCAGCGCACGTTCCTCAAACGGTATGGCGATTGCGAGGTACGCCGTGCTCGAGTACGGCAAACGTCAGCCGGGTCATGGTCATGTGCGGCGCGGCGAAGACGAGCAGCATCCAGGCGAAGTACAGGGGATGCCGAACGAATCCGTACAAGCCGGTGGTGACCAGCGGCACGTGTTCTGACGTCCTGGTCTCCGGCGAAAGCAGTGGACGAACTCCGGCGAGGTCGAGCACGTCGAGGCGGGCCGAGCTTCTCGCGGTGAGCAGGATGCCGAGTAACTGAACGGCGTACGCGGCGAGGGCCGCGAAGCCGCTGAGCTGGTATAGCTGACCGGGGACGCGTCGCCAGCTTGCGCACACCACGATGAAGAGGAGGCTGGCGACCCACGTGTAGATCGAGCGCTCGACCGGGACGGAAAGCCGGGCCGCCAGGCGGTTCTTGACCGCGGGCCTCGCGAACACGCTGTGGTGCAGCGCGAAAACCGTGAAAAGGACCCAGTCGATCGCGACCGCCTCGATGAGTCCCGCGCCTTCGGCAGGGCGGCCGAAGGTGATCAGGTACGAGTAGAGGAAGAACAGCAGCGAACCAGCGAAGGCCGCGGCCCCGCACCACGCAAAAGCCAGCGCGACGGCCGGCCCACGCGGAGACGCTGACATGAGGGTGGGTATTATAAGCACTATGTCCGGCAACGGCCGTCCCCATGTCGCCATCACCGGCATCGGCGTCGTCTCGCCCTACGGCGTCGGGCGGGACTGTTTCTGGCGTCATGTCAGCCGCGGCTGCAGCGCCACTCGCAGCATTGTCGATTTCGACGCTTCGCCCTTTCCGTGCACCGTTGCCGCACCGGTGCCGGCCGTCACGATCGAGGAAGGAACGATCGTTTCGGAACGGGCCGGAGACGCCCCGCCCGCCGGGCGTGCTGATCCCCGCCGCTATTCCAAGGCCTCGCTCATTGCCGTGATCGCCGCACGTGAGGCGTGGGCCGACGCCGGACTGCGGCTCAACGAGCCGAACGCCGGCGTGCTCGTCGGCAGCGGCGCCGGCGGGATCGACGTCGCCGAACGGCAATATGGCGAGTTCTTCGGCGATGGCTGGAAGCGGGTCACGCCGTACGCGATCCCGGTGTCGATTGTCGGGATGATTTCCAGCGAGATCTCGATCGCGCTCGAGTTGCACGGCATCAGCCACGTCATCTCCACCGGCTGCACCAGTTCCACCGATGCGATTGCATATGCCGCCTCGCTCATCAGGAGCGGGGAAGCGGACGCCATCCTGACCGGCGGCGCCGACGCCTGCGTGACGCCGGGGATGATTTTCGGCTTTTCGAAGATGCGCGTCGTCGCGACGCGGTACAACGACAATCCCTCGGCAGCGTCCAGGCCGTTCGATCGGGCGCGCGACGGATTCGTGCTCGGCGAAGGCGCGTGGATGCTGGTGCTCGAGCGCGAGGACCGCGCCCGCGCCCGGGGCGCACGGGTCTACGCCACGGTCGACGGCTATGGCTCGACCTGCGATGCCTATCACCGCGTGCAGATGAATCCGGACGGGGAACAGATCGTCCGCGCGATGCGGCTGGCGATCGAGCGGTCAGGACATCCCGTCGAAGATATCGGGTACGTGAACTACCATGGCACGTCGACCGTGCTCAACGATGCGGTCGAAGCCCGGTGCGTCCGTGAGGTGCTGGGTACCCGCGCAGGCCAGGTCCCGGGCTCCTCGACCAAGTCGATGATTGGCCATCCGCAGGGCGCCAGCGGCGCCTCCGGGATCGTGACGACGGTGCTCGCCCTCGCCAACGGCTTTCTGCCTCCCACGATCAACCTGGAGGAAGCGGATCCGGATTGCGATCTCGACCTGCTTCCGAGGGTCGGACGCCCGGCCACTCCGGTCGCAGCCCTCTGTAACTGTCTGGGGTTCGGATCGAAGAACAGCGCGATTGTGGTGGGCCGGCGCGATGCCTCCCCGCACTGATCGTGACCGCGTCGCGCGCCACGCTCTCTTCCAGTGCCGTCAGACGATGTGATCGTGGTCGGTGGCGGACCCGCCGGCTGTATCGCCGCGATCGTGCTCGCGCGGGCGGGGCTGCGGGTACGGCTGCTCGACCGCGCGACGTTCCCTCGTGAGAAGCTGTGCGGCGACACGCTCAATCCCGGTGCGTTGCGCGCGCTCGCGCGTCTGGGACTTCATCCTGCCGGCGACGGACTGCCGATCCGCGGCATGCTCGTCACCGGACCGGGCGGGGTACGAGCAGAGGGCTGGTATCCTGCGGGCGTGATCGGCCGTGCGATACGCCGTTGCCTTCTCGACGAGCGCCTGGTTCAGGCCGCGGCGAGCGCCGGCGTGACCGTCGTCGAAGCGGCGCGGGTGGACTCGGTGGTGGCCAGCGGCCAGCCGCAGGTCATGCAGGTGAACGCGGAGATTCGAGACAGTTCGTATTCGATGGCTGCGCGGTTCGTCATTGCCGCGGACGGCCGCGCGTCACGCATCGCGCACGGGCTGTCGCTGGCCAGATACGCGCGAACGCCCCGCCGATGGGCGGCCGGCCGCTATTTCACCAACGTCGCCGGCCTGGCCGACTGCGGCGAAATGCACGTCCGCGCCGGGCACTACATCGGCGTCGCGCCGCTGCCTGGCGGCCTCGCGAATGTCTGTGTGGTCACCTGTGATCGTTCTGCCCTTCGCGATCCCGCGTTGCTGATCGATACGGCGATCGCGGGTGAGCCGGTGCTTGCCGATCGCTTTGCGCGCGCAAGACCCGAAGGGCGGCCGGTCTCCCTCGGACCGCTCGCGGTCGAATGTGAGGTCCCCGGCAGCCTCGGGCTTCTCCTTGCCGGTGATGCGGCAGGATTCGTCGATCCCATGACCGGCGACGGTCTGCGTCTGGCGATTCGGGGCGCGGAGCTCGCAGCCGCCGAGTGCCTGGAGGCGCTCAATCGAGGCGATCTGGCGGCGGCGCCGCAGCGTCTCGCGGCGCGACGTCATCGTGAGCTGGGCCGGAGATTGCGCGTCAACCGGGTGCTGCGTGCGCTGTCCGGATCGAAGCGGGCACTCGCCGGAGCCGCTGCCGCGAGCCGCCTGTCGACCTGGCCGGTCCGACAGGTGGTTCGTTACCTCGGAGACGTATCCGCCGGATGATCCGCGCCGCCATCGTCGCGCTCGTGGCCTTCGTGCCGATGATCGCCGAGGCGCGGCGATCGCGTCGGCACGAGCGCATCCTGCGGGGGCTCGGCGCGATCGAGCCATCCGACGACGTGTATCGGGTGATGCAGGTCGCCTATCCGGCGTGTTTCGTGGCGATCGCCGGCGAGGCGCTGGTGCGCGACGTGCCGCTGGGACGGTCGTTTGCCGTGGGCGCCCTCGTGTTCGCCGCCGCAAAGGCCCTGAAGTACTGGGCGATCGCGACGCTCGGGAATCGCTGGACCTTTAGAGTGCTGGTCCCACCGGGGCAGCCCCTCGTCTCCGCCGGGCCCTACCGGCTCCTGCGCCATCCGAACTACCTTGGAGTGGCCGGTGAGCTCGTGGGTGCGGCGCTGATGGCGCACGCCCCGATCGCCGGAGCCGCATCGTTCCTGGTGTTCGGCACGCTGATGCTCGCCCGGATCCGGGTCGAAGAGCGCGCGCTTGGGGGGCTGTGATCACAGACGACGAAGTTTTGCCACCGCCGATTGCGCCCCCGCGACGGGCGATGCTGCTCGATGCGCTGACGGTGTTGCTGGCCGCGGCGACCCTGTTCGTCGTGGTCGCGGGTCGCCAGTTGTTCATCGGAAGCCGCTCGACCACGCTGCCATCGGTTCTTGCGCTTCTCGGCGCCACAGTCATCGTCTCTGGACTGCGTCACGCGATCTTCCGGCGAACCGGCATCCTTTCGAGCTTTGCGGTCTGGCGGGCGCGGCTCGACGCCTACCCGGAGACCGCAGCCGCCGTCCGCGCGTTCATGGCGACGCGGCCCGCCGTTTTCATCGTCGCGCACTTTGCCGTCGTCACCATCGGGCTGGCGCCGAAGGCGAGCTTCACCCTGACGTCGGATCCGTTCGGCAATCTTCCGGCGCGGTTCGACGCCGGCTGGTACGGATCGATCGCGCTCGATGGCTACGAATGGGACCGGCAGTTCGATCGTCAGCGCAACTTCGCGTTCTTTCCGGCGCTGCCGATGCTGATGCGGCCGGTCGGCGCGCTGTTCGGCATGAACGCGCCCGGCCTGCCACGCGAGAAGCGCATGATTCGGGCGCTCTGGGCGGGAGTGGTGATTTCGCTGGCGGCGTTCCTGCTGGCGCTCGTCTACCTCGCGCGATTGACCCGCCTGCTGGCGGGCGACGGTGCTGCGGCGAGTGCGCCGCTGCTCCTCGCGGCGTATCCGTTTGCGGCGTTCTTCAACGCGCCTTACACCGAGGGGCTGTTCCTGCTGGGATCGGTCGGCGCGTTCTATCACTTTCATCAGCAGCGATGGCCGATGGCGTCGCTCTTTGGCCTGCTCGTCGGGTTCAGCCGTCCGAACGGCTGCCTCGTGTCGGTGCCGCTCGCGCTGTTGGCGGCGCAGGCAACCTGGCAGGACTGGCGCGGCAGTCGAGAGCAGCCGATGTCAATCGGGCTCATCGGCCAACGGTTTGTCGCGGCCGCGATGCCTGGAGTGGCGATGCTGATCTTCACCGCTTTCCTGCGGTGGTTGACGGGATTCTGGTTCGCCTGGGCTCGGATTCAGGGCGCGTGGGGTCGCGACCTGGGAACCAGGCCGATCGCGCAAGGCTGGGAGTGGATCACCACGGAAGGCTTCATGCAAGTGTCGCAGGGCGTTCCCTTCGACGTGCTGAACACGCTCGCCGTGATGTTCGTGATCGTCTGGTTGATCCCGGTGTTCCGGCGTCTCGGCACCGCGTACGGTCTGTTCGTCCTCTTGAACCTGGTGCCGCCCATCTTCGCGGGAGGGGCGCTGTCGATGGGTCGGATCTCCTCGACGCTGTTCCCGATCTTCATGGTGCTCGCCGCACGCCTGCCCCGGCAGACGGTCGCCGCCTGGGCCTCCGCGTTCGCGATGCTCCAGGGACTGGTCGCCGCGCTCTTCTTCACATGGAGGGAGCTGTTCTGACTCCGTTCGTCAATTCCCAACCTCCAACTCCCAACTCCCAAGGGAAACCGATCGCCCCCATTGTCCGACGGGTTTCGCCTTGGGAGTTGGGAGTTGGAAGTGGGGAGTTGACGTCCTCGGCCCGTAGCTGAGCGTCTAACGACCAGTGGCCGTGGACCGCGTTCTATAATCGCGGCCAGGCCACTCCGCAGACCCAGGACGACTATGCCCAGCTCGCGTCGCCTCCGGGGGCTTCTTCGCCCCACTGTCGCCTTCCTTCTATATGTGTGTGCCTGGGCGACGTTTCCGCCGGCATACGCGCGGCAGAGCGGCGCCGGCGGACGTGCAGAGCTTCGCGGCAGTGACCCGGCGTGCGATCGCGCGCGGCCGCCCGGCTGAGGCGGAGGCGCTCGCGAAACAGCGGCCCGCCGGCGACCCGGCCGCGGCCGCCGTCCTCGGCCAGCTCGCGATGGTCCGCGGACAGTACGCGGAAGCCGCCACGATCCTCGAACCCGCCGCCAGCCGCGATCCCGGCGGTGAGGCCGCGCTCCAGCTCGGGTTGCTGAACCAGCAGCTCGGACGCGCACAGGTGGCCACGCGCCTCTTGACGCAGGTGCTCGATCGAGGCGCAGCCGGGTCCGATGTCGAGAGTGTGTTCCGCGGGGCGCGTGCCGCCCAGGCGCTCGGCCGGCCGCGCGATGCGAACACGCTGTATCGAGCGGCGGACGGCGCGTCGGCGGACCCCGCCGATCGACACCGCCTGGGGTCTGCTGTTCCTCGAGAAATACAACAAGCCCGAGGCCCTGCGATCGCTGCAGGACGCGATCAAGGCCGAGCCTGAGTGGGCGCCCGCGCACTCAGGCCTGGGACGCGTGCTGGCGGACGAGAACCCGCCTGCGGCGGCCGCCTCCGCCCGTCGCGCGCTGGAAATCGACAAGCAGCTCGCCGATGCGCATCTCCTGCTGGCGGAGCTCGATCTCAACAACGCCAAGTGGGACGACGCGCGCGCGAAGATTCAGACGGTCCTCGAGATCAACCCATCGCATCTCGAGGCGCGGTCGTGGCTCGCGGCAATTGGGTACGTGCGGGACGATCCGGCGGCGTTCGAAGCCGAGGTCAAGCGCGTGCTGGCCGTGAACCCTGCTTACAGCGACGTGTATCGCATCGCGGCCGATCTGTCAGCGCGGAACTACCGGTTCGAGGAAGCCGTTGCGCTCACGCGGAAGGCGGTGGCGCTCGATCCTGGCAACACCCGGGCCTACGGCGACCTCGGCATGCACCTGATGCGTACCGGCGACGAGGTCGAAGCGCGCAAGGCGCTCGACCGGTCGTTCGATGCCGATCCGTTCGACCAGGTCACCTACAACCTGCTCGCGCTCCTCGACACGCTCGACAAGTTCGTGGTCGAAACGAGCGGCGACCTGATTTTCAAGTTCCATCCCGACGAAGCCGCGGTGATGCGCGAGTACGCCATTCCGCTGGCGCACGAGGCGGTCAAGGCGCTGTCGGCGAAGTACCAGCTCACCCCGAAGGGGCCGATCCTCATCGAAGTGTTTCCCAACCACGACGACTTCGCCGTCCGCACGCTCGGCCTGCCTGGGATGATTGGCGCACTCGGCGCCTGTTTCGGGCGGGTCGTGACGATGGATTCGCCGAAGGCGCGGCCACCGGGAACGTTCTCGTGGCAGGCCACGCTCTGGCACGAGCTCGCGCACGTCATCACCCTGCAGCTCTCGAACCAGCGGGTTCCACGCTGGTTGACCGAGGGCATTTCCGTCTACGAGGAAGGAAAGGCGCGGCAGGAGTGGGGCCGCGAGATGGAGGTGCCATTCGCCGTGGCGCTGCAGCGGAAGGAAACGCTGAAGCTGAAGGACCTGAATGCCGGCTTCACGCGCCCCGAGACCATCGCGCTGGCCTACTACCAGGCCTCGCTGCTGGTCGATCACATCGTGACGACCTACGGCCAGGATGCGTTGCGGCGTCTGCTGGTGGCGTACGGGGAAGGCCTCGAAGGAGAAGCCGCGCTCGCGAAGGGCCTTGGCGCGTCGACCGAGAAGCTGCAGGCCAGCTTCGACACCGCAATCCAGACGCGCTTCTCCGGACTGCTCGCCGCGCTGCGGGCCGCGCCGTCGGGTGATGGGCCGAGCGGGCCGAAGCCGTCGGAGAACGTCGCGGAGCTGAAGGCCGCCGCGGCGGCCGATCCCACGAGCTTCGCGGCGCAGCTCGCGCTCGGCCGCGCGCTCGCCGCCGCCGGCGACCCGGCCGCGTACGAGCCGCTGGAGAAGGCGGCGGCGTTGATCCCGGTCGCGACCGGCGAGAACAGTCCGAACGCCATCATGGGCCGGCTCGCGGAGAAGCTCGGTGATACGCCGCGCGCGATCAAGGCGTATCGCGCGCTGATCGAGCACGATCACGCGGCGGTCGAACCGGCCCGCCGGCTCGCCGCCCTGGCAGAGAAGGCCGGCGACGAGGCGATGCTGCGGTTCGCGCTGGAGCGGGTGGTGGCGCTCGACCCGTTCGACGCGACCGCGCACAGCGGCTCCGGACGGCTCGCGCTGAAGGGCAAGAACGCGGGCATTGCCACCCGCGAGTTCAAGGTGGCGCTGCTGACCAACGTCCCTGACAAGGCGGCCGCGCACTGCGATCTGGCGGAAGCGTATCTGCTGGCAGGGCGGCCAACCGACGCCAAGAAAGAGGCGCTGGCCGCCCTCGAGATCGCGCCGACGTTCGAGCGGGCGCAGGACTTGCTTCTCCGGGCGGTCGAGGGCAAATAACGTGCGGGTCGTCACGGCCGGGATTGGAGTGCTGGCGCTGGGAGCGCTGACCCTGCTGGACGCGCAGCCGGCGGCCGGGCCGGACGCGCGATTCGCGGGCCTTCAGTGGACCTTCGCCCGCATCCGCTACGACGCGTGGACGCTTCCCCCGGGCCGCCGCTACGACATCTACGACGAGCCGTGGACGATTGACTTTCCCGCGGCCGAACAGAACCTCTCGCGCAGGGTGCGGACGGTCACGTCGATTCAGGTGAACGAGCCGGTGGTCCTCACGCTCGAGGATCCGGGCCTCTGGAACTACCCCTGGATCTACATCGTCGAGCCCGGCAACCTGCGGCTGAAGGAGACCGAGGTCGCCAACCTCCGGGAGTTCCTGCTGCGCGGCGGCACGCTCACGTTCGACGATTTCCACGGACCGATCGAGTGGGACAACCTCGAAAAGGAACTGAAGCGGGTGTTCCCGGACCGGAAGATCGTCGATCTGCCGGCGAGCCATCCGATCTTCCGCTGCTTCTATCAGATCGACGGCTTTCCGCAGACGCCGGGGCTCGGATCGTTCCTCCAGGGCCGGACCTGGGAGAAGGGCGGGTTCGACGCCAAGCTCCGCGCGATCGAGGACGACAGCGGCCGCGCGATGGTCCTGATCAACTGGAACACCGACATGGGCGACGGCTGGGAGTGGTCGAACGCGTCGGACTATCCGGGCTACGTGAAGTACACCGCGCAGGCCTACCGCATGGAAATCAACGAAATCGTCTATTCGCTGACGCACTGATGCACATGCCGTCGTCTTCGTCGGATATCGCGGCGGTCGCCGAGCGGGTGGCGGCCGGACGGGAGCGCATTCTCGCCGAGATCCGCAAGGTCATCGTCGGGCAGGACACCGTCATCGACGAAGTGTTGATGGCCCTGTTCACCGGAGGGCACTGCCTGATCACCGGAGTGCCCGGGCTGGCCAAGACCCTGCTGATCAAGACGGTGGCGCAGATCCTCGATCTCTCGTTCAAGCGGATCCAGTTCACGCCGGATCTGATGCCGGCCGACATCACGGGAACCGAGGTGCTCGACGAAGAGAACGGGCACCGCTCGCTCCGCTTCGTGAAGGGGCCGGTCTTCGCGCAGATCATCCTGGCCGACGAGATCAACCGCACGCCCCCCAAGACGCAGGCGGCGCTGCTCGAGGCGATGCAGGAGTATCACGTCACCGCGGCGGGCCGGACCTACGCGCTGGAGCGGCCGTTCTTCGTGCTGGCCACACAGAATCCGATCGAGCTCGAAGGCACCTATCCCTTGCCCGAGGCCCAGCTCGATCGCTTCATGTTCAACATCGTCATGACCTACCTCCCCGAAGACGAGGAGGTCCGGGTCGTGACCCAGACGACGGGCGTGGTGACGCACACGCCGTCGCAGGTGCTGAGCGGAGCGGAGATCCTCGAGATCCAGCAGCTGGTCCGCCAGGTGATCGTCGCCGAGGACGTGGCGCGCTACGCGGTGCGGCTCGTCGATGCCTCGCGCCCGGGCCGCCAGAGCGATCACGATTTCGTTCGCGAGTGGGTGAAGTGGGGCGCCGGACTGCGCGCGTCGCAGTCGCTGATCCTCGCCGGCAAGGCGCGGGCGCTGCTCAACGGCCGCTACCACGTGTCGGTTCCCGACATCCGCGCGCTCGCGCGGCCGGTGCTGCGGCACCGGATCATCCCGAACTTCTACGCCGAGTCCGAGCGGATCACGTCGGACACGCTCATCGATCGCCTCCTCGAGGCGGTGCCGACCCCGCGCAGCGGAATGTAGCCGTGGCCGCCCCCGCCCCTGCGCGCGATCTCCGCTTCCTCGACCCGGCGATTCTGGCGCGGCTGGGGACGATGGAGCTGAAGGCGCGGACGGTGGTGGAGGGGTTTCTCGCCGGGCTGCACCGCAGTCCCTACAGCGGATTCAGCGTCGAGTTCGCCGAATACCGGCAGTACCTTCCCGGCGACGATCTCAACACGCTCGACTGGAAGATCTACGCGCGCAGCGATCGTCACTACGTCAAGAAGTTCGAGGAGGAAACCAACCTCGAATGCCACGTGCTGCTCGACGTCAGCGCGTCGATGGCGTATCGCGGCTCGGCGCCGATGAGCAAGCTCGAATACGGCTCGGTGCTGGCGGCGTCGCTCGCGTTCCTGATGCACCGGCAGCGCGACGCGACCGGGCTGATCGCGTTCGACGACCGGATTACGTTCCGGCTGCCGGCCGGGGCGCGGGCCGGCCACCTGCACGCGCTGCTGCTGGCGCTGGAGCGGCTGCAGCCGGGACGGCGGTCGAGCGCCGCACGGCCGCTCCGTCAGCTCGCCGAGGCGCTGATCAAGCGCAGCCTGGTCGTGGTGATTTCCGATCTGCTGGACGACTCCGAGCCGGTCATCCGGGGGCTCCGGCACCTGAAGTTCCGCGGCTCCGAAGTGATCGTCTTCCAGCTCCTCGATCCGCACGAGCTGACGTTTCCGTTCCAGGGACCGGCGAAGTTCCGCGACGTCGAAAGCGACGAGGAGCTGCTCGCGGATCCCGCGACGGTGAGGACGTCTTATCTGCGCCAGCTTGCCGGGCTGACGCTCCAGTACGACCGCGAGCTGCGCGGCGCCGGCATCGACTACGTGCAGCTCGACACGTCGCAGCCGCTGGATTTCGCGCTGCTCAGCTACCTGGCGGCGCGGCAGCGGCAGAAATAGCGAGGGGGCGTGTCTTTCCTTTACCCCGCGTTCCTGATCGGCGCGCTCGCGGTGGCCATTCCGATCGCGCTGCACCTGCTGCGGCGCGACGTGGCGCCGGAGGTGCCGTTCACCGCGGTCCACCTGCTGCGGCGCTCGCCGCTCGAGCAGACGCGGCGCCGCCGGCTGCGGGACCTGCTGCTGCTCGCGGCGCGGGTCGCCGCGCTGGTGCTGCTGGCGGTCGCGTTCGCCCGGCCGTACTTCACGCGCGTCGGCCGAAGGGCCATCCCTGCAGATCATCGCCATCGATCGCTCGTTCAGCATGAGCGCGCCGGGACGGTTCGAGCGCGCGCAGGCCGAAGCGCGCAGCGCCATCGACAGGCATCGGCCGCGGCCAGCGCGTGGCGGTCATCGCGTTCGACGATCGCGCCACGATCGTGGCGCCGCCGGGCGGACCGGGCGAGGCGCGCGCGGCGATTGATGCGCTGCGGCCGGCGTACGGCGGCACCCGGTACGCGCCGGTGTTCGACCGCGCCGTCGAGCTGAGCGATCGCGATGACGCGCGGCTGGTCGATCGTCAGCGATCTCCAGCGCGCCGGCTGGGAGAACGAGACGCCGGTCAGCGTCCCGGCGTCGCTCGAAGTCGAGGTGCGCGACGTGAGCGGGTCCGGCGGGAACCTGGCGGTGACGAAGCTGCGCCGCGATGGCGAGAGCGTCCGCGTCGAGGTCCTCAACGGCGGAGCGTCACCGGTGTCCGGCACCGTCCGGCTGGCGGTGGACAACCGTCCGGCCGCGACCGCGCCGTTCTCCGCTCCGGCCGGCGTCCGCGGTCGACGTGGCGGTGCCGTATCGCGCGCCCGCACGAGGCATCCTGACGGCCGAGATCGACGATCCGGCCGGCTTTGCCTCCGACAACCGCGCTTTCTGCTGCTCGACGCGACCGGCCGGCCCGAGGTCCTGATCGTCGGCGACAGTGTCGAATCAGTCGGGTTCTATGCGACCCGCGTTCTGCAGTCGGGCGGCGCCGACGCCGGCTTCGACGTCCAGACCAGGACCGCCGCCGCGTTCGGCAGCATGTCGCCGGAAGACGCTGTCGCAGCAGTCGGTCGTGATCCTGCTGTCCACCCGCAACCTCGATCGCCGCGGCCGCGAGACGCTCGCGAACTTCGTGCGCAGGGCGGCGGCCTGCTGATCGCGGCCTCGCCCGACGTCGATGCGTCGGTCGTCGCCACGACCGTTGGCGTGGCAGGATTTCTCCGCCGGTCGAACAGCCAGCCGGCGGCGCGGTCCTCGCGGCGACCGACCTGCGCCATCCGATCTTCCGCCCGTTCGGCGCGCTGGCGGCGAACCTGGGCCAGGTGCGGTTCACGCGGACCTGGCAGGTCCGGCCCGACGGCTGGGAGGTGGCCGCGCGCTTGACCGACGGCTCGCCGGCGCTGCTCGAGCGCCGCGAGGGCAGCGGCCGCGTCGTGCTGTTCGCCTCCGACCTCGATCGCCGCTGGAACGACTTTCCGCTCAACCCGGCGTTCGTGCCGTTCGTGATCGAGGCGGTCCGGCACGCGGCGGCGCTGACCGAAGTGCCGGGCGAGTACCTGGTCGCGGACGTGCCGCAGGGCGGACGCGCGGAGCCGGGCGTTCACACGCTCGGCGACGGGCGCCGGATCACCGTCAACGTCGACCCGCGCGAGAGCGCGACGCCGGCGATCACGCCGGCGGAATTCAAGGCGAGGATCGGATCGGCTCCGGAGCCGACCCGGCCGCCGGTCGAACGTCAGGCCCGGCAGGCGGAGGGCACGCAGAACCTCTGGCGGTACGGGCTGCTGCTGATGCTGGCCGCGCTCGTCGGTGAGTCGGTGGTCGGGCGGACACGTAGATCGTGGAGCGTCGATCAAGTTAGAGGAACGCCAATGGAACGATGACACGATCGAGCTGCGAGCGCTGCTCGGCGCCGTCCGGCGGCGGCTGGTTCGCGCTGACGGCGCTGCGAGTCGGTCCGGCTCGCGCGACGCTGCGGCGGCGCGTGCCGATCCTGCTGGCGGCGGGTGCGGCCTGGGCTCTCGGGCCGGGGATGGGCGCCTGGTCGGCCTGCTGGCCGCTCGCGGCGCGTCGCGGCTGCGCAGCCGGCGTCGCGCTGGTGTTCCTGCCGCATGCCGCGCCGCCCGGACGACTGCCAGGTGGCGCGGTTCGTCGAGGAGCGAGACCGGCGCACTGCCCGGACGGTCGCGCGCGGCGCTGTGCCGATGCGCTGGTCAGCGCGGTTCGGGTCATCGAGTCTCCCGATCGGCTACGGGAGCGGGTTTGCGGCGCTGCTCGTCAGCCGCGCGTTGCACGCGCTGCGCGGCATCGATCCTTCCGCGCTCATTCCACGCGAGGATGCTGCGCCGGGCCGGGCGTCGAGGGCCGCGGCAGGCGCCGGGCTGCTGCTGCTGGCCCTGGTCCTGGCCGCGCCGCACCTGCTGCGCGCCGGCGCAACGGTCTGGGTCTCGCTGTTCCCGCGGACCATCTCACGTCGACGTCGCAACCGGAGACGCGCGCGTGGCGGCGGGCCGTCCGCTGCGGATCGCGGCGAAGCTTCAGGGGCGCGGCGCGGGCCTGCTGTCGCTGACGCCGTCGCTGGTCGTCAGCTGCGAACGGGCAGCAGCGCACCGTCCCGATGTCCGCGTCGGCCGACGGCTTCAGCTACACGTTCGAGTCGGTCGATCGCAGCTTCGAGTACCGGGTCGTCGCGGGCGCGTCGTCGTCGCGCGACTACACGGTGACCGCGCTGTTCCCGCCGCGGGTGAAGTGGATCGACCTTGCCTATCAGTACCCGGCATTCACCGGCCTGAAGCCGCGCGAGGAGAAGAACGGCGGCGACATCTACGCGCCGGAAGGCACGCGCGTGCGGCTGCTCGTTCACACCGACAAGCCGCTCGCGTCGGGCGAGCTGGCGATGTCGCGGGGCCGCGCCGGTCGCCGATGCAGCGCCAGCGGCGCGTCCGCCTCGGCGGATCTCGTGCTCGCCGACGACGACTCCTATCGCGTCCGGCTGTCGGACGCCGACGGGCTCGGCTCGATCGGAGACGTCGAGTACTTCATCCGGGTGATGGACGATCGTCCGCCGACGTGCGGATCCTCCGGCCGACCGGCGACCAGGGGATCACGCCGCTCGAGGAAGTCGCGATCGAGGCGCGCGCCGACGACGACTACGGCATCGCGGAGCTCGATCTGGTCTACGCGGTCGGCGGGCGGCCGGCGAAGACGGTGCCGTTCACGCGCGTCGGCGGGCACCGACGTCGCGCGCATCGGCGCGCACCTGCTGGCGGCGGAGGATCTGAAGGTCCAGCCGGGCGACGTGATCACCTACTACGCCCGGGCCCGCGACGTCGCGCGCGGCAAGCGATCGACCGAGACGCGAGCGACATGTTCTTCCTCGAGGTCAAGCCGTTCAACGAGGAGTTCGTGGCGGCGCAGAGCCAGGCGATGGGTGGCGGCGGACCGGCCACGCAGATCGACACGCTGATCGCGGCGCAGAAGGAGATCATCAGCGCGACCTGGAACCTCGAGCGGC
The DNA here is from genome assembly GCA_963836735.1 of uncultured Acidobacteriota bacterium. Lineage (GTDB taxonomy): Bacteria > Acidobacteriota > Vicinamibacteria > Vicinamibacterales > 2-12-FULL-66-21 > JACCXG01. Next base: position 65,716 of record CAWIKP010000031.1, on the reverse strand, counting down.
GATCGGCCGCGCGGCCGCTCGGCGGAGGACGTGAAGGCGGTGGCGCAGCGCGCAGGCGGAGCTGAAGGCGCGGGCCGAGCAGATGCTCGGGCAGCCGCCGCGGCGGCCGGGGCTTCATCCCGCAGCAGATTGCACCGCCGCGTGCGAGCCGGCGCGGCCCGGCCGGCGATCCGGTCGGCGCCGCGGTCGAGGCGATGGGCCGCGCCGTCGAGCAGCTGCGAGGGCGCGCGGACCGCCGAGGCCATCCCGCACGAGATGGCGGCGCTGCAGGGTCTGCTGCAGGCGCAGGCCGAAGTCCGGCGCCGGCAGGTGACGCAGCAGTCGGCGAGCGCCGCCGGCCAGGGGGGCACCAGCCGCACCGACCGCGATCTCTCGGCGCTGTTCGACAAGCGAGCTGCAGCGGCAGCAGCAGACCAACTACGAGACGCGGTCAGCAATCGAGCCGACACGGCCGCAGCAGAACGAGGGCGATCGCGCTGGATCGGATCCGCGACCTGGCGCGGCGGCAGGAGGAGCTCGACGCAGCAGCAGCGGGAGCTCGCCAAGCGAATCTGCGGCCGAGGAGCTGAAGCGGCAGCTCGAAGCGCCTGACGCGCGAGCAGGAGGAGCTGCGCGCGGCCGCGCCGAGCAGCTGCAGAAGCAGGTGCAGGCCTCGGCCGCGGCGGCAGGGCGCGGCGCGCGGAAGCTCGTCTCCGTCGGGCAGCGACATGCAGCGCGCGGCCGAGCAGATGCGCAACGCCGCGACCGAGATGCAGCGGCAGAACGCGAGCGCGGCGGCCGCGAGCGCCGAGCAGGCGGCCGAAGCGCTCAAGCGGCTCGAGCGGCAGATGCGCAGGATCGAGCGCGGACGCGCGGCAGCGCGCCGCCGGGGACCTGCAGCTCGAAGCGCAGCAGATCGCCGAGGAGCAGCGGCGCGTCGCCGCGGAGGCCGCGCGCCTGGAGAAGGAGCGCGGCAGGCGACCGCGCGACGAGCGACGCGCTCGGCGTCTCGCGGCGGAGAAGGACCAGCTCGCCGACCGGGTCGACCGTCTGCAGCAGGCGGCGCGCGAGGCCGAGCGCGATGCGCCCGGGGCCGAAGGGGCGCGTTCCGCGAGGCCGGCCAGCAGCTGCAGGGACAGCAGGTCGGCGCCGGATGCGCGACTCGGCCGCGAGCTCCGCGATCGCGCGTCGGAGCGCGGCGGCCGCAGGGAGGCGCGCCGAGCCAGGGGCGCCGGGACGCCGGAGTCGGCTGCGCAGCGGAACAGCAGCTCGCGCGCGCGCTCGAAGCGGTCGTCGACGCGCTGAACGGTGGCGGGCCGGAAGACGGCCGGAAGCTGGCCGAGCAGCTGGATCGCACGCGCGAGATGCGGGATCGGCTCGAACGGCTCGAACAGCAGCTCGCGCGAGGCGCAGGCCGGGAGGCGCGAGCGGCCAGCGCGAGGAGCGCGCCGGCAAGGGCAACGCGACGGAGCGCGGCGGGTCGCGCGGCGGACGCGGCGAGGACAGCCGGCAGAGGGCGGCGGCTCGGGTCGGGCGGAGCGACGCGTGCAGCGGCTGCGCGCAGGAATACCGCCGCGAGCTGCAGCGGGCGCGCGAGGCGCTCGGCCGCATGCGCAGCGCGAGCAGCGCGGCGGTCAGGCGGCTCGACGCCGGAAGAGCACGAGTTCAGCCGTCGGCTCCCGGCACCGAGGCGTTCAAGCAGGATTTCAGCAGCTGGGAGTCGCTTCGCAAGGATGTCGACCTCGCGCTCGAACAGTACGAGGCCGCGGTGTCGCGACCGGCTGGCGCGCAAGCAGCGCCGAGGATCGGTTGAGCGCCGGCGGCAGCGAGCGCGTCCCGGACGCCTACCGGCCGACTGATCGCGCGCTACTACGAGTCGCTCGCGCAAAGCGAAGAAGTGAGCAGTGACGTTCGCGAACCCGCTCCCCTGGTGGGCGCTCGCGCTCGTCGTCTGCGCCGCCGCGGCGTCGCGTGGCACGCCTACCGGCGCGTGCCGCTCACGGCACGCCGCGCGCGCACTGCCTCGGCGCCTCCGCTTCGTCACGCTGCTCGCTGATCGTGCTCTTCCTGATGCGGCCGGTCGCACGCGATCGACGCGGACGCCCGGCGACGCGGTCGTCCCGATCCTCGTCGACGTCTCGCGCAGCATGGCGATCGAGGACGCCGGCCGGCGCGCGGCGGATCGATCGCGCGCGCGCAGCTGCTGATCGACACGACTGCTGCCGGCGCTGTCGCGGCGCGGTTTCAGGTCGAGGTGCTCGCGCTTCGGCGACGCGACTGGCGCCGCGCCACGCCGAAGCGCTCGACGCGCGACCGCGCGGCGCAGCGATCTGGCCGGCGCGCTGGCCGGCCGTCCGCGAGCGCTATCGCGGGCCGGCCGTCGCCGGCATCGTGCTGCTGTCGGACGGCGGCGACACCAGCGGCGCGGACCGATCGCGGCGGCGACGCGGCCGCCGGTCTATCCGATCGGCGTCGGCGCGCCGACGGTCGGGCGCGATCGCGAGGTGCTGAGCGTCACGGCCGCCGAGGCGGTGCTCGACGACTCGCGCGTCGACCTCGCGGTCTCCGCGGTCGAGCCACGGCGCACGGCACCGCGCCGATCGAGCTGCGGCTGCTCGAGAACGGCCGGCCGATCGAGGTGCGCCGCGCGTCACGCCGGCCGCGGACGGCGCGCCGGTGCAGCGAGGTGTTCCAGCGTCGCGCCGCGCGCGCGGCGCGCCGACGGTCTACACCGTCGAGATTCCCGCCGCGGCCGGGCGAGCTCGTCCCGGAGAACAACACGCGCAGCGTGCTGGTGCAGCCGCCGTCGCGGCCGCGCCGCGTGCTGCTCGTCGAGGGCGCGCCCGGGTTCGAGCACAGCTTCCTGAAGCGCGCGCTGGGCGGCGACTCGCGGCCTCGAAGTCGATTCGGTCGTCCGCAAGGGCAAGAACGAGCAGGGGGCCGACACGTTCTACATCCAGGCGGCGCGGTCGCGCGAGCGCCGCGCTCGACGACCGGATATCCCGCGACGCGCCGAGGATCTGTTCGCCTACGACGCGATCGTGCTCGCCAACGTCGACGGCGCGATCAGCTGACGCGCGCGCAGCTCGAGGCGACGCGCGACTTCGTCGCGCGGCGCGGCGGCGGGCTGCTGGTGCTCGGCGCGCAGTCGTTCGTGCAGCACGGGCTTGCTCGGCACGCCGCTCGAGGAAGTGCTGCCGCTGGACTCTGACGGACCGCGGCGGCGGCGTCGCTGCCGGCGCGTCGCGTCGCGCGGCGCCAACCGCGTCGGCGCTGACGGCGGCAGGCGAGGCGCATCCCGATCATGCAGCTCGCCGACGGCGCTGGACGAGACGCGCAAGCGCTGGGACGCCGTGCCGGCGCTCGCCGCCGACGGCGCCGCTCGGCGGGCCGCGGCCCGGCGCCAGCGTGCTGGCGGTCGACCAGCGGCGCCGGCGGCGCCGCGCGCGCGCTCGTCGCCGTGCAGCGCTACGGCGAGGGCCGCTCGATGGTGTTCACGGGCGAGGCGTCGTGGCGCTGGCGCATGCTGCTGCCGTCGACCGATCGCTCCTACGACACGTTCTGGCGGCAGGCGGTGCGCTGGCTGGCGCTGCCGGCCGACCGATCCGGTGGCCAGTGCGCTTCCGCGCCGGCGCCGGCGCCCGGCGACGAGCTCGCCGCTGCGCGTCGCGGTTCGGGACGCCGGCGTTCGAGCCGCAGCGCGATGCGACCGTCGACGTCCGCGTGACCGCGCCGGACGGCCGCATCGAGACAGCTGCCGCGCGGCGCCGACACGCCGCGGCGGCGACGACGACGCCTGCGTACGCGGCGCATTCGCGCCGCCGGCAGCCGGGCGTCTATCGCGTCAGCGGCCGAGGCGCGGCGCGGCGACGCACCGGGCCGGCATCGCGTCGGCGTCGTTGCTGGTCGGCGGCGCCGACGTCGAGATGACGGATCCGCGGCTGAACACGCCGCTGCTCGCAGCGCATCGCGCTCGCCTCCGGCGGACGCATGGTCGACGCCAGGCGAGACGGCCGCGCTCGCTCGACGCGCTCGCGCGCGCGCGCTGCCGGCCGCGCGCGCTCGCGGTGCGCCGCGATCTCTGGCACAACGGCTGGTCGTTCGCCGCGATCGTCGCGCTGCTCGCGCGCCGAGTGGACTGCTGCGGCGGCGCTGGGGGCTGCGATGAGGGCTCGCATCGCGCCGTCGGTCGCTGGTCGTGCCGTCGCGCTCGGCTGCCGCTGCCGGCCGCCGCGTGCGCGAGGAGCGCTATGCGCTGATCGTCGCCGGGGCGACGCGGCGGGCCGGCGTACGCCGCAGCAGTACAGCGGCTGGACGACGGCGCTGTCGCGGACGCTCATCGAGCGGCTGAAGTTCGACCCGGCGCAGGTCACGGTGCTGAGCGAGACGCCGACGCCGGCCGCCGCGGCGACCGCCGCCAACGTGCGGCGGGCGATCGCGTCGATCCGGCGATCGCAGCTGACGCCGCGACGACCTGCTGCTCGTCGTGCTGATCGGCCACGGCACGTTCGACGGCGTCGACGCCAAGTTCAACCTGGTCGGCCGCGATCTCGAGTCGGCCGAGTGGGCGGCGCTGCTGCGGCGGCCTGCCCGGCCGGGTCGTCGTCGTCAACACGCGCGCCGGCGAGCTTTCCGTTCCTCGAGCGGCTGGCGGGCCCGCGCCGGATCGTCATCACCGCGACCGATTCGGTGGCGCAGCGGTTCGACACGGTGTTCCCCGAGTACTTCATCGAGGCGTTCGCGGACGAGGCCGCCGACATCGACAAGAACGGGCGGATCTCGATCTGGGAGGCGTTCGCCTGCGGCGAGCGGCGCGCGTGCGCCGCTACTACCAGCAGCGCGGCCAGCTCTCGACCGAACGCGCGCTGCTCGACGACAACGGCGACGGCGTCGGCCGCGAGGCCGCGGACCAGGGCGACGACGGCGTCGCTGGCGAGCCGCACCTACCTGGACGAGCCGCGCCGCCGGCGCGGCGCCGACCGACGAGGTGCTGCTCGAAGCTGCTGCAGCGCAAGCGCGTCGCTCGAAGCGGAAGTCGAGGAGCTGAAGATCCGGAAGGCGTTCCTGCTCGGCCGACGAGTACCCGAAGGAGTTCGAGCGCATCATGATCGAGCTGGCGCGCGTCGCGACGCGACATCCGGCAGCGCGAATCCGAGCTTGAGTCAACCTCCAGTACAGTCCAGTCCGAGGTCCAGACCTCGCAGTTCGGTTCGGAGCTGGAGTTACGGACGACTGGTCGACTCGACCCCGGACGCCAGTATTCCCCCACGCACGCGTCTTCACCGTCCGCGCAACGCAAGCCCGCCGCGAGCCCGGCAGCGAAGCCGCGACGTGCGCCCAGAATGCCACGCCGCCGTCGGCGCCGGTGCGCCATCGAGCCGACGCCGCTGAACAGCTGCATCAGGAACCAGATGCCGAGGAAGAAGATCGCCGGGATCTCGATCATGTCGAGGAAGAACAGCAGGAAGACCACGGTGAGCACGCGCGAGTGCGGGTAGAGCACGAAGTAGGCGCCCATGACCCCCGCGATCGCGCCGCTGGCGCCGATCATCGGGACCAGCGGATGACGGGTTGCAGCGCGACCTGCGCCGAGCGCCGCGAGCGCCGCCGCAGGCCAGGTAGAAGAGCAGGAACGCCGACGTGCCCGAGCCGGTCCTCGACGTTGTCGCCGAAGATCCAGAGGTAGAGCATGTTGCCGCCGAAGTGCAGCCAGCCGTCGTGGAGGAACATGCTCGTGACCACGTCGGCCATGCAGAAATAGGCGGGCACGACGCCGAACGCCTGAGCACAGCTGTAGAGCTCGCGGTCGATCGAGCTGCAGCTCGTAGAGGAACACGAGCGCGTTGAGGACGATCAGCCCGATGGTGACGAACGGCGTGGTGCGCGACGGGATGACGTCGCTGACCGGGAACATGCGCCGACAGTATAGCGGGCCCTGGCTTGACCCGCAGAGGAGCGCCCAGTTACTCTGGATCGATGAGCGTTCGTGGAGAATGCGGCGCTGGGCCCGCACCGTAGCACTCGTGTGCCGGTGGCGTCAGCCCGCCTCGCCGCATCTCGGCGCAGGACGATGCAGCTCTGCGCCGGCGCTCTGCTGTCCGGCGGGCTTCCCAGCGACAGCTCGGCGCTCGGCGCCGGCTCAGGCGCCGCCGTCGCAGCCGGACGCACTGCGCCATCTGCCACTGGACGCGGCTGCTCCGATCGCCCCTGACCGGTCGTCGGCAGCGCACCACCAACGTCGGGCCCGCGACGCTGGTGTTGCGCGGCGCTCTGCCGGCCGCACGTCGACCCGGTCAACGCACACCTTCCCGCACGCGCTCCTCCCGCACTCTCTAGCCGCTCGGTTCTCCCTCGCAGTTCGGTCGGTTTCCGTTCGCCGAATCGGTTTCCGTTTCAGGAGGACGCATGTTCCAGTCACGTTCGCCGTCGGCGCGGGAGCGTGAGCTCCGCGTGCCGTGGTCTGCTGCGTTAGCTCGCGCGGCGTCCGTCGGGCCCAGACGCCCGCGCCGGCGCACCGCCCAGCGCCGGCGCAGTCCCCGGCAGAGCTGCGCGAGGAGCTCGCAGCGGCTGCGGCAGGAGTTCGAGTCGATCCGCGACAGCCTACGGCGCGCGGCTCGCGGCGCTCGAGGCAAGGCTTGCAGCAGCAGCCGGCGAACCTGCGCCGGCGCCGGCGCGCCGACGCGTGCCGCACCGTTCCCAGCCGCCGGCGCCTCCGGCTGCGCCGCGCCGCCGCCGGCCAGCCGCGCCAGCGCCGGCCCCGAGGCGGCGGTGCCGGCAGGCGCCGCCGGCGCGGGCGGGCCGCAGGGTGCGCTTGCCGGTCTACGGCAACGCGCAGCGCGATGTCGAAGATCTTCAACCCCGACATCGCGGTGATCGGCAACTTCCTCGGCGCGGCGGGCGAGAACGAGGTCGAGCCCGCGCCCGCGCTCGAGCTGGACGAAGCCGAAGCTCAGCTTCCAGGCGGTCGTCGATCCCGTACGCGCGCGCCGACTTCTTCCTCGCCGCGTCGCCCGAAGGGCTCGAGATCGAGGAAGGGTTCCTGACGTTCCCGACGCTGCCCGGCGGCCTGCTGGCGAAGGTCGGCAAGATGAAGGCAGCAGTTCGGCAAGGTCAACACGCTGCACGCGCACGCGCTGCCGTGGGTCGACGAGCCGCTGGTCGTGAAGAACCTGCTCGGCGGCGAGGAAGGGCTGAACGACTCCGGGATCTCGGTCTCGAAGCTGATTCTCGAACCCGCTGTTGTTCCTCGAAGCGACGGGCGAGGTCTACCAGGGCAACACCGGCTGTTCACCAGCGCACGAGCGCAGCGACGTGAGCTAGGTGGGCCGGCTGCGCGGCTATCGCGACGTCACGCGAGTCGCACCAACCTCGACGTCGGCGACGTCGTTCGCCCACGGCCACAACGACGCCGGGCCCGGACTTCACGACGCGCGTCTTCGGCGTCGACGCGACGGTCCGCTACCGGCCGCTTGCGCCGCGCGATCTACCGGCGCTTCATCGGCCGCACCGAGCTGTTCTGGAGCCGGCGCGAGCAGGAGGCGGGCGACGTGCACGCCGTTCGGCATGTATGTGAGCGGCGACTACCAGTTCGCGCGGCGCTGGTTCGCCGGCGCGCGCTACGACTGGTCCGAGCGCGCCTACGACTCGTCGCTGTGGACAAGGGCCCCTCGGTCGCTCCTCACCTACTGGCCGAGCGAGTTCAGCCAGATCCGCGGGCAGTACCGGCGCACGCGATACGCCGAAGGCGTCACCGCGAACGAGCTGCTGTTCCAGTTCCTGTTTTCGATCGGCGCGCACGGCGCGCACATGTTCTAGGGAGAGGTCATCATGAAACGCATCATCTTCATCGCTGCGGTGCTGCTGGCCGCCGTGCTTTCGATCGGCGGCGCCGCGGGCCGAGGCCGCGATCAACGTCATCACGACCACCGAGGACCTGGCGTCGCTCGCCAGCGAAGTCGGCGGCGACAAGGTCACGGTCGAAGTCGCTCGCGCGCGGCTACCAGGATCCGCACTTCGTCGAGGCGAAGCCGAGCTTCGTCCTCAAGCTGAACAGGGCGGACCTGCTGGTCGTCGTCGGCCGCGAGCTCGAGATCGGCTGGCTGCCGCCGCTCATCACGCAGAGCCGCAACGCGAAGATTCAGCCGGGCGCGCGACGGCTATCTCGACGCGTCGCTGACCGCGAAGATCCTCGACATCCCGACCGGGCAGATCACCCGCGCGATGGGCGACGTGCATCCGCTCGGCAACCCGCACTACTGGCTCGATCCCGAGAACGGCCGGCGCATCGCCAAGGCGATGCAGGCCAAGCTGGCGCAGAAGACGCCGCCAACGCGGCGTACTTCGCGCAGCGCGACGCGGACTTCGATCGCCGGCTCGAGCGAGGCGCAGCAGCGCTGGAAGGCGACGATGGCGCCGTACAAGGGCATCAAGGTCGTCACCTACCATCGGTCCTGGGCGAACTTCGCCGAGGCGTTCGGGCTCGACGTCATCGGCTACGTCGAGCCGAAGCCCGGCATCCCGCCGACGCCGCAGCACACCCTCGACGTGATCCAGGCGATGAAGCGCGCAGCAGGTCAAGCTGATCATCGTCGAGCCGTACTTCGACCTGAAGACGCCGAACTCGATCGCGTCGCAGACGGGCGCGAAGGTGCTGGTGCTGCCGCCGTCGGTCGGCGGCGTGCAGGAGGCGACCGACTACTTCAAGCTGTTCGACTACGACGTCAACCTGCTGGTGGACGCGATCAAGTCGACCGGGAGCGAAGTAGCGATGGAGCTCGACGGTCCTCGAGTTCCTCGCGGCGCCGTTCGTCGCCAGCCTGATCCTGACCGGCATCCACGCCTACCTCGGCGTGCACGTCGTCGAGCGGGGGGTCATCTTCGTGGACCTCTCGCTGGCGCAGATCGCGGCGCTCGGCGCCACGATCGCGCTGCTGCTGCCGTCGTCGGGCGGCGATCCGCACGCGCCCGTCGGTCTACTGGGTCAGCCTGGTGTTCACGTTCATCGGCGCCGGCGATCTTCTCGATGATCCGGGTCAGGCGCGCGCGGATCCCGCAGGAAGCGATCATCGGCATCTGCTACGCGGTCGCGTCGGCGGCGTCGATCCTGGCGATGAGCAAGGCGACCTCCGAGTCCGAGCACCTGAAGGACATGCTCGTCGGCAACATCCTGGCGGTGTCGTGGCACGAAGTGATCAAGACCGCGGTGCTCTACGGCGTCATCGGCGTCTTCCACTACGTGTTCCGCCGCCAGTTCCTGGCGATCTCGACGCAGTCACGGCGATCCGGAATCCACCGGCCTGAACTATCGGTTCTGGGACTTCCTCTTCTACGCCTCGTTCGGTTTCGTCGTGACGTCGTCGGTCTCGATCGCCGGCGTGCTGCTGGTGTTCTGCTACCTGATCGTGCCGTCGGTGGCGGCGATGCTCTACGCCGACTCGATCGGCAGGCGCCTGGCGATCGGCTGGACGATGGGGACGGTGGTGTCGGCGCTGGGCGTCTACCTGTCGCTGGTGCTGGACCTGCCGACCGGCGCGACGATCGTCTGCACGTTCGGCCTGGTGCTGGTGGCCATGGCCGCGCTCCGGCCGCTCATCGCGCCGCACCGCCTGGTCAACGGGGTGGCGGAGGCGGCCCCGGCTGCGGCGCGGCGTGAGCCGACGGCCCGTGTGGGTAGTCAGCCGACGCTGAGCTGATCGTTTGGTTACAATCAGCGGCGCGTCCGTTGGGCCGGCCTGCTCGGTCTGACGATTCAACGAGGAATGATGAGAACTTGTGACCGACACACCGGTGCCGGGCTGGCGTTGCTCGCCTTCGCGGCGCTTCTCTGGCAGCCCTGGACGCTGATCGCCCAGGCCCCCGAGCCCGCGCAAGGCGAAATACGCGCAGATCAGTCAGGCCGACCTGAAAGAGTGGCTCTCCTATCTGGCGTCCGACACGCTGCAGGGCCGCCAGGTCTTCAGCGAGGGCTACGGTCTCGCGGCCGGCTATATCGCCGAACACCTCCGCGCGTGGGGCGTGAAGCCCGCGGGAGACGACGGGACCTACTTCGAGAACGTCAAGCTGCGCGGCTACCGGGTCACGCGCAATTCGTCGGTGACCGTGACGGCAACGAACGGTCAGTCCAGGACCTTCAAACACGGCGATCACGTCACGTTTCCCGCGAACTCCGGCGGCAGGCAGACGCTGACGTTCGACAGCGTCGAGTTCGTCGGGTATGGGCAGGCCGCCGATTACCAGGGGCGCGACGTCAAGAACAAGCTGATTGTCTGGGTCCCCAACCCGACGGCCGGCGACGGCTTCGGGCGCGGCCGCGGCTGTCGGAGTCGGCGTCACGACGTATGGGGCGAAGGCGGCCATCGGCTTCGTGAGCGCACCTGCGCCCACGGCCGTCGAGCAGTCGCTGGCGCAGGCGCAGGAGTCGCTGCAGAAGGCCACTGAGGCGGTGCAGCAGGCGCAGGCCCAGTTCACCGGGCCGCGGCGCGGCGGACGGGGGGCTCGGACGCGGCGGCGGACGGGCGGTCCTGCCGGCGGCCGATCTGACGTCGGTGCAGCGGCCCGACAGCCCTGTCGCGCCGCAGTTCACCGCGCGACGAGACCTTCTTCGAAGCGCTGTTCGCAGGGTCGGACGTGAAGTTCGCCGAGATCAGCGCGCAAGGCCGCCAAGGGAGAGCCGCTCACGGCCGGTCTCCATCCCCGCGAAGGTCACGATCACCATCGACAACACCTTCGAGGTCGTCTCCGAGCAGCTGACCCGGAACGTCGTCGGCATGGTCGAAGGATCGGATCCGACGCTCAAGAACACCTACGTTCTGTTCGGCGCCCATCTCGATCACATCGGCTACAGCCAGACCGGCGGCGGTGGTCAGCCGACGCCGTCGGCGTGCCGGGCGCGCAGCGAGGCGTCCCAGGCGCTGGTGACCGGCACGGGCAAGACGATCCAGAACCAGGGTCGCCGGGGAGGCGGCGGCGGCGCGGCCGCTCCGGCGCCGGCAAAGCCCTTCGACGAACGGGACATCATCAGCAATGGCGCGGACGACGACGGTTCGGGATCGGTGGCGATGATGGCGATTGCAAAGGCGTTCGCGACCGGCCCGCGGCCGAAGCGATCGGTCGTGTTCATCTGGCACAGCGGCGAGGAAGCCGGGCTCTACGGCTCGCGCTACAGCGCCGACTATCCGGTCGTGCCGCTCGGAATCGATCCAGGCGCAGCTCAACATGGACATGGTCGGGCGCGACGACTGCGACAACCTGGAAGGCGACTACACCAACACCCTGTTCGTGGTCGGCGCCGATCGGATCAGCACCGATCTGCACAACCTGATCGTCAAGACCAACGCGAACATGCAGAAGCCGCTCACGCTCGACTACGAGCTGAACGATCCGGCGGATCCGGAGAACGTCTACACCCGGAGCGATCACTACAGCTATGCGGCGAAGGGCATCCCGATCGTGTTCTTCACGACCGGCCTTCACCAGGACTACCACCGCGTGACCGACACCGTCGACAAGATCGTGTTCCCGAAGATGGCGAGGATCGCGCAGCTGGTGTACGAGTCGGGGTTCTCGATCGCGAACAGCGAGCGGAAGCTGGAGCGCGACAACAAGGGGCCGAGAGCGGGGCTGGGCGCGAAGGCCGAGGTTCTGGCAGAGATAGCTCTCAACTGCCAACTCCCAACTCCTGAGGGAGCCGGTCGACAACTGGGTAGAAGGCGTTTCACTAGTCGTCGGCGTGTATTCGACCCCTGGTTCGAGCGGCTCTGCCTGGCAGTTGGAAGTTGGACGTTGGGAGTTGACGACCGTTAGCTAGCCGAGGTCCTGGTCTCTCGTTTCCGGAATCGCCAGCAGCCCGGCGACCGTCAGCAGCGCGGCGCGCGGTCAGGTAGTACCCGACGTATTGCAGCCCATAGGTCCGCGCCAGCCACGTCGCGGCATAGGGAGCGAGTGACGCCCCGAAGATGCCGGCCAGGTTGAACGTCAGCGAGCTGCCCGTATAGCGCACGGCCGTCGGAAACAGTTCCGACAGCACCGTGCCGAGCGGGCCGTAGGTCAGTCCCATCAACGACAGCCCGATCGCCATCGTCAGGCCGGCGCCGACCGTTCCCGCGGTCAGGAGCGGCGCCATCACCAGGCCGAACACGGCGATGGCGATCGAGACGCCGAGCAGCGTGGCACGGCGCCCGCGTTCCGCCAGGATCGCCGACAGCGGGATCGTCAGCGCGAAGCAGATGATGCCGAGCAGCTGCAGCATCAGGAACGTGTCGCGTCGATAGCCGAGCGCGCGTCGTGCCCCAGGACAGCGCGAACACGGTCATCAGATAGAACAGCACGAAGGTGGCGAGCGACGCGAGAACGCCGACGATCAGCGTGCGGAAGTGGTCGCGAAACACCGCGACCATCGGCACCTTGACCGGTTCGCGGCGGTGCAGCGCGTCGCGGAAGACCGGGGTTTCGGTGATCGTCAGCCGGACGTAGAGGCCGACGACCACCAGGGCGGCGCTGGCGAGAAAGGGAATCCGCCAGCCGAACTGGAAGAACTGCTGATCGCTCAGCGTTCGCGACAAGCAACAGGAACACGCTACCGGAGAAGAAGAAGCCGAGCGGCGCCCCGAGCTGCGGGAACATGCCGTACCACGCGCGCTTGCCCGGCGGCGCGTTCTCGATCGCGAGCAGCACGGCTCCGCCCCATTCGCCGCCGAGCCCGAGGCCCTGGCCGAACCGGCAGAGCGCCAGCAGCAGCGGCGCCGCAACGCCGATCGTCGCGTAGGTGGGCAGCAGGCCGATCATCACCGTCGACAGCTCCCATGGTCAGGAGCGCCGCGACGAGCGTGGTCTTGCGGCCGATCCGGTCGCCGAAGTGTCCGAACAGCGCCGATCCGAGCGGCCGGGCGAGAAAGGCGATGGCGAAGGTCGCCAGCGACGCCAGGGTCGCGGAGGCCGGGTCGGACGCCGGGAAGAAGAGCCGCGGAAAGACCAGCACGGCCGCGGTCGCGTAGATGTAGAAGTCGAAGAACTCGATCGTGGTGCCGATCAGGCTGGCGAACAGCACCTGCCCTGGGGTGTTGATACGTTGCCCGGTTGATTCCATGTCACGTGTCCGGTCTCCGCCGGTGCCGGCTACGTGCGATAGGTCCGCGACGGCACGGCGCTTGCGCGACCACTCGCGATCCCGCGACTCGCCGGACCCGCGAGCCCATATAATCCACCTGATGCAATGTCGGAATTGCGGGACAGAGATCGCTGACAAGGCGATTGTCTGTTACCGCTGTGGCACCGCGACGACCGATCCGGTCCGCAAGGCCGTGCCGATCGCGCCCCGGCGGAGCCCGCTGCTCGCGTTCGTGGTCGCCGCGCTGCTCGTGCTTGCTGGCACTTTACCTGGGTTATGCCGGCTCAGACGGCCGCGCAACCCGGACCGCTGGCAGGCGGCGGCAGGCGTCCTGGCCGGCGCTGCGCTTATGATCCTCGTCCTGCGGCTGCTCCGGCGGCGCCGCTGACCGCAGGAAAGTGGCTCTACAAATCACCGTTCCGCTCCACTAGACTGTTAGCCCATGGCCGACGCCCGCCTGGAAGTGACCGATGCCCTCGGACGGCGCATCGTCCCCATTTCGAAGAGCCCGTTCGAAATCGGCCGCCGCGAAACCAACGATCTGCGCCTGGCGGGCAGCGAAGTGTCGCGCGACCACGCCGAAATCGCCATCGACGGCAATCGCTTCAAGCTGCAGGACCGGAATTCCCGCTACGGCACCTACGTCAACGGTGAACAGGTCACCGAGCGCGTCCTGGTGCACGGCGACAAGGTCCGGCTCGGCAGGATCGGGCGGGGCCGAGATGGTCTTCCTGCTCGCCGACTCGCAGCCGCCGGTCGACCGGGCGACCACGACCGCCATCGGCGACCTTGCGCCAGATCGCGGCGCTGCTCGAGGGCCTGCGCGCGCTGGGATCCGGCCGCGTGCTCGACGACGTGCTCTCGCTGGTGCTGGATTCGGCGATCGAGGTGAGCGGCGCCGAGCGCGGCTTCATCATGCTCGCGCTCGAGACCGCGGAGCTCGAGTTCAAGATGGCGCGGGGCCGCGGCCACAGCACGCTCTCGGGCGGAAGCTTCGCGACCAGCCGGAAGATTCCCGAAGAGGTCTTCCGGACCGGAGAGCCGCGGCTGGTGGCCGATCTGCTGGACGGCGATCTCGCCAACGTGCACATGGGCACGGTTGCGCTCGGCATCCGCAACGTGCTCTGCGTGCCGCTGCGCCTGGTCCGCTACGTGGACAAGGTCGAGAACGTCGGCGAGGAACGCCGCATCGGTGTGCTGTATCTCGACAGCAAGGAAAAAGGATCGCTGCTCTCGGGCTCGACGCGCGCGGCGCTCGAGACGCTGGCCACCGAAGCAGCGGTCGCCATCGAGAACGCGCGTCTCTATCGCGAAACGATGGAGAAGGCGCGGATGGAGCAGGAGATGCGGATCGCGGCGGAGATCCAGCAGGCCCTGCTGCCGAAGGCGGCGCGCGCCGGGTCCTACTTCCGCGCTGCTGCCGCGTCGCTGCCGTGCCGTTCAATCGGCGGCGACTTCTACGACTACGTCGAAATGGGCAATGGGGCGCTCGGGTTCGCGCTGGGCGACGTGGCAGGCAAAGGACCGCCCGCGGCGCTCCTGAGCGCGATGATGCAGGGCATTTTCGCCGCCCAGGCAGCGACCAACGACGAGCCGTCGCAGACCATCACGCGGGTGAACCTGGCCCTGTGCCGCCGCGGCATCGAGTCGCGGTTCGTCACCCTGATGTACGGCGTGCTCGATGCCGAAGGAGAGATGGTCTACTGCAATGCCGGCCACAATCCTCCGCTGGTCATCGGCAGCGGCGGAGTACGGCGGCTCGAGCGAGGAGGGCCGATTGTCGGCCTGTTCGAGACGGCGACCTACGAGGAAGAAAGGCTGCGTCTGACGCCGGGCGACTGGCTGATTATCTTCAGCGACGGCATCTCCGAAGCGATGTCGGCTACCGGCGAGGAGTACGGCGAATCCCGGATCATCGACTGCATCCAGCGGAACAAGACGCTCGAGCCGACGCGGCTGCTCGACGCGCTGTTCGACGACGTCCGCGAATTCACGCGCGGCGCGCCGCAGAGCGACGACATCACCGGGATGGTCCTGCGCTACGGCCCGTCATGACCCCGGCCCGCGCCAGGCGATGGGCGATCGGGTTCTGGATCGTCATGGCCGTGGTCGTGTGGAACGGTCTCTACGACCTCCGGATTACCCTCGGCGTTCGCGACCACCTCATGAAGCAGGCGCTGCACGAGGCCGGCCGCGGCCCCGCCGTCACGATGGCGGACGACATGCGTGCGACCAGGAAGGACGCCGTGCTGGTCGCCACGTTGTGGGCCGCAATCATCCTTGCCGCGGGCCTTGGAACCGTCGTCATGCTGAGCCGGGCGGCACCGTCGATGTCGTCGGGATCCTGACCTTGGTCGACTTCCCAACTCCCAATTCCCGACTCCCAGGTCGATCTCTTCGAAGCGATCAACTTGGGAGTTGGGAGTTGGAGGTTGGGAGTTGACGTTGCTCTGCCGTCCTCATGTCTCTGATCCACGACTGGAACCAACCGCCTGCCATTCCTCGCTCGCCGGTCATGCTCGACGACGAGACGCTTGCGGGACGGGCTGCAGTCGCCGTCCGTCCGGTGTCCGACCATCGACGAGAAGATCCGGATCCTGCATCTCATCGACAGGCTGGGGATCGACACCGCCAACATCGGGCTGCCCGGGGCGGGGCCGCACGTCGTGAAGGACGTGGAGCGGCTCGCGCGTGAGATCGCGGGGCAGCGGCTCCGGGTGCGGGCGAACTGCGCCGCCAGAACCGTGATTGCGGATATCCGACCAGTCGTGGAGATCGCGCAACGGGCCGGCATGCCGATCGAGTGCTGCACGTTCATCGGATCCAGCCCGATCCGCCACTACGCGGAAGGCTGGAGCCTCGACACCCTGCTGCGCCTGACCGAAGAGGCGATCGGCTTTGCCGTACGCGAGGGCCTGCCGGTGATGTACGTGACCGAGGACACGACCCGCGCGAGTCCCGACACGCTGCGGCAGCTGTACTCGACGGCGATCCGGGCCGGCGCCGCGCGTGTCTGTGTGGCCGACACGGTGGGGCACGCGATTCCGTCGGGAGCGGCGGCGGTCGTGCGCTTCATCGCGGAAGTCGTCGAGGAGTGCGGCGGCGGCATCGGCATCGACTGGCACGGCCACCGCGATCGCGATTTCGCGATGGCGAACTCTCTGGCCGCCATCGAAGCCGGCGCAACCAGGATTCACGGCGCGGCGATTGGCATCGGCGAGCGCGTCGGCAACACGCCGATGGATACGCTGCTCGTGAACCTGGTTCTGATGGGCTATATCGAGCGCGATCTCGGCGCGCTGGTCGAGTACTGCGAAACGGTGTCGGCCGTCACCGGCGTGCCCATTCCGGCCAACTATCCAGTCGTTGGCAGAGACGCCTTCCGCACCGCCACCGGGGTTCACGCGGCAGCGGTGATCAAGGCCTTCAGAAAGGGCGATCTGGAACTGGTCGATGCGGTCTACTCGGGCATCCCGGCGCGGATGGTGGGCCGGCGGCAGGAGATTGAGATCGGCCCGATGTCCGGGAAATCGAACGTGATCTTCTGGCTCGAGCAGCGCGGCCTGCCGGCCCCCGACGAGGTGGTCGACCGGATCCTCGAGACCGCGAAAGGCGCCGCGTCGGTGCTGACCGACGCCGATATCAGGGCGGTTATCGCCCGCGCTCGCTGAGGCGCCGTTCGACCGCGCGCAAGCGCCGTGAGCACGACGTCGCCGACCACCTGAAGGCTTGCGGCGCTGACCTTGTCCAGCGTGTCGCCCGGCGTGTGCCAGGCCGGGTACTCGAAGTCGATCAGATCGACGGCCGGCACGCCGGCTTCGAGGAAGATCAAGTGATCGTCGATGACTTCCATTTCCTCGTTCACGAACTGAGGGCGGCCAAGTCCGGCCGCAACGCCCCAGATCACATCGGTGAGCCAGGCGGTCGATTGTGACTCGCGTTTGATGCGCAGGTCGCGGTCTCCGATCATGTCGACCAGGATCAGCGCCTGAATCGTTCCGAGCGTCCCATCCTTGCGGGCCGCGTTCACGTAGTACCGGCTGCCGTAGCGATTGTCAGGGTCCTCCCACTCGGGGCGGACGGCTTCCTCGCCGTCGAGGAACAGCAGCTCGATTGGAGTCGCCAGCGGCGCGCGCGCGAGGGCGCGCGCCAGCTCGATCAGGAACGCGGCACTCGAGCCGCCATCGTTCGCGCCGACGAACTTGACGTTCTTGAACAGTTTGGTGTCGTAGTGGCCGGCAACGATGATCCGCCTGGCGTTGGCCGGCCCGCCAACCATCGCCCTGAGGTTCACCATCCTGATCGGCCCGGCAGGAGTGCTGGCTTCGAACGCCTGTTCCTCGACCTTGAGCCCGAAATTCGAGAGCTCCGTCTTGATGTACTCGCGGGTCTTGCCGAGCGCCGCGCTGCCGGCGGGACGCGGGCCGAACGCGACCATGGCGCGGACGTGATCGAAGGCCTTCTGACCGTCGTAGCTCGCCGCCGGCTGTGCCGCATGGAGGCACGCGCTCAAGAGCGTGACCGTGGCCACGGCCGAGATCGATTTTCCGAAGTGGCTCATCTAGCGGCGCTTGTCCCGCGAGACGTAATCGCGCTTCGGCGAGCCGATGTAGATCTGGCGCGGACGCGCGATTTTCTGCTCGGGGTCGGTCAGCATCTCCTCCCACTGAGCCATCCAGCCGGCGGTTCGCGGGATGGCGAACAGCACGGGGAACATGTCGAGCGGGAAGCCCATCGCCTGATAAATCATGCCGGAATAGAAGTCGACGTTCGGGTAGAGCCGGCGGGACACGAAGTAGTCGTCCTCGAGGGCGATGCGTTCGAGCTCCAGCGCCATCTCGAGCAGCGGGTTCTTGCCGGTGACCTCGAACACCAGGTCGGCCATCCGCTTGATGATCTTGGCGCGCGGATCGTAGGACTTGTAGACGCGATGGCCGAACCCCATGAGCCGGCCTTCGCCCGACTTGACCCGCTTGATGAACGCGGGAATGTTCTGCTTCGACCCGATCTCCTCGAGCATCCGCACCACCGCCTCGTTGGCGCCGCCGTGAAGCGGGCCGTAGAGCGCGGCCGCGGCGCCGGCCAGCGCCGAGTACGGATCCACGTGCGAGCTGCCGATGTTGCGCATCGCCGACGTGCTGCAATTCTGCTCGTGATCGGCGTGCAGGATGAAGAGCACGTCGAGCGCGCGTTCGAGGACGGGATGCGGCTTGTAGCGCAGCTCCGTCATCTTGAACAGCATGTTGAGGAAGTTGCCGGTATAACTGAGCTCGCTGTCGGGCAGGTTGTAGGGGCGCCCGATGATGTGGCGGTAGGCGAACGCGGCGATGCCCGGCACTTTGGCAATCATCCGCACCATCTGCGCGCGCCGCGCGCCGGCGTCGGCGACGTTCTTGGCGTCGGGATAGAACGTGGACAGGGCGCCCATCGCGCTCAGGAACATCCCCATCGGATGCGCGTCGTAGTTGAACCCGTCGATGAACTTCTTGAGGTTCTCGTGCAGCATCGTGTGCGCGTTGATGTCGCGCGTCCACGCCTCGAGCTGCGCCTCGGTCGGGAGCTCACCGAAGAGAAGCAGATACGAGGTCTCGAGGAAGTCGCTGTGCTCCGCGAGCTGTTCGATCGGATAGCCGCGGTAGAGCAGGATGCCCTTGTCGCCGTCGATGAACGTGATCCGGCTGCGGCAGGCCGCCGTGTTCATGAACGCCGGGTCGTAGGTCATCAAGCCGAAGTCGTCCGACGTCACCTTGATCTTCCGCAGGTCGGCCGCCCGGATCGCCCCGTCCTGGATCGGAACCTGGTACTGCTTGCCGGTGCGGTTGTCGGTGATCGTCAGCGTATCGGCCATGAAATCAGGTTGTCCCGTCTCGATTAGTGCTCATCCTGGTCGCCGGAGGGCGGTCCGGCCGGGTCGTCCGGCACGCGGTAGTCCTCGGAGAGCCAGCGCCCCAGGTCCGCCATCTTGCAGCGCTCGCTGCAGAATGGCCGCCATCGCGCGTCCACTGGCTCCCGCCGGCAGTACACACAGAGGGGCTCACGGCGTGCCAAACCTGACTATTGAATCGTGAAGGGAGTCGGGAGGTCAACCCGTCCGCCTTCGCGCTGCGCGCTTCGGCGAGACAGGCTCTCCGCGCTTCGCGCTACGGCGCGGCAAGCCGTTGCGAGATTAGATCTCCCGTACGTGGTGTCGCACGTCCCGGGCGGACACCATGAAGATGACATCCTCGGCGACGTTGGTGGCGTGGTCGCCGATCCGCTCGAGGTGACGGGAGATCAGGATCAGATCCAGGGACGGCTCGATGGTGCTGGGATCCTGCAGCATGTAGTTGAGCAGCTCGCGGAAGACCTGCGTTTTGAGAGCATCCAGGGCATCGTCTTCGTCGAGCACCGCCTGCGCCAGGGCGATATCGCGGCGGACGTAGGCGTCGAGCGCGTCGCGGAGCATCCGCTGCGCGATGTCGGCCATCCGCGGGATGTCGATCAGTTCCTTGACCGGCGAGTGCCGCATGTAGCGCTTGACCGCCTCGGCGATGTTGATCGCGAGATCTCCTACGCGCTCGAGGTCGGTGTTGATCTTCACGGCCGAGACGATGGCGCGAAGGTCCACGGCCATCGGCTGGTGCAGGGCCAGCAGCTTGAAGCAGCGCGAATCGATTTCGATGTGCAGCTGATTGATGGGACCGTCACCGGCGAGGACGCGATCGACCACCGGGGCATTCCGATCCACCAGCGCCTGGACGACCGAGCGCACGCGTTCTTCGGCGAGGCCGCCCATTTCGAGCAGCCGGGTCTTGAGCTGTTGGAGCTCCTCCTGGAAGTGAGGAATGGTCTGCATCGTCACTCGCTAGTCCCTGATCCCTAAGCCCGAATCCCTAGTCCCGAGTCTCGAGTCCCGAAGTCCGAATCCGAAGTGCAGTCGCCGAACCCTCGGACCGCGAACCCGCGAGCCCGCGACTCTATCCAAACCGCCCGGTGACGTAATCCTCGGTCAGCTTCTGTCCCGGGTTGGTAAAGATCTGATCCGTCGCGCCGTATTCCACCAGTTTCCCCAGCCAGAAGAATGCCGTACGGTCCGAGACGCGGGCGGCCTGCTGCATATTGTGGGTCACGATCACAATCGTGTAGCGCGTCTTCAGCTGGTAAATCAGCTCCTCGATTCGCTGCGTGGCGATCGGGTCGAGCGCCGAGGCGGGTTCGTCCATCAGCAGGATCTCGGGCGTAATCGCCAGCGCGCGGGCGATACAGAGGCGCTGCTGCTGGCCGCCGGAGAGCGCCAGCGCCGACTCGTGCAGGCGGTCTTTCACCTCGTCCCAGATGGCGGCAGACCGGAGGCTTTCCTCGACCCGCTCGTGCAGCTCGCCGCGGGTTCTGGCCATGCCGTTGATCCGCACGCCGTAGGCCACGTTCTCGAAGATGGTCTTCGGGAAGGGGTTCGACTTCTGAAAGACCATCCCCACCCGGCGCCGGAGCGCGACGACGTCGGTGCCTGCGGCGTAGATGTCCCGGCCTTCGATGATGACCTTTCCGTCGACCCGCGTGCCCGCGATGATGTCGTTCATCCGGTTGAGGGTCCGCAGGAACGTGCTCTTCCCGCAGCCGGAGGGACCGATGAAGGCCGTCACCAGGTGCGTCGGGATCTGGATGGTGATGTCCTCGAGCGCTCGCTTCAACCCGTAGAAGAAATTCAGGCCCGCGACGTCGATCGCGATCGGCAGATCCGCGGGCGCCTGCCCTGAGGGACGGGTGAGGGTGGGCTGAGGCGGGCGCGTGCTCTGGAGAAGGGTCATGCCAGCCGGACCACACTATCGGCCGGCCATTTCCCGGGCATTTCACCGATGTAAATTTCGCGTAAACCGACGGGAGAGGCTACGTCCCCGCGGCGACGCCGTCGCTTTCGGCCAGGAAAGCCCCGATCTGGCGCCTGAGCTCGTCCTGGATGACGTCAATCCGGCGGCGCGCGTCGAGCATGCGGAAGCCGAATTCGTCGGCCATGGACGCGTACTCCCGGAGCAGCGCGCGCTGGTAGGCCCGGAAGCTCTCGTAAATGTCGTCCCCGAGCTTGAGGTCCATCCCCGACTCCCAGTAGTCCATGCCGCGCGATTGCAGGACCCGCCGGATCAGGGTCTTCTCATCGAGCTTCAGGTAGAACACGAGGTGCGGCGCAATCGCGAATCCGTAAAGGTTCCGGATCCACTGCCGATCGACGCCCCGCACCCCCGCGCGGGCCATCGCCGTGTAGATGTAGCGGTCCGACAGCACGATGAACCCGGCCTTGAGCGCCGGGATGATTTCCTTCTCGAGCCGATCGGCGAAGTCGGTGGCGTAGAGCAGGACGAAGGTGAGCTTGTTGAGCGTGTTGCTGGCCTTGGCCAGGTCGATCGTCGGCTGCATCAACTCCGACCGGGTCCAGCCGGTCTCGATGACGCCATATCCCTGGACTTCGAGCCATTCCCGCAGCAGACGGATCTGCGTGGATCGGCCGACGCCATCCGTCCCCTCAATCGCGATGATCTTGCCCGGGTAGCCGTCGATGGGCAGATAGGGGATCCCGTAGCTGTAGTAGCTGCCGGGCCGGGCTCCGCCTGAGGCTCCCTCTTCAGGCGAGGTCGTCGAGGGGTTCGTCATCGGGCTCAATCTCCAGGTGCTGCGACACCAGCTTGCGGAAGATCCGCTGCTGCTCCGTGATGCTGCCGACCGCGTCGACGACGCTCAGTCCGAACTCGTCGACGAGCCGGTCGTACTCGTCGAGCACCTTGCCCTGGAACAGGCGGAAGCTGTCGACCAGCGAGTTGCTCCAGCCCATATCCATGCCGGCCTCGTAGAACTTGAGCTTCACGCGGCGGGCGAGCAGGCGATCGGTCGACACTTCAATCGGGACCCGGAAATAGACGCCGAGATCCGGCCGCACCGCGAAGCTGTAGAGCTCGCGCAGCCAGCGCCCGTCCACGCCGCGCGTCGCGTCGCGGGCGAACGCGGTATACGCGTAACGATCCGCCAGCACGATCATCCCGGCCTTGAGCGGGGGAATGATGCTGTAGAGGAGGCGATCGGCGAAGTCGGTGGCGTGCAGCAGGCTGAACGTCATCGGCGTCAGCGCGTTCTTCTTCTTGCCGGTCTTCGTCGCCGCCTTGACCAGCGCCGACGAATTCCACTCGGTGACCAGCACCGGGTGGCCGGCCGCGCTAAGCCACTTTGCCAGCAGCGCCAGCTGCGTGGTCTTTCCCGACCCGTCGATGCCTTCCACCACGAACAACTTGCCCGGGTACTCGTGCGGCGTGATCAGGTTGCTGAGCATTAGCGGACGGTTCCTTGTGATCGCCGATGGCGACTTCGAAGCGGATCGGCTTGCCGAGCACGCGCTCGAGCGGCGCCACGTGGCGGTGCGCCGCCCAGACCTCGAGCTCCGCGTCGCCGGCCGTGCGAAGCCGCACGAGATAGTCGTCGGCGCGAGGATAGAGGTCGATCCCGGCCAGCGCCTGCGAGTGGCTGCGGTCGAGCCCTTCGGCCAGCCGCACCATCGCGGACAACGCTTTCACGACCCGCCGCTTTCCGCTCTTGAGGTCACCGTAGCCGCCGTGGCCCTTCTTTGGCGTTCCCTGACGGTGGTAGCGGGCAATCAGCGCGATTATCTCGATTTCCCGCGGATCGAACCCGCGCAGGTCGCCGTTCTTGATCAAGTAATACGAATGCCGGTTGTGCCGCTCGTAGCTGATATGGACGCCGACATCGTGCAGCAGTGCGCCGAATTCCAGCCAGTCGCGCTCGCGATCGCCGAGCCCGTGCACGCTGCGCGTCTGGTCGAAGATGGCGAGTGCCAGACGCGCCACCTGCTGCGCGTGCTCCGGCCAGTAGCCGCAGCGCTCCCCGAGCTCGATCACGCTCCTGCGGCGCACGTCCGGTACCGTTCGACCTTGCGGATGCGCGCGCTGTTGCGGTGGATGTAGTCGAGGACGAGACCCTCGCGAAGCGCGAGATCGCACAGCGTGAACTCGTCGGCGCCAAGCCGGCGAACGATCGTGTCGAGGAGCACCGAGCCGGCGACCGAGAGATCGGCGCGGCGCGGATCGAGGCCGGGAACGGCGAGCCGTTCTTCGAGTGTCAGGCTCGTCAGCTTCCTGCGCAGACGATGCAGGGCCTTTGCCGCAACCCGCTGGTTGCGCAATTCCTCGACCGCCGCATGCTCGCCGGCGGCGAGTGCGCCAAGACTCAGGATGGTGCCGGACGTGCCGATCACCCGGTCGTAACCCCGCCCGGCGACTTGATCGAGATAGTCACCCATCTCGCGATTCAGATGCTTCACCAGGCGCCGCTCGTCGCGTCCCGACAGCGGGTCGGACTTCACGAAACGTTCCGTCAGCCGGATCACGCCGACCTTGAAGCTCCTGCCGAGCGTCATCTGCCTGGCGGTGCCAATCGTCACCTCGACGCTGCCGCCACCGATGTCAATCACCACGCCCGTCGACCCGCCGATGTCCACTCCGTAGCCGGCGGCCAGGTGAATCAGCCGCGCCTCTTCGGTGCCGGAGATGACCTTGATCCTGATGCCGGTGAGGCGGTCCACCTCGGCAATGAAGTCGCCGCCGTTGTCCGCTTCGCGAGTGGCGCTGGTGGCCGCCGCCACGATCTCGTCGACCTTGTGCGAGTCGGCCAGGCGCTTGAACTTCGCGAGCGTCTGGAGCGCGGCCGCCATGGCAGTCGGGGTGATGCTCCGGCCGTCCAGGCCGCCGGCGCCGAGCCGGACCATATCCTTTTCCCGGTCGATGACCTCGAAGGAGAGATCCGGCCGGACTTTCACCACGATCATGTGGATCGAGTTCGTGCCGATGTCGATGGCCGCTAGGCGCATGCAGAAGAGTTGGAACGAGTGAGCAGGAAAAAGGGGGTGGCGGGGGGACCGACGAGTTGCGTCACACGGCCGTTATATACTGCTCCAGCGGTCATCGCTTCCCATGTCGCCCACGTCGCAAAACGGTCGCCATCCTACCACGATCCGACCTAAACCCCCGGTAACGACGATGTTACTGTTACGGCGCGCCCGCGAACTGGGGCGCCAGCTGCCCGCGGCGATGGCTGGCGACGATGTCGGGGTCCATCAGGCCCGCGTCGCGTCACGGCGCCTCAGGGAAGCGGTCCCGGTCCTGGCGGCTGACACCAAAATCCGGAAAAAGGCCGAGCGGAAAATCCGGCGGGTCACGCAGGCTTTGGGCACGGTCCGGGAAATGGACGTCACCGTGCAGATTCTGGATGAGTTCGCCCGCGGCCCGGGCATTCCGCGTGATGCCCTCGAGGATGTGCGTGCACACGTGATTGCCGAACGTGATCGCCGCCGCGCGGCGATGCTCGACCGGCTGCGCCGGGTGAACACCGCGAAGCTCAGCCGCCGCCTGGAAGAAGTGTCAATCATGATCCCGGGAGCGACGCTGGGCGAGTGGCGCGGATCGCTGGTGGCCCGGGTCGGCCAGCGCGCCAGACGGCTGCGCAGCGCCATCCAGAGCGCCGGACAGGTCTATGCGGCCGAGCCGCTGCACGTCGTGAGAATCGCCGTCAAGAAACTGCGCTACGCGCTGGAGCTGGTCGCCGATTCCCGGCTCGCCCCCGTCAGACCAATGGTCAACACGCTCAAACGGGCGCAGGAGTCTCTCGGCCGCCTCCACGATCTGCAGGTGATCGAACATCACGTGGCCGCAGTGCAGGCCCTGCCCCCGACACGTCGCGGCGCCGACGGACGCGGGCTCGACGTGATTGCGCGAATGCTGGCGGATGAATGCCGGCACATCCACGCCCGGTACGTGAAGCAGGTTCCGGCATTGCTCGAGCTGGTCGATGCCTGCACCTCGACCGTCGTGCCTTCGATCACGCGCCGCCGGCCCTTGAAAATGGTGTCGCCCCGCCCGAGCGTGGCCGCGAGGCGAGCCTGATCGTGGCGGTTCTGGAGCTCTACCTGATTCGACACGGGATCGCGGCGGAGCGCGGGCCGGATTATCCAGACGACTCGAAACGTCCCCTCACCAGCAAGGGCATCGCGGCGCTGCGGCGGGAAGCCAAGGCGCTCAACTCGCTGGGGGTGACGTTCGACCTCATCATCACCAGCCCGCTGACCCGAACGCGCCAGACGGCTGAAGTGTTCGCCGAGCATCTCGAGGGGAAACCGACGGTCATCCAGAGCGATGCCTTGGCGCCAGCCGGCACCCCGGCCGCCGTGATGCAGGAAATCGCCAAGCACGCCAGGAAAGCGCGCATAGCTCTGGTGGGGCACGAGCCGAACATCGGAGAGCTGACAGCCCGGCTGATTGGCGCTCGTTCACCTATCGAGTTCAAAAAGGGCGCAATCTGCCGCATCGACTTCGATGTATTGCCGCCCAAGGCGCTCGGCCAGCTGCGCTGGTTCATGCCGCCCCGCGTGCTGCGGAAAGCCGGATAACTGAGCCCCCGAATTGCATTGAGTTGACCGTTATGACGACGGTCGCTCACGTCATCCTTTCGAGTCTCGACGCTCTGGGCTCCCGGCTGCCGCTGGTGAGCGACGGTGACGCCGACGGGATTCACGATGCCCGTGTCGCGACCCGGCGGCTGCGCGCCGCGCTACCACTTTTGAGCGTTTCTGGAGCCACCGACTGGTTCGAGCAGGTAACACCGACCGCGACAGCCTTGGGAAAGGCCCTCGGCCGCGCGCGAGAAGAAGACGAAGCGCTGCGCCTCCTCGACGAGATCGAGCGGCGATCTCCGGGTGCCGCGGCGGCGGCCGCGACCTTGCGCGCGCGGCTGCTTCCGCGGCAGTTGCGCCGGCGGCGCCAGCTAATCAAGACCATCGAGTCACTGGATCTCGAGACGCTGGATCGACTGAGAGAAATGGTGCGCCGCCAGTCAGGTTTTCGGCGGTGGGTGGTAACCCGGACACGGTCAGCCTTGCGGGAAGCTGTCGGTCGCCGGGCCGGGGTCGCCGAGCGGAAGGTGCATCACGCGGCCGGCGTCTATTTCCCGAACCGCGCGCATCGCGCGCGCATCGCCATCAAGAAACTCCGATATCTCGCCGAATTGCTCGAGAAGACCGAGCGCGTGCGAAAGCCGTCCGTCCGTGCGCTCAGGAACGCGCAGGAAGCGCTGGGCAGCATCCACGATCGTGAGATGTTGTTGGGCCGACTCTCGGACCTGATGGAGGAGGAGGACCTCCCCGGCGCGCGGGAGCTGGCGCGAGTGCTGGAAGCCGAATGCCGGTCGATCTTCGAGGACTATCGGACGATGCGTTCCGCGGTGCTCAGGGCCTGTGCGGACCTGACGGCGTGGTCACAACGACCGGTCGAGCGACTTTCGCATCCGCGCCTGCTGGCCTTTGGCGCCATCGCTCTGCCGTCGGCAGCCGTTCTGCTCGCGACTCGCGCGCGGCGTGCCGGGTGAGCGTCAGCGGGCGCCGCGCCAGTCCCTGCGAAATCGATCTCAGGGCTATCCCAGAAGCTCGTCCCGCACCCGTCGTCCGATGACACGCGCCGCTTCGGTGTCGAATCCACCGCACGACTGCACCGCATCACCGATCCGCCGGTACAGCGCCACGAATCCCTTTTCGTCGACCACCGTGTGATCGCCGGCCACTTCGAGCGCGTGCCGCAGCTCGTGCGCGATAGTCGAAATCATCTGATCGCGCGCCAGTGTCGCCCGGACCTGCACCCGAAGATATCGCTGGTCACCAGCCACGCTGGCCAGGAGGATGCGCCCGGACACGTCCGGGGGCAGACTGAATGTCGCCTCGACGTACACGATCACGTTGGTCGCGTGCACGTCGTTGATCAATTGTGCGAACGTGCGTGACCGCCGGATCCCGTCGTCGATCAGCTGACCGACGCGCGGAGTCGCCGCACGGACCCGGCGCGTCTCGGCCGCCAGCAGGCTGGCTGCCACCGTTGCCGGTGAAGGCGCGACGACCTTGACTGGTGACGTGGGCGCAGGCGCCGGTCCGCCGGCTACCGCCCCCGCAAACGCAAGCGACAGGAACCACAACATCGGGCCCTCCAGACCAGAAAGATCTGTATGAGCCCCTCATCCCAGGGTGCGATCGCCGGCCTCCACCGAACGATCCGAACGCTTAGACGAGCGGTGAACGGCTAAGTTGTGCCTCCTGATGAATTTAGAAGTGACGATCGTGGTGATGAACGGCCCGTGCGTGTGCGCTTGCGGAACGGGCGGACCATCAGGGTGTCCGATTCCGGGGAGGAGAGGCCGAAACCCGCGGCCTGCGGACCGCGGACTGCGGGTCTTCAGACCACGACGCCCGGCTGAATGCGCGCACCCTTGGGCACGAGGATGATCCCGTTGCGGATGTAGTAGCCGTCGCCATCGGCCTCCTGCACGCCCGACTCGTTCACCAGCCGGACGCCGTCGCCGATGCGTGCGTTCTTGTCCACGATCACCCGGTCGAGCACCACGTCGCGCCCGATGCCGAGCGGGATGCTGTTCGACGCCAGTTCCTCTTCGTAGAAGTCGGCGCCGAGGAGCACGGACCGGGTGATCGTCGAACCCGGGTGCACGTGCGTGCGGATCCCGATCACCGATTCGCGCACCGAACAGCCATCGAGGTAGCAGCCCTCGGCGACGATGGAGGCGTCGATCCGGCAGTCGTAGCTCCGCGTGCCAGGGAGGAACCGTGGATGCGTGTAGATCGGCCAGCGCGGATGAAAGAAGTTGAACAACGAGCCGCGCCGCGTGAGCTGAATGTTCGCGTCGTAGAACGCGTCGATCGTTCCCACGTCCGCCCAGTACCCGCGAAACACGAACGGGTGCACGCGGTACTTGCCCAGCGCCTTCGGGATGATCTCCTTGCCGAAGTCGATGCCAGGCTGTGTGAGCGTCTCGAGCAGGACCTCGCGCGAGAACACGTAGATGCCCATCGAGGCGACGAACGGCTTCTCGGCGGAGGTCCCCCCGCCAACGGCACCGCGCGGCGCGCTGCTGCCGATCGCGGCGAGCCGCGACGCGTCGGGCTTCTCCTCGAACCCGATGATCTGGCCGTCGACATCGAACAGGAAGATCCCCATCTGGGTCGCGTCGGCCGGTGTGACCGGCTGCGCGGCGATGGTGATGTCGGCCCGTCCTTCGATGTGGGACTCGATCAGATCGTTGAAGTCCATCCGGTAGAGGTGATCGCCGGCGAGGATCAGATAGTTGTCGGCGTCGTACCCGGAGAAGTGCCGGGCGGCCTGCCGCACGGCGTCCGCGGTGCCTTGAAACCAGTTGGAGCTGTCCGGGGTCTGCTCGGCCGCCAGGATCTCGACGAACCCGTCCGAGAAGACATCGAGCCGGTAGGTCTGCGCGATATGGCGGTTCAACGAGGCCGAGTTGAACTGGGTCAGCACGAACATGCGCTTGAGGCCGGCGTGCAGGCAGTTGCTGATCGGGACGTCGATCAGCCGGTATTTGCCGCCAATCGGGACCGCCGGCTTCGACCGCATCTGTGTCAACGGAAACAGCCGGGCACCCCGGCCGCCCCCCAGAATCAAGGTCAGCACATCGTCCATCGCGGAATTCTACTGTGGCCGTCGCGGGTCGCGGTTTTACGCACAAATCGTTCCTTCTTGGGCATTTGACCGCCGTTTCGCCTTCTGTTTCTGTGATTGTTTACAGACTGTTTACAGCGGCCAGGGCCCGCGATCGCGTAGAAACAGTCTGAGAGGTTGGACCGAACCGATGTTTACGAAGGAACTGAAGCAGGCAGGCCACAGCAGGCGATTCACCATCCAGGAAGCGCCGGGCGAAGGCTGGGAGGTTCGCGAGGAAGCGGACAGCCGCCTGGTCAAGGTCGTGCAGCTCCGGGACTGGCACCGCGTCGAGCGGGCCCGGATGCGGATCGATGCGGAGGTGTCGAAGCTCGAAGATGGCGGCTGGGCCTGATTAATCCACGAACCGGTAGCCCAGTCCGACGACCGTTTCGATTTGCGTGCCGACAGTGCCGAGCTTGGCACGCAGCCGGCCGACGTGGACGTCCACCGAGCGCGTCTCGATGAACCGGTCGTAGCCCCAGACCCGTTCGAGCAGACGGTCGCGTGAGAGCACGCGGTTCTTGTTTTCCACCAGAAAGCGCAGGAGCTCGAATTCCCGCCGGGTCAGCCGGATTGGCTCGCCGTCGACCGACACCGCCACGGCATCGAAGTCGGCGACGAGCCGCTCTCCCCGATACACCGAACCCTTGGCGGCAAACGACTGCCGGCGCCGCAGCACCGCACGCACCCGCGCCGAGAGCTCCCGCAGGCTGAAGGGCTTGGTCACATAGTCGTCTGCGCCGAGATCCAGCCCGGTGACGCGGTCGGATTCGGCGGTGCGGGCGGTCAGCATGATGACTGGCAGGTGGGCGGTCTCCGGTCGCGCCCTGAGGATTCGGCACACTTCCGTCCCGCTGACCACCGGGAGGTTCAGGTCCAGGATGATCAGGTCCGGCGGCCGCTCGGCGATCGAGCGGAGTGCCTGATCGCCGCTGCCGACAATGGAGGCCTGGATCTCTCCCGAGCGCTCGAGCGTGTGTTTGATCAGGGCGGCGATGTCGTGTTCATCCTCCACCACCAGCACCCGCGTCGTCCCACCCGCCGTGCCGTTGGCGTGCTCGGCCGGGACGTGCGGCGCACTGCTGAGCTCCCGAGGCCTGTTTGTCATCTGAAGAGCGTAAAAACAAGAGGTTTCGAGCCAGTGTCGGAGAGGTTAATTGTGAGTTACGGGTGGGGCTCGGGAGGGTGTCAGTCAGTGAATCGTGAACGCAGGCGGGGAGCGGGGGAGTCAGTCGACACCCGCGTCACGATTCACCGTCTGACACCCTTCCCCTGTCGCCCGCGTTCACGATTCACCGTCTGACACCCTTCCCCCTGTCTCCACACGTCGGCGTACACCCCCCGCAAGGCCGACATCATCCGCGAATAGGTGTGGCGATGCTCGACCCGCCGGCGTGCCCCGGCGGCGAGCTTTTCGCGGAGCGACGGGGAGGACAGGAGGGCCTCGAGCCGTGACGCGAGGGCCCGGGGAGTACGTGGACGACGGGGTGACCGGGTTCGTAATCGGCGTTGGGGATGCCGGACGTGCGTGTGACTCAGCGACCACTCATGCGGCGCCGCACCCCCGCGAACCGCGCGACCAGTGTTATGAGGTGTTACGCGGAGTTGACTCGATGTAACGGCTCGCGAGATCGCGGCCGTTCGGAGTGTGAGATTCGGTTCCGATCCTGTGTAGCCGGCGAGCAGAATTGGACCGAACGTAAGAGGCGCCGACCAGAAAAACTCAGCCGCGATGCAATCGTTCCATCCGGGCCGTGGCCACTCGTGCGAGCAGCGAGCAGACGAGCACCATGGTCACCAGCACGAGCGCACCGGCCCACGCCTGTCGGTGCCAGTCTTGGTAGGGCGCTGTGGCGTAGTTGAACACCTGTACGGTGAGGGTCGACACCGGCTGCCGGACATCGGTGCTGAAGAACCGGTTGTTGAGGGCCGTAAACAGGAGTGGTGCGGTTTCGCCCGCGATCCGCGCCAGGGCCAGCAGGATGCCGGTGAGAATGCCGGGCAGGGCTGCCGGCACGACCACCGTGAACACCGCGCGGGCGCGGGTCGCACCGAGCGCCAGGGCCCCTTCGCGCAGGGTCGAGGGCACGAGCAGGAGCAGTTCCTCCGTCGTGCGCATGATCAGCGGGATCATCATGACCCCCAATGCCAGGCCCCCGGCGAGCGCCGAGAACCGGCGCACGGGCAGGACCGCGACGCTGTAGATGAACACGCCGATGACGATCGACGGCACTCCGTTCAGCGTGTCCGCGGCGAACCGCACGGCGGAAGCCATGCGCGTTCCGGTGTACTCGGCGGCATAGACGCCGCTCATGATCCCAATCGGGATGGCGAACATCGCCCCGAGCAAGGTGACGATGATCGACCCGACTATCGCGTTGGCCATCCCGCCGCCCACTTCGCCGACCGGCTTCGGCATTTCAGTAAAGAACGACAGGTTGAGCGACGTGATCCCCTGGGCCACCACGTAGAACAGCACCAGCGCGAGCGGAATCAGCGCGATGACGACGCTGAGCCCGCAGAGCACGATGATGAGGTGGGACACGGCGCGCCGCCAGTGATTCCGGGTCATGCCGCGCTCCGTGCCGGTGCGGGGGCCAGCGCCCGCCGCGGCCGTTTCTGCCGGCCCATCGACCAGATGAACATTCGCGAAATGACGTTGATGATCAGCGTCATGACGAAGAGCACCATGCCGATTTCGACGAGCGCGTGCAGGTAGAGATCGTTGGTCGCCTCGGCGAACTCGTTGGCGAGGACCGCGGCCATGGTGTACTGCGGCGCGAAAAGTGACAGAGAGATCTGTGGATTGTTCCCGATCACCATGGTGACCGCCATGGTCTCGCCGAGCGCCCGGCCGAACCCGAGCATGATCGCGCCGACGATGCCGGTCCGCGCGTAGAACAGAGCCATCCTGATCGCTTCCCAGCGGGTCGCTCCGAGCGCGTACGCGCCTTCGCGCTGAGACTGTGGCACTGCCTTCAGCACTTCGCGCGCTACCGAGGAGCTGAACGGAATGACCATGATCGCGAGGATCAACGCCGCTGAGAGCATGCCGACACCGAGCGGCGGTCCGCTGAAGAGCGGCACGCTCCTGAGCCACTCCGGCGTCATCACCTGCAGCTGTCGCACGAACGGCACCAGGACGAAGATGCCCCAGAGGCCGTAGACGATTGACGGGATTGCCGCGAGCAGCTCCGTCACAAAGACCAGCGGCCGTTTCATCGAGGCGGGGGCCAGCTCGGAGATGAAGATGGCAATGCCGAGCGCAATTGGCGTCGAGATGATCAGCGCGAGCACGGACGAATACAGCGTGCCCCAGATGAACGGCCGTGCGCCGAACTCGCCCGCCACCGGATCCCAGACGTCGGTCTGCCAGAAGCTCCAGCCGAAATGGACGATCGACAGCCGGGACTCTTTCACCAGCGCGGCGCCAATGGCCAGGACGATCCCGATCAGCAGAATCGCAAAGGCGCCGGTGCCGGCACGGAAAATGATTTCGTCGGTTCGCGCGTTCCGGGCTCGCGGAGGCATCTACTGGACCTTCAGCTGCTCGAGCGCCTTCATCTCCATGTCGACCACCTGTTGCGGCAGGCTTGCGTACCCGAGTTCGGGCGCCAGCTTCTGTCCGTCAGTCAGGGCCCAGGCCATGAATGCCTTCATGGTCGCCGCCTGCGCCTTGTCCGACGGATCTTCATAAAGCAGGATCCACGTGAACGACGAGATCGGGTAGGCCTCGGCTCCCGGAGCGTTGGTGATCGAGACTCGAAAGTCCGGCGGCATGTTGGCGGCAGCACCGGCTGCGGCCGCGGTCACGCTGGCGACCGATGGAACCACGAAGGCACCGGTGCTGTTCTGTACGGCGCCGACCGCGATCTTGTTCTGCAGCGCGTAAACGAGCTCGACGTAGCCGAGTGAGCCCGGCGTCTGCTGCACCAGGCCCGACACGCCCTCGTTGCCCTTCCCCCCGACGCCCACCGGCCACTTGAGCGAGGCGTCGACGCCGACCGTTTTCTTGAACTCCGGCGAGACCTTTCCCAGATAGTCGGCAAAGATGAAGGTCGTTCCCGATCCTTCGGATCGGTGCACCAGCGTGATGTCGGTGGTCGGGCAGCTTGACGCCGGGGTTCAGCTTGACGATCGCCGGATCGTTCCACTTTTTCACCTTGCCCAGAACGATGTCGGCCAGGAGCGGTCCGGTAAATTTCAGCTGCTGCGAGACGTCGGGCAGGTTGTAGATCGGGACTACCGCGCCGAGGACGGTGGGGAAGTGCAGGATCTTCCCTGGGGCTGCCTGCAGCTGTTCATCCTTCATCGGCTGGTCCGATGCGCCGAAGAACACCGTGCGGCTGGTGAGCTGACGGATGCCGGCGCCGAATCCGAGCGGCTGATAGTTGATCCGGACCCCGGGGTGGAGCTTGTTGTACTCGGAGAACCACTTCGAATAGATCGGGTTTGGAAATGTGGCGCCCGCGCCGTTGATCTGGGACCCTCCGCCGCCGGCCGAGGCTGCGCCTCCGGCACCCTCGGTCGCCGGCGGGGCCGAGCCGCCCGAGCAGCCCGCGGCAATCGCGAGCGCCGACGCCATGATGACAAGTTTCAGTTTCATTCCCGCTCCTCGCTGTCGATGGGTTCGTGTATTCGTCGGGGCGGCGTCACTGCACCTTGATCTTCTGCAGCGCCTTCAGCTCCATGGCGACGATGGGCTCGGGAAGCGGCGCGTAGCCCAGCTCCTTGGCGAACTTCTGCCCGTCGCCGAGGGCCCACTTCATGAAGTCCACCATGGTCTTCGCCTGGGCCTTGTCATCGGGGTTCTCGTAGAAGAGCAGCCACGTGAACGAGGCGATCGGGTATGCATCAGCGCCCGGGGGGTTGGTGATGGAAACCCGGAAGTCCGCCGGCATGGCCGCCACCGCAGCGGCTGCCGCCGAGGTGACGGCGTCGACGGATGCCCGCACGAAGTTGCCGGAGCTGTTCTGCACCGATCCGTAGGCAATCTTGTTCTGGAGGGCGTAGATCAGTTCGACGTATCCGATCGCCCCCGGCGTCTGCGTGACCGAGCCGGCCACGCCCTCGTTGCCCTTGCCGCCGATACCGGTCGGCCACTTGACGGATGCCGCGACGCCGACGGTCTTGCGGAACTCCGGCGAGACCTTCGACAGGAAATCCACCCAGATGTAGGTCGTTCCCGATCCCTCCGATCGATGGACCACCACGATGTCGGTGGCAGGGAGGTTCGTGCCTGCATTCAGCTTGGTGATCGCCGGGTCGTTCCAGCGCGTAATCTTGCCGAGATAGATGTCGGCGAGAACGGCACCGGTGAACTTCAGCTCCTGGCTGAGCCCGGGAATGTTGTAGACGGGCACGACCGCACCCAGGACGGTGGGCAGATGCAGGATTTTTCCGGGCGCGGCGAGCTGCTGATCGTTGGTCATCGGCCCGTCAGTGGCGCCGAAGAACACGGTGCGGCTGGTCAGCTGGCGGATGCCCGCGCCCGATCCCAGCGGCTGATAGTTGATTTGGACGTTGGGGTGCAGCTTGTTGTATTCGCTGAACCACTTCGAATAGATCGGATTCGGGAAGGTGGCGCCCGCGCCGTTGATCTGCACGGTCTGCGCCGACACCGCGGCACCGATCGCGATCGCACCGGCCAGCACGGCTGCTGCGTGTCCTCCGAGTCTCATCACACCCTCCAGGGCTCTGGCGCCCGTCAGAAAACGATCAACATGTGCACCGCCCAACGCCGCTCATCGGCCCGCGACGGTGCGAAGTCGTTGTTGTCGACCTGTTCGTAGTCGAGCAGGAGTGCCGCTGAAACGGGCGCCTGCCGCGGAAACCAGTACGCGACGCCGGCGATGGTGCGATTGCGCTCACCGTCGGTCGGGCTCGTCGCCTGTTCCTGAATCAGGTGGTCGAACCGCAACAGCCCCTCCCAGCCGTAGCCCTTCGGGGTCTTCGGCGTGATCCACGCGGAGTAGCCTTGGCTATCGAGCTTGGGATTGATGGTGCGCGTCTGGTCGCTGGCCGACAGATAGCTCCAGCTGGCATTGACCCATGGATGTTCGTAGGTGGCGGCGACGATGCCGCGCCGGCGTTCGGCGTCCTTCACGTACGCGTCGTGATCGTAGAAGCCGGTGACGCGCAGCCCCCGCAAGGACGCACTCCCCGGCAGCGGCCGCACCGTGCCGCGGATCATGAAGCCCTTCTGGTCGTTGGGCTCCTGCCGCGAGTAGGTCTCCCCGTTGTAGAAGCCGCCGTGGACTTCGCCGTAGTTGCCGTCGAAGTTGTAGTGGAACGACGCGCCGGCGTCCGACGAGGACAGGAACCCGTCTCGCTCCTCGAAGATCGTGCCCTGAAAGCGATACCGGTACACGCCCTCCATGAAGTCGACCCATGGCGTCTGCTGGATCCCGAACCGCGCCCACGAGCCCCGGGTCATCCAGTCATCCATGTTGAATTGGGCGTAGGCGTACTTGATGCGATACGTCAGGCTGCCGCTCAGCGAGCTGCCTGTGCCGGTCTCGCGAGTAATGTCCGGCGTCACCGCGGAATGCGATGAGATGGTTGATCTGGCCCGTGAGGTTGATGTACGCGCGCCCGACGTTGAACGCGTTCAGGGTCACGCTGTTGCCGTCGGCGTCCGTGACCTTCGGTTCGGGTTGAACGGTGTAGTCGAGGAAGATCGTGGTGCCGACCCGAATCGAGGGGGTGTCGTCAGGCGGCACGTAGCCGGCAGCCGGTGTGACCTGGGCCATGGTGGCAGTGGCGATACTCAAACAGAAGAGAACTGTGAGGACGCAGAAACGGTGAGGACCCATCATGAGCCCCTGAGCCTATGAACCCCAGGTTTCGAGTTCGTCACACGGTTGTTACGGGGGTGTTAATTGTCCGCTGGTCCGCTGGGTCCGCTGGTCCGCTGGTCCGCTCGTCGCGCCGGCCCGCGGACCAGCGGACCAGCGACCCAGCGACCTTAGAACAGGAACCGCACTGACAACTGCGTCTGGCGCGCGGTGCCCAGGCCGACGGTGCGGTTGAGCGGGCCGAGCATGTAGCCGAACGTGCCCGCGACCGCATCGGTGAACGGTTGCCCGATCGTACCGGCCGGCAGCGATGCCGCGGGGTTCTCGTAATTCAGGTGGTTTGCGATGTTGAACAGGTCGACCCTGAACTGCAGCCCCTGTGAATCGCTGAAGCGCACGTCCTTGCTGAAGTTCAGATCGAGCTGCCAGAAGTTCGGGCCGCGCAGGTAGTTGCGCGGCAGGTTGCCGAACGTGCCGGGCAGCGGCGCGGCGAAGGCGGCCGGGTTCAGCCAACGCACGCCGTCTTTGAGGTACGGGTTCACGCCCTGGACCAGATCGGGCCGCTGCGTGCCGCGGGTATTGCCTCCCGGAACGTTGGTGACGGTCACGCCGCCGGTGGTGACCGTGTCCGGGCGGTTAATCGTGACGTTGATCGGCACGCCGCTGCGCGCGTTGAGGATGCCGCCGACCCGCCAGCCTCCCGCCCAGGCCCCCTCGAACGGGAGCATGTAGGTCAACGCCCCGTTGAACGAATGGGGAAGGTCGGTTGGATTCGACCCGAACTCGGTGTTGAAATCGAACGTGTTCGAAGCTGTCGCCGCCTCGTTGGACCCTTGCGTGGTGCCCTCGTTGCGCGAGTACTGATACTGGAGTCCGCCACTGAGGCCCGAACGGAACCGCCGCGTGGCGCTGATTTGCAGCGCATCGTAGCTGGCCCTGCCGCATCCGCTGATCGGATTGCCGTTGACCACCAGGCCGTCGAGGCAGCCCGAGGTCTTGTAGTCGACCTGTCCCGCGGATGCGTTCTGCCGTACCCGGGTTGCGTTGTCGAAGGTGTTGGCAACGCCGCGGAGGAACATGTCTTTGCCCCGGCTGCCGGTGTAGCCGACGGTCAGGTTCACCGCTCCGGGCAGCTCCTGGGAGACGCTCGCGCCGTACTGAACGTTGTACTCGTCAGGCCGGTCGTGGGTGTAGCCGCGCACTGACAGCAGGTTGCGGTACGTCGCCGGATCGACCGGATAGGCCAGCGCCCCGCCGGGCACGTCGGTCGACTGCACGCGCTGGCGCTCGATGAAATTCTCGATCGGCTGGATGCGGTCTTCGAACTGGCCCGGGCCGTAGAAGTGTCCGTACCCGGCGCGCAGGGCAGTTTTTTCGGTGAGCTGGTACACCGCGGACAGTCGCGGGGCGAAGTTGTTCTTGTCCGGGTTGTAGAAGCTGTTCGGATCGGTGCCGAAGGCATTGTCCTCGATGAAGAATGGTTTTGCCTTGCCGTCCTTCTCCTTGACGACCGAGTAGAAGTCGTAGCGGAGGCCGAGCTCCAGGGTGAGGCGGCTGGTGAGACGCCAGGTATCCTGCGCGAAGCCGATGGCGTAGAACTGCACTGGCGTGAAGAGCGGAGAATCCAGCGCCACGGCGACCTGGGTCGGGCGGTTGTCGATGAACTCGTTGATCCCGGCGTAGGTGATTTCGGTGCTGCCGAGGAACTCGAACTGCGAGGCGATGTTGCGATACTCCCCGCCCACCTTGAACGTGTGCCCCCCTGTCGTCATCGTCAACGCATCGCTCAGCGAAATCGAGCGTGGATCGTAGGCCTGGCCGTTGGTCGACGCGTTGCTCGTGGCGCGAACCAGCAGGCCGCTGCGGGCGATGCCGGTGCTACCGCGGGCGTCGATGGACTGCGAGGTGACCGTGCCCGAGAGCGACACCTGCGTCGGGTCGTAGCCCGATGGTCCGAATGCCAGCGCGTCATAGCGCGGCCGGTTGACGCCGAGCTTCAACTCGTTGATCACGCTCGTCCCGACGATCATCTGATGGTTGAGAACGACGTTGAGCGGCTGCTGCGTCGCCAGCACGCGTCGGGGCGTCACGGTCCGATCCGGCGTGTCCACTTCGCCGTCGCTGTAATTCATCGCGGCCGTAGAGGGATTGATTGTTGGTGAACCGGTGATCGACGCGGAACGACACCGTGTGCTCGCGCTGATCCGCCTGCGTGTTGAGGGTCGCAAGGGCAAGAAGCGGGTTCGCACGTGGCCACCGTCCCTCGCGGGAACCCGGCCAGTAACGGCGCCACGGCCTGCGTGCGCGCCGCGCTCTGCCCGGCCCCGCTTCCGACCGGCTCGCCAGCCTGGATGCGGCGAATCGCTTCGTCGCTCGGCACCGCCTCCGTGAAACTGAGGCCGGTCCTCTGCTTGAGCCCTTCGTAGCTGGCGAAGAAGAAAGTCTTGTTGGTGGCGAGCGGGCCGCCGATCGATCCGCCGAACTGGTTGAACTCGAGGTCCTGCTTCTGGCCGTCGTACTTGCTCGCGGAGTCGAGCGCGTCGTTGCGGAAGAACTCGAAGACCGATCCGGCGAACCGGTTGCTGCCGCTCTTGCTGATCACGGTGATGTTGCCGCCGGCGCCGAGGCCGCTCTCGGCTGGCGCCAGGCCGGAATTCACCCGGAACTCGGCGATCGACTCCATCGACGTCTGGAGTCGGAACTGTGAGCCGGTGGCGTTCAGGTAGCCGGGGCTCGCGTCCCACACGTAGGTGCCATCGACGCCGTCGTAGTTCAGATAATTCTGCTGGTTCGACTTGCCGTTGAATCGCACGCTCGCCCAGCCGCCGTTGCCGTCGGTGGTCGCGCCGGTCGCCAGCGTCATGAGATTCGCGAAGTTGCGGCCGTTGACCGGCAAGCTGCTCGATTTCGGCCGGAGACACGTTCACGCCGATGCGTGCAGACTCGGTATCGAGTGGCGACGCCTCCCCGGTTACCGTGTACCGCTTCGGTCACTCCCGCGACCGGCATGGCCACATCGACCGCCTTCGCGTCGCCGACACCAAGCGTGATGTCGCGGCGCGTGGGCGCGAACCCGCTCAGTTCGAGCGCGACCTGGTAGGTCCCAGGGGCCAGATTGCTCACCGTGTATCGCCCCTGTCCATCCGACACGGCCGTGCGCACGGCGCCGGTCGACGCCGCGGTCACCGTCACCGCGACCCCGGGCAGGATGCCCCCGTTGGGGTCGGCGATCGTCCCGACGATGCGGGACTCGGTCTGTTGCGCGGAGGCGGTCTGGCTGCCCAGGCCCAAGGCGATGACAGCCAGCACGAATACGACGATTCTGCTCTGCACTTTCACTCTCCCTAGTGATGTCTGATGGTGCGATGCGGCGGGGTAGACGAATATCGCGCAGACGCTATCGAGGGGGTGTGATCCGGGTACTACACGTCTGTTACGTGACGGTTAATTCCCGGCCGGCACGCGGTTCGAGTAACGCCTATGCAAACGCAATGTGTCGAATCGGTGAAGTCTGAGGTCGATCTGCTAAGATTTCTGCCCGGAGGGGTCGAGTGGCGTTCAGACTGATTCCGCGCGAAGCGCGGTTCTTCGATGACTTCGTGGCGATGGCGGAACAAATCCGGCTGGGCGCCGCGATGCTCGAGGAGATGCTCGCCCCCGACAAGCCCATCTGGGACAAGGCGGATCAGATCAAGGAAGTCGAGCACAAGTGCGACTTCCTGACCCACGAGATCATCCAGCGCCTGCACCGCACCTTCGTCACCCCGCTCGATCGCGAGGACATCCACGACCTCGCCCGCTCGCTGGACGACGTCATGGACGCCATCGACGCCTCGGCGGCGGTCGTCCGGCTCTACAGCATCGAACGGGTCCGGCCCGACGCGCGCGAGCTGGCGCGCATCATCAAGGCCTCGGCCGACGAGATGGTGAAGGCGCTGAAGGCGCTCGAACGCAGGAAGGGCGTGGCCGAGCCGGCGGTCGAGATCAACCGGCTCGAGAACGAGGCGGACCGCGTTCACCAGGCCGCCGTCAGGCGCCTCTTCGAGGAAGAGCGCGATCCCGATCGTGATCATGAAGTGGAAGGAGATTCTCGACTTCCTCGAAGACGCCACCGATCGGTGCGAGGACGTCGCCAACGTCGTCGAAGGCATCGTCGTCAAGCACGCCTGATCGGATGGACACCAACCTGCTGGCGGTCGCGACGCTCGTCGTTGTCGCGCTGATCTTCGACTACATCAACGGTTTCCACGACGCGGCGAATTCGATCGCGACCGTCGTCTCGACCCGGGTCCTGACGCCGGGGAAGGCGGTCATCTGGGCGGCGTTCTTCAATTTCGTCGCCGCGTTCACGTTCGGCACCGCCGTCGCGAAGACCGTGGGCTCCGGCCTGGTCGACATCAGCGTCGTGACCTTCGCGGTGATCTTCGCCGGCCTGGTCGGCGCGATCATCTGGGATCTGATCACCGTGGTACTACGGCCTGCCGACCAGCTCGTCGCACGCGCTGATTGGCGGGTACGCCGGCGCCGCGGTGATGAAGGCGGGCTGGGGAGCGATCATCGCGTCCGGCTGGACGAAGACGCTCGTGTTCATCGTGCTGGCGCCGCTCATCGGCCTGGTCCTCGGCTTTCTGCTGATGGTGGCGATTCTCTGGACGTTCTCCGCGGACGTCGCCGGGCCGCGTCGATCACTGGTTCCGCCGCCTGCAGCTGGTGTCCGCCGCCGCTTACAGTCTCGGCCATGGCGGCAATGACGCCCAGAAGACGATGGGGATCATCGCGGGGGCGCTGGTTGCGGGCGGCTATCTCGATCTCGATCGACGGCCAGCTGCCGATTCCGTTCTGGGTGATCCTGGCGGCGCACGCGGCGATCGCGCTCGGGCACGCTGTCGGGCGGCTGGCGCATCATCCACACGATGGGATCGCGGATCACGAAGCTGCAGCCGGTCGGCGGGTTCGCCGCCGAAACCGCCGGCGCGATCTCGCTCTTCACGGCCACGCATCTTGGCGTGCCGGTCAGCACGACGCACACGATCACCGGCGCCATCATCGGCGTCGGCTCGATCAAGCGGCTCTCTGCGGTGCGCTGGGGCGTGGCCGGCCGGATCGTCTGGGCGTGGATTCTCACCATCCCCGCGGCCGCGTTCATCGCCGCGGTCACCTATTGGGTGGTGGCGCACACGGTCGCGCCTTGATCGCCTCAGCTGACAATTCCCAACTTCCAACTTCCAACTCCCAAGGGCAGCCGTTCGAACAACGGGCTGAAAGGCCCCCCGACCAGCACGTTCGGTGGGCGTTCAACCCGTTCCTGCGAACAGTCTGCCTTGGGAGTTGGGAGTTGGATGTTGGGAGTTGTCTGAGTCAGACCGCAGGCAGTTCCACCGTGAACACCGCCCCGCCCTTCTCGCGGGCGTTGGCGGCCTTCACCTGGCCTCCGTGCAGTTCGACGAGGTGCTTCACGATCGCGAGGCCGAGGCCCGTTCCCCCGGGGTCGCGCTCGCCGCGCGATCGCGCCTTGTCGACGCGATAGAACCGCTCGAAGATGCGGGCCAGATCGGCGTCGGGAATCCCGCGGCCCTGGTCGGTGACGGTGAGGAGCGCCGCATCGCCGTCACGCCGCGCGCCCATCACCACGGTGCCGTGTTCGGGCGAGTAGTTCACCGCGTTCTCGAGCAGGTTGCGAAACACATCGTGGAGCGCCGCAGGATCGCCATGGACCGTCTCGGCCTCGGGCGCGATGTCGTGCTTCACGTGCACCGAGCGCGACTCCAGCAGCGGCATCAGGTCGGCTTCCACCCCCGCGAAGAGGCTCGAGACGAGGCACGGCACGTTTTCCCGCTGCTCCTGGCCGGCGTCGAGGCGGGCCAGCCGCAGCAGGTCCCTGACCAGCCTCTCCATGCGCAGGGTGTGGCGCGAAATGATCTCGAGGAACTTCCGCGCCGACGGTCCCTCGGCGCCGCCGTCGAGCAGCGCCTCGACGTATCCCTTGACGGCCGTCAACGGCGTGCGCAGTTCATGCGACACGTTGGCCACGAAGTCGCGCCGGACGCGATCCGCGCGACGGAGGTCGGTGATGTCGTGCAGGACGAGCACCGCGCCGGTCGTGCGCTCAGCGGCGACGGGTGCGGTGCGGACCGTCACGATCAGGCCGTGATGCAGCGGCAGCTCGATGCTCTCGCCTTCACGCCCGGCGAGGGCCGCGCTCACCTGCGCGGCGATATCCGGTTCCCGCACGATCTCGAGATAGTGCCGTCCTTCGGCGCCGGCGTGCAGCCGCAGCATGCGGCGGGCGGCCGCGTTGGCCAGCTGCACCTGTCCTTCGGCGTTGACGACCACGACTCCTTCGGCCATGCCGCCGAGGATCGCCTCCATCCGTGCCCGGTCGGTCGCGAGCTCGTCGGCGCGCCGGCCGATCTCCCGAATCGTGCCGTCTAGTGCGCGCGCGACCGTCCCGATCTCGTCGTTGCCATAGTCGCGCGCCGGCCGCGAAAAGTCCCCGGCCGCATAGCGCCCGGCCACGTCCGCGATGGCGCGCACCCGGCCGCTGAGGAGCGCCGAGGCCGCCCACGCCAGCACCAGCGCGGACAGGAGGCCGGCGCCGGCGGCAATCAAGGCGGTACGTCGCAAGCCGGCCAGCTGATCGCGAATCTCGACCAGCGGAAGAGCCAGCCGGACTTC
Organism: uncultured Acidobacteriota bacterium; assembly: GCA_963836735.1. Lineage (GTDB taxonomy): Bacteria > Acidobacteriota > Vicinamibacteria > Vicinamibacterales > 2-12-FULL-66-21 > JACCXG01. Next base: position 23,633 of record CAWIKP010000031.1, on the reverse strand, counting down.
GCTGATCGCGGGGGCCTCGGGATTGCGGACCGGCACCGCCACGTACAGCATGTCGATGTCGAGGGTGGCGCTGTATCTCCGGGCGACACCGATCCCGGCCTGGCGCGCCTGCTGGATTTCAGGCCTGTCGTTGTGATTCTCGAGCGTGAGCAGGCCGTCGGCCGAGACGCCGGAGTCACCGACCACGCGGCCATCGGGCGCGACGAACGTGACCCGGGCCGACACGAGCTGCCCGAGCGCGTCGGCTTCGGCGTCGAGCTCGGCGGGGGTGGCAGGCCGCCGGTGCGACAGCGTTTCGGCCGCAAGCCGCGCCTCGTTGACGAGGTCCCGTTCGATCCGCTCGCCGACGCTGCGCCGGACGCTCCACGACACCATGACGACCGTCACCGCGAGGGTGACCGCCGCGGTCGCCAGCGCAGTGATGAAGGCGCGCGTCCGGAAGGTCATGGGGCATCAACGAGCTTGTAGCCGAACTGCTTGACGGTCTCGATCGCATCGGCGAGCACCGGCATCTTCTCGCGCAGGCGGCGGATGTGCACGTCGACCGTGCGCGTGCCGCCGGTGTATTGATAGCCCCAGACGTCGGTCAGCAGAAGGTCTCGCGAGAGCACGCGGCCGCGATGCTGCAGGAGATATTGCAGCAGCAGGAACTCCTTCGCGGTGAGGCGCACTTCCTCACCCGAGACGGTCACCGCGTGGCGGTCGGCGTCGATGGTGATGGGCCCGTAGCGAAGGATGCCGCCTGAGGCCGTGGGGCGCGCTGCGCGGCGGAGCAAGGCGGTGACCCTGGCGGCCAGCTCTTTTGGACTGAACGGCTTGGTCACGTAGTCGTCCGCGCCGAGCTCGAGGCCGGTGATGCGGTCCGCTTCCTCGCCACGTGCCGTGACCATGATGATCGGGATCGCGGCGGTCTGCGGATCCGTGCGCATGGCCTGGCAGATCATCAGGCCGTCGAGCTCCGGCAGCATCAGATCCAGCACCACCAGATCCGGTGGATCGCGGCGGACCTTCGGCATCACCGCCTTCCCCGACGACAGGAATTCGACGGTGTAGCCGGCCTTCTCGAGATAGTGACCGATCAGCTGCGCGATATCCGGGTCGTCTTCGACGACGAGAATCTGCGACATGGAGCACTCAAACGCCGACGGCTTCACCCGCGAGCCTGACGGCCGGAGCCGCCGCGAGCGCTGCGCGCAGGTCCGCTGCCGACGCATACGGCGCGGACGACAACGACCGCGCGGTCACGTCGAGCGGGATGCGCGCTCCAGCGAAAGGGTCAGGTGTGATCTGGAGCGTGATGCCGTTGAGTATAGCCTTGTATCCAATCCCGGTCAGCGGCGCCGTCCCAGCCGTTGCAGAAGATCAAGGACAGCTGATCGCCCGTGCGAACGAACGGGTAGTCGGCGGCGAGATCCTCCGGGGCCACTCCCGATCGGGCGACGAGCTCGTCACGCGTGAGGGTCATCAGCCGGAAGAAGCTGCTCCACGCGGGATCCTGCGCAAGCGGCGAGTGCACGGTCAGCGCGTGCTGCGCGATCAGTGCCGCCACGTACGGCGACCGTTCGGCCCACCGCTCCGCAGCTCGCGGCCAGATGCGCTGCTTCACGTGAGGCGGCACCGCGATGAAATCGAGCGGCTCGCCTGAGTCGCTCATGTGCAGCTCGGTATCCTCCTCGAGCCAGCCGTTGTCGTGATTGTCGGTCGCGGTGAGGATGGCTTCACGCCGCGGATGATCCGGCAGCCCCCCGAGCTGCCACGCGCGCATGATGCGGCCCGCGAGCGCTGCGTGATCCGCCTGGGTGATCAAGAGCAATCGGTCCTTCGCGTGCTGGATGATCACCTCGCGATCCTAATTGCCAAAATTGCCAAGATTGCCAAAATTGCCAAAATTCGCCAGCCGTCAACCTGCCAATGTCGTGCGATTTCGAAGGGCGACCGGCGCCCACCTGGCGTCCCCAGAGCCGCGAGTCAGCCAGGCTCTTTTGAATGTTGGCAATCTTGGCAATCTTGGCAATTGTTGGCAATGCTCACGCGTCAGGACTAAGGTTGAGCCATTTCGAGGACACTGCCGGTCCGACCGATCCGTAAGTTTGCAGAATCCCTAACAAATACAGCTGTTTTTCGAATGGCATCGCCCTTGGAGTCATGACGGGCACGCCGACCGTGAGGCACCCAGCACGGCGTGCGCAAGGGGGATGCAATGACTGGAATCGACTTCTCGAGACGATGGAAACATGCGGCTGGCGCAGCGCTTGGTCTGAGCGCTCTGGCGCTCACAGCCGCCTGCAATACCGCCCCGCAGGCGGCCAGTGCCGCGCAGCCGCTTCGCGCAGGCAGGTAACCAGGCCGGCACGCCGGTGGTGGTGAGCTGCGAGCCGCATCAGCGCACGCTGGTGCGACCGGCGGTGGTGAACGGCGTCACGGTCTCGCAGGTCGAGTGCGTGGCGGCCGAAGGCGTCGTCGCAACGACCGCGCAGCCACAGGCGTTCGCGCCGGTGAGCTATCAGCAGGCCGCGCCGCGTCGCGGTCGTGCAGCAGCCGGTCTACTCCGAGCATCCCTGATGCGCAGGTGGTGCCGGTGAGCACGCAGACGGTTCGCCCGGTTCGGACCAACCAGGTGGTCTACGACGAGCGGCCGGTGCGGAAGACCCGGTCGGTTGCCAAGAGCGCGATCATCATCGGCTCCTCGGCTGGTGCCGGCGCGGGGATCGGCGCGGCGGTCGGTGGCAAGAAGGGAGCGCTCATCGGAGCCGCCATTGGCGGCGGCGGCGCGACCCTCTGGGACCAGGTGACCCGCCGGAAGTAAGAAATCTCGGCTTCGTGATCGAAAGGGCGTCCCGGCACTTCGGGACGCCCTTTGCCCGTACACCCCGTGCCCTGCCAGTTCAGTTCGTCCCCCCGTTTAGCCCAGTGATAGACATCAATTTTTGGCGATTCGTCACGTGTAAACGGCGTTTGACCCCACTCCATCCTCGCCAGTAAGATCCGGCTATCTCGTCCTTTGCGCTCTTTGTACGTAGTTTTGGGATGGATCACTAGGAGGAAAGATGAAGCGAAGTGTTCGGCTTCTGGGCCTGTTTGCCTGGCTGCTGTGCCTGGCGACGGGGGCTGCGGCCCAGGAGACCCGGGGTTCGATTGAAGGCATCATCAAGGACCCGTCGGGTGCAGTACTTCCCGGCGTGACCGTGCAGGCCAAGGGCGTCAACGTCGCCGGCGCCCAGACCGCGGTAACCGATGCCGCAGGCATCTACCGATTTCCATCGTTGCAGCCTGGCACCTACGAAATTGTCGCCACGCTCCAGGGCTTCCAGACCGCGCGTGCCGAGCAGGTCGCGCTGAGCCTCGGGCAGGTGCTCAAGGTTGATCTGTCGATGCAGCTGTCGACGGTGACCGAGACGGTGCAGGTCACGTCGGAGTCGCCGCTGATCGACGTCAAGCAGAGCACGGCGTCGCAGACGGTTCGAGCCGACATGATCGACCGCCTGCCGAAGGGCCGCGACTTCACGTCGCTCGTGACGCTGGCGCCCGGCGCCAACAACGAGAGCCGCAGCGGCGGCATCTCGATCGACGGCGCCTCGTCGGCTGAGAACCGCTACTTCATTGACGGCACCGACACGACGAACCTGCGCACGGGCCTTTCGGGCAAGACCCTGCTTCCTGAGTTCATCCAGGAGGTGCAGGTGAAGTCGAGCGGCTACCAGGCGGAGTTTGGCGGCTCCACCGGCGGCGTCGTCAACGTCGTCACCAAGAGCGGCACCAACTCGTTCCGCGGCGACATCGGCACCTACTTCACGAACGACGGGATGTGCTGCGACGAGCGGCCGACGCTGCGCCTGGTGCTGACCGGACAGAATGCGTCGGAGTACGTGACGCTCGCCGAGGACGAGTACAAGCGCTGGGAGCCGTTCATGCAGGTTGGCGGGCCGATTTTCCGTAACCGCCTGTGGTTCTACGGCGGCTACACCCCGCAGCTCGATGACACCAATCGCACCGTGACGTTCCGATCGAACAGCCAGACCTGCACCTACAACTCCGAGCGAGAAGCACGCACTACGTCACCGGCAACGTCGTGGCGCAGTTCACCGACAAGCTCCGGGCGCGCGTGGCCTCGAGCTACAACGAGTACAACCGCGAGGGCCGGCTGCCCGCCAAGGATGGCTCGAGCAACTTCCGGACGAACTTCGCCGGTCTCGGCGACCATCGCCCGAACCTGAGCACGAACGGAACGGTTGACTACGTTGTCAACAACAACCTGTTCCTGAACGCGAAGGCCAACTGGCTCAGCTACGACAGCAAGGACATCGGCGTCCCCTCGGACATCTGGATCACGTTCAGCGGCTCGAACGGCGTGTTCCCTGGTGCGACGCAACGTTCAGCCGAACGGCTACAACTCGGTGCTCACCAACAGCGCCAGCGTCAAGGACCTCTATCAGCGGTTGGGCTTCAGCGGCGACGCGTCGTTCTTCGCCGACTTCGCCGGCCACCACGCGTTCAAGGCCGGGGCGCAGTTCCAGCGCATCCGCAACGACGTGTTCAGCGCGGAACAGGCGCCGCACATCACCTTCAACTGGGACGCGTCGCGTTCCACGCTCGACGGCCGCAGCGTGCGCGGGACCTACGGCTACTACTCGTGGCGGCAGTTCGGCACCATCGGCGACGTCCACGTCAACAACCTCGGGTTCTTCTTCCAGGACGACTGGAGCGTCAACAACCGGCTGACGCTGAACCTCGGCATCCGCACCGAGCGGGAGGACGTTCCTTCGTACGTCGAAGGACTGAGCGGCATCAAGTTCAGCTTCGCCGACAAGTTCGCGCCTCGCGCCGGCTTTGCCTACGACATGAAGGGCGACGGCAAGTGGAAGCTGTACGGCAGCTGGGGTGTCTTCTACGACATCATGAAGCTGGAACTGCCGCGCGGCGCGTTCGGCGGCGACAAGTGGATCGAGCAGTACTACACGCTCGACACGCTCGACTACCTCTCGATCGGCGCCGAACGGAAACTTCCCCGGCACTTCATCGAGTCGGTGAACTTCCGTATCCCGTCGAACGATCCGGCCTGCCCGGAGTGCGGCGCCATCGATCCCGACCTGAAGCCGATGCGGACGCAGGAAGCTATCGTCGGCGATCGCGCACGAACTGTCGCCGCGGGTGTCGGTCAGCGCGCGCTACGTCCACAAGCAGCTCGATCGCGGTATCGAGGACGTTGGCGTGCTGGTGCCGGACATCGGCGAGGTCTTCTACATCGCCAATCCTGGCGAAGGCGCCGCGACGTTCATCCTCGAGGACGAGTGCCCGACCTGCCCGGCGCTGCCGAAGCTGCAGCGCGATTACGATGCGCTCGAGCTGGTCGCGACCAAGCGGTTCTCGAACAACTGGTTCGCGGATGTCAGCTACACGCTGAGCCGGCTGTATGGCAACTACTCCGGGCCTGGCGAGCTCTGACGAAAACGCGCGCACGTCGCCGAACGTCACCCGGCTTGTTCGACGGCCTGATCATGGCGTTCGACGGCAACGGACAGCCGCTGTTCGGCAAGCTGAACACGGACCGGCCGCACCAGTTCAAGCTGAACGGCTACTACGAGCTCCCGACCCGCACCGGCATCGGGGCTGGCCTTCCGCGCGGCGAGCGGCATCCCGATCAGCCGCGTGACCAACATGCAGAGCAGCCTGCCGGTGTTCTTCGACGGCCGGCTGACCGACGGCCGCACGCCGGTCTTCACGCAGACCAACCTGCAGCTCACGCAGGACGTGCCGCTGCCCGGCAACACGCGCGCGCAGTTCATGCTCAACATCGAGAACCTGTTCGATCAGGACGAGACGACTCGACGTGTTCCGCAACCTGACCCGCGACAACGTGATCATCTCGAACGAGGACTTCTTCGCCGGGTTCGACATCGAACCAGCTGCTCGCGGCGCAGCCGAACATCCGGCGCGATCCGCGGTTCCTGCAGGCGAACACGTTCCAGGCGGCGCGTTCGATCCGCGTGGGCGTGAGGTTCAAGTTCTAAGGTTCGACCTGGTTTGATTTGAGAGCCCCGCGGGTTCGCCCGCGGGGCTTTTTTTTTCTGGCTCTCAGTTCTCTATACAATCCCCAGACGTGCTTCTCGTCGCTTCCGCTCTCTTCCTCGGGTTCCTCCATGGCCTCGGCGCTGACCATCTGATGGCGATTGCCGCGTTGTCGGTGAGCGCTCACGGCCGAGACCGCCGCCGTGCAGCGGGCGCGGGCGCTCTCGGTCGCGCTCAGGTTCGCGTGTGGCCATGCGATGCTGCTGGCGGTCGGGGCTGGTGCGCTGCTGGTGCTGGGCTGGTCGCTGCCGCTGGTGTTCGAACGCGCCAGCGAAATGGTCGGCGGCGCGGTGCTGATCGTGCTTGGAGCGGTCGGGATCTGGGGCGTGCTCGCGGGCCGCGTCTACGGGCACTCACACCGGCATGGCCACGAGACGGCGCCGCACTGGCATCTTCATGTCGGCCGTCCCGATCGGCATCCCCTGGCCTCGGCGCACTCGCATCTGCCGACGATCGTCGGTGCCGCCTTCGCCCTCAGCAGCGTGCGCGCGCTGACGGCGCTGGCCCCCTTCGGCGGACGTGTCGGCGAGATGCCGCTGATGACGCTGCTCGCCCTGATCGTCGTCTTCGGGGCTGGCATCCTGCTATCGATGTCGCTCTTCGGCGTCGCCCTCGCGAGGCTGATGTCCGCGGCGACCGCCGCCCGGCTCGGCCAGGCCGCGGCGCTGCTCATGGCGGTGACGTCGATCGTGCTGGGCGGGTTCTGGATCGTCACCGCCTAGATCGCTAAAGCTTACGGGCTTTGGGCAGTCGGGTTAGTCGGGCGGCTGGATCAGGTCTCTCACTAGCCATCCGGCTGCTTTGAGCAGCCAGTCCGTTCACTTCTTCAGCCCAACCTTCCATGTCACCCCGATCGTCTGCGGCAGATAACAGATCGCATCGTCACAGGCCTGGTACCGAACGGTCCCTTTGATCGTCAGCGGCAGTGCGGCGTTCTGCGCCAGCGTGATCGGCAGCGTGATCCTGAACGGCTTGCTGTAGACGCGCTGTGTCTCTTTCAGAGGCGCGAAGAAGAACTGCTCGGCGGCCGGATACTGGATCGCCTGCGGTGTGAACGACGAGGCCGGCTCCACCTTGAGCTCGATCGGAATGTAGTCGGTCTGATCGGGCGCGTAGACGTGCATCTTCGGTTTCGGGGAGACGTCGACGTAGAGCGACAGGCGGTCATCGGGTGCGCCGGACGGGGTGCTGCTCGATGTGGTGATGGTCAGGTGTTTCGTGTCGGTGCGGGAGGGGTCGGCGGGGGTGAATTGATTGGCGTGTGGCCCGGCCGTGGCGACGGTCACGAGAGGGCCCGCTACGAGACACTGAGATAGTAGCCAGGACACAGTCTGAGCGTAGCACGCGGGCCGGAGGCCCGGGCGCTGCTGAGAAGCGGCCGGATGGCTACGTGCGAAGCTGAGTGGCCGACAACCCGACTGCACGAAATATGCTCGCCCCGCGCGGAGCCCCGAACCGCGACTACAGCTCCCGTACCCCGTGACTCCTCATCAGGAAGTACATCGCCACGAGCGTGAGCACGAGCCCGCCGTTGACCGCGAGGACGTAGGGCGCCGAGCTGAGGGTCGCGGCGTAGCCGCCCGACAGGCTGCCGAGCGGCATCCCGCCGCGGAACGCCACCATGTAGATGCTCACGACGCGGCCGCGCAGGTGGTCGGGGACGATCAGCTGCACCAGCGAGGCGGTCATCGAGAACACCATCAGCAGCGCCGCGCCGGCGAGGAAGAGCAGCAGGTTGCTCAGCCACAGCGATGCGCGACAGCGCGAACGCGGTGACCAGCACGCCGAACGCGACCTGCACCAGGAGCAGCGTCAGCCCCATGTGCCGGAAGCGCCCGAGCCACGCGACGACCAGCGCGCCGACGACCGCGCCGGCGCCCGAGAACGCCATCATCTCGCTGTAGCGGCCGACGTCGCCGTGGAAGATGTCGCGCGCGAAGACCGGCAGGAACGTCAGCAGCGGCAGCCCGAGGAACGTCGTCAGGAACGCGAGCACGGTGAGCGCGACGATCGCCGGCTGGCTGCGCACGTAGCGCGAGGCCGCCCTTGCATCTCGTGCAGCATCGGCTTGCGCTCCGCCGGCGGGATGTGCTTGATGCGTCAGCGACAGCAGCGCGACGATCACGACGAGGAACGACAGGCCGTTCAGCCCGAAGCAGGCGCCGTGCCGAAGGCGGCCAGCGTCGCGCCGGCGAGCAGCGGGCCGAACACGCGCGCGAGGTTGAACTGGATCGAGTTCAGCGCGATCGCGTTCGGCAGATCCTTCTTCTCGACCAGCGACGGAATCAGCGACTGATACGCCGGACCGCCGAAGGCCTGCGCCGATCCCGGTGACGAACGAGAGCGCGAGGATGTGCCAGATGCGGACGCTTGCCCAGAAGACGAGCGCGGCCAGCGTGAACGCCGTCGCCATCTGCACGTACTGCGAGCCGAGCAGCAGGCGCCGGCGATCGTGCCGGTCGGCGATGACGCCGCCGACCAGCGTGAACAGCAGGATCGGCAGCTGCCCGAGGAAATCGTCGAGCCCGAGGTAGAACGACGATTTGGTCAGCTCGAAGACGAGCCAGCTCTGCGCGACCTTCTGCATCCAGGTGCCGACGGTCGAGGTGAAGGCGCCGAACCAGAGGACGCGGAAATCGCGATAGGTGAACGCCGCGAGCGCGCGGCGGAGAATCGGCTGTACGGGCAAGCCTTCCAGTATTAATCGCAAACCATTGATGCGCCACAGGTAAGCGTTTTTCATCGGGATCGCGCAGTGACGTCTTGATCCGGTGAAACGACCGCAGTATACTCGGCCGGCGAGGCGAAGAAAAAGCGAAATGACTGCGGCGCGCGCGGAGATCGAATCGCTCCTGCGCGCCCGCAAGCTCGATGTGACGCTGACGTCCGCCGCGCCCTGGCGCGGCGACGGACGAGGACCGGATCGCGCCGACCGGCGTGCCGCGCTCGACGCGGCGCTCGGCGGCGGCTTGCGGCGCGGGCATCTGTCGGAGATCGATCGGCCCGCGGTCGTCGGGCCGCACGGCGCTGTTCGTCGGCATGGCCGCGGCGGCCGCGGCGCGCGGCGAAGCGGTCGCGCTGGTCGACACCGCACGATCGCTTCGATCCGCTGTCGGCGCAGGCGGCGGGCCTCGATCTCGCGCGCCTGCTCTGGATCCGCGAGACGCGGCGACCGCCGACGCGCGCTGAAGGCGATGAACCTGGTCCTCCAGGCCGGCGGCTTCGGCCTCGTCGTCGCTCGATCTCGCGGACGTGCCGGCGCCGGCGCTGCGGCAGTTTCCGCTCACGACGTGGATGCGGATCGCGCGGGTGATCGAAGGCAGCGAGACGGTCGCGCTGCTGCTCGGGCCGAGCACGCTGGCGCGCAGTCCGGGCGGCGTCACCATCGCGCTCGATCGTCGCCGGTGCCGCGCGAGGAATGGGCCGGCGCCACCGCGCGCGATCGCGCGCTGCGCGGCCTGACGATCCGGCCGCGCATGTCGTCAGCCGCGCGCTGAAGGTGAGTCGTGCGTATTCCGTCCTACGACGATCTCACGCCGTCGATTCCGGACGTCTCGCCGCAATGAGAGTGTCAGCGTCGGCATCGGCTGTCGCATCGGACCGGATCCACGGACCGGTCCCTCCGAGCCTCGAGACCAGCCGACCGAACGCCCGATTGGCGATGACGCTGAGTCGTCGCGGCGATTCGCCACGTGCGCTGTATGCCGCGCTGCACGGCGACGGCGCCGATCGAGCGCCTGGTCGCGATCGCGCGGGATTTCTCGCCGCGGATCGAACGGCATCGGGCGGCGACGCGTCGTGCTCGACGTCTCCGGGCTCGGGACGGCTGCTCGGCGACGCCGCGTCGATCGCCGAGCACCTGGCGCGTGCCGGATGCCGACGCGCGTGTGGCGATCGCGCCGACGCAGACGGCGGCGCTGCTGCTGGCCGCGCGCGTACCGAGCGGACTTCAGGTGGCGGTGGAGCGATGCCGCGGCGGCGCTGTGCAGATGTGCCGCTCAGCGTGCTCCAGCAGCTGCGTCGAGCGATCGTGAAGCCGCAGCGGTTCGGCCCGCGGCCGGCTGCGGCGGCTTCGACGTGCTCGGCCGCTGGGGGCTTGACGACGCTGGGCGAGTTGGCGGCGCTGCCGGCCGCGGATCTGTCGGCGCGCCTGGGCGCCGCGGGCGTCGCGCTGCAGCGGCTGGCGCGCGGGCGTCGATCCGCGGCCGCTCGTGCCCGATCCCGGCGTGCCGCGCTTCATCGAGCCGCTGCGAGCTCGAATGGCCGATCGACGCGCTCGAGCCGTTGTCGTTCGTGCTTGGCGCGGCTGCTCGATCCGCTGTCGGCGGCGCTCGAGCGCGCCGACCGCGGCGCGGCGGCGCTGCGCCTGCGAGCTGCGGCTCACCGATCGGACGATGCACGCGCGCATGCTGCAGCTGCCGGCGGCGATGCGCGATCCGCGGGTGCTGCGCACGCTGCTGCTGCTCGATCTCGAATCCCATCCGCCGCGGCCGCGATCGATATCGTGACCATCGAAGTCGATCCGGCGCCGGGCCGCGTCGTCCAGTACTCGCTGCTCGAGCGCGCGCTGCCGTCGGCCGAAACGCTGGCGACGCTGATGGCGCGGCTCGGCGCGCTGGTCGGCGAGTCGCGCTGCGGCTCGCCGGCGCTGCTCGACACGCATCGGCCCGACGGTTCGAGATGCGGCGCCGGTCGCGCTTCGAGCGACCGTCTGCGTGCCACTCGACGGTGCACCAGCACGGCACGTGCCGGCGCCGACGCGCGTCGTCCATGGTGCTGCGCCGGTTCCGGCCGCCGGTGGCCGTTCGCGTCACCGTCGAGCGCGGACGGCCGGTGCGCGTCGGCCATCGATCGCCGCGGCATGCCGGGCGGCACGCGTGCAGGAAGCGGCCGGCCGTGGCGATCGTCCGGCGCGTGGTGGCGATCGCCTGCGCTGGAATCGCGACGAGTGGGACGTGGCGCTGAGGCGGCGCGGTCTGCCGGCTGTTCCACGATCGAGCGACGGGGCGTGGTTTCTCGAAGGGGTTTATGACTGATGCGCCGGGTCTGAAGACTCGGCGATCGGGGCCTCGTGGCTGCGGACCGCGACTGGATCGTTGTAGGGACGTGAGCACCCGATCCGACTTCGTAGCGTGTATATCGAACTTCACGCCGCCTCCGCGTTTTCCTTTCTCGACGGCGCCTCGCTGCCCGAAGCGCTCGTCGAGCGCGCGGCGGCGCTCGGGTATCCGGCGCTCGCGCTGCTCGATCGCGACGGCGTGTACGGCGCGCCGCGGTTTCATCTCGCGGCGAAGCGGGCCGGCCTCAAGGCGATCGTCGGCGCGGAGCTGACGATGCCACCGGCTCGCGCGAGCGGAGCTCGGCGGATCCGTGCGAGCGCGACCGCGCGCGACGCTCGCGCGGAGCGGTTGTTCACGCTGCCGGTCCTCGTCGAATCGCGCGACGGCTACCGGAATCTCTGCCGGCTCGTGACGACGGATGAAGCTGCGCGCGCCGAAAGGGGAAGGGGCGCTGACGCTCGACGATCTCGACGGCCACGTCGCCGGGCTCGTCGCGCTCGGCGGGCGCACGGCGATCGACGGCGCGCGGTTCGGCGTCGGCGGCCTCGTCGATCGCCTCGTCGGCATGTTCGGCGCGCCGAGCGTCTACGTCGAGCTGCAGCGCCACCTGCTGCGCGACGAGGAATGCGGACAACCATGCGCTGCGCGATCTCGCCTCGCGCGTTCCACCTGCCGGTGGTCGCGACCAACGGCGTCCGCTTCGCCGAGCCGGCGGATCGGCCGCTGTACGACGTGCTCACCTGCATCCGCCACAAGACGACGCTCGAGCGCGCCGGGCGGCGGCTGACCTGCGAACGCCGAGCGCTACCTGAAGACGCCGGAGGCGATGGCGCGGCTGTTCGCCGACCTGCCGGCGGCGATCGCCGGCACCGGCGAGCTCGCCGATCGCCTCGACTACACGATGGCCGATCTCGGCTACCGCTTTCCCGAGTATCCGGTGCCGGCCGGGCGAGACGATGGCGTCGTTCCTGCGGAAGATCACGCAGGCGGGCGCGCGCGAGCGCTACCGGCCGTATCGACGATCGCGCCGCGGCGGCAGATCGAGCGCGAGCTGGATCTGATCGAGAAGCTCGATCTCGCCGGCTACTTCCTGATCGTCTGGGACATCGTGAACTTCTGCCGCCAGCAGCGACATCCTCGTGCAGGGACGCGGATCGGCGGCCAACAGCGCCGTCTGCTACAGCCTCGGCATCACCGCGGTCGATCCGGTCGGCATGGACCTGCTGTTCGAGCGGTTTCTCTCGGAGGAGCGCGGCGAGTGGCCGGACATCGATCTCGATCTGCCGAGCGGCGATCGGCGCGAGCGCGTCATCCAGCACGTCTACGAGAAGTACGGCAAGCTCGGCGCCGGCGATGACGGCGAACGTGATCACCTATCGCGGCCGCAGCGCCGCGCGCGAAGTCGGCAAGGCGCTGTCGCTCGAGCCGCGACAGATCGATCGGCTCGCGAAGGTGATGAACCACTTCGAGTGGGTCGATCCGAAGGAGACGCTCGAGCGCAACCTGCGCGAGGTCGGGCATCGACGTCCAGCATCCGACGATTCAGCTGTTCGGCCAGCTCTGGCAGCAGATCCAGGATCTGCCGCGCCATCTCGGCCAGCATTCCGGCGGCATGGTGATCTGCCAGGGCCGGCTCGACGAGGTCGTGCCGCTCGAAAACGCGAGCATGCCCGGCCGCGTCGTCATCCAGTGGGACAAGGACGACTGCGCCGACATGGGGATCGTCAAGGTCGATCTGCTCGGCCTCGGCATGATGGCGGTGCTGCAGGATGCGCTGGAGCTGGTGAATAGCACCGGGATCGGGACTCGGAGCTCGGGACTCGAACGACTCGCGGAGCTCGTCGAGCCTCGGACCCCGACCTCGCGAGCCCGCGAGCCCCGAGCCCCGAGTCCCGACGCGAAGTCGATCTCGCGCATCTGCCGCCGGACGATCCGGCCGTCTACAGGATGCTGCAGGAGGCGGACACGATCGGGATCTTCCAGGTCGAGTCGCGCGCGCAGATGGCGACGCTGCCGCGGCTGCGTCCCGAGCTGCTTCTACGACATCGTCGTCGAGGTCGCGATCATCCGGCCCGGGCCGATCGTCGGGCAGATGGTGCATCCGTATCTGAAGCGGCGGCAGGGGCAGGAGCCGGTGGCGTATCCGCATCCGTCGCTCGAGCCGATCCTGCGCGCGGACGCTCGGCGTGCCGCTGTTCCAGGAGCAGCTGCTGCGGATGGCGATGGTGGCGGCGGGGTTCACCGGCGGCGAAGCGGAGGAGCTGCGCCGCGCGTTCGGGTTCAAGCGATCCGAGAAGCGGATGCAGCAGATCGAAGGCAAGCTGCGCGCCGGGATGGCGCGGCAGGGGATCACCGGCGACGCGGCGGAGGAGATCATCCGGTCGATCACGTCGTTTGCGCTGTACGGATTTCCCGAATCGCACGCGGCGAGCTTCGCGCTGCTCGTCTACGCGAGCGCGTATCTGAAGGCGCACTACCCGGCGGCGTTCTACACGGCGATGCTCAACAACCAGCCGATGGGGTTCTATCATCCGGCGACGCTGGTCAAGGATGCGCAGCGCCACGGCGTCCGCTTCGCGCCGATCGACGTGCAGGAGTCCGACTGGGACTGCCGCGTCGAGCCCGACGGCCGCGTGCGGCTCGGACTGATGTACGTCAACGGGCTGCGGCAGGAGATCGGGCGAAGGCGATTGCGACCGGCGAGCTCGCGGCTCGCGGACTCGGGGCTGCGAGCGGTGCAGTCCGGGATCGCGGATCGAGGCGGAATCGCGGTCGCTGCAGCTGATCGTTGCCCGAAGTGCGGCTGCGACGATCAGTCGATGCTCGAGGAGACGCATGACGGCGGATGGTTCTGCAACATCTGCGCGCACGAGTGGAGCGAGCCAGCGATCGCACGCGGCCGAGTCCCGAGTCAGCCGGACTCCGGCTCGCCGAGCCCCGAGTCCCGAGCCCGAGCCCGCGAGTCCCGCGCTTCGACGCTCCATCGACGATCTCATCGCGCGCACCGGCCTTCGCCGCGACGAGCTGGCGACGCTCGCGGAGATCGGCGCGCTCAACGCGTTCGGCTACGATCGCCGCAGCGCGCTGTGGCAGATCGAGCACGCGGTGCGGCCCGCCGGTGAACTGTTCGAGGGACAGCGATCGCGTGCCGACGCGACCGGCGATCCCGGTCGCGGATCCCGGACGCGATCCCGGCCCGATCGGCGATCGCCGCTTCGCGCCGATGACGCCGCCCGAGCGGCTGATGGCCGACTATGCCGGCACGAGCCTGACGATCGGGCCGCATCCGATGGCGCTGCGGCGCGCCGGAGCTGGCGCTGCGCGGCGTGCTGCGCGCGAGCGATCTGCCGCGCGGCCGGCACGGCCGGCGCGTCCGCGTGGCCGGCGCGGTCATCACGCGGCAGCGGCCCGGGCACCGCCAAGGGATTCGTGTTCCTCACGCTCGAAGACGAAACCGGCATCGCCAACATCATCGTCCGGCCCGGATCTCTTCACCGAGCAGCGGCGCGACCATCGTCGGCGAGCCGTACCTGCTGGTCGAAGGCACCCTGCAGATCCAGGAAGGCGTGACGTCGGTCAAAGCCGAGCGCGTCCTCGCGCTGACCGGCGGCGGGCCCGAGCCGCAGTCGCACGATTTCCGGTAGACTCTGCACGGCTCAGCCATTCGCTGCTGAGCTCTGGCCCGCCGCTTGCACCACTGTCAGCGACTGGAGCAGCCGGATCGGACCGGATGCTCGAAGAGGAGTGTCAGCGTGCAGTGAGCGGCGACGTACGGTGCTCCAGCGCTCGGCTGTACTGCGCTGCCGTGCGCTACTGCTCGGGCTGGTGCGGCCTGCATGCCACGCGCCGATCAGATCCACGCTGCCTGGCCCGCCGACCGCCGCGCAGATGGCCGAGCTGTGGGTCGAGCCCGAGCCGCGACCGCGATCTGTTCTGGGGCGTCGGCGGCAAGCGGCTCGCGCCGGATCCGGCGCGCGCTACACCGTCATCGAGATCAAGCGCGCGCGGCTTCAGCCGCGGCTACACGGTCGAAGGATCCGGACGGACCGCGAGTGGAGCGCGAAGTTTCCGCCCGAAGCGCCGACCGAAGTGGTCGCGTCGCGGATCCTCTGGGGCGTCGGCTACCACCAGCCGCCGATCTACTACCTCGCCGAGTGGAACGCGGAGAAGGCGACGTCGCCGAACCCGCAGCTGCCGGCGCGGTTCCGCGAGAAGAACCCGACCTGCACGGCCTCGACGCGCGGCGATCCTGGTCGTACTACCAGAACCCCTTCGTCGGCACCCGCGAGCTGAACGGCCTGCTCGTGCTCCAGGCGATGCTCGGCAACTCGGACCTGAAGGACGCAGCAGAACGTCGCTCTACACGCTGACGGAGCCGTTCGAAGGCGCGCAAGCGCTGGTACGTCGCGCGCGACCTCGGCCAGACGTTCGGCCGCACCGGCGTCATCGACGCGCCGCGCGGCGATCCCGAGGTGTTCGAGCAGACGCCGTTCATCAAGGGCGTCGACGACGGCAAGGTCGCAGCTTCGACTACCGCGGCCGCCACGGCGCGCTCTTCGACGACATCACGCCGCCGACGTCCGCTGGATCTGCGAGCGGCTGCAGCGGCTGACCGACGAGCAGTGGCAGGACGCGTTCCGCGCCGGCGGCTATCCCGAAGCCGATCGCCGACCGCTTCATCCGCCGGTGAAGCAGAAGATCGCCGAAGGCCTGGCGCTGAAGGACTGATGACGCGCATATGTCCCGCATCCGCGCCGTGCCGCTGCTCCTGGCGGCTCGCTGCTGGCGCTCGCGTGCCGTCGGCCCTCGGCGGCGCAGCCGCCGCCGCAGCCTGCCGCAGCAGCCGGCGCCAGGCGCTCGAGCAGCAGGACGCCGACTGCACGAGCCGCATCCGCTGCACGAGATCGACAGGTCGCGCTGGTCCGGCTGCCGCTGGCGGCGGTGCTCGGCGCGGCGCTCGCGCTGCGGCCGCAAGCGCCGCGGCACGCCGCCGCGCACGCCGGCGGTCATCCAGACCCAGATCATCCTCGCGATCGTCGGCGCGGTGATCATGCTGGTCGTCGGCGCCAGCCTCGCGCGCGCGTTCGGCATCGTCGGCGCCGCCAACCTGATTCGCTACCGCTCGAAGATCGACGACCCGAAGGACGCGGTCGTCATGCTGTGCGCGCTCGCCGTCGGCCTCGCGTCCGGCGTCGGCCTCTACGCGCTGGCGGTGTTCTCGACGGTCTTCATCGTCGCCGCGCTGTGGGTCATCGAGTCGTTCGAGCCGAGGGCACGAAGCGCTTCGAGCTCAAGATCAAGGCGGGCAAGGACACCGACACGCTGCGGCCGAAGATCGAGGCGATCCTGCAGCCGCTATCAGCTCGAGTTCGAGCTGCGCACGTCGTCGGACGAGGAGGTCTGCTACGATGTGCAGGTGCCGCTCGAGCTGCAGACCGATCGCGTCACCAACGCCATCCTGCAGCTCGACCCCGAGGGCCACGCCGCCGTCGAGTGGGCCGAGAAGAAGAAGCAAGGAGCGAAGTGAAGCTCATCATCCAGCCGGACGACGGCCTCGACGCCGCTGCTGCAGGCGGTCCGCAGCGCCAAGAAGACGATCGACATCGTCATCTTCCGGTTCGACCGCGCCGGAGCTCGAGAAGGCGCTCGAGGCGGCGGTCGCGCGCGGCGTCGTCGTCCGCGCGCTGATCGCGCACACCAACCGCGGCGGCGAGAAGATCCTGCGCAAGCTCGAGCTGCGGCTGCTCGACGCGGGCGTCACCGTCGCCCGCACCGCCGACGACCTGCCGCGCTATCACGGCAAGATGATGATCGTCGACGACACGCTGCACGTCTTCGGCTTCAACTACACGAAGCTCGACATCGAGAAGAGCCGCAGCTTCGGCATCGTCACGAAGGACAAGAGGCTGGTGAAGGAGGCGGCCGCGCTGTTCGAGGCCGACTGCACGCGGCAGCCCTACACGCCGGGCCACGACCGCCTGGTCGTCAGCCCGGAGACCTCGCGCGAGATCCTGACCGGTTCATCAAGAAGGCGAAGAAGCAGCTGCTGATCTACGACGCG
Source organism: uncultured Acidobacteriota bacterium (assembly GCA_963836735.1). Taxonomy (GTDB): domain Bacteria; phylum Acidobacteriota; class Vicinamibacteria; order Vicinamibacterales; family 2-12-FULL-66-21; genus JACCXG01. The sequence continues at coordinate 6,446 of CAWIKP010000031.1, read as the reverse complement.
AAGGTCAGCGACAAGCTGATCCTGCGGCTGCTGCAGGAGCGCGCGAAGGCGGGCGTCGAGATCCGGATGATCGGCAAGCTCGGGAAGGGCGCGACGGGCATCGAGGCGCGCAAGCTGCCGGACCTGCGGCTGCACGTGCGCGCGATCATCCGCGACGGCACGGCGGCGTTCGTCGGCAGCCAGAGCCTGCGCAAGCTCGAGCTCGACGGCCGGCGCGAAGTCGGCGTCATCGTCACCGACGCGCGGATCGCGAAGAAGATGCGGGCGGTGTTCGAGGCCGACTGGGCGCAGACGCCGCGAAGCCGAAGCAGGCCGCGGCGGCCAAGAAAGAGAAACGAGAAGGAAGACGAAGGAAAAGGCAGAAGCCGAAAGGAGAACGGCTACTTCCGGCGCGTGATCGACGCCGGAGTCGATGACCTGCCCGGTGCGCGAGATCGCGTTGAACGTACATCTCGTCGCCGTTGATCTCCGCCAGCATGAAGCTCTGATCGGTGTCGTTGCCCGTCGGCGGTCAGCGGCGAGCCCTCGTCGATGTTGCCCCTCCGCAGCTGCCCGCCGGATCCGACCACGAAGTACACGATGCCCTTCTGCGGCTTGATGCGCTCGTAGAAGTGGTCGTGGCCGGTGAAGCACGACGCTGACGTTGTTCTTGACGAACAGCGGCTCGAGCACCTCGCGCAGCTCGAGCTGTCCGAGCCGTGCCGGTCGCCTGACGAGTAGAGCGGGTGGTGGAAGTACGGAATCTTCCAGTCCTCGTTCGAGCTCCTGAGCTCCTTCTCGAGCCACTCCAGCTGCGTCGGGTCCAGGTAGGTGCTCTCGAGCGCGAAGAACCGGACGCTCTGCTTCGGCGCCTTGAACGTGTAGTACAGCTTGCCGTCCATGTTGAACAGCTTGTAGTAGCGCTGCTCGCGCGCGTCGTGGTTGCCGAGCGACGCGTAGAACTTCACGCCGGCGTCGAGCAGCGGCTTGTAGGGATCTCGAACTTCTTCTTGAAGTCCTGCGGCCGCTCCGAGCCGTAGAGGTTGTCGCCGACGGTGATCACCGAGCTCGAACGGGAACTGCGTCGTGCACCTGCGCCATCTGCTCGGCGAGCTGGTACTGCTCGCGCTCGCCGGTGCCGAAATCGCCGAGCACCGCGAACTTCAGCGAGTCCGTCTTGTTCGGCAGCGTGAGCGGCAGCGGCGCCGGCCGGCGGCTGCCGGCCGCCTGAGCCGGCGACCGCGGCGGACGGTCGCGCGGCGCGCCGGCGCAGACACGCCACGGCGACCAGCGCAAACGATGAGAGCGAGCCGGGCGGGCGTCGCGATGTCGGCATCGGACAGTGAGCCTACTGTGGAAGCGCGTCGGTCGATGTAGTCCACGATGATGTGGGCGTGCACGTCCAGCAGGATCAGGCGTTCGCCGATGAAGCGGATACTCCAGCTCCTCCGGCAGCTTCGGCAGCGCGCTGAGGACCTGCGGCGGCATGGTCGAGAGCGGCACGCGTCGGGATAGCGGCCGTTGACCGCGAGCTCGGACCGTGCCCGGGTTCTCGTCCATGATCGAGCCTTCAGCGGCCGCGCCGTCGGGCCCGCCGAACACCGCGCCGAGCAGCCGGCGGATGTAGGCGCTGGATCGCCTGGCGTGAAGATGTCGCCCTGTTTGGCGTCGCGCGCGCGCCTGAGATCAGCCGCGCGAGCGCGCGCTGGTGCTTGTCGATCTGCTCCGGGGTCGAGTGTTCTCGGGAGCTTCGGCAGCGTCGTCTTCGAGCTTCTTGTGCAGCGTCGACGTACTCGTCGACGCGCTTGCAGGAACTCCGAGCTGAGCGCCGCGTCCGGCGTTGACGCGCGGCTTGTCGCCGGCGAGGCCGGCTGCCGCCGGTCGAGCAGACGACGCACGCCGCAGAGCGCCAGCCGAGCGCGACGATCAGCGCAGCAGACGCGGCGATGCCGTCGCGAGCTCAGTGCGCTCATCAGCCCCGGTAGTTGCCGAACTGCAGCGCGACGCCGAAATCGTGCTCGCGCAGCAGCCGCATGGCCTCCTGCAGCTCGTCCTTCGACGGCGACGACACGCGCACCTGATCGGCCTGGATCGCCGCCTGGACTTTCTTGAGCTTGTTGTCCTTGAGGAACTTGACGATCTCCTTGGCCGCCTCGGTCGGGATGCCCTGCTGCAGCGTGACGACCCGGCGCACCGTGTCGTTGGCGGCGCGCTCGACGTCGCCCGGCGTCAGGTTCTTGGTCGGCACGCCGCGCCGGACCATCCGCCCCTGCAGGATCTCCCACAGCGCGTTCATCTTGAACTCGTCGTCGGCCGTGAGCGTCAGGGTGTTCTCGGCGCGATTCGAGATCGATCGCGGCGCGCGAGCCCTTGAAGTCGTAGCGCTGCGCGACTTCCTTGCGCGCCTGGTTGACGGCGTTGTCGACCTCCTGGAGGTCGACGCCGGACGTGATGTCGAACGAAGCGGGATTCGCCATACAGATGTGAGCGATGTCCCGGACGCGCGAGTATATCACTGGCCGCGGCGCCCGCAGCCTGTCCGGAGCGACGCCGCGTCCGATCCGCAGCGACCGCTCGAAGATCGCGCCGACCCGCAGGCCGCCGGGCAGCCGATGGCGGCCGACGGCGGCCGAGGCCCGCCGACGCGATGCAGCCGCAGTTCGCGCAGTCGGGCGTCCCGCCGAACTGGCACGGCGCGATCCGGCGCTCGAAATCCGCCGAGACGCACGTCGTCGTCTGCGCGAAGATGCACTCGTCCGGGATTCTGCGGCGGCTCGCGGTAGACCTCGATCAGGCCCTTCGGGCATCCGCAGCTTCGGGTAGCGCCTGCGCAGCGTCATCAGCGCCGCGACGACGCGCTCGCGATCCTCCGGCGGCAGCCGTCTCGGCCGACACCTCGCCGATTTGCGGCGTGTACAGGCTGACCCAGATCTGCCGCGTGTCCGGATTGGCCGACCAGAACTCGGACGAATTCCTCGAGGTAGCCGTCGCGCTGCACCTGCTGCCGGGTGACCGTGCAGTGCACCGTGATCTGGTGCCCGGCGATGTGCTTCAGGATGCGATCGTAGGTCGCCGGCTTGCGCCGCTCGTCGTGCTCGGGCTGCAGGCCGTCGATCGAGACGACCATCTGCAGGCGCGGGAGCGCGGCCCATTCGGCTGGGAATCGGCCGCACCGCGCTGGTGACGACCTGCGTGTAGATGCCGCGGCCGGCCAGCCTGCGGCAGAATCTCGTCCAGCTCCCGAAACCGGACGAGCGGTTCGCCGCCGACGATCGAGACGTGAATCGGGCTTGTGCGCGTCGACCAGTCGCAAGAACGCGTCGACCAGTTCCTGGCCCTTGTAGTCGCTGACCTGACGGAGCGTGACGTCGCCGCCGAGATGATCGTCGCCGTAGGCGTAGCAGCCGGGGCAGCGGAGCGGGCATTCGCGGGTGATTTCGACCGACAGCGAGGGACGGTAGCCGCGGAGGATTCTCCCCCACGCGGTGATGATCCCTTCCATCCATCGACTATATCATTCGATCTCGCGGCTACCGCGTTTTCGCGCGTGAAAGACCGCGCGATCCTGACGAAAAGCGGGTACCGAGCTGGTTCTTTCCCTTGAGCCGGTGCCACACGGCACGCGCGCCGCGATAGAGCGCGCCCGGCGTCGGCGTTACGACCCTGCACGTCGTCGAAGCCCGCGCTCTTCAGCATGCCCATCACCGCTGCCTGGTTCGGTCCCCACCAGTTGGTCGGATCCGCGTTCAGCTCCCGCTCAGGATAGAACGCCATCGGCGGGCGGCCCAGGCCGACGAGATCGACGACCGTCTCGAGGATCAGCGTGCCGCGTGTGACGGCAGCGATCTTTTCGATCGCCAGCAAGGGATGGCGGAGGTGATAGAGCACGCCGAGGAACAGCACGAGATCGAAGGTGCCGAGCGTGCCGGGCGCGATGTCCATCACGTCGACGTCCACGTCCTCGACGCGCGATCCGAGCGCCTCGCGCGCCAGCTCGAAGCCGGCCTTCGCGCCCCAGCCCGAGCCATGCCACGAGTAGTAGTCCGCCGCGACGACGCGGGCGGCGCCGCGGCGCTCGCACTCGAACGAGAAGAAGCCGTCCCATGCGCCGACATCGAGCACGGTGATTCCCTCGCAGCGAGGCGGGCAGGTCGAGCCGCGCCAGCCGAAGTGGCGTGTCGTCGATGCCGGGCGTACGATCCCGCCGCCAAGATCGATGCTGTGATACCAGCGATGCGCCGCGACGCGACGTTCGAGGTCGGTTACCGTCATCAGTCTTCCTTAACCGAGGGGCTTCGCCCCTCGGACTCCCCGACACGCTCTCTCGCGCTGCTCGCTCGGACCGTCCACGCCGCGCCAGGGTTAAGGTCGGCTCTATGTCTCATCAAGATCTCATGCATTGGCTCTGTCGTGCTTGATCCCGCGGCTGCGGATGGTCCAATGGGAGTGCACCCATAAAGCAGGTTGTCAGGCACCGCGCATCAGCGTGATGCTCGGATCGGCCGGAGGATTGTCCACGATGCCGAGTGTCGCTCAGCCGGATACGCGGAAGAGCTTCAATCGTCGGTCGTTCCTTGGCTACGGCGCGCTGGCGACGGCAGCGGCGATGGTGCCCGGGACCGCCCAGGCAGCCGGTCAGCAAGCGTCCGGAGCGCGTGCTGTCGTTCTTCCACACCCACACCGGGGAGCGCCTGAAGATTGCGTACTGCTGCGATGGCGTCTATCAGCCGGAGGCCCTCGCCGCAGCTGAACCACATGCTGCGCGACTTCAGGGTCGACCAGGAAAAGCCGATCGATCCCGAGCTTCTCGACCTGCTCCACGAGCTCGGCGGTACGCTCGACACGGATCAGCCGTTCCACATCATCTCGGGCTACCGATCGCCGCAGACCAACGCCATGCTGCGCGAGCGCGGCGGCGCCCACACCGGCGTCGCCTGCACAGCCTGCACATGGTCGGCAAGGCCATCGACATCCGCCTTCCGGCGTGAAGCTCGATCACCTGCGCGCCGCGGCGAGGTCGCTGAAACTGGGCGGCGTGGGCTTCTATCCGATCTCGAACTTCGTGCACGTCGACACCGGACGCGTGCGGTACTGGTAGACGATCGGTCCGGGACGCCGGTGGCCCGGGACTCCTCGATCGGACTCCAGGACCCGGAACCACGAAGCGGAAGCGACGAAGCTGAACCGCGAATATTCCTGTGACTCGATGATCGAGAAACGGCGATCAAATTCAGGGCTGGGGCGTGTTCGCGACCCAGCCGATTCCCAAGAACAAACGCATCGTTCACTACGACGGCGAGAAGATCACCAACCGCGAGAGCCTGAAGCGCGAGGAGCGCTACCTGAAGAAGGGCCACATCTGGTGCTTCAAGCTCAATCGCCTGTACGTCCGCGACGCGGCGGTCGGCGGCAACGTCGCGCGCTACATCAATCACGCCTGCGCGCCGAACTGCTACACGCAGGTCATCGGCGACACGATCTGGATCAGCGCCGCGCAGAACATCAGGAAGGGCGAGGAGCTGACCTACGACTATTCGACCGACGGCGTCGGCTCATCCAGTGCCGCTGCCGCCCGGGTGCAAGGCGATGCTCTGAATGCCGTCATCTACCTGCACGGCTTCGCGTCGTCTGCCGCGGTCGTCCAAGGCGACGTTCTTCGCCGAGAAGCTGCGCGAGCGCGGCGTCGACGCTCGAGACGCCCGACCTGAACGAGCCGGACTTCTCGACGCTGACCGTCACCCGGATGGTGCGAGCAGGTCGGCGATCCATCGACGCGCGTCGCCAGGGCCGCGGCGCTGGTCGGTTCGAGCCTCGGGGCGTTCGTCGCCGTGCAGGCGCGCTGGATGGCCGGCGCGCATCGACTCGAAGCTGTGCTGCTGGCGCCGGCGCTCGACTTCGGTCGGCAACCGGGCTTCGCGGGCCCCGCTGGCGCTCGACGTTCGCCGACTGGAAGCGCACCGGCAAGCTGACGTGTTTCACTATCGGCTACGGCCGCTGATTCCGTCCACTACGAGCCTCTACGGGACGCGCGCCGCTACGACGCGTATGAACGCCGCGGCTCGACGTGCCGATCCTGGTCTTTCAGGGACGGCGCGACCACCGCCGTCGATCCGGCGACGGTGGAGCAGTGGTCGCGGGCACGCCCGAACGTCGAGCTCCAGCATGCTCGACGATGGCCACCAGCTCACGGCGAGCATCGACTACATCTGGGTTGAGGCAGATGCGGGCAGTTTATTTTATTTGTCTCGAATTTTTTTTTTTTCTTGGGTAGGAGGCGGGCCTATTTTTTTTTTTTTTTTTTTTTTTTTTTTTTTTTTTTTTTTTCAGTTTAGCCCCCAGCCCAAAATTATCCTACCAGCAAATCCCCGTGGCCTTGCCCCGGCACCTCCGCCCCGATCAATCTTCAGCCGGAACAGATCGATGACCACCTGGTCCGGCCGCGTCCATCTCAACGCCTCCGTGAATTC
>CAWIKP010000030.1:0-180407 GCA_963836735.1 uncultured Acidobacteriota bacterium | reverse complement strand
ACCTGCGCGGCCGCTACGAGCTGCAGCTCGCTCTCGGTCCCGGCAACCCGCTCACGCAAGGACGCCAGGGGTTCCTTGCCATCTACGGCTGGAAGGCGACCGACGTCGATGCCGCGAAACCCGGCGGCGAATGGCAGTCGCTCGAAGCGATCGTCGTCGGCAATCGCCTGACCGCCACGGCGAACGGGAAACGGATTCACGACAATGCGATTCTCCCGGCAATGACCGGCGGCGCGCTGGACAACGACGAGCTCGCGCCGGGCCCCATCATGATCCAAGGCGATCATTCCCGCGTGTCGTTCCGCAAGATGGTGGTCACGCCGATCACGAAGTCGGGAACCTGAAGCCGGCAAGCCGGTGAACTGGTCAAACTGGTGAACCGGTGAGCGACACCCGGTGAACCGGTGAACCGGTAAATGCGATCAGCTGCGAAGATGACCCTCATTTGGCGGTTGTCCTGCGTGTTCGCGCTCGCAGTCGTCACCGTCCAGGCTCAGTCCGGCACTGAGTCCCGGCGTCACTCCTCGACGATCTGCTGCGGATGCTGCATCCGAGCCGCACGCCGGCCAAGGGACGCATCAACGCGCACGACCGCACGTGGGAGGACTGGCTGAAGCGTACCGGCGAGCTGCCGCCGGACTTCGACGCGATGCCGTCGATCCCGGATCTGCCGGATCCGCTGCTGCTGCGTGAGGACGGACGCACCGTTCCTGTCACGACGCCAGCGCTCTGGACGCGGCAGCGGCGGTGCGCTGCGAGCGCAGGTGGAGCAGTGGATCTTCGGACGGATGCCGCCGGCGCCGGACAACCTGCGTGCGACCGTCACCGCGACCCGGCGCGAAGGGCGGTCACGGTTCGCGAGGTGCGCTGGCGTTCGGGCCGGCCAGCGTGCGACGCTGCGGATCGAGCTGGTGATCCCCGATGGCACGGGACCGTTTCCGGTCTTCCTCACGAATCACGCGCGCAACCGCCCGTGGATCTACACCGCGGTGCGGCGCGGCTATATCGCTGCGATCTATCACGCGACCGACCCGAACTACGGCAACGGCGACGATTCGGACGCGTGGATCGAGATCTATCCCGAGTACGACTGGTCGTGCCTGGCGCGGTGGGCCTGGGCGGCGTCGCGGACGGTCGACTATCTGGGACGCTGCCCGAGGTCAACAAGCGCAGATCGGACTGGCCGGGCACTCGCGCAACGGGAAGCAGGCGCTGCTGGCCGCGGCGTTCGACGAGCGCATCGGCGCGGTCGTGCCGTCGAGTGGCAACAGCGGCGAACTCGATCCGTGGCGCTACACGACCGAGCCGTTCGGCAACGAGAGCATCGAGCTGCTGGCGGGCGTGCAGTCGCACTGGTTCATCCGCCGCTGAGGTTCTTCGCGGGCCGTGAGGACAAGCTGCCGGTGGACCAGAATTCGCTGATGGCGCTGGTCGCGCCGCGCGGGCTGATGATGTATTCGGGGTATGCCGAGTCGGCGGGGAATCCGCTCGGCTTCGAACAGGCGTACCGCTCGGCGTTGCGGGTCTACAATTCCTCGGGCGCGAGCAGAACATCTGGCTGCACCTGCGCGAGGGGGAACACGAAACCACCGCCGGCGACGTCGAGAACTTCATCGACTTCTTCGATGCGGTGTTTGGACGGCGTGCGCACGCCGAAGATCGAGACGTGGATTCACGGCTACACGTTCGACGACTGGCGCAAGCTGTCGGGCGAGCAGATCGACCCGGCGTCGTACCCGTCAGCCGCTTCAATCCTTCGGACGAGGAGGGCGGCCGCCGGAAGCGATCGAGTGGGCGCTCGGTGAGGAGCCGCCTGGCGCGCCAGGCTGTCACGCAGCAAGTTGCCGACGTCCGGTTCCGGCGACGGCTGGCTCGCGGGCCTCTTCAAGCGTCCCGGAGCCGACGCCGACCGCGCGGGCGCGCGTCGTGAAAGAAGGCATGGGCTGGGCCGAGATCCCGTTCGGCGACGATCTGAAGGCTGACCTGTTCTATCCGGCCGACAAGCCGGGCGGGAAGTGGCCGGTCGTGATCTGGCTGCATCCGTACACGTATCAGAACGGCTGGTCGAACGCGTCGCCGTGGGAGTCCACGGGGTCGGACTACCGGCTCGAGCAGCGGCCGTCGATTCCGGCGTTCGTGAAGCGCGGGTTCGCGGTGCTGGCATTCGACCAGATCGGGTTCGGCGCGCGCGTGCTGGACGCGCGCGACTTCTATCGCCGCTATCCGAAGTGGTCGCTGATGGGGAAGATGGTGGCCGACACGCGCGCGGCGATCGACGCGCTGACCGCGCTCGACGTGCGTCGATGCCTCCCGCATTTCGCTGATGGGATATTCGCTCGGCGCCGAAGGTCGGGCTCCTGACCATGGCGCTCGATCGCGCGCGTGCACGCGCTGGCCGCGGTCTGCGGATTCGATCCGCTGCGACTCGACACCGCCGACCGCGGCGTCGAGGGAATCCGGCACTACTCGCACCTCCACGGGCTGATGCCGCGGCTCGGGTTCTTCGTCGGGCACGAGGCGCGGCTACCGTTCGATTTCGACGAGCCGCTGGCGCTGGCCGCACCCCGGCCGGTGCTGCTCATCGCGCCGACGCACGACCGCTACGCGCGCGTCGCAGACGTGCGCGCAGAGGTCGCAGCCGATCCCAGGCGTGACGCTGGAAACGCCGATGGACTTCAACCGGTTCGGACGCAAGTTCCAGGCGCGCGTTCTGGATTGGCTGGAACAGGTGAACCGGTGATTCACAGGAGAAGACAAGGCCGTGGTGCTTCATCCTGTTGATCGTCGCTTGGCCGGCGCTGGCCAGCGCAGGTGCTTGTGCAGGAAGGCGAACGTGCCCTGGCCGTTGATGCTGTGGCCGCCCTGGTCCTCGATCTGAGTCCGATCGGCCAGACCGAGCTGCGCGTAGAGGAACTGGACCTTGCCGGTACTCGTGCGACATCCGTGTCGGCATGCGCCGCGGCGATGGTCGATGCTATCGCGGGCCGCAGGCGGCGCGTCTTTGTCCCGAAGAGTCTCCTCGGCTTCGCCGCACTTCGCGATCTGATGGCACGGCCGCCGCTCGACTATCTTGTGCGCCGACTGGCCGGCGGCGCGGTGCCCGACATCGAGCGCGAGGCCCTTGCGCTCGGCCGTTCGCTTGGAGTGCACAGCGTCGAAACGACGCGCGCCAGCGGTCTCGGGCGTCACGATGTTTCCAGACGCAGCCTCGCTACATTCGGCGTTCCGATTCGACTGCTGGCGTGTCACCGACCACGCGCAGTGGTCAACGTGAACGCTCGCGCGCCTTTTCGACCTGGGCGAGTAGCCGCGCGGCTGTATCTCTGATCTTGACGAGATGGTCGGTAATGTCTCGCTGGGCAAGGAAGTCAGTCGTCTTTCGCTCGGCTGTTCCCAACCATGTCCCGAGTTCCTCCGCGACTTTCATGAGGTTTGTTTCTATGGCGGAGACCCGAGGATCGCCGGCGGTCGTGCCCGGGTCGGAGGCCACGAGTTGTGGCTCGTTTGGAGCGTCGCTTTGATCTGGCATGGCATTCTCCAGCGCAAGGGCGTCAGGAAGAAAGGAAACCGCAGAGTGAATTCTTAGCAGGATAGGGATCGCGCGATGACCCTTCGACAGCGCTCAGCTCGAGCTCAGCGCTTCGCGGGCTTGAGAATCGCCGCAGCGGCGGCAATCCCCGACAACGCGGCCCCTCCATGAAGCCCTGGAACTTCGTAAAACGAGTTCGCATGTTGACCGGCAAAAGTTGAGAACCCTGCTCGAGCGTGTCTGCTTCGTGCGGATGCACCCTCCGGAGCGCCCACATTGGCTGGCGATTCATTCGAGGTTCCTCGCGGGTGGTCCGGCTCGGGGGACTTGGCCGATACCTGCTGTGCCACCGTGATCGGAACAACCAGCCGCGATGTTCGCCGGGAACCTTCTCGCCTTCGGCCTTTCCGTACGGCGAGGCATGCTCGATCTCTGAATTGAATTCGGCGCCGATTAGCAAGACGAGACTAGACAAGTAAAACCACAGCAGCATCACGATGACGCCCCCGATGGCGCCATACATCTCGTTGTATTGCCCGAACTGGGTGACGTAGAACCGAAAGCCGAGCGAGATCAGCAGCCAGAGAGCGGTGGCCAGGTGCGCTCCCGGCAGGATCCAGGGCCACCATTATTCAGGTCTAGGCGACCAGGTAGTCACGAACGCAAATCCTTCAGAAATGAGCAGAAAGATGACTGGCCACTGCACAATCTTCCACGTCCACTCGAATAGGTACCGAGACCGTGACGATCCGCGACGTTTTCAGCGATTTCAGGTCCGGCGACGACCAGCGTGAAGGCGACGAGCACGAAGATGCTCATGATGATCGTCAGCACGATGGCCAACGACTGCACCTTCCACCAGGGGCGCGCCTCGCGTATGCCATACGCTCGATTGAGCGTGTCAATCGTGGCATTCATCGCCGACGAGCTGCTCCAGAGTGCGCCGAGCACGCCGAACGTGAGCAACCCCGTGTGGCCGCTCTTCGTGATCAGCTGGATCTGGCTGTTGATGATCTGCAGCACGTCAGGCGGCGTGAACGAGCCGAGCCACGCGAGGATCTGGTCGAGGAGGTTTCGAGGAAACACACTAGTCATCGCAACGACGACGAGTAAGGCAGGAAAGACGGACAGGAAGAAGTAATACGCAAGCTGAGCGGCGAGACCGAAACAGTTGTCCGCGACGGTTTCCTTGAACGTTCGCTTGAACAGCGTTCCCCACCCGATCGCGCCGCCCAGGGGAATCGTCATGTTCGAACCCCCGCGCTCCGATCACAAGCAGGGTATCGCGCCTCCTTCACCTGTTCGCGAATCGTCGTGGCCATATCCGAAGACTCCCGAATGTCTTGTTGCCAATCGGATGCCACTCCCCAGCTCTAGCTTACTCAGTGAGCGAGGAATTGATTCGTCAAGAGATATCGGTTGCAACTGGATGTCACCAGATTCAACATTCAACAGCTGAGATGGGCCGACATGGCGAGTATGGTTGAGGCCGACGACACGCGAGGATCATCGCCGTCAACCGCGAGCTGAGGTGCAACAGGAGAAGGGGATAGTGCTTGCCGGACGAAAGCCTCACTTCGGCGCCGGCCACCGCAGGTGCTTGTGCAGGAACGCGAACGTGCCCTGGCCGTTGATGCTGTGGCCGCCCTGGAAGTACTCGATCTCCGTCCGATCGGCCAGACCGAGCTGCGCGTAGAGGAACTGGACCTTGCCGTACTCGTGCGCGACCCACTGATCGCGCCCGACCAGATCGAGATGGCCACGCTCGACCATGAACGGGCGCGGGAAGATCAGGTAGGTCATCTCGGCATAGTCGAACGTGTGGCCCCAGTTCCAGTACGGCATCTCCCACTCGATCGTGCGCATGAAGCTGAAGGGCTGGTCGGTCGCGGCGACCTTGCGCGTCCATTGGTTGAAGTCGCCGGAGCAGATCGAGAGCGCGTACTTCTCGAGAATCGCGGGAATGCGCACGGCCGTCTCGCCGCCGTAGCTCAGACCGTAGAACGCCATGCGATCGGCGTCGACGAAGGGCAGCGATCCGAGCCAGTCGAGAATGCGCTCGTGCTGGCCGAGGATGAACGAGAACAGCGTGGCGTGAATCGTGTTGGCCTTTCGACTGAGCCACCTGTAGCGATCCTCGCCGCGATACAGATTGTGCGGCGCGAAGACGACGAAGCCGCGATCGGCGAGCGCCGACCCGAAATCGTTGTAGAACGACACGTGCCGATCGATCGTCTCGCGCGGCAGCCCGTTGCGGCCGTGCTGGACCACGACCACCGGACGCCGCTCGCCCGCGGCGATACCCTTGGGAATCACGATCACGCCCCACGCGAACACGTCGGGCCAGACGTCGAGGACGACGTCCCACGCCGTCCATCTGTCCGTCTCGCCGACCTTGCGCGTCCGGGGGTTGAGCGGCAGGTACGGCGCGTCGAACGCACCGATGCCGTCCTTGCGAAAGCGCTCGCGATAGGGACGCGCGCCTTCGATGAACTTGTGCTGCCGGCCATGTCGGCCGCGACTTTTCGGTATTCCACTTCAGTGCCGTCAATTCGGGCAGGACGGTGAAGAGAAACGCTTGATCGCGAACATGCTCGGCCGCCTCGCACCAATGCCTGGACGTACCGCTCCATTTCGAGCACCGTCCGGGCGTGGCGCGCGGCCGGATCGAATCCCTGCCGGCGGTCGGTGAGCGTGCCGGCCGTACGCGTCGTGAGCGTGAAGCCCAGGCGTTTGGCAAAATCGCCGAGCGCCTTCGTGGATATCGCGGCGACCGGCCGATCGCCGTCGCCGGTGACGAGAGAGGGCTTGGGGAACGCCGGCAACGGCGGGAATGCGATCGAACTCGGCGCGAACCGATGTCCCGGACGGCGTCTGCCATGCGCCCTTGCTGCTGGTGAATGATGGAACGTCAGCGTGCTCGATCACCAGGTGGCGCGGCAGGACGAGCGCGGCGATCTCGGCATCGCTGAACCGTTCGAGCAGGCTCCAGATGTTGCGATCGATCGGCTCTTCCCACACGCGCCCGCGGCGATCGAAATAGCCGCTCACGAGCGCGCCATCGATCCGCGTGTCGATGGCAGCGGCATAGAAGGCAATCAGGCCGCCTTCGGCATAGCCGACGACGCCGATCTTCGCCGTCCCGCCGCGGCGTGCGCGGAAGCGATCGACGGCCGCGAGCACTTTCTGGACTTCGAAGCCGATCGGGTGCCGGCCCATGTGAAAGGCCTGCCGATAGATCCACTCCCGCCAGGTCTGCTGGCTCTGCCGAAGCTGCGCATCGGCCGTCTGAATCAGCTCCCGCCGGATCAACGTCGGAATGACCAGTTCGCAGCCGCTCTCAGCCAGCAGTCGAGCGAACTGACGTTCAGGCGTCAACCCGGGTGCGAGGCCAAGGATCTGTTCGGGAGTCTGCCCGGCATCCGGCACGGCGCACGAGAGACGCTGGCACGGCGCGCGCGCTCGGAGCGGGCTCGACGAGCAGCCCTTCGGCCGTCATCCCGTCGAGCACCGGCCAACGGACCTGAAACACCCGGTAGCGATCTGTTTCCGCCACGATCGCCGGATTCTCGTCGTCTCCGTAGCGTTCGAGCGCTGGAGCGACACGCGGATCGGACGCGCCGATGATCTCGCGCAGACGATCGCGATTGCCTGTGAGCGCGGCATCCCACGCGGCAGGCGAGGAGCGGTCGTATTTCCAGAATCGATCCGACCGTGCCTGCATCTCGGCGATCTGGCGTTCGACGAACCTGTGGGCGCCGTCCATCAGCCGGCCGGACAGGTCTTCTTCGGGCCATTCGAGCGCGGTCGTTTGCGCCAGCGGTTGTGCTGCGGGGGGCTGACTGTTCGTCGCGTGCGTACCGATCCGCGATTCGAGCGGCAGCGCCACACTCAGAATGACGAACGCGACTCGCGTGAAGAAGGATCGCAACGTGGTCCAATTCTAGATCCACGCGGGACCGTCAGCGCACGCGCTTACTCCTTGTATTCCTTCGCGCTGTCGGCGAGCGTCATGAGCACTTTCCGATCCGGCACGCGGCCTCTCAGCCCGTCGAGTTCGTCCATGCCGGTGGTCAGCGGCAAGGCGATCTGACCGCCTTCGATCGCCGACCGATACAGCGCCGACATGATCTCGAGCCCGTGAAAGGCACGCTCGAATCTGAGCGGATGCGGCTTGTTGTCGTCGTCGAGCCAGTCCGCCATCTCCTGGATGTACGGCGGCATGTCGTGGTCGTAGTCCATCCCGCCAGGACCTGACTGCTCGCCGTCTCTGGTGACCGCGCGCCAGCCGCTGCCGGCGTACACCTCCGCGAACCCGTCGGTGCCTTGAGCGCCGATGCGAACTTTCCGCCACCAGTAAGGCACTTCCGGCACGTCCGGCGCGCCGGCGCCGCAGTCGTAGGTGCCGCGCACGCCGTTTCTGAAATGCACGACGCCGGCCACGTAGTCGGGCGAGGTGTGCCCGTCGGACAGCTTGCCGCGTCCCGCGGCCTGGCCCATCGCCCACTCCGCGGGCTCGTAGTCGTTGAACCAGGACGTGTACTCCACGAGATGACTGAGCATGTGAGCGGCCCATCCGGTGGAGGTGCCGTACACGGTCCGCACCTGACCGATCGCGCCGCTGGCGATGATCTCCTTCACCTTCTTGTAGTGCTCGCCGTACCGGTGCTGGTGGCTGACGACCGCCTTGACGCCCGCGGCGTCGAGCGCCTGCTTGATCGCGAGCCCTTCCGAGCTCGTCAACGCCACCGGCTTCTCGAACGCGATGAGCTTCGCTCCGCTGCGGATGCCGATCTCGACGAGCGGAAGGCGCACGCCGGGCGGCGTGCAGAAGCAGAAGACGTCGGGTTTCACCTCGCCGGCGAGCTCGGACGGATCCGTACTCGTCTTCACCGTCCCAAGCTTGGAGGCCGCGGCGGCCAGCCGCTGTGGATCCCGGCTGCAGATGCCGGCGAGCTCGAATCGCGGATTGGCAGCGAACGCCGCGGCATGGTGCACGCCGCGCTTGCCCATGCCCACGACGATGACGCGGTACGCCATTACTTCGGCGCCTTGTCCCATTCGAGGACTTTGCCGATGACGTAATCGACTTCCGCTTCGGTCAGTTCCGGGTACATCGGCAGGCTGACGCACGAGGCGGCGTTGCGCTCGGCGTTCGGCACCGCACCGGCAACGCGCGCGCCTTTGCCCCACGGGTAGCCGTCCTGCTTGTGGATCGCGATCGAGTAGTGCGTCTTGGCGTCGATGCCGTTCGCGACGAGGAAGTCGACCAGCTGATCGCGGTGTGCCGGGTTCTTCGTCTCGATCACGTAGAGGTGGAAGACGTGACGGTAGCCGGGACGGACGTACGGCAGATCGATCTGCGTCGCGCCTGACAGTCCCGCCGTGTAGCGCGCCGCCCACTTGATGCGCTGATCGTTCCAGGCGTGGATGTGCTTCAGCTTGGCGCTGAGCACGCCGGCGTGCAGATCGTCGAGGCGGCTGTTGAAGCCGAAGCTGTGGACGTTCCGCTTGGTCGATCCGTGGTTGCGCAGCTTCCGGACCTTCGCGTCGATGTCGGCGTCGTTGGTGATCAGCGCGCCGCCGTCGCCGAACGTGCCGAGGTTCTTCTGGATGATGAAGCTCGTCGCCGTCGCATCGCTCAACTCGCCGATCTTGAAGCCGGCGCCGGCCGCATCGATCGCCTGCGCGTTGTCCTCGATGACGCGCAGCTTGTGCCGATCGGCGATGTCTTTGATCGCCGGCATGTCGGCGCACTGGCCGTAGAGGTGCACGGGAATGATCGCTTTCGTCTTCGGCGTGATCGCCGCTTCGATCTTCGACGGGTCGATGCACTTGGTCTTGCGGATCGCAGTCGACGAACACGGCGGTCGCGCCGGCGATCCAGATCGCTTCGGCGGTCGCGAAGAACGTGTTCGGATGCGTGATGACCTCGTCGCCAGGCCCGATGCCCATCGCCATCAGCGCCAGCCAGATCGCGTCGGTGCCGTTCCCCGTGCCGATGGCGTGCGTCATCCCGTGAAATGCGGCCAGCTCCTGTTCGAACTGCTTGAGCATGGGGCCCTGCACGTACTCGCCGCTCTCGAGCACGCGCTTCATGTTCGCGTCTATCTCCGACTGAATGTTCTTGTATTGCCGGACGTGTCCGTAAAAGCTGACTTGCATCATCACCTGCATGGTCTACGCCTCTCGTGAGTTCAGATTCGATGAGTTTACATCCGTTTGAGACGGCCTCCGGTCAGCCGACAAGGCTTCTGATCGAATGGACCACGAAGAACCCGTAAAACAGCGACATCGCCACGAGCACTGCGCACCGGGCGCGTGAGGGCCGGATCGCGGGCGGCAGGAAGCGCGTGTTGATGTAGAGCAGGTGCAGCGTGGCTACGACGAACACGAATCCGGCGACGTTGGCCGCGATCTGCAGCAGGATGATGGGCTGGGCGAGCCGCAGCGCGACGATCCCCCACAAGGCGGCCAGCACCAGCACCGTGTAGTACACCAGCCGCACGTCGCCGCCGCGCCAGGCGCGCACGCGGCGGCTGCCCGTCCACAGGATGTCGGTAATCGCGCGCACGAGCGCCTCGGTGAGATCGAGCTGGGTCTTGAACAGCAGCCAGGCGCCGAGGACCGCGATCGCGCCGGCGAGGAGCGGGCCCTCGCGGGCGCCGATGCTCGTGGCGAGCGCGGCGCTGATCCCGAGCCCGCGGATGTCGGCGCCGGCCGGCAGGAACGTCACATACAGCAGCGCCGGCAGCAGCATCCCCGCGATCGCACCCGCACAGAAGACGCCCCATTGATCGGCGCGGACGATGCGCCACCAGCCGCGCCACCGCGACAAGGCCTGGGCGTCGGGCGTGAACGTGAATCCGGTCGCGGCCAGCTGAATCTTCTCCCCGCCGACCGCGGCCGGAATGTACCCGGCGCGCTGTCCCATCCCGTAGCCCTTGTCGCGCGCCCAGTTCGAGAGCGTGATGTTCATCATCCCGCCGCAGCCGGAGTAGGCGACGAAGGCGGCGAGCAGGAAGAAATCGGCGTGAGCCGGAGGAAGTCGAAGACTCGCCGCGAGGTGTCGAATCCCGCCAGTCCCGCGAGGGCAGCCCCCCAGGTCCCGAGCGGGACCAGCAGGATCGACAGGACCAGCAGCCCTCCCAGCGTGCACACGACCATGATCCAGTTGAGCAGTTCCAGCGTTCGCTCGATTCGCCGCCCGACCAGCAGCAGCGTCACGCACAGCAGAAACGTGCAGACGCCAATCAGGTACACGGCGTTGACATCCGCCGGGCCAGCCATCCGGCCGGTGAACAGATAGAAGATCGCGCCCGACGCCACGCCGGCAGACGCGGGCCATCCTACCTGCAGGAAGAAGAGGACGGCATAGAACCACGCCCACACGACCGCATGCGGCCGCGTGCGCATGAAGCCGGTGAACACCGGCTCGCCGGTCGCGATCGTGTAACGCATCAGCTCGGTGTTGAAGACCGTCTGGAAGAACACCGCCACGGTCGTGACCCAGAGCAGCGTCAGGCCGTGGCGGACGAAGACCGTCGGACCGAGCAGGAACTCGCCGCCGCCGATCGACGCGCCCAGGACGATCACGCCGGGCCCGACAGCGGAGGCCCAGCCGAAGCCTCGAGGTGTCGGCGGCACGGGGAGCTCGGCGTGCCGCCAGGGGTCGAGACCGGAACGGGCTTCGGGCGAATTGGGCAGGACAGTCGTGGACGGCGGCATGGGCGCCGTGATTCTAGCTGACAGGAATCCCGGGCACCGAGAGGAGAAGGATTGACGTTAGACTGACGCCCGGGAACCGGATGCTGGCCGCAGGGACAAAGGTCGGGTCGTACCAGATCGTCAACGCCATCGGGTCGGGCGGCATGGGCGAGGTCTATCGCGGACGCGACGCCACCCTTCACCGTGACGTGGCCATCAAGATCCTCCCCGAGACGGTGTCCGGCGATGCCGACCGCGTGGCCCGTTTCGCCCGCGAGGCGCGCGTGCTGGCCTCGCTCAGTCATCCGAACATCGCCGCCATCTTCGGCTTCGAACAGAGCGGCGGCTGCCGTGCCCTGGTGCTCGAGCTCGTGGAGGGTGACACGCTCGCCGCGCGCATCGACCGTGGCGCGATGCCGCTCAGAGAGGCCCTGCGGATCGCGCGCGACATCGCGGACGCGCTGGACGCGGCGCACGAGAAAGGCATCGTGCATCGCGATCTCAAGCCTGCCAACGTGATGCTGACGCGGGACGGGGTCGTCAAGGTCCTCGACTTCGGCGTCGCCAAGGCCGTGGGCGATGGCCGGGGGATGGACGAGGCGCCGTCAGCGGTCACCGAGACGGGAACGCGGGCCGGCGTGCTGGTTGGCTCTCCGGCATACATGAGCCCGGAACAGATGCGCGGCGAGGCGGTGGACAGGCGCTGCGACCTCTGGGCCATGGGCGGCGTGCTTTTCGAGATGTTGTCCGGCCGTCGTGCTTTTGCGGGTGCGACCGTCTCCGACACCATCGCGCTCGTCCTCGGCGCCGAGCCGGACTGGACGGCGCTGCCGGCCGCGACGCCGCCAGGCGTCCGTCATCTGCTCGAGCGCTGCCTCGACAAGAACCCGAAAGCTCGATGGCGTGACGCCGGCGATCTCCGCATCGAGCTGGACGCCTTGTGGCGCATGCTCGGCGACAGCCACCGCGCAGCGGGTCGCATCGTGCCGGCGGTCCCTCGATCGCGCTGGCGCGAGCGCATCGCGTGGACGATCGCCGGTGCGGCCGTGCTGGCGGCCGCGGCGGCTGATGCTCCTGCGCCCGGCGGCCGTTCCGGCGCAGGCCATCAAGTTCCATGTGTTCCCACCGCGCGGCACGATGTTCCCCTTCGAAGGCGGAGCGCCGTGGCCGTCCATCTCTCCGGACGGGCGTCAGCTCGCCTTCGTCGCCGTGTCCAGCAACGCCGATCAGCAACTGTGGGTGCGAACGCTCGATCAGGCCGACGCACGACCGATCCGCGGGACCACCGGGGCGTATCGCCCATTCTGGTCGCCCGACAGCCAGTCGCTCGCGTATTTCAACGACGGCCGCCTCTGGCGTGTCGACCTCCCGGACGGCGCGCCACGCATCCTGTCGGCGGCTCCCTACTCCGGTGATCTCAAGGGGGTTTGGGGCCGCGATGTCATCGTGCTGACGCTGCGCACGGGATTCTTCAGTGTGCCCGCGACAGGCGGGACCACAACGCTGCTGACCGGCGGCGTCCAGCGGCAGGAGGGAGAAATCGACCTCGACAACATGGCCTTTCTGCCTGACGGCCGGCGTTATCTGTATCTCGTCAACGACCGGCGGCAGCAAAAGCGGTATTACTGCGTCGGCTCGGTGGATCCGATGCCACACACGTGCGGGATCGCGATTGGCGTTCCCGTCCGATACGCCGAACCAGGCTATCTGCTCTTCGTTCAGGATGGCGTTCTCCGCGCGCAAGCCTTCGACAGCGACAAGCTGACGCTCTCCGGCGAGGCGATCCCGATCTCCGACACGCGCATCTCGACGCGTGAGACCTGGTACGCCCTGCCGTTTTCCGCATCCTCGAACGGCGTCCTCGCGTACCACCCGAACACCGGCGAAACGCGGCTCGCCTGGTTCACTCGCTCGGGGACGCCCGACGGCGTCCTGGAATCGCTCGAGACGTACGGTGAAGCGCACCTGTCCCCTGACGGCGAGCGGCTGTTGTTCGGTCGCACCAACCCGGCCAACGGGGAGCTCGAGCTCTGGTTGCACGACATCAGCCGCAACCGGTCCACGCGCTTTACGTTCGATCCGGGCGTTGAAGCCCGCGCCGCCTTTTCAGCCGATTCGAAGCGCGTCGTGTTCAGGGCGAATCGCGACGGGCAGCAGCCAGCCCTGTATGTCAAGGATGTCGGCGGCGCCGAGGCCGAAGCGAAGATGGCGCAGGTTCACAGGTCGGCGATTCCGAAGGACTGGTCGTCCGACAATCGGTTCGTGCTGTACCAGGCGCTGGATCCGAAGACGGGATGGGACTTGTGGGTCGCGCCGCTCTCGGGCGGCGGAAAGCCGTTTCCGGCGGTGAACAGCGAAAGCGGCGAGCGGGAAGGACGATTCGCGCCGGGCGGGCGATGGATCGCGTACGACTCGACCGAGTCCGGCCGTCGCGAGATCTGGGTCCAGCCGTTTCCGCCGACCGGGGCGCGATGGCAGGTCTCGACCGGCGGCGGATTCGGTCCGCGCTGGCGCAGGGACGGCAAGGAGCTGTTCTATGTGGCGACCGATGGCAGGATGATGGCGATCCCGATCACGCTCGGGGCGACTCTCGAGTTCGACGCGGCCAGGACGCTGTTTCAGACAATGTTGCGCGAAGCCACCTATGGGGCTTACGACGTTGCCGCGGACGGACAGCGGTTCCTGATCAACCTGCCGCCGGACGGCCGCGACGCGAAGCCGATCACGGTCATCACGAATTGGACCGCCGGATTGCCACGATAGGGCGGCGCCGGTTTCAGAACAGCACCCAGCACAACAGCGCGCTGACCACTGCCATCGAGAGCCCCCAGGCCAGCAGCTTGTTGAACAGCGCTCGACTCTCGTCCGTCGTCACGCCCGCCAGGCACAGGGCGCCGATCGTGGAGAGCGGCGAGACATCGACGAGGTGACCGCCGACATTCATCGCCGTCGCGATCGCGATCGGGCTCGCCCCAGGCAGCGCCGCGACGAGACCCGGGACCATCGGCAGGAACGCCGGCAACACGACGCCCGACGTGCTGCTGTAGACCGAGACGAGACCGGTGAAGAACGCGATGACCGCGGTGACCGTGCTGGCGGACGCGATCTTCGTCACGGCGGACACGAGCAGGTCGATGCCCTGAGCTCGCTCGACCAGCGCGATGAGCACGGTCACGCCGCACACCATCACGATCACCCGCCACGGCATCCGCTTGATCGCCTCGCCGTCGTCGGCCGACTTCGTGAGGACCAGCACGACCGCACCCGCAAACGCCGCCATGCCGACGTTGACCTTCGCGACGATGACGCTCAGGACGAGGGCCGCGATCGTCGCAACCGTGAGCCAATGCCGGCGGCTGAACCGATAGGCCTTGTCCGATCGCGGCGGCTCATCGCCACTGGGACCAGCGGCCGATACCGCCGCTACGGCGGCGACCGGGGCTCGATGGGTGCGAAACAGCTTCAGGCCACCGAACAGCGCGTAGCCGGTGAAGGCGACCAGCGTGTGGGCGAGCAGGTTGTAGAGGTACGTCTGCCATTCGAATCCCGCGAGCCCGTTCTGCTTCATGATGCCGTTCACGATGATCCCGGTCGGAGCGAAAGGGGAGAGCGAGCCCGAGTTCGCGCCGTTGCCTACCATGATCGCCATCAGGAAAAGAGGAATGCCGGTGCGCACGGCAGTGGCCATCGCCAGTGGCGCGAGCAGCCCGGCCGTCGCGATGTTGCCCGGGCCCATCGACGCCAGCGCGGCGCCGAGCAGGAAGAACATGATCGGGATCGTGCCCCGATTGCCGCGGCACAGGCGCACGGCATGGTGGGCGATCCGCTCCAGCGTGCCGTTGGTCTCGGCGAGCGCGAAGAGCAGGGTGACGCCGGTCAACGTCAGAAAGAGCTGACTGGGAAACCCGTTCATGATGGTGCCGACCGGCAGCCCGCCGATGTACACACCGACGATCCAGGCGAGGGCAACCGCCAGCACGCCGACGTTGAGGCGGCTGATGCAGCTCACAATGACGGCGAGCACGAGAGCGCACACGGAGAGAATTGCCAATTGGGGTCTTCTCTTTCAGTTGGTGGCTTCCACCTTCAGGTGGAAGTTGGCCGCCGCCCGCATCCTTCCGCCACGCATTCCCAATAAAGCCACACATTACTCGTTCAGCGGTTCCCGCATCACCGCTCGAATCAGCTCCGCCGCGTGCAACGCCCGCACGCCGGTGAAATCCGCGACCTGGTGCCGGCATGAGGTGCCGCTGGCCACCAGGACGGAACCGTCGCGGAGGCCCCGCGCGGCTGGCAACAGGCGCCGCTCGCCTATCGTCCGCGACACCTCGTAGTGCTCGCGTGCGTAGCCGAACGATCCCGCCATGCCGCAGCAGCCAGCGTCGAGATCGACGACCGTGGCTCCAGGGATCCGGCTGAGCAGCGCTTTCGCCGGGGCGAGGCGGCCCATTGCTTTCTGATGACAGTGGCCATGCAGGAGGATCTGCGACGGTCCGGCCGCCAGATTGACCCGCACACGCGTGGCTTCGCATTCGCGCTCGAGAAACTCTTCGAAGAGGACCGACCGATCGGCCACGCGCTGCGCTCGACGCTGCCCGTCGCCCCGAAGCAGGGACGGCACGTCCTCGCGAATCGCCGAGAGACAGCTCGGCTCGAAAAATACGATGGGCATTCCGCGCTCGGCGAGCGGAAAGAGCTGGTCGACGGTGAGGGCAGCCTGCCGCCGGGCAGCCGCCAGGAGACCTTGTGAGATCAGCGGCCGCCCGCAGCAGGAGAGCGGGGCGAGATCGACATCGAGCCCTGCCATCTCCAGCACGTCCACTCCCGCCATCCCGATGTCGGGCGAGTAATAGTTCGTGAACGTGTCGTTGAACAGCGTAACGGCGGACGTGTGTCCCGGATGCCCGGCGCCCGCGATGCTGGTCCTGGAACCTCCGTGCGAACGGTGTTCGAGGTCCACGCCGGCGGCAGGCGCCGTCGATCCAGGCCGAGCAGCCGTTCGTTCAGCCAGCGCACCGGCGCACTCCGCGCCACGGCGTTCGAGAGCGGGGCGAAGCGGCTGCCCCACCGTGCCAGCCCGTGCACGTGTCCGAGCATGTGCGCGCGGACGGGCGTGCCGTGGCGACGCCAGTAATCGGCGAGAAACTCGCTCTTGAACCGCGCCACGTCGACGCCCACGGGACATTCGGCCTTGCAGGCGCGACACTCGAGGCACAAGTCGAGCACCTGCCGCACCCCCTCGTCGCCGAGCCCCGCTTCGCCGAGCCGTCCCGCCATCGCCAGCCGCAGCACGTTCGCACGTCCCCGCGTCGAATGGGCCTCCTCCCGCGTCGCCATGTACAGGGGCACATCGTCCCGTCCAGGACCTTGCGGCACGCGCCGAGGCCGCTGCACATCTCGACCGCACCAGGGAGGCCACCGTACTCCGAGTAATCGAAAAACGTCGACGGCTGCAGCGTCCGATATGCCGGCCCGTATCGCAGGCTGGTCGTCAGCGCGGGCGCATCGACGATCTTGCCCGGATTGAAGATGCCGTGTGGATCGAACGTGTGCTTGAGGTGCCGGAACGCCTGGTAGAGCGCCGGTCCGAACATCCGTTCCATGAAACAGCTTCGGACGAGACCGTCGCCGTGCTCGCCTGACAGCGCGCCGCCGTAGGCGAGCACGAGATCCGCGCTGGCGGAGGCGATCGCCTCGAACTGACGGACGCCGGCCTCTGTCTTCAGATTGACGACCGGCCGCACGTGCAGGCATCCAACGGAGGCATGGGCATAGACGCCGGCCGTCGTCTGGTGCCTGCGGATCATCTGAAGAAAGTCGTCGATGTAGTCGCGGAGCTTCTCCGGCGCGACGGCCGTGTCTTCGACGAACGACAGCGACTTGGCATCACCCTTCATGGCCATCGACAGGCCGAGTGCGGCCTCTCGAACGGACCAGATGGCGCTCTGGCCGGCTGGATCGAGCGCGCGATGATAGCGGTACCCGTAGCCCCGCCCGGCGAGATCGCGTTCGATCGCATCGAGGCGGGGCGGCAGGTCTTCTTTCGCGTCGGCGTAGAGCTCGACGCACAGCAGAGCCGCGGGATCGCCCTCGATGAAGGTGCGCTTCAGGCCTTTCAAGCGCGGCGCTCTGCCGGGTGTGATCGAGGATGAACTTGTCCATGACCTCGATCGCCGACGGCTTGTGGGCCAGAATCGCGGGTGTCGCCTCGAGCGCCTCGAGCAGGGCGGCGAACTGAATCGCGAGCACGGCCTTGAACTTCGGCAGCGGCACCAGCGCGATCTTCGCCTCGACGACGACACCGAGCGTGCCTTCGGAGCCGACGATCAGCTTCGCCATGTTGAATGAGGCCGCGCCGTCAGGCGTGCAAGCGCCGACCAGCGCGTCGAGGTTGTAGCCGCCGACCCGGCGAAGCACCTTCGGATAGCGGCGCTCGATCTCTTCCGCATTCTCTCGAACCGTGCGGCGCACCTCGCGATAGCACGCGCCTTCCAGTGTGTCGTGCGCGCACAGGTCGTCGAGCTCGCCCGGCTCGAGCGGCCGGAAATGAGCGAGCGATCCGTCCGACAGCACGACGTGTTGCTCGATGACGTGATCGATGGTCTTTCCGTAGAGCACGGATCGTGCGCCGGCCGAGTTGTTGGCCATCATGCCGCCGACTGTGGCGCGGCTCGCCGTCGAAATATCGGGCGCGAACCGCAACCCGTGCGGACGAAGCGCCGCGTTCAGCTCGTCCAGGACGATCCCTGGTTCGATGCGTGCCCAGCGCCCGGCCGGGTTCACCTCCAGGAGGCGATTGAAGTACTTCGACGTGTCGACGATGATGCCGCTGCCGATAGCCTGACCGGCCTGCGATGTGCCGCCTCCTCTCATGGTCAAAGGGCAGCCGTACCTGGCGCAGATCGTCACCGTGCGCACGACGTCGTCGCGAGACTTCGCGACCACCACGCCGAGCGGCTGAATCTGATACACGCTCGCGTCGGTGGAATACAGCGCGCACGAGATCGGGTCGAAGCGCACTTCGCCTTCGATCGCCAACTCGAGATCGCGCCGGAGCGCGGCGACGTTCACCTGACGCTCGCCCAGGGCTCGGGGCTGCCGTGAACCGGCACGACCTGCAGGGGATCCAGGCCCAGCTTGCGAACGGCGTTGAAAAAACTGACCTGATCGTTTGACGGCGTGGCGGGGCGCGGCTGGTTCGTATCGAGCAGATCCGCCTCGAACAGCAGCCGCTCGCGCGGGAGGTAGGCGATCAGCATGCCTTCGGCATGCTGCAGCGGATTCACGTAGTGGACGTTCAGGTTTCGGGTGCCGTCGCTGATGATGAAGTTCTCCCTGATCGCTTCGTAGAAATATCCTTCGGCCAGTTCGGTCGGCGGCCACAGCGACACCATGTCGGGCTTCATCGTCCGCGGCGCGTAGTTGAGCACGTCGCGAACGTAGAAATCGTAATTCTTGACGTGGGTGACGATGGTGGCGCCGATGTGCATGTAAGCGCGGAGGCCTCCGGCATGGTCGAAATGCTGGTGCGAGTTGATCAGCCAGCGAATGGGCTTCCCTGGCATCAGCTTGACGATCTGTTCGATGACCGCCAGGCTGCGCTCCTCGTTCAAGGGCGCCTCGAAGACCGCGATGAAATCCCGGAACTCGACCGCCATGCTGTTGTGCGTTCCGCCGCCCAGCACGTAGACTCCCTCGGCCAGCTTGCGCGGCTCCACCTGAAACGGAAACGTTGCGCGGCGCACGGCGTCTGGCACTTCGAGGGTGCCCGGACACTGATTCGCCCTGATGTCCTTCAGGCTGCCGCCAAACGCGTTGTGACCCGCGCTGGCCGCCTGGCCGCCGTAGTTGTCGTCCCACCCCTGATGGGAGTGCCACTCGGTGGGGAACCTGATGCCATTCCCGAGATCGACGTAGCTGGCGTTGGTGAACTCGTGTTCGTAGTTCATGTCGCCAAGAACGGGATCTGCCACCCACGTATGTATCCGCTGAAGCAGGTTCTCCTTGTTGATGGTGGCGTCCACGCGGAACTTGCCGTTGACAGTGATGGAGACCACGGTGACCCGCTCCGGCTTCACTTCGGGACCGTCGCGGCCCATTTCTCCCAGCTCCCACCGCCACGTCGCCCTCGGGTTGGCGCCGGGCCGCCGCGCCGCCTTCAGGAAGCCGTGCGGGTTCAGCCACATGTCGAGCTGGTAGATCTCGGCGAGGTCCGGTGTCGAGGCGACCGGGGCGGCGGCCGGCCCGTCCAGGTGCCAGGCGTAATCGTCCTTGACCGTGAAGATCTGATGCGCCTGCTGCTGGAGCGGACCATCAATCCAGCGGACGCCGTACTTCCACGCGGCGGGGTTCAATCCGGGCTTGCGATTGAACTCCTCCTTCATGGCCGCGTGCTCCCAGTCCATCGTACGGGTGTAGTTCGCGAGCGCGTCGATCCGAGGCCAGTCGACGTTGCGTGCCGACTCGCGTTGCTGGCCGACCGCCCCGGCGTACGCAGTGCCCGAGATCGTCACGCACTGCAGGTTCGCCGTACCGATCGCCTTCGCGGCCGCGTCGAGCACGGGCATCGGATCGACGAAGCCCGGGGGAAGCTGCCGGGTCGCCACCGATGCGCCCATGAGCATCACGAGCAACGCGGGAACCAATTGCGCGAATCGGGTTGTCATCCGTCGTCTCCAGTCCGGTGGGATTATAGGTGGCTGATATCGATTTCGCGGCCTGGGGTACGATGTTCCGGCCATGCACCGGAGCGGCCGGCATTTCCTCCAGATCCCTGGACCGACGAACACGCCCGATCGCGTGCTGCGGGCGATGGCGCAGCCGACGATCGATCACCGGAGCGCCGAGTTCGCGGCGCTCGGCCGAACCGTCCTCGATGGGTTGAAACGGATTTTCCAGACGGACGCGCCGGTGGTGATCTTTCCTTCGTCGGGCACCGGCGGTTGGGAAGCGGCGCTGGTCAATACGCTCTCGCCGGGCGATCCCGTGCTTGGATTCGATATCGGCGAGTTCTCCAGGACCTGGGCGGAGGTGGCGCGGCGGCTCGGGCTCGATGTCGATCTCGTGCCGGGAGACTGGCGGCACGGGGTGGATCCGGCGGTTCTCGAAGCCCGGCTGCGTGACGACCGGGACCATCGCATTCGCGCCGTGCTCGTTGTCCACAACGAGACGTCGACCGGCGTCACGAGCCGGCTGCCCGAGATTCGCCGTGCGATCGATGGCGCCGGCCATCCCGCGCTGCTGCTCGTCGATGCGGTGTCGGCGCTCGGTTCGGTCGAGCTCCGCCACGACGAGTGGGGTCTCGACGTGACCCTGGCGGGATCGCAGAAGGGGTTGATGCTGCCGCCGGGCCTCAGCTTCAACGCGATCAGTGAGAAGGCTCTCGCCGCGTCACGCTCCACCAGACTTCCACGTGCCTATTTCGCGTGGGAGCCGATGCTGGCCGCCAACGCGACCGGCTTCTTCCCGTACACGCCGGCAACGAATCTCCTGTTCGGCCTTCGGGAAGCGCTCGCGATGCTGGAAGAGGAAGGGCTGACGAACGTCTTCGCGCGGCACCGGCGGCTCGCCGCTGCAACCCGCGCCGCCGTGCTCGCCTGGGGCCTGGAGATTGCGTGCGCGCGGGAGGACGAGTACAGCCCGGTTCTCACGACCGTCATGATGCCCGACGGCCATGATGCCGATCGGTTTCGCGCCGTCGTTCTCGATCGATTCAACATGTCGCTCGGTGCCGGGCTGGGCCGGTTCAAGGGCCGCGCGTTCCGGATCGGCCATCTCGGCGACTTCAACGACCTGATGCTGGCGGGCACGCTCGGCGGCGTGGAGATGGGGCTCACGGTTGCAGGGGTGCCGTTCAGACGTGGGGGCGTTCAGGCGGCTCTGGCTTCGCTCTGCGAGGTCAGCGTCCAGTAAACCGTGGCTTCCGCTTTTCCAGAAACGCCGAGATCCCTTCGCGAAAGTCGTGGCTGCCATAACACAACGCCAACACGTCTTCGTCCTCGCCGGCGCCGAGCCGGCGGCGGAGCGCGATGCGGTGGGTGAGGACTTTGGCAGCGTGAACGGTCAGCGGCGCATTGCCGGCGATGGCCTGGGCAAGCTCGAGCACCGTGGCATCGACCGCGTCCGGGTCGACGAGGTGGGTCACGAGTCCGAGCGATGCGGCCTCGGCCGCGTCCATCAGCCGTCCGGTGAAGAGCAGCTCCTTCGTACGCGCGGGACCGATCGCGTCGACGAGACGCGCGCAGTTGGCGACCGAGAGGCAATTGCCGAGCGTGCGCGCGATCGGGATGCCGAACCTGGCCGCGTGTGAGCAGACTCGAAGATCGCACGCGAGCGCGATCAGGCAGCCACCGCCGGCCGCCACTCCTTCCACCTGGGCAATCGTGGGCACCGCCACCCGCTCGAGTCGATCGATGACCTGCTCCATCCGGCGCTCATACGCAATACCGTCATCGGTCGTCTCGAATGCGGTGAACTGGCTGATGTCGGTGCCGGCGACGAAGGCCTCGCCGGCCGCGCGCAGCACGAACACGCGGATTCGCGGGTCGGTATCGACCTGTTGGCAGGCGTCAGTCAGCGCGTCGTACATGGACCAGGTCATCGCGTTGCGTGCTTCCGGCCGATTGAACGTCAGGAACGCGACGCGGCCGTCCGCTGCGAATTGCACCTCGGGAGTCGGCACGAAGAACCTCACTCGGAGAGAACGATGATTGCGGGTCGGAGCGCGCTCGAAGGGATTCGGGTGCTGGACGTCACGCAGGTGATGGCCGGCCCGTTCTGCGCGATGCAACTATGCGACATGGGCGCTGACGTGATCAAGGTCGAGCCGCCGGGCGGCGACTCGACGCGGCGCATGGCTGGCGCGTCGAGTGGCGACAGCGCTGGCTTCAACGCGGTCAATCGCGGCAAGCGCGGCATCGTCCTCGATCTCGGCGCTCCGGGCGGCCAGTGCGGTGATGCGCCGCCTCCTGGCCGGCGCTGATGTGCTGATCGAGAACTACCGTCCCGGGGTGATGCGCCGCTTCGGCCTCGATTACGACACGCTGGCGAGGGATCATCCGGCGCTGATCTACGCCTCGATCTCGGGCTACGGCCAGACCGGGCCGGATGCCTCGAAGGGCGGCTTCGATCTGATCGCCCAGGGTGTGTCCGGGCTCATGTCGGTGACCGGCGAACCGGAGCGGCCTCCGGTCAAGGTCGGCGTGCCGTTGACCGATCTCGGTGCCGGGCTGTTCGCCGTCGCGGCGGTCCTGGCCGCCCTTCATTATCGGAATCGGACCGGCCTCGGCCAGTACATCGACACGTCGCTCGTGGAGGCAGGCATCGCCATGTCGGTGTGGGAGTCGGCCGAGTATTTCGCCCAGGGTGTTCCGCCGGAGCCGCTCGGGTCGGCGCACCGCATGCTCGCGCCGTACCAGGCGATCCGGTGCGCGGACGGCTACATCACGTTGGCAGCAGGTACCGATCGCCTGTTTCCGCGCCTGTGCGAGGTGCTGGGGCACCCGGAGTGGAATTCGGAAGCCGCGTTCGCGAACGACACGCTCCGCGTGCGCAATCGCGCATCGCTCATCGAGCGCATCGAGGCAATCACCAGGGCCGAACCGCGCCACACCTGGCTGGGCCGGTTCGACGCCGCGCGGATCCCGTGCGGGCCGATCAACAGCTACGCCGAGACCTTCGCCGATCCGCAGGTCCGCGCCCGCGGGATGATTGTCGACGTCGACCACCCGACGCTCGGCCCGCTGCGCACGCTGGGGTCGCCAGTCAAGATGTCGGCGACGCCGCCCGTGGCCGGGCGGCGCGCGCCGCTGCTGGGAGAACACACGCGTGAAGTGCTGCAACAGGCCGGGTGCAGCGAGAGTGAGATCCGGGCGGTGCTGATCGAGAGCGGGCTCGGCTGAGGCCGTGCTGCGGAGGAGCCGGCGTTCGCCACGCGCTGCTAACGCGCTCGAGC
Organism: uncultured Acidobacteriota bacterium; assembly: GCA_963836735.1. GTDB lineage: Bacteria > Acidobacteriota > Vicinamibacteria > Vicinamibacterales > 2-12-FULL-66-21 > JACCXG01. The sequence continues at coordinate 157,218 of CAWIKP010000030.1, read as the reverse complement.
TCGTCGGCGCCGGATGTCCCAGAGGGCGCCCACGAGTGTCAGAACCGAGAGGCCGACCGCACTCGCCGTCGCTCGACGGGCCAATCGCGCGATCGTATCGCTCGTCCGGCGATGAGGGTGGGCCAGTCCCCGGACATCCTGCCGCCTTCGATCCGGATGGTTCTTTGCCCAGTTCCAGCCCGCAACCCACGCAGAATGGCCGGACGATCCCGATCGGAACGGGTTGGCCGCGGGCGCGGCGCCAGCCCAACCGTTCTCTGCGCCCCGGCGCCATTTCGCTTTCCAGTCTTGTATCTGTTTGTCTGGGGTCGTTTTGAAGGGTAAGCGACGAAGCAAGGTATTCCCGACGGCGGTCATGGCGTTCTTTCCGTTATGACAGGCGTTACGCTTCCGCCCGGCCAGAGTTCCCGAGCCAGTTCAGATCGCGGCTGAGGTATCTGTGTTCGAGACGGGACGCTCCCTGGTTCAATGCAACCCGCGCGCCGAACGCAGACCGCAACCCGTCGGGAAAACCGGGCGGATTCAACCGACCGTCGGCAACCACCACAATCCGGGACGCTAGCGCCGACTCACCTCTTGGATAGACGGCCTAGGGGTGCTGACCCCCTCGGCTGGCTCGAATCGGCGGCTCGTCGACGTCCTATCTCGATATCGCGAGATCCCTGGGACCGATGAGCTGTGCCGACCTGATGAGGGAGCCAGGGTTCAGGGACGGCCTGTGCCTCACGATCGCAAGAGACGACCACTCATCCGGAATTCCCCATGGAGACACCAAATGTCGGAGGCGCTCGCAGCCGTACCGAAGAAATAGTCAGGTACGAGTAAACCTGCTGCGGTGAGAGGCTGTTGTTCTTCTGCAGCATCCGCGCGGCAACGCGGCAACGTGCGGTTGCGACGCTCGTGTCGCGATAGCTGATCCAGCTCGACGGCGCGCGATGCCCTAATCAGGCCTGACTGACCCTAGTACATTCAGCAGCACTTCCAAAGTGATCGCCTGCTGTGCCTCACGGGAGATTGTGGCTGGCCAGTCGCCAGGCTGGAATCCGTAGTAGCCAAACTGGGAATGGTTTCCTCCGTCAATCCTGACCTGGCGGGCACCAGCGGGGAGGTTGTGCCGGGTTGCCTCCACTTTCGTGACGTCCGCGATGGTGTCGCGCGTGCCGTACACGCGAGCGATGGGAACGGTCAGGTGCGCGAGGCTGATGTCGCGTGGATGCGAGCTTCCGATCAACACGAGCGCGCAGAGCCGGTCGGGTGAGTCGAGGAGCATTCGCGCAGCAATCTCGGCGCCTCGCGAGTGGCCGGCCACGACCCATCGCGTGGGATCAACCGTGCGCATTCCTTCGCGCGCCCGCTCGATCGGTGGCCACCCCTCGGCGCCGCCGAACGCCGCCCGGCGGGGCACGCGTACCAGGACGGCAGGGTAGCCTCGTTCAGCGACCCGCCGGAGCAGTGGCGCGTACGCGACGGGATCGACCAGGGCTCCCGGGAAGAAAAGAAGTGCGGCTCGATGGTTGCGAGCGCCCGTTGGCGTGAAGGTCCAGTAGGCGTCGGCTTCGACCACGACGACGCGCGCGTCGGACTGCATCGCGCGACGCGCTTCGCCGTTGGCACGATACGCCAGCAGCGCCCAGGCGACGAAGACGACCAGGCTCGCGGCGCCCGCGATCACCCACACCCGATGGACGATGCCGAGAATCCGGCGCAAACGAGAAGGCGCCATTCTCAGAGTGGTGCGGGTCGCCGGTTCATTTGAAATGCTTGACCCTCATCATATCGGCACCGGAAGGTAACTCGATTCCAAGACCGACCTCCGGGCCAAGATTCGCGATTGAACTGGTCGAACCTCTGCCGTTGATGCTATCGTCCACGGCACAGGAGGCAACAAATGAGACAGTTCGCGGGCGTGATTCTGGGTGCGCTTGCCCTCGCAGTGATTCCGATGGCAGCGCAGACGACCGAGCCAATCGTGGGTACCTGGAAACTGGATCCGGCCAAGTCCACTTACAAGCCGGGGCCGGCGCCGAAAAGCACCACGGTTGTCGTGACGCCTGCGGGCAAGGGCGTGAATGTCGTGGTCGACGCGGTGAACGCCGATGGCTCACCGTTGAAGTGGAGCTTCACCACGCTGCGCGATGGCAAAGAAGAGGCACCGGTCACCGGCAATCCGATGTTCGAGACCGTGACGGCGACCCGGGACAGCGCGAACGCCGGCACGAACATCTACAAGAGGGCCGGCAAGGTGGTCATCACCACCAAGGTCGCCATCGCTCCTGATGGCAAGTCGATGACGCTGACGACCACTGGCACGGACCCGAAGGGGCAGGCCGTGAACAATGTGGCTCACTACACGAGGCAGTAAGTCCGACGCGGTCAGAACCGCAACGACCACCCCACCATGAGACTGGCCGCCGGCACTCGAGAGCCGGCGATCGGATAGCGGCTCTGTGTGTCGATCAGGTGAAGCTCAAGATCGGCCTGCACGGCGCCGCGATCGCCGGTCGGGACCTCGATCCCGGCGGTCAGCGCCACGCCAGGGCGACGGACGGTCGCGCCCCGGAAACCCAGCGAGTAGATGCCGCCGCCGGCGAGGACGTATCCGCACACCGGGTTTCGGCCGCCCTGGCGGCCGATCATCGCCACGAGCTGGTGGACTCCGACGTGGCCGAGGGTTTCACGGGCAGTCGGCTGCAGACCACCATCGTAGGTCTGGCGCACGGCCGGCCAGTTCGCGGAAGCTGCGTCAACGCGTGCCCGCCAGGGGCCGGCGATCGGGAAGTCGCCCCGCCCGGCGAACTGAAAACCGCTCCGCACGAGGATTGACCCCATGGGGACTGCGTCGACGGCTCCCTGAGACAGGTCCATGTACGGTGATACCCGGCCGATTGCTCCGCCAACCCCGCGAGGCGCTATCGAACAATCGCGAGACTGCGCATGGGCAATACCGGGGGTGACCTTCAGGATCAGCACGGTCGCCAGGAACATCGAGGGGTGCAGACGGATCCGCGGCTGCTCCACGAATGCCTCCGTGGAGCAGTCTGTCCGAGCGCATCGATGCGCGTCGTGAGGAAAGGCTGAAACTACCGTGAGATATTGGCCGCACGCGCGCTCGGCCCGCTACTCCTTCAGGCAGCGCACCGAAAGCCCTCTCTGCTTCTCGCCGTCGGAATGGCGGTTGAGGATTCGTCCGCCGAGGCCGAAGTTGTAGAACCACGCAGTGGCCGCATCGTTCTCCGAGGCGGTCCAGTAGAATCCGTGGGCTTCGAGCCGGGCATATCGCCCACCCAGATCGCGGCCGCCCCCCATTACGGCATCGAAGCCCGAGCTGCCTCCGATCAGGAGCGCTATGTAGGCGGCTCTGCCGGTGTCCTCTGAATCGTCACGCACGCCGCCGTAGTGCCTGGCCATCTGCCGCCATTCGTCAGTGGTCGGCAATCGCCATCCGCCGCCGAGCGATCGGCACGCCCGCTGCGCAGACTCCCACGTGTACAGGCGGCCATACCGGCGGCAGTTCGGTTCTGCGTTGTCGTAACAATAGGACCGGTCACTGACGACGTTCAGGTTTTCCGTAGTCCATTGCCTGCCGTCCGGCATCCGTTTGGATGCCGGACCGCGTGGTGAGCAGCCGGTCCCAATACACCAGCACGCCGTCAGCGCGATTGCCAGGACACGAGTCCGAATGGCCATGTCTTGGTGGTGAGACTTCAATCTTGCCGAGCCCCGAGCCCCGGACAAGCCGAACGGCGCTATTTCTTCGCCAGTTCGTCGTACGCCGATTCGAGCACTCCGGCCAGGCTGATTCGCGGGTTGACCTGCGCCACGTCCTCGAATCCTTTCAACGCTGACGTCTTCGCAATCTCCTCCTTCGAGCGGCCGGCCTTGATGCCCGCGCGGACTTCGCCCAGGGCGGCCGCCAGGTAGTTACGGAAATACTCCACGTCAGCCTTCTTGCCGAGCACGACCCCATCCTGACCATGGCCGAAGATGAAGGCTGTGTCGTTGTTGTGCGCGGTCAGCATCTTCTCGAGAATGGCGTGCCAGTTCACGACCGATGCGCCGGCCGGACTATCGACACGCGGGTGCACACGACGGAACAGCAAATCGCCGCCGTGAACGACGTTGGCCCGCTCGAAGAAGATCACCGCGTCGCCGCTCGTGTGTCCCGGACCGAAGTACCGCACGTGGACCTTCTCGTTGCCGAAGTCGACGGCCCAGGTGTCCTTGAAGGTCGAATCCGCGACGACCGGCGGTACCGGAGCGGGCGCGCCAGGCGCAGGAGGCTTGGCCGCGGCCTCCTCGGCGACCTTGCGCTGCCACGTGGCGCAGTTCTCGTGAGCGAGGATGCGCTTCACGACCGGACGGAACGCACCGTTGCCGCTCGTGTGGTCACTGTGATGGTGAGTGTTGATCAGCATCTCGATGCCTTTGGGGGTTCGCTGTTTGAGGCCGGCGACGCAGATCTCCGCGGTGGGCATGAACTGGCTGTCGACGGCGATCACACCGTCCGCGTTCACCAGGTAGCCAATCGTTCCGCCGTTCCCGGTGAAGTACCCGACGCCGCGCCGGACTTCCTCGAACTTCGTGACCGGCGGAGCCTGTGCCGCGGGCGGCGGTCCACCGGCCTGTTCCGCGATTGACCGCCGGCTCAATCCGACGGCGGCAACGGACAGGACCGATGTGGTGACGAACTGACGACGGTTCATGCTCACGGGCGAGGCTCCTTTTCCTGCGGCGCCGGAGGGCGCCCGCGGAACGATAGCAGATCGCCGGGATGCGATGAACGCCTGACGGGTCAGAACGAAGCGGAGAGATCGAAGTCCGTTCGCTTGCCGAGCGCTCTGCGAAGCTTCGAGGTCATCCGCTCGAATCTCCGGTACAAGGGTTTCGGATCGATCCCGAGATCCTGACCGATTTGTCGAACCGTCATCGAGCGCTGGTAGCGAAGCGCGAGCAGTCGCTGATCGTCGGGCGGCAGCGTCAGGTAGGCGCGGCGCAAGGCCCGCCGCGCCCGGTCCGCTTGCTCGAGGTGCTCGCGTGCGGCAATCGGATCCCTGAACGGCTCGCTCAGGGCCAGCTGCTCGAGATCAGGACCGACCTCACGCCTGGAGATTCGCGGCGGCAGGCGCTCGGCGAGGTCGCGCAGCGCTTCGCGGTCAAGCCCGGTCGCCTGGCGCATGATTTCGACCGCTTCGCTCACGGTATGCCCGTCACGCGAGGTCAGGCGCTCGAGGCCGACGCCCATGGGGCCGAGGCGAGCGGCCGCGGCTGAAGGCCGCCATTTGCCGTATCGCGCGTTCCGCCAGTCCAGAAGGATTCTCGTGACCACGACCGTCAAGTACGTGCGGAGCGAGCTGTCTCCGCGAAACCTGGAGAACGCGTCATAACGACGCTCGAGCAGTTTCACGTGCACGGTCTGTGCGAAATCCTGGAAATCTCCGCCTGCCAGCCGGCGCGCACGGGCGACGGCTCGGATGACCGTGTCGAGGACCGAGAGGTCCTCGGGAGTGGGTTCGTAGGACTGGGCCGCCATGTCACCTCGCTTAAGGAAGAGCGCCTGATGTGGACAACGTCGGCGCGGTCCAAAGTGAACATGGGATCAATAGATGAGGTAGGGTCGCGCGTTCGCGGGTTCGCGGTTCGCGGTGGGATTCAGCCCGCGGCGTCGTGTCTGAGCACCACGACGGGGTCGATCCGGGTCGCCCTCACCGCGGGGACGATTGCAGCCACCACGGTGACCAGGGTCATGAAGCCGAGGACCGCGAGGATGGTCGGCCAGTCAGAGGGACCGATGCCGTACAGCTGCTCGCGGGACGCGTGGCCGGCAGCCAGCGCGAGAGGTACGCCGGCCGCGAGACCGACGAGTGTGGGCGTGGTGCCGCCGCGGGCCGCACGCACGAGCACGCTCCCGGGCGACGCGCCCAGGGCCAGGCGCACGCCGAGCTCCCGCCGGCGCTCTGCGACCGCCGAGGCCACCGTCCCGTAAATGCCGAACGCCGCGAGCAGGACCGCAGTGAACGCAAAGCTCGCGACCGCGGCCGCGTAGAAGCCCGGACGGGTGAGCGCGCCGGCCACGACGTCTTCCATGCGCAGAACCGGTGAGCGCGGCATATCGGGCTCGAGGTCGCGAAGGACCACGGCGACTGCCGGCGCCAGCGTTGCGGCGTCGGTGCCGGTACGGATGACCAGGTCGCGGGTCTCGTGCCGGAGCCACGGCTGTTGTGTTTTCGGTGCGTAGATCCCTGGCGCCGGCGGGACTCGCAACGCGATTTCACGCACGTCGCCGACGACGCCGACAACTTCGGCGTTCAGCGGTGATCCGCGGTCCAGCCTCAGGCGGCGGCCGATTGGTGTTTCCGATCCGAAGTGCGCTCGCGCCAGCGATTCATTGATCACGATGACCGGCGGGGCGCCCTCGACATCACGGCGATCGAACGATCGTCCGGCGATCAGTGGAATCCCGAGCGTGCGGAAGTAGTCCAGGCCGACCACCCGCAGTTCGGCCAGTGCGTCGGCCGACGCCGGGGCCGTCCCATCGGTCCGGCGGAACGGAATGCTTGCGCCAAATCCGCTCGCGGGCAGCCAGTCCACCACCGACGCGTCTTCGACGCCGGGGAGCGCTTTCACCCGTTCGACAGCCAGGTCGTAGAAGCGGGCGAGCACGGGGCCGGCTGGATAACGCGCCTGCGGGACTGAGAGCCTGGTCGTCACGACGTGTCTGGCATCGAAGCCGGGGTTCGTGAACTGGAGAGCGTAGAAGCTTCGCGCGAGCAACCCGGCGCCGGCGAGCAGGGCCAGCGACAGCGCGGCCTCGACCCCGATGAGCACAGCTCGGGCGCGGGCGCGGCGCGGGGTCGAGCCGCGGGCGGTGTGAACGACCGACAGGTCGCGGACCCGCGTCGCTTCGAACCCGGCGGCGAGAGCGCACGCGGCGGTGCACGCGAGCGAAATGATCGCGCCCAGGCCGAACGTCGTCCAGCCGATCCGGATCTCGGAGGCTCGCGGTACGGCTGCCGCGGTGGCTGCGCCGACCAGAAAATCCCCGGCCCACGCGGCGATCGCGAACCCGGCAGCCGCGGCGGTCAGCCCGACGATCAGGTTCTCAGCGACGATCTGCCGGACGATCCTCGATCGGCTGGCCCCAAGCGCAAGGCGAGTCGCGAACTCGTGCTGCCGCTCCAGCGCTCCGCCGATCAGCAATCCCGCCGCATTGCCGCAGGCAACCAGCAGCAGCGCGAGCACCGCGGCCAGCAGCGCATAGAGCGAAGGACGAACGTCACGCGTCAGCTGCTCCTGCAGATCCGCGGCCGTCGCGCCGGTGCCGGCGTTGGTATCGGGATGCTCGCTCGCCAGCGCGCTGGCGAGAGCCGAGAGCTCCGCTCGTGCCTGACCAACGGTGACGCCCGCTCGCATCCGGCCGATGACCCGCAGCATCCGTGCGTCGCGCCGGCCCACATTTGGATCGAGACCGAGGGGCACCCACACCTCTGGCGTTCGAGGCCACATGGCGGGTGACTGAAAGCCTTCCGGAAGGACGCCGACCAGGGTGTACGCCCGGCCGCTCAACAGGATCGGCTGCCCGACAGCGGCGGGATCACCCTGGTACCGCCGCATCCAGAGCGCATGACTGATCACGGCGACAGGGGGCGCACCGGCCCGGTCCTCAGCGGCCGTGAAGCCTCGTCCTAATGCGGGCTGCACGCCGAACACTTCGAAAATTCCGGAGCTGGCGCGGGCGCCGCTCACACGTTCCGCCTGCTCGCCCCCGGTGAGCGTGAAGCCGGGAGGATAGTACGCGGCCATTCGGGCGAAGGCGGATGCACGCTGTTCGAAATCGAAGAAATCGAGCGGAGCGGTCAGGTGCTCCCGCCCGCTTTCAACGTTGCGCGACGAGATGGAGACCAGACGATCCGGCCCGGGATGTGGCAAGGGCTGAAGCAGGGAGGCGTGAATGATGCTGAAGACGGCCAGGTTCACGCCGACACCGAGCGCGAGCACGGCGGCCACGGCCGGCGCCCGGCCACGGCGCAGCCGCCGCGTGGCGTAGCGGAGATCCTGAATCAACTCGTCGAGCAGACGCTGCCCACGCGCGGCGCGGAGCTCTTCCTTGAGGGCCTCGGTGCTTCCAAGCTCGAGTCGCGCGCGGCGCTGCGCTTCGGTCGGCGACATCCCGCTGCGCACGAGATCCTCCGCATAGGCGTCGATGTGGAAGCGGAGCTCGTCGGAGAGACCGTCCTCGAACCGCTGGCGGCGAAGCGCGACCGCAAGGGCAGAGCGCAGAGAATGAACGAGGCCCACCTCATCCCTCCGTGTCGGCGAGAGTGGCTTTGAGCGCGGCGCCGATGGCGGGCATGGGCATGCAGCGCTGACTCCTAGAGAGACTAGGAAAGTATCAGGACTCTTCTCCTAGTTTGTCAAGGAGAGTCCGTCGGCTGCCCTCGACTACGTGGTCCGCGTCGAGGCATCGGTTCTGATAAGGACCGCCGTCCGATCCGGGGGCTGACCGCGGCCGATTTCACGGTGCGTGAGAACGGCGAGGGGCGGTCGATCGTTGTGTTCGCACCGGTGGAACTGCCGGCTGCGTATCGAGCGGCAGGTGAGATTCGAACTGCGCTGAGCGGGTCAGCGTGGTTTGCCGAACGCCGGATCCTCGAGGAACCCGGTGTCGGTCAGGCTGTTCAGGAAGGCAAGAAGATCGCCACGTTCGGCTGCCGTCAACCCGAACCCCTTGACCGCCGGGCTGCGGAATTGGCTGGCGTGGCCGCCCGACGCGTAATGATCCAGCACCGCTTCGAGCGTTGGCAGGCTGCCGTCGTGCATGTAGGGTGCGGTGACGGCAATGTTCCTCAGCGTGGGCGCGCGGAATCGTCCCATGTCCCGTGGATCGCGGGTCACATCCGTCAGTCCAGCGTCCACCGCGGGATAGGACCCCCTGCCATCAACAGGACGAATCGTCGGATCATGCGGAAACGACTGGAATACAGCAAAACAGTCGCCAGCGAGATTAGCACCTGTTCACGGCCGTCCGAGACGAAACTTTCGGGCGAGAGACGTAAGTCGTAACGAATCGGGTAAGAGGCGATGCTGGCACGGGGCTCCAAGACCCGCGGGCCAGAGCGAACTTGCGGGCGGTCTCCCAGCCGCCCTCCCGGGCGTTCGAGGTGCTCGAATTCTCACGGTGGGCACCGGTGTCATCACGATGGGCACGCGGCTGATGCGGAGCCTGGCGCGCCCGCGACTCCCGGCGCGGCATCATGGCGCTGGTGATAAAACACGTGGACGGTCATGACGCTTCCCGGCCTGACACTCGGTTTCGGCGTCGCCGCCGGGACCGTGCGGTCCCTGGGCGGGTTCCTCTTCGGCGTCTCGCTGCTCGATCCTCCAACGTTCGTGCTCGTTGGCCTTATGCTGACCGAAGTCGCGCTGATCGCCTGAGTCGCCCATGAGCATCGTGTTGTGGATAGTCGGCGTGCTCTTGGTGATAGTGGGAATTGCCGGCATCTTCTTTCCCGCGTTACCGGGGCACGTGCTGATCTTTGCGGGTCTGCTCCTCGCGGCGTGGGCGGACAACTTCACGCGTGTGAGCGGGTGGTCGCTGGCGCTGATTGGCGTGATTGGCGCGTTCAGCTACACGGTGGACTTCGCGGCGGCCGCGCTCGGCGCGAAACGCGTCGGCGCGAGCTCGCGCGCGGTGGTGGGCGCGGGACTCGGCACGCTCCTCGGCATCCCGTTCGGGCTCCCCGGCGTGCTGCTCGGACCGCTGGCTGGCGCGGTGCTCGGCGAGTTGACCGTGCATCGGCAATGGAGACGCGCGGCGGGCGTGGGTATCGCAGCGTGGATCGGGTTTCTGATTGGAACGGCGGTGAAGGTCGGACTGGCGGTCGCGATGATCGCCATCTTCATGGCCGCGCTCTTCTGGCGCTGACCGCGGCAAGCGCGTCTGAGGTACGAAGAGTGAATCGCTGCAGGTAAGCGCAGCGGCATCAGCAGGCCGCCAGCGATGACAATCGAACCGGTTCCACCGATTTCCGCACTGACGTTGCGACCTCGTCGTTGCCCGATTCGCGCTGTTCGATCGGATTTTCTCGGACTGACCCCGCGGATCAGGCCTCGGCGAATTGCACGACGACCTTGATGTCGTCGGGGTCGCGCGCCAGCGCGCGGTCGAAATCCCGCGGCGGTTCGCAGTCGCGAGATGAGGCCTGCCAGCCAGGAACGTTCGGCGCGTGCCAGACATTCCTTCGCCTTGTACCAGTGCCGCCGGTTGGCGTTGACGCTGCCCACGACGACGTTGTTGCGGAGCACCATTGCGGCCGCGGCGTCGGCCGTGGGGAGCCCGACGGTGCTGCCGCCGCTCCCGACGCCGGTGAGACACACGACGCCGCCGGCGGCGATGGTCCGAAACGCGTCGACGATCACCTGCCCGACGCCGGTGCACTCGATGATGATGTCCGGCTCGAACCCGATCTCCGTCACCCGGCCGGTGTGGTACGTCGCCCCGAGTTCCCGCACGAGGCCCGGCTTCGGGCCGGTCTCCACCCGGTCCAGGACGTGGACCTCCAGCCCGTGCTGCCGGGCCGACAAGGGCCGCCGAGGAGGCCAATCGGCCCGGCTCCCGTGACAAGCACCGTCCGCGGCTCGAAGAAGGCGCGCTGACCGACCGCCGTGACCTGCTCCCACGCTTTGGCCACCACTGTCGTCGGCTCGAGCAGGACGCCGAGAAGCCCGAGCGACGGGTCGACTTTCACCGCGTACTCGGGCTCGGTCCGCCAGCGCTCGGACATGAACCCGTCGATTTGCTTGATACCCCGCTCGGTGTACTGGCCGTTGCGGCACATGTCCCACTCGCCCACGGCGCAGTTCGGACAGGGCACGGGGTCGGGGCGCCGAACGATCCCGACCACGAGATCGCCAGCCCGAAGCGAGCTGGCCGGGCCCGGGTCGAGCACGCGCCCGAGCGATTCGTGGCCGAGGACGAGGCGCGTCCTGCCAGGCGGGGCCCACCCGTATTTCCCCTCGACGATCTCGACGTCGGTGCCGCAGACCCCAACGGCGATGGTCTCGACGAGCACTGAGCCATCCCGACTGTCGGGCTCCGGAATGTCTTCGAGGCTCGCCGTCCCGGGCTTTTTAGGCTCGACCGTGATCGCTTTCATTCACTCCGCCGGCGTCGGTCTCGCTCGCGGGAGATGTCGTGGACATGAGCAGGGCTCTCCTTCTACGTCGGAATCTTCAGCAGCTTGTGGATGTTGCCCCACACGAGCTTCTGGAAGACGTCCGCGGAGGCCGAGCGCTTCAAGACCGTCAGCGTCTCTCGCGCGACGCACTTCCCGGCCAGGCGCGAGGCCGCCGGGTTGTTGTTCTGGCTGACGCCGCCGCCGCGACCGTCGGTGCAGCTGCAGTCGCTGCCGAAGAACAGCTGGTTCTGGTGGCGCTTCAGGAAATCCGCGGTGAACTCCGCATCGCGTGACAGGGCGTTGTTGCCGGAGTTGGCGGCCAGATCGCCGAACAGATTCGGGTAGTCGCCGAGCAGCTTGTCGGTGACGCCGCCGCGCTTGATGGGGCCGGAAGGATAGGCGGCTTCGTTGTGATAGTCGGCGCTCACGTTGGCCCAGAACGCATCCGCGTGTCCGATGAACGTCGTCTTCGGATGCGCCTTGAGGATCGACTCGAACGTCTTCGCGTAGCCGGTCGCCCAGGTGCCTTCGTCCGGGAAGTGATCGACTTCCTGGAAGTGGATCAGGATCGGCACGCGGAGGTCGGCGGCGAGCGCGTAGATCCGGCGGAATTCCGGGCCGTCGGCGGCGACGTGAAACTTCATCTCGCCGAAACCCTGCGCGCCGTCCTTGACGGCCTGGGTCAACGCCGGCTCGGCGTCGGGCCTGCTCACGTCGTAGCTGTTGAACCAGGTGAACCGGCCCGGGGCTGCGGCCTGCAGCGTCTTGATCTGCTCGAGGGCGGGGCCGCGCGTGAGCAGGTTGGCCTTCGTCACTCCCGCACCATCGAGATGCGCAAGATTGGCGGCGGGCTGCTGCCGCATATGGAAATGGAGGTCGAACACCGGCGAGCCCCACTCGTTCCCGGGCGTTCCCTGCCAGGCCAGCGCCGGCACGGCGGCGGCGACCGTTTCGAGGAATTCACGACGGTTGATCATCTGTTCTCCTTCGGAGCCGGTGAGCGCGTCACTCTACCATCTGTGGCATCCGTCTTCAGACTGCCAGCTGATCGCTATTCCCGCCAGATGACGCCACGCTCTGCGAGCACGTCGCGCAGACCGTAGATATCGAGCCCCAGCTCGCCGGCCTTGAGCCGCGCGCGCGTGCGTTCTTCCTTTTCCAGGCGCTGTTCCGCCGCGGCCGCTACGGTTCCGGCCGACTCGCGCGGCACGATCACCACTCCGTCGGCGTCTCCGACAACGACGTCGCCGGGCGATACCAGGATGCCGGCGCACACGATCGGCAGGTTGACGCTGCCGGCGATCGTCTTGGACGTGCCCTGCGCCGACACCGCCTTCGACCACACCGGGAACCCGAGCGCCGTGATCTCCACGGTGTCGCGCACGCCTGCATCGATCACCAGGCCGCCGACCCGATGCGCAAGGCATGACTCCGCGAGGAGCCCGCCGAACATGCCGTCGGTCGATTCCGACGTCGTCGCGACCACGAGCACGTCGTCGGGTTGAACGACGGCGATCGCGGCATGAATCATCAGGTTGTCGCCCGGACCGCAAAGGACGGTCACCGCGCTGCCGGCGACGCGTGCGCTTGGATAAACCGGACGGATGTAGGGCCGCAGCAGGCCCGAGCGCCCTTGCGCTTCGTGGACCGTCGCCACCCCGGCGCCGCCGAGCCGGCTGATGTCGACCGGATTTGCACGCGCGATCGTTCGGATGATGGTGGGCGTCATGACAGCTCGTTGGTCACGTGCGGGAAGACGCGCTGATACGCCTCGGCGTGGGTGATCCCCTTGCGTCCCGAATTCCTGACCGCCTGTGTGCCGCGGCGCCGACTGAGGTCGGAGTAGTAGTCGACGAGATGTCTTTGCGCCTCCATCGACTCCATCGCCTGCCGCTTGCGGTCCCACACCGATGTGACGTCGAGCAGGACGTCGGGCTTGAAGTCGCACTGTTCGGGCTGGTGCGGCTCGAACATGAAGACGGCTGGCGCGCCGAGAGCCGGTCCCGGTAGAGGGTAGCCCTCGGCCTGCGCGTAGACGCGTGTCTGCAGCGAGATCTGGTTTGCGGCCGGGTGATCCGGGTTATAGGGATCGTGGTGGGCGTGGGTCAGGACGAACTCCGGCCGGCACGTGCGGTATTCCTGCACCAGCGCCTCGACCAGCGCGTCGGTCAGTCGCAGCGGATAATCCCCCGCGTCGAAGAATCGCACCTCGGCCCCGAGCAGGCCCGCCGCGCGCTCGGACTCGGCACGGCGGATCTCCTTCACGCGTTCGACGGTCATGGCCGGCTCTTTCCACGCGCCCTGGCTCTCGCCGCGCTCGCCGTAGGACAGGCAGAGAATGCGCACACGGAAGCCCCGGGACGCGTAGAGCGCGATCGCGCCACCAGCACGCCACACGAAGTCAGCCGCGTGCGCGCTGAAGACGAGGACCGATCGGCCGTCCGTCATGGGGGCGATTCAAGAGCGGGTGCGCTTCCGCGCGGGAGCCATCCGTCGGCGCGCGGCGCTCCGCCGCACCGGTGCGCGGAACGCGGCAGCCAGAAACGGGACGAGATGCTGGAGCGTGTCCTCGAGATTCCCGGGATCGCACCGGCCTCCGGAGAACGCCTTGATGCGCTGCGGGCTGGCAACCGAGTAGTAAATCGTGCCGAGCATGAAGTGGAACCGCCAGAGGATCTCGTCGGCGGGCACGTCCGGAAGGCAGTCGCGCAGCGCTGCGACGAACGTCCGGCTGGACATGTCGAAGTTCTCCGCAACCAGCTGGTTGAGCAGCGCCGAGTCCTCGGCCGCGAGAATGGCGCGGAGCCGGCTGAAGCTCGTCTCCCCGCCGCCCGTCCGAATCTCCGCCAGCGCCGGCCGCACGAACGCCTCGAGCACCTGTTCCAGCCGCAGTCCGTTTTGTCTCGCCTGGCCGAGCAGCTTCAGGCGTTCGGTGTTCAGGGAACTGCAGTGCCGTCGGTACACTTCCGAGAGAAGGCCTTCCTTCCCGCGGAAGTAATAGCCCACGAGCGACCAGTTCACGCCCGCCGCCGCGGCAATCGCCCGCACGGAGACGCTGCTATAGCCGTGCTCGGCGAACAACCGCTCTGCGGCAGCAATCAGCTTGTCGGACGTATCTGCGGAAGGTGCAGCCGGATCAGAGACGACCGGCGAGTTCCCGGGCGGGGCCATCTTCACCGGGTTGAGCATACAGGATGGCGGCGGCGTTCGCGTCGAAAATTGCACGCGTGTTCAAGCCAACAGTATGATGCCGGCCGTGACGCTCCGAACGCTGCTTGGCGACCATCCCTCGACGAGCGCTGTGCGGCGCGGCCAGCTCACATCGCCCTTCCTGTCGCTCGGCTTCGCAGACGTCGACGTGCCAAACCGGGCGTTCAAGCGGGTCGTCCGGGATCTCGAATTCGACGTCGCCGAGCTTGCGCTCATGACGTTTCTCATGGCCCGGTCACGCGGCATTCCGCTGCGCCTGCTTCCCGTGGTGGTGTTCAGCCGCAACCCGCTGCCCCATCTGGTGTGTGAGAGTGACCGCCGCATCACACCTGGTCAGCTGCCCGGCTGCCGCATCGGCGTGCGTGTCTACACGACGACGACCGCGGTCTGGGTGCGAGCGTTGCTCGCCGATCGCTTCGATGTGGCGCTCGATGCCTGTGAATGGATGGTGCTCGACGAAGCGCACGTGGCCGGCATGACCGACCCACCAAAGGTCCATCGTGCTCCATCCGGCAGCGACCTGATGACCATGCTTCACGACGGCATCGTCGATGCGGCGATCGTGGATCGGCTTCCAGCCGGCGGGGGAGTCGTTCCGGTCGTAGACGATCCGGAGGCGGACTTCCGCGCCTGGCAGAAGCAGCATGGTGCCCTCACGCTCAATCACGTGATCGTGGTCCGCGAGTCGCTGACCGGAGACGAGCGCCTGTTGCGTGAGCTGTTCAGGCTCTTCTGCGATGCCCGCGAGAGAGGCGGCGCGGCGGTCGATTGTCCTCAACGCCAATTGGACTGGCAGCGAACCGCCGGAATCTCGAGGTCGCTCTTGAAGTCGCGGAAGCCCAGGGGCTCCTGGAGCAGCGGCTCACGGTCGACGACCTGGTCGCTCCCCTCGTCGCCGCGACCTTTCACTGAGCGCGTGGAGAAAGACGAGCGCATATGACTCTTCCCTTGGCGGAAATGCCGTTCCCTCGTTTCGGCGATGTGGCGCACGTCGGCCATATCGAGCTCCTCACGCCGAACCCCGAAGCGAGCCTCGCGTTCTTCACCTCGATCGTCGGTCTCCATGAGTCCGGACGATTGGGGGATTCGGTCTACCTTCGCGGCTGGGGCGACTACGAGTGGCACACGCTGAAGCTCACCTCGCACACGACCTCCGGTCTCGGTCACATCGGCCTTCGCGTGCGGGATCAGGCGACGCTGGAGCGTTTCGTTTCGCGGCTCGAGGCGTCACAGGTGCGTGGTCGATGGAGCGACGATCTCGCGCACGGACCCGCCTATCGCTGCGCCACGCCCGACGGGCACGCCGTCGAGCTGTATTTCGAAACCCGTCGCTTCACGGCGACGCCGGACCTGGCAACCGCGTTCAAGAACCAGCCACAGCGCTACGTTCCCCGTGGTATCGCGCCGCGCCGGCTGGATCATCTGAACATCCTCGCGAAGGACGTGTCGGCCACCCGCCGCTTCTTCCACGAGCTGCTGGGACTCCGCCTCACCGAGCAGATCATCTTCGACGACGGGACGGAGATGGGCGCCTGGCTGTCGGCGACGAACAAGTCGTACGATGTCGCCGTCACGCACGATCGCACTGGCGCGTCAGGCCGGCTGCATCACCTGACCTACATGATGGACAGCCGCGAGGATGTGCTCCGCGCCGCCGATATCCTCCGGGATGCCGACGTGCACATCGAAACCGGACCGCACAAGCACAGCGTCGGGCAGACGTTCTTTCTGTACTGTTACGAGCCGGGCGGCAATCGCTTCGAGATCGGGGCGGGCGGTTATCTGATTCTCGATCCCGAGTGGAAGCCGGTGGTCTGGACCCAGGCGGAACGTGCGAAAGGCCAGGCCTGGGGGCTGCAGACCGTCAGTACGTTTCATACCCACGGGACACCCCCGGTTCCGGCGCCCGAGCCTGATTCGAACTGATCGCTATCCAAAATGAGAGGATCGAGCATGGTCACCAAGGTCCGCACTCCCGCGCTTCTGTTCCTCGGGTTCGTGCTGGCGGCGTCGGCATCCGGCGTCGCGCAACGCGGCACCAGCAAGCCGGCCGCGGCCGCGCCCGGCGCCGCGGAGACCACCGCGCGGATTGTGAAAGCGGCTCAGGCCCTGGTGGCGACACTGGACGAGGCGGGCCGCGCGAGGGTGCAGTTCCCCTTCGAAGGACCGCAGAAGACACGGTGGTCCAATCTTCCGACCGGGATCTTCGAGCGCCAGGGTCTTCGAATGGGAGATCTGACGCCGCCGCAGCGTGCCGCGGCCAACAGTCTCCTGCAGGCCGCATTGAGCGCTGACGGGTACCGGAAGGTGATGGAGATCGTCAAGGGAGATGAAATCCTGAAGACGACAGGCCGTAGCGGGGCGCCCGCCGGCCGCGCCGGGACGGTGCCCGGGCAGGGAGCGCCGGGCGGCGGTGGGCCGGGCGGTGGGCCGGGCGGTGGCGCACCGGGCGGTGGCGCACCGGGAGCTGGGGCACCTGGTGGCACCGCGCCGGGTCAGGGCCGCGGTCGCGGCCGCGGCGGGCTGGTGTTCGGCGAGGACGAGGTACTACTTCGCGTTCCTCGGCACGCCTTCGACGACCACGCCATGGATGCTCCAGTTCGGCGGGCATCACCTGGCGATCAACCTGACGCTCGCGGGCAGCCAGGCGAGCATGACGCCGAGCCTCCCGGCGGCGCAGCCCGCGACCTATACCTTCGAGGGGAACGAGATTCGGCCGCTCGGCAAGGAGAACGACAAGGCCTTCGCCCTGATCAACGCGCTCGACGAGAAGCAGCGGGGACAGGCGATTCTCGGCTCCCGCGTGGCCGACCTCGTGCTCGGCCCGGGCCAGGATGGCCGCGTCATCCAGCCGGAAGGCCTCCGCGCGTCGGCCATGTCGCCGGCGCAGCAGACCATGCTGCTCGACATCGTTCGCGAGTGGGCGGGCATCATGAACGACGGGTTCGCGGCGCCGCGCATGGCCGAGATCCGCACCAGCCTGCCGCAGACCTACTTCGCCTGGAGCGGGCCCACGACCAACGGCAGCGCGGCCTATTTCCGCGTCCAGGGGCCCACGCTCGTGATCGAGTACGCGCCG
Organism: uncultured Acidobacteriota bacterium; assembly: GCA_963836735.1. Lineage (GTDB taxonomy): Bacteria > Acidobacteriota > Vicinamibacteria > Vicinamibacterales > 2-12-FULL-66-21 > JACCXG01. The sequence goes on along the minus strand of CAWIKP010000030.1, from coordinate 139,755 downwards.
CAGGGCAGCGTCGATCACATCCACACCATCTACCGGGATCCGACCAACGACTACGGTACGAAGATCGCGGCGAAGTAGGGTGGTGCAGCACCGGGAGCATCCTGACGTGCGCCTCACTTCATCGGTGTGACCTCCCGATAGCACACGACCGCATCGTAGGAATCAGCCTCATACAGCAGGCTTGCGTCCCGCGCCGTCAGCTTGTCTACAGGGCTTCGTCTGAGCATGGATCGAAGAGGCCGGAGATCGAAGACCGTGGCGGGGTAGCGCGCTGCTGACGCGAGCACGTCGAAGGCCTGCTCGTCCTTGCGCTGGTCGATGTCGCGCAGCCCGCCGAACGAAATCTTTCCGCCGGCAGCAAACAGCTCGACATGAAACGATTGACCCTTCTGAGCGATCGCCAACTCGGCGATGAAGTTGCCCAGCGTTGACACGCCGCGTCGATCGATGCCTCGGCCCAGGTGATTCTGACCGTACACGGCCATGACCTTCGGCCTGGTTCCCTCGGCGCCGTAGTAGGCAAGAAACAAGTCCTTCATGAAGGTCTCGCGGAGCACCGAAGCAGGCAGCCGGTCGGTGTTCAGGCGGGCAACCTCGACTTCCAACGTTTTCAACACCAGCGTCTTCAGCGTGGTTGGGCCTTCGGAGGTGTCCGTCACGTCGCCGAGCTGGCGCGCCAGTTGGAGCAGATCCGGTGCGAGCTTCCGCTGGTAGCCGCCCTTCAGGGCTTCGACCATCAATTGCAGCGGCCGACTCTGTGGGTTGGCGGCGGCCAGATCCCGAATCAGGAGATGCGGCTGTGGCTCCTCGATGTCGCCGCCTCTGAGGTGGGGGACCTTCAACCGGCCTGCGGCCCAAGGACTCATTTCGCCGACGATGTATCGATATCCCGAGTCCCGAAGGCTGGGCCACAACGCTGCCACCAGCGCGGGCGTTTCGTTGTCGCCGTGAAGGCCACCGACGAGGAAGAACGAGGCGCTGGACGCCTCTTTCAGCAGGAAGGCCTTGCCGTCTGTCGAGAGATCCGACTGGTGCGTCCGGAGCACGTCTGCGACCGCGTCCTGCGCCGGGACGCGAACACCGGCCAACACAAGCACCGCCAGGCAGGAGAGGCAGGTGATTTTCATCATCGGTTCTGCCAATCGCGAGATCAGGTCTGTCCGGGATTGGACGACAGTCAGCCGCCATCGGTTGCGTGATGAAGCTGGAGGTGGTGAGTTGCCTTGCACGCACGTTCAATCCACGCGTGCTGAATCGGTCATCCTGCATGCATAAACAGCGGTCGCAGCGGCTAGTGGACTGTCCTGGTGATTCGTGGAGTATCAAATCCCAATCACCAAGCTCCAAGCTCCAACGCACTCCCAACACCCAAATTCCAAAACCTCCACTGCCCATTGGAGCTTGGGCGTTGGGAGTGCCTTGGGATTTGGAGCTTGGAGCTTGGGAATTGACACTCTAGTAATGACCAGAACAGTCCACTAGTCCAAAGAGTGGCTCGTCCTGCAACCATTGGCGCCAACCTCGACCTTGGCGTATACTTCCCGCCCCTAACCCACAATCATTAACGCACGCCCGCGGAACTGTGGGGGGGTCTGACTGTCGCGAAACACCAGACAGACAGATCGGACATTTTTCCAGGACGCACTCCGCCGGCGCCGGCCGCGGAGGCTGCCTGTGTCTGCACGTCTTTCTGCCGTCATTGACGGCGGAATGGGGGACTGGATTTGCCCGTGCCTGTTCGTCGGAGCAGTGTGCCTTGGTCCCGGTTGCGCAACCCCCTTCGGCTCACGGGCATCGGCCTCATCGCGCTGGCCGCGCTGAGATGTAGTGGTGGTGGCGACGGTCCGCTCCGTCCAACGCCACCAGCCGCGGAACAGCCGGCCCCGCCTGTAACCCCATTGCCGGGGCCCCCTCGGATCGCGCCGGACGCCGTGCTCGTGGGCGCAGGCGATGTCGCCATGTGCGGCGTAGCGGAAGTGGAAATGACTGCGAGGTTGCTCGAGGGCATTCCGGGAACGGTCATGGCCCTCGGGGATCTCGGCGTATCCCGCCGGATCGGCCCACGATTTCGCCACGTGCTATGAGCCCACCTGGGGACGCGTCAAATCGCGGACTCGCCCCGCTCCGGGCAACCATGATTACGAGACCCAGCAGGCTGCACCTTACTACGCGTACTTCGGCGACAACGCCGGCCCGAGCGGCCTGGGTTATTACAGCTACCACGCCGGCGCGTGGCTGGTGCTCTCGCTGAACAGCAACATTCCGGCTGGGGCCGATTCACCGCAGGCTGCGTGGGTCCGTGCGACGCTCGCAGCCAACCCGGCGGCGTGCACGCTCGCGTACTGGCACCATCCGCTGTTCAGTTCCGGGCCGAACGGCGACAACGCCGTGATGCGTGACATCTGGACCATCCTGCAGCAAGGGGGCGCTGACGTCGTGGTCACGGGGCACGATCATCTCTACGAGCGCTTCGCGCCGCAGGACGCGGCCGGCCGGTCCGATCCGCAGCGCGGCCTGCGGGAGTTCGTCGCGGGAACGGGGGGCGCGCACCTCTATAGCCCGAAAGCCATCCGGCCGAACAGCGAGGTGATCAGCAGCACGTTCGGCGTGCTGAAGCTGACGCTGAAGGCACGGAGCTACGAGTGGCAGTTCGTCCCGATTCCTGGCAAGACCTTCAGCGATTTCGGCACGGCCGAATGCCATGACGCCGCCGGCATCACCGCCGGCATTGCGCAGATGCCTCGGAGCTACTGAGGCGCTTTATCGGTGCTCCGTCTCGTGCAACACGTAGCGCGGGCGCGCACGTGAGAATTCCAGGACCTTGGCGATCTCATCCTCGAACCGTTCGGTCGTGAACGGCTTGGCCTCGTCCGTTGCGGCGATCTCGCGGATCTGGGAGTAGACGAAGCTGACCTCCCGCTCGAGCCAGCCCGGTTTCGGCGTTTCTTCCAGCGATCGGCGCCGGGCGATGCTGGGATCGGGCTCGGGAGGACGAAGCGCCAGCTCGGCGCAGCGCCTCAGCGCCTCGAGATAGGTCCGGTGGAGCGGCGGTTCCTTGAGCGCCCGTCTCGTGAGCGCGTTCGCTTCCATATTGGTCCAGATGTCGTAGTCCACCGCCCAGAAGCTGCTGTCCTTGTCCCAGGGCAGGAGCTGCGACACGGTCTTGCCTTCGAAGCGATAGAGATAGAAGTTGTTCATCCCCCAATTGCCGAGCAGACCGTCGCGGTCCGCGAGGAAGTTCTCCACCGCCGCATACGCGAAGAGCGTCCGCAGGTCCAGGAACTCGTTCATGGACGAGAGGAACATGCTGTCGGGCGATTCGCTGACCGTCCACGCCAGTTCCTTGATTGGACGGTAGAGCGACATCATCGAGTCGTGTTCGTGCGTCTTCGGCTCGAAGAATTCCGCGTATTTTTCCAGCTCCGAACCCAGGTACTCGAATCCGTAGGGATCGGTGTGCGTGAACTCGTAGAGATACCCGTCGTTTTCGTTCAGCGTCCTCTTGAGGAAGTCCTTGTCGACCGATTCGACAACCGTGTACAGCCCCGCGAAGGCGGTGTTCACGAACAGGCGCGCGTGGACCACGCGCGGGGCCGGAATGCCCATCTCCGTGAAGAAGCGCATCACCACGCGCTCTTTCAGCATCGCCGGATCCTGGGTCAGGTTGTCGAGGACGATCGATTTCAATCCGAGGAACTGCTGCCCGGTGACATAACGATTGAAGTCCAGCCGCAGACCCGGTTTGGACTCGCTCCGGCTTCCCCGTCCACGCGAGCGAATGCCGAGGTTGCGTACGGTTTCTCCCCGCCAGCGCAGGTCCGCCTGGTAGTACACGTTCTCGCGGTAGCGCTCCTTCAGCTCTGCCCAGTCGCGCTGGTTCACGGTCAGCTGGATGTCCTGCACCGTGTTCGGATCGAACAGGTCGTCGGGCGTGAGCGGCGGGGGTGGCGAGGTCTGCGCCTGCAGCGACACGAGCGCCAGGAGCGCGGCGATCGCAGATCCTGAAAACGTGAGGTTGAGGGGTCTCATGCGGAACCTCTCCGTGAACGACGCTACAGCGCAAACTGCACGCGGAACAGGCCGGTCGTGCCCCACGGCCGTGCCGGGTCCGGACGACGCTCCGGATCCTGAATGCGCTCGCGAATGACGTTCCCCTGCACCTTGATGAAGCGCACCGGAAACCAGTTCACGCCGAGCGTCAGGGCGTGAATGTCATTGGGGCGAATCTTCGGGGCGCGCGGGCTTCGCAGCGGTTCCTCACCCGGGGCGTTGTTGTCGAACCCGAGCGCCTCGATGCGAGCCGCGAGCTGGATGGCGCCGACGCCGCCGCCCCAGAGCGGCGTTCGCGGCGCAGTCCCGTTGGCCTTGAGACGTCCGACCACGAACGACGTGGCGCTCACGTACCAGCCGCGTCCGACGACATCCGACAGGTCCTCGTCGCGAAGTCCCTGGTGCTTGCGCTCGTCGCGTGCCTGGAGGAACTCTCCCTTGATCGACACCGGCCCCTGGGTGAGCGCCGCATCCGCGGCGAGCCGCACGCGAGTGCCCGCGACATAGACCGGCGCAATCGCTTCGTAGTCGTTCGACGTGCGCGCCCGTAGCCCGTTCAGTCCCTGCGGGACCTCGCCGGTGGCCATCGAGAAGCCGACCTCGACTCGCTGAAGCACACGGGCACGTGCCCAGGCGAACGGGGTGCTCACGACCCGCGCCGCAGCCGTTCGACCGCCGGGCGCATCGGTGCCGCCGCGCGAGACATCTCCGTCGTGCTGAAAGACCCCAGTCTGATAGTTCAATGCGCGCCCGAGGATCCGGCCGTTCAGTTCGATGCCGGTGTCGCGCCCCGGTGTCAGCGCTTCAGTCGCGATGGATCGACGCGCGAAGTCCAGATCGCTGATCGACGTAAGCCGTTCCCGCCCGAATGGCACCTTGAAACGTCCGCCCCGGATTCGCATCGCCCGCCACTTCCGCAACTCCGCGAACACGTCCCGCCACGGCCGTTCCTCGTCGCCGATCTCCCGTTCGACCTGGAACCCGATGACGTCGAAGAGCCGTCCATCGACGCCGATTCGGCGCTGATCCATCCGCGCGTCCGCATCCATATCGGGCGCGGCGTGGACGGTGAGATCGACTTTGCTCGTCAGATCGACGCGAAGCATGTCGCCCAGGCGCAGCGAGGGGCGATCCTCCATCACGAACCACTTGCGTCCCGCGTCCGTCTGCGCGTCGGAGGCAGGGTTCTCGGGGGCTGGCGGTTTGCTCTGCGCGGCGGCCGGCACGGCCACGGCGATCTGCAGCGCGGCGAACAGGATCGCGCGCAGCGTCTGCACTGCGGCCCGAGGGTGGCGTGGGCGGTCGGACATCACGGTTCGTCTCGCACCTCGAGACCGACAAAGGCCGACTGTCGCAGCCAGCTCAGCCTTGTCGTCGAGACCATTGGGAACGATGTGCCCATCTCGCTGGGGCTGTATCGCCGCCCGCCCTCCACGAACGGTTAGACCCGGGAAAACGCAAGCAGGGGACGCGTCGCACTGAGCAAAAGACATTCCGCGGCTCAGCCTGGCGGAAAACCTTCTATTTGAGACGCGAGTGTCCGGTTGCGAGTCTGTTGTGACCGGAAAGCGTGCACCCCCGAGGACGCCTGTCGCTCAGAGAGGACGACTGCGACATGTGGCGGTAACACGCGATTCCGCCGGCGGGCTTCACTGGGTGAATGCCTCCGAGAAGGGGTGCTCTATTCGCCCGCGGGCGTGGACCCACTCCCGGAATGCGCCATTGTCAGCTGCGAAGACGTCGGGAAACGCCTGCTGCAGGTCGGATCGGCTGCGGTAGACGGCATGCCAGAGTCGGGTGACCGTCCCCGACGAGCCGGAAGGTCCTTCGGCTGGTTCGTTCAGCCACCGAAAATAACTGCCAGGGCCCGACGCCTGGAAAGGGTCGCCGAATCGATCGACATCCTCACCCAGCTCCTGATACAGGCGCCGGGCGAAGTCTGGAATCGGCACGCCGTTGTCGAACGCGCCGAACGAATACGGCCATTCCCTGGGACTCGAAGTACCCATCAGCGCGGAGGAGTTCGACGTACCGCGCGTAGAGTGCGGCCGCCGGCCCGATGTCCTCCATGGTGAGGCGGGATGAATACCGTGTAACCGTCGCCGGCCGTTCAGGGTCGAAGCCGCTGAAGTGGAAGAACCGGCAGGGACCGTTGTCCGTCCGAATCCCGGTCGCGCAGGATTTCACGTTCCGTTCGGGCAGGTTCCAGTAGGCGATGTTGCAGCCCGCGTCGCGCACAACGGACACGTCCCCGAACAGGCCGGGAACCAGGTCGAGCCAGCGCTGGTCGTAGTGCATGCCGCCGGTGATCTCGTGGCGGCAGTGTGTGTGCAGGCGATCGGCCCACCAGCCCAGGAACTGGCCCGCCGGCTCCCGCCGGGATGTGCCGATGAACCCGCCGTTGTAAACACCCGACTGCAGGATGTTGAGCTCGCGCGCAAACCGGTCGGTGCCCGACAGGGGTGCGAGCAGATGCGGGGTAAGGGCGATCGCGTGCCCGGCGGATTCGTCGAACAGCGGCTGAAGCGAATCGATGACGAGGATGTCCGCGTCGAGGAAAATCGCGGCGGTGAAGCCTCGATTCAGCAGGTGCCGCAGCAGATACGGCTTGGCGAGGATCGACAACTGCTGTCGTGAGTACCCGGAAGGAAAGGCGATGAAGATCTGGGATGTCGAGCTCGTCCAGGAGAACGGTCTCGAATGGCTCGCCGAGGGGCGCGAACGCCGAGTCGGGCCGATCGGCAAGGACCGTGAAGAACGGCACCGTCGGATGATGCTCGCGCACTGACCGGGCAAGCACCCGGGCGAATGGCACGAAGTTCTTCGCGACAATCGTACCGACGGCGGCCCCGTTCATCGGTGGCTAGACATCCGCGGCAGGCAGGACAAGGAAGTGGTCGGACACTTCATGCTCGCAGATCCCGGACTGGGCCACCCAGTCGAGGAAGGCCTCGCGATCGGCCCCCTGCACGTCCGGGAACGCGCGCTGCAGATCGGGCCGCAAGCGATACACCGCCTGCCACAGCCGCGTCACGGTTCCTGGCCGGTTCGGCTCACCGCCAACGCCCTGAGTGAGCCATTCGTAGTAACTGCCAGGCCCGGTACGGAGCGGATCGCCGAAGCGGTCGACGGCATCGCCCATTTCGGCAAACAGCGAGCGAGCGACCGCCGGCACGGGCGCGCCGTTGTCGAAGGACCCGTACGCATAGGGCCACGCCTTCGTCTCGCCATAACCCTGACGCTGCAGCGCGGCGTGAAAGCGCTCGAAGACGATTCGTGCCGGTCCGAGATTCTCGAGTGTCAGACGCGGCGTGTACCTGGTGACGGACATCGGCCGTTCAGGGTCGTAGCCGCTGAAGCGAAAGAGTCGGCACGGTTCGCCGTTTACGAGGACGAGATCGTCGACGACGGTGATGGCGCGATCAGGCAGGTTCCAGTGTCCGACGTTGTAGACCGGATCGCGCAGCACACGAACGTCGCCGAACAAGCCCGGGACCAGATCCAGCCACCGTTGCTCATAATGCATCCCGGCGCCGATGGCATGCCGGCAATTGGCATGGACCCGATCCTGCCACCACGCCAGAAAGCGCGTCGCCACCGGCGTCGCGGCGACGCCGAGCATCCCGACGTTGAAAGTGCCCGACTGCAGGATGTTCAGCTCGCGCTCGATGCGATCCGCCCCGGCGAGTGGCTCGACCAGGTGGGGAGTCAAGACGATCGAGGTCTTCTCGAGAATCTCGAAGACAGGCAATAGCTCGCCGAGGACGAGACTCTCCTGCTTGATGAAGATGAGCCGCGTGAAGCCGCGGTTCAGAAGCGCAGAGAGCAGGTACGGGGTCGAGGCATAAGTCAGCGGCTGCTGGGCGTAGTGGAAACGGAAACGTTCAAGCTGCGGGATGTCCAGCTCGGAGAGATTGACGATGTGAAACGGCTCCTGCGACGGATCAATGTATCGGTCAGGCTCGTCGGCGAGGAGCACGAAGAACGGGATGTGTCGATGGAGGCGGTGGAAGGACTCGGCCAGCACCCGCGCGAAAGAAAGATAGTTCTTCGCGACGATGGTGGCGACGGCGACGGTTGGCAAGCGTCTGGTCCGCCCATCATTCTCTCCGAATTCGATCGGTCGGAAGGAAGGCTCAGTCCGGACCAACCGGCGGCTCCCCACTCGTCCTGCATGCAGAGAGGCACGGAAGCCGGCCGGACGATGCCTCGCCCGCCGGCAGCAGGCCTGACCGTCCGGGCCCATGCGTAGCCTCGAAACGCCCACAATCATGCTGAATCGAGCCCCCAACACCGACCAGTGTAACCGCCAGCCGGCGGGCGTCGTCTTTCCATCTTGCATGCAGGAGTTCGGCGTGCTACCGTCCGCGCACCGCCGAAGGGGTGCGAGGGCGAACGGATATCAATCGGAGGAGCAAGAATGATGGCTCGAACGATCTGGATCGTGACAGCGGCCGCTGCCGTCAGCGTCGGCGTGGCGGCACAACAACCACCGCCGGCAGTACCCTCGGCGGCGCCTGCGGTGCAGGCGGGTGACACCCGCCCCATTCACGTTTACATCCGCGGCGGGCTGAAGTCCCACGGCGAAGGGGCGCACGATTATCCGCAGTTCATCGCCGACTGGAGCAAGCTCCTCACCGACAAAGGGGCGCTGGTCGACGGCTCCTTTCACTTTCCGTCGGCGCAGGAGCTCGCCAATACCGACGTCATGGTGATGTACAAAGGTGACGCCGGGTATATGACCGCGTCGGAGCGGCAAATCATGGAGGACTACCTCAAGCGAGGTGGCGGGCTGGTCAGCATCCACGACACGCTCTGCGGCGACGACCCGCAGGACGACTCGACGATTGTCGGCGGGTCGAAGCTGCACGGCGAGCGCAACTTCTCCTCCGGCGCGATCAAATACACCATCGTCGACAAGGCCTCGCCGATCATGAAGGGGATCTCGGACTTCGAGATCAATGACGAGGCGTTCTTCAAGATTACCTGGGCGAAGTCGCCGGAGGTCAAGGCCCTCGCCACGGCGCCGATGCCTGCCGGTGGTGAGGTGGTGCCCCAGATGTGGACGTACGAGCGCACGATCTTCGGCGGCCAGCCGTTCCGGGCGTTCGTCTGGATGCAGGGGCACACCTACACGAATTTCAAGAACCCCGCGATTGAGGGCATGCTTCTCCGTGCGATCGCGTGGGCTGCGCACTACCCGGCCGAGACGCTCGTGAATGGCACCGCGCCCGCGCGCGGCGGCGGGCGCGGAAGGCGTGGGGAGGGTGGCGGCGGCGAGACGCCGGCCGCACCCGCCGGTGGTCGCCGCGGCGGCCAGTGACTCGAAGGAGGAGATCCATGGCCAAGAACAAGGATGAACAGAACCCGCCGGCCGGCGCCACCCGCCGAACCTGGATGAAAACCGCGGCGGTCGTCGCCGGCGCGGCAGCCGCGGAGTCGCTTGCTCCAGCGCGTGTCGAGGCGCAGTCCGGCAAATCTCCTGCAGCTGACGCGAGGCTGGTGAAGGCGCCGGGGCAGGGCAATATCCTCGAGACCGCCGCGGGGAAGGTGCGTGGCTTCGCCTCGAACGGCATCCTGGCGTTCAAGGGCATCCCATACGCGGCGTCAACCGCGGGTGCGCAGCGGTTCATGGCGCCTGCGAAGTCGAAGCCGTGGACCGGCGTGCGCAGCTCGATGGCGCTGGGCCCCTCCAGTCCGCAGGCTTTCAACTGCACGTCGATTGGCCGGCGCGGTGGCTGGAACAACGACGAAGAAGCGTTCATGTTCGACTGGGACGACGGCCGTCCCTCGGAAGACTGCCTCCGCATCAACGTGTGGACGCCGGGCACTGGCTCCGCGCGCCGCCGCCCGGTGCTGGTCTGGATCCACGGCGGCGGTTACTCGTCGGGATCGAGCAACGAGCTGCGGATGTACGACGGCGAGAGCTTGAGCCGTCACGGTGACGCGGTCGTCGTCAGTCTCAATCACCGGCTCGGCGTGCTCGGTTATCTGAATCTCGGTGAGTACGGCGAGCGGTGGGCGAGTGCTGGCAATGCCGGGATGCTCGACATCGTGGCTGCACTCGGCTGGATCAAGGAGAACATCTCGAACTTCGGTGGCGACCCGAACTCCGTGTTGATCTTCGGGCAGTCGGGTGGCGGGGGAAAGGTCGGCACGCTGATGGGGATGCCGTCCGCCAAAGGGCTGTTCCAGCGCGCGGTGATCCAGAGCGGATCGAACGTGCGGCGTCCGCCCCAGGACCGCTCCGGTGAGCTGGCAGCGGCCGTCCTCCAGGAGCTCGGCCTGACACGCGCCACCATCGACAAGCTGCAGGAACTGCCGTACGAGCGGATCGTGGAAGCCGGCGTCATCGCGCAGCGCAAGATGAATCCGACGCCGGCGGCGCCCGGCACCGGGGGCGGTATCAACTGGGCGCCGGCGATCGACGGGAAGATCCTGCCGGAGCACCCGTGGGATCCAAAGGGATCGCCGCTCAGCGCGGATGTGCCGCTGCTCGTCGGCACCGTGCTCAACGAGTTCGCCAATAGCGTTCAGGCTGGCGATCCGTCGCTCGACGAGATGAGCCTGGACGAGGCGAAGAAGCGGATCGCGGCGCAGCGCGGCGACAAGGCCGATCAGATCCTGCAGTCGTTCCAGCAGAAGTATCCGAAAGCGACGCCGTACGAACTGTTCTCGCGCATCAGCGGCATGACTGCGCGCCAGAACGCCGTGACGCAGGCGGAGAGGAAGGCCGCGCAGGGCGGAGCGCCGGCCTATCTGTACTGGTTCCAGTGGCAGACGCCGATTCTCGATGGCCGACCGCGCGCCTTTCACTGCGCCGAGCTGCCGTTCGTGTTCTACAACACGGACCGCTGCGCGACGATGACCGGCGGGGGACCGGACGCACGCGAGCTGGCGGGCAAGATGGCGGACTCGTGGCTGGCGTTTGCCCGTACCGGCAACCCGAACCACAAGGGATTGCCGAAGTGGCCGGAGTTCACCGCGGCGCAGTGTCCGACGATGGTGTTCGACAACACGTGCACCCTGGCGAATGCGCCCGACGCGGAGCACCGGCGCATCCTCACGTTGTAAGAATCCCGGCTCCGGCAAGAATGACCGACGCAGGGCTCGATGTTCGTGACCGGATCGTCGCCTTCAAGCGCAGCCTGGCGCCGCGCCGCGAGGCGCTGAAGCGAGCGTACGCCGAGGCGACGGACCACGTCCGGCGCGCGGCGGACGCCATTCTTTCCGAGGTCGCTGCCGGGCGGCCTGTCGTCCCCGAAGTCGACTACACGGACATCAGGAGCGGCATGGTCCCCGAGACGACACGCCGTGGGATCCGGAAGGCCGGATGCGCGGTCGTGCGGGGAGTCTTTCCTGCGAGTCTTGCGGGCGAGTGGTTTTCAGAGATTCGTGAGTATCTCGACCTCAATCGCTACGAAGAGCGGGAAACCGAAAAGCGGAGCCTCGACAGGTATTTCTCGGCGCTGAAAGCCGGAAAGCCGCAAATCTTCAACATCTACTGGTCGAAGCCTCAGGTGATGGCGCGGCAGGATCCGAAGCTCGCCGAGACACGCGCCTTCCTCGATCGCCTCTGGAAGTACGAAGGTGCGTTCGATCCCGACAGACAGTGCACCTATGCCGACCGCCTGCGGCGGCGGCAGCCGGGGGACAAGAGCCTCGGCCTTTCGCCGCACATGGATGCGGGCACGGTGGAGCGGTGGATCGACCCGGGCTACCAGAAAGTCTACGAGCACGTCTTCGCCGGCGATTGGCGCGGCTACGATCCGTTCGACGCGGCGCACCGCTTGCAGACGCACGAGATTCCCTCTCCAGCGGTGTGCAGCATGTTCCGAACGTATCAGGGGTGGACCGCGCTGACACGGCAAGGCCCGCGCGACGGTACGCTGCGCCTGATTCCGATCGCCGAAGGCATCTCCTACGTACTCCTGCGCGCGCTCCAGGACGACGTGGCGGAGGACGATCTGTGCGGGGCGACACCAGGTCGTGCCCTTGGCGTCAGCCAGGAATGGCACCCGGACCTCATCGGCGGACTGGTGTCCATCCCGGAGGTCGCGCCCGGTGACACCGTTTTCTGGCACACCGACATCTGTCATGCGGTCGCTGACGAACACGCGGGCCGCGAGTACGCGAGCGTGCTCTACATCGGCTCCGCGCCCGACTGCGCGAAAAACCGGGCGTACCTGCCGAAGCAGAAGGCCGCCTTCCTGGAAGGCCGTTCGGCGCCCGACTTTGCCGCCATGGACTTCGAGGTCGAGTTCAAGGGCCGGGCGACCGAGCAGGACCTGACCGATCTCGGGCGCGTGCAGATGGGCTTTTGACCGCGCGAGGTCGGGACGCGGCCAACAGCGATTCTTCTGCCTTGTCGCGCGATAATCGTCAGCGCATGCGCATCAACCTGGAGTACGGCACGACGGGCCTCGAGGTAACCGTCCCGGCGGCGAATGTGTCGGTCGTCGCGCCGCGGTTCGTGGCCGGCCTGCCGGACGAACGCGGGGCCGTGGTCGCGGCGCTTCGCGCGCCGATCGGCTGCCGGCCGCTTCGTGAGTGCGCCGGCGCTGAACGATCGGGTGGCGATCGTAATTCCCGACATCACCCGGCCGCTGCCGAGCGATCGGCTGCTGCCGTGGGTGCTGGGGGAGCTGGCACACGTGTCAGCCCAGCGGATCACCATCGTGATCGGCACGGGCTCCCATCGCGCGACCACCGCCGAGGAGATTCGCGCGCTGGTGGGGGAATCGGTGGCCGCGAGACACGCGGTCGTGAACCACGACGCGTTCGATCCGGCGAAGCTGGCGCGCGCCGGGGTCGGTCGCGACGGGTTCGACGTGTTCCTGAACCGCGCCTACGTCGACGCCGACCGGCGCATCGTCCTGGGGTTCATCGAGCCGCATTTCATGGCCGGCTTCTCGGGCGGCTACAAGGGCATCTTTCCCGGTGTCGCGGATATCGCGGCGATCATGCGCTATCACGATGCGCCGACCATCGGCGACCCGCGCTCGACGTGGGGGCTGCTCGACGGCAACCCGACCCAGGAGCGGATCCGCCACGATGGCGCGCTCGTCCCGGTCGACTTCTGCGTCAACGTCACGCTGAACCGGCGACGCGAAATCACGGCCGTCTTCTGCGGCGACGTGCGCGCCGCGCACGATGCCGGCTGCGCCTTCTCGCGGCAGACGGCGATGGTCGCCTGCGAGCGCCGCGTCCCGATCGTCGTGACCAGCAACAGCGGCTACCCGCTGGACCAGAACCTCTACCAGACGGTGAAGGGCATGTCGGCCGCCGCCCAGATCGTCGCGGACGGCGGCTACATCGTCGCCGCCGCGCGATGCAATGACGGTTTCCCCCGGCACGGCAACTTCCGGCAGTTGCTGTTCGAACACGATTCCCCGACGGCCCTGCTCGAGACGATCATGGCGCCGGGGTTCTCGACATTCGATCAGTGGCAGGTGCAGCTGCTCGCCGGGATCCTGCTCAAGGCTCGGGTTGGCCTTTACAGTGAGCTGCCGCCTGAGGAGGTCCGCCGCGCCCACCTCGAGCCGGTGGGAGACGTGGAGGCTGCGCTGGCCGCCGAACTGCGGCGTCTTGGCCCCGACACGCCGGTGGCGGTCCTGCCGGAAGGACCGATGACCATTCCTTATGTGATGTGAGCCCGAGGTAGCTTGTGGGTGTCAGGGCAGGCTTAGGTGTCAGACGGTGAATCGTGAACGAACTCATCGAGCGGCGCTCCCGAATTCACGATTCACCGTCTGACACCGCTCTCATTTCTTCTGGCGGGCGGCCTCGTCGCGGATCCGCTGTTCCTGCTCGCGAAGCTCGGGGGTGAGCTCCGCGCCGAAGTCGTCGGCCTCGAACAGCGGCCGGATTTCGACGTCGCTCTCCTCGTTGTGCGGGTTCGGGCAGCGCTTCAACCATTCGACGGCGTCGTCCATCGACTTGACGTTCCACAGCCAGTACCCGGCGACGAGCTCCTTGGTCTCGGCGAACGGCCCGTCGATGACGGTGCGGCTGGTGCCCGAGAATCGCACGCGCTTCCCCTTCGAGGACGGGTGCAGTCCCTCGCCCGGCGACCATAATCCCGGCCTTGACCAGCTCCTCGTTGTAGTTCCCCATTTCAGTCAGCATCTTCTCGTCGGGCATGACCCCGGCCTCGGACGCCTTCGTCGCTTTCACCATTACCATCACGCGCATCGTGTGCCTGCCTCCTGCTTGCGCCGGCTTCATGCCGGCATCCACTGACAAGTCGAACGGCCCGGCGCCGGATCGACATCCCGTGATTCTTGCAGAGAAGCTCGCGAGTGATCCAATCAGCAGCTGTACCTGACGGGTAACCGTATCGATACCGTTCCACCGGCCACTCGCAAGGCCCGATACAGTACCGTTGGACGCGTCCGGGTGTCCCAAGTGTGAGCGGCGCGGCCGCCGCTGCCGTCGACGCGATCCCGGATCGCTTCAAATACCAGCCCAGACCAGTCGGGCAGCCCTTATACTCGGCAGTCGCGCACATGACCCGGCACGACTGCCGCATTCCCCTCTGGGCCTTTGCAGCCGTTGTGACCCTCGTCTTTCTGGCGAGTTATGGCGGCGATGTCGGCCGGGGATTCGTGAAGGAAGACGCGGCGTGGGTGATGCAGAGCCGCGTCGGCAGCGTTGATGATCTCGCGCAGCTCGTGACACGCAGCAGTGGCTTCTTTCGTCCGGTCACGGCCTTCAGCTTCGCGATCAATTACTGGATGTTCGGGGGTGATCCGCTCGGCTACGGATGGACGAATCTGCTCTTCGCGGCTGCGACGGGATTCGGGATCTACGCCCTGGTGCGCTCCCTCGGGTTCCCTCACGGAAGCGCCCTCCTCGCCCACGCGCTCTGGATTCTGAACTTTCACGGCATCAACACCGCCGTGCTCTGGCTCAGTGGTCGCACGGCCCTGCTGCTGACCCTGTTCGCAGTCTGCGCGGCGGTTGCGACGACGCGGAATCGTCCGTTCCTGGCGTGCGTGTTCACTCTGCTGGCGATGGGCAGCAAAGAGGAAGGGGTATCCTTCCCATCGTGTTGTTGTCAATAGTGGTGCTCCATCCTCACACGCCGCCGACGCGAGGCCGCGTTCTTGTCTTCAGTGCAGGTCTGGTGGCGGTCTGGGCCGTGTACGCGGCGGTCCGGATGCAATCTGATGCGATGACGCCTGCTACCGCCCCTCCGTTCTACAGCTTCGCCGGCAGCGGGTGGTCCCTTTCCAGGAATCTCGCCGAATACGCGGACCGTTCGCTGACGTTCTCGCTTGCCGTCACCGTCCTCGCGGTAGCGATCGCGGGCTCCGTTCCACGACTCACGCGAGCAGAGGTCAAGGTGATGTCGTTGGGATTGATTTGGCTGGCCTGCGGATTTGCCTTGACGATCCTGCTGCCGACGCGGTCGAGCCTGTATGTCGTCTTCCCCTCTGTGGGCAGCGCGATCGCCTGTGCTGTCATCTGCACCGGGGCATGGCGAGCCATGCCGCCGAAACGACAGTCGTGTACGGCCCTTGCTGCGCTGCTCGTCCCCGTGCTCCTCGTGCCGATCTACTGGCGCCGCAACGTGCGGTGGACCGAGCTGGCGATTGTTTCCCGGGATGTCGTGGCGGCGTTCACGGCTCTCGCCGATGCGGCGCCGCGCCGGCTGAATGTGATTGTGGTCGACGACCGCGGAGTGCGAGCGAACATCGCCGCCGCCGTCGCGATTCCCGATGCTGTCGAGCTCGCGATCGGGAAGCGGCCGCATGTCTGGCTGATTCCGCCGCCGGCCGACATGGACGCGCGAGACTGGGTGACGCCTCCTTCGAATCCGGATGCCGTCCTCGCGCTGCGCGCCGGGCGGATCGTGCAAGTGCCGTTGCGCGAGTGGACGCCGGCTCCGGCAGCCGAGTGGCCGTGAGCGACCCCATGCGATTCGTACTTGCGCTGCTCGTGGCGGCCTTGCTCTCCGCCTGTGCACCCCCGGAGACCGAACCGGCGCGGCGCTTTCAGCTCACCGGTAGGGTGGCTGGCCACGAGCCGTCCAGCGCTCGCGTCGTCATCGCCCACGACGCGGTCGATGGCCTGATGCCGGCCATGAGCATGCCGTTCGAGATCCGCGGCGTTGGGCCAGCCGTGCGCGAAGGCGACCGTATCGCGGCGACGCTGGTCGTGACGAGCAGCCGCAGCTGGCTCGAGAACGTGAGAGTCACCGCGCGACGGCGCCGGGCACGGGCGTGCCTGCGGCCGCGGCCAGGCGTCACCTGGCGTGATCGTTCCCGCCTTTCCGCTGATCAATCAGACGGCAGGTCGTTGACGTTGCGCGATTTCGCCGGCCGGGTGCTGGTCATCACCTTCATCTACACGCGGTGTCCGCTGCCGGATTTCTGCCCGCTGATGGTCAAGCATCTCGAGAGCGTGCGACGGCGCGCGAACGACGAGCGGATTCGGCGATCGTCTGGCCCTGCTCGGGGTGACCCTCGATCCGGTCTTCGATACGCCCGCGGTTCTCCGGGCCTACGGTGAATCGGTGCTGACGGGGGCCAACCGCTTCGATCAGTGGACGCTGGCGACGGGCACGGCCGCCGCAGGTCGAAGACGTCGCCAGGTTCTTCGGCGTGGCCGCCCGCGCGGAGGGCGGGCTCGTCACCCACACGCTCTCGACAGCGGTTATCGGTCACGACGGCCGAATCATGCGAATATTCACATCGAATTCCTGGCGGCCCGACGACCTCTTCGAGGACGTGCGACGCGGCGTCGAACGCGCAGCGGGGCAGTGAAGCAGCCGGCACACGGAGGCACCGATGGCAGAGTGGGATCGTCGGCGGTTCCTCGGCACAGCAGCGCTTGGCGGCCGGCAGCGGCCTCGCCGGATGGAGCGCTGTTCGGCTCGCGCGGCCTGTTCGCGCAGGCGCCGCTCGCCGGCATGCCGGACGAGATCCTGAACCCAGTGGAAGTGAGCGGCGCGGAAGCCGTCCCGGTGATGGGGAAGCTCCCCGGGCAGAAGCGGATGTACGTGCTGCCGAACGACGCCGGCGAGTTCCACCGCGTCGGCAGCCAGGTGATGAAGCGCATCGCCAGGCGCGAGGACACGGGCGACGTCCACGAGCTGGCGACCTTTACCGGCAACACCGGGGCGACCATGCCTCGTCATGCGCATTTGAGCAGCCACGCGGCCGTGCTGGTGATGCGCGGCGAGATCGAATTCGAGCTCGCGGGCGATCGCTGGACGATGATGCGCGGGGATTTCGCCAACCTGCCCCCGGGCACGCCGCACGCGTGGACGATGAAGTCCGACGGGGCCCAGCTGGCACTGTTTTCGATGAATCACCGCGTCGGCGCCGCGTTCACGGCTATGGGCGAACGTCAGGACGGAGCGCAGGTGCCCGCCGAACGTGCCACACCGAGATCCCCGAGAGCGCGCTGGCCCGAGCCGCCGCAGCCGGCGACTTCCAGCTCGCGCCTGCAACGACCGCCGCCGGCAGCACCGGTTCGCGTGACCAACAAGCAGCTGCCGGTCACGCCGGGCGCCGTACGTGCTGGCCGATGGCGGCGGCGAGCGATTCGGCGGCAACACGTTCCTCGCTCGCAACGCGAACACCACCGGCCAGTTCCTGTTCATCATCACGGAAGGCGGGCCGGGAGGCGGCGTCGGCGCGCATTTCCACGCGCGGCATTTCGAGAACTTCTTCGCGCTCGATGGTGAAACGCTGGGCTGGGCGCACGGCAAGGCGGTGCCGCTGCACACCGGCGACTACTTCCAGGCGCCGCCGCGCAACCTGCACGGCTTCCGCCTGAATCAGGACTACAACCGGTTCGCCGCGTTCCTGACGCCGGGCATCTTCGAGAGCTTCTTCGTGATGATGGGCGGCCGCGGCCGTGGCGGCGCGGACGGGCGCGGGGCGGGACGCTGCGGCGGCCGGGGCGACGCGAGGGCGCGCGGCCGCGGCGGCGTTTGCCGGCGGCGCGCCCGACATGTTCCGCGCGCTGCAGATGAGCGGGCGCGGACCCGACGGCTATCCGCTCGACGTCCATCCGGCCGAAGCTGCCGCTGCCGCCGCAGGATCCGATCTGGACGAAAGGCGCAGCCGCGGCCCTGTCCGATCGCGCGGCGCTGCTCGCGCATGCGCAGGCGATCTGCGGCGTGCCGATCAGCCGCGAGATCACGCCGGAACTGCGGCGCGCCCTGGCGCTGAAACCGCGGCCGGAGGATTTCATTTGAGCGCGCCGGCTCCGGCTGACTGTGCTGTGTGGCTGTCGCGGCGCTCGCTGGCGGCGCCGGTCAGCGCGGCTGCAGGAGTCGAAGCCGCCGGAAGTCGCGCACGCTGACCTACGCCACGCGCGACGGCGTCGATCTGCTGCTCGATCTCTATCTGCCCGCCGATCCCGTTCGTCGTCCGGTCCCGGTCATCGTGTTCCTGCACGGCGGAGGGTGGTCGGGCGGCACACGCACCACCGGTCCGGACTTCAGGCGCTACTTCGCGCAGGACGGGTTCGCGATGGCGTCGATCGAATATCGCCTGACGCCGCGGTGACGTTTCCCGCCAACGTGGAGGACGTGCGGACCGCAGTGCGATGGCTGAAGGCGAACGCCGCGCGCGCACGGGCTCGATCCCGATCGCATCTGCCTCTGGGGCACGTCGGCCGGCGGGCATCTCGCCGCGGTGGCCGCGCTGGCGCCGCGCGGGACGTTCGAGGGCACGGACAACCTGAGTCAGACGAGTGCCGTGCGCTGCGTGCTGGACGCGTACGGACCGACGCGTTTCGACGTGATGGACGCGCAGACCGAGGAGGAGCGCGCCGCGCTGCAGACGCCGGTCGTCACCATCAACGTGGGCGGCGGTCGCGCGGCGAGGCGCGGCGGCGCCGCGGCGGGCTCGCGGGCGGGCCGCAGGTCGCGGCCGCGGCGCCGTGCCGCACGACGATCCGGCGTCACCGGAGTCGCGGCTGCTCGGCGCGCCGGTCCAGACCGTGCCCGATCGCGTGCGCGCGGCCAGCCCGATGACCTACGTCGGCAAGGACGCGCCGCCGTTCCTGATCATGCACGGCCTCGCGGACAGCTCGGTGCCGCACGGCCAGAGTGTCCTGTTGTACGAGGCGCTGAAGGCGGCCGGACAGGAAGTGACGCTGCGGCTGGTCGACGGACTGCCGCACACCTTCTTCAACCGCACCGATCTCGACGAGGTCGCCGGGCCGTTCCGGATGCAGGTGCGCGAACATCCGCGCGGTGGGCCCGAAGTCGCGGCGGAAGATCGCGCCGGCGTGTTCGCGGTCGCGCGCGAGTTCTTCGGCCGGCACTTGCGGTGATGGTGGAAGTCGCTCAGCGTGATCCGCGGATCGGCTAGCCTCGCCGCTCGGATAGGAGCGGCGGCTTTATGAGACCACGGGCCAGCGTCGTCTTCCGGCTGAAGCCGGAAGCCACCCGGATTCGCGCTCAGCGCTTCGGCGAGGGAGGCTCGTCGCCCTAGGTGGCTTCCGCCTTCAGGCGGAAGATCTACCGCTTGACCGCGCTCGGATCACCGGTCGGCGGCGGCGCCTGATCGGTGGCGGCGGGCGGCCCGAGCAGTTCGCGGAAGATCGGCTTCAGCGCGTCGGCCCAGATCTGATAGCCCTTCAGCGTCGGGTGCAGCTTGTCGCGCTCGTTATGACGCCGTCGAACAGCACGCCGTTCGCGTCGGCCAGCCGATCGTTGATGTTGAGGAAGCGGACACGTTTTCCGTCGGCGAGCGCGGCGAGCTTCTGGTTGATCCGATTGATCGCCGGCATCACCGCCATGTTGTCGTTGCGCGGGAAGATCGCCGTCAGGATGATCGTCGCGTCCGGCGCCTTGCGCTGGCAGAGCGTCGACGATCGCCTTGACGCCGCGCGCGATGTCCGCGACTCGTCGGTCTCGTCGCCCGGCTGCGTGCCGACGTTGTTGGTGCCGGCGAGCAGCACGATCACCTTCGGATTGACGCCGTCGAGCTCGCCGTTCTCGAGGCGCCACAGGATGTTCTGGGTGCGGTCGGCGCCCCAGCCGAAGTTCGCCGGCGTTCCAGCCGTAGAAGTTCTGCCTTCCAGTTCGCGAGGAGCTCCGGGTAGTCGAGTCGCGCCCCAGCGGCGGAGATCGAGTCGCCGACGAAGTAGACGTCGATCCGGCCCTGCTTCGCCTTCGCGAGCAGCTGCGCGTGCGCGGTCATCGAGTTCTGATCGGTGCGCGGCAGCTGGCCGATCGGCGGGCTGCCGGTGGCCGTCCCGCGTCCGGATGACGTGCGCAGGCGCCAGCGCGGAGGCGTGATGCATGCGGCGACGGTCACAGAGACCGTCACCGCCGACTACTTGGCGTGCGTGTGATGGACGAGCTGCTTCAGGAACTTGTCGGCCCACGGGAATGAAGTACTTCCAGTTCGGGCCGTCGGTGTGGCCGCCGTCGTGCTGCCGCCACGCGAGCTGGCCGTCGAGCAGGCCGACGTTCACCGCCGGCATCTTCTCCGTCGTGTAGTCGTCGGACACGCCGAGAGCCTTCGCGCCGAGCAGCCGGAACACCGGCTGCGCCGCGACCGCGGCCATGTAGCTGCCCTGCTGATCGAGCCACTTCGCGTCGCCGTGCTCGGGAACGCCGTAGCTGATGAACGTCAGCCGCGGCGCGCAGAGCGCGATCAGCTGGTGCGCGTCGACCGGAATGTCGCCGGCGTTCTTGCGGCCGAAGGTCGATTCCGCGGCGCCGTACTTCAGGAAGTTGCCGGCCATCCAGTGATACTCGCCGGAGCCGGTGAGGTTCTCGACCGCCTCGCCGAAGTTGCGCCGATGCAGCTTGGCGCCGCCTTCGCCGGACGAGCCGATCAGGACGACGGCGAAGCGCTGGTCGTACGCCATCGTGACGAGCGCGGCCTTGCCGTAGCGCGACACGCCTTCGATGCCGACCTTCTTCGCGTCGACGGCCTTGTCGGTCTCGAGGTAGTCGAGCCCGCGCGAGGCGCCCCACGCCCAGGCGCGCAGCGAGCCCCAGTCGTCCGGCTTGCGCGGCTGGCCCTTGTTGACGAGGCCGATGATGCCCTTCGTCAGGCCGGCGCCGTTGTCGGCCTGGATGCTGGCCGGGATTGATCGTCGCGTAGCCCCAGCCGGCGGCGATCAGCTGCTCGGTCGCGGGCGGATCGCCAGGCGGCGCCGGTGCGCCACCTGGCGCTCCCGGCGCCGCCGCGTCCCGGACCGAAGCCGCGCGCGGGCGGCGGCGGTGCGCCCGGAGCGGGCGGCATCCCGATCGCCCGCCGAACATCATCATCACCGGCACCGGCCTTCGTCGCGTTGGCGGGCGTCACGACCGTCATCTGGATGTCGACGGTGATCTCCGGGATACGCCGAGTTGTCGACCGCGCCGACCAGTTCCTTGCCGACGACCGGACGTCCGCCGACGTCGAACGTCTCGGTGCGGTTGACGCGCCACGCCACCTTCGGCACGTTCCGCGGAACGCGGCCGAGCACCTCGCGATCGAAGTCCTCGACGATCTCCGGGCGGCGCTGCTTCCACCACGTCTCCGCGCTCGTGACCTTCCTGCCGTTCTTCAGCGTCAGCGACTTCGGGCAGGTTGGGATACGGATTCGCCAGCGCCTCGTCGTAGTTGGCGTGGTTGGGCGCCGGCTCGTTGCCGCTCGGCCCGGGACGCAGCTTCGTGATCCCGAGCTGCTCCATCATGTTCTGGTGATCGGCTGCCGTGGCCGCGGCATTCGGGTTCGGCGGCGGGCCGGCGGGTGGCTGCGCCGTTGGCGGCGGGGCACCCTGCGGCGCTCGGGCCTGTTGCGCGGATCCGCCCGTGCCGAGGGCCAGTGCCAGCGTCATTGCTCCTACCGTCGCCAACCCGGAACGAAATGCACCCGCTGCGGACATCGCTTTTCCTTTCTGCTCGTCAGGTCACGCGCCCGAGCCTGTCGGCCGCGAGCCGGCCGCAATGGTAATGCATTGCCCGCACACCCGTGGCTGGCGGCAGGCGACGGACGAGCCGATCTAGAGAAGAGTTGGAGTCAAGCGGTCTCGACGGTGAAAGGGGAATCGTCAGCAGACGGGCAGTGTGTTCATTTCGCGGCCGGCGCTCGGCTCGCTCACAGCCATTTCCCGAGAAACCCGCTCGCACTGATGAAGATGGACAGCGGGGCTGCATGACCGCGCGCATCCGGCACGTTCAACCAGCTGTTTGTCCGGCAGCCGGCCAGCTCGATGCGCATGCTGCCGCCCGACGGCAGTCCGACATCCAGGCAGTCGCCAGGATTGTGTTGCCAGCAGGTCCAGACCTGGTCATTCGCGGGATGATAGACGAATTCGTACGGGCCGAAACGTGAACGCGGGAGACTCCTCTGCAGGTCGGACCGGCGCCGCTGATTTCGGGGTGACGGGCTGCTTTCCAGGTTTGGCCCCGGCCGGCGTTCCCGTTCGCAGCACCCATCCGACGCCTTTGCAGGACAGGCACATGGTGCGCCCGGTGCCGAAGCAGCTGGTACAGGCGACGCGCTCCTGGTAGAACTCTATCGTCCCGTCGAAGCGCAACCGGCCCTTTGACATGAACCGATGACCAACCCCGCCGCAGCCGCGCGCGACCTCGACCTCGGCGCCATTCCAGATGGTCCGGCGAAGACCGCCGGCATGGCGGCAGGCATGGTCGCGGCGAACGCGATGATCGCGCTCCGCGCGACGGACGGATCTGCGCCTCTGACGACCATCATGCCGTCGACGACGCTGGCCGGCGATTACCAGCTCACGACCGGCTGCGCCGCGGGCGTGTTCTACAACTGGCAGAACGTCACGCCGTTCGGCATCCCGGACGCCACCGCTTTTCTCCTGGATCCACCGCCCTCCCTCGGCAGCCAGCAATATACGAAGGACTACGACGAGGTGATGACCGTGGGCTCGAGCACCAGCACGGAACGCCCGGCGGAGCGAGCCGAGGTCGCGCGGCTGTACGCGGTCTCGTCGCCGAGCTTCGTGTTGAGCATGGCGGCGCGGCAGATCTCGACGGCCAAAGGCTTGTCGCTATCGGAGAATGCGCGTGCCCTCGCGTTGATCATGATGGGCATCAGCGACAGCCTCGTCGCGTCCTTCTCCAACAAGTACCACTACAACCTGTGGCGGCCCGAAACGGGGATTCGCAACGGCGCGTCGGATGACAATGGCAAGACCGATGGCGATGCCGGCTTCGCGACGTTCATCTCCACACCGTGTTTTCCGAGCTATCCGTCGAATCACGCCAGCGGCACCAACGGCGGTCTGGAGGTCATGAGACGACTGTTCGGCGCCGCCGGTCACGACATCACGGTCACGAACAACGTGCCGGCACTTGGGTCCCTCCCGGCCGCGACCTTCACCAGACACTACTCGCAACTGAAGGCGATCGCCGATGACGTGGACGACGCGCGCGTGTACGGCGGCATCCACTGGCGCTTCGACCAGGTCGGCGGCACCGTGCTGGGACGCGCGATCGCGACCGAGGTGGTCAAGAACAACCTGCGTCCGGTGCATCCGTAGTTCTGAGCTGGGAATCGGGGAACTGGGAAACTACAGCTCACGCCTCCCTTGACTGACGGCTGCGCAGGTAGAATCTGGCCGAGTCTAACAGGGTGATGAAAAACTGATCGTCGAGATCGGGCGGGGTCTAAAGACCCGCCCCTACAGGATCTGCCGGGTCTAAAGACCCGGCCCTACAGACAGTGGTGAAGGCCCTTCGCACAATTGTAGGGGCGGGTCTTCAGACCCGCCCGATTGTGTAGGGCAGGGTCTTTAGACCCTGCCGATCTTGTGGGGGTTCCCCGGAAAGGCCGGAGGTCGAGGAGACGCGCCATGTCGATGTCGGAGAAAGTCGAGAACCATCAAGCGGTCGTCAACGATCTCAAACGCGAGATCCGGGGGACCTTGCTTCAGCCCGGCGATCCCGAGTACGACGAGGCGCGCTCGGTGTGGAACGCGATGATCGATCGCCGGCCGGCGCTGATCCTGCGGTGCGCCGGTGTTTCGGACGTCGTGGCCGGCGTCACCGCCGCGCGCACGCACGGCATTCCGCTGTCGATCAAGGGCGGCGGCCACAACATCGCTGGACTCGCGGTCTGCGAGGGCGGATTGATGCTCGACATGTCGCTCCTGCGCGGGGTGCATGTCGATCCGGCGACGCGTGTCGCGCGTGCCGAGCCGGGCTGCCTTCTCGGCGATGTAGACCGGGAAACCCAGGCTCACGGCCTCGCGGCCGTACTCGGCTTCGTCTCCGCCACCGGCTGCGCGGGTCTCACGCTGGGCGGCGGTTTCGGCTACCTGACCCGGCGCTTCGGCTGGACGAGCGACAACCTCGCGTCGGTCGAGCTCGTCACTGCCGACGGCCGTGTCGTTCGCGCCTCCGAGGAGGAGAACGCCGACCTGTTCTGGGGACTGTGCGGTGGTGGAAGCAACTTCGGCGTCGCCACGCGCTTCGAGTACAAGCTGCACCCGGTCGGCCCCGACGTCTTTGCCGGCGCGATTGCGTGGAGAGGGGAAGAAGCGGCGAGCGTTCTGGAGCTCTATCACTCCGTGGTGACCCGGGCGCCGCGCGAGCTGACGTGTGTCGCAGCGCTCCGCCTCGCGCCGCCGGCGCCGTGGATTGCGAAAGAGGTTCACGGCAAGCCGATCGTCGCGCTCTTCGCCTGTTATTCGGGCCGGCTCGAAGATGCCGAGCGGGTGCTCGCGCCCATCAAGAGCTTCGGAAGCCCGGTCGGCGACATCCTTCAACAGCGAACCTACGTGTCGCAGCAGGCGCTGCTCGACGCCACGCAGCCGAAGGGCCGCCGCTACTACTGGAAGTCCGAGTACTTGCGATCGTGCGACCCCGCGCTCCTCACGCGGGCCGTCGAACATGCCTCGCGGATTGCGTCCCCACACAACGCGATCCTGATTTTCCCGATCGATGGCGCGATGAACGAGCGTCCGGAAGATCACTCCGCGGTCGGCAATCGCGATGCGGCGGCGGTGCTCAACATCGCCGCGTCGTGGGAGCGTGGGTCGGACGATCAGCTCAATATCGACTGGGCGCGAAATGCCTGGCGTGATCTGCGCCAGTTCTCGACCGGTGGCACTTACGTCAACTTCCTGACCGAAGAAGAAGGTGACGAGCGCACGCGCGCGGCGTACCGGACGAATTATGCCCGCCTGGCGCAGCTCAAAGAGATCTGGGACCCGGACAACCTGTTCCGGACGAACAAGAACATCGGCCGGGCGAGCGTCGTGTGACTGCGACCACAGCCTTCCGGCTAAAGCCGGAAGCCACGAGTCCGGTTTCTGTGTGGCTTCCGCCTTCAGGCGGAAGGCGTACTACCGCGGCACGAGGGCGATGGCCCGCAGAGGTCCGCCCGACCCGCCTTCGATCTTCATCGGCAGGGCAATCACGAGCGCGCCGCGAACCGGCAGCTGATCGAGATTCGTGAGGTTCTCGAACCCCGGGACGTTCCGCGCCGCGGCCACGCGGTGCACCGGAAAATCCGTGGAGCGTCCGTAGTCGATCGACGCGGTGTCGATCCCGAGCGCGCCGACGCCGCGCTCTTCCACGAGCAGCCGCGCCGCCTCCACTCCGTACGAGGGGAACGACAGCTTCGAGGCATCGCCCGGCGTGTCATCGCCGAGGTACGCTTTCGCGTTCGGCCAGTGGCGGCTCCATCCCGTCCGCAGCAGTACCGCGCTGCCGCGCGCGATCGGGCCATGGGCTTTCTCGAAGGCGAGCACCGCCTCGCGCGTGAGGCGATAGTCGCGATCCGCGGCCGCCTCCTTCGCGACGTCGATCACCACCGCCGGCGCGACGAGCTGCTCCAGGGGAATCTGATCGGTTGGCCGTCCCTTCTCGGAAAAGTGCCGCGGCGCGTCGAGGTGGGTGCCGCCGTGCTCGGGCGTGCTCAGCGTGTTGGCCGCGTAGAACCAGCCACCTGGCGTCTGCCCTTCGGCATCCCGGGTGAGCACGAACTTCGTGGTCGAGGTCGGCCAGTAAAGGGTGGTGGGGCCGTATCCGTGCGACAGGTCGACGATCCGATAGCGCGAAAGGTCGACGGCCTGACCCGCCACCGCGGCCGAGGCCGCCACGGCGAGAGCAAAAACGACGCTCCAGGTCTTCATAGTTCTTTAGCCATTCGACGCAGGTTTACCGGGGGAAGCGCGGCCGAGTCTCGACGGCCGCACGCCCCTTGTTACGCCGCCACCGGCGCGCAGAACCGCTGATATTTCACCCCGATACCGTCGTGGCGTCGTATCGTCGCACCGTCGTTCGAGCGCGAAGCGCAACCGTGGATCCGATCGCAGCGTGACAGTGAACGGCGGTCGAAGAGATCAGCGGTCGCTACTGTACTCCCGCGCGCGGCTTGATGACCTTCCTCAGCGTGCGCACCACGCGTCCGGTCTCGCCGCTTTCGAGCCGGACCACGCCGCGGACGACGTAGTCGCCCGGAGGCAGGGCGCCGACGGGCACCGTGCCGCTCGCGACCACGCGCCCGGCGTCGGCTCGTGTCAGCGCCAGCGGGAGCGTGGCCAGCGGCGGACCGTCGAGCGCTCGCGCCACCTCGGCTCGTGCCGTCAGCGGCAGGCCGGCCGACCCTCCGTAGATGTCGAAGTAGGCGATGGCGGTCGGCTCCGATCCGAATTCGAGCTGCGGCGCTGTCGCCCCGTTGCGCGAAACGCCCAGCATCAGCGAGCCCAGCGACAAGGGGCCGACCGGCGTGAGTGCGGCCTCGACGTCCTCTTCGGCCGCGCCCGGGCGGCCCATGCTGTCGATGGCGGCCACTCGCAGCCGATAGGTTCCAGGCGCGGCCGCCATGGCTCCAAGAAGTGGACGCTCCGACGCGTCCTTGGCGAACCAGTGTGACGGAACCTGGCCGTCCCCGCCGATCAGGATCGCGCCGGCCGACGTGAGTGACACCGCGGGATCTCCGGGCTCGACCACGACGCCGAGACGGATCCGTCCATCGGAGTCGCGTACGGTGAAGCCGCCGATGCGCAGGCGCAGATCGGTAAAGGCATCGGACGAGGAGAGGAGGTCCTTGACGGTGAGTGATGTCGTACGACTCTGCGCCGATTCGCCAAACGTGATCTCCGGGCGCACGCGCACCGTTACCCCTCGGCGCGCAACGCGCACGTTGAGTGGCCGGCTCCGGCCGCCGGCGTCGTTCGAGATCGGCTCGATCTCGGCGATGTAATAGGCCGCGCTTTCCTTCGCCACGCGGAGCAGCGATGCCGTGCCCGTTGCATCCAGCGAGAGCCGGGCGCCGCCAGTGACGCCCGCGAGATGCTCGATCCCTTCGAGCGGGTTGTCGGACCCGCGGTCTCCGACGCCGCCGAGCGTCGGCCGCGCAGACGCCGTGCCCATCCCGACATCGGCGGGCGGCATGACATAGAAGTTCGCACGCGCCGCGCTGGCGGCGGTGGCCACATGCCGGAACTGATCGACGACGAGCTCACACATGCCCGGCATCAATCCCATCGGCGCATCGCGGCGCGGCGCGGCCATGCCGGCAGTGAAGAGCACCAGCGTGAGCGGTGACGATCGCGGCGGCTGCTCCCGCAGCCAGGCTTCGAGCGATTCGAGGAACCGCCGCGTCCGGCAGGCGAGATCGGATCCGGTCTCGTTGCGGGATCCCTGGCCGCTCACGCGATCGATGGCAAGGCGGACCCGGGCCTTGTCGGACGTGAAGGGGAGCCTGACCCCGCCAAACGGCAGCGCCGCGACCATCGCCTGGTCGGCTGGCGTAAGTTGCGCGAGCAGTCCCTCGACCGCATTGCGAAAGAGCGGTTCGCGTCCCGCGGCGAAGGATTCCTGATCGACAACGAGGACGAAACGGCGGCCTGCCGGGATGCCGTCGTTCGTGCCATAGGGCGGAGGTACCCGCGCCTGGATATTCGACGCGACCGCCGAGGGAGATGCGGTCACCACGGTCCGTAGCGACCGCACGACGCGAATGCGATCGGCGATCCTGACTTCGACCTCGGAAGGCTGCAGATCTCCGACGGGAGTGCCGTCGGCATCCACCGCCACGAAATCCACGGTGGGACCGCGTGGACGTTCGCTGGCGACCGTCGACTGGCGCGCAATCACACGATCGTGCAGAGCGGCGAGGACCGCCAGCATCGCCAGTATGGCCACCGGTGCGCGACGTTGCGAGGACATCAGGCCTCCGGGCGTCGGATAATTTCTTACAAGAGGGCGAAGAGATCAGCAGCTTCCAAAAACTTCTCCTGACCTCCTGGCCCTCCTGTGAAAGTCACCGCCCCCGGGGTTGAAAACTACTACCAGTTGAACCGGAACATCAGCTGGCCGATGCGGCCGCCCGGATCGTAGGTGTTGCTCGCGTCCGTGTACGCGCTCGTCACCCGGAAGATGCTGGCGGACGTTCCGGCGGCAGTGTTGGTGCCGGCGGCGCCGACGGGAGTGAAGTTCGGCGTGTCGAACACGTTGAGCATGTCGAACCGCACCTCGACGTTCCTCGAGCCGCCGAGGCCGAACCGCTTGGCGGCGCCGACGTCGAACCGCTTGAACCACGGCGCCAGCAGCATGACGCTGCGCGGCGCGCAGTCGCCATTCCTGACCTGGACGCAGTCAGCCGAATTCGCCGGCGCGATGTAGCGGCCCTGGGGACGTCCCAGGCTGGTGGAATAACCATCGGCCGTCGTGTTGCTCGTGCTGAACGCCGCGCGGGTGTTCTGGATGATGTCGTCCGGGAGCATCCACACTTCGTCGATGCCGGTCGCCGGGTTCGGCTTTTCGTAGAACTTGTACACCTTCTGGAGATCGCTCTTGCTCATGCCGACGAGCCGCACGTTGCCGAGGTCCATCAGGACGGTCTGCACGCGGCCGACGCCGGTGATGCTCCAGCCGCCGGCCAGCGCGTCGAGGGCCGGGTGCATGTTGCTGCCGAACCGTTGGCCACGGCCGAAGGGGAGTGTCCAGTCGGCCTGCAGCTTGAACGCGTGGCGGACGGTCGGGTTGCCGGTGACCGGGATGTCGGTCCACGCGCGGCCGAAGGTGAAGCCGTCGAACTGCGAGCCGCCCTCGAACGCGTACTGGTAGTTCAGGTTCGCCGAGAAGCCGTTCGACAGCCGCCGCCGCAGCTCGAACTGGAGCGCGTTGTACTTGCTGAACTGGCCGCTGTCGGTCACGTTCGCGTTGCCGACCTCGGGATTGACGATGAAGAAGTTCGTGCGTAGCCGATTGCCTGCGCCTGATTGCGGCGCGTGAGGTTGCCGTCGAGATCGACGGCCGCCGCGTTCGGGTTCGGGTTCGGTCCCGCGAGGCGCCCGGCGATCGTGGCATTCGCCCAGGTGTTCGCGGCGTTCGCATAAGCGGCGGGATTGCCGGCGTCGCGGCTGCCATTGAGGTACGCCAGATAGATGGGCAGCGGGCTGGTGCCGGTTCCGGAGCCGAAGTAGGCGAACGATCCGACGCGGCTCGCGACCCCCGAGGCGTTGTTGGCCGCGAGGTTCCGCATCGCCAGCTTGAACTCGTCCATGAACCCGTTGGCGACGAGGTTCTCACCGCGGATCGCCGTGCAGCCGCTGTTGTTGCTGGTGAGGCAGTTGTAGTTCAGCTGCTGCCATTCGTTGTCGCCGCGATTGCCCACGTAGCGGATTTCGACCGCCATGTCCTTGGAGATCGACCGCGCGAAACCGACCATCCAGTTGCGGACCCGCGCGATCTCGATATCGGGCGCGAACGCATTGACGCTGTCGGCCCGATTCGCGCGAACCAGGATGGGATAGGTCGGATCCGGGTTGAACGTCGCGGTGGACAGGCGGTCTTTCTGGGAGAGCAGGACCGGCCAGGACTGGCCGGATGGCACCAGCCCGGTGTTGGCGTCGCGGGTCAGCGAGATCGACGCGCCGCGGTTGCCGCCGTAGAGGTCCGTGAACCGGGTCAGGCCCTGGCGCTCGTAGGCCTCCGAGTAGCCGGCGCGGACCGTGGCCTGGTTCGGGTCACCGAGCAGCGTGCGGAGGAAGCCGTCCTGCACGTCGGGCCGCCAGGCGATACTGCCGGACGGGGCCAGGTTGTTCCAGTCCGTCTTGTAGCCCTGTGAGCCCTCTTCGAGCAGGATGTACCGGGCGTCGGGGCCGGGGGCGCGTTGTAGTTGAAGAAGCCGCACCGGCTGTAGGTGTCGCCGTCACCCACGCCCGAGCGGCCGCAGATGCTGGTCATCGTGACCGCCGACATGACGTTGCTGCTCGGCATGAACGGGGTCACGATGTCGTAGCGCAGGCCCCCTGTCAGGGTGAGGTTGGGACGGAGTTTCCAGGAATCCTGCGCGAACATCCCGTAGACCCGCATGCCGCCCGGCAGCGTGCTCGGTCCGAGCTCGACATACTTGCTCGAATCATCCAGCACGGCCTGGCTGGTCACTCCGGTGACCCGGCCGGTCAGCACCGCATAGGTATTGCGCGCCGCGGTCAGCTGGGCGCTCGAGGCCCCGGGGAAGTTGGTCAAGTTGAACATGAAGTTCGCCGGATCGAAGTCGGTGTTGAAACCGATGTTGATCCCGGGAACCATCTGCTGCGACGAGGCCTTGGCGTTCGAGATCAGCAGGTTGCCGCCGAACATGAAGGTATGGGCGCTGCGCTGCCAGGTCAGCGTCTCGTCGATGCTGTAAGTCGGAGAACCGCGCCAGGTCGGCCCGTTCGATGTGTGCCAGTCGGTAATCGTGTCGGTCGGCGTGGTGATGGCGAAGCCATCGCCGTCGGCAAACGTGCTCGGATCATTGCGCGAGGCCACGTTCGACGGATAGCCGAAGTTCGAACCGGCCGCGTACGCGGTCAGCCCGCCGCGGACCTCGTTCACGATGTTCTTGGAGAGCACCGACCGGAGCGCCATCGACATCAACGGCCGGGTGGATTTGAAGTCGCGCTGGTTGGGCGCGCCCGGGAAGCGCGGATCGGCGTTGTTCAGATAGTCTGGCGTCCGCTTGGCCGTGATCTGCGACCAGGAGCCATTCAGCCGGTGGTTGTCGGTGAGGTTGTAGTCGAGCCGTAACGTCGGCTGGTGCTCGAACAGTTCCGCCGGACTCTGCCAGACGTACGAGTCGTAGAGCGGGTCGGCATTGGCGCTGCGCGTGCCGGTCGTCTTGGTTGCCGAGTCGATCAGCCCCATCAGCCTGAGCATCGTGGGGTCCTTGGCCGAGATCTGACCGTTGGCCGCGGCGAGCTGCAGCACGTTGACCTCGCGCACTTCGTTGCCGAACTGATAGCGGAACCAGCCATCGGCGACGCGCGGGTTGAACACCGTTCGAGTGCGCGTGAAGCTGTTCGGGAAACGAATCTGCTCGTAGTGCACGAAGTAGAACGCCTTGTTCCGGCCGTCGTAGAGGCCAGGCAGCACGATCGGCCCACCCGCCCGTGCGCCGAACTGATTCAGCTTGACCTCGTTCTTCCCCTGGTGGTTCACCTCGTTGAAGTAGTAGTTCGAGTTGAAACTCGGGTTCCGGTGTACTCGTAGGCACTGCCCGTGAACCGGTTGCCGCCCGACCGTGTCTGGAAGGCCATCGTCACCGCACCCGCGGCCCCGCCGATCTGCGCGCCGGCCGCCGCGAGCGTGACCGAGACCGCTTCGACCGCGTCCTGGCGCGGCGTGACCGACGCGAAGAAGCCGTCGGTGTTGCGCAGGAAGTTGTCGTTGTTGCTGACGCCGTCGAGCGTGATGCTCAGAAACCCTTCGGGCAGGCCATTGATGGTCGAGTCCCGATTGGTGCCGGTCGTGTTGACGCCGGGCAGGAACGCGACCGCGTTCAGCGCGTTGCGCGTCGGGGTCGGCATCCGCGTGAGCTGATCCGAGTTCAGAATGGCTGCAACCGTCGCCGTCTCGGTGTTGATCAGTTCGGAACTGCTGACCACGTTGACCGTCTCCTCGAGACTGCCAATCTCGAGCACCAGCGGGATCGTCACGGGCTGTCCGGGCGCGACGCGAACATCTTTCGCCGCGGCGGCCTTGAACCCGGTCAGCGCCGCGCTGACCGTGTAGGAGCCAGCGCCGAGGGCGCTGGCCTGATACCGGCCCGTGCCGTCGGTGAGGACTTCCTGTGTTGCCCCGGACGCCTCATTCTTGATCGTGACCGAGACGCCGGGAAGGACGCTCCCGGCCGTGTCCTTGACCACGCCGGAGATCGACGCGGTAGATTGCGCAAAGGCCCTGGATGGACCCAGCGCGGCCAGCAGCGCGACGACCAGGGTGACGCACCTGCCCCACGGCGAACGCGACATAGACTCTCCCTCCTCCAGGCATCCGGGCGGATGCCGCTCCTCCACGGTTGTTTCAGACTTGCAAGCCGATCAAGCGCCGAAGTCTACGTGCGCTCCCTGGGACGGTCAACCGACAATTTGGGGTGGAAAACCTTCCCGTGATGACGAATCTGTAGTGGCTGGGGACGGCCGACGAGCTGTGCCAGGAAAGTCAGCTAGACTCTGGCCCGCATCGTCACGTGAGGTTTTCCGGAATCAATCGCTCGACAATCACCACATCGAGCCACCGGCCGTCGAGCTGCCCGTGCTTTTCGTAGACGCCGACTTCCCGGAACCCGCAGGCCTTGCAGAGCGCCCGGCTCGCCGTGTTGTGGGGAAAGACCCGGGAGACGAGCTTCCAGTAGCCGTGCTCGCGCGCGGCGTCGAGGAGCGCCGTCAGCAGCCGGCGGCCGACGCCGCGGTTGCGGGCGGAGCGATCGAGGTAGATCGAGAATTCGCCGATGCCGGAGTAGCAGGCCCGCGGCCGATACCCGCTCAGGCACGCCCAGCCGATCACCTCATCGCCGTCGGCGGCCACCAGGAACGGGTAGCGCTCGCGATCGGCCAGCTTCGATGCGATATCGTCGGCAGTCCGCGGCTCCGTCTCGAACGTCGCGCCGCGTTCTTCGATGCCCTGGTTGTAGATCCGGGCAATTGTCCCGGCGTCAGGCTGCCCGGCGTTCCGAATGATGATGTTCATACTCTGGGAGGAGGCGCATGAAGAGGCTCGCAGCATACGCGGTAGTGACGTCGATTCTCGCGATCGGGGTCTACCAGCGCAACGTGGCCAGTCAGGTGAATACCGTCAAGGAGCTCGCCCCGGGCGTGTACTTCCATGAGGGCGACCTGACCGGCCGCGGGCATTGCAACAACGGCTGGGTCGTCTTCAACGACTACGTGCTGGTGGTGGATGCCAATTTCCCGTCGGGCGCCCGTGAAGTCCTTCCGAAGATCAAGGAGCTGACCGCCAAACCGATCCGCTTCGCGTTCGATACCCACCATCACGGCGACCACTCCTACGGCAATCAGACATGGATCGACAACGGCGCGGTGGCCGTGGCCCACGAAAATGTCGTGTCCGAGATGCGGAAATACGAAACCGGGTTGTTCGGCGGCCCGCCAGGACGCTGGGAGGGTGAGGCGAAGCAGCGGGAGGATCTGAGGTCCACGCGCCTGACGCCGCCGTCACTGCTCTATCGCGACGTCATGATCTTCGACGACGGCAGCCATCGCGTCGAGCTTCGGTACTTTGGCGTCGGCCATACGCACGGCGATGGCTTTGCCTGGCTCCCGAAGGAGCGCATCCTCTTCACCGGCGATGCGGCCGTCAACGGGCCGTTCAACTACATGGCGGACGGGAACAGCGCGGCGTGGATCGAAACGCTGGCCAAAGCCCAGGCGCTCGGCGCGACCATCGTGGCACCAGGCCACGGGCCATCGGGCGACGCTCGCGTTCTCGAGGCCCAGCGCCAGTATTTCGTGTCGCTCCGGGCGGAGGTCACAAAGAGGAAAGGTCTCCCGCCGGAGCGCGTGCAGGCCGACGTTCCCGCGATTCGAACCGCGCTGCTCGCCAGGCATCCGACTTACATCGACGCCCAGGCCAAGTCGCTCAGCGGCTTCGAATCACAGGTCGCGCAGGTCTACCGCGAGATCACCGGCAGGGAATTCCCGAAGAAGGCCGCGATGGAGGAGGCCCGCCAGGCGCACGAGCACCATCACGGCAGTGGGAGTGAGTAGCAGCAGAACTTCAACAGGAGGTGGCCTTCGGTGTGGCTATGGCCGCGTCTGCTTGCCGATGATCGCCAGGCCGATCCGGTTGGTGCTGGTCTGGTGAATCGTCAGGTTTCCATCCGGCGTCTTCCGCATGTGGCGGATGATGCCGACGCCTGACGGAATCGCCCAGCTCTGGAACTTCTCGGTCTTCGGATCGAAGCGCACGAGCGCGTCCGGCCGTTGGCCCGATTCGTTGTACCAGATGATGTCGTCGATCACCTCGATGGCATAGGGGTGCGACTGCGGTCCGCTCGGTGATGGCCACTCCTTGATCTCGCCGGTCTGCGGATTCAGGTGCCCGAGCCGGCCGAGCGATGAGTTGACGAACCACACCGTGTCGTCGCTCGTGATCGCCAGCCGGCGGGAGCGCGTTCCCGGATCCGGCAGCACGAATTCACGCACTTCCATCGTCTGGGGATTCATGCTCCCGAGCTTGTTCGACCCGTTGTAGGACACCCAGATGGTGCCTTTCGAATCCTGCTTGATGCCGTAGGGAAGGGCGCGTGGCGTCGGCAGGGTGATCAACTTGATCTCGCCGGTCGACGGCGTCAGGCGGCCGATCATGTTGCTCTGCTGCAGCGTGAAGAACAGCGTCCCGTTCTTGTCGAAGATGCCGGTATGCGGATCCCGGGCTGCCGGGTCAGGCATCTTGAACACGGTGATCTCGCCGGTCTTCGGCACGAGCTTGCCGATCGTGCCGTTCCCGTTGCCCATGTACCAGATGTTCCCGTCGGCATCGTCGACGATGCTGTGAGGGTGCGCTTCGGTCTCGAGCTTGTACTCCCGCATCTCGCTGGTGCGCGGATCGAGGCTGCCGACGAGGCTGATGAACTGCCCGTTCCACCAGATCGTGCCGTCGGGCCTCTGGAGCGGATCGCGCGACCGCTGACCAAGGGTTGGAACGATCCATTCACGGAACGTTACCGTGACGTCGCCGGGAATGAGCTTCGGCGCGCGTCCCGGCTTCGGCGGAAAGTGGGCCGCGAGGTACTGAGTGATCGAGGCCTGCTGCGGTTCGTGGCAGCCGAACCATCGTGGAGATGAGATCGCGCCAACCGTCCTGCGTGTACCCGGCGGCGCCCGTGATCATGTTGAGGCCGTGGCACCCGCCGCAGGTGGCGTTGACGGTGTCCCGACCGTCGCCGTCAGGCAACTGGACGTTGCCACGCCCACCGCGCCCGCCCTGCGCGCCGCCGGGCTCACCCTGCCGGCCTTGTGCCGAGAGAGTCGCGACGAAAGCGAGGGCGACTGCTGCGATCGCCAGTTCGGTTCTTCCTGATCGATACATCTCCAGTCTCCGGATGAAGCTCGCGCTCGTACACGCGTACTGCCTGATGGTACTTCCATCGCGAAGTCCTGGTGTGTGAAGGTTCCAGCCAAACGGTCTAAAGAGTTCTCTTGACGACCATATTGTTCCATTGTAAAGTGACTTATTCGACACACTGCGGTTTCGACGGCCGCCGGCGTCGTTTCTCGCCTGCAAGAACAAACTGCATTCAGGGTCCGTCTCTCCCGCTATACCCGTGCAAATTCCGGGACGCAGGGTTTCGGACGCCGGTGGTTCGGTTGGCTTCGTATCGCATCTGAATTGCCGTTCCGCGATGGGAGGGACTGCCATGTCCAGCGTGCATCGGTTGACGTATTCGGCGGTGTTGGTGGCCCTGAGCATCGCAGCATCTGCGAACGCGCAGGAGCCGAGCTCGAACCCTCTGGCCTCCCTGCCGTGGCAGGAAGGTCCGACCACCGGCAAACTCGGCGACGTCGCGAGTATCGTCGTCCCTGAGGGCTTTCAGTTCGTCGACCGCGCGGGCGCGTCGAAGTTCCTGGAGCTGACCCAGAATCCCTCCAACGGCAGCGAGCTCGGCGTTGTGCTGAGCAACGACGGCTCGTGGTTCGTCATCTTCCGGTTCTCCGACGACGGGTATGTCAAAGACGACGATCGCAAGCTCGATACAGACGCGATTCTGTCGTCGATTCGAACCGGAACCGAACGATCCAACGAGATACGCAAGAAGCGAGGCTGGGGAACGATCGAAGTGGTCGGCTGGCAGCAGAAGCCCTTCTACGACTCACGAACCAACAACCTGACCTGGTCGATTCAGGGCAAGAGCGGCGATGAGCACAGCATCAATCACTCCACCAGGCTGCTCGGTCGCCGCGGTGTGATGAGCGTCAACCTGGTGCTCGGACCGGAAGACGTCAACACTGCCGTGCCCGCCTTCAATACGTTGCTGACCGGGGTGTCCTTCAATCCGGGCCATCGGTATGCCGAGTTCCGCGCCGGCGACAAGATTGCGGAATACGGCCTTGCGGGATTGATCGTCGGTGGAACGGGCGCAGCGCTCGTCAAGACCGGACTCCTCAAGAAAGCCTGGAAGCTGCTCGTGCTTGGATTCATTGCCGTGGCCGGAGCAGTGAAGAAGTTCCTTGCCGGTCTGTTCGGCAAGCGCGAGACCGCCGACGCCGCGTCGAATGTCTGAATGGACGACCCTGTTCGTTGCCGCCGCCGGGTTGTATGTCATCGAATGCTGTGTCTGGGCGAAAAGTACCGGACGGTGCTGTATCGGCACTGCTGGCGGCGGGTGTGGCGCGCCGCCAGGGGAGCTGACCTTCCGGGAAATTTCCGCGGCGGCCTGGCTCTCGTCGATCTGATTGGCTGGTCCGGATCCGTCGCGATTGCCGGGGAGTGGCCGGTCTCGATCAGCCCGACCGGACTTGCGAACGTCGCACCAGCGGGCGGGGGAAGCGGGTCGTCCAGATCGCAGTACGTTCCGTTCGACGACATTCGCCACGTCGAGACGCAGCCCGGCGAGATTCGGATCAACGGGCAGATCTTTGCCCGCGTCTCGTCGCCGCTCCTGGCTCACCATCTCACGGACGAAATCAAATCACTCTGCAGGCAGCGGCCCGGCAAGCGGGCGGCGGCGATAAAGGCGATCGTCGCTGCAACGCTGAGCGAAGCCGCCGTCGTCGAGGCGTGGTCTTCGGTTCAGCGGCATGGTGCGAGGCTGGCTCCGCTGTGCGCGGTGCTGTTCTCGCTGGTCTTCGTCGCATCGCCGGTCCTGGTGTTCACCCTGGGCCCCCTTCGAGTGTGGCCGATATTGCTCGCCGCGCTCCTCGCCCTGACCGGTACCACGGCTGTCTCGTATTTTCGCGCTCACCGCAAGCTCTTCCCTCACTTGTCGAACGACCGCTGGACGAATGCGCTGGCGATGGCGGTATTGCCGCTGTCGGCGATGCGCAGCGCAGACAAGCTCACGAAGGACGCCCTCTCCGTTTACAGCGGTCTCGTGATTGCGCCGCACCTGTGCGGCGGCACGGCGTCGCTGAAGTACCTGCGCGCCGAGCTGATGGACTTCGAGCGCGACGGAGATCAGCCGGACACTACGGGTGATGTAGCCCGCTGCGTCCAGTGGTTCCGCGAGCTGCTGGCTGAAGAGTCCGAGGCCGCGTTGAGGCGACTGGGGATCGACGCCTTCGCGCCTCCCGCTCGGGAGGACGACTGTGAATCGTACTGCCCGCGATGCCACGGTCAATATCTGCTGGCGGACGCGCGGTGCTGTTCTGCCTGTCCCGAGGTCCAGCTGGTGAGATTCGATTCCCTGACGACGCACTTGTGACTCACTGCTCGCGTCGGGTGATCAGTCGGATCGGTCAGGAAGTAAGTCTGGGAGCGTGCGTAATGAACCCGTACGCGATTTGCGCCCCTAGCCGGGCCGTAGCATCCGGTTCGAGCAGGCACACCGGGACTCTGCCAGACTGGGGGCCGAGTTGCATATGCTTGGGGCGTGGACGATGACCGGAGAGGCCGCCGCGAGGATCGACGCCGATCTTCGAGAAGCGGACGCCGCGACGAGGATCCCTCGCCACACTGTTCATACTGCGGACAGCCGGTTGGGAATCGGCCTCACGGATCCGACGAGGACTGCGTAGCCGCGCTTCGCGCCGAGATCGGGCGCTTGCGTGACCTGCTCTTGAACAAAACCCAGCGGTGACGTCAGTGTTTCGGAAATCGAAGCCTTTTCCGAAAACCGTCACTATCCGGTCACGGCCTGGGTCATTCAATCCAGAAGTTCGTCAATGCCTTCATGCGGCCAGCGGTCAGAGAATCGCCTTTGCCACCGCAAGCCGATGCACCGTCGCCAGTGCGCCGGCCACGTGATGTCCGCCTGGATCGATCACGGGGTTGACAGGCACGAACAGCGCGTTCTCTTCGCGCCGTGAAAGGACATTGCTGGCCACCATCGTCCGCATCATCCAGATCGCGGCGTGCACGCTCGGGCACTCGAAGCCGAGCCAGCCGGGATAGCGGCGCTGCGAGGGTCGAAGGCCGGTAGTGGCGTGGGCGTTCTCCGCGATGGCTGCCGCGGCCCTGTCGCAGGAGCGCGAGGCCGCGGCTTCATCCGGACGGGCAGGCTCGATGAGCGGCGACTCCTCAGCCATCTCGATGAAGAGCTCGGCGATGGCCCGCTGTTGGCTGCGGGGCATGTGCCCGAGCCAGTAGTGGCTGGTCTTAGCCACCACCGTGACGACGTTCTTGATTTCTTTTCCGAGCCGGAAGTGGGGAGCCGCAGGAACGTCGAGCCTGGCGCCCGCGCTGCGCGCCGCCACGTTCTCCATGACGATCGCACGCAGCAGCCAGCCCGCCATCCCCGCGTTGGAGCAGATCACGCGGACCCAGCCCGGGATCGGCGAGGGTTCCGCGTCGAGATCGGCGGCCATCCGGACGCCGCGACAGATCTCTTCGGCGACCTCCTCGTAGCGTTCGGGTTCAGCTTCGATCTCTCCCTGCCGGCCAGGCTCGAGGAGTGTTCCCTTGTGCGGAGGCCCGCCGGCCATCGCCAGATCGCAGAAGCTGCCCCAGATCTCATCCCATGCGACCCGGCCGTCGGCCCGGTACTTCAGGCCGGCCGACCCCATCGATACCGGCTTCACTTCCTGATAGGAGTCCTGGTACTCCTCCGGCAGAATCGCTCTGATTCTGCTCTCCAGTTCTTCCAGCCGCGCGCGTTCGTTCACGGTCATCGTTCCGAGCTTACCACCCTGATTCGATACCGCTGCGCTTGAACCGCGCTCCGCGACGCATCTATAAGAAGGAGGAGAGACCCCATGTTCGGCCGTTCGCCGACCTGCGCCGTGGGGCGAGGAGGCGATTCATGTGTCGATGGTCAGGAAGATTCTCTCTTGCGCTCGCGTTGGCGGTGGTCGTGGGCACCTCCCTGCACGCTGAAGAAACGATCGTCTTCTTCCGGCACGGAGAGAAGCCGTCGGGAGGACTCGGCCAGTTGACGTGCCAGGGCCTCAACCGGTCGCTTGCCCTGCCCGACGTGCTGCTGTCGAAGTTCGGGACGCCCGACTATCTGTACGCTCCGAATCCGGCCACGAAGATCTCCGATCCGGCAGGCAGCTTCTTCTACGTGCGCCCGCTCGCCACGATCGAACCCGTCGCCATCCGCACCGGCCGATCGGTCAACACGCGGTACGGCTACAACGACGTCAACGGCCTGCGGCAGATCCTCGTGATGTCATCGAAAGCCAACGCGACAATCTTCGTCTCCTGGGAGCACGCCTACCTGGTGAAGATTGTCCAGAGCCTCATGAACGCGTACGGCGGCGGCCAGACCGTTCCGGCGTGGACGAGCGGCGACTACGACAGCCTGTACATCGTGCGGCTCACTTACACGAACGGGTCGATCGACGCCGAGTTCGAGCGGGATCGCGAGGGACTGAACGGACTGCCGACCGGCTGTCCAGGCTAGCTGGATCCCTTGCTGTCGATGATTTTCAAGGAATCGAGCGCCGCGTTGAGGAGCGCCTGGGCCGGAGCCATGGCCAGGCGCGCTTCTTCACACAGCCAGGCGATATCCATCGCGGTGACCTTCACGTCCTCCTTGAACTGACCGTCCCGGATGATCACTTCACGGCCGACCCGGGGCAGGTTGGCCACTTCACGGCCGTCCCGCGATGTCAGCGTCTTGATCTTCTGGTCCTCATCTCGTTGAGCGTTGCAATGGCCTCGTGCACTGTCATGGCGTTCCTCGCAGTTCTGAGCCACGGAATTGTCGGTGGGGCAGAGGTCCATGTAAGCGTTTGATTCGACAGCAGGTGAGCGCGCACGCGACGACGGGGCAGTGAGGCGCCGAGTCGCCGTCGACCCGGTTTCACCGGGCAGGCGGAATGGAGAGTGGGTCGGGCGCGACCCGGACGGAAGGAGCCTTGCCGTTTCAGGCTGCAAAAGAAGGGCTCCCGCTGAGCTTCGACATCGAACCGTCCCTTTGGCGCCGTTCTTCGATGATGGCGGCCCGACCGTTGTTCCGTAATGCGAAAAGTGGCTGACCCAGTGAAAAACCGCTGGCCGGTACCGCTTCCAGCTTCGTACAAGAGCGCCGGTACGGGGAGTTCATTCATCCGGGCCTAGGAGGTTCCACGATGAAGACGAGAGTGGCGCCCATCGCCGCAGTCCTGGCGTTGTTCCTGGGTGCGGCGGATCCTTCCGCCGCACAAACGGCGACCGGTCAGATCACCGGAGCCATTACCGACGCGACGGGCGCAACGGTGACTGGCGTCCGCATCAAAATCACCAACACGCTGACGGGATTGACTCGTGAGACCACGAGCAGCGACAGGGGCACGTACTCGGTGCCGCAGCTCCCCGTCGGCACCTACGTCATCACGGCAGAGAAGGACGGGTTCAAGCTCGCCGTCTCGTCCGCCAACGAGCTCAAGGTCGATCAGGTCCTCCGGACTGACATGACGATGGAGCTTGGGGCGCTCACCGAGAGCGTGGAAGTTCTCGGGCGGTCCGTCGCGCTCGATACGGAGACCGCCAGCATCGGACAGGTCATCACCGAGAGGCAGGTCACCGAGCTGCCCTTGAACGGGCGCAACTTCCTGCAGCTGCTGTTCCTCGGCAACGGCGCCGTCGAGACGACAGGGGAGCAGGGCACGATGCGGCAGGGCGCAGGCAACGCGATCAGCATCAACGGATCGCGCCCCACGTCCAACAACTTCCTGCTCGATGGCACGTCCAATACGGATACCTCGCTCGGGACGCCGGCCGCGATCCTGTCCGTGGACGCGATTCAGGAGTTCAAGGAACAGACGGCCACCTACTCGGCTGAGTACCGGCTTCAGCGCGAACCAGATCAGCATCGTCAGCAAGACCGGGACGAACAGGCTGAGCGGGGCGCTCTTCTACTTCCTGAGGAACGACGCGCTCGACGCCCGGAGCTTCTTCGACGTCGAGAAGCAGAAGCTCGATCAGAAGCAGTTCGGATTCGTCACCGGCGGCCCGGTGCTGGTGCCCGGGGCATACGACGGGCGTAATCGCACGTTCTTCCTCGTGAACTATGAAGGGATGCGGCGGGAGGTCGGCGTGCAGGACTTCCTGCGCGTCCCGCTGCCCGACGAGCTGGCTGGCCGGTTCTCGACGACGGTCATCGACCCGGTGACGCGTCAGCCGTTTGCGAACAACACCATTCCGTCGAACCGTTTCACGCGCCTGGCCAACCTCGCGCTGAGCAGGAACTACTGGCCGGCGCCGAATGCGAGCCTTCCCCAGGGCAACTACATCCGTCAGCGCAACCTGCCGACCGACACCAATCAAACGACCGTGCGGATCGATCAGAACCTCGGCACGCGATGGGGCACGGTCTTCGGGCGGTATACGCAGACGGACTGGACGAACATCACGCCCGGCACCGTGACCGAGCTCGGCGACAACTTCTTCGTTCAGAAGACGAAGAACTGGCAGGTGTCGCACTCGCTGCCGATCGGCTCGACGCTCATCAACCAGTTCCGGATTGGTTACGTCGGCGCGCGAGCCGACCAGCATGGGTTCACCGCGCCGCAGGCCGATATCGACGCGGTGGGCCTGACCGGCGTCTTTCAGAACCTGCCGGACGAACAACGGACCTATCCGGCAATCGGTTTCGGGGGAACCGGGACTGGTCTCGTGGGCGCCGGGAGCGCGGTGAACGATTACACGGCGAGCTACCAGCCGATGTGGGACGTCAGCAACACGACGACCTGGGTACACGGGCGACACACGGTCAACTTCGGCGGCAACTACCGCCGCTGGTGGCTGCAGCGCGATCTTGCGAACGATTTCCTCGGACAGTTCACGTTCAGCGGCTTCTTCACCGGCAACGCGGTGGCGGACATGCTGCTCGGGTACTACTCCGGGGCCTCGGTGTTCCAGCCGGCCGGTTTCAGCGTCGCCGGCCGATCGGGCAATCCGCGCGAGTTCAATTTCATGTACTTCGCTCCATACGTCCAGGACGACTGGAAGGTGAGCTCGCGGCTCACGCTGAACGCAGGCCTGCGATGGGACTATCGCAGCGTGCCGTATGAAACCAACGACCGCATGGGCTGGCGGGATCTCTCCAATCCACTCGGCGGCCTGCTGGTTGCCGACCAGACTCTGGTCGAGCGTGGCATCGTCGGCGACTCCAGCTACTACAAGGCTGCGGGCCGGCGGAATCCGAAAGACGCGTCGAAGAATGTCTTTGCGCCGCGGCTCGGGTTCGCCTTCAGGCCGTTTGGCGGTGCCGAGACTGTGATCCGCGGCGGCTATGGGGTCTTCTGGGACTCGTACGAAGGACGGGAGATCGACGGCGCGGCCGACATCTACCCGTATGTCAGTCGTGGCAATTACATCCAGACCGCCGACCAGACGACGGGACTGAAGACGACGAACGATCTCTTCCCGAGCTTTGCAGACCTCGGTCCGGCGACGCCGGCGGCCAATACCTTCCTCGCGGTCAACATCTCACCGGATCCAAAGAACCCTTACGTCCAGCAGTGGTCGGTCGGCGTCCAGCGCGAG
The DNA here is from genome assembly GCA_963836735.1 of uncultured Acidobacteriota bacterium. Taxonomy (GTDB): domain Bacteria; phylum Acidobacteriota; class Vicinamibacteria; order Vicinamibacterales; family 2-12-FULL-66-21; genus JACCXG01. The sequence continues at coordinate 96,892 of CAWIKP010000030.1, read as the reverse complement.
ATCCTCCGGAGCACGATCTTCGAGCTGAACTACATCGGGACGAAGGGCTCGAACCTGCTGATGCGGCGGAATATCGCGCAGGCGCTGCCATACGATCCGGCGAACCCTAAATCGGTGGCGGAGCGGAAGCCGTACCCGAATTTCGTGGTGTACCTCGACAGCGACTTCGCGGGCACTTCCAACTACAACGCGATGAACGCCAAGCTCGAGCGCCACACGTCGTCGCTCGTCGCGACGGTGGTCTACACGTGGGCGAAGAGCACCGACAACAAGTCGGCGGCGGCGGGGATCGGCGCCTCGGCGTTCAATGGCTGGCAGGGCCTGCTCGACAACAGCCGCCCCGAGCTCGATCGCGGGCGATCGGACTTCGACGTCGATCACCGGCTCGTCGGCAGCTTCGTGTACAACCTGCCGTTCGGAAAGGGGGAGAAGATCGCCAGCGACGCAGGCGGGCTCAAGAACGCGCTGGTCGGCGGCTGGCAGGTCAACGGGATCGCCACGTTCCAGCGGGGCTTCCCGATCACGATCACGGCGGCAGATGCCGGCGGCCTGAATGACAGCTTCGGCACCAACCGCGCGGACATCATCGACGACCCGTATCCGGACGGTTTCAACAAGAGTATCGACGCCTGGTTCAACCCCTCGGCATTCGCCCAGCCGGCACCCGGCAGCTTCGGGTCCGTCGGGCGGAACACACTCCGAGGACCCGGGATCAACAACCTCGATCTGGCGCTGTTCAAGAACTTCGATCTGGCCAGAGGCTCTCGCATCCAGTTCCGGTTCGAGTCCTTCAACACCTTCAACCACGCCCAGTTCAATGCCCCGATTGTGAACGTCGCTGACAACCGGTTCGGGCGAATCACGAGCGCCCGGCCCGGCCGCATCAACCAGATCGGGCTCAAGCTCTTGTTCTGACGAAAGCCGATGACAACTCCCAACTCCCAACTTCCAATTCCCAAGGGAAGCCAATCGAGTGAGCTCGCCTTGGGAATTGGAAGTTGGAGGTTGGTTGATCACCCGGTAATCTCTCAGGAGAGCCATGCTGTCCTCGTTCTCTCGCTTCGCCGCGGGCCGTGGTGTCGCGCTGCTGCTGTGCGTGGGCTCTCTTTCCGCGCAGCCGGCGGATCCGCGCGCCAGGCTCGCGGCGGAAGGGAGCCAGGCGCTCGTTGAGAGGCGCTACGATGCCGCCGCGCGCGCGTTCGAACAGCTGAAGGCGCTCAGCCCGGACGTCGCCGAAGTCCACGCACAGCTGGGATTCATCTACTTTCAGCAGGGGCGTTTCCAGGAATCGGTGGGGTCGCTCGAACGGGCCCTCGCACTCAAGGGTGACCTCCCGAATCTTCCGCTTCTGCTGGGGATGGCGAAATCCGAGCTGGGCCGACACAAAGAAGCGTTGCCCGATCTCGAAAAGGGCTTCAAGACGACGACGGATCCCGCGTTGCGTCGGATGGCAGGGCTCGAATTGCAGCGCGCCTACACGGGTCTGCAACGCCATGCCGACGCCGTCAGCATCGCACTGACGATGACGAGGTTGTATCCGAAGGATCCAGAGGTCCTCTATCAGGCGAGCCGGCTCCACGCGAACCTCGCCTTCGAGACGCTGCGAACACTCGCCGCAGTAGCTCCTGACTCTCTCTGGATGCACCTCGCCGCCGGCGAGGCGAGCGAGGCGCAGGGGCTGGCCGACGCGGCACTAGCCGAATACCGGGCGGTGCTGGCAGCGGACCCGAAGCGGCCCGGCATTCACTTCCGGATGGGCCGAGTGCTCCTCTCGCGCACCGCGGCGGCCAACGGAGCCGAGCCGACCGAGCCCGAAGCGCTGAAGGAGTTCATGCTCGAGCTCGAGATCGACCCCACCAACGCGAATGCGGCGTACGAAGCCGGCGAGATTCACCGCAAGACCGGCGATCTGCCGAACGCGCGCGCGTTCTTCGAGCGCGCCGTCCAGCACTATCCCGACTTCGAGGACGCGCTCGTCGGGCTGGGTCGTACCGTGATTGCGCAGCAGGAGCCACGCCTGGCGCTCCGTCCGCTGACCCGTGCGATCGAGTTGAACGCAGGATCCGACGTGGCTTACTACCAGCTGGCCAGGGCCTACCGGGCGCTAGGCGATACGGCTTCGCAAGAAAGAGCCCTGGCGACGTTCCAGAAGCTGCGGAGCGCCGCCGGAGCCGCATCCCCGGCACCCGGCTCGCCCCGGCCGGAAGTGACGAAGCAGACCCTCGACGCGCCGGAAAAGCCGGTGCGATGAGTGAGTGCCGCTGGCGTCAGACCTCGCGGCCTGGCGGGCCTCCCGCCGGTCCTCGTCCGGACATCGGCAGCCAGCCCCCAACCCCCAGCCCCCAGCCCCCAGGATGTCGCCTATGATCACTGCCTCACAGGAAGGACACGACATATGCGATTGGTCAGGTCAGGGATGGTGTTGCTGCTGCTGTCGGGCGTGACGGCAGGCGCATCCGATTTCCTCACTGAAGGTGTCGACAGCGCGCGCACCGGGTGGGTGCGCGACGAGAAGGTGTTTACGAAGGCTAATGTCGGGAGCATGAAGCTCCTGTGGAAGGTCAAGCTCGAGAGTACGCCGCGGGCAATGCACAACCTGTTTGCGCCGCTCGTCGCCGAGCGTGTGACCACGCCGGACGGCCCGCGCGAACTGGCCGTTGTCGCCGGCGTGACCGATGATCTCTTCGGCATCGACATTGCCGCCGGCAAACAGATCTGGCACCGGCGGTTCGACAGCACGCTGGCGAAGCCCGGAGGGACGAACGATACGCTCTGTCCCGGCGGACAGACCGCAGTTCCCACGATGGCGCAGTCGGCCGCTGGCACGTACACGATCTACGCGGTGTCGTGGGACGGGCGACTTCGCCAGGTGAATCTCGCGGATGGCAAGGACGTCGCGCCGCCCGAGAAATTCATCCCCGGCGGCGGAAAGCCGTACGCGCTCAACCTGCACAACGGCGTCATCTACACGGCGACGGCGCAGGGGTGCGGCGGGCTGACGAACGCCTTCTACTCGTTCGACCTGGCCACGCGCCGCGCCAGCGCGTTCATCCCCGCGGGGGGCGGCCTGTGGGGCCGCCGCGGTGCGGCCATCGATCCCGAGGGCCGGGTGTTCATCGGGACCGGCGACGCGGAGTTCGATCCGACGACCCGTCGGTTGGGCAACGGGATCGTTGGAGTGAAGCTGGACGAGAAGAAGCAGCTGCAGCTCACCGACTACTTCGGAGCGGCGAACGCCAACTGGCTCTGGCGGCGCGATCTCGACGTGAACACCACACCGGTGGTCATCGACTACCGCAATCGCAAGTTCCTCGTCGGCACGAGCAAGGAGTGCCGGTTGTGGCTGCTCGATCGCGAAGGACTTGGCGGCGAGGACCACCGCACGACGCTTCACACGACGCCGCTCATCTGCAACGACGCGCAGGCCTTCGACGCCAGAGGCATCTGGGGCGCGCTGAGCGCGTGGCAGGACGCTCAAGGGACGCAGTGGGTGCTCGCGCCGTTCTGGGGACCGGTGAGCACGACCTTCAAGGCGCCGACCGAGCACGCACGGCCGAACGGCGGCGGCGTGGCCGCGTTCAAGCTCGAAGAGCGCGCCGGCAAGTGGCAGCTCACGCCGGCCTGGCTTTCACGGGATATGGATCTCGCCGAGGAAGCGGTGATCGCCAACGGCGTGGTGTTCGCCTACGCCGCCGGCGAGGATGCCTCGCAGGTCATGCCTGATCGCGCATGGGATGAGACCGGCGGGGCGGTCTACGGCGGCGGGCTCAGCTCGGGACCGGCGCGCCGAATCCCGACCTCACGCCGCGCGGCGCTCTACGCGCTCGACGGCACGACCGGCAAGGAGCTGTGGTCGAGCGGCAACCAGATCGAATCGTGGAATCACTTCAGCGGGCTCACCGTGGCGAATGGCCGCGTCTACGTCGCGACGTTCGACGGCACGCTGTATTGCTTCGGGGTGGCGCGATGAACCGGCCCGCCTTCGCGCTTCGCGCTACGGCGCGGCAGGCTCTCACCAATTCGTGGCTTCCGCCTTCAGGCGGAAGTCGGAGAGGCTCGATGACCCTTCGACGTCTGATCTTGGTCGCGGTCGGCGCCGCCATCGCCGGCAGCCTCATCTCTGCCCAGCCGGGGCGCGGCGGCTCGCAGTGGCTCACCGCGCTCGGCGATGCGCAGCGCACCTCCTGGATCCGCACCGACGACAAGATCTCGGTGGCCGCGCTGTCGAAGGCAGGGTTCGATCAGCAGTGGAAGGTCCAGCTCGACAACCAGCCACGCGGCCTGCATGGCCTCGCGCAGGGCGTCACGGCGGCCGGCGTGACGCTCTTCGTGCCGATGTCGGTCGTTGCCGGCAGCTCCAACTACGTGTACGGGATCGACAATGACCTCGGCTACATCGTCTGGCAACGGCATTTCGACGCACCGCTGCCCGCTGCGACCGCCGCCTGCGCCGGCGGGCTGACGTCGGGAGCGACCCGGATCGTGAGAGTTGACGCGCCGGCTCCCGCAGCGGGCCGTGGGTTCGGGGGCGGGCGCGGGTCCGCCGGTTATCGCAGCCTGCTCGGTGAGCCGGGCGAAGGCGTGCCGGCGGAAGGACGCGCCGCGGGCCCGGGCCGCGCGGGCGATCCCGCTGCACCACCGGCAGGCGCCGGACGCGGCGCGCCGGCCGGAGTCGAGCAGGGCGCCCGCGGGGCGGCACCGCCCCCGCCACCACCAGCCGCACGCGGTGGGCAGCCCGTCGAACGCATTCCCGGCTCACCGCGCCAGGAAGAGAGCGCCAGCCCGTTTGGCTTCCTGTTCCGCCCCTCGGGTGTCGCGTACGTCGTGGCGAGCGACGGCAGGTTGCATGTGCTCGGCCTCCCATCGGGTAAGGACATTCAGCGCCCGGCACAGTTCCTGCCCGCGAACGCGAAGTGGTCCGCACCGATTGCGGTCGACACGACACTCTACGCCGCGACTTCAGGCAAATGCGGTGGTGCGCCCGACGGCGTGTGGGCGATCGATCTGGACAGCGAAGCCAAGCCGGTCGTGTCGTGGAAGACCAACGGCGGTGGCGTCGTCGGCGCGGTCGCCTTCACCGCGGGCGGCACGCTGATCGCCGCGATTGGTCCGGGTCAGGCAACCGGTGACGGCAAGGCCAACGCCATCGTCGCGCTCGACCCGAAGACGCTGCAGCTGAAGGACTGGTTCTCTCAGCCGAACGCCGAGTTCGCCACGGGTCCGACGATCGTCCGTCACAACAACCGGGAGCTCGTTGCCGCGGCGACGAAGGACGGACGTGTTCTGCTGCTGGACTCCGCTTCACTCGGTGGAGCGGATCACGCCACGCCGCTCTTTGCATCGAAACCGTTCGCCGGCGCCGGCGCCACCGTCGGCAGCGACGCGCTCGCCGCCTGGCAGCAGACGGGCAGTGAAGCGACGTCGTGGATTCTCCTTTCGATCAAAGGCCGGCTTGCCGCAGGAACTCCAGCCAGCAACGGGGCCGTATCCGCCGGAGCGGTGATCGCGCTCAAGCTGGCGGACGCCGGCGGCACGCCTGCGCTGGAACCGGGCTGGGTCTCGCACGATCTCGCTTCGCCGGCGACACCGCTCGTCGTCAACGGCGTCGTATTCGCGCTCGCGACCGGGGCGGGCAACACCGCATCCGATCGGGGCAGTGCGGCAGTTCTTCACGCCTACGACGGCGCCAGCGGCAAGCGGCTGTGGAACAGCGCGAAGGCGATGACGACGCCAGCCTCGCCGGGAAGCATGTGGAGCGGGCTGGGGCAGATCTATATCGGTCTGCGCGACGGCACTCTCCACGCGTTCGGGTTCAACGACGAGCGGCGGTAGAGGGTGCCTGGTGCCGGGTTCCAGGGTTCCAGGTTCGGTTCCAGGTTCCCGGTTCCGGTTCCCGGTTCGTGGTTCGAGGTTCGCCAGCCATCTGCATGTCGCTACGCTGAAGTGCCAGACCGGGGGTCAGACCCCGGTCTGACCCCAGATGGCACCAGTCCCCCTCGGAAGAAAGCCGGACGGATGCGCGCGGCCGGGTCACGCCCGAGCTGGTTCCCTGTAGAATGCCGGCTTCGAAGGCCCTCATAGCGCTCACTCCCGGCACTCGCCTCGGCCCATATCTGATCACAGCGCCGCTCGGAGCTGGCGGGATGGGGGAAGTCTACAAGGCGACCGATACGCGCCTGGATCGCACGGTTGCCGTCAAGGTCATTTCTGATCGGATCGCCGGTGACGCCGAATTGCACGCGCGATTCGAGCGCGAGGCCCGGGCCGTCGCCTTGCTCGACCATCCTCATATCTGCGCGGTGTATGACGTCGGACAGCACGACGACGTGAGCTATCTGGTGATGCAGTATCTCGAAGGCGAGACACTGGCCGCGCGCCTCGCTCGGACGAACCGGCCGTTGCCACTGCCGCAGGTGCTGACGATCGGACGCCAGCTCGCAGATGCCCTCGAGAAGGTCCACCGCGTGGGGCTGACGCACCGAGACCTCAAGCCCGCCAACGTGATGATGACGAAATCCGGGCCGCGGCTGCTCGACTTCGGGCTCGCGAAGATCGGGGAGGCGGCCGGGCCCATTTCGATGTCGGGAATGACGCGACTGGCCACGCAGCCGCCCCTGACGGCCGCCGGCACCATCCTTGGGACCGTGCACTACATGGCGCCCGAACAGGTCGAGGGTCGGGAGGCCGATGCTCGCACGGATGTCTGGGCCCTCGGAGCGCTGTTGTACGAGATGGCCACGGGAAAGCGCCCATTCGACGGGGATTCGGCCGCCTCCGTCATCGGCGCCATCCTCAAGGATGATCCGCCGCCGGTCTCTACGCGCGCGCCACTGATCCCTCGCGAGCTGGATCACGTAGTCGAACGATGCCTGGCGAAGGACCCTGACGAGCGCTGGCAGAGCGCCGCGGATGTTGGCGCAGTCCTCCGCTGGATTGCGTCCGGTGCAGACGAGCAACCGGCCGCCACGCGAAAGCCGCGACAGGCCTGGCGGGAGGTACGCTGCATGGAGCCTCGCGGCGGTTCTTCTGACCGTCTTGGGCATCACCGTCAGTAGCCGCCCTGGGGTTTCAGTCGCGGCGCCAGCAGAAGTTGTTGTGTTCTCCGTCTATCCGCCTCCGGGTGGCGCGTTCAGAAGCCAGGGGGCATCCGTTCCGAACGCCAAAACTGGCGCTTTCACCGGATGGCCGACATCTCGTGTTCCTGGCTGCGGGCGCGGACGGCATCGCGCGGTTGTGGCTCCGCCCGCTGGACACCGCCGAGGCGAGACCGCTCGCAGGAACCGAGGACGCGACGGATCCATTCTGGTCGCCCGACGGACGAGAACATCGCGTTCTTCGCGCGGGGCGCGCTCCAGCGAGTCGATCTCAACGGCGGCGCCCCTCAGGTGCTCAGCCCCGCGACGAGCAGCGTGCGGGGGGGCTCTTGGAGCTCGTCCGGCGCTCATCCTGTTCACTCCCGAGACCAGGTGAGCGGCCTCATGCGCGTGCCTGCGTCCGGAGGCACGGCTGTCAGCCTGGATCCCGATGGAGGGAACCTGAAGCGGCGGCGGACGGTGGCCTCACTTCATCGGTGACAGCGGGCGCTTTCTCTTTCAACGCCGAGATAGCGAGAGCGGAGGTCGTCGTCTATGTGGGCTCGTTGGACAGTGCCACGGCGACGCCACTCGTGGCGACCAGACTGGGGCGCGCAGCATCTCCGCAGGCGTTTCTGCTGTTTCTCAAGGGCACCACCCTGATGGCGCAGGCGTTCGGTCCCGGCGGACAGGCTGACCGGCGATGCCGTCCCACTCCGTACAAACGTTGCCGGTGGCTCCGCGGGGTACGCAGCCTTTTCCACGTCCGCGACCGGAATCCTCGCTTACGCGAACCCAGTGCGCGTCGTTCGCGAATTGCGATGGTTCAGCCGCGGCGGAACTGCGCTCGAGCGGGTTGGCGCCGGCCGCCGACTACGTTGACTTCCGTCTCTCGCCTGATGAGACGCGCCTCGCGTATTCCCGCGTCGATCCCGTCACACAGGCCCCCGACGTCTGGGTGAAGGACCTTCGGAGCGGAGCAGACCGGCAGGTAACGTCTGATTCGCTCACGGAGGCGTCGGCGCTGTGGTCGCCCGACGGCGACGAGCTCATCTATCGATCCAATCGTGGCAGCCGGAGTAACCAACTCTACCGCGTGAGCGCAGCGGAGCGTTGGACGTGCTGAGATCGTGCTGAGCGTTGCGCAGCAGCGCGACTTGCAGCATGGCACCCCGATTCCAACAGACTGGTCGCAGAGCGGCGCCTACCTCGTCTATCACGCCGCGACGCCGAAGTCGGCTTCGACCTGTGGGCGTTTTCGCTGGCGGACCGCAAGGTCGTCAATCTCAAGCAAACCCCTGACAACGAGTTGCATGGCTCGATCTCGCGGGATTCCCGATGGCTCGCCTACGCATCGGATGAGTCCGGCCGGTATGAGGTGTACGTGCAGGCGTTTCCCGACGCGAAAGACGTTGGCCGATTTCAACCGAGGGCGGATCGCAGCCTCGTTGGAGCCCGAACGGTCGCGAACTGCTGTACCTGCAGCGCGACGGGACACTCATGTCTGTGCCGATCAAGACAGCGCCATCCTTTGTCGTGAAGGGCGTCCCGGTGCCCCTCTTCAAAACGGGGTTGTCAGGCGTCGATGATTACCGCCGTGGAGTACCTTCCGAGCGCAGACGGCAAGCGAATTCTCATGAGCACGCCGATCGATGACGGCGACCGGCCCGCCATTACGGTCGTGCTGAACTGGCCGGCGTTGCTGAAGAAATAGCTGCATTGGTTCCTGGTTCAGGGGTTCCAGGTGCCGGGTTCGGTTCCAGGGTTCCAGGTTCGGTTCTCGGTTCTCGGTTCGTGGTTCGAGGTTCGGCAGCCATCGGCATGTCGCTACGCTGAAGCGCGTTGGAACCCCGAACCTCGAACCTCGAACCGAACCAGGAACCCTGGAACCGAACCTGGAACCCCGGAACCCGGCACCATGAACCCCGTCTGAGGTCAGAGCCGAGTCTGACCCCGGGTTACGATTGGCGGCACGATGGCACCACGGAACGACTTCAAGGCCGTCGAATCGATCGGCCTGACCCTTCCGGACGTGGAGGTCACCACCGCCTGGGGTCAGCCCGCGCTGAAAGTGCGCGGGAAGATGTTCGCCTGCATCGCCTCGCACAAGTCCGCCGAGCCGAACACGCTGGTGGTGATGATGGATTTCGTGGACCGGGATGCGCTGATCGAGGACGATCCGGCCACGTATTACCTGAAGGACCATTACGTGAACTACCCGTGTGTCCTCGTCCGGATGTCACGTATCCGGCGGGACGCACTGCGGGATCTGGTTATCGGCGCGCACCGCTTCATCAGCGCGAAGGCGCGGAGCAGATCGGGCAGCGGCACCCGGCGTCGCGGCTCACATGCTTCGAAGAGCTGATACGGTTCGGGAAAATTGCTTCCGGTGAAACTTTCAATCCGACCGCTCACATCCGGCCTCTGGCCGGCCCTGGAGGACTTGTTCGGCAAGGGCGGCGCCAGCAACGGCTGCTGGTGCATGTACTGGCGGATCGGGAGCGACTACCACAAGCGACCGCGCGAAAGAAATCGGCGCGCGCTTCGGACGATTGTCAGGCGGGGCCCGCCGCCAGGCCTGCTCGCGTTCGACGGCGCGCAAGTCGTCGGCTGGTGCCAGCTCACGCCCCGCGATGACTTGTATTGGCTGGACCACACCCGATTCTTTGCACGCGTCGATGATCTCAGCGTCTGGGCAATCTCGTGTTTTTACGTTCGGCGCGGTTATCGGAGAAAAGGGGTCATGTCGGCGCTCATCGCTGCGGCCGTGAAGGCCGCCAGGCGCGCGAATGCGCGGGCGTTGGAAGCCTATCCGGTCGACACCTCGCGACCGGGCTGCACGACCAACGTGTTCACCGGCACGGCGTCGACATTTCGCCGGGCGGGTTTCAGGACCGTGGCACGCCGCGTGTCGTCACGACCGATCATGCGACATGATTTGAAGCTGTAGCCTGCTGCGAGTCGCAGGTGGCGCATCCGGGGCGGTCCGGCGGGATCGCTTACCCTCGACAATGGTGAACTTGAGCGTAGGCTGATGGCGCATCTGTGAGGAGGATGCGAGCCGATCGAGACGCGATCGGCGGATGTGTCACGTGCTTTCTGCAGCGGTTCGTGTTCGAGGGTCCGGCAACGATCCGCACGTCGCTCCGCTGAAGCGTTGGAACCCTGAGCCCCGAACCCCGAACCGTTGAACCGAACCCGGAACCCCTGAACCGAACCCGGAACCCCTGAACCCGGAACCCGGAACCTAGTTACCCCCCAAGTTCCGGATTCGGCAGCATCAACTCCCGAATCTGCGCGTCGAGGTCGTGGCAGGCGGTGATGAACTGACGCAGGGTCCGCCGCGTCGGCGGGAACGTATCGAACTCCTCGCGTGTCAGTCCCCCCTCCGTCGAAGCGCGCCGGAAATCCGGGAACTTCTCCAGGGCTTTGACAATCGCCGGAGCGACCGGGGTGTCGATGCGCGGTTCCACCGCCACATCGCACGCGTTGAAGCGCTTCTGCCACAGGTGAGGCGGCGAGATCACGACATCGCCGCCGATCAGCTCACTCCAGTGCATGTGGTTTCGGAACGCGGCCGAGAGCAGCCGGATGCGGTAGCCGCGCTCCTGGAACAGGCGATAGGTCTTCTTGAACACGGTGAGCCCTGCCCATTCGAGAACGCCGGGATCGACGCTGATGTCGTGCTTGTCGGCGTACACCTTCAGCCAGTCGTCGAGGCGGCCCACCATGATCGTGCAGACCGATCCCATGGTGCTGATGTCCTTGCCCGCCTTCTCGCGCCTCTTCAGGCCGCGCTCGAAGGCTTCGGCCACCTCCACACACTGCGGCAGCGAGAAGCAGACGGTCGCGTTGATGCTGATTCCGCGATAGGTCGCTTCCTCGATGGCCGGAATGCCGGCGGCCGTGACCGGGATCTTCACGATGATGTTGGGCGCGAGGGCCGCAAAGTGTTCCGCCTGCTGAACGATCGCGTCCGGGTTGCGGTAGAAGCGCGGATCGGTCTGCACGGAAAGCCGGCCGTTCTTTCCTTTGTGGGCCTCGAAGATCGGCTTCAGCGGCTCGGCGCCCTTGATTGACATCTCGTCGACGAGCTTCCAGGCGATATCGTGCTCGGTCGCCTGCGGCATCGACCGAATCAGCTCGAGGATCCGGTCCTTCCAGAGGTGCATCTCCTTTTTCAGCACCTCGACGACGATCACGGGGTTGCAGGTGGCGCCGACGGCGCCATGGTCGATGGCATAACCCAGCTCGGCGAGCGATGACGAGTCGTTCCACAGACAGGTGCACGTCGTCTGCGTCATCTGGTGGAGCGGGCTTTTATAGACGGTCGCGGTGTTCGTCATGGACGCCTCAGAATGTTGACACGTCGTCACGAGTAACTAAATACCGATCCGATTCAAATAGAGCCGGTTTCGCCGCGCGCTGTCGAGCGGCGCGCCCATCGCGGGCAGGACGTCCTGCTCGACCACGATCCAGCCGTCGTAAGCGGAGCCTTTCAGATCCCGCAACAGGGCAGCGAAATCGACCGATCCCTTCCCGAGCTCACAGAACAGGCCGTGCCTCAGCGCGGTCTGGTAGTCCCAGGCCTCCGCGCGGGCACGCGCGGCCACCTGCGGCTCGCAGTCCTTGAAGTGGACGTGCCAGATGCGCTCACGATACCGCTTCAGCAGGTCCTCAGGCGAGCCGCCGGCGTAGGTCGCATGGCCGGTGTCGAGACACAGCCCGAGGAGAGTCGGGATCGGTGCGCTTCATGAGCGCATCGATTTCCTGCGGCGTTTCGACGAAGGTGGCGCAGTGGTGGTGAAACACGGTGCGCAATCCCGTCTCGTCGCGCACCGCGCGGGCGATGTCCTCGACCCCTTCCGCCGCCGTGTCCCACCATTCGTCCGGGAAGCCCAGCGCTGGCGTCACACGGCCCGCCGCGCCGGCGCGGTGAGGATCGGCCGTGGGCTCGTCGGACAGGACGATCACGGGCGGCGCTTCCCGGGCGACGGCGGCGAGCAGCCTGGCTGTCACCAGGGCGCGCTCGCGGGTCTCGCCGTACGAACGCGAGTCCACCAGCCGCGTCGTGACGAACGCGCCGACCATCGCGAGCCCACGGCGGCCGAGCTCATCCCGCAGCTGCCCGGGGTTGGTGGGCATGAAGCCCCAATCCCCGAGCTCGGTCCCCACATACCCGGTCTGCCCAATCTCGTCGAGCACCCGCTCGTATCCAGGACTCTCGGTCGTGGCTTCGAACTCGAGCACGCCCCACGAGCACGGGGCGTTGGCGATCCTGATCATTCAGCTTCCAGCATCCAGCTTCCAGCTGTCACAAGTAATGCCGCTCGGCCTTTTTGGCGCGCTCGTATTCTTCCCGCGCCTTCTGCACCGCGTCCATCGTCGAGACTTCGGCAATCGGTACGTCCCACCAGGATTCGTAGCCTCCGACCCGATGATCGATGTCCACGGGAATGACAATCGCCGTGGTCCGGTCGGCGCTGCGGGCCGTTTCCAGCGCCGCGCGAACTGCGTCCGCCGAACATGCGCGAATCGCCCGCGCGCCGAGGGACTCGGCGTTGGCGGCGAAGTCGACCGCGACGAGATCTCCGTCCAGGAGCCCGGTCTCCGGCGTCCGGTGACGATAGCGCGTGAGAAAGCCCGACGAGCCGACCGCCTGCGAGAGGCCGCCGATGCTGGCAAAGCCCTGGTTGTCGAACACGACGACGATCAGGCGGACCCCTTCCTGGATGGACGTGACGATCTCCTGGGCCATCATCAGGTAGGAGCCGTCGCCAACCAGCACGTAGACGTCGCGGTCCGGCGCGGCCATCTTCACGCCGAGCCCGGCGGCGATCTCGTAGCCCATGCAGGAGTAGCCGTACTCCAGGTGGTACTGCTTCGGATCGCGCGCGCGCCACAACTTGTGTAAATCGCCCGGCAGGCTGCCGGCGGCGTTGACGATTACATCGCGCGGACCGGTCACGGCATTGAGGATGCCGACGACCTCCGCCTGGCTCATGATCGAAGTCCCGGAACCGGCGTAGACGCGATCGACTTCGCGTTCCCAGTCAGCCTTCTCGCGGGCGACGCGCGCCTGATAGGCCGGACGGGTCTGCCAGCCCTGCATCAGCGGCAGCCATTCGTCGATCGTGGCGCGGGCGTCGCCGGCCAGGGGGAGCGCCTGGTGCTTGCCGGCGTCGAACGCGGTGATGTTCACGTTGATGAACCGGACATCGGGATGTTGGAAGGCCGTCTTCGACGCGGTCGTGAAATCGCTGAGGCGCGAGCCGACGACGACCACGAGATCCGCCTCGCGCGCAATCCGGTTGGCCCCGGCCGCGCCGGTGACGCCGACCGCGCCGAGCGCCTGGGGATGATCGAACTTCAGCGCTCCTTTGCCCGCCATCGTCTCGACGACTGGAATGCCTGTCGCTGCGGCGAAATCCGCGAGGGCTTCGGTCGCCTCGCTGTAGATGGCGCCGCCGCCGGCGATGATCACCGGCGCGGTCGCCGAGCGCAGCCACGCCGCGGCCTGCTGCAGCAGGTCGCGGTCCGGGCGAGGACGAGCGATGGTCCAGACCCGCCGGCGGAACAACGCTTCGGGATAGTCGAACGCTTCGGTCTGGACGTCCTGCGGCAGGCATAAGGTGACGGCGCCGGTTTCGGCCGGTGAGGTCAGGACGCGCACCGCCTCGGGCAGTGCCGTGATCAGCTGTTCCGGGCGATTGATGCGGTCCCAGTACTTCGACACCGGCCGCAGACAGTCGTTGACGGAGACGTCCTGCGACGCCGCGGACTCGAGCTGCTGCAGAACCGGAGCGGGTCCGCGGGCCGCGAAGATATCGCCGGGCAGCAGCAGCACCGGCAGCCGGTTGATCGTCGCCAGTGCGGCGCCGGTCAGCATGTTGGTCGCGCCCGGTCCGATCGAACTGGTGCAGGCAAGCGTGCGCCGCCGGTTGGCCATCTTCGCGAAGCCGACCGCCGTGTGCACCATGGCCTGCTCGTTCCGCGGGAAGTAACTGGGGAGCCGGTCCTTCGCCTGGATCAGCGCCTGGCCGATACCGGCGACGTTACCGTGACCAAAGATGCTGAAGACGCCGGCGAAGAACGGCTGTTCGACGCCGTCGAGGCTCGTGTACTGCTGGGTCAGGAACTCGACGATCGCCTGGCCCATGGTCAGGCGTCGGGTGGTAGCCATCTATGATTTGCCTTTCCAGCAGAATGGGTGCTGGGTAAGCCCTCAGCTAATCAGGAAATGTTTTCAACAGGATCAGCAGGAGGACTCCTGCCCTCCTGTAATTCTCTCACCCCAACGGTCCGGCGACCGAGTCTAGCAGCAAAGCGATTACACTCTCCACTTCCCGATGACCAGCACCCGAGAATCGGATCCGCCTCCGGCCCTGCAGATGCGCGGGATCTCGAAGCGCTATCCGGGCGCGCGCGCGTTGACCGATGCCAACCTCGAGGTGCGCCGCGGCGAAGTGCACGTCGTGCTCGGCGAGAACGGCGCCGGCAAGTCGACGCTGATGAAGATCCTCAGCGGAGCGGTCCGCGCCGACGCCGGAGAGATTGTCCTCGACGGCACCCGAGTCGAGCTCGACAGCCCGCTGCGGGCCCGCCGGCTCGGGATCAGCACCATCTATCAGGAGCTGAGTCTCGTCCCTCAGATGACGGTCGCCGAGAACATCTTCCTCGGCAAGACGCCGACGCGGTGGCCGGGAATCGTGGACTCGCGGCGGATGCGCCGGGAGGCCCGGCGAATTCTCGATTCGGTCGGCGTGGCGTTCGACTGCGATGCGCCGGTGCACAGCCTCCGGCTCGCGCAGCAGCAGATGGTCGAGGTTGCGCGGGCGCTGTCGGACAACGCGAGGATCCTGGTGATGGACGAGCCCACGTCGGCGCTCAGCCAGCGCGAGGTCGAGCAGCTGTTTGCCACGATCGTGCGGGTCACGTCGAACGGTGTGGCCGTGATTTACATCTCTCACCGGATGGACGAGGTCTTCCGCATCGGTCATCGCGTCACCGTCCTTCGCGACGGTCGTCACGTGGCCACGCGCGATATCGCGGACGTGACGGCCCCGGACCTGGTACGGCTCATGGCCGATCGCGAAGTGTCGGACCACTACCCGCGCCGGAGTCACGCGCGCGGTGAGGAGCTCCTGCGCGTGGATCGCCTCGACGGTGGGGGGTTGAAGGAGATCTCGTTCAGCCTCCATCGCGGCGAGATTCTCGGAATCGCCGGGCTGGTTGGCGCCGGGCGTACGCGGCTCGCGCGTGCGATCGTGGGGGCGGATCCGGTGGGCGAGAGACGGATTGTCGTTCGTGGCAGCGCGCAGCCCATCGACTCTCCGGCCGCGGCCGTCCGGGCCGGGATCGGGTTCCTGCCTGAGGATCGGAAGCAGCAGGGGCTGGTTCTGCCGCTGTCGGTCGAGCGCAATATCTCGGTGTCCCACCTGTCCGCGCTGGCCCGCTTCGGGGTCGTCAGTGGCGCGAAGGAACGCGGCGAGGCCGATTCCGCGATCGAGAGCCTGAGAATCCGAACGCCGGGATCCGATCAGCTCGTGATCAACCTGAGCGGCGGGAATCAGCAGAAGGTCGTCCTGGCCAAGTGGCTCGCGGCGCACGCCGACATCCTGATCTTCGACGAGCCAACGCGCGGCATCGACGTGGCCGCCAGGCAGGACATCTACCTGCTCATGAACCAGCTGGTCGAGAAGGGCGCCGGCCTCATCATGATTTCCTCCGACCTGCCCGAGGTCCTGGGCATGAGCGATCGCATTCTCGTGATGCGCGGCGGCCGCGTTACCAGAGAGCTCGCGGCTCATGAGGCCACCGACGCGGCGGTCCTGCAGGCGGCCCTCGGAGTGCCCGCATGACGACCGCCGGCGTGGGGGATGCCTCGCCCCGGCTTCGCGGCGCCAGGCGCGCGCTCGGGTCGCACAGCGGCCGCCAGCTGGGAACGCTCGCGGGCTTGCTGACGTTGTGCGTGGTGCTGTGGGCGGCAACCCCGCACTTCCTCACGGTCTCCAATCTCCTGAACGTCCTCGAGCAGACCGCGCTCAACGCCGTCGTCGCGGTGGGCATGACCTTCGTGATCATTTCCGGCGGAATCGATCTCTCGGTGGGCTCGGTGCTGGCGCTGGCGGGTATCTGCCTCGCGCTGGCGCTCGAGGCCGCGGTGCCGGCGCCAGTGGCGATCGCGATGGCGCTCGCCGTCGGCGGAGCATGCGGTCTGGTGAACGGTCTTCTCATTACGCTCGGCCGGCTGCCGCCGTTCATCGCGACCCTCGGCATGATGAGCGTGGCCCGCGGTGTCGCGCTGATGCTGGCCGAAGGCCGGCCGATCTCCGGCTTCAGCGAAGGGTTTCGCGCCATCGCCACCGAGCGCGTGCTGACCATTCCGGCCCCGGTGGTCATCACGATCTTGATCTATGCTGTCGCGCACTTCGTGCTCACGCGAACCGTGTTCGGCCGGACCACGTACGCGATAGGCGGGAACGAGGAGGCGGCACGATTGTCGGGCGTGCAGGTCCGCTTCCACAAGACCGCCGTCTACGGTGTTGCCGGTCTCACGAGCGCCGCGGCGGCGGTCGTGCTGACGGCACGACTCAACTCTGCACAGCCGACCGCCGGGACGATGTACGAGCTGGACGCGATTGCGGCGACGGTGATTGGCGGCTCCAGCCTGCTCGGGGAGAGGGCACGGTGACGGGCACGCTGATCGGGGCCCTGATCATGGGCGTGCTGAGAAACGGGCTCAACCTGCTGAACGTGTCGTCGTTTCTTCAGCAGGTAGTGATTGGCGTGGTCATAATCGGAGCGGTGCTGGTGGACATGTCGCTCAAGCGTCGACGGCGTTAGCGGGCGGCGGAATACCGCTCGGTGTCCGGGGCTCGGGACTCGGGAGCTCGGAAGATCCCGGTTGCCGCCTCGCAGGCATGGGGTTTTCCGAGCCCAGAGCCCCCAGTCCCGAGCCCGAAAGCGATCATGAAAGGGACGATTCGGATGCGAAAAGTGGCACAACACACTGTCGTCGCGCTGGCCATTCTGGTGCTGGCGGCGGGCTGCAATCGCGGAGGCTCGACTACCTCCGGCGGCGGCGCTCCCCGCGTGGCGTTCGTGATGAAGACGCTCAACCATCCGTTCTTCCTCGACATGCAGCGCGGGGCGCAGGATGCGGCCGGGCCGGCGGGCATCGATCTCGTCGTGCAGGCCGCGGAGCGCGAGATCGACGTCGAGAAGCAGGTCCAGATCATCGAGAATCTCCTGCAGACCGGCATTCGAGCGCTGATTGTGACGCCGAGCGGATCACGCGAGATCGCGACCGCGATTGCGAAGGCGAACCGCGCGAATGTCCCGGTCATCGTCGTCGACACGCGCGTCGATGCGAAGGCTGCGGCGGCCAACAACCTGAAGCTGGAGTCGTTCATCGGATCCGACAACTTCGAGGGGGGCAAAATCGCGGGGGAGCACCTCGCGAAGATTACCGGTGGCAAGGCCCGCGTCGCGGTCCTCGAAGGGATCCCGGGGCACGAGACCGGCGACTCGCGTTTGCGGGGATTCCGTGAGGCGCTCGGACGATATCCAGGGATGACCATCGTGGCGAGCCAGCCGGCCAACTGGGAGCGCGACCAGGGATTCACGGTGTTTCAGAACATGCTGCAGGCGCATGCCGACACCGATGCGCTCTTCGCCTGCAGCGATCTCATGGCGCTTGGCGCGCTCGAAGCCATCGCCGCTGCCGGCCGCACCGGGCGCATCCGCGTCGTCGGATTCGACGCGCTGGAGGACGCGCGGAAAGCGATCGAGGCCGGGCGCATGGAAGGGTCCGTGGCGCAGTCGCCACGTGACATGGGAAGGATCGCCGTGGAGAGCGCGGCGAAGCTGCTGCGGGGCGAGACGGTCCCGGCCGATCAGAAAGTGCCTATCGCGCTCGTTACCAAAGGTGCTGCCGGCACGCGCTGACTACAAGAAAACAGGAGGATAGGAGTTCAGGAGGAAATGCTTGCAGGCAAACAGTTCTTGATCTCCTGAACGCCTAACCTCTTGTGAGAATTTTGATATGGATCCTTTTGGAGACGTGAGGGACAGTGGTGAATAGCCGGGCGAAACTGAACGTTGGATTGATTGGACTGGGACGGCTCGGGCGTATCTACGCGCGCGATCTGGCCACGCGGATCCCGTGCACGCGGCTGACCGCGGTGGCAGACGTGGACGCGGCGGCAGTGGACGCCGTCGCGCAGGAGTTCGGGGTCGAAAATCGCTCGACCGACCCTGCGGATGTGTTTGGCGATCCGTCGATCGATGCGGTGGTGATCGTCACCCCGACGTCGACGCATCGCGCCATGGTCGAGCAGGCGGTCGCGGCGGGCAAGGCAATCTTCTGCGAAAAGCCCCTCTCCATCTCGCTGGAGGAAGCCCTGGCGATCAAGGGAGCGGTCGGGCGCTCCGGCGTGTTCTTTCAGATGGGCTTCATGCGCCGCTTCGATCGGGGCTTCGCGGCAGCGAAGCGGCGGCTCGGCGAAGGCGCGATCGGTGATGCGGTCGTGTTCAAGTCCACCTCGAGAGACCCGTATCGGCCGTCCGTCGAGTACGCCGATCCACGCAGCAGCGGCGGCCTGATCATCGACATGGCAATCCACGACTTCGACATCGCCCGCTGGTATATGGGTGAGGTCGCGGCGGTCCAGGCGATCGGCGGCCTGCTGGCGTATCCGGAGCTTGGAAGCGTCGGCGACATCGACAACGCGGTGATCAGCCTGATCTTCGCGAGCGGCCGTCTCGGCGTGATCGATGTGACCAGGAACGGCATCTACGGCTACGACATCATGGCCGAACTGCTCGGAACCAGCGGCACGCTGCGCGTGGGCTATCTGCGCGAGACACCGCTCATGGTGATGACCAAGGGCCAGGTGGCGCACGACACGGTGCCCTACTTCATGGAGCGGTTCGCCGAGGCATACACCGCGCAACTCGAGAACTTTGCGGGTAACGTGCTCGAGCAGCGCCAGCCTCCGATCACCGTCGACGACGGGGTCGAAGCGCTGCGGGTGGCGCTGGCAGCCACCCGGGCGCAGAAGACTGGCGCGCGCGTCGAGGTCGCGGCCATTCAGACGGTATGAAATCGCCCACCACGTTGCTGCGCAGCCGCAAGCTGCCGCTCACCAGGGCGGGAACGGCGCTCGCGCTCACGCCACGCCGCGCCGGCTGGGAGTACGTCGGGTTCGCGGTGCGGCAGATTCCCGCCGGCGAGGCCTGGACCGGCCGCAGCGGCACCGACGAAGTGTGCCTGGTGCTCCTTGGCGGCCTCGCGTCGATCACCTGGTCCGGTAAGCGCACGGGCACCCGCCTCGGGCCGCGGCGCGACGTGTTCTCGGAGTACCCGCACGCCGTCTATCTGCCACCCCGGACCACATACGAGGTGCGCGCCGAGCGTTACACGGAGATCGCGGAATGCCGGTCTCCCACCACGAAGCGATTTCCGGCACGCCTGATACGGCCGGAGGATTGTGGATTCGAAGTGCGCGGCGGCGGCAACGCCACGCGCCAGATCATCGACATCCTTCCTCCAGGGGCAGAGGCCGATCGCCTTCTCGTCTGCGAGGTGCTCACGCCCGCCGGGAACTGGTCCAGCTATCCGCCCCACAAGCACGATCGCCACCAGCCGCCGATTGAAGCCGACCTGGAGGAAACCTACTACTACCGCTTCAGGACATCGGACGGCTACGGCATCCAGCGGCTGTACACGGCGGCGGATCGCCAGGAGCAGGTGTTGCGCGTCGTTCAGGGCGATCTGGTGCTCGTGCGCGAGGGCTACCATCCGTTCGTCGCGTCCCCAGGCGTCGATGCCTACTACTTGAACACCCTCGCCGGCAGCTTCCGGTCGATGGCAGCCACCGATGACCCGCGCTACGCGTATCTCCGCGCCAGCTGGCCGCCGCCGGATCCCAGGGTGCCGATGATCAAGAAACCATAGACAACGTCAACTCCCAACTCCCAACTTCCAACTCCCAAGGAGAGTCGTTCGAACGAGAGGGTGGAAGGTCCTCCAACAAGCCGGTCGATGCGCCTTTCGCCCCGTTGTTCGAATGATTCTCCTTGGGGGTTGAAAGTTGGAAGTTGGGAGTCATCGAAACGAAGTGTCTCTGATGAAAGCTCTCCTCAAATACGCCCCCGGTGATGGCAACGTCGACGTCCGCGACGTCGACGAACCGATCTGTCGCGAGGACCAGGTCAGGATCGAGGTCGCGTTCTGCGGCGTCTGCGGCACTGACATTCATGTGCTGCGCGACAGCTTTCGGAATTACCCGCCGGTGATCCTCGGCCACGAACTATCCGGCACGGTAGTGGAGGCCGGGCGCGAAGCGGGCGGCGTTCCCCTCGGTCAGCGGGTGGCCGTGCTCGGGGCGACGTCGGTCACGTGCGGCGAATGCGAGCATTGCCGCTCCGGCTACTTCATCTTCTGTGCGCGCCGGCGGGGGATGGGGCACGGTGTCAACGGCGGGTTCACGCGTTATGTCGTGGCCCGGCCGGATCAGCTCTATTCGATTCCCGACAGCATGTCGCTTGAAGAAGGCGCCCTCAGCGAGCCGTTCGCGGCAATCGTCCAGGCGGTCCAGGAAATTGGCAAAGTACAACGAGGAGAAACCGCCGTCGTCTCGGGTCCGGGTCCGATGGGGTTGCTGTGCCTGAAGCTGCTGGTGGCCGAGGGTGTGAAGACGATCGTCGCCGGAACCGGGGCGGATCGCGAACGGCTGGAGGCGGCGAAGCGGTTTGGCGCGGCGGCCGTGGTCGATGTCGACGACGGCGATCTGTCCGAGGCCGTGCCGGAGCTCACCGGCGGCCGCGGCGTGGATATCTCGTTCGAGTGTGCGGGACATCCGGCGTCGGTCGGCGGCTGTCTCGAATCGCTCCGTCCGATGGGTCGTCACATCCAGGTGGCGATCTGCGGCCGCGACATCCCGTTCGCGGTCGACCGCGTGTTCTATAAACAGCTCACGATCGCCGGGTCGGTCTGCTATACCGCGGCCACCTGGGCACGGATGTTTCAGATGTTTTCGGAACGACGGATCGCTCTGGGCGATCTGATCTCACACAAGCTGCCGATCAGCGAATGGCAGAAAGCGTTCGATCTGTGCCTGAATCGGGAGGCGCTGAAAGTTCTGATGTTTCCGGTGTAGGCGGCGAGTTCCAATCACGCGCTGGTTACGGGACCCGACCTGGTGCTCGATAGCCGGCGAAATCGTCCCAGATCCGCTGAATCACACTCGGATCGATGGTCTTCGTTTCCCCCTTCTCCGGCTCCTTCTCCGAAAACAGGGTCAACTTGACACCGCCGCACGCGGGCCCGAGCGCGCCAGGGTCGAACACGTAGAGCCCTTCATAGATGGCTTCGCTCTCCGAGAGGCGCTGTTCGATCCGGAACGGATGGATCGGAGTGACCTCGGTCTCGCCGCAGAACGCGCGCAGCCGGCCGAAGCCCGACTTGAAGCGTTTGAACGGCGGAAGCGCGACGCCCTGCGTGCTGGCCGCCATGCGTCCCACGGTCGTCCAGAAGCCTTCTGCCAGCTTTGGTGTGACCCGCACCAGCAGTACCGGCGGATAGTCGGCCACGTAGTCCGACCAGTTGCTGAAGTCCATGAGCGGCCGGACCATCGCCGGCTCCGGCACGGAGCCCTTTCGTCCGCCAGCACCACGGTTCATCTGCTCCGGCAGATGGTGGGCGCCATATGTCAGCACCGGCGTGATGAACGCCACTTCGAATGTGGCGGCAGAGATCTGATATGGATTCAGGCTGCCGGCCCGCCCTGCCGACGCCGCCTTCAGAGCATCGACCGGAAACGGGCGCTCCGGTTCGACCGGAAGGGGAGCGCTGCTCGGAGCCGCTGCGCCAGCCATTTTCTGCTTCGCCGCCGCAACGGCCTCGCACACATTGGCGCTGCCGACGACGCGCGTGCCGCGATCGTCCTGATCGTCGTCGCCCGCTGGTGACGTAAGGCCAAGGAGATCGCCACTCGAACTGAAGACCGGGCCACCCGCGCTGCCGCGTCCAATCAGCAAATCCGCATCGAGGCCTTGTGCAGAGGCGCGCCTGAGACTCCCGGAGGTCATGCGTTTCGGAGTCCGGAGCGGGATGCCGATGGTAAAGATCTCGGTTCCATCCGCCGCCGCGGGTGGGACTGCCTTCCCGCACGAAAGAGGGACGGGCCGCACCGACGCAATCACCTTCGGGTCGATCCGCAGAATCGCGACATCACGAGCCGGGTCGGCGATCAGCACCGGCGCTGCCACCTTGAGCGCAGGGGTGAGCTGCACCTCTATCGCTGTCGCATTGGAGACGACTCTCTGGTTGGTCGCGATGAGGCCATTCGCGTCGACTACGAACCCTGAGGCGTGTGCGGTCGGACTCCACAAGGCGACGACGCTGTCCTGCCATTGGGTCAGGAGGAACGAAGGATCGGACTCACCCGGCTTGGCGGGCGAGGCGTCTGCGGAGGCGCCGGGCTCCATCTCGGCATTGCCGGCCGTGAGCTCGAGGACCGCATCGCGGCCGGCGGCGATGTCCACGACCTGCGTCCATTGGTAGGCCTTTCCCTCGAACCTGACCGGACGATCCGATTCCACCGTGTAGTTTCCCGGTCTCAGTCTGACGTCGACCGTCCCATCCAGGCCCGTCACGATCTGCCGAGGGGTAGCACTGGCCGGGTTCTGGCTGACCAGCAGCGCGTGGCGCGGCACCGGTGTGGGCGTGCCGCCGGCGTTCGTCAGGACGACCTTCACGTGCAGGACGCTGAAGTCCTGACTCGCAGCCTGCGACGTAGCCGTGAGCACGACCGAGGCGAGCACCAGGGCGCGGAGCATGAGGCCATCGTCCTCTCGCACCCGGCTGGATGTCAACGCAATCGACGGCAGCTCACGCCGAGTCGCGCAGGCACTTCACGACCGCCGTGACGATGTCGTCGGGCGCGACCGGCTTGCGAACCACGCACGAAGGATGCACATTCGGAATGGGATCTTGCGAGTCCGTGAGGACGATGACCGGGAGATTGCCGGCGTGCGCCGCGATCTCCTGACGAATCGAGAGGCCGTCGATGTCGGGCAGCCTGGCGTCGAGCACGACGGCATCGATGGGAACCAGCTGGTCGAGGATCGCCATGGCCCCGAGCCCGTCTCTCGCTTCCCGGGTAGCGAATCCCCCCAGCCGAAGGGCCAGGCTCAGCAGCCGTCGCAGATCGTTGTCTTCTTCAATGATGAGAATGGTCTGGTGGCGGACCGTCACGGTGCAGTCGATCTCATTTTCAAGCCGGCAGGCGGCAACGCGAACCGTATCCCCCACATACACTCGGCGGGGAAGCGCACCATCCGCTGCAGAATGTGTGCCGCAGCTGGCAGCCACGAGATGTCGTGCTTCGGACGAGAACCGGTTGGAAGAGCTTGCCCAAGCGCGGCAGATGGTGGCGGGAAGCTGCGTTCACAGCAAGTCGAGCCTGAACGCTCCAAAGCGTGCCGATGCTGCCGGCTGACCCGACACGAGCAGCGCCACACGCACCGCGAGATCCCACGGCGGCAGGTACTCCCCCTCCCCACCGCCAACGCTTCTCCACGTCCGGCCATCAGGACTGACGGCGAACTCGAACCGCGTGCGATCCTTCGCAGAGAGGCGCAGGTGGAGCAGCGGGGTGTCCGGCACCTGCGTCGTCGCGAGCGTTCGGCGCTCTCCCTTTTGCACCTGCCAGACGACGACGGTCAGGGCCGCGTCGGGTGCGCTCGCTCCGGCGCGCTCGACGGTGACCGCAAGCACGTTGTCCCGGTTGCCGAACGCGGCGAGGCCGGCGCGCGTTCCCGACACGATCGACCCCACCTCGACGACGGTCGTGGCCGCGTAGTTCGCGCTCCGCGTCGGCCGCGCGGCGATGGCGGTTGACGCGGTTCCCGTCGTGAGCCGCAGCCAGCCACCGCGGCCAGGTTCGATGATGGGAGCGGAGGTTTGATCCCAGGGCCACTGCCAGCGCGGATCGATGGCCGCCTTGGTGAAATCGTCCTCGACCACACCTGCGGCGCGCCGCTGGGCCGCTGTCGATGGCGACGGAGCCGAGCCCGAAGGGCCTTTGCCGCCATTGATCGTCGGCCACCCGTCCGCATTCCACGTGACCTCGTCGAGCAGCGCCTGACGCCCGACGAACTCGAACGTCGAGGCCTCGTACGCGTGATAGAGGAGCCAGGTGCGCCCGGCCTGATCCTGGACGACGGTGCCGTGCCCGGGGCATTTCCATTGCTCGTTGCCGGCGAGGATCGGGTTGCCGGTGTAGCGTTCCCACGGACCGAGCAGTCTGCGTGAACGGGCGACGCCGAGCTTGTAGTTGCAGCGGCGGCCGCAGCAGGCGTCGGCCGAATAGAACATGTAGAACCAGTCGCCACGGCGAAGGATGTACGGTCCTTCGATCAGGTGCGCCTCCCACGGCGCCTCGTTCCGCAGGATCTCGGTCTTCTCGCCGGCGAGCCGCAGGCCGTCGTCCGAGAGCGGCTGCGCCCAGAGCGGCGTCGGCAGCTTGCGGCTGTTGCCATCCTCCTTCCAGACGAGATACCGGCGGCCGTTCTCGTCACGAACCGCGGCAGCGTCGATCGAGCCGGCCTCCTGGCACACGAGCGGACCGTGATCCGTGTAGGGACCCTGCGGCCTCGCCGCATCTGCGACCGCAACGCACAGCGGCCCGTCTTTCTTCCGGCTCGTGTAGTAGACGAAGAACCGTCCGCCGTCCGCGGCGATCTCGGGCGCCCAGTAGCTGCCGGCCGACCAGGATGGCGGAGTCTGGAACACGGCTCCTCGCAGCTCCCAGTTCACGAGATCGGTCGAATGAAGGAGTGGAAAGATGGGCGCCCACTGCGAGGTCGTGGCCGTCGCCCAGTAGTCGCGGCCGACCCGAATCACCGACGGATCGGGAAAGTCACCGGGCATGACGGGGTTGGTGTACGACCCGGCCGCCAGCGGCAGAGCAATGAGCAACGCGAATCTGCGCATGACGGCCCTCCCTACGGCGCGGTGACCGTGCCGGTGGAAATACCCAGCGCGCGGGCAATGTCCTCGATCCCGACGGACATGCGCCCTGATCTTATCCCCCGACTTCCGGCGAAAGCCGGAAGCCAGACTGACGCCAAGAGCCTTACAGGAGGGGCAGGAGATCAGGAGAAGTCATTCTTGGGCGATCTCTGATCTCCTGGCCCTCCTGTTGAAGCCTTTTGCCTTGCCGCGCCGAATTGCTCCCTCCGCACGATTCCCGCGCCCTCGCGAATCACCACCAGTTGATCGGCGGGACCGCGCCAATCTTCTCGATCGTGCCGTTTGGCCACCGCACCGTCAGGTCGGCGGTGGCTGCGCTGCCGAGTCCGAAATGGAGCCGGCGATCGTTCGCGGAATAGAAACTCGACTGCGCGGTCACTTCCTGCGCGTGAGTGCGGCCGCCATACTGCGCGACCACGCGGGCGCCAATCGCGCTCCGGTTCGACTTCACGCCTTCCAGCAGGACCTTGACCCAGTGGCCCTGGCCGGACACGTCGTTCCGCAGCAGCGACG
Source organism: uncultured Acidobacteriota bacterium (assembly GCA_963836735.1). Classification (GTDB taxonomy): domain Bacteria; phylum Acidobacteriota; class Vicinamibacteria; order Vicinamibacterales; family 2-12-FULL-66-21; genus JACCXG01. Next base: position 71,263 of record CAWIKP010000030.1, on the reverse strand, counting down.
GCGGCTCATTCAGGTTGACGACCACGACGTCGACATCACCGTCGTTGTCGAAATCCCCGAAGGCGCACCCGCGGCTGGCATGCGTTGAGGCGACGGCGGCGCCGGCTTCCTCGATCAGCTCCTCGAAGCGCCCTTCGCCGAGGTTGCGGAAGACCAGGCGCGGCGTCTTGAACGGATAGGCGGGCAGTTGACGCTCGACTTCCGGATACACGCTCCCGGTGACCATGAAGAGATCCGGGTGCCCGTCGTTGTCCAGATCGATCATCCCGGTTCCCCAGCCCACGAAGCGTGTCTCCACACCGATGCCCGCCCGAATCGTCACGTCGTCGAAGTTCCCCTTGCCGTCGTTGCGATAGAGCACGTTCGTGTCGTCGGAGAAGTGGGTCTTGAAGATGTCGAGATTGCCGTCGAGATCGTAGTCGCCGACGGCGATCCCCATTCCGGCCTGTTCCATTCCGTCCTCACTGAGGGCGATGCCGCGTTCGAGCGCCTCCTCGCGAAAGGTCCCGTCACGCTGATTGCGGAACAGCCAGCTGGGCGTGGAGTCGCAGGCGACGTAGATGTCGGGCCAGCCGTCGTTGTCGTAGTCGGCCGCGACGCAGGTCATCGGATAGGACCCCGACGCCTTCGCGACGCCGGTTTCCCGGCTGACGTCAGTGAACGTTCCGTCGCCGTTGTTGTGATAGAGCCTCACGAACCCGTGTGGGAGACCGCGCGGACCGCAGTTCACCGGGATGCCCTTCCAGCGGCAGTCGGCATTCTGTCCGGGCTTGGGCAGCTTCTCGAGCGTCGTGTTCAGGTAGGTCGCAACGAAGAGATCCAGGCGTCCGTCCCGGTCGTAGTCGACCCAGGTACACCCCGAGCCGTAGCGCACGTCGGCCTGGCGGAGGCCAGCTTTCTCGGTGACGTCGGTGAACGTGCCGTTGCCGTTGTTGCGATACAGCGCGTTGTGGCCGTAGCAGGTGATGAACAGATCGTCGAAGCCGTCGTTGTCGAAATCGCCGACGGTGACCGCCGAGGCCCAACCGGTCCGCGTGAGACCGGCCTTGTCGGTGACATCGGTGAACGTGCCGTCACGGTTGTTCTTGTACAGCCGGTTCGTCGTCCCGGCGGGGCGCCCTCGAGACGGGTCCCGTTGAGGATGAACAGATCCTGCCAGCCGTCGTTGTCGTAGTCGATGAACGCGGCGCCGCAGCCGACCACCTCGACGATGTAGCCCTTGCGTGTCAATGCCACCGTAGACGACGGGCGAGGTCAGGCCCGCCTGCTTCGCGACGTCGGTGAACCGGGCGTTGAACGGCCGCCCGGACGGCTTGCCGCGGGGCTGCGGCTTGACGCTTCGCGTAGAGATGCCCTGCCCGAATGCCGGCGAGGCGGAGCAGGCCAGAAGGGCCAGCAGGGTGCGGCGGGTGATCATCGGCGAGTCCCGGAGGCTCCAGCCGATGACGATTCGGTGGCGACCAGCACCGTTCGTGCCTTGACGTTTTCGAACGTCTGGACCGTGCCGGACGGCCATCGAATCTCGACGAGCTTCGCGGTGGCGTCGCTGTTCAGGCCGACGAGCAGCCGCTTGTCGCTGGCGGACAGATACCCTGCTGCGGTCGTGATCGTGAAGTGCTGCGTCACGCCCGACGCGGACACGACCTTGACCCGCGCACCGATCCCGTCGCGGTTCGATTTCGTGCCGATCGCTCGAATCTCCAGCCAGCCCCTGTCGTTGCCGCCGTCGTTGCGAAGCAGCATCGCCTTCTGCCCGACGTTGCTGACGACCAGATCGACATCGCCATCGTTGTCGATGTCGCCGGACGCGGCGCCGCGCCCCGCCCATTCCCCGCGAAAGGGAGCGCCGGCGTCGACCCTCACGAACCGTCCCGGACTCGTTCCGCAAGGAGGAGCGGCGGCTGCAGGTATCTCAGGTTGGATGCCGTCTTCTCGATGGTGTCCATCACGTGCCCCTGGGCGACGAAGATATCCTTCCAGCCGTCGTTGTCGAAGTCGAGGAACCGGGTGCTCCACCCCGAATAGGGAAGAGTGACGCCTCCGACGCCGGCAGTGTTGGTGACGTCGCGGAAGCTGCCGTCGCCGTTGTGGCGGAAGAGCCGGTAGCGTTCGTTGGACAGGTTCGTCACGAACACGTCGGGCCGGCCGTCGTTGTCGTAGTCGCTGAAATCCACCCCCATGCCGGCGAAGGCCTTGCCCTCTTCAGTGAAGCCGACCCCCGCGACCAGTCCGACCTCCTCGAACGTGCCGTTGCCGTTGTTGTGGAAGAGAAATGACTGGACTGAGTCGTTGGCCACGTACACGTCCGTGAAGCCGTCGGCGTCGTAATCGGCGAAGGCCACTCCAAGGCCCTTGCCCGGCACGGCTGCGATGCCGGATTTCACGGAGACGTCGGTGAACCGGCCCTCGCCGTCGTTGTGAAAGAGGATGTTGCTCACCGGACCGAAATTGTCGGGGTGACAGTAGGCGCGATATCCAGGTTTCTTCTCACCGCAATAACGATTCTTCTCAAAACCCCAGTCGACGTAACGGGTCACGAACAGGTCGAGCCTGCCGTCGTTGTCGTAGTCGAAGAACCCGGCGCTGGCGCTCCATCCGCCCGCCGCGACGCCGGCCCGCTCGGTGACGTCGGTGAACGTCCCGTTGCCCAGGTTCCGGTAGAGCGTGTTGCGGCCGTAGTTGGTCACGTAGATGTCCTCGAAGCCGTCGTTGTCGTAATCGCCGGCGGCCGTGCCCATGCCGTACTGGTTCTGCGCAGCGCCGCTGATGCCGGCCCTGGCCGTGACATCCTCGAACGTACCGGCACTCGTCTGCCGGTAGAGCCGATTCCAGAAGCCCGGGTCGGATTTGTCGGGGAGCCTGCCGTCCATCGATTCTTCCAGCTTCGCGCCGTTGGTGAAGAACACGTCGAGCCGGCCGTCGTTGTCGTAGTCGAGCAGCGCCACGCCGCCCCCCATGGTCTCGAGAAGGAACTTGCTGGCGGTAGCGGAGTTCCGATGCTCGAACCCGATCCCGGCCGCCTGCGTCGCGTCGGCGAACTGAACCGCTGGAGCGGAGCCGAGGTACACCCCGGAAAGAATCGGAGAGCATCAGCGCTATCGCGGAGAGCCGCGCCGGCTCATGCCGGCTCATGGCTCCCGGAGCCTCCGGCTGCTGACGATTCCCTTCGATTCGTGGCAGACGTGGAGATGGTTGGCGGCGTACGTTCTGCAGCGTCTCCTTCACGCCCGAAGGCCACCTGAGCTCGATGATATCCGCTGTCGTCCGATCGCCGAGTCCGAAGTGCAGCCGGAAGTCGTTCTGCGAGTAGTAGCTCGATCCGCTGGTCACTTCGTCGGTCTGGCGGTGCGCCTCCGGCCGTCACCTTCACCCGGGTGCCGATCCCCGACCGGTTCGATTTCGTGCCGACGCACTTGATGAGGAGCGAGTTGTTCCTGTTGCCGCCGTCGTTGCGGAGCAGAGTGGGCGGACCGTCGAGATTGTTGATGAGGACGTCGACGTCGCCATCGTTGTCGAAGTCGCCGAAGGCACATCCGCGGCCGAGATTCTCGGCGGTGATCGCCGGGCCTGCCTCCGCGGACACATCGCGGAAACGCCCGTTGCCAAGATTGCGATAGAGCAGCCGCGGCTGCCGGTACGACAGGTGAAGCTTCCTGCCGGCAATCTGCGAATAGACGTGGCCGTTGGCGATGAAGATGTCGCTCCAGCCGTCGTTGTCGAAGTCGAAGAAGTCGACGCCGAAGCCGACGTACTTCCGGTTGACGCCGAGGCCGGCCTTGATGCTCGCGTCTTCGAACGCGCCGCCGTAGTTCCGGTAGAGGATGGTGACCTGCTCGGAGAAGTTCGTCCGGACGATGTCGAGCCAGCCGTCGGCGTCGTAGTCGCCGACACCGACGCCCATTCCGGCGAGGGCGACGCCGTGCTCGTCGAATGCGGTTCCTGCCGGGACCGCGACCTCGCGGAACGTGCCGTCGTGGTTGTTGCGATAGAGCAGGCTCGGCGCGGTGTCGGAGGCGACGTAGATGTCCGGCCAGCCGTCGTTGTCGAAGTCCGCCGACGCCGCTCCCATCCCGTACGAGCCCGACCGGCCGCCAGTCGCTGCGTGACGAACACCATGGAAGACGGCCCGCGAGGCCGGGCAATCCCCGACGGCTCCGAGACGTCCTCGAAGGTCCCGTCTCCGCGGTTGCGATAGAGGATGTTCGTGCCGCCGGCGAAGCCAACGGGACCGCACGGCACCGGAATCTCGTTGTAGCGGCAGTAGGCGTGATCGCCGGGAAGCGGCGCCTTTGCCGGATCGAAGTTCACGTAGTTTGCGACGAACAGATCGAGGCGGCCGTCGCGATCGTAGTCGAGGAAACAACAGCCGGCGCCCCAGCGGGTGCCGGTCCCGGCGACGCCGGCCTTCTCCGAGACGTCGGTGAACGTCCCGTCGCCGTTGTTGTGGTAGAGCACGTTCCGGCCCCAGCACGACACGAACAAGTCGTCGAAGCCGTCGTTGTCGTAGTCGCCGACGCAGCACCCCTGGCCCCACCCGGAGTGGGTCAGCCCCGCCTTCTTCGTGACATCGGTGAACGTGCCGTCGCGGTTGTTGTGAAAGAGATAGCTGGTCGGCCGGCGCTTCTGAACCTCCGGATCGAAGCTCGTGCCGTTCACCAGGAAGATGTCGATCCAGCCGTCGTTGTCGTAGTCGAAGAAAGCGGCGCCGCCGCCCATCTCTTCGAGCAGGAACCGCTTGTTCTCGACGCTGCCCGATACGTTCACGGCTCCCGAGAGGCCGGCCTTCGCCGTGATGTCCGTGAAGATCACGGGCGCGGTGGCGCGCGGTGGTGGCCGCGGTCGCCGAGCAAGTGACGTGTAGGACTGGGCGAGAGGGCCGCGATGGCAGGCCCGCCCGCGGATGCTGCCGAGGCAGCTGGTGGCGATCGTCAGGAATCGCCGGCGTGAAGGTCCCGCGCTATTCACCCTTGTCTTTCCCGCTGCGCCGCTGCGCCTCGAGCTCGCTGGCCTCGCGCTCGAGACGTTTGAAGGTCTCCAGCGCCTTCTGGCTGTCGTCCGTCCGGCCCATCCGCCGGTAGACGCCGGCGAGAACGTAGTAATAGGACGACGCGCGCGGGTTGGTCGAGATCGCCCGCTCGAGCGCCGTGACCGCGTCGTCCAGTTTCCCGTGACGCTCGGAGGCGCGGCCTTTCTGGAACCAGGCGCGATCCGATCGGGGATCGAGCGCGAGCGCCTGGTCGGCGTACTCCAGCGCCTTTGCCGGATCGTCCGTGCGGTTGTAGTAGGCGCTCATGTTGACGAGAGGGGAGGCGAACGTGCCCTTGCGCTCGTCGTTCAGCGCGATCGCCTTCCGGTAGGCGGCCAGCGCGCCGGGGTCGTCGCCGAGGGCCTCGAGCGCGAACCCGAGTGCATCCAGCGCTTCGAGGTACGAGGGATCGATGCGCAACGCCGCTTCGAACTGCTGTTTCGCAGGCTCCCAGTTGTCCTGGATCGAGAAGAGCTTGCCGAGGTTGTAGTGGATCTCAGCGGAGTCCGGCTTGTAGCGGAGGCCCTGCTCGAACTCGACCTGTGCGGCGTCGAATCTCCCGATGATCATCAGATTGCGGCCGAGCGTCTTGTGAGCCTCGGCGTTTCGGATATCGAGCTCGAGAGACTTCGCCAGCGCGTTGATCGAGTCGCCAATCTTCTGCTGGGCAAAGAGACTGTAGCCGAGCGCGTACCAGCCCCACGACGACTTCGGACGCTCTTTCACGTACTCGCCGAGGAGGGACTCGACTTCCTTGAACTTGCCGTGTCGAATATAGCCTTCGAGCTCCGCCACGCGTGCGGGGTCGTCCTTTCCGGCGTTCCCTTGCTTTTCCTGGACCACCGCGAGGTACCGCTGCGCGTCGGACGAGTCGGGGCGCAGCTGGATCGCATGACGGAACCTGGCGGCCGCCTGCTCCAGGTCGCCTTTCTCGAGTGCGGCGCGGCCTTCGGCGATGTCCAGGTTCGCGTTCTGCGTTGCGATCGGCGGCGGCGACAAGATCGCGGCCCTTCTTGAGTTGAGCTGCGGCTTCATCGGCGCGTCCCGCGCGCGCCAGAGCCAGACCCAGCTGGTAGTGACTCTCCCCGCTCTGTGGCTCCAGCCGCGCAGCCTCCTCCAGTGCCGTGACCGCGTCAGTCACTTTCCCGTCCTGCAGCAGCGCTTTACCAAGAGCCAGATGGGCCCGCGCGAACGTCGGGGCGAGCGCGATGACTTTTCGCAGCTGCTCGACCTCTTTCGCGGGCCCCAGACTGGAGCTCGCGCCATACGCTACCGCCAGGTTGAACTGCGCCTTTGCAGAGGTCGGTGCCAGCGCAACCGCCTTCTCGAGCTCACCAATCGCTTCCTTGACGTTCGTGGGAGTCAGGGCCGCGCCCAGGTTATCGTGCGCATCAGCGTAGTCCGGGCTGATGCGTACAGCCTCACGCAGCGCCGCGATGCCTCCGTCATCGTCGCCTGACTGAATCAACACGAGACCGAGCTGATTGTGGGCCTCTGCGAAGTCCGGCCGCAGCCGAATGGCTTCGCGGAACTCCGCTGCGACCTGGCTGCTATCGGCGCCGCTGCGGCCGAGCAGGCGGCCCAGCACGTTGTGCGCCTCTCCAGCCCACTGTTCCGGAATACGAGCGTCGGGGGCGCTGTCAGGTACGAACGGGTTTCGCGGCGAGCGCCTGGCGAAGGCCGGCGATGGCGCTGTCCCAGTCGGGCCTGGGAACCGACGGCGACGGGAGGTTCAGCCCGGCTTCGAGTTGTCCCAGCGCCTTGTCGGGCTCACCCGCGCGAAGGTAGGTGATCCCGAGGTCGACATAGACGGCGGCCGTCGGTGGCAAGAGCGCGATTGCGCGTTGCAGGCTGGCTCGCGCCGCGGCAAACTCCCCCTTCTCGCGCAGGGCCGTTCCGAGAAAGGCATCACTGGCTCCGGCCGCAGGATCGAGTCGGACGCTTTCCTGCAGTTCGGACACGGCCCTCTCCTTCGAGCCGCTGTACCACAGCGCAACGCCAAGGTTGTAGTGAGCCTCCGCGGATTCACGCTGGAGGGCGACCGCGCGCTCCAGGTGCGCGAGCGCGGCAGGCAGATCTCCCTGCTGGCCCAGAATGAAGCCGAGCAGGTTGTGGGCCCCCGCATGATTGTCGTCGAGGCGAAGCGCCTCGGCGAGTGCTTCGCGGGCGGCGTTCAGTTCACCACGCGCGGCGGAATCTCGCCCGCGCTTATAGAGATCGTCCGCAAGGCTGTTCGCCGAAGATGACGGCTTCCGCAAAGACGCGCTCTGCTGCTTCAACGCCATCCCCAGCGCGTAGTACGCTTCGCGCAGTTCCGGCTCGATCTCGAGCGCCTTCTCGAACGCCCCAACAGCATCCGTAAGATCACCGCGTTGGCGCAGCGTCTGTCCCAGCTCGTACTGAATGCTGGCGTTGGTCGGGTCGGCGGCAGCCACGGGTCTCAGATGCTCCAGCGCGGCGTCCAGATCGCCTTTGTCCCTCAGAGCCATCCCCAGGTTCAAGTGTGCAGCCAGGCTGTTCGGCTCCAGCGTCAGCGCCTTCTGAAACACCGCGACGGCCTCCGTAAAGTCACCGCTCTTGGCCAGCACGGATCCCAGATTCGTGTAGGCCCGCCCGTATTTCGGGTCGAGGGCGACTGCCTTTCGGAGTTCGGCAATCGCTCCAGGAAGGTCGGACTTCTCCGAAAGGGCGACACCCAGCCAGTTGTGCGCCTCCGCAGACCTCGGTGCGACCTTGACGGCGCGCTGGAACGCCATCAGTGCACGCGGGTAGTCGTTCCGCTCCCAATAGGCCAGGCCGAGCGCGACATGCAGTTTGGGATCGGACGGACGGCGCTTGACCGCCGCTTCGAGCTGACCCACGGACGGGGCAGGCTTTTCTGCCTGCTGCGCCGCCACAGGCCCTGCCGACGTGAGAACCAGAATGAGGGCGAGGGCGAAGGCCTTCGTCAGTAAAAGGCCGAGCTGGTAGTTGGCCTTGATCGGTTTGAGAGCGAGCCCAACCGTTTTGCGCAGGTTACGTTCCGCGTCGGCGTACCACTGAGCAGTCATGAGCAATCCGCCCAAAGCTTCGCACGATGCGGCGCGATCTGGATAGCGCTGCAGCAACGCCTCGAGGATTGCGGTCGGAGAAAGGAGGAGCCCGAACGCAAACGCGAAATCAGGAGGTCAGGACTATCTCCTGACCTCCTGTGCAGGTGGACTGGAGGCAGCCGCTAGAGGCCTTGACCGACTCGATTCTGAGATCTTGAGTCAAATTTCGGTCAAGGCCGTCCGCGCGTCAGCGCGGCGTTATCAAACAATGCGACCTAGCGAGGCGGAGCCTCAGGGCCTGAGGCGCAGCCTCGCTAGTAATCGAACCGCAACGCAAACTGCACCGAGCGCGGCTGGTTGCACTGTGTGTTGACCGAGCCGAAGGCGGCTGGCTCCAGTTCGTGTTCGGATCGCAGAAAAACACGCGGTTGAAGAGATTGCCGATCGAGACCTCGGTCCGCAACTTTTTCTGATCGCCCAGCAGGAAGGCCTTGAAGATATTCAGATCCTCGCTGTAGTTCGGGAATCCGCGCACCGTTGTGTCACGCCGGGGAGCGTTCCCGAACTGGAGCGGACCCGGATCCGACCAGGCAGCTCGATCGAAGTACCGATCGGTGTTGGGATCGAAGTCTCCACTCGCGATCACGGCGTCGACGCCTGCCACCCGGTTCGGCCGTTTCTGGCCATTGAAAAGGAAGCCGCCAAGATCGTTGGCCATCATTATGTTGAACGGCCGCCCGCTCTCGTATCGGAGCACGCCACTGAGGTTCCAGCCCGCAAGGAAAGCCTTTGCGACACCCGAGGACCAGCTCTCGGAGCCAGGCACTTCCCAGGTGAAGCCGACCAGGAACACATGCGGCGTATCGTCCGCACTGAGGGACCACTCGAGCGGGTCCGCCGGATTCTGAACCACTGCGTTCGCCCCGTCGCTCCCCTGGGCATTCTCCGAGCCGTTGTTATGCAACTTGGAGTATGTGTATGCCACCCTGGCCTGGAGGCCGCGGGAAAATCTCCGCTCGAGCACAGTTTCTAAGGCATGGTACTTACTCTCGCCCACCGGCACGCCGCGCCACGCGATGTTCTGATACTGCGGGTATTTTCGCAGCGCCTGCGCCACATTTCCTGTGAAACCGGGATATGGGAGCCTGATTCCGGCAGCCTGGGCCGCCGCCGAGTTGATATTCGACTGCAGCACGGTCGCACCGAGCGCCAGCACGCTCGGATCGTTCATGTTGGCGTCCACGCCCAGCGTCTGGGCATTGTGGGGCAGGCGGGTGCCGTGGTTCCCGATGTACGACAGGCCCAGCATCGTGTTGCCGCTGAGCTGGCGCTGGTACGTCACGGACCAGTTCTGCCAGCGCGGCAAGGTCAATCCATTCGGAGTCACCGCGAGCGGTGCGGTGCCGTTGGCGAAGGCCGGGTCGATGAAGGGCGGGAACCTCACGCGGTCCTGCGGGAAGCCGTCGTCGAGATAGAACGCGGGAGAGACGCCGTTTGACAGGTTCGGGGCCAGCAGATTGGCCTGGAAGCCGACCGTCGGAAGACCGCCTTGGCCGAATGCGACTCCCGAGTAATACATTCCGTAACCGCCGCGGATGGCGTTCCTGTCTCCCAGCCGGTAGGCAAACCCGGCCCGCGGGCCCCAGGCGTCCTTGTCCGGTGACTCGGAGAACTTCCGGCTCCCGGTGCGGCCCGCGCCGCTTCCCGCGAAAATCAACGCGCCTGGAATATTCCCTGCCCCTGGGTTGGGTGTGTTCGGATCGAAGGTCGAGTACCTGATCGTCCCTCTCGGTGCGGGCGAACTGATAGTCGAAGCGCAGCCCGAGGGTCAGCGTCAGCCTGTCGCTCACCTTGAATTCGTCGTTGATCCACGCCGCCGTGTAGGCTTCGTTGAATGTCGGATAGACCGGGATAGTCTGACTGGACTGCTGCACCTGGCCCAGCAGGAACGACGCGAACGGATCGCCGGTCTGGGAGAGATTGTTCCCCGAGCTGTCGTAGCCGCCCGTGCCGAGGCGATCGAAGTTGAACGCGCCGCCGGTGTTGGTCGCCCACCCGCGGGACGGGAACGTGTGATGGCGGTACTCGATACCAACCTTCGCCGTGTGCCGCCCCTTCACCCACGTCAGGTCGTTCGAGAACTGCCAGCGATCGTTCTTCTCGTAGCCGAACCGCTGCCACTGCTGCCCGATGTTCGTGTAGGGCGTGTTGCCGGCGAAATTCATCATTGGCGGTCCGGCAGTGTTGTCGATGAGGCCGCCCTGGTTGGAGCCCCACAGCAGCTGCGGCCAGCCGACACCGGCAGAAAGGGAATTCCCGCCCATGAACCAGCGGTCCCAGGCAACCGTGGTGTGGTTCAACAGGTTGTTGCGAATGACCCAGTCGAACTGCTGGTGGGCATGATGTGTCGAGATGCGCTGGTAGAATCCCTGTCCGTAGTAGGTGTTGTTCTTCTCCGGCTCGGTTTCCCCGTCGAACTCCGTCGTGCACCCGCCGGTTTCGCCGCAGTTGCGAATCGAGGGCCGGCGGTTCCAATAGAAGCTCGTGCTCACCTTGAAATTCGGCGTGAAACTGTGGTCCAGCCGGCCCAGCATGTTCCGCGCGTTCAGGACCCAGGTCTGGTCGCCCGCCGGGTTGCCCGCCACGTTATTCGCGGTTCCGGCCCGATCGGGGTGAACCATCAGGGCGGCGATCTTGGCCGCCACCTGGCTGCGCAGCGGATCACCGGCAGGAATCTGGTTACCGGGATACGGATCGCGAATGAAAACCCCGTTGACCTGCCGGGTCGTGGCAGGATTGAAAATCTGGCCACCGAAAATCGGCCGCCCGAGCGCGTCGGTTCCGATCTGGTTGCCCGTCAGCAGCGCACCGAAGTCACCGGCCTTGAACGCGTCGGTCGGCGTCGTGTTGCCGAAACCAGGCAGGATGCCTGAGCGCAGTCTCGTGTAGTCGAAGTTGCCGAAAAAGAATGTCTTGTTGCGGATGACCGGACCGCCAAGGGTCGCCCCGTAGTTGTTGTTGCTCAGCGGCGTCTTGCCGACGGCGAAGAAGCCCTTCTTGTTGAATGCGTCATCCGCAAAATACCCGTAGCCGCTGCCGTGAAACGCATTGGTGCCCGTCTTGGCCGTGTACTCGATGAATCCGCCGCTCGTGTGGCCGTACTGCGCCGAATAGCTGGTCGTGGTGACCTTCACCTCCTGCACGGAATCCACCGGAGGTGTGCTCTCCTGGCTTTGCTGGTGCCCGCTGGCGTAACCGAACGCGGCGCCATCGAAGAAATTCTCGGTCGCGGCGCGCTGGCCGCCGTTGATGCGGGACTGGAACTGGCTGCCGCGGAACATCGGGTCGCCGTTCGGCTTCATCGGAAGGTAGCCGGGCTGCATCTGCAGCACGGACTCGGCCAGGCGCACGTCCCCGGCCGTGATAATCGGGAGGTCCCGATAGTATTTCTCGTTCACCGTGTGGGACACGTCCGGCCGCGTGACGTCCAGGCCTCCGGAGATTTGACTTCGACTGTTTCCGTCAGCCCGCCCACCTGCAGGATGATGTCCTGGCGAACCTGATCGCCGCCCTCGAGCAGGATGCCCGAGCTCACAGCCTTCTTGAATCCACTCAGATCGACGGTCACCGAATAACGGCCGAGGACAAGCGGCGACGAGGTGTACGCCCCGGCGCCGTTCGTCACGTGGACGGTGTTGACACCAGTGGCTTCATTGCGAATCGTGACCGTCGCGCCAGGAACCGCGGCGCCCTGCGGATCGGTGACGACGCCACTGATAATGGCTCTGTCAGCGCGCTGGGCGAGGAGCGGAGTGGCCAGGCAGACGGTGAGGCTCAGAAACACACCGACGATGCGCGCCACGTGAAGGTGATGAGTCCTCGTCATATGGAACCTCACGGGATTCAGTGAGCCTCACCAATACTGGTGTCAAGCTTGCGGACCACCCGGTGTTGCGACGTGCCGGCCGCCCTCATGCGAACGCACTATGGGACCGGTTTCACGGCGACAACTAGGCCCGGGTGTGAGGTTCTGTCAAGGCTAATTTTCCACCCCGGTACGCCGAAGCTCATCACTTTATGTTGCCGCCGGGGCTGACCTCTGGGACGAAACGGCCAGTCGAGCGAGGTGTCAGGCAGTGAAAAGGTGAACGGGAGGGTGGGGCGAGGCGGTGTCCCCGCCTCGGGCTTCGCGCTCTCGTCGCCTGATACCGCTCGCGTTCACGATTCACCGTCTGACACTCGTTGCCCCTGCTTGCGCTGGTCGCGCGTCCGGCTCTATGCTCAGCCTGCTTACTGAGAAATCTACATATGGCTCGCAGCGACGCGTTGCAAGGCGCTCTTCCCATCCTCGTCCTGAAGATCCTCGTCCGGCGCGGACCGCTGCACGGCTACGCCATCACCGCGCAAATCGAGGCCGTGTCCTCCGAGGTGCTGCGCGTCGAAGAGGGTTCGCTCTATCCCGCGCTCCATCGCCTGGAAGAGTCGCGCTTCGTCAAAGCACGGTGGGTGGTGACCGACAACAAGCGCCGGGCGCGCGTCTACGAGGTCACCGCAGCCGGCCGCCGCCAGCTGGACGCGAGGAGAAACGCTGGCGGACGGTGACGCTCGCCGTCGGCCAGGTGCTCGAACGGATCTAGCCCGTCCCGGGCGGGAGGAATCATGTCCTGGTGGTCGCGACTCGCCAATGTCGTTCCGGTCGGCTCGACTCGATCGCGATCTGGAGGACGAGCAGCGCTTTCATATCGACGCACGCGCCGACGAGCTCGATGGCCGAGGGCCTCTCCCGCGAGGCCGCGCTGGCACAGGCGTCGCGCCAGTTCGGGCACCGCCTGCTGCTGCGCGAATCGAGCCGCGACGTCAAGCTCGCTGCCTTGGCTCGAGTCGCTGTGGCGCGATTTCCGTCTCGGCCTGCGCCTGCTGCGCAAGGGACGCGGTGGTGTCGTCGGCCGCGATCGTGTCGCTCGGCCTCGCGATCGGCGCGTGCACGGCGGCCTTTTCGCTGATCGACGCGCTGATCCTGCGCGAGCTGCCGGTCCGCGACCCGACATCGCCTCGTGTACTTCGAACCGCGTCGGCGAAGGACGAACGACCAGCGATTCTCGCCGCTGTTCAGCTATCCGTTCTTCGATCGGATCCGGCAGTCCGCCTCACCGCACCTCGAAGCCTTCAGCATGAGCCACCAGTCGCTGCGTCAGGCCCTGCTGCCGGATGCGGGCGGCGTCGAAGAGAAGCTGCGGACGCAGTTCGTCTCCGGCAATGCGTTCAACGCGCTCGGCGTGTCGGCGGCCATCGGGCGCGTGCTGCTGCCCTCGGACGATGTGACGCCGGGCGCGCATCAGGTCGCCGTCATCAGCCACGCGTTCTGGAAGCGGCGGCTCGGCGGCAATCCCGGCGCGCTCGGGCAATGGATTCAGCTCGAGCAGAAGCCGTACCAGATCGTCGGCGTCGCCCAGGCGGGGTTCACCGGCGCGCAGCCGGGAGCGCTGACCGATATCTGGCTGCCCAACATGATGTTCCAGAGCGACTCGCTCGCGCATCCCGAACTGGAACTGGCTCCAGATCTGGGGACGGCTCGCCCCGGCGCCACGCGCACCACCGTCAAGCCGATCGTCGCAGACCGCGGTCGAACTTCGAGGGCGAGCTGCCCACCGAGGGCAAGGGGCGCAAGCAGCAGACGCCGCGGAACTGGCCATCGACGCTGGTTCCGATGCGTCGACCGGCATCTCGCAGGTGCGCCATGAACTTCGAGCGTCCCCTGCTCGCGCTCGCGTCGATCGTCGGCGTCGTGCTGCTGATCGCCTGCTCCAACGTCGCCAACCTGCTGCTCGCGCGCGGCGCCGCGCGCCGGCGCGAGATGTCGCTGCGCGCGTCGATCGGCGCGGGCCGCGGCCGGCTGATGCAGCAGGTCCTGGTCGAATCGGGCGTGCTCACGCTGGCGGCGACGGTATTCGGCGTCGTGTGTTCCTTCGCTGCTGGCCCTTCCCTTCATCGTCGGCATGCTGACGACGAACGAGAATCCGGTCTACCTCGATGCGCGGCTGGATTGGCGAGCGCTGGCTGTTCGTGGCCGCACTCGGGTGCCTCACGACTGTGCTCTTCGGGCTGGCGCCGGCGCTTGCGCGCGTCGGCGGCGACGCCGGGCAGATGCGACCGCGCTCGGCGACCGGCAGCCACACGGCCCACGCGGGCATGGCGCGCCCGCTCGTCGCGGCGCAGATCGGCGTTCAGCCTGATGATCCTGTTCGTCGCCGGACTGCTGCTGCGCTCGTTCGACCGGCTGCTGCAGGTCGACCTCGGGTTCACACCCGAGCGTCTGGCGCTGCTGTCGGTCGAAGCGCGCGATCGCCTCGAACCGGCGCAGGCACGCGACGTCGGCCGTCAGCTGCTCGAGCGCGTCGGCGCCGATGCCCGGCGTCGAGAGCGCGAGCGTGTCGGGCTGGGCGCTCTTCAGGGGCTGGTCGTGGGGCAACAACGTCGAGCTCCCCGGCGGCGGCCGCGCGCAATCGCTTCCGGCTGGCCGTGTCTCCCGCAGTTCTTCCGGACGATGGGCACGCGCCTTCTCGACGGCCGCGAATTCGAGCCACGCGACACGCGATGCCGACGAACCCGATGCCGGTGATCGTCAACGAAGCGTTCGCACGCACGTATCTTCCCGGACGAGCGCGCGGTCGGCCGGCGCCTGACCACGACGAGCCGTGGCCAGGACGCTGTCGTACGACATCGTCGGCGTCGTCGGCCAACGCCCGTGACGGCTCGGTGCGAGGCGAGATCAGCCCCGTACATGTTCTCGCCGATCGGCGATGCCGGGGGCACGCTGGAGATCCGATCGTCGCTCGATCTGCCGGTACGCTGGCGGATCGTCGTGCGCGAGGAACTGCCGCGGGTGCATCCCTCGCTCCGGCTGGTGGACGTCACGCTGCAAACGTCGCTCGTCGGCAACACGCTGCTGCGCGAGCGTCTCCTGGCGGTGCTGTCCGGATTCTTCGCGGCGCTCGGTCTCGTGCTCGCCGCGGTCGGGCCTCTACGGCGTCTCGAGTCTAGGCGGTGGTGCGGCGCACGCGCGAGATCGGCATCCGCCTCACGCTCGGCGCGCAGCCGGCGGCCATCGTCCGATCGGTCCTCGGCCGCGTCACCCTGGCGGTGGCGGTCGGGATCGCCGCTGGCCTCGCCGCCGGCGCCTACTTCGCGACGTTCGTCCGCACACTGCTCTACGAGGTCGAACCGTTCGGGGCCGCGAGCTTCGTGCTGCCCGTGCTTGGGCTGCTCGGCGTGGGACTGCTGGCGGCGTGGGTTCCGTCGCGTCGGGCCACCCGGGTCGATCCGGCCGAGGCTCTGCGCGTGGAGTAGTGAGAAACGGTGTCAGGCAGTGAATCGTGAACGCGCGAGGCGGGGTCAGGCACTCGCGCGTTCACGATTCACTGCCTGACACCGTTCAGCGGACACCGTTCAGCGGGCCTCCCACCCCAATTCCGGCAAAATCCCGGCGCAGTCCCGGGACTTCATCCCGTCAGGCCCTCTACTCTCGCTCCCGGACGACATGTCGCGTCCCTGCAGGAGGGTTTATGAAGATCGGACTGGTCGTGAAGCAAGGCAGCTCTTTCGTGATTGGTGCGCTCGTGGTCGTGATGGCGGGCCGTTCGCCGGCGCTCGCGGGTGACCAGGGCCACGTGCACCAGGACGGTCAAACGAATCAGGCTGGCGACTTGATCAGTACGGTCCGTGAAGCCACGGAACGTTTCCGCGACGTCGCGGCGGCGGAAGCGGAAGGGTACGGCCTGATGTTCGGCTGCGTCAGCGGCGGCGACTCCGGCGCGATGGGCCTGCACTATGTGAATCCAGCGCTCGTCTTCGACGGTGAGCTCGACGCCGCCCGGCCGGAAATCGTGATTTACGAACCGTCGTCCAATGGACGATTGAAGATGACCGGCGCGGACTTTCTCGTGCTCGCCGACGCGTGGCATGCGAAGCACGCCGATCCGCCGCAGCTCATGGGGCAGTTGTTTCACCTGTTCGAAAGCCCCAATCGGTTCGGGCTTCCGAGGTTCTACACGCTGCACGTCTGGGCGTGGAAGGAGAACCCCAACGGCGCGTTCGTGAACTGGCACCCCAAGGTGTCGTGCGACGGGTTCAGCGGGCAGAATCGGCGTAATCGCTCGGGAGGCCGCGCTCACTTGAGGCTGGCGATCAGCAGGCTCTGGAAGCGAGGGTCGTCGCGCACGATGTCGTAGTCGGGATCGTGCTCCGACCCAGTCCCGCTTGCCCCAGCCGCGCGCGAACACGCGCTCGAGCAACTCCAGCGCTTCTTCTTTCTGGCCGCGTTTGAAGTGCAGGCAGGCGGCACTGAGAAGGGTGCCCATGTCGTCGGGATAGAGCTCGAGCGAGCGCCGCGACCACTCCATGGCTCGTGCCGATCTGGCCGTCGTCGAAGAGGGCCGCCGAGCCGAGCGAGAGCGCCCGGCCGTCGATCGGGTTGAGCGCGAGCATCGCGCTCGGCGCGGGCGATGCCTTCCCGCGTCGCGTCCCCAGCCTCGTCGGTCTGCCCGAGCATGCGCAGCGACTGCGCTTCGAAGATCGGGCTCTGAAAATCCTCCGTGACGAACGTCGGCCGCCTCGATGAAACAGCTCGGCCGAGCGCGCGATGTCGCCGCGCGCGAAGCTGGTTCGCGCGAAGTAGTAGTAGGCGTCGAACAGATTGCGGATTGAGGCGGATGGCCGCCTCGAATTCGCGCGCCGCCTCTTCGTAGCGCCGCGACAGCGACAGCGCACAGCCTCGCGCGACGTGGGCCTCCGCCAGACCCGGCGCCAGCTCCAGCGCCCGCTGGCTGGCGCGTTCCGCGCTGTGCCAGGTCGTCGTCCTCGCGCCGAACCACTCGTACAGCGTCGCATGCACCGTCGCCAGCCCGGCCCAGGCCGGACCGTAGCCGGCGTCGAGCTCGATCGCCCGCTCGAACATGTCGCGGCTCGTTCTCCAGATCCGGCTGCGTCATGCGCGGCAGGTGCTGCCGGCCGCGCAGGTAGTACTCGTAGGCCGCCGCGCCGGTCTGCGGCCGCAGCAGCGCCTGCTTCTCGCGGCCGCTCAGCACGCCGCCGCGCAGCGACGTCGCGACGCTCTCCGCGATCTCGTCCTGGATCGCGAACACGTCGTCGAGCCGTGCGATCGAAGCGCTGCGACCAGCGGTGGTAGCCGGTCGCGACTTCGATCAGCTGCACCGTCACGCGCAGCCGATCGTCCGCCTTGCGGACGCTGCCTTCGAGCAGCGTCCCGACGCCGAGATGCCGGCCGATCTCCCGAATGTCGGCGCCGCTGCCGCGAAACTGAAAGGACGCGGTTCGCGAGGCGACGCGCAGGCCGTCGATGTGCGTCAGCGCGTTGATCAGCTCCTCGGCGAGACCCTTCGCAGAGGTAGTCCTGATCGCGGCCCGGCTCATGTCCGCGAACGGCAGCACGGCGATGGCGGAGATATCGTTGCGTCGGTCGCGTCGCGGCCGTCGGGCTTGCGTCGGCGATCGGCACCAGCGGGGGACCGCCGTAGCGAGCGACGAACCGGTATCCGCGGCGGTGCCGCGTTTCGATGAAGCGCGGCTGCTCCGCGGGTCGTCGTTCGAGCGCGCGGCGCAGCTCCTGGATGCAGGAGGTGAGCGCGTCGTCGCTGACGGCCGTGTTCTTCCAGACCGACGCGAACAGGTCCTCCTTCGACACCGGCTCGCCGGCGTGGGTCACCAGCTCCGCGAGCACGGCTGCGGCTTTCGGCGTCAGCCGGATCTCCTCGGTGCCAGACCACAGGCGTCCGGTCTCAATCTCGAACCGGTAATCGTCGAAGCTGACGCCCTGTTGCACGGGTCGATCCTCTAACCGGCCGGGTCTGAAGACCCGGCCGAAGAGACTGGGCTAAAACTGCCACTGGACGCGGGCGGTCACGCGGCCGGCTTTCCAGGGCTCGGAGAGGAACGCATGCATGTAGCGCACATCCGCGCCGATGCGGAAATGGCGCGTGACCTCGTAGTCGACGATTCCCCCGGCGTTCAGGGCCAGCGCCGTTTCCGATTGTGTGATGATGCGGTCGCCGAAATCGATCGGCGGGGGAAGGACGGTAGGGAAAATCGGCAGCGCGGTCAAGAGAATGCTGTAGGTGATCTCGCGGTGGAGATTTGCCACCCCGCCGCCGCCCACGACCGCCACTCTCAGCTTGCCGGCATCGACGAGCGTGCCGATGGCGTTTGTCTGCAACCAGATCATCCTGCCCTGTGAGTCGAATCGCGGCGGCGGGAAAATGGCGATGGTCACCGGAGGGGGCTCGAAGTCGAGCGATGGACTGACGGTGACCTCGAGCTCGAAGGCCAGGCGTTTTGGCGACATGTAGCCGACGGCCGCGCCAGTGAACAACGCCGCGCCGCCGTCGCCGGCGGACGTGCCGATGTGGCCTGTCAGGTAGGGACCGCTCGGCTGCGCCGTCGCAGTTCCTCCGCCGGTGAGCACGAATAGCGCACAAGCTATCGCAATCCTCACGCGTCCCCCTGAGAAGGATCCCGTCGGGCGGGTCCAAAGACCCGCCCCTGCAAGATCGTGCAGCGATCATAACTGGTCGCGGAGCCGGCCTCAGTTTCTCGCTCCACGAGTGACGTCCGAGATCCACCGTCCGATCGTGTCGATGGCCTCCTGATCCTGAAGGACCGTGCCGAGCGGCGGCATCTGTGACGACGGCCGGCGCGACCGCATGCGCAGGAGGATCGCACTCTGTTCCGGAGAGGAAGGGTCGATCAGCATCGTTCCCTCGGCCCGGCCCGGAGCCTGCCATCGGGTTCGCTGTCCGAGCATTCCCTGCGCGACGGCATCGGCGTCGCCCAGGAGGTCCGCGTAAGCGAACGAGGGCACGTGCGCGGAGATTTGGCCATCCCCGTTATGGCAGGAGCCGCAGTTGCCGGAGAGGTAGCCGAGAACGGCTCGCGTCTGCGGATCCCGGGCGTCGATCCGCGGCGAGCTTCGGGTCGCGACCGCGTCGATGCCGGTCAGCTGGCCGTCGTCGATCAGCGTCTGCAGCGTGAGCATGTCTCCGGTCAGCGGCTCGCCGTGGATGGCATGCGGATCGCGATCGTTCGAGAGTTGCAGCGGGTTGAAACCGAGGGGAGCCCGCGCATCACCATGACACGTGGCGCAATCGGCGCGGGACGGAATGTTGTGCTGGCGACCGGGCACGATTTCCCTCGCACCTGACACTCCGTCCTCGCTGAGCACGGCATCGGTCCCGTCTTCGTTCCACACGTAGCTCCCGGCGACCCACCTGGTGCCCGATGTTTTCCACAAGACCCGCGTCTCGACACGGCGGCCGGCAAAGCTGAACTCCTTCCAGAACCGTGTGCCCACCGGAAACTCCCAGCGGCGGACGTTGCTCGCGTCGATCGTGGCGCCTTCGGGAAGGTAGACCCACCGGCGTTTCGACGCTCCGTCGGTCCAGAGCGGATACTGCGGCGAGAACGGCCGGTTTCCCGGGGCGACGTCGTCGGTCCGCCCCGGCATGAACAGCCCGGTATCGGCGAGGTGCGCCGGCAGCGCGCTCGGTTCGGACGGTCCGGGGTTGGCCGCGAGATGCGGCTGCTGCTGATGGATCACCATCAGCAGCAGCGCGACGCACGCGAGGGAAGTGCGCTGGCGGGTCATTTCTGATCGTCCGGGTCGACCGGGGCGGGAACACGGTTGCGAATCGGAGGCAGGGACTGGAGATACGCGAATATCGAGCTCAGGTCCTCGTCGGTGAGCGTGCGAATCATCCGGTAGGGCATCGGCGGCAGGATCGGCCGGCCCTTGCCCTCATGACGCCCGGTTCTCAGGGCGGCGATGAACGTGTCCGCCGTCCACCCGCCGAGGCCGGTTTCCAGATCCGGCGTCAGGTTGGCGGTGAAGCTGACGCCCCACGGACCGGCGAAGGCGGTGTTCGTGGCCGCCCCGCTCCATGCCCACGGGCCGTCGTGCTTCGGCGCGCGGCGGCATGACGAAATCGGCCGGGTGACCGGACAGCGCGCGCGACATGTCGGGCTCGGGCCCCTTGCGGTCCGAGCTTCCACGGCGTGTGACAGTCGTTGCAGCCCATCGCGCCGACGAGATAGGCGCCGCGCTGCACGCGTTCCGCGGTCGTCGGCGTATCCATCGCCGATGTTGAAGAAACCGCCCGCCCAAGACCGCTGAACAGAAGGATCAGGGCTGTGGCACTGAGGAAGGTTCGAGGCGTCGTGAGCTGCATCCGTTCATCTCCCTTGTAACTGTCGGAGAATTACGGCTGCGTGCCGACGCGCGAACCCTAAATGATTCCTACGGCCGTCCTGCCCGGACCCCGGCGGAATCCTAAAAGCTTCTTAACGGGACGCTATACTGTGACCCTTCCGCATGATTGAGCCGGATCTGCGCGCCTTCCTCGAGGGTGGGCTGGGCATTCACATCGGGACCCGCACGGCTCGCCTCGAGCCGAACGGCGCCCGAGCTCTTGCCGTCAGGGTCGAAGACGATCGGCTGCACCTGATCGTCTACCTCGCCGAGGTCGCGGCCCGGCGGGTCGTGCCCGACTTGCGAGCCAACGGCGCCATCGCGGTCGGCTTCGCGCGGCCGGTCGACGAACGGGCGTGCCAGATCAAGGGCATCTTCGTCGGCGCCCGGCCCGCGTCCGACGACGAACGAACCGTGATCGAGGCACAGTGGGAAGGGTTCCGGGACAATCTCGAGCGCATCGGGATCCCCCGCGTTGGCAGCGGCGGCTGGATCATCTGGCCCGCCGTGGCGATCCGGTTCCGCGCCACCACGATCTTCGAGCAGACGCCGGGTCCCGATGCCGGCACCCTGGTGGCGGCGCGACCATGACCGTCCCGCTCGAGTCGCTCACGACGTGCTTTCAGGGACTGCTGCCGGCACAGCTCTTCACCTGCTCCGCGGACGGCATCCCGAATGCCGCGTACCTGAGCCACGTCGAATACGTCGACTCCTCGCACGTGGCGCTGTCCTTCCAGTTCTTCAACAAGAGCCGGCGCAACATCACCGAGAATCCGCACGCGCTGGTGATCGTGCCCGATCCCGACACGGGTCAGGGATGGAGCCTGCGGCTGAAGTACGTGCGATCGGAGACCGAAGGACCGCTCTTCGATCGCATGGCGCTGCGGATCGAAGCGATCGCGTCGTATTGCGGGCTGAAGGGCATCTTCAAGCTGCGGGCGGCGGACGTCTACGAAGTCCTCGACGTCGAGCCGGTGGCCGAGGAGGTCGGCACCGTCCGCCCGCAGTCGCACGTCGCCGCTGCGGCGGCGGCCAGCCCGATCTTCACGATCAACGCCCTGCAGACGCTGAGTCGAGCGGATCCACCGCGCCGACAGCCTCGAGACGCTGGTCGATTCGATCCTGCTCGCCCTCGAGCAGACGTTCGGCTTCAAGTCACTCGATGTTCCTGGTGCCGGCCGAGGAGAAAGACAGTCCTCGTCACGATCGCGACGCGCGGCTACATCGAGAATGGCGCGGGAGCCGAGGTCCGGTTCGGCGAGGGCATCTGCGGCATGGTCGCCGAGGCACGAAAGCCGATCCGCATCTCGGGGCTGATGCGCGGCATGCTCTACGCGCTCGCGATGCATCGCGAGGCTCAGCAGTCCGGAATCCGCGCGCAAGCGGATCCCGCTGCCGGGGCTCGCGAACCCTGAGAGTCAGCTGGGCGTGCCGCTGCTGGCGCGGGGTGAGCTGGTGGGCGTGCTCTGCCTCGAGAGCGAGGTGCCGTATCGCTTCCACGAGGAAGACAAGGCATCGATCGAGCTGCTCGGCAGCTATCTCGCGATCGCCGTTCAGAACATGCTGCTGCAGGAACGAACGGCGGACGGCCGTGGCGGAACCTGTCGCCGCGGCTCCGCGCGATGAAGCCGCGCCGCCGCCCGCGCAACCCAGGCCCGCCGCGAGGTCGTCTACTACGCGGCCGACGAATGCATCATGGTCGACGGCGAATACCTGATCCGCAGCATCCCGGCGAAGATTCTCTGGCGGCTGCTGTCGGCGCACGCGGCCACCGGACGGCGGGAGTTCACGAACCGTGAACTGCGGCTCGACAAGTCGCTGAACCTGCCGGAGTGGAAGGACAACCTCGAGAGCCGCCTGCTGCTGCTGCGCCGCCGGCTCGAGCAGAAGTGCCCGCAGATTGGCCTGGTGTCCTGCGGTCGCGGCCGCTTCGCGCTCGACCTCCGCTGTGAGATCGCGCTGGCGACGCGACCCTGACCACGCGCCGAAGGATCGGTTTTCTGTCCGGCAGCGTTCAGCTGGCCATGGGTTGCGACGGCTCGCGCCTGATCCACTTGTAGGCGGCGATCGAGTTCTTCCAGAAGTATTTCTCGGCGATCGTGCGCGGCTGGCTCACGAAGTACTCGCGCACCAGACCGACGATCTTCTCGATCGGAGCGACCCCGTCGCTGTTGGGCCAATCGCTTCCGAACAGGATGCGATCCGCGCCAAAGGTGGTCATCAGGTGATCGAGCCGATCGCGGTACGGAGCGAGCTCCGTGGATACCTTGCCGTTGACGCGATGGATCACGGCTGACAGCTTGACGTAGATCTGCGGCCGCTGACGAAGTTCCGCGAGCGCCGCGTCATACGCCGACCGGTTCTGTGGCGTGGGATCGAGGCTCGGCAGGTGATCCAGCACCACGCGCAGGTCCGGTACCTTGTCGGTGACCCTGACGATCGCTTCGAGCAGATCGACCCGGGGGTTGGCGGTGTCCAGGACCAGATCGGCCTGCGCCAGCAGCCGGAGTCCGTCGATGAACGCCGGGTTGCCAGCCTCGCTCGTGATGTCGCGTCCCCAGAGGTTGCCGTATCGGATGCCACGGAAGAGCGGATTCTTATGGTACCGGCCCAGCATCTCTGCGAAATCCGGTTTCCCAGGCTCGAGATTGCCCACCACGCCGACCACGATGGTGTCCCGTTCAGCGACCTCCAGCACCCACAGGTTGTCCTCCACCCACGGGCTCGCTTCAATCTTCATGGCGCCGACGATGCCGAGCGGCGACGCCAGTGCGCGGTAGCGCGGTGGCAACGCGGGCTGCGGCGGACCGGTTCCGGGAGCACCCGAGTAGGGTGCGCCCTGGGGCCGCGTCGGGTCGAAGAGATGAATATGGGTATCGATGATCGGAATCGCTGACGCGGACGGTTGTTCGGAAAGCGATCCAGTCGCAGGCCATCGGTTCGGGACCGCTCCCCCTGAACCGATAGCCGCGGCGGCCAGGCCTGCCACTTCCGTCAGAAACGCCCGTCGGTGCCGATCGGTGAGGCCGTGACCATTCATCGCCCGCAACTCTACTCCAGCCGGCGAAGGCAACCGGAGGAAGTCCTGCGCATCCCGCGCCGAAATTGCCACTCAGTGTGCCTAGCGTCGTGCTCGTTGGCACCTGGATCCGGATCAGCGCACCGCGCCCGATGCCCCCAGCGGCCACCATCGGTACACCACCTTGCCGATGATGTATTTCCGTGGCACGAAGCCCCAGTGCCTGCTGTCGGAACTGTTGTTGCGGTGATCGCCCATCACGAAGTAGTAGCCCTGGGGCACGACCTGCGGGCCGAAATCATCGTGGCTCCGGAGCTCGGCCGGAACGTAATCGTCGTTGATCGGGACGTCGTTCGTATACACGTGGCCGTCGACGATCCGGATCTGGTCGCCCTCTTCCGCGATCACACGCTTGACGAACGTCCGGTCCGGATTGAGCGGGTAGTACAACATCACCACCTCGCCTCGACGTGGTGCCCCTCTTCGATAGGCTGTGTTATCGACAATCAGCCGATCCTTGTCGTTGAGCGTCGGCGACATCGCCTCTCCCTGGACGCTTGCGTTCTGATACAGGAAGGTCGAGAAGCTCCGCATCAGCAGGAGATCGAGAGCAACGATGAAGAGAATTCCCGCGACCAGTCCAGTGCCGAACCTCCATCCGCGGCGGCCCTCCGACCGGCTCAAACCGTCGCCGCGCAATCAGCCATGCCACGAAGGCCACGCCGGTGACCGCCACGGCGACACTCCAGGCGAACCAGTTCTGCCGGCGCCGCGCGGCATCGAGGGCCGTCCAGATCGCCAGGCACAGCGCGATGAGACCGGCCAGTTGCACGAACGCCAGGGGCAGCATCAACACGAAGAGACTCTCGCCACGGTCACTGCAGGCCGCGCCATTGCTTCAGGGCTTCCTTCCGCTCTTCAATGACCCGCCACGGGTCGGCCGGCTTCTGCGTCCAGTCCACGTACTTCGCGAGGTCGCGCATCGCGATTGCCTTGAAGCCTTCGTCGTGCAGGTATTTCATGTACTCCTCGAAGCGCTCGGGCGGTGTGTGCACCCAGGGATGCTCGACGTCGGGGGCGCCGTGGAACTGCAGGATCGCGATTTTGCCCTTGACCGCCTGACCGACTGCCCGCTTGAGATTCTCGAGTGTCCAGACGGGGCGGGCATCACCCGCGGACGGGAGGAGCAGTGGGTGATCGCGGCCCGGCTCGTACGCGAACCCGTTGCCTTCCTCGTAGGGATATTCGGGCGCGCCGCCGCGGCGGGCGAACCGGAATCCGAGATCGGCCAGCAGCGGAATAGCGTCAGGGTCGATGGTGTTGCCCGGGTAGGCGAATGACGTCGGCCTTGGAATACTCTGCGCGGCGCACTGCGCGTTGATAGCCTCCACTTGCTCCTTCAGTCTCGGCAGGTTCGCCTTCGAGAGTCCCATGTGGTCCCGCGTATGGTTGCCGATCTCGAAGCCATCCCGGTTGAGCTCGGCGATCTGCTCCCAGGTGAGGTAGTCGTCCTTGTTCGTGCGGAAGGTGAAGCCTTCCGTGATGAAGAAAGTGGCCCCGAAGCCATACTTCTTCAGCAGCGGGCGGACCACCGTGTAGTGGCTGGCTTTCGAGTCGTCGAACGTCAGTACGACCAGCTTGTCGGGCACGGGTTCGAGAACGGCCGCGGCAGGGCCGATCGACAGCGCCGCGACGACCGTGGCGGCGAGCGCCGATGTGATCCTCATGTGCAGTCCTCGCACGGCGGCTACCAGATGAAACGCACACTCAACTGTGCATTTCGCGCGTCGTCGGCGGTGGAGATGATGCCGGCGTTGACGTTCGAGATGTTCGACGCGGGCGTGCCGAAGTTGGTGGTGTTGAACAGGTTGAAGACCTCGGCCCGGAACTCGAGACGGGCCGTCGACGCGAACGGGAAGCGCTTCGCGAGCGCGAGATTGGTGCGGTTGTAGGCAGGCCCGCGCAGAGTGTTGCGCCCGGCGCGCCCCTGGAAGCCGGCCGCGGGCACGCGGTAGGCTGTCACGTCGAACCAGCGCTGTTGCGTGGGGTCGTTCAGTTCGCCCTGGTCGCCGTCGCGTCCTTCCGCAAAGTCCGCGCGCTGGGGTACGAAGCTGCCGAGGTTCTGCAGGGCACTCACCGAGACGGAGAAGGGCACGCCGCTCTGCATCCGCACCGCCCCGGACAACTGCCAGTCACCGAGCAGGCGCGACACCAGGCCAGGTTCAGAGAGCCAGCGTTTCCCAATACCCCATGGCAGGTCATAGCCGAAGCTGATGGAGCTGCGATGAGTGCGGTCGTAACGCGAGAGCGCCCAATCCGCCTCGTGGTCCCAGGCGAAGGCGGTGTCGTTGGCCTCGATCTCGCCGGAGTTGTTGTCCTCGTTCTTCGAGAACTGGTAGCTGCCGGTGAAAAACAGCCCGCCCGAGAACCGTTTGTCGACGCGGACCGAGATGCCTTTGAAGTCGCCGTGTCCGGTATCGCTCGAGGTCAACAAGGCTGGCGCAAATTGCGGGTACGGCAGACGCTGTGCCTGCGGCGCCGTGCCCTCGGTCGGCTGGTTGAGATTGAAGCGCTTGTGCTCGTGGCGGCTCTGACTGCCTGTATACGCGACCTCGACGATGTATTGCCGGCCGAAGGTGCGCTGCACGTTCACATTCCACTGCCGCACGTAGGCCGAGACATTGGCGGGGTTCATCGAGAACGGTGTCGGGAAGGTCGCGGCCAGCCGCGGATCCGGGTAGAGGTCGGCCACGTTGACCAGTTGCGTCCCGGTCGGCGACGCGTCATAGCGTCCGCTGAACGGCGGCACCAGGCGAGTGAACTGCAGTTCGTTGAGATTCAGGTTGTCGAAATACAGGCCGAATCCCGACCGCAGCAGCGTGCGCTCGTTCAGCTGGTACACCATCCCCAGGCGGGGGCCGAAGTTGTTCAGATCCTTGTTGACGATGCCCGCCGGAAAGTAGTTGTCTTCCGCGATCACCAGGGGCAGAAGCGTCGGGGGCAGGTCGGCCGGTACCTTGTGGTACGCGATCTTGCCGGTCACCGGATCGAAGGAGCCTTCGATGTCGTTGACCTCGTGCCAGGGCGCCAGATATTCCCAGCGGACACCCAGCTGCAGCGTCAGCTGGTTGTTGACTCGCCAGACGTCGTCGATGAACGGGGCAAACGTCGGGGATTTGTAGGTCGACCGCGCTCCGCCGAAGGTGCCGGTGCACGCCGAACAATAGCCAAGCAGAAAGTCGGCGACGGCGTTGGCCGGGTTGTTCGCCCCGCCGGTCGCACGACCGTTGAACGTGAAGCCGCCGCGCGCCCCGGTCGTCGTGTCCTGATCGGTCTTGCGCCACTCGGCCTGGAACCCGAATCGCAGCGTGTGCGCGCCGGCGACCTTGCTGGTCGCGTTCGAAACGCTGTAGATCCAGTCGGTCGCATTCGCGCCCGACCCGCTGGCCGGCACGATTCCCCCGAATCCCGTGATCGTGGCACCTGGCCGCCCGTAGTAGTCCGGATTCGCGCCGCCGTACAGATTGCGCAGCCCGAGATCGGAGACCCAGTTGCGCGCCAGATAGTCCTCGCCAGGCACCTGGGCGTACTGGCCGTGGAACGAATAGTTGTAGCCGAACCGCGTTTCGTTGACGGTGCCACGGGAAATGACCCAGGTGTAGCCGAGCGCCAGGTTCCTGCCGGCCTGGGGCTGACCGGTATCGGTGATGGCCGCCGGCAGGGACTGCTGGCTGTCGTACCAGATGTAGCGGCCGAACAACGTGTGATCGGCAGTGACCGTGTAATCCGTTCTCGCGGTCACGGTGTCGGTGTCGTCGGTGAAATTCCGGACGACGCGGTAGTTGTTCACGCCGGTCGTATTCGGCGCGGGGACGGCGGAGAGTTGTTGTGCGGCGAACGGCGTGATGCGGCTTTGCGGGATCCGGTTGCCGGCGAAGGGCAGACCCGTGACCGGATCGATGATCGGCGTGGTGACACTCGACAGGTCGCCGGTGAGCCAGACCGGATTCGGCAGATTGGCGAACTGCACCTCACCCTTGGTCTGACGCAGGCCCTCATATGAAGCGAACACGAACAGCTTGTTCTGCACGATCGGGCCGCCATAGGTGCCGCCGAACTGATTGCGGTCGTGGGGCGTCTTGCTCACGGCGAAATAATTCTTCGCCTCGAGCGCATCGCTGCGGAAGTATTCGTAGGCCGAGAACGACGCCCGGTTGGTGCCCGACTTCGTGACCATGGAGACAACCGCCTGTCCCTGTCCGTACTCGGTCGAGAACGCATTCCGCAGCAGGTTCACCTCCTGCACGCTGTCGACCGGCGGATTGAGGGACATGTTGTTCCAGCGCAGCGTCCGCACATAGACGCCGTCGATCGCGTAGTTGGTCGAGCTGTCGCGGCCTCCCTCCACCGTGACGTATTGATCGCGGCGGCCGTAGAAGAGGTTCTGGCGCTGGAAGTCACGCGGCGTGACGCCGGGCGCCAGCGCGGTGATGTTCAGCAGCGTTCGTCCCGACAGCGGCAGCTCTTCCAGCATCTTTTCGGTGATCGTGGCGCTCACCGAGGCGCTGGCCGATTGGAGCAGCGGCGACTCGGATTGCACGCTGACACTCTCTGCAATCCCGGAGATCGTCAGCGTCAGATCGGAGCGGACCGTCTCACCGCTGCGAAGAACGAGGCTTGCGATTTCGGTGGGTTGAAATCCCGTGAGGTCGACACGCAGGCGGTATGTCGCCGCCGGCAGTGCAGGGATCGAAAACCGGCCTTCAGCATCGGTCACGACAGTGCGCTGCGCACCGGTGCCGATGTTGACGGCAGTGACCGTGGCACCTGGAAGCCCGGCGTGTGTGCTGTCGAGGACCTGCCCGACGATGCCCGAGGACGCCGACTGTTGAGCGCCGAGCCCCGCCGCCGATATCGCGATGCAGGCACCGAGGACGGCCATGAACCTACGCATGTGCTTTCCTCCTGACACGCGTCAACGCGTGGGTAGAGCGTGTACCTGCGAGGGCCGGAATTCAAAGGATAAATCCGCACGGCCGTCCAACACGGTCAGCGGCCAGAACGAGAAGGGAACGTGGAAGGAGCAGAAGGGCACGACGACGATGGCGGGAAGATCTACGAGGTGAACGCGGTCTGGGTGTGACCGGTCAATCGGGGCTGGTGGACGCTGCGCCTCGTCCGGCCCAGCCCCGGTGACCCGGTCTCAGCGCTGCAGGTTGCCCCAGACTGCGGTGTCTTCCGTGAGCGCGTCTGTGTTGCCCCACACGATCGCCGCGCCGTCCGTTGTACCGATCGCATGGTTGCCCCAGACGATGGCATTGGCCCACACGCCTGGATTCTCCCAGACCACGTTGTTGCCCCACACGATGGCGTTGCCCCAGACGATCGCATTGCCCCAGACGATCGCCTGCGACCAGGCAGGCTGATTCGTCTGGATGGTGTTGCCCCAGACGATCGCATTGCCCCAGACGATGGCCTGCGCCCAGGGATACGTGATGCCGCCGATCGTCGTCTGTCCGGACGGTGGCGCCAGGAGCCACGACGTCCCAGGTGGAGCGGACAGGTCGATCAGCCCGGCCATCTCGATGGCCGCGGTCGCGTTCAGCGCGCCACTGCCCTGAGTGAGGACGTCATAGCCAGGGATGGGCAGTGCGGTGAACTGCAGCAGCGCCTTGACCGCATTCGGCGTCAGGTACTCGTGTGACTCGTCGTACTGCCGCTCGAGCATCAGCGCGATGGTGCCGGAGGTGACGGCGGCAGCCATGCTCGTGCCGCTGAGGCGGAAGTATCTCGGCTTGCCGTCCTTGTCGAGCACCCGCCGCTGCGGGTACTCGCGGAAGAGGGCACTCTCGGGTGCCGCCGGTGCGACGATGGCGTGGCCCGGCGCCACGAGATCCGGCTTTGCCAACCCGTCGTACCACGTCGGCCCGCGCGAGGAATAGCCGGGAATGCTGTCGTCTTCGCGGCTGATGGTGTTGTGCGTGTCGTAGGCGCCGACCGTGATCGCCGACGGCGCGTTGCCGGGCGAGGTGATGCCCGCGTACCCGATCTCACCAGTCTCGGGGTTCCGTCCGTAGTTGCCGGCGGAAGCCACGACGATCAACCCCTCCCGGCTGGCCGCCTCGACCGCCATGACCAGCGGGTCGGTCTCGGCCGGCTCCAGAACCGGGTGCCCCAGTGAGAGATTGACGATGTGAATCTTCAGCCGGTCTTTGTTGGCGATGATGAATTCGAGTGCCTTGATGACGGCGCTCGTGTAACCGGCTCCTGAAGCGTCGAGGACCTTGAAGCTGTAAATGCGCGCCTTCGGAGCGATGCCGCGATAGTAGGAAAGTTGTCGCTCCTTTTTCGAGTTCCCGCGCAGCTTCACCGGCGAACGCTTGCCCGTGCCGGTCATCACACCGGAGACGTGCGTGCCGTGGCCGTAGTCGTCGAACGGGTGATCGCCGGCGTCTTCGATGAAGTCCCAGAACTTGTCTGTCCTGCGAGTGCTCGAAGTCCTCGTCGTTGTCGAGGCCGGAGTCGATGACCGCGATGCCGACGTGGTCGCCGGCCGCTGGCATGTCGTCGGTGCCGAGGATCTCGAGCAACGTGTCGGACGCGCCGGCTCGCGTCAGTGATCTCTCCGAAGCTGCGAACCGGCGCGTCCGAGGACATGCCCTCGACGTCCGGGATCGGACGCGAGCGCGGCCAGTTCGCCGGCGCTGAGCTCGGCGGTGAAGGCGCCTACCGACGGGAGGTCTGTCGTCGTGCCGCGTGCCCTTGTTGCCAAGCCGCTCCTTGACCTCGGCGAGTTTGCCGTGACGCGGCCGAACGATGACTCGCGCCGACCCGCCGTCGCGCAACGGTGCGCTGCAGCTCGCGATCGAGCTTCGACTCGAGCTTGACCTTCTTGCCACGGCCCTTGCCCGCGAGCGGCTGCGCCACCACGCCGAACCACCCGACGAGGGTGGCCACTATCAGCGATGTGACGGCGTGCCGGCCGAATCGCGACCGCGGGGAGCCAAAGAACGGGGAGCTGAGCACGACTGAAGTCCTCCTGATTGCGCCTCGCAGCGGGGCGACGGCCGCATACTCAGCAATAGTCGTTCCTGTCAGCTCAACATGGATAAATAGGTGACTTTATTGGTTCTTGTGTTTGACCAGTCGACTAGCGATGTTGCGATCCGGCACACGCACGGCGGGTCTGCGGCCGGTAAGTGGCGCTGAATCTACGACTTGAATCGCGCTGGTCCGGATCGGCTCAGCGCTGTGCCGAAATGGAACGCACCGAGGCAGGGGAAGTCGTCGGCCCGACGCGCTCCACGGCCGGCTCGACCTGCCGGAGGGTCGCCGCGAGCCTGCGGCTGCAGGGCGATGAACGTGTCGACCACTTGCGGGTCGTACATCGTTCCCCGGCGCGCCTGCAGGATCCCGAAGGCTTCGGCCGTCGACATGGCGCTGCGATACGGGCGATCCGACGTCAACGCATCGAAGCAATCGACGACCGTGAGGATCCGGGCGGCGAGCGGAATCTCCTCGCCGCGCAGTCCCGCCGGATAACCCGTCCCGTCCCAGTTCTCGTGATGGGACTTCACGATGGGCACGACCGGGAACGGGAACTCGATGCCCGACAGGATCTCGGCGCCGATCGCGACATGCCCCTTCATCACGTCATATTCCTCGGTCGTCAGCTTGCCCGGCTTGTTGAGGATGTGCTCGGGGATGCCAATCTTGCCGACATCGTGGAGCAGGGCCGCCGCCTCGAGCGCGCGCAGCGTGGGTTCGTCGGCGATGCCGAACTCGCGGGCCAGCGCCGCGCAGTAGGCCTGAACCCGCCTGGTATGGCCGGCGGTCACGTGATCCTTCGCATCGACGGCGGTGGCGAAGGCCTCCACCGTGGCGTGGTACATCCGTTTCATCTCGATCAGGTGGCGGAATTCGTCTTCGATCGCGCCCGAGCGCGCTGCGCAGGGCGTGGTAGATCAGCAGCGGAATTGGCAGCATGGCAATCCAGGCGGCCACGCCGAGCTTGTCCGTGTAGAGGGCGACCAGGGCGCCGACGTAGCCGCCGGCGACCGGGCCGGTCCAGAGCCCGGCGAAATGCTGCCGCCACACGCGCCAGATGGACTCGCGATCGTGGAGCGCGACCGCGGCCGCGACGAACGCGCTGCCCAGAACGAACGAAATCGCGACCGCTGCGCCTGCGGCGACGAACACGGTTGTCAAACTGGAGGACTCGACGGGCAGTGGCAGGCCCGCGACGCGGAACACCAGCGTACCTGCGCACCACATGGCCAGCGATGGGGCGGCGGAATTGAAGATCACCCGCTCGCCAGACCCCTTCAGCCGCGTCGAAATGGCGAGCGTGTCGAGCGCCACGGTCACCGTCGCGGCATCCGGCCCGTACACGAACAGGGCCGCGAAGCTGAAGGTGTCGCCGATCGAAAAGCTCGCCGTCACCGATCGCATCCGCAGCACCGTCAGGCCGCTCACGATCGCCGCCCCCGCGGGGATCAGCCACGCGAGGCTGATGGGCGACTTCACCAGGTTGATCAGGGAGAGCACGATGCACGCCGTCCCGAGGACGTTGACGCCCCAGAGATACGCGGCCGGCCTGTTCATGTGAGCAGTAGGGTACAACCGTTTGCCCTGCCTGCGATCGGGCGAGCTGACCCCGACCTGACCCCTCGCGGCACAAGTCAATCAAGCCCAGCGGCCTGGCATCGTGGCTTACGGCCCTGGTTTTGCTGCGCTCCTCGCCTTGCGGGAAGCCCGACGTCACCGAGCAGGTATGGGTTTTAGAAAGCTTCCAGCTTCCAGCTGATAGCTGACAGATGGCCGCCGAGAACCATGCGTCGTAGAGCTCTGAGTGCTGTCTTCGTCCTCGTTCTGGGCGCTGCCCTGTTGGCACCGTCCGGGTGCACCAGCAGGGACTCGGCTGCAGTTGCGCAGGCTCCGGCCCGCGCTCAACGCCCGGCGCTGAGCGCGGCAGACGACGCACTGCTCGAGGACCTGTCGAAGCGGTCGTTCATGTTCTTCTGGGAGCAGGCCGATCCGGTGACCGGCATCGTGCGGGACAGGTCTCGAACGAATGGGTCACCAGTGGACAGCAACGCGCGCGACGTCGGCAGCATCGCGTCGGTGGGGTTCGGGTTGAGCGGCCTCTGCATCGCCGCCGATCGCGGATGGGTGCCGCGGCAGGCGGCGGTGGATCGCGCGCGAGCCACGCTTCGGTTCTTCGCCGGCAAGATGGAAAATCAGCGCGGCTGGTTTTTCCATTTCGTGAACCTGCGAACCGGCGCGCGGGAGTGGTCGAGCGAACTGTCCTCGATCGACTCGGCGCTTCTGCTGGCCGGCGTCCTGACGGTGCGGCAGTGCTTCGCCGAGGATGGGGAAGTCCGGCAGCTTGGTGAGACCATCTACCGCCGTGTGGATTTCAACTGGATGCTCGCCGGCGATCCACGCCTCCTCTCGCACGGATGGAAGCCGGAGTCCGGCTTCCTCGCGTCACGCTGGGATCACTACTGCGAGCTGATGATCCTGTATCTGCTGGCCATCGGGTCCCCGTCGCACCCGATTGCTGCCGAGTCCTGGCGTGCCTGGCGGCGCCCGACGATCACGTTCGAGGCCTACGCGTACATCGGTGGACCGCCGCCGCTGTTCGTGCACCAGTACGCGCACGCCTGGATCGATTTTCGGGGCTGGCGCGAGCGGGAAACGTCGCATCGACTGGTTCGAGAACTCCGTGGTCGCGACGCGCGCGCACAAGGCGTTCTGTCTGAGCCTGTCGAAGGAGTTCCCGACTTACACCGACACGATGTGGGGGATCACCGCCTCGGACAGCCGGAAGGGGTACGTCGCGTGGGGTGGACCTCCGCGCGAAGGCCCGATCGACGGCAGCGTCGTGCCGAGCGCCGCGGCCGGCTCCCTGATGTTCGTGCCCGAGATGACTCTTCCGGTCGTGCGCGAGATGCGGCAGCGGTTCGGAGATCGGATCTACGGCCGATACGGCTTTGCCGATGCGTTTCACCCGGGTGACGGCTGGGTGAATCCGGACGTGATCGGGATCGACGTCGGCATGACGCTCTTGAGCGCCGAGAACCTGCGCACGGGGCGGGTCTGGCAGTGGTTCATGAAGAACGCGGAGATTCCGGCGGCGATGGAGCGAGCGGGGCTGAGCCGCCGGGTCTTCAGACCGGACTGCGACACTGATTAATCGACGCCGGGATGGCTAGATGCGTTGTGTCAGCATTCTTGGTTTGCGGTCGAGGCCCCACCCCCGCGCTCGCGCGAGGCCCCACCCCCACGGCTGCCAAGCAGTACGTCGAAGCCGGGTCGCAGCCAGCGCTTGGACCAGCGTTCGTGACGGATTGCTCAGATCGCAGCATCCGCTAGCTGATGCTGCTCAGCAGCACGGCGCGGACCCCACCGCCAGCGCGAACAGCGCTTGGGGGTGGGGCCCCAAGCGCAACAGATAATGCTGACCCTTGGATCGAATCGGCTAATTGCTAATTCGATCTATGGCAGACTGTGCGCCCGAAAGCGCGGTGCTGGGAATGCTGACTGCTTCCAAGATTTGCTTCGCTTCCTTCGTCATCGCGGCCAGCGTGGCCGCAAGTGCGCATGATGCCGGCAGCCGCCCGCAACCCCCGCACAGCCGGACGGCATCCGCGCGGCGTTCCTCAAGATGATCGATCGGCCCGCGCGTGGCGCTCGAGCCCACGGTCCGTTCACGGCCGAGCCTGGCGGCCTCGTCGCTGAAGAGATCTCGTTCGCGGCGGAAGCGGGGCAGCGGGTGCCCACGCTGTTGATCAAGCGGTCCGAGTCGTCGCGACAGCCGGCCGTCATCGTGTTGCACGGAACCGGAGGCTCGAAGGAAGGGATGGCGGCGCGGCTGCGTGACCTCGCCGCGAAGGGCTTCGTGGCGGTCGCAATCGATGGCCGCTACCACGGCGAACGTGCCGGGACGTCGTCGGAAGCCATGTCCCCGTACCTCGGCGCGATCCTTCGAACGTATCGCACGGGTCGCGAGCATCCGTTCCTCTACGACACGGTCTGGGACGTGATGCGGCTGATCGACTATCTGGAAACCAGACCGGACGTCGATCGGTCGCGGATTGCCCTGACCGGCATCTCGAAGGGAGGCATGGAAACCTATCTCGCGGCCGCCGTCGATCCGCGGATTGCGGTGGCGGTGCCGATGATTGGCGTGCAGAGCTTCCGCTGGGCGCTCGATCACGGCGCCTGGGATTCGCGGGCCTGGACCCTGCGCGAAGCGATCGATGCCGCCGCGAAAGACGCCGGCACCGGCGTCGGTGCACCGTTCATGCGGCGGTTCTACGACAAGGTGGCGCCGGGCGTCTACGGTGAGTTCGACGGGCCGTCGATGCTGCCGCTGATCGCGCCGCGTCCGCTCCTCGTGATCAACGGCGATTCCGATCCGCGTACGCCGATCGGCGGCGTCCGCGCGTGCATGGCCGCGGCAGAACAGGCCTACAAGGCGCAAGGGGTCCCGGAACGCCTGGTCCTTCATCTGCAGCCGGACGCCGGGCACCAGGTCACGCCGGAAGCCGATCGCCTGGCGCTCGCCTGGCTGGAACGCTGGCTGAAGTCGACGGGCCGGTCGTAGGCGCATCGGCGGAGTCATCAGATCTCGGTGCGGGACGACGAGGCGAATAGCTGGCCCGCCCGCGTACCGGCGGGCCAGCCTGTCGGATCAGAAGTCGTGCCGCCGGGTCCTGGTGCTCGAGTAGATGTCACCGTCGCGGCCGAAATACAGCCGTCGGCCATCCCAGGAGAGTGTGGACGCGCGTTTCGCTGCCTGCAGTGTTCACGTTAGAACCGAGATTGACGGGAGCCGACCACTTCTGCCTTGTGCTGCTTCGCCGCGACACGTAGACATCGAAGCTTCCGAACGCGGTGTTGCCCTGCGCGTCGAGCAGGCGGTTGGAACTGAAGACGATTTCCAGCCCGTCGGCACTGACATTGGGCATGCGGTCGTCGAACTCGGTGTTGAGCTCACTAACCGGAGTCGGGGGACCGAACGTGCCGTCGTGATGGCGCCGGCTCCGGTAGATGTCGTGATTGCCGCTGGCGGTGCTGGAAAAATACAGGAACGTCCCTTCGGCCGTGGTCACGAGCGAGGGACTGAATTCCGCACCGGCGCTGTTCGGCCCGTCCCGGTTTCGACGCAGCCAAGGTGCCGGGGCGCCCCCCAGCCGAATGCGGCATTGCGGCGAATGATGTAGATGTCACCGAGTCCGGGCCCGGCACCGCACGTCCCCCCACCGGGGCGCTCCGAGACGAACATCAGGTAACTGCCCTGAATGGGCGTCGGGCAGAAGTCGTTGGCCGGCGAGTTGACCGGGACGCCGAGATTCGTCGGCGCGCCGAAGGCTTCGTCCTTGCTCGAGCGGTCGGCGGCCCAGATGTCGTTGCCACCCAGCGTGCCGGGGCGCGACGACGCGATGTACAGGCTCAGGCCGTCCCGCGACTCGATCGGGCAGCCATCGGGCTGCGGACTGTTGACGCCGGTAACCGGCGTGGCGAAACTCCAGGGCGACCAGTAGTCCTGGTCATGGGCGCTCAGCCCGGCCGGCGCCAGGGATAAGGTGAGCGCCGCGGTTGTGGCAATCGACGACAACAGGGTCTTCGCTCGCATGGTGGTCTCCTCGGGAATTCGAAGTTGGCGCGCCGCTTTGCCGATCCTCCGCGTCCCGCTTGTAGAATCGGCACGCGTTTCACGACGCGAGTAGCGGCAGTCTGCGCGGAGGCCATGGTCGACTGTCGGGGGAGAAACGGGTGAAAACCGAGGGAATCCGCGGGGAGATCGGGGCGGTCCGCTTCGACGGTTTCGTGCTCGACCGTGCCCGGCGCCTGCTGATGCGGGACGGCAACCCGCTTCACCTCACGCCGAAGGCGTTCGATCTGCTCGCGCTCCTCGTCGATCAGGCTCCCAGGGTGGTCTCGAAGCGCGAGCTGCACGAACGGCTGTGGACGGAGACCTTCGTCTCGGACGCCACGCTCGTCGGCGTGGTCAAGGAACTGCGCCGCGTCCTCGACGACCGGTCACCCGATCGCCCGATCATTCGCACGGCCCACCGCGTGGGATACGCGTTCTGTCGATCGATTGACGCACCGAAACCGGCCCGCCCGGGCCTGGCGCACTGGGTGCTCGTCGACCAGCGGCGAATCATGCTGCAGGCGGGAGAGAACGTGATCGGACGCGACCCCTGCTCGATCGTCTGCCTGGATTCGGCCGCCGTCTCGCGCCGTCACGCCTGCATCATCATCGATGGCCGCGGTGTCCGCTTGCAGGATCTCGGGAGCAAGAACGGCACGAAGATCGGCGATCGCCGGGTCGTCGGGGAGTCCTCGTTGCGGGACGGCGACGCCATCGAGATCGGTCCCAGCCGCCTCGTCTACCGGACCTCTGCCGCCGGCGTCACCACGGAGACACCCAGTCAGTCGGCGTGAGCGGTGGGTGTGCCTCTCACGCACCCACTCATTCCTTCCGCCCGCTGAATCGCTTCTCACCAGCAGTCACCGCAATCGCCAGCCGGTTCTCCGGCGGCGGCAGCGGGCAGAGCGTGTAGGGGGAGTAGGCGCACGGCGGATTCCCGGCGAAATTGAAATCGAGCACCGTCCACGCGCCGTTGTCGACTGCGCCGGCAAAGAGGACGCGGTAGCCGCTGTAGGTGGTCGACCGGTTGGTCTCGTCCTTGAACATCAGGAAGAATTCCCGCCCTTCCGGCTCGGTGAGCGCCGTCAGGCGCAAATCGTGTCCTCTCGCCCGGAACACCAGTTGACCGGGAGCCACGAAATACTGGACACCGCCCCTGACGTCGCCCACCTCGATCGCCCTCGGTGTCATCGAAGGCGACGAACCGTGCCGCGAGCCGCCATTCCTGGTCGATCGGATACGTCTCGATCGCTGGAGGGTTCGGGCTGCCGACGCGATCCTCGTCCCAGGCGGTCAGGAAGCGGCGTCCCGACAATCCCTCTCCGACGCCTTCGACCAGCAGCCGCAGTGACCCGAGGGCAAGAATGCCCTCAAGGTCCGTGGGTCGGGTCACCGGCGCGCCGTCCTGCCATCGCAGCGCGGTGCTCGTGGCCGGCAACACGGTGATTCTGTCAGCTTCGCGGCGGAACACTCCGGCTCGGGGTGGCGCGGGGGGAACCGGGAGCACGATTGGCAGGCTGGCATCCGACCCGAAGGGTGTCTCCCCCTCAGGCAAAGCCCAGACACCGATCAGCCGTACCGCCTCCGCCGCAACCGCGCGACGATGATCGAGCCACTCCTGATACTGGGCCTGGTAGCTCGATCGGTCGAGGGGTGGAGGATCGGGCCAGCGGTCGCCGCCGCATCCGAACAGCAAGCCCGCGAGCACGACGCCAAAGGCACGACCGCCAACGAAGTGCTTGACAAGCGTCATTCGGCTGCACTAATTCGGACACCGATGTCCCTGGGCATCCAGTTCGATTCTGCGGCTCGCCGGGTCTGGCGCGACGGTGTCGAGTGTCACCTCACGCGCAAGGCATTCGATCTCCTGACGGTCCTGCTCGAACGGCGGCCTGGCGCCGTCTCGAAGGCCGACATCCATGCGCAGCTGTGGCCCGAAACCTTCGTGGCGGAGGTCACGTTGCACAGTCTGGTGTCGGAGCTCCGGCGTGTGCTCGGCGATGATGCCGAGCGCACGCGCTTCATCCGGACGGTCCATGGCTTCGGATACGCGTTCGTCGGTCAGGTCACGTCGTCGGACCCCGCCCCGTCAGCGGTTCGTCCGGTTCGCGGCTGGCTCGTCAGCCAGACGGGACGCGTGAATCTCTTCGACGGCGACAATCTCCTCGGCCGCGATCTCGACGATGCCATCGACGTACCGTCGCCCACGGTCTCTCGCCGTCACGCCACCATCCGATTCGAGGCCGATGCCTGGCTGGAGGATCTGGGCAGCAAGAACGGGACGTTCGTCGGCGACGTGCGCGTGACCGAACCGGTCCGGCTTGCCGACGGCGATCGGGTCCGGCTGGGCGCGGTGCTGCTCACGTTCAAGCTGCACCGCACGAACGGCGGCGCCAGCACGCAACCGTTGTCCAGCACTTAGCAGCTAGCCCCCGGCCTTTTGGCACAGGCACCTGACGAGCCCGCCCTCGCGCGTATCCCGCGACGCGCGGATCAGGGCGCCGGGGCCGCCGAAGCTCCAGGCCACGCCAAGAGAAATCCCGCGGTTGACCGCATGGGTGTTGCGTCCGGTCACCGTGGTCGTGAACGAGCCGAAAAGATCCCAGGTGTCGGTCAGCGACAGGGCCGCGCCGCCGCCGACGTTCAAATAGCTCTCACGCGAAATCTGATCATGATGGCGGAACACGTCGGCTGGGAGGACCCGGCCGCTGTCCGGCGCCAGGTCGATCCCGGTGTGGCCGATGCGCGCGGAGGTCATTGCCAGCAGCCGGAGACTCGGGGTGAGGAAATACGCCCCCTCCAGTGAGGCGAGGCTGTAGCGCCGGGACTGGTCGAGCGCGCCTTCCGAGAACGCGAGCGCGTAGCGTCCCTGGACCACGAGTCCGAGGTCTGCGAACAGTCGGCCCGCCACGACCCCGGCATTGAGCTCTTTCAAGTGCCGGCCCGGGGCCGCGTGCGCGTAGAACTCGTAGTCAACGCTCGGGAGATCGGTTCCAATGAACGGCGTCACCACGACCGGCCCGCGCACCGCGGTATAGCGGACCCCGAAACGGAAGTCCTGCGAGGTCGTATGCCAGTTGCCGTCGTCCAGGGTGATCGGTCGATGCGCAAAGGCGCCGCGGTAGCGTGACATCACGACCGGCAGCCCCGCGGTCACGGCAAGGCGATCCGAGATCCCGTAGGTCACGTCGAACAGCACGGTGTTCGAATCGATGTGGCCGAAGTCGAAGCGCTCGTCCGGCAGGTAGTGGTCCTTCGACAGGGCATTGGTGAAGAGGACCGAGACCGTCCCCTCTCCCTTGGCCGGCAGCCACGCCTGTGCCCGGGCCGTCGTCACGGTGCCGGACACGACGAGCAGAGAGGCCACGACCCGAACAGCGAACGCGCTGTGCACCGATCGCATGGTGAGGGTCCTTCGTCAGCTTTGCAGTCGCTGCGGACTGGATGCCGGACGCACTCGCATGAGCTCCTCGATGCTGCCGAGGAAGCGATTGACCTTGTCGGACGACTTCAGCCTGGCGGCAAACTGGGGCTGCGATGCCGTGGGTGCATCCGCCCCATCCCCTTCGATCGGCAGGAGGGTCGGCCTGGACGGCGCCGCCGCCACCGCCGGAGCCAGATCGACTGCCTGCCCGAGACCCGCGAGCACGACGTCAACCGATCCGGACTTCAGTGCCCGGTCGAGTTCGCCGCGATCCGCGGCGACGACCACGCGGTGGCCGGCGCGGGTAATGAACTTGTGGAGGCGAGCGTCGCGTAACCCTTTGCTGACGGTCGTCGTCCCGCCGGTGTAGATCAGGATGCGACCCGGATGGAGCGTGGCATACGCGCGCCAGAACCGGTCGCCGCGTCCGACCAGGAAAAACTTGTCGCCACAGGCGAACAGGATTTCCGGTCCGATCGTGACCGACAACAGCAGCGTCGCAAGCGTGAGGCGTTTCCGCATGGTTTCTCCGTGGGTTCCTGGGGGTTGATCCCGTCGGCCCTCGTCCCTCCGCCTCCGGGCTACAGGCGAGGGGAGTATAGCGTCCGAGGCCCGAGCGAGTCCTTGGAAATAGCTTGGATCTTCGGATCCTCAAACTAGTGGACTGTTCTGGTCATTACTAGAGTGTCAATTCCCAAGCTCCAAGCTCCAAATCCCAAGGCACTCCCAACGCCCAAATTCCAAAACTCCACTGCCAATTGGAGTTTGGGAATTGGGAGTGCCTTGGGATTGGAGCTTGGAGCTTGGAGCTTGGAGCTTGGGATTTGATACACCACGAATCACCAAAACAGTCGGCTAGTTCCCGCGCCACAGGCGAGAGAGCAGCGTTCGCCTGGGACGCTCCAGGCCCTCGGCCGTCCAGATATCCGACCGGGCGCTGGCAATGGACGTCACGAGTGATCGCGGACCCATCAAGTCGAGCCCCCGGATGGGCTGCGAAGCCGGGGGAATGACGCCCACTTCCGGGTTGATGACCCGTTCTTTCATCGTGTCGATATCGATGACGCCCAGCGCATAGTGGCCCGGCCGGTCCGCTTCGCGAAGCCCGTAGATCTGGCGGCTGTCGACGCTCCAGGTATAGGCAATCCAGCTCTCCTGGCTGATGACACGCGAATCCTTCCCGTCGGGCCTCACGATGACCAGCGCTTCGGAAGTGGCCGACACGATCCACCGGCCATCTGGCGACCACTTCGGACGCGACCGGAGCATCGCAACTTCCGGCAGGATGAGCGTCGGTGGTTCGACGGCGCCGACCCGAGCCTTGGCGAGCGCAGACACGTTGTCCTTGGTGCGATGCAGGAACGCAATCGTGGTCCCGTCCGGCGACCACGTTGGCCCATCCTGGTAGAACGACCCCGATGTCAGCTGGACGGGCGGACCCGCGGCTGCCACCGTCGACACCCAGATCTGATATCCGCTGCGCTCCGCGTACCGCTGATAGGCGATGCGGTCCCCCTTTGGCGACAGCGCCGGTGCTCCCATCGCCAGCGTCTGATCGTCGGGAAACTGATTCCGCCCGACGATCGGGCGCTCGAACTGTCCGTCGCGACTGCGCAGCCAGATCTGCAGCAGCCCGCCCTTGTCGGAGACATAGGCATACTGACTGCCGTCGGACGTGAACGTCGAATCGAGCTCGTTCCGGGATGTCGCCAGCAGGCTGCGATTGGGCGACCCGTCCAGAGGAATCTCGACCAGGTCGAAATCGATGGCTTCGGCCGCGAAGGCGATCCGCTGCCCGTCGGGTGAGACGACCGGGCGGTTCTCGGTGCCCGGCGTCGAGGTCAGCGGCGTCACCTCACCGGTCTCGACGTTGGCGATCGAGAGGTGCATCCCCGTCGTTCGCTCGTCCCACAACGAGACGACGATGCGTCGGCCATCGGGCAGCCAGTCGAACGATGCCGCGGCGGGGGTAGTTCGGGCCAGCGTGGCCAGGACTTTGTAGGGTTGGCCGGTGGGCCATGGCAGCGCCCAGAACTCAGGAGAAGGCGTCGTGGACGTGTCGTCCGACCAGCCCCAGACCCAGACGAGGAGCTTGGAGCCGTCGCGCGAGAAGCGGAGCGCCCCGTCGACAAACGTGCGGGTGTCGAACGGTGCCTGCCCATACCGGCGCGCGTCGCTCCCGGTTGGCGAGGCAATCCAGAGCGATCGCCGCGCACCTACCGGCTCCTGGGTGTTCACCTCGCGGAAGAAGGCCAGCGTACGGCCGTCGGGCGAGATGTCTGCCCGAGTGCCGTTCTCGACGATCAGCTCGGGAGGCCCTCCCGCGGAACTGACCGACCACAGGCTCTCTGAATCCCGCGCGAGCGACTGGTAGAAGATGCGGGTGTTATCCCGCGACCAGAACGGGTCCGTGCAGTCGAACCTGGAGTCCGTCACTGGATGCGCCCCCGATGATGCGAGGCTCTTCGTGAACACCTGCTGGATCCCGTCGACCATGGACGTGTAGGCCAGCGTGGTGCCATCAGGGGACCAGGCGGGGGAGCCTTGAAAACGCGCATCGGTGACGAGCGGCGCGTACTTCAGCGCCGGGAGCCCGCCATCCGCTGACGGCCACATGACCGCGGCCGAGACCGCCAGGAGCGCGACTCCGGCGGCGATGAGCGCCGTGCGCCGGCGCGACCTGATGGGCGCCGGAATCGGATGCGTTTCTTCGCCGGTCAGTTCGCCGAGCCGGCCCTGCAGGGTGAGGAGGTCCTTCGACAAGTCGGCGGTGGATGCATACCGGTCCGCCGGATCCTTCGCCAGGCATCGCTCGATGACCCACCGCAGCATGGTGGGAACGGCGGCGTTCAGCTGGCCGATCGGCCGCGCCTCGTCGTCGACGATCGCCGACATCGTCTGCAGCGTCGTCCCGCGGCGGAACGGGTGGACGCCCGTCGCCATCTCGTAGAGCATCAGTCCGAACGAGAACTGATCGGAGCGGAAGTCGACCCTGCGCCCGCTCGCCTGTTCGGGGCTCATGTAGTTGGGCGTGCCCTGGATGATGCCGGGCGCCGTGATCGTCCCGGGCTGGGTTCCGCTGACGTCCCGGTCGGCGCCGGACGCTTTTGCCAATCCAAAATCGAGAATCTTGGCGCGCCCGTCGCGCGTCACCATGACGTTCTGCGGCTTCAGATCGCGATGCGCGATGCCGGCGTCGTGCGCGGCGCGGAGCCCCGCCGCGATCTGCACGGCGAAGTCGAGCAGCCGTCGAATCGGGAGCACGCCGTGATCCATCTCGTCCTGGAGGTGCCTGCCCTCGAGCAGCTCCGTGGCGATGAACGGAGTGCCTTCCCCGACCCCGACGTCGAACACGGCGACGATGTTGGGATGATTCAGGCTGCCGGCCGCCCGCGCTTCCTCGAGGAACCGGCGCCGGCGCGTCGGACTCTCGGCTACGTCGCCCGGCAGCACCTTGAGCGCCACCTCCCGCGCCAGGCGAGGGTCCCACGCGCGGTACACCTCCCCCATCCCCCCGGCGCCCAGCAGGCCCCTGACTTCGAAGACGCCGATACGCTGCCCAGTGAGCGCCGCCTTTGCCGGCGCGTCGAGCGGCGCTGCGACCTCCACTGCGCGGGGTCCGAGAAGGCCGGCGGGCTCAGGCTGGTCCAGCAGCGATTGCACCTCGGCCTGCAACCCGGAATCGCCCGCGCACGCCACCGCCAGCGCTCCTGCGCGCTCGTGCACCGGGCGCGCCAGCATCTCGTGATACAGCGCTTCGATACGGCGCCAGCGCTCGCTCGTCATGCCGCGATCACCTGTTCAGAGTTCCGTGTCACCAGCGTGCTCGCCCGCCATACCGCCCCT
The DNA here is from genome assembly GCA_963836735.1 of uncultured Acidobacteriota bacterium. Classification (GTDB taxonomy): domain Bacteria; phylum Acidobacteriota; class Vicinamibacteria; order Vicinamibacterales; family 2-12-FULL-66-21; genus JACCXG01. The sequence continues at coordinate 27,996 of CAWIKP010000030.1, read as the reverse complement.
GAATGCGCGAGAGGTCTTGGTACACCAGCGTTATTCATACCGAAGGCGGCCTCACCGCCCTTCCCCCAGCCTGCAGCAGTCTGTGACCTGTGAATGTGCCCGGGAATGCCAGATTCTACGCCAATTCCCGCCCGGTGCCAGGCTCGCGAGCCGCCTGTATTCGTGCGCCTTCAACGACAAGATCGTTTCGCCGATGTCGATGCAGTTATCGCGAGGCCGCAGAGCGGCCTCGTATCAGCGATGGCCTCGCGACCGCCGCGATGATGCTCGGGAAGCTGAAGGCTCGGTAGCCCGCCGTCGGCGCTTCATCGCTCCCGATATAATCCGGGCGATGCGGGACGGTCTTCCGGGAGGCGATCTCATCGCGCAAGGGCTCGACGATCTGGCTGCGGGCACCGAAACCGCCGCCGCGCTCCTCGTCTCCATCGGTGCGCCACGTCTGCGCCAGCTCGGGCTGGCTGTTGCCGATCCGATCCCCAGCGGCGAACACCGGCTTTATGAGTTGTTGAGCCGCACCGATCCGGATTCCGCGCATTCCCGCTACAACGCGCTGATCAGGCGTCTCGTCAGCTTCGAGCGGGCGCTGGCATGCGCGCGCTAGCCGACGCGACACGCATCCAGCAGTTCATGAAGACGCTGGGCCGCGAAGCGGACCTGCCGGCGCAGGTCTATCTGACGGGCGGCGCCACCGCTGTCCTCCATGGCTGGCGCGAGAGCACCATCGATGTCGACATGAAGATGGTGCCTGACCGCGATCGTGTGTTCCGTGCGATCCCGGAAATCAAGGAGCGGCTCCAGATCAATATCGAGTTCGCCTCGCCGGACGATTTCATTCCGGTGCGGGAGGGGTGGGAGGACAGAAGCCCGTTCATCGCCCAGGAAGGGTCTCTGACGTTCCGTCATTTCGACCTCTACGCTCAGGCGCTTTCCAAGATTGAGCGCGGGCACGCGCAAGACGAGGGTGACGTCCGGGAAATGTTCGATCGTGGCCTGGTCGATCGAGTCAAGCTGCTGGAGTATTTCTCGGCAATCGAGCCGCGACTGTATCGGTACCCCGCGATCGATCCTGCCGGCTTCCGGCGAGCGGTGGAGCGGGCGGCCCATGCGTAGGGCCGGGTCTTCAGATCCGGCCGATCCTGCCCGTCTCAGAACGTGAACCGCACGCCAACTGGATGCGGCGGGCGCTGTTGGTGACGTCCGTCAAGGATCCGAATACCGTCGGGTTCGTCAGCACGCCAGTCACGTAGTTGAAGTTCGCATTGGTGTTCACGCCGGTACACTGCTCAGTGTCGAAGGCGTTGTAAAGCTCGACCCTGAACTGCAGGCGCCGCGTGCTGCCCAGGCGGAAATTCTTGAAGACCGAGATATCCCAGTTCATGTCACGTGGTCGAGAAGACCCGGGGCCTCGACGTCCAAGTAGAGGCCGGACGGCCGGGTTCCGGCGTCTGGCGGGCGTTCGGTGGCTACGAGACGCAGGCGGCCGTCGAGGTCAGCCGGCAGGTCGCGCAGGAGCTGCGCGACAACCGGCTCGCCCCCCAAAAGCGCTCGTGACGGCCGGTGGCCGATCGCCTGAGGGCGCCTTGGGAGTTGGGAGTTGGAGCTTGGGCGTTGATAACGGTCTCTCTCTCCAAAAAGACCCTGCCGACTCTAACCTCCGCCCCACGCCCTCCACTCGCTGCATAATTTCAGAATCGCCGTGGCGGTGCCGGCCGCCCCTGGCTGGCATGCATCGCGGCTTATCCGCCCGTTGCACGCTCGTCCTTATATAGAGGAGTGGTTGCATGTCCCGTCTTCTTCGTTCCGGCCTGGCTGCTGCCGTCGTAATCGCATCGGCATCATTGATGACCGAAGCGGTCGGCAGTGGAGGACAGGAGCCGGCGCCGGCCCCCCGCGCCGGGGCATCCGTCTCACCGGCGCAGGGCGCGCCGGCTGGCCGTGCCGGCGGGTTTGGGGGCGGGCGCGCGCAGACGAACGAGTCGACCGACTTCTCCCCGAAACCGCCGATCACCGCGCGGACGCCAGAGGAGGAAGCGAAGGGCTTCATACTGCCGGCGGGCTATCGCATGGAGCTCGTGGCGGCGGATCCCGAGGTCATCAGTCCGACCCTGATCGAGTTCGACGGCAACGGCCGCATGTATGTCGGCGAGATGATCAGCTACATGATGGACGCCGAAGCGAGCCGGGAACATGAGCCGATCAGCCGGATCAGCCGGTGGGAGAGCACGAGAGGGGACGGCGGTTACGACAAGCGCACGGTGTTCGTCGACCATCTGGTGGCGCCCCGCATGATCCTGCCGCTCCAGGATGGCGTGATCCTCACCAGCGAGACCGATTCGGACGACCTGGTGAAGTGGAGCGACACGAACAACGACGGCGTGGCCGACAAGCGCGAGGTCGTGTTCACCGGCATCGGCCAGAGCGGCGATGCCAACATCGAGCACCAGAAGGCGGGCCTGCTCTGGAACCTGGACAACTGGATCTACACCACCTACAACGCGTTCCGGATCCGGTGGACGCCTTCCGGGTTCCTGCGCGAGCCGACCGGTTCGAACGGCGGACAGTGGGGCCTCGCCTCGGACGATGACGGGAAGCCGTGGTTCGTCGATGCAGGCAGCGAACGCGGGCCGATGAACTTCCAGTTCCCAATCCACTACGGGTCGTTCACGCCCTGCCCGGCGGCTGGCCGTGGTCGCGCCAGTGCGCCGCCGCCCGCGCCAAATCCCAACTGTCCTCCCGGGATGGAGAACGGCTTCGAGAAGGATTTCGCGGTGGTCTGGCCGCCCCCGGGCATCGGTGACATGCAGGGCGGCATCTTCCGCACGCGGATGCCGGCGCAGAACCTCAATCACTTCACGGCCACGACCGGCCCGGCGATTGTCCGTGGCGACCGGTTGCCCGCGGACCTGAAGGGGCACCTGCTGTTCACCGAACCGGTCGGACGGCTGATCCGCCGCGCCGCGATCGACGACATCGAAGGCCTGACGCAACTCCGCAACGTGTACCCGGGATCGGAATTCATCACGAACATCGATCAGCTGTTCCGCCCCGTGAACATCAGCAACGCACCGGATGGCACCGTGTACATCGCCGACATGTACCACGGCATCATCCAGGAGAGGGAATGGTCGGGCCCGGGAGAGTATCTCCGCGCGAAGATCGAGCAGTATCAGCTCGACAAGGTCGTCGCCCACGGCCGGATCTGGCGGCTGCGCTACGACGGCCGCGCGGCCGTCGCCGCGACGTCCACGAACATCGGTCAGCCGGCGATTCCAGCGATCGCGCCCGAGTTCGCCCCGCCCCGGATGTACAGCGAGACACCATCGCAACTGGTGGCGCACTTCACGCACCCGAACGGATGGTGGCGTGACACGGCGCAGCGGTTACTGGTGCTGAAGCAGGACAAGTCGGTCGTGCCTGCCCTCAAGCAGATGATGGCGAGCCCCGGAGCCAATGGCGAAGGCGGGCTTCTGGCCAGGTTCCACGCGATGTGGACGCTCGAAGGTCTCGGCGCGCTCGACGCCAGCCTGGTCCGCGAGGCGATGAAAGACAAGAACCCCAGGATGCGCATCCAGGCGGTTCGCGCGAGCGAGACCCTTTACAAGGCCGGCGACAAGTCGCTCGCCGACGACTATCGGGCGTTGACGAAGGACCCCGACACCAGGGTGGTCATCCAGGCGATGCTGACGGCAACCCTCTTCAAGCTGCCGGACGCCGCCGATCTCGTCAAGGCGGCGCAGGCGGCGAACGAGGCCAAAGGCGTGGCGCTCATCGGGGATCGACTGCTCACGCCGCCGGCGAACTTCGGCGGCGGGCGCCGTGGCGCGCCGCTCAGTCCGGACGACGAGAAACGGCTGCAGCAGGGGGGCGAGGTATTTGGCGCGGTCTGCTTCGCCTGCCACGGGCAGGATGGAACCGGGAAGGAAATGGAGAACGCGCCTCCCGGCACGATGATGGCCCCGTCGCTCGCCGGCTCACCTCGAGTGCAGGGCCATCGCGACTACGTGATCAAGGTGCTGCTGAAAGGCATGACCGGTCCGCTCGACGGCAAGATCTATCGCGATGTGATGGTGCCGATGGGAGGGACCGACGAATGGGTGGCGGGCATCGCTTCGTATGTTCGCAACAGTTTCGGAAACAACGCCGGCATGGTGAGCCCCGCTGACGTGGCACGCGTGCGCGCCGAGGACGGCGGCCGCAAGGCGCCGTGGACGCTGCCCGAGCTCGAAGCCACCCTGCCGCGGCTGCTCGACGCACAGCAGTGGAAGCTCACGGCCAGCCACGGCAGCGACACTGCTGCGGGCGCCTCGTCGCTGCGTGGGTGGAGCACCGGTGCGCCACAGGCGCAGGGAATGTGGTTCACTGTGGAGTTGCCGCAGCCGGCGGCCGTAACCGAGGTCCAGTTCGACTCGGCGGTTTCTGCGGGCCGTGGCGGGCGGGGAGGACCGGCTGGAGCCGGCCCGGGCCGCGGCGGCGCTGGCGGCGGAGCGGCGCCTGTGGCCGGCTACCCGCGAGGCTACACCGTGCAGGTGTCGACCGACGGCGCCACGTGGAGCAAGCCGGTTGCGGAGGGCAAGGGCGAGGGACCGCGCACCGTCATCTCGTTCGCGCCGGTGCGCGCGAAGTTCGTTCGCCTGACGCAGACCGACAGCGCGTCCGATGCGCCGGCGTGGTCGATCAGAAATCTGCGAATCTACGAGGCGCCGGCAAATACCACGAAGAAGTAGTCAACCGCTTCATCATCGAGCCTTCGATTTTCATTTATGGATGTGCATACCCTCGGTCGCGACGTATCGGCGTCACTGTCGACCAATCCTCACCTGCTGCGCTGGGTCCGGAAGATGGCGGATCTCGCGCGGCCGAAGTCGATTCACTGGGTCGATGGATCGCAGGAAGAGTACGACCTGCTCTGCGAGCAGATGGTGCAGGCCGGCACGCTGACCCGGCTGAACCAGGACCTCTGGCCGGGCTGCTTCTACGCCCGATCGGATCCGAACGACGTCGCTCGGGTCGAGTCGCGCACCTACGTGTGCGCGCTGTCGAGGGACAACGCCGGGCCCACCAACAACTGGGTCAACCCCTACGAGATGCACGCGCGGCTGAAGGAGATGTTCAGCGGCGCCATGGCCGGCCGCACGATGTACGTGCTGGCCTTCAGCATGGGTGTGCCCGGGTCGCCGATGTCCCGCATCGCCGTCCAGCTGACCGACTCGCCCTACGTCGTCGTGAGCATGCGGATCATGGCGCGCATCGGCCAGGCGGTGCTTCGAGAAATCGACAAGAACGTGCAGCGCGTCGTGCCCTGCATGCACAGCGTCGGCGCGCCGCTCGCGCCGGGGCAACCGGACGTGCCCTGGCCCTGCAATCCCGAGAAGTACATCGTCCATTTTCCCGAGACGCGCGAGATCTGGTCCTACGGCTCGGGGTATGGCGGGAACGCGCTGCTCGGCAAGAAGTGCTTCGGCCTTCGGATCGCCTCCAACATCGCGCGCGACGAAGGCTGGATGGCCGAGCACATGCTGATCCTCGGCGTCGAGGATCCCCAGGGCGAGAAGACCTATGTCTCCGCCGCGTTTCCGAGCGCCTGCGGCAAGACGAACCTGGCGATGCTGATTCCGCCCGATGCCATGAAGGGCTGGAAGGTGTCGATGGTCGGCGACGACATCGCGTGGATCAAGCCGGATGCGGGCGGCCGGTTGCGCGCGATCAATCCCGAAGCCGGCGTGTTCGGCGTCGCGCCCGGTACCTCGAGCGCGACCAATCCCAATGCGATGGCCACCGTGGCACGCAACACGATCTTCACCAACGTTGCGCTGACGCCGGAGGGCGGCGTGTGGTGGGAGGGGATGACGCCTCAGCCGCCGGCTGAATGTCTCGACTGGCGTGGCGAGCACTGGACGCCGGAGATCGGGCGCGCCAACGCCAGGCCGGCCGCGCACCCCAACGCCCGGTTCACCGCGCCGGCGTCGCAGTGTCCGATCATCGACTCGGACTGGGAAAGTCCCATCGGTGTGCCGATCAGCGCCTTCGTCTTCGGCGGCCGCCGCGCGACGACGTTGCCGCTCGTCTACCAGGCGTTCAACTGGAGCTCGGGCGTCTACCTGGGCGCGACGATGGGGTCGGAGACGACGGCGGCCGCGACCGGCAGCGTCGGCGCGCTGCGCCGCGATCCGATGGCGATGCTGCCGTTCTGCGGCTATCACATGGGCGACTACTTCCGGCACTGGATCAAGATGCAGCGGCTGTTGAAGGAGACGCCGAAGATCTTCCACGTCAACTGGTTCCGGAAGGACACCGAAGGCCGATTCCTCTGGCCCGGCTACCGCGAGAACCTGCGCGTGCTCCGGTGGATCGTCGATCGCGTGCACGGCCGCGTCCCGACCCGCGAGTCGCCGATTGGCTGGATGCCGCGCTACGAGGACATCGACTGGCGCGGGCTCGAGATGAGCAGGGAGCAGTTCGACGAGATGCAGCGCGTCGACCCGGCCCAGTGGCGCCGCGAGGTGATCCAGCACGAAGAGCTGTTCATCGACCTGCACGATCACCTGCCGCCGGAGATGATCTACGAACGGGAGCTGCTGATCTGCCGGCTGTGACAGCCTCAGCCCGTAAGGCGAAGTGAGGGCACGTGAGCGAAGACCTGTGGCCGGCTTTACCCTACGACGCGTGGAAGGACACCTGCGCCACGCTCCACATGTGGTCCCAGGTGGTGGGCAAGGTGGCGCTCGCCCAGGCGCCGCCGCTCAACCACAGCTGGGGCATCTCGCTCGATGTGACGCCGCGTGGGCTGGCCACCAGAACGCTGCCGCATGGCCGCCGCTCGTTCACGATCGCGTTCGACTTCATCGATCACCAGCTGGTGATCGAGACGTCGGACGGTGACCGGCAAACGCTGGCCCTCGAGCCGCGGTCCGTGGCGGAATTCCATCGGACCGTCATGGCGACGCTCGGGAAGATGGGGCTGCCCGTGCGGATCTGGCCGGTGCCGGTCGAGATTCCTGATCCCATTCCTTTCGAGCAGGACACCGTTCACCACTCGTACGATCCCGAAGCTGCCAGCCGGTATTGGCGAGTGCTCCTGCAGGTGCACCGGGTGTTCACCGAGTCACGAACCGACTTCGTGGGGAAGTCCAGCCCCTCGCACTTCTTCTGGGGGAGCTTCGATCTGGCGGTGACCCGCTTTTCCGGGAGGACTGCGCCGCCGCGCGACGGACCGGCATTCATGCGCGAAGCGTATTCCCACGAAGTCATCAGTCATGGATTCTGGCCCGGCAGCGGGCCGGTGCTGGAACCGGCGTTTTACGCTTACGCCGTTCCCGAACCGGATGGTCTGAAGAGCACACGCGTCCGGCCGGCTGCGGCGTTCTATCACGCTGAAATGAGCGAATTCATCCTGCCCTACGAGGCGGTACGCACCGCGGCATCCCCGGCCGCGGATATCGCGGCATTCATCGAGAGCACCTACGACCAGGCCGCCACCCTCGCCCGCTGGGATCGCGCCGCGCTCGATCGGCCTCGCGGTCGGCTTCCGGCTGTTAGCCGGAAGTCGGACACTCGCGCCGCTTTCATGACACACTGAACGGCTCTGGAGCAGGTGCATGGCAAAGACCGGAAAGCTGCAACTGAACCTCGTCGATGTTCACGGTGAAAAGATCAAGGAAACGGTCGATGTCGTGCTGCGGCACCGGACCTTGTCCGAGACCAGCAAGGCGGTCCTGAAGCCGGGCAAGACGGCGGTCATCACGAATCTTCACGCGCGGCCGCAGGGGATCTATCAGCTGTTCATCGACCCGCCGTCCTATCAGCCGGCCAGCCGGTTCGTCGAGGTGCTTTCTCAGGGCGTCACTCCGCTCGACGTCGTCTGTGCCGTGGATCCGAAGAAGGTGCGCGACATCCGGTTTCCCAAGTTCGGCGATCTGACCGCGGACGCCAGGCGGACCCTGGATACGAGCGATACCATTCTCGGCTTCGAGGGGAAGAAGGGCGACACGCTGCTGTCGGCGCTCGACCCGATTCGGGAGGCCGGGTTCCTGAACATCATGGCGAAGTCGGAAGCGACCGTTTTCAGCAACGGCCGCAGCGCCGCATCCTACTTCCAGAGCCTGATCGAGTTACGCGGGGACCGGTTCTTCGTGAGCGTCTCCCAGGAGCTCCGCGAAGAGACCAAGAACAGCGTGCAGGACGGCCTGTTCGACCCTGTCTCCGGGCTTCTGCACCGACTCCCGGACGGCTTCACCGAGGCCGGCAGCTTCAAGACGCAGGACCACTATGGCAACCTGCAGCTGACCTTCTGCGTCCGCGGCAACGAGTGGCGCGCCGACGTGGACATCGACGATGCCGGCGGCGTGGAGCACGTGTTTCAGGTACTGCGCAACACGCTGAGCGGCAGCCCGACGCATCCCTACAACATCCACCAGCTGCTCGTGCACTACCAGAAGCTCGAGCTCGGGTACGACCTGCTGGTCTAGCGCTTCGCGCTACGGCGCGGCAAGGAAACGTCAGATGTCGCGCGGTCGTAGATGCCCTTGTGCCGCGACCCCTCTACGCCACCACCACATCGGTTCTGACCACGGTCTTCACGATCCTGTCGTTCGCCGAGGATGTCTATGCGGGGAGACGGCAGGCGTCCGCGCGTCAGCCCCAGAGCGGAGTGTCGAGCCGCCAGCTCACGCTGTTCCTCGACTGTGAGTCCTGTTACGAGGACTATCTGCGCACCGAGGTCACGTTCGTGGACTACGTCCGCGATCGCACCGAAGCGGACATCCACGCGCTGATCACCCGTGCCGAGACCGGTGCCGGTGGCAGCGAGTACACGCTGCAATTCATGGGCGCGCGCGGGTTCGACGGCGTGAATTACTCGACGCGCACGGTAACGCTCTCATCGGATACCGACGACGTGATCCGCAGGCAGCTGGCCACGGCGCTGCGCGTCGGCGTTCTGCACTATCTGTCGCGGGAGACGCTGCCGTCCGGGCTCGCGGTGAGCGTCCGCACCGGCACCGAGGCCGACCGGCCGGCGGTGGTGGGCGACCCCTGGAGGAACTGGGTGTTCAGCCTTCGCGGTTCCGCCTCATTCGACGGGGAAGAGTCCAGCCGTGAACGCGAGCTGGGAGCCGACTTCAGCGCCGACCGCATCACGCCGGACTGGAAGGTGACGTTCGGCGTCGAGATCGAGCACTCGGTCGAGGAGTTCGACCTGGACGAGGAGGAACCGGTCCACGCCGAACGGCGCGAGCGGGATTTCCAGTGGCTGGTGGTCAATGGTCTGGGTGAGCACTGGTCGATCGGGGCCACCGGCGAGGTCGAATCGTCCACTTTCGACAACATCAAGCTGTCGATCTCGGCCATGCCGGCGATCGAGTTCAACGTGTTCCCGTATTCGTCGTACACCCGCCGCCAACTACGGCTGATGTACGGGGCCGGCGTCGAGAGCAATCGCTATTACGAAACCACGCTCTTCGGGAAGGATGAGGAGACGCTGCCGCGGCACGAAGTGTCGCTGGCCTACGAGCAGCGCGAGCCCTGGGGATCGCTGCAAGCCAGGGCGGAGTGGTCGCAATACCTTCATGACCTGTCGAAGACCAGGCTCGAGCTGGAAGGGGAGTTGTCGCTGCGCGTGGCACGCGGGTTGTCCGTCGCGGCGAACGTCAACGCCTCGCGAATCCGCGATCAGCTCGCCCTCCCGGCGCGCGGGGCCACCGACGAGGAGATCCTGCTGCGGATCCGCCGTCTCCAGACCGGGTACAAGTACAACTTAGGGGTCAGCCTGACCTACACTTTCGGATCAATCTTCAGCTCAGTGGTCAATCCTCGATTTGGACAATAGTTCATTGCCAACATTGCCAACATTGCCAACATTGCCAACACTACCAACATTGAAATGCCGCCTGAGGCACACTGGTCGTCATCTCACCCGCTGATGTCTTGCCAATTTTGGCAATCTTGGCAATGTTGGCAATGGCCTAGCGTTTCCATCCCGTGACCCTGCGCAGTGCGAGCCGGCCGGCACTGGTGAAGTGGCTCGTGCCGCTGGCAGCCGGCGCCGTGGTCTGGCTCCTGCCCGTTCCTGCGGGCCTGTCGCCGGCCGCCTGGCATTACACCGCGCTCTTCGCCTTCGTCGTTGCCGGCCTGATCACCGAGCCGATCGCGGCGCCGGTGATTGGGTTCATCGGCCTCTGCACGGCGGCTGTGTTCGAGCTGGTCGCGCCGACCCCCGCTGCGTCGGTCCGGTGGGCGCTGTCCGGGTTCAGCAACGATGTCGTCTGGCTGGTGTTTTCCGCCACGACATTTGCGATCGGGTACGAGATCACGGGCCTTGGACGACGGATTGCCTTGCTGCTCGTGGCCAGGCTTGGCGGTCACACGCTCGGTCTGGGGTACGCGATCGCGGCCGCGGACCTGATCCTCGCCCCGTTCATGCCATCGAACACCGCGAGAAGCGCGGGCACGATTTATCCGGTGGTGACGAGCATCCCTCCTTTGTACGGCTCGACGCCTGCGGTCGAGCCGCGGGCCATCGGCGCGTATCTCTGCTGGACCGCATTTGCCACGACCTCGGTCACCAGCTGCATGTTCGCCACGGCTCTCGCGCCGAACCTGTTCGCGGCGGAGCTCGCCGGCAGGATCGCCGGGGTCCAGGTCGGGTGGATGACGTGGATGATCGGTGCGCTGCCGCTTGGTATCGTGCTGTTCGTGCTCACGCCGGCCGTCAGCTACGTCCTCTATCCGCCGGCGATCAAGCGTGGACCCGAGGTTGTGGTCTGGGCCGGGACAGAGCTGGCGGGGATGGGGCCCATCTCACGCAGGGAAGTCACGATGGCGGGGCTCGCGATTGCTGCGCTCGCCGGCTGGATCTTCGGCGGCGCGATCGTGGCTCCCGTCATCGTGTCGTTGATCGTGATCGCGTTGATGGTGATCACCGGCGTGGTCAGCTGGAACGACGTGATCGCCAACAGGCAGGGATGGAACGTGCTGGTCTGGTTCGCCACGCTGGTGGCGATGGCCGACGGCCTGAATCAGGTAGGGTTTCTCACCTGGCTTGCAGCGCGAAGCGCCGCCGGCCTTGCCGGGTGGTCGGCCGTGACGATCGCTGTCGTCCTGATTGCGCTGTTCTTCGCGCTTCACTACCTGTTCGCGAGCACCACCGCGCACGCCACCGCGGTCCTGCCCGCGTTCCTTGCGGCCGTGGTTGCGGTGCCGGGCATGCCGGTGAGGGCCGTGGTGCTGACCATGCTGTACTCGGTTGGCCTGATGGGGGTGCTCACGCCTTACGCGACCGGGCCCGCGCCGGTCTGGTTCAGCGCCGGATACATCGGTCCGAAGGACTTCTGGAGGCTCGGCGCCATCATGGGAGCGATCTACTTGCTGGCGCTGCTCGCCATCGAGTTGCCCTATCTCCTGTATATCAACCGCTGACCGATCGGCTCGCACGCTGACGGATCGGCACGAGGAACGTCACGGATGAAGACTTACAGCATCGCGGTGATTCCGGGCGATGGGATCGGCCAGGAGGTCGTGCCTGCGGCAACGGCCGTGCTCGAGGCGGTCGCCGCACCGGCCGGCTTCCGCTTCGAGTGGCAGCACTTCGACTGGGGATCGCAGCGCTACTTCGATCACGGGCAGATGATGCCGGCGGATGCGATTGCGCGGCTGCAGCCCTTCAACGCGATCTTTTTCGGCGCGGTCGGCGACCCAAGAATCCAGGACAACGTCACGCTCAACGGATTGCTCCTGCCCATCCGCCGCGCGTTCGATCAGTATGCGTGCGTCCGGCCGGCGGTGCTGTACCCGGGCGTCCGCTGTCTGCTGGCCGGCAAGGAGCCCGGTTCAATCGACTTCATCGTCGTTCGCGAGAACACCGAAGGGGAATACGCGCAGGTCGGCGGCATTCTGTATCCTGCCAGCGCTCACGGCGTCGCGATCCAGTCCGCGGTCTTCACCCGGCATGGCACCGAGCGGGTGATCCGGTTCGCGTTCGATCTCGCGCGCCGGCGGGCGAAGAAGCACCTGGTGACCTCGGTGACGAAGTCGAACGCTCAGGGCTTCAGCATGGCCTTCTGGGATGTCGTGTTCGCGGAGGTCGCCCGTGAATATCCGGACATCCGGACCGAGTCGCTGCTCGTCGATGCCGCCTGCATGGATCTGGTGCGGCGCCCTGAAACGTTCGACGTGATCGTCGCTTCCAACCTGTTCGGCGACATTCTCACGGACCTGAGCGCCGCAATCACCGGCAGCCTCGGGCTGGCCCCGAGCGCCAACCTGAATCCGTCGCGCGCCTTCCCCTCGATGTTCGAACCCGTCCACGGCTCCGCGCCCGACATCGTCGGCCGCGGCATCGCCAATCCCATGGCGCAGATGCTGTCGGGGGTGATGATGCTCGAGTTTCTCGGTGAGAGTGCCGCGGCGTCGGCGCTCGAGAAAGCCGTCCTGTCGGTGCTCGCGGCGGGCCGGGATGTCACCCCGGATCTGGGCGGCACGGGCACGACTGCGGGCGTGACGGCGGCAGTGCTGGGCCAGCTGAGCAACTGACCGCGTGCCTGCCTCGCCGTAGCGCGAAGCGCGAAGGCGGGTGCCACAGGTTTGTCGTTCATTCTTCATCGCGTTCACAAGTCAACTCACGTCCGACTCTCGTCCTACTAATTGGATGCACGAAGAACCAGTGGCGGCATCCGGCGCCGGCTGCCGGCGTCACCGATCGGACGAAGAAGAGGAATCGTGATGAAGACCTATGCCAGAACGTTCATCGCCCTTGCGGGCTTTGCATTCATCGGGACCGCGGCGGTGGTGAATGCCCAGTCGCTGGACACGATCACCAAGGTGCCGTTTGCGTTCAACGTCGGGTCGTCGCTGATGCCCCGCGACACCTATCGGGTGTCCAAATTCGGCGGACACACCGACGTGTTCATGATCAGCGGCTTCAAGCACTCCGCCATCCTGCTCGGCCAGCCCGACGGCGGCAAGACCGACGACAACCCGCGGCTCGTGTTCCACCGGTACGGCGATAGTTACTTCCTGCGCGAAGTCCGCCTGGCGGGGAATACGGGCTTCAACCTGCCGGAGACACGTCAGGAGCGCGATGCGCAGGAACGGATCGCCGGCCGATCGACGCCGGAAGTGATCGTCGTACTCGCGAATCTGAAGTAGCGCAGCATCAGACCGGGGTCGACCCCGGTCTGACCCCTCTGCGCTAGAACGGACAGTTGCCCGGTGACGGAGCGTCAATCCGCCGCGCGGCGGCTGCCGGGATCAGCTGGACCGTCATCGTGCGCGCCTCGACCGCGCCTTCGTTCCGCAGAACGTGCACGTGATCGCCCCCGTTGTCGACGAACCCCATTCCCTGCGTGTAGACCTGGGGCGTGCACGTCGGGTCATCACCTTCGTACGCGGTGACGGTTCCCGCCGTGACGAGGATCAGGCTGTGGCCGGGATGTGTGTGCCAGCCGCTGGTGCCTCCGGGCGTCCAGACGTTCGACTGGATGTATACGTCGGACTCCCCCTGGGTCTTTAGCCGGGAGTGCCAGATGCTCGCAGGGAGCGCGTGATTCTTGACGTCGATCTCGTCGAATCGCGCAACCGCCACGGTCGTGCCGGTGAACCCGCTGGCGGGCGTGGCCAGCAGCGTTCCTGCGTACGTTCCTGCGGCCCCGAATACAGCGGCCAGGACCCAGGCTAGTCTTCGTTTCATGTTGCCCTCCATGTTGCCTTCGCGGACCGGATTCCGCCGGTCGTGCTGACGGTCGCAGCAGCGGTGGCAAGGCGGCAAGCAGCAAGGCGTGGCATCGGGGGTATTCCGGCGCTTTTCCATCGAATACCGTCGTTTGCCGTTCGCTGAAGGAAAGCTACAATCGCGCTCGAAGCACCCTTGGAGCGCAGATGGGCGACTCTTCGTCCGGCGCGCCGTCGCGAGTCGGAACGGCGCCCGAAGACCGGCTGAATTCGTGGAAGGAGATCGCGGCCTACCTCCGCCGCGACGTCACCACGGCGCAGCGCTGGGAAAAGCGCGAGGGGATGCCGGTCCACCGCCACGTTCACGACAAGCTCGGGTCGGTCTACGCCTTTCAATCCGAGCTCGAGGACTGGGCGCGCCGCCGCAACCTGTCGCCTGCCGCCGAAGAGATCCCCGCCAGCCCGACGCCTCCTGAGGACGACACACCTCTTCCACGTGATGAGTCGGGTGCGGGCTTCTCAGCCGCACCGGCGCCTGCCGGGAGCCGCCACCGCTCGAGGCTTGCGTGGGCTGCGGGAGGTGTGGCGGTTCTCGTGACGCTGCTGGTCGCCTGGTGGCGTCTGGATCCGTCGGAGTACTTCTGGCGCGATCCGCTTCGCGGCGCGAGCTTTCGGAATCTGACCGATCTCGTCGGCGCCGATCAGGCGGCGGCGATCTCCCGCGACGGCAAGTTCGTGGCATTCCTGTCCGACCGCAATGGCCGGATGGATGTCTGGGTCACCCAGATCGGTGGGGGACAGTTCTACAACCTGACGGCTGGCCGGTTTGCGGAGCTCGTCAATCCGTCAGTCCGCACGCTGGGGTTCTCGCCCGACGGTACGCTGGTCACGTTCTGGGTGCGTGGAGGAGGGCCTTCGAAGGATGGCGACATCGGCATGTGGGCGGTTCCCACGCTTGGCGGGAATCCACGGCCGTATCTCGAAGGCGTCGCGGAGCTCGACTGGTCGGCCGACGGCTCGCGTCTGGTGTTTCATACCCCGGCGGCCGGAGATCCGATGTTCGTGCGGGACCCCGGACAGCGAACTGACGGCCGGCCGATCTTCGCGGCCGCAGCGGGACTGCACGCGCACTTTCCGGTCTGGTCCCCGGATGACGCGTTCATCTACTTCGTGCAGGGCGCAGTGCCTGATGCGATGGACATCTGGCGCGTCAAGCCTGGCGGAGGCACGCCCGAGCAGATCACCCGCCACTCCTCCGGCGTGAGCCACCCGGTGTTTCTCGACCACCGCACGCTGCTGTATCTCGCCACGGGCAGCGACGGTTCGGGCCCCTGGCTCTACACGGTTGACGTCGAGCATCGGGTTCCGCGCCGGATCAATGCGGGCAGCGACCGCTACACGTCGCTCGCGCGGAGCGTCGACGGCGGCCAGGTCGTTGCGACGGTTGCCAGAGCGAAGGGCACGCTGTGGCGGATGAGCGTCGCGGACGTGCCGGCCGGCGGCGCCTCCGTGGCAACGCCCGTCTCCCTGACGACGGCGCGCGGAAGCTCGCCACGGCTCGGGCCGGGGTTTCTGCTCTACGTGTCGTCGCTCGGCACGGGCGACGCCATCTGGAAGATCGCCAATGGCGCCTCGACGGAACTGTGGAGCGCGGCCGCGGCAAAAGTGATCGGCGGACCGGAGGTCGCGCCGGACGGACGCCGCGTCGCATTCTCGGTCGAACAGCGGGGAAGAACCGCGCTGTACGTCATGGACGCCGACGGCACGAACGTCCGGGTGGTGACCGACGCCTTCGCGCTGCGCGGCGCTCCCGCGTGGACGGCCGATGGCAAGTCGCTCTCCTCGGCGGCAATCGTCAACGGCGCGTCGCAGTTGTTGGGCATTTCGCTCGACGGTGCGGCCGTTCCGCTGGTGCAGGACTATGCGGCATATCCGGCCTGGTCGCCTCGAGGCGACTTCGTCGTCTTTTCGGGCCCGGACGTCGGGACAACGTTCCAGCTCAAGGCGGTCGATGCGGCCGCCCGGCCGCATGCCATTCCGAATCTCACGCTGACCCGCGGCGCCAGGCGGGTTCGCTTCCTCCATACCCGGCCCGCACTCGTGGTCATGCGTGGCGACATCCATCACCGAGACCTGTGGCTGATCGATCTGGACACCGGAGCCGAGCGCCAGCTGACGCGGCTGCCGCCGGACTTCGACGTTCGCGATTTCGATGTCTCGACCGATGACTCCGAGCTCGTCGTGGAGCGCGTCGAAGAGCGATCGGGGATCGTGCTGATTTCCGGCATCCGCCGATGAGGTGAGCCCTGACCTCACTTCCGGCTAAAGCCGGAAGCCACGCCAACCGACAGGGATTTGTGGCTTCCGCCTTCAGGCGGAAGGCATGCGCGATCCAACCCGATTGCCGAAGCGGTGCAGATGCGGCGTAGAATGCGCGGGTTGGGAGGAGCCAGGCTGATGAAACACTCGACCAGGGCAACGCGCGGACAGCGGATCACGCGCCGGGACTTCGTCGGCGGCGCCGTGGCGGCGGCAGGAGCGGTCACCGGCGCGCCGGCGTTCCTGCGCGGCCAGAACCTGAACAACAAACTGCGGATTGCGTTCATCGCCTGCGGCGGTCGAGCGCTGGCGAGCCTCAACGAGCTCACCCTCAGGCCGGGAGCGCCGCCACCGGCTGGCCGCGGTACGCCCGATCCCTTTGCCGGGCCGCATCCGGATGAGGACGTCACGGTCCTCTGCGACATCGACGACAACGCGATCGAGTCGGCATCGGAACGCTTCCCGAAGGCCAGGCGCGAGAACGACCTCCGCAAGGTCTTCGACCACCCGAACGAGTTCGACGCCGTCGTGGTGGCCACCGCCGAGCACACGCACGCGTTTGCGACCTACCTGGCCCTGACCCATGGCAAGCACGTCTACTGTGAGAAGCCGCTGACCTACAACGTCTGGGAAGCGCGGCTGATCCGCGAAACCGCGGCGAAGTCTCCGAAGCTGTCCACCCAGATGGGCAACCAGGGCCACGCCTCACCGGCCAGGCGGAAGGTCAAAGAAGTCCTGAACACTGGAGTGATCGGGCCGGTGCGCGAAGTGCATGTCTGGGCCGACCGGGCGTGGGGGCTCCAGGACGCGGCGTCCGCCGAGAAGTTCGACAAGCCGCACGGCTTCTACAAGGGCATCCAGATCGTCGATCGGTTCAAGGAAACGATGACGCCTCCGTCCACCAAGCACTGGGATCTGTGGCTCGGCCCGGCGCCGGCGCGTCCCTACCACGAGACGTATTTCCCGGGCCCGCGCTGGTATCGCTGGTGGGACTTCGCCAACGGCACGATGAGCGATCTCGGCAGCCACGACAACGATGTGCCATACACGGTTCTCGACATCCGTCAGCCGCTGACGATCGAGGCTCATTCGCCGAACGTGCCGATCCCGCACCGGGAGCTCGCACCAGCGACCATGATGGTGACCTACGAGTACCCGGCATCGCCGTCGGGCGCGCCTCCCGTAAAACTGGTGTGGCACCAGGGCGACAGCAAGCCACCTGGCTGGGTGCCGGAGTGGGGCGGCCGCTCGCAGCTGTTCATCGGCGACAAGGGCATGCTGCTCTGCCTGGGCAACAACGTCAAGTTGCTGCCGGAGGACAAGTTCAAGGACTTCGAGATGCCGGCCGAGACGCTGCCGCGATCGCCGGGGCACTGGATCGAATGGGTCAACTACGCGAAAGGGCAGGGCCCGGTGCCTGGATCGAATTTCCAGTACTCCGGCTGGACGACCGAAGCCAATCACCTCGGCAACGTCGCGTACCGGACGATGAAGAAGCTCGAGTGGGACTACAAGAACCTCCGCGCGACCAACGCACCTGAAGCGGCGCCGTTCATCAAGCGGCCGCAATACCGTAAAGGGTGGGAAGGCATCCTGAAGGGCTGATGAAGGAGGCGACCGTGCTGACACGACGGGACTTCGTGAAGCAGACAGCGCTAGCAAGCGTCGCGGCACCCGCGGTTGCACAGGCTCAGGGCGGGGCCGCGCAACCGGCTCAGGGCTCGGCGACGACCAAGACGCCGGCCAACCCGGTGCCGGTGCGGGTCGGGATGACCGACTGGAATCTCGGACAGCGCGGCGACATCGCCAAGATCGCGCTCGCCCGCGAGATTGGACTCGACGGCATCCAGGTCAGCGTGCAGTATCCGACCGACGGCAAGACGCCGACGCTGCGCGATCCCAAGACCCAGGAGACCTTCCGCCGCGCCGCGCTCGACAACGGCATCCAGATCTGCTCGCTCGCGATCGGCAACCCGGGCAAGTCGCGGCTGCCGATGCACACCAACGCCGCCTTCGGGATCCTGCTCGTCGAGGCGGTCGAAATCGCGCACAACATCGGCACCAACAACATCCTGCTGCCGATTCTGGGCGACAGCCACATCGACATGACCAACCAGTGGCAGGTCGATACCTTCGTCGCGATGATGAAGGAGGTGGCGCGCTACGCCGAGAAGTACGGCGTGGTGGTCGGGCTCGAAGACTGGATCTCGGCCGAGGACAACATCAAGATCCTCGACGCGGTCGGCTCGGACTACGTCGCCGTCTACTACGACGCGCACAACATCGTGCCGCGCGTGAAGGACATCTACGCAGAGCCGAAAATGCTCGGCAAGCGGATCAACCAGATCCACGTGAAGAACGCCAATCTGCTGCTCTCGACGCCCGGGGGCAAGATGGACTGGCCGCGGATGGCGCAGGAGTTCTACGACATCGGCTATCGCGGCTGGTACGTGCTCGAGACCGGCTCGCCGACCAAGGACATCGTCGCCGACACGCGCGCCAACATCGAGTACGTGAAGAAGACGTTCAAGATGCCGCCACCAGTCGCGAGTCTCTAGTGCTTGGGCCGGATCCGGAAGCCCGGCTTCCGGATCCCGGGCCGCGATCCCGACCCACCGAATCGAATGACCTTCCGGCAATTGCTGTCAATTCCGGCGCTGTGTGTGCTGATCGCCGGCTGTCAGGCGTCCCGGCCGGCGCCCGTGACCACGCCGGCGGCTCCGGCGGCCCGGACGGCCACGCTGCCAGATTCGATCGGCTGGGTGCAGCGATCCGCCGAATACTACGCGGCCGTGATTCAAGCCTACCGACTGGCAACGGTGCGGGTGGAGCAGCAGGCCTCGGCTCGTGCGCCGGGATCGTGGGCGGTCATTCTGGACGCCGATGAAACGATCCTGAACAATCTGCAGTACCAGATCGAACGGGTCGGTCTTGGGTACTCATCAGAGAGCTGGTCCGCCTGGGTGCGACGACGTGAAGCGACCACTTTGCCAGGGGCGGCGGCGTTCCTGGCACGAGTGCGCGCACTGGGCGGGCGGATTGCGATCGTGACCAACCGGCTGGAGTCCGAATGCGCCGACACCGTGGCGTTGTTCAAGACACAGAAACTTGCCGTCGACGTCATCCTCTGTCGCCCTGAAAAGGGACCTTCGGACAAGAACCCGCGCTTCGAAGCCGTCGCCGCCGGGAAGACGGCCGCTGGCAGCACCCCGCTCGAGGTCGTGGCGTTCGTCGGCGACAACATCCAGGACTTTCCGGGGCTCAATCAGACACTCCGCCAACAGGGGGAGCCGGCGTTTTCGGAATTCGGGATCCGCTACTTCCTCATTCCCAATCCGATGTACGGGAGCTGGCAGTAATCGACCGTCCCGAACGGGCCCCCGAACCCGCGAGCCCGCGAACCGCGAACCCGCGCGCCCCTGTGACGAACCAAGGGACGGGCGCAGCGTCTAAGAGAGAATGCGCGATGTCAGGATTGGCCTCCGCCTTCTCGTGAAGGAGAAGTCCTTCTGCGCCCTCGCCGTCATCGTCCTGGCCCTGGGGATCGCCAGCGTCACGACGATGTTCAGCGTCGTCAATGGCGTGATGCTGCGCGGGTTCTCGTTTCCGAACGCCGAACGGCTCGCCAGCCTCAACTTCATCGATCCGTCGAGCGCGACCTTCTTCGGCGTCAACGGACAGATTTCGTCGATGGACTACGAGGAGCTGCTGCCGCAGCAGCAGTCGTTCGAGCGCCTGGCGGCCTACCTGAACGGGTCGACGGTCAACGTCACGGTCGACGGCCACCCGCAGCGCTACACGGGCGCCTACGTCACCGAGGACTTCCTCCGCATCCTCGGGGTCACGCCCTTGATGGGCCGCGATTTCACGGCCGCCGACAACACGCCGGGGGCCGGCAAGGTCGCGATCATCGGCCACGGCATCTGGCAGCGCGACTTCGGCGGCGCATCAGACATCGTCGGCAAGGGTTTCCGCATCAACGGCAAGCCGGCCACGATCATCGGCGTGATGCCGAAGGGGTTTGCCTTTCCGACCAACGAAGAGCTCTGGATCCCGCTCTTCAGCGAGTTCCCGCCGCGCGCAGCGGAACGACCCGGCCGCGAACAACCCGGCGGTCCTCGGCCTGCTCAAGGCGGACGTCTCGCTCGATCAGGCGAACGCCGAGGCCACGACGCTCGCCCGGCGGTTCGCGGCCGCGTACCCCGAGACCAACAAGCAGTTCAACACCGGCCAGGTGCAGCCGCTGCTCGACACCTTCACGCCGCGGCCGCTGCGCGGCACGCTGTGGACGATGCTGGGGTTCTGCGTCGGGCGTGCTGCTGATCGCGTGCGTGAACGTGATGAACATGCAGTTCGCGCGCGCGACGCTGCGCGCCAAGGAGCTGGCGGTGCGATCGTCGCTCGGCGCGACCCGGATCCGCCTGATCCGGCAGATGCTGACCGAGAGCCTGCTGGTTGCCGGCGATCGGCGCGGCGGTCGGCATCGCGCTCGCCTACGCGTCGATTGACTGGCTGTCGGCGACCGTGAGGAACCTCGAGAACCCGCCGCCGTCGTGGATCACGTTCGACGTCGACGCGCCGGTCCTGGCGTTCACGGTCCTGGCCACGCTGGCCGCGGCCGTGTTCTCCGGCCTGCTGCCGGCGCTGATGTCGTCGCGGGCCAACGCGGCCGACGTGCTGCGCGACGGCGGCCGCGGCAACACGAGCCGCAGCGTCGCGCTCATCTCGCGCGGGCTGGTGGTGTTCCAGATCGTCGTCACCTGCGTGCTGCTCATCGGGCTCGCTGCTGCAGGTGCGATCGATCACCAACCAGCAGACGATCGACTACGGCTACGACACCGACGGGATCATGTCGGCGCGCATGGGCCTGATGGACGGCGACTATCCGTCGCCGGAGGCGCGCAAGGTGTTCTACGACCGGCTGCTGCAGGAGCTCGACGGCGACGCCGCAGTTCGAGGCGGTCGCGCTGACCAACCGCTTCCGGATGGTCTTCTCGGGCAACGGCCCGATCGAGATCGAGGGGAAGACGTATCGCGAGAACCGCGATCGGCCGAACGCGAACTTCGAGCAGGTGACCGGCGGCTTCTTCGCCGTCACCGGGCAGCGGCTCCTCGAAGGACGGACCTTCACCGACCGACGATCTCGACGCGCGCCAGCCGGTGGCCATCGTCAACGCCGCGTTCGCGCAGAAGCACTTCGGCACCGAGAGCGCGCTCGGCCGCCGGTTCCGCACCGTGGCCGGCAACGGCCGCCAGCCGGGCCCGTGGCGGACGATCGTCGGCGTCGTGTCGACGGTCCGGATGCTCGGGCCGTTCAACAACCCGGGCGTCGACGACACCGGCTTCTACGTGCCGTTCTTCGCGAACCCGTTCGGTCCGGTCCAGCCGGGCCCCTTCGTCAGCCAGTTCGCGACCGTCATCGTGAAGCCGCGCGCCGGCCAGCGCGCGGACGCCATGGCGGTGCCGCTCCGTCAGCGCAGTCGCCAAGGTCGATCCGAACCTGCCGCTCTACTTCGTCGGCACGCCGAAGCAGCAGCATCGAGGGCTTCGTCGCGCAGAACCGCATCATCGCGACGATGTTCTCGATCTTCGGCGTCGTCGCGATCGTGCTGGCGTCGGTCGGCATCTACGGCGTGATGTCGTTCTCGGTCAACCAGCGGCGCCAGGAGTTCGGCGTGCGCATGGCGCTCGGCGCGCACTACAGCCGCATCCTGCGCATGGTGCTGCGGCAGGGCGCCGTGCAGCTCGCCCTCGGGTCTCGGGCTCGGCGTCGGCCTGGCGCTGACGCTGGCCACGCTGGCGGGCGCCGGCATTCAGAACATCCTGTTCGGCGTCAGCGCCCGCGATCCGCTGACCTACGCGACGGTCATCGCGGTGATCACGAGCGTGTCGCTCGTGGCGACGCTGGTGCCCGCCCGCCGCGCCACGCGGGTCGATCCGATGATCGCGCTCCGCGCGGAATAGCAACGACAACGCCCAACGATCCAACTCCCCACTCCCAAGGGAAGCGCTTCGATCGACCGGGGAAAGGCCACCAACAAGCTTGTTGGCCGTCTTTCACCCCGCTGTTCGGACCGTTTCCCTTGGGAGTTGGAGGTTGGAAGTTGGGAGTTGTCGTGGTTGTGTCGCGCATAGCGAAATATCTGCTCCGAACTGAATCGTCCCATCAGTCACTTAAGCGTTTAAGTAAAGGCCGATTGCGTTGCTGTAAACCGTGTCGATTGCGCGGCGATCCAGGGAGAGGACAGAAATTTGACGATGTGAAATGCCGCCGGTCGCGAGGAATTGGGTGGAGACTTCACCGCCGGGAGGAGTAAGGTCCGCCCATCGCTGGGGCCGAAGGCGCAGCGATCCGTTGGTGTACGTCGAGGAGGATCCATGTCGAGATCGAGAACACGGAGTCTGGCCGCGTTCGGTATCGCGCTGGTCGCGGCCGTTCTCGCTGCCGGGAGCGTGGCCGCGCAGACGGTCACCGGCAGCATCTCCGGCACGGTCGTGGACCCGCAGAAGTCCATCGTCCCGGGTGCGACAGTCACTATCGTGAACGAGGCGACGAGCGATTCGCGCGCCGCCGTGACCGATGATCAGGGCCACTTCCAGGTCACCAACCTCCAGCCGGGGAGTTACACGGCGCGGGTCGAGCTGACCAGCTTTCGTACGTTCGAGCGCAAGAACATCGTTCTCAGCGCTGGTGAGCGTCTGTCGATCGGCACCATCGGGTTGGATGTGGGGAGCCTGGGCGAGACCGTGACGGTCGAGGCGCGCGGCTCGCATGTGAACACCGCCGAGACGCAGAACGCCGGCGTACTCACGTCCAATCAGATCGAGCAGGTCCAGGTGCTCGGCCGCGACGTCACCTCGCTGATGCGGCTGCTCCCGGGCGTGCGCTACGAGAACACGGTCGACTCGCTCGGCATGAGCTTTGGCACCGACGTGCCGAACGTGGGCGGGGCCCGCCGCGACTGGAGCAACGTCATCGTCGACGGCGTGGTCGCGAACGAAGTGGGGGCCACCAACCTGATGGCGCAGCAGATCAACCTCGACGCGATTTCGGAAGTGCGGGTGCTGCTGAATTCCTATCGCGCCGAGTACGGGCGGGCCGGCGGCGGACAGGTCCAGATTGTCAGCAAGAGCGGCGGCACGTCGTACCGCGGCAACCTCTACTACTACGGGCGTCACGAAGCGTTGAATGCGACCGACTTCTTCGTGAACCGCGCGGGCGCCAAGAAGCCCCGCTATCGTTTCAATACCTTTGGCGCGAATCTGGGCGGTCCGGTCCCGAAGATGGAGAAGAAGCTGTTCTTCTTCTACTCCATGGAAGCGCCGCTGGTGAGCCGTCCCGGACCGCTGCGCAACTGGACGATGCCGACCGACGCCGAGATGCGCGGGGACTTCTCGCAGACCCTGGACTCGCAGGGCCGGCTGATCTTCATCCGCGATCCGCTGCGCTCCGGCACCTGCAGCGCGACGACCGGCGGCGACGCGTGCTTCCCGGGCAACGTCATTCCGGCCGATCGCATCAACTCGAGCGGCCGCGCCCTGCTCAACATGCTGCCGCGGGCGACGAATTTCGATCGCACGTTCACCCAGGGGCAGTTCAACCACTCGACCCAGGAGAACGCAGAGAACCCGAAGATGAACAACATCGTCCGGGTGGACTGGCGGCCGTCGAACACCGACAGCTTCTACTTCACGTTCAAGGACTGGTACTCGGATCAGCGCGGCAGCGAGATCACCGCCGGCCCGAACAAGTGGGGGTTCTTCAACACCCACTACCTGAACACCGATCGTGGCGGCAGCGTGAACTACACGAAGATCTTCCGGTCGAACCTGGTGCTGGACACGGACGCGGGCACCCGGCAGCAGACCGAACAGTTCTATCCGCTGACCCAGGGCGACTGGGACCGGATCAACCGTCAGAATGTCGGCTTCACGGTCGGCCAGTTCCACCCGGAGCTCAACCCGCGCAACGTGATTCCCAAGGTCAACTTCAACGTCCCGAACGCGCCGAACTTCACCTTCGACAACCGCCTGGTCGACCAGGGCGAGGCCTGGCTGTCGTCGATCCGGACCAACCTGACCTGGATCCAGGGTGACCACTCGATGAAGGCCGGCTTCTACTTCGAGCAGTCGCGCAACTCCGAAGGCAGCGGCGGCGTGGGAGCGGGTCCGTGGGCGGGGCAGTTCACCTTCAATACCGACACGAGCAACCCGTTCGACGCCAACTACAGCTACGCCAACGCCTTGCTCGGAACCTTTCAGAACTACACCGAGATCGATGCGTTCTCCGAGGTGAAGGGCAAGCGCAACATCTCCGAGTTCTACCTGCAGGACACGTGGCGGGCCAACCGGCGCCTCACGCTGGACTACGGTGTGCGCTTCCTGTGGTACCAGCCGTGGCATTCGGCGCAGCCCGCGTCCGTCTTCGTGCCCGAGCGGTACGACCCGGCGAAGGCACCGCGCCTGTATCAGCCTGCCCGCATCAACAACGTGAACGTCGCGCTCGATCCGGTCACCGGACGTACGCTGCCGAACGTGTTCGTGGGCACGTTCGTTGAAGGCACGGGCGATCGGGCCAACGGGATGGTCACCAACACGGATCCCGATTACCCGCTTGGCTTCCGCGATAATCAGGGGATCGAGCCCGAGCCGCGGCTCGGCCTCGCCTATGACCTGACCGGCGACAACAAGACCGGGCTGCACGCGAGCGTGGGCATCTACCACAACCCCCACGTCAACGCGAACGGCATGGATGCGATGGCGCGCAATCCTCCGGTCCAGAACACCCCGAGCATCATCTACGGGACGATGGACACGCTGCTGGCGGTTGGCGCGGCAGGCGCGTTCGCCAATCGTCCGAGCAATGTGTTCGGCATCGAGCGTGATGCGAAGACGCCGACCAGCTACAACTATTCGATTGGCGTTCAGCGCGAGATGGGCTGGGGCACGGTGCTCGACGTCACCTATGCCGGCTTCCAGATGCAGCACGCCGAGATGTCAGGGAATATCAATCCGGTCCCCGACGGCGCCAGGTACGTCGATCTGCATCCCGAGAACGCCGACCCGCGCACTCCGACGACCGCGAAGCCGGCGGAGTTCCTGCGGCCCTACCTCGGGTATCAGGAGATCACGGTGCGGAACCACTTCGGCAACGCGACCAACAACTCACTCCAGGTCCAGCTGAATCGCCGCTACATCAACGGCCTGCAGTTCGCGGTGGCCTACACACTGGCGAAGACGACGAGCAACGGGACCAACTTCATCCCGTTGCGGCAGCAGCCCGCGTGGAACGAAGGGCCGGACGGGACCACCCAGTATCACAACCTGGTCCTGAACTACACCTGGGACGTGCCGAACGGCAGCGGGATGTGGAACAACGCGTTCACACGCGGCCTGCTCGACGGGTGGCAGCTCTCCGGCGATACCGCCTTCGTCAGTGGCGACTGGGCTGGCGTGACGATCTCCACCACCGACAACTTCGATTTCACTGGTGGCGAGGGCGGGACGGGTGGGGACGTGGGCGGTGGCAACCGGACCGTGCGGCCGACGATCTCTGGCGATCCGATCTGTCACAGCGACTGCGACCCGACGCCGGGCGGGACCGGGCGTTTCCTGAACGTCGATGCTTTCACCCGGCCGGCGGGACGTGGCGACTACGGCGACGCGGAGCGCACCTTCTTCCGGCTGCCGCCGATCGTGCTGTCGAACATGTCGATCTTCAAGAACTTCCGCATCGGCACGCGCCGGCTGCAGTTCCGATGGGAAGCGTACAACGTGTTCAACCAGGTGAACTGGTCGGCCATCAACACCACCGCGCAGTTCAACCCGCAGGGCCAGATGGTCAACGCCAACTTCGGCCAGGCCACCACCGCGCGGTCCCCGCGCGTCATGCAGGGAGCCTTGCGGTTCACGTTCTGAGGGAATTCTGTAAGCTATCAGCTGTCAGCGGTCAGCGCTCGGGAGATCTCCCTGATCTGCTGAGCGCTGACGGCTGACAGCGAATCTCTTTCATGCTCAAACACCTCTTCCTGTTTCCAGCACTTCTCCTTCTCGCCTCCAGCCTCGCCTCCGCTCAGAACCCTCATCTCGTCGTCTATCAGGGGAGCAAAGGCCCGGGCGTCGGCAAGCACATCGTTTTTCTGGCCGGCGATCACGAGTACCGATCCGAGGAGACGCTGCCGGCGCTGGCGCGGATCATGGCCAGACGCTACGGGTTCACCTGCAGCGTGTTCTTCACCACGAACCCGCAGACCGGGTTCATCGAGCCCGGCAGCTCGAACATCGCCGGCCTGGACGCGCTCCGGAAGGCTGACCTGATGGTCGTCTTCCTGCGATTCCAGGATTTCCCTGACGCGGAGATGCAGCACATCGCCGACTACCTCGATCGAGGTGGAGCGGTCGTCGGGTTTCGCACGGCCACCCACGCGTTCCAGATCAAGCGGCCCGACGCGAAGTTCCTGAGGTTCGACTGGCAGAACAAGGCGGAGTTCGCCGGCGGGTTCGGCCGGCAGATCCTCGGTGAAACCTGGGTGTCGCATTACGGCGCCAATCACAAGATGAGCTCGCGGCTGATGCTCGAGCCGTCGCAGGCCAGCCATCCCGTCTTGCGTGGCGTGAAGGACGTCTGGGTACAGTCGGGCGGGTACACGGCGGATCCGCTGCAGCCGAGCGTGATTCTCGCGCGCGGCCAGATCCTCAACGGGATGACGCCGGACTCGCCGCCTGCCCCCGACAAACAGCAGGTGCCTGTCGCCTGGGTGCGCTCCTATACCGGCGCCTCGGGCAGATCCGGGCGCGTCTTCACGACGACGCACGGGGCCTCCGAGGATCTGTTGAACGAGGGGTTCCGACGCATGGCCGTGAACGGGATCCTCTGGGCGGTTGGACTCGAGGCCAGCATCAAGGCTGACGGCGACGTCGCTCTGGTCGGGCCCTACCAACCAACGACGTTCAATTTCAATGGCTACGTCAAGGGTATGAAGCCGGCCGAGATGGCCGGCTGGGACACGCCGATTCCGCCCAGGAAGTAGTCTTTTCGGGGGGCTCGCCGATTGCGACCTCGACGCTGCACCACACGGACGCTGTTTATGATGAGAACGCTTCGCTTCTGGATATTCCTCGCCGCGGCTGCCGCGGTCGTCGCGCTGACTCCCGTGCGCGCCGGATGCGGCCACGCCGTTCGTGCTGCACGCCGGCGAGCACATCTGCATCATCGGCAATCAGCTGGCCGAGCGCCTGCAGTACCAGGGCTGGCTCGACACGCTGCTGCACGCGCGCTTTCCGCGTCACGACCTGGTCATCCGCAACCTCGGGTTCTCCGGTGACGAGGTCGCGACCCGGCTGCGGTCGAAGAACTTCGGCACGCCCGACGAGTGGCTGAGCGGCGTCGGCGAGGAGATCGGCGGCTACAAGGAGAACCGGCTCAAGAGCACCAACACCAGGGCGGACGTGATCCTCGCGTTCTTCGGCTACAACGAGTCGTACGGCGGAGATGCCGGGCTGCCCGGGTTCAGGAAACAGCTCGACGAGTGGATCACGCACACGCTGGCGCAGAAGTACAACGGCAAGACCGCGCCGCGCATCGTCCTGTTCTCGCCGATCGCGCACGAGGATCTCCGCAACCCGGATCTGCCCGACGGCAAGGAGAACAACACCCGCCTCGAGATGTACACCCTGGCGATGTCGCAGGTGGCGGCGGCCCGCGGCGTGCGCTTCGTCGATCTCTTCGCGCCGACCCGGTCGCTCTACGGCACGGTAAAGACGCCGCTGACCACCGACGGCGTCCACCTCAACGAGGAAGGCAACCGCCGCGTCGCCGAGATCATCGACCGCGACCTGTTCGGCGCGCCGCCGCGCACCTACGCGCGCACTTACCTGTCAGCGCTGCAGCGCGCCGTCGCCGACAAGAGCTTCCAGTGGTTCAAGCGCTATCGGACCACCGACGCCTTCGCCACCTTCGGCGATCGCGCCTTCCTGACCTTCATCAAGGGCAACCCGCGCGACGTCAATCCCGCG
>CAWIKP010000029.1:0-238963 GCA_963836735.1 uncultured Acidobacteriota bacterium | reverse complement strand
TGGGCCGCTAGGCCGCTGGCTCGTTAGCGGACCAGCGAAAAACCAGCGGACCAGCGGACCAGCGGAAAGACTTACTGTTTCGGCGCTTCGACTGCAGCGCCGCCGGCGAGCATGCGCGCGATCATCGCGTTGACCAGGCCGCCCGCGCCGTCGCCGGTGACCGCGATGTCGGGCACGAGCTTGACCTTGTTCTCGCCCAGGATCGACGCCAGCTGCATCGCGGTGTAGCCGCCCGCGCCGACCGCCTCGATGCCCTGCCGGTAGGCCTCGGCCTTGGCGGCGCCGACCGCGCGAATGGACGCCGCCTCGCCTTCGCCGGCCAGGCGGACGGCCGCCGCCTCGCCTTCGGCGCGCAGCCGGGTGGCGCTCGCCTCGCCCTTCGCGGCCTCGGCCGCGGCCAGCGCGTTCTGCTGCGCGATGCGCACCATCTGCTCGCTGCGCACGACCTCGCTCTGCATGTTCGCGACCGCGGTCTCGCGCTCGAGCGCCTGGCGCTGCACCTGCGCCTCGCGCTGCACGTCGTAGGTGCGCTGCAGCTCCGTCGGCGATCTTGCGGTCGGTCTGCGTCTTCATCAGCTCCGCCGGCGGCACGATGTCGCCGATCAGCGTGTCGATGCACTCGACGTCGTAGGCCTCGATCGCCGTCGCGGATGTTGTCGAACGCCTCGCGCTGCCGCTCCGATGCGCGCCGACAGGAACTCGAGCACCGTCACCTCCTGCGCCGAGTTGCGGAAGTAGTTGCCGACCGTCGGCTGCAGCACGTGGTCGACCAGGTTCTGCATCGAGCCGACGCGCGAGATCACGCGCGGCGCGTTCTTCATGCCGATGTGGATGATCTGCGACACGTCGAGGCTGAACGAGAAGCCGTCCTTCGAGCGCACGGTGATCGACGACAGCCGCTCGTCGTAGTGGTGCGCCTCGGTGCGCTGCGCCCAGTTGAGGACGATGTTGGTCGTCGGCACGAGCTCGACCTTCATCACGCGCGTGTTGATCGGGTGCTTGCCGGGCAGCAGCGGCTCGACCCACACGCCCTTGCGGCCGCGCTCGACCAGGTCGCCGTGCGTGAAGGCGTCGCCGGAGACGTCGAGGTGCTCGCGCGCCGACGTAGCTGACGACCACGCCGACGTAGCCGATCGGGATCTCGGTCAGCGGCACCAGCTCGACCTGCACGAACCACGGGTTCAGGTTCCACGAGCCCGAGAGCAGCACCTCCTCCTGCAGGCCGCGGCAGCCGCCGGCGTCGATGAACGCCTGGCCGCGCTGGAAGCTGTCGTGGCCGGCGACGACCGGGCCGGCGAGATCGCCGGCCGGGATCGGCCGGCCGTCGAGCACGGTGACGATGCCGACGCGATCGGGCGGCACCTGGTACACGCGCAGCTCGCTCGGGCGTCATGCCGTGCTGCGTCGCGCGTCGCCGGCGGTCACGACCTCGAACAGCGCCGGGTTGATGCGGTAGGTGCCGGCGGTCAGGAACGCGAGCTGGCGGCCGCGCTCGCCGCCGCTCGCGCAGGAACGCCTCGGCGTCCTGGAAGTTGTCGCACTCCACCTCGCGCGCCGAGGATGCGCTCGGGCGGAATCGGCGCGCCGTCGGCGGCGACGACCAGCGCGATCTCGCCCGGGCTGCACGACGACCAGCGGCACGCTGCTCGACCTTGTACCGCCAGCGCCACAGCCCGAAGTGCCAGCCCGGGCGGCAGCAGCCGCGCCTGGTAGCCGGCCTCGCCGTCGAGCGCGATGATGCGCCCCGACGGCAGCGGCCGGCCGAAGCGCTTGATCACCAGGCCCGACTCGTCCTCGCCGGATGATTCGCGTGCTCGACGACAGAGACACGCCAGCGACCAGCCGCCAGCGACCAGCGCAGCCAGCTCGACAGCGTCACGAACGACAGGTCCATGACAGTCTCCTTGGAGCGAACAGACGTGCACGTTCGCCGCTGCAAGGCGAGCTGCATCGACCGCCGCCGGAGCGCGCCTCGCAAAGTCCGTGAGCAATCATCGCGGCAGCCGACGTGAGCGTCATTACTGAGATCATGTCATCGGATCATGATTAGAATCACGTCATGGCCACCAGTTGGCGCTGGTGAACGGCGGCACCGCCCTGCCGCCGGCGCTGCGCGCGCGAGCTGCGCGACAGCGCGGCTTCGACGTCGTCGCGGCGCGAGCGGCCGCTGCCGGCTGCCGTGGTGATCTGCACGGCGTCGAGCCGCGACGCCGCCGCAGCCGCGCGCCGAGCCGGCGCGTGGATCTGGGTGACGCCGGCGCGCGTCCGACGATCGCGCGGCGCAGCGCAGGCGGTCGCTGCGCGGGCGCCTACGACGTGGTCGTCGCTGAGCGAGCCGGAGGCGGTCGACGACGCTCGTCGCGCGGCTGCGGGAGCTGCTGGTGCCGGATCCCGAGCCCGCCGCGCGCCAGACGCACATCGTGCGCGAGAGCGCCGCGTCGCGGCGCGATGCTCGCGCAGGTCGCGCGCGTCGCGCGCGACCTCGATGCCGGTGCTGCTCACCGGCGAGACCGGCACCGGCAAGGAGGTCGCGGCGCGGCTGCTCCACGCCTGGTCGCCGCGCGCAGCAGAAGCGCTTCGTGCCGATCAACTGCGCCGCGATCCCCAACGAGCTGATGGAGGCGGAGCTGTTCGGCTACGCGCGCGGCGCGTTCTCGGGCGCCGTCGCAGCGCTACGACGGCCAGCTGATGGCGGCCGACGGCGGCACCGTGTTCCTCGACGAGATCGACGACACGCCGCTCGCCACGCAGATCGAAGCTGCTGCGCGTGCTCGAGGACCGCGTGGTCACCCGCCTCGGCGAGAACGTGTGGCACGAGGTCGACTTCCGGATCCTCGCGGCCACCAACCGCGACCTGCGCCGCTCATCGCAGGCCGGCGCTGTTCGGCGCCGACCTCTACGAGCGGCTGGCGATCGTCACGCATTCACCTGCCGCCGCTGCGCGAGCGGCCGCGAGGACCTCCCGCCGCTCGCCGAGCACTTCATCGCCGCGCTTCGCGCGCGAGCAGAGCCGCGCAGCGAGGTCACCGACATCGCGCCCGACGCGCTCGCGCGCGCTCCTCGCCTACCCGTGGCCCGGCAACATCCGCGAGCTGCGCAACGTGATCTACGAGACGCTGGTCTACAAGCGCGCGGGCACCGAGCTGCTCCTGTCGGACCTGCCGCGGCGCGTCCTCACCCGCACTGCCGAGGGCGAGCGCGAGAGCGCGATCGATCGCTCGGTCGTCACCCGCAAGATCGCGCGCGGGGCGATGAACCTCAAGGACGAAGTCATGGCCCTCCAACGGATCGCCATCGAGGAAGCGCTCAAGCGCACCGGCGGCAACGCCGCGCAGGCCGCGCGCCTGCTCGGCGAAGTCGGCCGCGGCGTCGCCCGCGATCCCGGCGGCACGCTCCGCGCGATGATGCGAAGACTGAGTGAGGAGTGAGGCTCGGGGCTTGGGGCTCGGGGCTCGGAAGGCCGTGGTCTTCAGCAGAGTGCAAATCCAAGCGGTTAGTAGCCGCTGAGTGCCACTGGCCTGCCGAGTCCCGAGTCCCGAGTCCCGCCAGCTGTGATTTCTCTTGACAACATTTTAGTTATAACTAAATTATAACCGTGACCGACACCGCCGCCCTCTCCGCCATGGCCTCGCCCCGCCGGCGCGAGATCCTGCGGCTGGTCTGGCGCGACGAACGGGCGGCCGGGGAGATTCATGCGTCGATGCCGGATGTGACCTTCGGGGCGGTCTCGCTGCAGCTCCGTGCGCTCGTGGAGGCCGGGCTGGTCGACGTCCGCGCTGAGGGCCGCAACCGCTTCTACCGCGCCCGCCGCGAGGCGTTCGGTCCGGTCGGCCGCATGCTCGAACGGATGTGGGCCGACGCCCTCTGGCAGCTGAAACTTCAGGCCGAGCTCGAACAATCCAGGCGCGGGCCTCTGCCCGGCAGCCGACGGAGAAAACCATGACCGAAGTGTCCCTGGCGCATGCGCTCGACCGGGCGATCCTGATTCGCGCCGAGCGTGAACTGGTCTTTTCGTTCTTTACCGACAACGCCCGCTGGGCGAAGTGGTGGGGCGCGGGCTCGTCGATCGAGGCCCGCCGCGGCGGACGCGTCTTCATCCGCTACCCTGGCGGCACCGAAGTCAGCGGCGAAGTGGTGGAGATCGACGCGCCGGAGCGCATCGTGTTCACCTATGGCTATGTGACCGGCGCGCCGATCGTGCCGGGCGGTTCGCTGGTGACGATCAGCCTCGAGCCGGAGCCCGCCGGCACGCTGGTGCGGCTTTCACATGCGTTCGCGGAGTCGTCCGTTCGAGATCAGCACGTGCAGGGGTGGCGCTATCAGCTCTCGCTCTTCGCGAACGCCGTCGCCAACGACGCCTTCAGCGGAGCGGACACCGTCGTCGATCGGTGGTTCGCGGCCTGGTCCGAGCCGGACGCTGCGGTGCGCGACGCGGCCGTCCATCGCATTGTCGCGCCCGCCATCTCAATGCGCGATCAATTCAGCGCCATCGACGGCCTGCCCGATTTGATCGCGCACCTGGCGGCGGTGCATCAGTTCATGCCAGGCATGCGAATCACGCGGGATGGGGCAGTTCGGCAGTGTCAGGGGATGGTGCTCGCGGACTGGATTGCCCGGACTGTCGAAGGTCAGGACCGGGGCCGGGGCACGAATGTGTTCACGTTGACGCCCGATGGGCGCATCGAGGGTGTGACGGGCTTCTGGAATGCCCGGTGAAATCGGCGGGGTCTGAAGACCCCGCCCTCCTACGAACCGCGAACCTGCGAAACGCGAGCCGCGATCCTAACGTCCCACCTTGAACGCGATCAGCTCCTGCGCGGTTCCTGTGTCCGTTTTGGCATTGAGCTCGATCAGGTAGTCGCCGGCCGCGAATGCCGAGAGCGGGAGCTCGATGTCGCCGACTCCTCCCGGTCCTGCCTGGACGGGCAGCACCGCCATCTGCCCGCCGCCGCGATTCAGCAGCCGCGCGGTCAGCGCAGGCGCCGCGCCGCCGGGCGTGTAGGCCTCGGTGCGAATCAGGAGGCGATCCGTACGCGAGAAGTCGCGGTCGGCAGTTGGAATCGCGCTGGGATTCGTCTTGATCGCCGTGAGGTCCCGCACGGTGCGTCCGCGGAACACGCGCGGCGTCGCGAGCGACACCTGGACGCGCGTGAAGTCCGGCAGCGTCAGGTCACGCGAGACTGAATCAATCACCTGCCCCCGCTGTCCTTCGACGACGATCCGCATCTGCAGCGAGCCCGGCGGGCCGTCGAACTGCACCGCGCCGCCAGTGGCAGCCGCCGCGGCTTCTTCGGGCACGCGGCCTTTGTAGAGCTGCTTGCCATCAGAGGAACTGGCCGTGAGCGCGATGCGGGCTGCCTGAGCGCTCGGATCCGGTGCCGCTCCTGGCGCAGCCGCGATGGGCTCCCAGCTGAAGGTCACGCGGGTCATGCCGTTCTCGCCGCGTGCCGTGCCGATCCAGAACCGGGCGGGCCGGCCGCGCGCCGGCTCCGCGATGGCGTTCAATGCCGCGGTCACCGCCGGCGGCGCGTCCGGCTTCGGCGGCGCCGCGGCGCGCGCGACGTCGTCCGCGGTCAGAGCCCAGTAGCCCTTGCGGGCGCGGACGTCGACGTCCGCGGCGCGTCACCTGCACCTTGATCTCGTGGAACCTCCCGTCGGTCGGCGCCTGCGTCGAGTTGTAGCCGAGCAGGTAGTAGCCGCTGGAGTCGCGGATGATCTGCTTCATGCCGACCGCGAGGTCGTTGCGGTTGACGATCGCGCGGCCGTCGGTGTTGTCCGCCAGCGTGCGCAGCGTATCGAGCGACGCGTTCAGGTGGTTCCGGTCCGTGCGTGCAGGCCGACGCCCTCGTTGATGCCGTACTCGAACGCGGCGAGGCCGCGGGGATCGACGGCGTAGATCGACGTGTTCTGCCTGTTGGCGGTGTCGAACACGTCGCGCATGTCGTTCAGCAGGTCCGTCTGGTTGAAGAAGTCGGCGCGCTGGCTCGCCATCGTCGGTCGTCGGCGTCTGCGGGGTCGGCCGCTGCGACACCGGGTTGCCGACGCCGGGCATCGCCGCGACCGGATCGTTCAGCTGCGGCGGCAGCGTGGTGGTGAAGCCCTCGCTGACGAAGATGATCGACTTGCGCCCCTCGCGCAGGCCGCCCAGCCGCACCGCCGCCGCCTTGAGCGCGCCCATCGTGACCTGGTTGCGGATCCGCTCGACCGTCGCGCCGGGTAGTAGGCGTACTGCTCCTCGAACTTGTTGCGCGGCTGGTAATTGAACTTGCGCCCCTCGAAGTTCTCGATGGCGCCGGATCAGCGCGCTCCGGTTGCGCGTGAAGCGGATGTCGGTGACCGGCGTCAGCGGATACATGATCGCCACCATGTCGGCCGGCGCGAGCTGGTTCTGGATGAAGTCGATGCAGCGGCTTCCGGACCGCCATGTCGTTGCCGCGCCGCACGTGGTAGTCGTCGAGCAGGATGACGAACAGCCGGACGTCGGGCCGGGCCGCCTCGCGCTCCTCGTCGGAGTCGCTCCGGATCGCGGTGGTCGGCCGTGCGGCGGTCTGCTCGAGCCGCATCGATCTTGACGACCGTGAACTGTTCGATCTTCTGCGGCTTGTCGTCCTCGGAGACCGAGAACTCCTCGGGCTTCAGGTCGAGGACCGGGTTGCCCTTGCCGTCGGTGACGATCACGTCGACGCTGACGAAGTTGATGCCGGTGCGGATCGGCGGCTGCTGGGCCGCGCGGCCGGATGCCTGTCGGCCGGCGGCGGCGTCGCGGGCGGCTGCTGTGTGGCCGGCGGCT
This sequence comes from uncultured Acidobacteriota bacterium, assembly GCA_963836735.1. Lineage (GTDB taxonomy): Bacteria > Acidobacteriota > Vicinamibacteria > Vicinamibacterales > 2-12-FULL-66-21 > JACCXG01. The sequence goes on along the minus strand of CAWIKP010000029.1, from coordinate 232,173 downwards.
GGCGGTGCGGCGGTCCTGGGCTGTCAGCGAACGGCCGGCGGCCGCCAGCCGCGGCAGCCGCGACCAGAACCAGAGCCAGCGTGACGAGCCGGAGAGTGGGCACGCATAAGCGTTTGGACGTCCCCCGCGCAGGCGCGCGGCTCTCAGATGAACGGCCAATGATAACATTCGCCGATTGTCATTCCCACGACAGGAGGTTCGCCGTGAGCCAGGATACCGTCGAGTCATGCCCAGCCGCTGACCGTGCTCGCCGAAGACGAGCGCATCTTCCGCGACAGCGTCCGCGAGTTCGCCGAGGCGCAGGTCCGGCCGCTCGTCCGCGAGATGGACGAGCACGCCAAGATCCCGCGCGCGCTCATCGACGCAGCTGTTCGACCTCGGCGTCATGGGCATCGAGATCCCCGAAGCCTACGGCGGCGCCGGCGGCCGCTTCTTCCACTCCGTGCTCGCGGTCGAGGAGCTGTCGCGCGTCGATCCGTCGGTCGGCGTGCTCGTCGACGTGCAGAACACGCTCGTCATCAACGCGCTGCTGCCGCTGGGGCAACGACGACATCAAGCAGCGCTACCTGCCGCGGCTGGCGGCCGACACCGTCGGCGCCTACGCGCTGTCGGAAGCCGGCTCCGGCAGCGACGCCTTCGCGCTGACGACGCGCGCGCGCGAGGACGGCGACGGCTACGTGATCAACGGCCGCAAGCTGTGGATCACCAACGGCAACGAAGCCGACCTCTTCATCGTCTTCGCCACGATCAATCCGGAGGCCGGCTACCGCGGCATCACCGCGTTCCTCGTCGAGCGCGGCTTCGCCGGGTTCACCGTCGGCAAGAAGGAAGACAAGCTCGGCATCCGCGCGAGCAGCACGTGCGAGCTGATCCTCGAGGACTGCCGCGTGCCGAAGGCCAACGTGCTCGGCGAGATCGGCAAGGGCTACAAGACCGCGATCGAGACGCTCAACGAAGGGCGGATCGGCATCGGCGCGCAGATGATCGGCCTGGCGCGCGGCGCGCTCGACGCGACGATCGCCTACACGAAGGAGCGGAAGCAGTTCGGCAAGGCGATCGCCGAGTTCCAGGCCGTGCAGCACCAGATCGCGCGCGCCGCGGTCGACGTCGAAGCCGCGACGCTGACCGTCTACAACGCCGCGCGGCTGCGCGACGCCGGCCGGCCGTTCCTCACCGAAGCCGCGATCTGCAAGATCCTGTCGTCGGAAGTCGCCGAGCGCGTCGCGTCGCTCGCGGTCAACCTGTTCGGCGGCAACGGCTTCGTCAAGGAATACCCGGTCGAGAAGTTCTACCGCGACGCGAAGATCGGCCAGATCTACGAAGGCACGTCGAACCTGCAGCTGCAGACGATCGCCAAGCAGATCCTGGGCTAGCGCGCGGGGTGTGTGATCGGTCAATGGGAGGGGTCGAAGGGAATGGATGATGAGGCTCGGGCGTAGCGGTGCACCACTCCGGCTGCCGGTAGTGGCGCACGACTCGTACCCGCACGTCGTGGTCGAACCTTTCGAGTGTCGGGGCAGCACGCGACGGCCATGTGGCGCTCGAAGGCGCGAAGCTCCTCGTCGGAGAACTCCGAGAAGCGGTCGTCGTCGAACTCGGGTAGCTGGTCAGTGCATCACGCGTGACGTCGATGCGTAAAGATCCGTCGGGGTGACCGCGGCATGGCCGATCGGCAGCAGCAGCCGTCCGGACGTGAACCAGCCGCCGGAATCCACGACGATGTAGTTGACGCGCCGGACTCGGCGTCGACGAGAAACCGTCGACATGCCGATCTTGCCGTCGTGCCGACGACGTTGAGACCGTCGAAGTCACGATCGAGTCGTCGATGTCGTCGGCATCGAGATAACGCAGGCGCGAGTGCGTAAGTTCGCTGGTCCATCACGGTGCCTCCGTGACGATCGGCCGTCGAGACTCGCAGGAAGCGTGCTCCGCAACGACGGCCGGCTCAGCGCCAGGATGTGCTCCGCGATCACCATCCGCTGCACCTCGGACGTGCCCTGGTAGATCTCCGTCGCGCGCACGTCGCGGAACAGCCGCTCGACGACCGAGCCGCGGCGGTAGCCGCTGCGACGCCAGGATCTGCATCGCCTTGTCGGCGGCGCGGTGCGCGGCCTCCGACGCGAACAGCTTGGCCATCGACGCTTCGAGCGTCGGCGCGTGCGCTGCGCGCTGCCGCGCGTCGGCCGCCTTCAGCGTCAGCATCCGCGCCGCGTCGAGCTCGGTCGCCATGTCGGCGAGCATCCACTGGATCGCCTGGTAGTTGCCGATCGGCTGGCCGAACGCTTCGTGCTGTCTGGCGTGCGCGAGCGCCTCGTCGAGCGCCGCCTGGCCGACGCCGAGCGCCTGCGCCGCGATCGCGACGCGCCCGCCGTCGAGCGCCCACATCGCGATGCGGAACCCGTCGCCGGGCGCGCCGAGCAGCGCGTCGGCGCCGACGCGCACGTCGTCGAAGCTCGAGGTCCATGCAGCCGAGGCCGCGCACGCCGAGCGAGTCGGCCGTGGCGACGCGCGTCAGGCCCGGGCGTGTCCATCGGCACGAGGAACGCGCTGACGCCGCGGCCGCGCAGTGCCGGGCTGCGTCGCGGCAAACACGATCACGACGTCGGCCGCCTCGGCGTTCGCCACCCAGACCTTCCGGCCGTTGAGCACGTAGCCGCGCTCGTCGAGCCGCGCGACGGTCTGCTGGTTGGCGGCGTCCGATCCGGCGTGCTCCTCGGACAGCGCGAACGCGCCGATGCGCCTCGCCCGTCGCCAGCCGCCGCAGCCAGTCTGCTTCTGCGCGTCGGTGCCGAACTCGCGCGATCGGCTCGGCCACCAGCGAGTTGTTGACCGCGGCGATCACCGCGACGACCGCGCTCGCCCGCGCGAGCGCCTCGATCGCGAGCGCGTAGCTGACGTAGTCGCGGCCGGCGCCGCCCCAGCTCCGCCGGGATCGTGACGCCCAGCAGGCCGAGCCTGGCCGCCGCCGCGACCAGCTCGCGCGGGAACTGCGCCGCTCTCGTCGATCGCCGCCGCGCTGCGGGCGCGACCTGCGTCGAGCGCGAACGCGCGCGACCTGCTGCTGGAAGGCCTTCTGCGTCGGTGCGGTCGAGATCGAGGCGCATCACCTCGGACTGCTGACGATCAATATCCCAGCGATGCCGAAATCAGGCGCTGCGGAGTCGACGCCTCGACCGCTTCGACGGCGTCGAGACTGTCTCGAAGATCGGCCGGCAGCTCGCGCTGCGCGTCTCCGGCAGTTCCTCGCGGCAGCACCCGCGTCTGCCCGACGACGGTCATGAAGTTCGTGTCGCCGTTCCAGCGCGGCACGACGTGCATGTGCAGGTGCTCGAGGACGCCGGCGCCGGCCGGCTTGCCGAGGTTGATGCCCATGTTCATGCCGTGCGGGAGCGTAGGCCTCGGTGAGCGCGATCTCGGACGCGCGCGTCGAGCTCGATCAGCTCGCGCAGCTCGTCGGGCGTCGCGTCGGCGAGCGTCGCGATGTGGCGGTTCGGCACGACCATCAGGTGGCCGTTGTTGTAGGGAAACAGGTTGAGGATGACGAAGCAGGTCGCGCCGCGGAAGACGATCAGCGGATCGGCGTCTTCGTCGGCGAGCGCGTCGCAGAACACGCAGCCGGTCGACTTCGCGGCGCCGCGTCACGTAGGCGAGTCTCCAGGGAGTCCAGAGATGGTCCATGAGCGCGCTGCGAGACGTCAGCACGCCTGGCTGAGCGTCCGCAGTCAGCGTCAGAGTCCGGCGATGCGACCGGCGGCAGTCCGGGAGACCGCGGGCGCATCCGGCTCCCGGTTGATCAGGTCCTTCAGTTCCTTGCCCGGCTTGAAGTACGGCACCTTCTTCGGCGGCACGTCCACCTTGTCGCCGGTCTTCGGGTTCCGCCCCTTGCGCGGCTCGCGCCGGCGCAGCCGGAAGCTGCCGAACCCGCGCAGCTCGATCTTCTCGCCGCGATGCAGCGCGTCGATGATGCTCTTGAACACGGTGTCGACGATGACCTCGGAGTGCTTCTTGGTGAGGTCGGAAACCCGCGAGACTTCCTCGACGAGCTCCGCTTTCGTCATGCTGCCGGTGTTCATATGGGCTCCTTACGCTTGTCGGTTCCAGGTTCCGGCTGCCAGCTCGAGTCAGCCGGTCAGGCTCCGGTTCCCAGTTCGGAGTTCGTTCGAACCGGCACCTCGAACCCGGCTGACCCGACCTGAGAAGCCTGAACCTGGCAGCTCGGAACCCGCTTACTGCTGGTGCTTGAAGTGATCGCCCAGCGTCACTTCCGGCCGTCCGGTCGTCTCGGTGTACGCCTCCCAGTCGGCGCGGAACTCGTCGTTCTTGAGCGCCCGGATGCTGAGGCCGATCTTCCGCTCGGCCGGGATCAGCTTGATGATCTTCATCTGGTAGCTCTCGCCGACCTTGAGCTCGAGCTTCTCGTCCTTGCCCGCGTGCTGCGAGTCGTCGAACTCCGACACGTGGATCAGCCCTTCGATCCCCTCCGCCAGCTCGACGAACGCGCCGAAGTTGGTCAGGCGCACGACCTTGCCCTCGACCACGTCGCCGACGTGATGCTGCGTGAAGAACTCGTCCCACACGTCGGTCTGGAGCTGCTTGAGCCCGAGCGACAGGCGCTGGTTCTCGGCGTCGATGTTGAGCACCATCGCCTCGACCGTGTCGCCCTTCTTCAGCACCTCCGACGGGTGCTTCAGCCGCTTGCTCCACGACATGTCGGAGATGTGGATCAGGCCGTCGATGCCCTCCTCGACCTCGACGAACGCGCCGAACTCGGTCAGGTTGCGGACCTTGCCGGTGATCGTCGTGCCGATCGGGTACTTCTCGGACAGCTCGTGCCAGGGGTTGCTCTCGACCTGCTTGAGGCCGAGCGAGATCCGGCGCGCGCCCGGATCGACGCCGAGCACCATCGCCTCGACGCGTGTCGCCGACGTTGAGCATCTTCGACGGGTGCTTCACGCGCTTGCTCCACGACATCTCGCAGACGTGGATCAGCCCTTCGACGCCCGGTTCGAGCTCGACGAACGCGCCGTAGTCGGTCAGGCTGACGACCTTGCCGCTCATGCGCGCGCCGACCGGATAGCGCTCGATCACGTTCGACCACGGATCGTTCATCAGCTGCTTGTGGCCGAGCGACACGCGCTCGGTCGCCGGGTCGTACTTCAGCACGATCACGTCGATCTCTTCGTTGACCTTGAAGAGCTCCGACGGGTGCGACACCCGGCCCCACGACATGTCGGTGATGTGGAGCAGGCCGTCGATGCCGCCGAGGTCGATGAACGCGCCGTAGTCGGTGATGTTCTTGACCACGCCGCGGAGGACCTTGCCCTCGGCGAGCGTGTCGAGCGTGTGCTTCTTCTTCTCGGCGTTCTCTTCTTCGAGGAGGACCTTGCGCGAGAGCACGATGTTGCCGCGCTTCTTGTTGACCTTGATGACGCGCATGCGCAGCTCCTGGCCGCGCAGCGCGTCGAGGTTGCGCACCGGACGCACGTCGATCTGCGAGCCGGGCAGGAACGCGCGGACGCCGATGTCCACCGCCAGCCCGCCCTTGATCCGCTCGATGACGCGGCCGATGACGACCTTCCGCTCGGCGTAGGCCTTCTCGACGTCGTCCCAGATCTTCATCTTCTCGGCTTTTTCGCGCGAGAGGACGACGTAGCCTTCACGGTCTTCGGTGCGCTCGAGCAGCACGTCGACGATGTCGCCGGGCTGGACGGCAACCTGGCCGGTTTCGTCGACGAACTCGTCGACGGCGATGATGCCCTTCGGACTTGTAGCCGACGTCGACGATGACTTCGGACGGGGTGACTTTCAGGACGGTGCCCTTGACGACCTCGCCTTCCGCGATGTTGCGGAAGCTGTTATCGTAAAGGTCCAGAAGGCGTGCATATTCCTGCGGATCGACCTGATCGTCCTGCGGGGAGAATCCCGACGACTTCTCAGCGGTCCCAGTTACGCCACCTCCTTGTGGATTGGTGTGCTGCGGGTGGTCAGTTGCCATGCGTAACGGGTCCTCCTCGATCGTACTTCTGCCGGATCTCAGCTCCGGCGGGCTGTAGATTGCATCGCTTGTGTTGCGATAAGCAATAGAATATACATCACTTAGGGCGATTCGGTCAACCAGCTGCAACGGCTCTCGGCGTCTTGCCTGACAGGCGGAGACAGGAACCGGCATGGCGAAAAAGAGCGGCACGAAGCAAAGGGCGAGAAACGACCCCGTCCAGCAAGCAAGGCCGGGGCGCGGGCCGCGCAAGGCCAGCAAGGGCGGCCGACGGAAGACAGCCGCCGCCCGGACACCGAAAGGCAAGGCCCGGCGGAAACCGGCCCGCCAAGCCCGCCGCGTGCCGGAAAGCTCGAAGCGAGCCGCCAGGAAAACCGCCGCGCCCCGCGCGGCGTAAGACCAGCCCGCGAGAGCCGACCTCCAGAACGGCGTCGTCGAAGCGCCGGCCCTTCGACCAGGCGCCAGGCGCAGGCGGCACCGGCCGCGAGGAAACACTGGCCCAGACGCCCGAAACCGGCCGCACCGTCGCGGCCGGACCAACCCGATGCCGACCAAGCGCTCGACCGGCACCGCCGCCGGCGCCGGCACGCATCAAGTCACCGCGCCTCGAACGCGCCCGCCGCCAGCTGCGCGAAGTCGAAGAGACGGTCCCGACTCCGCCGTCGAGCCTCGACCTCGACCGCCAGGGAGCCTCCGCCGCGCGCAGCGGCCGCCAGCGCCTCCAGGAGGCCAAAGCGGAGCACAACGAAACCAGCCCGGTGATGACCGGCGGCGACGTCGACGCCGACTGGGAAGATGCCTACTCGGTCGGCGACGAAGCGCCGGGCGGCGACAACCCGACGCCGGACCAGGACCGCGTCGACGACATCGGCAAGGCGCTGGGCGTGAGTACGAAGACAACGAGGAGCTCAAGGCGGCGGACAAGATCGCCGAGCGCGACAGGCATCGCTGGGAGCTCGATCCGGCGTCGTCGGAGGACTACACGGACAGGGACTGACGCAGTCAGCTCCCAGCTTCCAAGTTCCAGCTTCCAAGGCAGCTTCGACAATGTGACGAAGTCAACCAGACGCTGTTGGCGCTTTCACCGTTGCAAACTGGCTAGCTGGGAGCTCGGAACTGGCAGTTGGGAGTTGCATCAATTGCCAGGCAGTACAGAGTACTTCGCGCCTCGGAGATACATCTCCCGCCGACCAGCGCCGGCGACGCATCGAAGTGATCGTCGAGCGTGTTGGTGGCGATGCATCTCGAACGTCGGGCCCGGCTTGATCACCGCCGTCGCCCCTTCGCGTCCGACAACGAAGATCTTCCCCGCCGCGGCGACCGGCGACGCGAACACGTTCGGCACCCCGTCGATCCGCTGCACCTGGTAGTGCGGCTTGCCCGTCTTCGCGTCGAACGGCGGAGAGCACCCCGGATTGGTCTTCAGGAAGTAGAGAATGCCCTCGTGCAGGAGCGGCGAAGGCACGTAAGGCGTGTCCCGATCGATCGTCCAGGCGAGCGCCGGCGTGTCGGTGATGTCGCCCTTCGCGCCGCCAGTCTGACGGCTTTGAGGCTGTTGCCGCGAAAGCCGCTCGTCACGAACACCATCCCGTCCCCGTACACCGGCGACGGAATCGGGTTCATCGTCACGCCGGCGGTTTCCCAGACAATCTGGCCGTTGGCGACATCGTAGCTGCGCAGCGGTTCATGCCGGGAACGATCACCTGCGGATGCCGCCACGTTCGACCACGAGCGGAGTGGCCCAGGTGTCGATCTCGTCCCGCTTCACCCGCCAGAGCTCGTCGCCGGTCGACTTGTCGAGCGCGACGATGAACGATTCCCCCTGGTGGTCCCATACGAAGAACAGGCGATCCTTGTGAAGCGCCGGGGTCGAGCCTTCGCCGAACTCGTTGCGCATCTGCTTGTCGCCGAGATCCTTCTGCCACACCAGCGTGCCGTTCATGTCGTAGGCGTAGATGCCCTGCGACTCGAACGACGCGATCACGTGCTCGCCGTCGGTGACCGCGGAGCTCGAGGCCCAGGTGCCGTTGTCGTTGTGCGACGCCTCGTGCGGCGCCGCCTCACGCGCGGTCTGCTGCCACACCACCTTGCCGTCCTTCCGGTCGATCGCCATGACCACGAAGCGGTGCACGCCGCGCCGGGCAGCCCGCCCCGCGGCGCATGCGGATCGCCGGCCGCGCCGCCGACCGGCACCGCGGTCAGCACGAAGACGCGATCGCCCCAGACCACCGGCGACCCAGAGCCGCGGCCAGGAATCTCGATCTTCCAGCGGACGTTCTTCGTCTCGCTCCACTCGGCGGGAGGTGTGGCCGACGCCGACACTCCGGACATCTGCGGCCCGCGCCACTGGGGCCAGAACTCATCGGCACCCTTCTGGGCGACGACCACGAGCAAGGAATGAGCTGGAGCTGGCAGCGAGCGTCAGGGCAACGATGAGCGGTCGGCGGAGGAAGTGTTTCACGAGCGTCCATTACGCCCGAACGGGGCACGGCGTTTCGCGGGAAGAGCGGCCGGGCCTGACCGCCGCAGCCTTGGCGAAGGCGGTCAGGCCCGGCCGCTCTTCCTGCCGGCGACGAAGGACTCGACCACCGCCATCACCTGCTCGACGACGGACTCGATCGGGACGCCGGTGGTTTCGATATGGATGGCGTCGGGCGCCATCGCGAGCGGCGATGCGGCCCGGGTCGAATCGCTCCGGTCGCGCTCGGCGAGCGCCGTCGCGACGTCGGCCAGCGCGGACGAGCCTGCCGGTGGCGTGGGCCGGATCGCTGGCGCGGCGGCGGGCGCGCTCCTCGGGCGAGGCGTCCAGGTAGATCTTCAGTCGGCGTCCGGAAACACGACCGTGCCGATGTCCCGGCCTTCCATCACCACGCCGCCGTCGCGCCCCATCTCCTGCTGCCTGCGCGACCAGCGCACGCCGAACCGCCGGGTGACGCGCCACCGCCGCCGCCCCCTTGTCGATCGCCGGGGTGCGGATCGCGTTCGACACGTCGACGCCGTCGATCGACGACGCGGCCGGCGTCGAGGTCGAAGACTGCGCGATCGCTGACCGCCGCGACCGCGCGCTCGTCGTGCAGATCGAGCCCGTCGCGCAGCGCCTTCCAGGCCACCGCCCGATACATCGCGCCGGTGTCGATGTGCCGGTACGCGAGCCGCGCCGCCAGGGCGCGCGCGACCGTGCCCTTGCCCGCCCCGGAGGGTCCGTCGATGGCGATGATGAGGTTACGACCGGCCATCGGCATCGATCTACCGTATCACTGAACTCAACCACTGACTTCCGCTGCAGCGGACGCGACCCGCCTTCGCACGACGCGCTTCGGCGCGGCGGGCTATGATGCGCCGCGATGACACCACAGCGACGGCGGATCGTCGTCGGCACGACCGCGATCGCCGTCCTGTTGGCCGGCTACGGCGCCGTCCACGACTACTTCGAGGCTGCAGCCTTCGTCGTCCGTGCGGCCGGCATGAAGGGAGCGGCACGATCGTTCGCCGATCTCGAGGCCGAGTCTGTCACCGAGTCGGAGATCGCCATTCCGTGGCGCGGCGGCCAGCTGCGGGGGCGCCGCTATCTCCCGTCTGACGTCAGTGGACGGCCGCATCCTGCTCGTGCCAGGCGTTCACGCGGCGGGATCGACGAGCCGCGCCTCATCAACTTCGCGAGAGAAATCGCCGCCACGGGCCATCCGGTGACGACCGCCGAACTTCCAGACCTCACGCACTACCAGATCACCGCGCGCACGACGGACATGATCGAAGACGCCGCCACCTGGCTGGGACAACCAGACCGCGCGCGCACCGGCAGGCGATCGACGACCCGGTCTGATGGGGATCAGCTTCGGCGGAGGGCTCTCCGTGGTCGCCGCCTCGCGGCATGGGCGATCGGGCGGCGTGGGTGCTCTCGTTCGGCGGTCACGGCGACCTGCCGCGTACCCTGCGATACCTGTGCACCGGCGTGCAGCCGAACGGCCAGACCCGCCCGCCGCACGACTACGGCGTGGTGATCATCCTGCTCGGCGTGGCCGACAGGCTGGTGCCCGCCGATCAAGTCGAGCCGCTGCGCCAGGGGATCCTGGCGTTCCTGAACGCCTCCCACCTCGACATGGTCGACAAGCCACGGGCGGCGCTGGAATTCGACGCGCGCCCGCAAGCTGTCGGAGAGCTTGCCCGAGCCGGCGCGAACGTTCATGTCGTGGGTCAACAACCGCGACGTCGCCCATCTCGGGCCGGTGCTTCTGCCGCACGCTGGCATCGCTCGGGTCAGACCCCGCGCTCTCGGCAGCCCGCAATCCACCGCCGTCGGCACCGGTCTACCTGCTGCACGGCGCCGACGACAACGTGATTCCGGCGGTGGAATCAGAGCTGCTGGCCGACAGATCTCCGCGCCCGCGGCGGACACGTGACGCAGCTGTCGACGCCGCTGATCACCCACGCCGAGGTCGACCACCGCGCGCGGCGCTCGCCGAGATTTGGCGCTGCTGGTACGCGGTTTCTGGGCGGGGACCGTTGTCAGCCGCCTGACTGCTTGCGCAACAGCGCGACCTCCGCGCCGCGGCTCATGAGATCGCGGAACTCCCCCGGACGGATGTGCTCGTCGGTGATCGGGCCGATGCGCACGCCGACGGAGCCGGACCACCGGATGCCCGATCGCGTCGCACATCTTGCGCACCTGGCGATTGCGTCCCTCGTGAATGACGAACGACAGCAGTGCTTGACGGACCGTCTCGGCGCTCGATCATCTTGGTCGAGCTCCACGCGCGCCGGCGCGGTCCGGCGCCCTTCGAGCGAGATGCCGCGCGACAGCCGATCCAGATCGTGTGCGTCCGGCACGCCCTTCACGCGCACTTCGTACTCGCGCTCGACGCCGTGGCGCGGATGCGTCAGGTGCGCCGCCAGGTCCCCGTCGCTGGTGAGGAGGAGCAGCCCTTCGGAGTCGTAGTCGAGGCGGCCGACCGGATAGACGTACTCGCTTGACGCCGCCCTTCGCCAGCAAGTCGATCACCGTCGGGCGCTGCTGCGGGATCGGAGCGGGTGGTGATGTAGCCGCGCGGCTTGTAGAGGAGGATGTAGCGGCGGCGCTGCGCAGCCTTGACGCGCCGGCCGTCGACGCGGATGTCGTCGGTGCCGGGATCCGCCTTGGTGCCGAGCTCCGTGACCGTCCTGCCGTTGACCGTCACCCGCCCCTGCGCGATCAGCGTCTCGGCCGCCCGCCGCGAGGCGATGCCGGCGGCGAGAGGATCTTCTGCAGCCGCTCGGCCATCGCGCCTAGTGAACTTTTTCTGACGTGTCTTCTTCGGCGGCGGGCGGTTCGCGTCACCGGCACGGCGTCCGCGCTCTCCCCTGCCGGCGCGTCCGCCTCGAACGGCAGCGGCGAGGTCGTGACCGCGGGTTCGGCCAGCCCCGCGGGCAGCTCGAAGCCGAGCGCGTCGGACATCTCCTCGACCTTCGGCAGATCGCCGAGATCGTTCAGGCCGAACCGCTCGAGGAACTCGCGCGTCGTGGCGTACATGAACGGCCGGCCGACCACCTGCTTGCGGCCGACGGTCTTGACCAGCCGCCGCTCGATCAGCGTCGACAGCACGCCGCCGCTGCTGCTGACGCCGCGGATCTCGGCGATCTCGGCGGCCGTGACCGGCTGCTTGTAGGCGATCACCGCGAGCGTCTCGAGCGACTGCACCGACAGCTTCTGCGTCGTCCGCTCGTGGAACAGCTTGCGCACCCACTCGTGCAGCTCGGGCCGCGTGACGATCTGGTAGCCGCCGGCGACTTCGACCATCTGCAGGCCGCGCGGGCGCTCGTAGTCGGCGCGCAGCTCGGCCAGCGCCGCGTCGACGTCCTCCCGGGTCTCGCCGTCGAGCAGCTTGTACAGCGTCTTTGGCGTCAGCGGCTCCGGCGACGCGAAAATCAACGCTTCGACGATGGGCTTCAAGTGACTCACGGGGTCCTTCGGTTATCCATTGCCAATATTGCCAAGATTGCCAAAATTGCCAAAATTGGAAATGCGACAACGCTGGTCCAGCATCCGGTAATGCTCCGCCTTTTTCAATCTTGGCAATGTCTGGCAATCGTGCTGGCAATTTCGGCAATGCGTCAATGGCTCTCCGGATCGCGCAGCGGCTTGGGCGCGTCGGCCGGCCGCGCGCGCTTGTACACGCGGATCGCGCCCATCGCGCCGGACTGGAACACGCGAATCAGCTTCAGCCGAATCATCTCGAGCATGCGCCAGGAACGTGACGATCATGCCGGACCGCGTCTGCATGTCCGCGAACAGATCCTCGAACCCGCACGCTTCGGTTTCCGACAGCTTCGAGAGCAGCTGCTCGATGCGATCCTCGATCGGCATCTGCTCGCCCGGCAGATAGATCTTCGGCCGCTGTTTCGCCCGTTCGACGACGTTGCGGAAGGCGCTGATCAGGCTGAAGAGATCGACCTCGATCTCGGGCTCCGGCGCTTCGCCGGCGATCTCCGCGATCGGACCGTCGGCGCGGGTCCACTGCGCGCTGCGCAGCGTCTCCCGCTCGTGCAGCAGCTCGGCCGCGGCCTTGAACTTCTGGTGCTCCAGCAGGCGCCGCATCAGCGCTTCGCGCGGATCTTCCTCGGGATCGTCCTGCGCCGGATCGGGCGCGGCAGCAGCATCCGCGACTTGATGTGGATCAGCGTGGCCGCCATCACCAGGAACTCGCCGGCGACGTCGAGGTTCATCTCCTGCATCAGGTCGATGTACTCGAGATACTGCTGGGTGATCAGCGCGATCGGGATGTCGTAGATGTTGACCTCGTGCTTCTTGATCAGATGCAGCAGCAGGTCGAGCGGGCCCTCGAAGTTCTCGAGCCTGACCGGGTAGGCCTCGAGGATGGACTCAAATTCGGGGTCGGTCATTACATTGCCAACATTGCCAAGATTGCCAAAATTGCCAAAATTGAAAACACGTTGCCACGTTTGCCACGGGGGCGACCGGCGTCACGAATGAGGCCTTTGAATTTTGGCAATCTTGGCAATGTTGGCAACTGGCATTCAGGTAGTACTTCAGTTTTACTGCCGCCCTGACGCGTTCCATGGTCTCCGTGGCGATGCCACGGGCCTTCTTCGAGCCTTCGTGCAGGATCTCGCGGAGGCGCTCCGGCCGGGCGGCGAGGTCGGCGCGGCGAGCGCGCATCGGCTCGAGGTGCGCATTCACCGCCCGCGCGAGCTTCATCTTCACTTCCACGTCCCCGACCTTCCCGGCGCGATACCGGGCCTTGAGATCCTCGACCTCCGCCTTGTCGGGATTGAACGCGTCGTGGTACATGAACACCGGGTTGCCCTCGACCGTCCCGGGAATGTCGGCGCGGATCCGTTTGGGATCCGTGTACATCTGCCGGACCTTCTGCTCCACCGTCCTGGCGTCGTCCGACAGGTTAATCGTGTTTCCGTAACTTTTCGACATCTTCCGGTTGTCGAGCCCGGGCAGCCGTGGGAAGGTCGTCAGCAGCGGCTGCGGCTCGACGAAGAGCGGTCCGTAGAAGTTGTGGAAACGCCGCACGATTTCACGGCTGAGCTCCAGGTGCGGGACCTGGTCTTCGCCGACCGGGACGGCGTGCGCATTGTAGATGATGATGTCGGCGGTCTGGAGCAGCGGATAGCCCAGGAACCCGAGCGTCGACAGATCTTTCTCCGACAGCTGCTCGATCTGTTCCTTGTAGGTCGGCACCCGCTCGAGCCACGGGATCGGAATCGTCATCGAGAGCAGCAGGTACAGCTCGGCGTGTTCAGGAACCAGCGACTGGACGAACAGCGTGCTCCGCTCGGGATCCAGGCCGGCCGCAATCCAGTCCGCGGCCATGTCGTAGGCGTTGGCCACGACCTCGGACGTGTCGGCGTAGTCGCTGGTCAGCGCGTGCCAGTCGGCCACGAAATAGAAGCAGTCGTACTGTTCCTGGAGTGAGGCCCAGTTCTCGAGGGCGCCAACCAGATGACCGAGATGCAGCTTTCCGGTCGGGCGCATCCCCGACACGACGCGTGGTTTCACAGGAGCAGCAGCCTCAGGAAGAAATCGGTTGGCGGCAGGATCAGTTGTCCGAGGATTCCGGACAGCATCAATGCATACAGCGCGATGAATCCGAACTGCCGGACCTGATCGAGCACCCTGGCGGCGCCCTCGGGCACGCAGCCCGGCGAGCACGTTGCCGCCATCCAGCGGCGGAATCGGAATCAGGTTGAAGAACGCCAGCAGCAGGTTGATCTCGACCGCCATCCGAAGAATCGCCGCCAGGCGACTGGGGTCGAATGGCTCGTAAAACGCCCGGTAGCACGCCGGCGATGACCAGGGCCTGCAGAAAGTTGCTGATCGGCCCCGCTGCCGCGACGATCATGAAGTCCCGGCGATGATGGCGCAGACGACTGATGTTGACCGGCACGGGCTTCGCCCACCCGAGAATCGGCGCGCCCGTGATCAGCGCGACGAGCGGCAACAGGATGGTCCCGATCGGATCGATGTGCACCATCGGATTCAGCGAGACCCGGCCGAGCAGGCGCGCAGTCGGGTCACCGAGCTGGTCGGCCGTCCAGGCATGCGCGGCCTCGTGAATCGTCAATGCCACGATCACGATCGCAAACCCGATCAGGTTAGAGGTGAGGTGATCCAAAGGACTGGTCGCTGGAGGAATCCAGGAAGGGTCAAGACTAAGGGAAAAACGCCGCCCAGTAAAGGGGACAGTCACCTTTCCGAGTGGCGTTTGGAAGGTGACTCCGGCTAAGACGGTGTCGAAAAGTGCGCGAGCACGGCGTCGGCCGACCTGGCGCCCACCACGCGAACCAGCTCTTCCCGCGTGGCGCGCCGGACGCCGGCCACACTGCCGAAAGCGGTCAGCAGAGCTTTGCGCCGCCGCGGACCGATCCCGGCGATCGCATCCAGGTCCGATCGCAGATCGCGCCTGGCGCGCGACGCGCGGTGGAACGTCACCGCGAACCGATGCGCCTCGTCGCGGATTCGCCGGATCAACAGGAGTGCCGGGCTGTCCTCACGGAGCGCGATCGGATCCTCGCTGATCGCGCATGAACAGCAGTTCTTCCTTCTTGGCAATGCCCACGGCGATCAGGCTGCCCAGGCCAAGACTCTCGAGCGCCTCGTAGGCGGCCGACAACTGCCCCTTGCCGCCGTCGATCAGGATCAGACCGGGGAAGGGTCCGCCGTTTTCGAGCAGCCGCTGATAGCGGCGGGTGACGACCTCGCGCATGGAGGCGAAGTCGTCCAAAACACGATGTCGATCGGGGCTCCCTCCTTCGCGCTCCGCGCTACGGCGGGCAAGCGGAGTTCGGGGCTCGGGACTCGGGGGTCCAGGTTCGACGTTCGGGAGCTTGGGTTGTGAAGCCGAGCCCCGAGCCCCGAGTCCCCAGCCCCGGATACGAAACTTCCGGTACTCCCCCTTCTTCATCCTCCCGTCTTCGCACACCACCATCGACGCGACGGTCTCGCTTCCCTGGATGGTGGAGATGTCGAAACACTCGATGCGGCGCGGGATGGCGGGGAGCGCCAGGACCGATCGCAGGGTTTCGAGCGCGTCGTAGTGCGCGGCGACGTTCTCGTTGAATCTGGCCTGATACGCCACTTCGGCGTTGCGCGACGCCAGATCGAGCAGGCCGCGCTTCTCGCCTCGCCGTGGCACGACGATGCGGACGCGCCGTCGGGCGCGATCGGAGAGCCAGTTCTCGAGCAGCTCGGTGTCGGCGTCGGGAAACGCCACCGGGACGTGAATCTCGGATGGCACGGGGCGATCGGCGTAGAACTGCTGCAGCGCCGCCTGGAGGACGTCGCATTCGGTGAGATCCGCGGCGCCCATCGCCGGCTCTCTCACTGCAGTCCCGGGCTCCGGAATCGCAGACTCCAGGCTGCCGAGCGCGCCTGGATCGGTGACGAGCTCCGTGCGTTCGACCACGCGCCCGCGCCGCATCTGAAAGACCTGCACCACGGCGCCGGCGGGCCCGAGCTTCAGCCCGAAGGCATCGCGGTCGCCGAACTCGGGGCTCGCCATCTTCTGCTGCCGTGTCCGAAGCGTCTCGATCGTCCTGAGGGCGTCGCGAAGCTGCGCCGCCTGCTCGAACCGCTCCTCGGCGGCCGCCTGGACCATGCGCTCGCGCAGCGTGTCCACCAGCTCGTCGTTCCGTCCTTCGAGGAACAGCTGCGTGTGCTCGACGGCGATCCGGTATTCGCTTTCCGAGCAGATCGTGCCGACGCACGGGGCGGCGCACCGCTTGATGTCGTATTCGAGACAGGGCCGGCCCCGTTCGCCGGTGATCGTCTCGTTGCAGGATCGAATCCCGAACAGCTTGTGGCTCAGGGACATCGCCTTCCGGGCGAGCGACGCGGGCATGAACGGCCCGGCGTAGAAGTGCTCGTCGCGCTCGACGCGCCGCGCCACCAGCACGCGAGGAAACGCCTCGCCGGCGGTCAGCTGCAGGTAGGGATAAGTCTTGTCGTCCCGAAGCAGGATGTTGTACTTCGGCGACCGCTGCTTGATCAGGTTGTTCTCGAGCGCGAGCGCTTCGACGACCGAGTCGGTGATGATGGTTTCCAACCGATGCGCGTCGTCGAGCAGCGCATCAATCCTGGGGCTCAGGCCATAGGCGCCGAGATAGCTGCGCACCCGATCGCGCAGCACGCGCGCCTTGCCCACGTATAGCGTGTCCCCGGCCTCGTTGTAATAGAGATAGACCCCGGGCTGCTCGGGAAGGCGGGCGATCTGGGCCTTGAGATCACGAATCGGCATGCGGTACACTGGCGCGTTTTGGCGCGACGCTTGAACCCTTTATTATACTGCCGCTTACAGGTGAATCAGGCTGCCATCCGGCGGCCGCGTTCCGCGCGCCCCACAGCTGAACCATGACTTTTACCGGGCTCATCGGCCGCATCTGCATGTTTCCGCTGCGGCTCATCATCGACACCTGCGTCAGGCTGCGCATCCATCCCAACACCCTCACCTTCATTGGCGTCCTGATCAACGTCGCCGCCGCGTGGGCCCTGGCCCTGGGCAAGTTCGTGACCGCCGGGGTCATCATGGTCGTCGCCAACATCTTCGACTTCATCGACGGCAAGGTCGCCAACGAATCGAACGCCGTGAGCGCGTTCGGCGCATTCTGGGATTCGGTGATCGACCGCTTCTCCGACATCTCGCTCTTCATCGGGCTGATCTTTCTGTATGCAACGCTCGACCGCCGCGACTATGTGATGGTGACCGCGCTGGCCATGATGTTCGCCATCATGACCAGCTACACGCGCGCGCGCGCCGAGTCGCTCATCAAGAAGTGCAAGGTCGGGTTCATGGAGCGGCCGGAGCGGATCGTGCTGTTCATGGTTGGCGCCTTCACCAATCGAATGGCCGCCGTGCTCTGGGTGATCCTGATCCTGTCGATCTTCACCGTCGCCGATCGGATCATCCTGACCTACCGGGAGTTGCGCGATACCGGCGAGGCGATAGCATGAGCGAGACCCCGCTTCCCCTCCGCATCCTCTGGAACGCCTTCTACTGGACCTACGAGCGCGCCACCTGGCAGTACGACGTCATGGTGATCGCGATTCTGAGTTTCGTCTGGCTGACGCCGCCGCACTGGCTGAAGGATCCCATGGCTTCGGGCGGCGGCCCGATTGCCTGGCTCATCGACGTTCTGAAGTAGCCGGCGTCGGCGGGGTTCATTTTCGGGAACCTTCCCCGTTAAAATGGGGTCTGACTCCATCATGGAGCGGCTTCCGTACCTCCTGGTCGCGATCGGGTTCTTCTTCCTGATCGTCAACGTGCAACTGCTCTGGCAGCTGCTCCGTTTCCACCGGATCCGTACGTCGGCGCTGCTCACCTGGCCCGGGCGGACGCCCCCGTTCTATCGCCTCTTCCTCGCTGCCGGCGCGATTCTCGCGGTGGTCATCGTCTGCAAGCTCGCCGTGCTCCACCGCCCTCCGACCGAAGTGTTCGGCGAGAGCATGATGCTCGTCTATTACAGCTACGCCCAGCCGCTCAGCCTGAAGATTGGACGCGGGTTCTACCAGGATGGGATCTGGGCGGAAGGCGGGTTCGTTCCCTATTCAGAGATCGGCGGCCTGACGTGGCGCGAGGGAGAGCAGGTCACGCTGGTGATGATGTTCCGCTGGCGCAACTTCGCCAAGAGCCTGGTCGTGCCCCAGCCGTATTACGGCGCGGCACGGCGACTCCTCCGCGACAAGATTGCCGCCCACGATATTCACTTCACCGGAAAGACGCTCGATCTCGGCGTGCACGACGAAGCGTAGCGCACGATCGTCACAGGTAGCTCAACGTTGTGCGGATTTTCCGTCGAACTTCCCGAGCCGAGGATCGAAACAGCGCCGACACCGCGCCTCGTACGTCCCCTGCGCCCCCACCAGCACCCGCTCGCTGCTCGCGACCAGCCGCTGTGTATGGTTCGCCGGCGCGCCGCAGACCATGCAGATCGCCAGCGTCTTGGTGATGTATTCCGCGATGGCGAGCAGCTGCGGCATCGGCTCGAAGGGCTTGCCGAGATAATCCTGGTCCAGGCCCGCGACCAGCACGCGTCTGCCCTGGTCGGCCAGCGTGCAGCACACGGCCGGCAGCTCCGCGTCGAAGAACTGTCCCTCGTCTATGCCGATCACCTCGGTGTCGGGCCGCACGCGCTCGAGCAGCTCGCGCGAGGACGAGACGTTCTCCGAGGCGATCCGCATGTCGCTGTGAGAGATGATGTGGTCGTCGCCGTAGCGGTTGTCGATCTTCGGCTTGAAGATCTGGACCTTGCGGCGGGCGATCTGCTCGCGGCGAAGCCGGCGAATCAGTTCCTCGCTCTTTCCGCTGAACATGCTGCCGGCAATAACTTCGATCCAGCCGAGGCCCGGCCGTGTCTGGTTGATGTCCATCGACGACTGACGTCCTGCGGGCGCGCTAGGCCCTGGACAGGTACTCTCCGGTCTCCGTGCTCACCCGAACCTTGTCGCCGATGTTCACGAAAGGCGGCACCTGGACGACGAGACCGGTCTCGAGGCGGGCGGGTTTCACCTGTGCGCTCGCGGTGGCCCCCTTGATCCCGGGAGCCGTGTCCTCGACCTTGAGATCCACCGTGACCGGCAGCTCGATGCCGACCGGCTCCGAACCGTAGAACTCGACGTTGATCACCGCGTCAGGAACGATGTAGTTCACGGCCTCGCCGAGCGCCTCTTCGGAGATGTGCAGCTGTTCGTACGACTCGGTGTCCATGAAGTGATAGGAGTCACCGTCGCGATACAGATACTGCATCGCCCGCTCGTCGAGCGTGGCGCGCTCGACCGAATCTTCCGAGCGCAGCTTCTGATCCGACAGGGTGCCTGTCCTGATGTTTCGGAACTTGACCCGCACGAAGCCGCGCAGGTTCCCGGGGGTCACATGCTGCAGCTCGAGAACCCGGAACAGGTCCTCGCCGACCTTGATCAGCATGCCCTTCTTCATTCGTGTGGCTTGAATTGAACTCATTGTGTCCTGACAGGTCCCTGGAGTGGGCCCACAAACTCATGATTTTACCCGGCGCAATCGCGAATCGCCAGTCCCTCATCCGGCCCTGGGACCGGCTCAGGGATTCGGTTCAGGGACCCAGGATGAAGGACTCGCGATTCGCGATTGAGGTACGATCCCCCCGTGGTCTGCGATCCCCTCGGTGACCTTCGCGCCTGGCAGCAGCGGCTGGAGCGGCTCTCCCGCAACCCGTCGGACTCCTGGGCGCCGCCCATCGACGTCTACGAAACTGGTGACGCCTACGTGGTTACGGCGGAGCTTCCAGGCCTGACCCGTGAGCAGGTGGATCTCGCGGTCGAGGATTCGCGTCTGACGATTCAAGGCAGTCGCGAAGCCCGGCCGTCATCCGGCGACGCGGTTCATTATCACCAGGTCGAGCGCGGGCACGGCACCTTCAGGCGCATGTTCGAGTTCGCCGAGAAGATCGACGGCGATCGCATCGCCGCGGATCTGGCTCAGGGCGTGCTCACCATCACCATCCCAAAGGTTCCACCGCCGCCGCCCCGTAAGATCGAAGTCCGCTGACCTCAGGACACTGCCATGCTCAGACGCCTGTTCCTCGTTGTCACGTCGATGACGCTCGGCCTCATGGCCGGACTGGTGCTCACCGGCCGCATGCGTACCGCGGACGAGAGCCTCGCTGCCCCGGCGCCGGCTGGAGGGGCGCAGGCAGCCCGCAGCGCCGCACCGCCGGCCCCGGCGGCCGGCCTGCCGGACCTGACCAACATCGCGCAGCGCGCGATCAGCAGTGTCACGAACATTGCGTCGACCCAGGTCGTTCGCACGCCGCTGACGAACGATCCGTTCTTCCGCTTCTTCTTCCGCGAGGACGACCTGTACCGCGAGCGCCGGCAACAGAGCCTCGGCTCCGGTGTGGTCGTTTCCGCTGACGGCTACGTGCTGACCAACAACCACGTCGTCGGCAGCGCGGGCGCCGAGGTGCGGGTCGGCCTGACCGACAAACGCGAGCTGCGTGCACGGGTGATCGGGACCGACGAGCTCACCGACATCGCGGTGCTGAAGCTCGACGCCACCAATCTCCCGGTCCTCGGCTGGGGCGATTCGTCCAAGCTGCGGGTGGCGGAGTGGGTGCTGGCGATTGGCAACCCGTTCCAGCTCAATCAGACCGTCACCCTTGGCATCGTCAGCGCCACCAACCGCCGGCTCGAAGGTCGCGTCGCCGGCTATGAGGACTTCATCCAGACCGACGCCGCGATCAATCCCGGGAACTCGGGCGGCGCGCTGATCAACGCCCGCGGCGAACTGGTCGGCATCAACACGGCGATCTACAGCGAGTCGGGCGGATACCAGGGAATCGGCTTCGCGGTGCCCAGCAACCTCGCGCGCCACGTGATGGACGACATCATCAAGTACGGCGGCGTCCGGCGCGGCACGATTCGCGGCATTCAGCTGCAGGCGATGACCCCGCAGATCGCGAACGAGCTCGGCGCGCCCGACGCCCGTGGCGTGCTGATTCTCGGGATCGTGCGCTCCTCGGATGCCTACGCCGCGGGCCTCCGCCAGTACGACATCATCGTCAGCATCAACAACACCGCGATTGAAGACGCATCGCAGTTCATCCGGCTGCTCGCGGACGCTGAGATCGGCAGCACCGCGACGCTGACCGTCCTGCGCGACGGGCGGCAACGGACCATTCAGATCAAGATCGAGCAGGCGGCAGGGGCGAGGACTAGGGTCTGAATCAGATCAACTCCCAACTTCCAACTCCCAAGGTGAGACCTTCGGGAGAGCTGGGGGGAAGTCGCGGCAACTAGCCTGTTGAATCGACTTTCGCCCCGTTGGTCGAGCATTTCACCTTGGGAGTTGGTAGTTGGAGGTTGGGAGGCGACGTCGTCGAGTCCCTTGCCTGAATATCGACACGGCCTCGCTCCCGGCGGCGTAGCACCGCCAGTGATGTTCGACGCCAACCCTGATCCCGACCCGTGGCCCCCACACGACCTCACGCCTCGGCAGCCCGCGATCCTCGATCCGAAGCGAGGAGTGCGTGAGATCGGTCCGGTTCTCTTTCAGTGAGATCCCCAGCGCACGCGAGAGATTGCCCGGCCCACGGCAGAGCGACGACGCCGGGTCCGACGGGGCGGCGCGCCTTCTCCGCCGCATCAGCGCCTGCCCCTCCTGCGGCTCGAGCGCGCGGATCAGCACCGCCGCAGGCGATCCTTCGGGTTCGGTGACCGCGTTGACCAGATAGTGGATGCCGTAATTCAGGTAGACGTAAGCAAACCCCGGCGGACCGTACAGCGGCGCGTTTCTCGTGGTTGGTCCCGGGGCCGCATGGCACGCCGGATCCGATTCGCCGATGTAGGCCTCGGTCTCGACGATGATGCCGGACGTGGTGCTGCGCGGGGTCTCGTGCACGAGGACCTTGCCGATCAGATCAGCGGCGACCTCGAGGGTGGGGCGCGCGTAGAACTCTCGCGGCAGGATCATAGAGCGCGGCGGATCTTGATGCGCTCGACCGCACGATGCGCCGCATCGACGACATCCCTGTTGTTGTCCTTCAGATCCTGGAGCGCGGTGAGCGACGCATCGCCACCGATTGCGCCGAGCACATCGGCAACCGCGGCCCTCAGGGCTTCCTCGGGCTCCTGCAGGCTCGGCAGCAAATCCTTTTCGACAGGTGGTCCGAGCTCGATCAGGTAGTCCTGGACCTGGAGAACCACCTTCCTGTCCCGGTCGGCGAGGAACTCGATGAGCCGCGGCACATAGTTGCGTCCCAGCTTCTGCAGGGCGAAGGCCATCGCCGCGCGCGCCATGCCCGACGGATCGTTGCCCGCGCCGGTCTCGAGCGCGCTGATGGAGGCGGTGTGACCGAGACGGCCAAGGCCTTCGGCGGCCGCGCGGCGGATGTAGGGATCCTTGTCTGTCAACCGCTCGGTGAACACCGCGGCGCTCGAGGGATGCGCGATGCGTGCAAGGGCGTCGACCGCCGACCAGGCCCCTTCGCCCTTCGGGTAGAACTTCAGCTGCTCCACGAGCGTCCCGGCCGCGCGCTCCTCGCGCATCAGGCCCAGCGCGCGCATCGAGGCGTAGCGAACTTCGGCGTTCGAATCGGCGACCGCCTTGATCAGCGCGTCTGCGGCCGCCTTGATGCCGGCCCGGCCGGCAAAGCGCGCCGCGCCGGCCCTGACCAGGGGATCGTAGTGATCGAGCGCCTTGATCAGCATCTCCTCGCCATCGAGCGACAACTGCCCCTTCGGAATCGTCGCCGCCGCGTAGATGGCTTCCAGTCGAACCCGGGGATTCTCGTCGTCCACGGCCTTCAACAGGGCGTTCACCAGCTCGGGAGGCGCGGGCCGCGGCCAGACCGCCAGCGGTCCGAGCTCGAAGGCTTCGGCGGCGGTGCCGCGGTTGCGGACCTCGACCACGAATCCGAGCTTCCGGCGCTCGGGAACGCCCTGGACGAGGAAGAAGGACAACTCGGCGGCGATGGCTTCGAGCTGGATCTGATCGACAGGATCGTTGACCAGCGGTGCGAGCGGCACGATCGCTTCGGGGTACTTCGCCTCGCGCAGCAACCGCACCGCATTGAGGCGGGCTTTCGGATCGGGATTCCTCAAGCTTCGGACCACGTCGTCGAAACGCGCGGGCTGGGCCGACGCCGCGGCGGCGGCAGCGATCAGCACGCCGGTCACCATGACTCGTCTGATCATCTCGCTGACCTGCTGAAGGCGGGTCTCAGCTCCGCGCGCTGCCGTACGCGTTCGCCCGGCCGACCGCCAGGACGTCGCGAAGGTATCGGCCGGTATGCGAGGCCTGAACCGTCACAATCTGCTCGGGAGTCCCGATGGCGACGACCTGTCCGCCCTCCTCACCCCCCTCGGGGCCGAGATCGATGATCCAGTCCGCCGTCTTGATCACGTCGAGGTTGTGCTCGATGACGAGCAGACTGTGGCCAGCCTGGAGCAGCTTCCGGAAGGCTGCGAGCAGCTTCGCGATATCGTCGAAATGAAGCCCCGTGGTCGGCTCGTCGAGGATGTAGAGCACGCGGTCGCCGCTCTGCGAGGACAGGTGCGCCGCGATCTTGATCCGTTGCGCTTCGCCGCCCGACAACGTGGTCGCCGGCTGTCCCAGGCGCAGGTAGCTCAAACCGATCTCGTCGAGCACTTGCAGGCGCCGCAGGACCTTCGGCGAGCTGCTGAAGAACGTCAGCGCCTCGCGCACGGTCATGTCGAGGACCTGATCCACGCCGCGGCCGCGGTACTTCACCTCCAGCACCTGTGGCTTGAAGCGCTTGCCCTCGCACTGCTCACACGGCACGAACACGTCGGCCAGGAACTGCATCTCGACCTTGACTTCGCCTTCGCCCTCGCACGCCTCGCAGCGCCCGCCGGGCACGTTGAACGAGAAGTGGCTGGCGGTCAGGCCGCGCGAGCGCGCGTCCTTGGTCGCGGCAAAGAGCTCGCGGATCGGATCGAACGCCTTCAGGTAGGTGACCGGATTCGAGCGTGGCGTCCGCCCGATCGGCGCCTGATCGACGAGCACGACGTCGGTGACGAACTCCGCGCCTTCGAGCTTTCGGTGTGCGCCGACACGACGATCCCAGTCGCCCTTCGCGCGCTTGAGGGCGGCGTAGATGACGTCGTGAACGAGCGTGCTCTTGCCTGACCCGCTGACGCCGGTCACGCAGGTCAGCATGCCGAGCGGAACTTCGACATCCGCGTCCTTGAGGTTGTGTTCCGACGCGCCGGTAATCCGGATCCGCTGGTTGCTCGGCTTGCGCCGGACCGGCGGCACCGGGATCGCGAGCTCGTCACGCAAGTACTTCGCGGTCAGCGACCGCGGTTCCTGGAGGAGCGCCTGCAGGGTTCCCGAAAAGACCACGCGGCCGCCCTGTTCGCCCGCGCCAAGGCCCATGTCGACGATCGTGTCAGCGACGCGGATCATGTCCGCATCGTGCTCGACCACCAGCACGGTGTTGCCCTGATCGCGCAGCTGCCGGAGGATCAGGATCAGGCGCTCGTTGTCGCGGGAATGCAGGCCGATCGACGGCTCGTCGAGAACATACAAGGTGTCGACCAGCGCGGATCCCAGCGAGGTCGCGAGATTGATGCGCTGTGATTCGCCGCCCGACAGCGTCGACGACAGACGGTCGAGCGTCAGGTAATCGAGACCGACATCCCGCAGGAAGCCCAGCCGCTTGCGAATCTCGCGCAGCACCTTGTCGGCGATCTCGGCATCTTTCTCGGACAGCTGCAGCGAGGCGAAGAACCCGTCCGCATCACGCACCGTTTCGCCGCACACGGCATCGATCGTCCGGCCGCCAACCTTCACGTCTCGCGCCTCCCGGCGGAGACGCGCGCCGTTGCACTCGGGACAGGTCAGGTACCCGCGATACCGGCTCAGGAAGACGCGGACATGTACCTTGTATTTCTTCCGTTCGAGCCAGCGGAAGAACCCCTTGACCCCCTCGAAGCTGGCGCCGTCGCCATCGATCACGAAGCGCTTCTCGTCCTCCGAGAGATCCACCCACGGGACGTCGAGTCGCACCCGTCCGCGCGCCGCGCGCTTCAGCTCGGTGAGCTGCGAACGATAGTGCGGCTTGCTCCAGGGCTCGACGGCGTTCTGTTGAATCGACTTCGACGGATCGGGAACGACCAGCGCCATGTCGAGCTCGATGATGTTGCCGAACCCATGGCAGAGCGGACAGGCCCCGAACGGATTGTTGAACGAGAACAGCCGCGGCTGCGGCACTTCGTACGGGATGTTGCACTCGCGGCATTCGAACCGCTCGCTGAACCGATGCACGGTCGGCGATGCCGCCGGGTCGCTGGCGAGCTCGATCGCGAAGGCCGCGCCGCCGCCCTCGACATAGGCCGTCTCGATCGAGTCGGTCAGCCGCGTGCGGAGGTCGCCTTCGATCTTCAAGCGATCGACGATGACCTGCAGCGTCGGCCGGTCCCTGAGCGTCGCAGGGTCGACGTCTTCGAGCGAAACCGTCTGGCCGTCCACGTACAACCGCCCGAAGCCCTTCCGCCTGAGCGCCGCCACCGTCTCTGCCACCGGATCGATCAGGCCTGGCAGGTCGGGCTGCGCCGACGCAGCTTCCTCTTCAGCTCCCTCGGGTGTCGCGGGCTCTTCCTCGTCCACTTCGGTGCCGGGAGGGAGAACTGACGCCGTGATCACGGGCATGTCGAAGCCGATCAGGATCCGCGTGCCTTCACTCAGTTCCCCAAGCCTCTTCGCCACGACCTCAGCGGTTTCACGAATGACCTCGCGGCCGCAGTTTCGACAGTACGTGCGGCCCACCCGCGCATACAACAGGCGGAGATAGTCGTGAATCTCGGTGGTCGTCCCGACGGTGGATCTCGGGTTGCGGATGCTGTTCTTCTGCCGGATGGCGATTGCCGGACAGATGCCTTCGATGGAGTCGATATCCGGCTTCTCCATCCGCTCGAGGAACTGACGCGCGTAGGCCGAGAGCGATTCGACATACCGGCGCTGCCCCTCGGCGTAGATCGTGTCGAAGGCGAGCGACGACTTACCTGATCCGCTGACCCCCGTCATGACGACCAGCGAACGGGCCGGCAGCGTCAGATCGACGTTCTTCAGGTTGTGGGTGCGGGCGCCGCGAACGACGATCTGGCCCCGCGTCTCCGAAGTGGTCGGCATGGTCCGTACTGTCTGGCCTTTTGGGGATTTCCTGAACTGTTCATGGTAGCGCAGCGGTTCTGCCGCCTTCAACCTCGACCTTGCCTGCCGCGCGGGTCGCAATGATCCAGAGGCCCGTTGTGCTATTTTGATGGGCACCTTTGCCGGAGTCGGGGTCGACGGGGACTGCCCGCCAGACCCGACCGGCACTCACACGAGGGGAGCTGTGTCAGTCCGTCTGTTCATCGGGAATCTGCCTTACGCCGCAAACGAAGCGGAATTACGGGAACACCTCTCGAGCGTGGGAGCACCTACTCAGGTCGTGTTGCCGGTCGATCGCGAAACGGGCCGGCCGCGAGGCTTCGCATTCGTGGATTACGCGGATCGCAACGTCGCCGAGGAAGCGATTCGGCGGTTCAATCAGCAACCTTTCAAGGGCCGGCCGCTGGCGGTCAGCGAAGCG
The DNA here is from genome assembly GCA_963836735.1 of uncultured Acidobacteriota bacterium. GTDB lineage: Bacteria > Acidobacteriota > Vicinamibacteria > Vicinamibacterales > 2-12-FULL-66-21 > JACCXG01. The sequence continues at coordinate 205,607 of CAWIKP010000029.1, read as the reverse complement.
CGGCCGCGCGAGGAACGTGGCCCGGGGGGCCCACCGCGACCCGGCGGGTTCAGCGGCCCGCGGCCAGGCGGCCCGCCGTCAGGTCCTGGCGGTCCGCGGCCGGGAGGATTCGCTGGTCCACCGCGTCCCAGCGGTTTCGCGCCCCGGCCCGACGCCGCCGGTGGCACGGCTCCGGCGCGCAGCCGCAACTTCGGCCCTGACGCGCCCCCCAAGAACAAACGGAAGCCGCCCCGCAAGGACAGCGACCGCGGCCCTCGCGGCCCCATCAAGGAGCGTCCGGTCGGCCGGCTCTACGACGCTGACGAAGACTGGCGCGCTCAGGACGACGATGTCGACGTCGACAACGTCGCGACCTCCGCAAAAGATGCCGACAACGTCGACAACGTCGCAACTTCCGCAAAAGACGACGATCTGGACGACGACCAGGGATAAGGAAAGGTCCGATCCGGCCTGCGGCTGAGCCCGGAACTTGCATAAAAGCGGGCGTGTTAGAGACTCACACTGCGACCGAGCAGTGGCAGAGCTTCGAGATCCGCATGCGGCGCAGGCGCATCGACCGATGCGTCCTTCGCGCGGCGGTGGCGATCGATGCTGGCGTTTTCGAGGATGCCCGGGGGGCGCTCGAGGAAGTCGAGCGGCTCGATCCGCATGAGCCTGCCATCAAGCCGTTGCGGGCGAGGCTCGTGGCCGCCGAGTCACGACCGGCTGGGTCGGCGAGCGAGGCGGCCACCATCGCACCTTCGTCAGGGGTAATCCGAACATCGGACCCCGGCGAGCCTGCCCTCCGGACCCCCGACGCCCGGACCCCGGACACGCCAGTCCCGGTTCTCCTCACCCCAACCGTTCCTGACACACCAATTGCCCCGGCGGCTGTTCCTGCTACGACGGTCCCGGACATTGAAGTCCTGGCAGTCCCCGAGAGCCCGCGACGGGTGCTTCCTGCGGCGGCGGCGCTCCTCATCGCGATTTCCGGAGCGGCCGGGTGGCTTCTGTTCTCGCGGAACCCGGCTTTCGAGACGGCAACGGTGCGCGCCGATCCCGCGGTGGTGTTCGACTCGAAGCCTGGCAACGACCAGGCCACGCCGGCGTCACAATCGACAGGGCCGGAGCCGGCCGTACACATAGCGGAAACTGCTGTAACGGCAGCCACGACGAGCGAATCAGAGCCCGCGCCCGTGACACCGGTCGCGACGGCGGGTGACCGGGACAACGTGGTCAACACACCGCTGGTCGATCCCGCGCGTTCTGAACCTGTGCCAAGCGCGGAGACCCCTTCGACCCCGAGCAGCGCACCGAGTATTGCGACACTGCCGCCGGCGCCTCCGGCCGAGCGCCGCGCGGTCCCGGCATCGCTCGAACCGTCTCCGTCGCTTCCCGATCCCGCGCCTGCGGCGCCGATTGCCGCCGCGTCCAGCGCCGTGCGCGCGGTTGCCGGGACGGACGGAGTCGCACTGTCTGGAACGTCCGTGACCCTGACGCCCCCCCCGGAGCCGCCTGCTCCGGCGCCCGCATCAACGGCGGCCGCGTCACCATCCGCACCAGCCGCGTCGTCTCCGCAGGCTGACGAGAGCCAGGTCAGAGCCGTCCTCCACAGGTATGCGGCGGCGTACAGTGCCGCTCGACGCGGCCGCCGCCAGCGCGGTCTGGCCGGGAGTCGATCGCCGGGCGTTGACGAGCGCGTTTCAGGCGCTGTCGTCACAGAATGTGTCGTTTGGGCGATGTGATGTGCGTCTGACCGGCGCGACGGCGCAGGCCGAATGCACGGGCTCGGCGCGATGGCAGCCGAAGGTCGGCGCCGGCCCGCAGACCGCCGCTCGTCACTGGCGCTTCGATCTCCGGAATACGGGCAGCGACTGGATCATCACCCGCGCGACGGTCAGGTAAGCTCTTGTTCCAGGTCAACTCCCAACGGTCCAACGATTTCAACGATCCAAACCCGCTGGAACAACGGGGCGGAAGCCTTGGCCGTTTGTCAGCCCGCGGTCTCGAAGGGTTTCCCTTGGATCGTTGGACCGTTGGGAGTTGATATGACTCCCGCCTAGAATCCGTACTCGATGCCCACCGCCGGTGTCACCGGCGCGGTCAGGCCATCGGTCGTGAAGCCCCACCGGATGTTCGCGCCAATCACCAGCGTGCCCGTTGGATTCCACTTGAAACCGGTGATGCCGGAAGCCACGGTGCCGCCGGCGGTCTCGTCGACCCCCAGCCTGATCGTCACGACGCCGGCCTGGGTGGGATGCGGCTGGGAGATCCGGACGAGCGGCTGCAACTCCTCGATGCGCCGGGCCAGGAACTCCCCCGTGAGCGAGAGCCTCGGGTGGACGGCGACAGCCGCCGCAATGCCGGTGTTGAACTCGGCGGACACGCCGCCTCTGACGATCCCGGCGTTTCCCGACAGCATCAAAGGCCCGTGCTCCAGCGCCGCGATGCCGAAGATGCGAAAGCCCAGATCGCCGGCCCCCAGCAGGTTCTCCGTATTGCCCGTCGGCAGACGCACCTCACCCGCGATCGCGGCGCCACCCTCGTGCGCTGAGAGGACCGTGTACTTCGCCCGGAGGGCGACGTCCGCGACGCCAGAGGCCGTCGCCGATCCACTGGCCTGCAGAAATGTCTGGCCTCGATAGACGCTGACGCGCTGCCCTTCGAGCTCCAGCCTGGCGAAAGGCACGGCCGCGCCGAGCTCGAAACGATCCGAGATGCCGACGCTGGCATAGGCCGTCATCGTGCTGCTCCGGACCTTCAGCGTCAGCGTCTCCGTTTCGAACGGCGCGGCTTCATCCGGGAAGCGGTTCGCGGTCGTGAGAAAGCTGCCGTCGCGCAGATCCTCGTTGTCGAGCCGATCGAAGCTCGAAGATGAGGCCGACACCCCGAATGTCGCGCGCCCGTGGCCCGGGGAAAAGGCACGCTCCACGAAGAAGCCGCCGAAACTCTGGGTGGCGCGCTCGACGGTGCCGAGCTCCGGATTCAGGCGATACAGGAAGCCGCTGGAAGACGTGGCGATCGGCATCGAGGTCAGGTTCACGAGGAGCGCGCGGGTAATCGTGTCGCGCGCCGCCTCAGCCGCGGCGCGATCGCTGGCCGCATCGCCGGTTGGAATCGACTGGTTGGTGACCAGGAAGTTGACGATGTCGGTGACCGTGCTCTGGGCCAGCGCGCGGGTTTCCACGCCCAGCAGGATCATCACCGACAGCGCGCCGACGAGAGAGTGCTTCATCGAATATCTCTTTCAGAGCCTCTCGGAATGGCAGAGGCAGTGCTCGACTTCCGTCTGGATGCACAATAGTCGCCAGCGGCCTCAGCCAAAACACCTGCTGTGCTCGCGCTCGAGTGAGGCGACTGCTACACTGGGTGGTATCCCGCTTCATAGATTGATGGTGCCGAAGTCGAGTTCCGGGTTGATCTGCGCCCTGGCGTTGAGCCTGAGCCTGGTCGCCGGCTGTACCGGCGGCCACTCGATGACCCGCGGCGAGGTCGCAGGCGCCGGGGCGGCCGTCCCGGCGGTCGCATGGCTCGGACCTGACTTGACCGCCGATCGCACATCACTGCACAGCTGGAGTCAGAGCGTCGGTCCACCGGTGGTGGTCGCGGCTGAGGCGGTCGCCTCCGCGCCTGCCGATCGGCTCGTCATCGTCAACTGGAACATGCACGTCGGAGGCGGCGATTTCGAGCGGCTCGTGCTCGACGTCCGCAGGCAGGCAGGGGCCGGCGTGCCGGTTGTGTTCTTGATCCAGGAGGCCTACCGCGACGGTCCGGAAGTGCCGACCGAGCTCGCCGGCACCGCCAGCTTCGCATCGCTCATTCGCAGCCTTCGGCCTGACGGCAGTCGCGAAGAGATCGAGACCGTCGCGCGCCGTCTCGGACTCCACGCGTACTACGTGCCCTCGATGCGCAACGGCGGTCCGCAGACATCGGCCGAGGATCGTGGCAACGCCATCCTCTCCAGCATGCCGCTCGGTGAACTGGGAGCGATCGAGCTGCCGTTCGAACGGCAGCGCCGGGTGGCGGTCGCGGCCACCGTCACGGGCGCGACGAGGACCGGATCCTCATGGCGGCTCCGCGTCGTGTCCGCGCACCTCGACAACATGGTGGGTGCGAGACGTCTCTGGATTGCCGGCGGTGAATTCGGACGAACGCGCCAGGCCCGAGGTCTCGTTTCCGCGCTGGCAGAGGAGAAGGCGCTGGTGCTCGGCGGCGATCTGAACACCTGGTTCGGCTTTCGTGACGCCGCCTATCGCACGGCCGCTGCCGCGTTTCCGCAGACGCGTGTCTCCGATCGCCGCGCAACCTTTCATGGCGTGCTGCGGCTCGACCATCTGTTCTTCCGTCTCGACCCCGGATGGACGGCCCAATTCCGGCGCGCGGACGATGCCTACGGCTCCGATCATTTTCCGCTGATCGGCGAAATCAGATTCCAGTGAGCGGCCGGACGGCGTGGAACGCGCACGCTATAATGCGAGTTCCCTCATGCGGATCCCCAACAGCACGCCGGTCGGCCCGTACCATGTCATTTCGCAGCTGGGTTCGGGTGGTATGGGCGAGGTCTATCGTGCCCGCGATCCCCGGCTGTCGCGCGAAGTCGCGCTGAAAGTGATCCGCCGCGTGCTGTCGGTCGGCGCCGACGCACAGGACGAGACGCTCGATCGGCTGCTGCGCGAAGCGATCCTCGCCTCCGCGCTGAATCATCCGAACATCGTCACCATCTACGAAACCGGGGTGTTCGACGCCGATCGCTATATCGCGATGGAGCTGATCGAAGGGAGCACCCTGCGCCAGGTCGCGCAGCAGGGGCTGCCGGTGGCGCGCGCGCTGGGCATCGCGAGACAGGTGTCCGAGGCGCTGGCGGTTGCCCACGCCGCGCAGATCGTCCACCGCGACATCAAGCCGGACAACGTCATGGTTCGTCCGGACGGCTACGTGAAGCTGCTGGATTTCGGCCTGGCCAGGGTGCAGCCCGAGATGCTCGGCCTGCAGCCGACCGCGCACACGACCGAGGCCGGCGTGCTTCTCGGCACGCTCGCCTACATGGCGCCCGAACAGGCGCGGGGCGAGCTCATCACGCAGGAGGCCGACGTCTTCGCGCTCGGCGTGATGCTCTACGAGCTCGTGACCGGCCGCCACCCGTTCCTGCAATCGTCGCAGCTCGGGACCCTGCATGCGCTGATGTGGGAGTCTCCCGAGCCGCCGTCGTTCGTGAACCCCGATCTGCCGCGCGCGATCGATCAGCTGATCGTCGAGATGCTGCAGAAAGATCCGCGGCTCAGGCCTGGCGCCAGCGAGGTGATGTATCGGCTGAATCTGGCGCACGACTCGACGGTGGCGGTCGCGCTGTCGGAGGTCACGGTCACCCACGGCCAGCGCTCGCCGGCGCGGGAAATCGTCGGCCGCGACCAGGAGCTCGACGCGCTCCAGCAGGAGTTCGAACGTTCGCAGCGCGGTCAGGGTCGGCTGGTCGTGATTTCCGCCGAAGCGGGAATGGGCAAGACGACGCTCGTCGAGACCTACCTGAAGCAGCTGGAGGTACAGCAGGAGCCGGTCAGGATCGGCCGTGGCCGTTGCTCGGAACGGCTCGCCGGAACCGAGGCGTACCTGCCCATCCTCGAAGCGCTCGACAGCCTGCAGAAGAACGAGCAGCTCGGCAGCATCGCGAGACTGATTCGGGCCGTCGCGCCGACGTGGTACGTGCAGATCATGCCGCCGTCCGCGAACGACTCCTCGGCGGCAAGGCTCGCGGCGGAAACGGCGACCGGCTCTCAGGAACGGCTCAAGCGCGAGCTCGCGGCGCTGTTCGAGGAGATCGGCCGCATGCAGCCGGTGGTGCTCTGCCTCGACGACATGCACTGGGCAGATCCACCGACAACCGATCTCCTCGCCTATCTCGCGCGGCGGATCGACACCACCCGGCTGCTGATCATCACGACCTGCCGTCCTTCGGAGCTTGCCCAGTCGCGGCACCCGTTCCTGCCGGCGAAGCTGGATCTGATCGCGCGGGGCATGTGCCGGGACTTGCGGCCAGGCTCGCTCGACTTGATCTCGGTCGCGAAGTACATCGCGATCCAGTTCCCGGAGCACGGGTTCCCGTCGGACTTCGCCCGCCTGGTGCACGAGCGCAGCGAAGGGAATCCGCTGTTCATGGCGGATCTGCTGCGCGATCTCCGCAGGCGCCAGCAGGTGCGTCAGCTCGACGGCCGCTGGGTGCTGGCCGACAATCTGACGGCGGTCGAACGTGAGCTTCCCGAGTCGATCCGAAGCGCCGTGCAGCGCAAGGTCGAGGCGCTGGACGGTGCCGACCGCCGCCTGCTCGGAGCCGCGAGCGTCCAGGGGGTCGACTTCGACAGCGGCATGATTGCGGCGGCGCTGCAACTGCCCGAAGAGGAAGTCGAGGATCGGCTGGATCGGCTCGAGCGCGAGCACGCGCTGGTGCGGTTCGTCGACGAGCACGAGGCGCGCGATCGCTCGCTCACATTGCGGTATCGCTTCGCCCACCAGCTGTATCACGCTGCGTTTTTCGAGGGGTTGCGCGGGACCCGGCGAGCGGCCTTGAGCCGGGCCATCGGCGACCGGCTGGTGCAACGGCTGGGCGACGAGGTTTCGGAATCGGCGGCGTCGCTGGCGGTGTTGTTCGAGACTGCGCGCGACTCGATCCGCGCCGCGCATTTCTGGAATCGCGCCGCGCAGGCCGCTTCGCGGCTCTACGCCCACGACGAGACCGCCCGGCTCGCCCGCCGCGGGCTCGATCTGCTGGCACAGGAGCCGGACTCCCCCGCCCGGGCCGGCGCCGAGCTCGATCTGCAGATCACCTATGGCCTCGCGCTGAAGACCGGCCGCGGATACGCGATCCCCGAGGTGGGAGCGGCCTACGCCCGCGCGCGGACGCTCTGTCGCCAGGTGCAGGATCCGGCCCGCGTCGTCCCCGTCCTGATCGGCCTGGCCGCCCATCACGTCGTCGCCGGTGAAATCACCACGTCGCGGGATGTCGCGCTCGAGACGCTGCAGCTGTTCGAGCGGCTCGGCGATCCGAATCTGAAGATGATCGGCAACTGGTCACTCGGGGCCGCGTTGTTTCATCTCGGCGACCTGGAACCGGCGCATACCCACCTCAGGCGAGGACTCGAGCTCTACGACCCGGCGTTTCACCGGGCGCGCGTCTGGGAGACAGGAATCGAGCCCGGCATCTTCTGCCGCTGCGAGTATTCCCGAACGCTGGCGAACCGGGGTTTTCCCGATCAGGGCCTGGCGGCGGTGCGCGAAGCGGTCACTCAGGCGCGGGCGCTCGATCATCCCCAGCCACTGGCCTTCGCGTTGCTGTTCGAGATCTTCATCCATCTCGCGCGCCGGAATCCGCGCGAGATTCAGCGCACCTACGACCAGCTGGCGGTGGTGTGCCACGCCCATGGCATCGCGCAGGAGATCCAGTGGGCGGCCCCGCTCTGCGGGCGCGCGCTGCTCGAGCTCGGCGATGCGAAGCGCGGTCTGCGCGTCATGGAGGAGGGACTGGCCGCGCACACGATCACGCGGTCCGCCCTGCTCCGGCCGTACTTTTTCGTGCTGCTCGCGGGTGCGTATCTCCGCGTGAAGGAGTACGCGCGCGCCCAGCGGGCGCTCGACGACGCCCACGCCGTTGCCATCGCGACCAGCCAGAACGCCTACGCCTGCGAGCAGTTCCGGCTACAAGCTGAGCTGCTGCTCGCGACCGGCCGGATGGATGAGGCGGAACGGAACTATCTGGATGCGCTGACGACGGCGCGCACCCAGGGCGCGCGCTGGCTCGAGCTGCGGGCGGCCCGCGCCTATGCCAACTTCCAGGCCGCGCAACATCGGACTGATGAGGCGGTTGCCACGCTTCGTCCCGTCGTGATTCGGATCACGGAGGGTCGCGACACCCTCGATTACGTGTACGCTGAGACCTTGCTCGAAGCCCTGGGGGACCGCCGGACCGCGGAGCCCGAGGAGCCGAACCCCCTGAACCCGGAACCTCTGAATCTGTAGATTTCTTATGGCGACGACGATTGGAAAAGGTCTGAACATCACCGGCTCCCTTACTGCTGACGAACCGGTATCGATCGTCGGCACGTTGCGGGGCGAAGTACTGGTCGCCAACCATGCCGTCACGGTGGAGACCGGCGGACGCGTCGACGGCGCCGTCACGGCGCGGGTGATCACAGTGCAGGGCGGTTCGGCTGGCCGCCTGATCGCGCGCGATGTCGTCCGCGTTTTGGTCGGCGCAACGGTGAAGGCCGACGTGACGTCGCCCAAGCTCGCTCTCGAGGATGGTGCGACGTTCATCGGGAAGGTCGATGGCGGCGCGCGTGCCGAAGCCGCTGCCCGCGTCGCGGCCTACCGCCAGAATGGGCCCGCCGAGCCGCCGGCCGCGCGTTCGTAGGGTCGACGGCCTACGGCCGTGGTAGAATGCGTGATTCCGGCCGCCAGCGCGGCGGCCGTCCTGCCAGACAGTTGCCGGCGTAGCTCAGTTGGTAGAGCAGCTGATTCGTAATCAGCAGGTCCTCGGTTCAAGTCCGAGCGCCGGCTCCAATAGAATCAACAACTTACAGAACACTGGCTCATTGAGGCTGGAGCGTTAGCTACCAGATAGCTACCACGCGGCTTTGCCCGCCCGCCGGTAGAACCATGCCCACCATCCTTATTAATCGCCTGTATCTCGCCCCGCGCTCTTGACGATTCGCCAAACCTCAGCCGTATTGACTTTACTGATGGGGTCGTGGATCATCCTCCGATCCCGGCAAATGGACACCTCGAGCGCCGAAAGACATGGGCTCCCGGATCCCCTGTCCCAATTGCGGCCGGCGAGAAGTCGTACTCGGAACGCTCACCGACCGCTTCGTATATCTCCGCTGCGCGCTCTGCTGCAACGTCTGGGCGATTCCTGAGCGCCGCGGGCACCTCCGCCAGCAAAAGCCGCCGGCCGCAATCCGGAAGATCCCCTAACGTCACCGCACGCCCGCCGTATCGACAAGGGTCTACCGCCCATGTGCAAATGGAGACGTGGTGGTCGTTGGCAACGTCCTCGGAACCTCGGTTTCAGTGCGTAGTGGCGCCGAGTTGCGGATTTTCTCCGCGACGCACTGTTGTTGGAACACGGAGGCCAGGCGTGAGAAAGCACGACGAGTCTTCACAATCCGGCGTTCCTTCCAGTCAGACACAACCTGGGTCTTCCCGAAGCGCGGCGGACGCGTCGGGGGAGGGAGCGTCCTCGATCGACGAATCCCACATCAGCACTGGACCGCGGCCAAGTAATAGGCCCGCCGTTCTCGATGAGGATCCGTTCGCACACCTAACGCCCGCAGAACGGTTCGCCCGAGCCTTGGACCGCAGGGATGCGCTCATCCGCCAAGCTCGGATGCGCGCGCTAGGATCGCCCCTCTCTATGTCCGCCACATTGCACCGCGAACACTGGAACGGCCAACCCGCTCCACTCGGAGAGCTTTTCATCTTGCGCAAGGCGACGGATCGAAAGCAGCTCGAGGCCGTCTGCCAATTGTGGACACACGCGCTCGGCTGGGAAGTGCGCCTCGATGCGGATAGCGAGCTGCTCCAATCTGAGGTCTGCCGCTCGCAGGATGCCGTGTTCACCGCCGGCGAGGCGTGGAAGGAGGCGATGAGAGCGAAAGGGTGGAGGTGAAGAGTGTCAGCGTTGAAGAAATTGTGGGCCGGCGTCGTACGCGAGGTCCACACTACGGCGTTTGGAACCAAGCCGCCGGCGAGCCTAACAATGAGACGCTGACGCTCGCCTTGAAGGGTGTGGTCAAAGCCGCGATCGAGCTCCTGCCCCATCCGGCGGCCTTCTTCAGCGTTTTTCAAGGAGAGACTGCCGAACGCCGCATTCAAATTGTGAATAACGAGGAGACGGCTGTCACGGTGAAAGGGGTTCAGGCAGGGAGCACGCACTTCACGGCCGAAGTCAAACCGGTTCAGGCAGGCCGGACCTACGAGCTGATCGTGCGAGTACCGAGTGGCGTGCCGCCGGGACGGTACAGGGAGTCAGCCACGGTGCTCACCGATCACGCCGACCGCCCGCGCGGGAACGGTCAGATAGAGTCTGCGCTCGTGGGTGCCATCTGACTGCACTCGACTGGACCACCGCCTGATGTGGGTTCAATGCTCCGCAGGCTCGCCGCTTGGCGCCATCTTGACGAGGCGCGGTTCAAACCGCGAATGATTGGCTGTCAACAGTGGCTGTCAAATCGCCACGGACAGGACTGCCGTGTCAATGAACCTTGCTGATCCACCCTCCACGCTGATTACAGGCTGTATCAACGGCGTTTCGTCTCTTGAACTTGCGCACCGCCTCAGCCTCCCCTACACTGCGACACATGGGCGATGCTTCCGGGCCGCCGCGCTTGCCGACGCACTGCCCCGTGTGCAAAGGTAAGGTCATCGAACGCATGCCAAACCCGACCCCCGGAGCGGTCATCTGGTTCTACTGCATGTTCTGCAAGCACACCTGGAAAGTTCGGATCGACTACTCGTAACCCCCACCCCGCAGGCATCCAATCGGGTCCCTGATTCTCGCTTTTGCGGTTCGGTGCCACACGCGCTCAACCGGAAGAAAAGCCCCGACCGCTCTCAAGTACCAGCTCGGGGGAGGAACCGAGCGGGCCGGCGGTCAACGATCGGGGCGGAAACAGGAAGACGCCGCTTTCCTGTTAGCCCAGCAGCCTCGAGATTTTCGCGGCCATGGCGCGCTGCCCTTCGGCCCACTTGTCGATCGCCGCCTCAGACCACACGGCTGTCGCCACCCACGAGCCGAAGGGAATGCGGTTGGACGATGCCGGAAAGTTCGGCAGCTGCTGGAGCTCCTGAAGCTCCGCGTCGGACGACAGCTTGAACTTCTTCCGCAACGGCTTGCGATCGACACCCTTCGTGCCTTGCCTGCGCTAACATCGCGACACCAAGCGTGCCGTCTCTCAAGGAGCAGATCAGGTGCCCACCGTCGAGAGCGAAGCGGCAGAGCCGAGTATCGCGTACCGCCTGCGCGCCAGCGAACTGATCGCCAGGCTCGGCACCAACGAGCAGAGCGGGTTGAGCGAAGAGGACGCGCGCGCTCGACTCGCGCAGTACGGGCCAAACGAGCTGGCCGCGGAGAAGCCGGTCCCGGCGTGGCGGCGATTCCTGTCGCAGTTTCAGGATGTGCTCGTCATCCTGCTTCTGGTCGCAACAGCGATCTCCGCTGCGCTCTGGGTCGTGGAGCGAGACGCGGCCCTGCCGTACGAAGCCATTGCGATCGCCGCCGTCGTCCTCCTGAACGCCGCCATGGGCTACGTGCAGGAGTCGCGTGCCGAGGCCGCCGTCGCGGCACTTCGGGCGATGTCGGCGGCGGATGCCTCCGTGATCCGAGGCGGAGAGCGGCGAACCGTCCCAGCTTCGCAGATCGTTCCGGGCGACATCATCCTCGTCGAGGAAGGTGACACGATTGCCGCCGATGGCCGGTTGGTCGAGTCCGTCGCCTTACAGACGGCGGAGGCTGCACTCACCGGTGAGAGCCTGCCGATCACGAAGGATACCGCCCCGATCGCCGAGGAGGTGCCTCTCGGCGATCGGGACAACATGGTCTTCAGCGGCACCGCCGCAACCTACGGGCATGGGAAGGCTGTCGTCACCGCCACGGGCATGCGCACCGAGATGGGGCGCATCGCAGGACTCCTCAAGACAACGCCCGACGAGGCCACGCCGCTCCAACGGGAATTGGACCGCACGGGCAAGATGCTGGGTCTGGTCGTGATTGCCATCGCGGTGATCATGATCGTCACCATCGTGGTCGTCGAAGATGTACATGGCGTCGCCGCCCTGTTCGACGTCCTCATCCTCGGGGTCGCGTTGGCCGTCGCGGCCGTTCCCGAAGGCCTCCCTGCTGTGGTGACAGCCGTGCTCTCGATCGGCGTGCAGCGTATGGCGAGGCGGAACGCCATCGTCCGGCACCTGGCCGCAGTGGAAACGCTCGGCTCGGCCACGGTGATCGCATCGGATAAGACGGGCACGCTCACCAAGAACGAGATGACGGTGCGGGTGGTCGTCACCGCGAGCGGGCGCGTCACGTTCGAGGGCTCAGGGTATGCACCCCATGGCTCCGTTCAGGCTGAAGGAGGGCGGCCACTCGAGGGAGCGCTGCGCGTCGAACTGGAACGCGCGCTTGCGGCGGCCGACCGCGCGAACAACGCCTCAATTCACGAGACGGCCGGCCGATGGACCGTGCAGGGCGATCCCACGGAAGGCGCGTTGCTGGTCGCTGCGCGAAAGTGCGGCCTGAGCTCCGATTCGCTCAACCAGCGGCTCCCCCGTGTGGGAGAGGTCCCATTCTCTTCGGAACGCAAGTTGATGAGCACGCTGCACCGTGATTCCGAGCACCAAGACCGTGGCGTCGTCTTCACCAAGGGCGCCCCTGATGTCCTGCTGACGCGGTGCACGCGAGAACTCGTCGGCGAGGAGCGGCGGTCGCTCACTCCAGAGCGGCGCGCAGCCATACTCGAAACGAACGAAGTCCTCGCGGGCGAGGCACTCAGGACGCTTGGCGTTGCCGGCCGCTGGCTGACGCACGAGGCCTTCGCGGAAACGTCGGCACGGCCCGACGAACGGATTGAACAGGATCTTGTGTTCGCCGGACTGATTGGCATCATCGATCCGCCGCGAGCGGAAGCCAGAGACGCGGTCGCGCGCGCACGGCACGCGGGCATTCGTCCGATCATGATTACCGGCGACCATCCGCGCACCGCCAGCGTCATCGCTCGCGAACTCGGGATCAGCGCCGATGGCCGCACAACGACCGGAGCCGAGCTGGAGAAGCTGTCGGCCGACGCGCTGTCGCGCATGTCAGCCGATGTGTCGGTGTACGCGCGGGTCAACCCCGAGCACAAACTTCGCATCGTCGATGCGCTGAAGCGTTCCGGCGCCATCGTCGCCATGACGGGAGACGGCGTGAACGACGCGCCAGCACTGAAGAAGGCGGACATCGGCATCGCCATGGGCATCACGGGGACGGACGTCTCGAAGGAGGCGGCCGACATGGTACTGGCCGACGACAACTTCGCGTCAATTGTCGCAGCGGTCGAAGAAGGGCGCGCGATTTTCGCGAACATCCGCAAGTTCCTGCGGTATCTCCTCTCGTCGAACATCGGCGAGGTGATGACCATGTTCTTTGGCGTCCTGCTCGCCAGACAGATCGGCCTTGACGTCGGCGGCGACGCCGTCGTCCTGCCGCTGCTCGCGACACAGATCCTCTGGATCAACCTGGTGACCGATGGTCCACCCGCACTGGCGCTGGGTGTCGATCCGGCGGATGACGGGCTCATGCACCAACCGCCACGTCCTGTGGGCGAAGGAGTGGTCACCGGGCGGATGTGGCGGGGGATCGTCTTCGTCGGCATGGTCATGGCGGCCGGCACGCTGTTCGTCCTGGACGCCTCAATGCCAGGAGGGTTCGTCGAGGGAGAGGGCGACCTGCCGTATGGACAGACGATGACGTTCACAACCTTGATGTTGTTTCAGATCTTCAATGTGGTGAACGCACGATCCGACGAGCGCAGTGCGTTCGTTCACCTCTTCACGAACCGATGGCTGTGGGGGGCGGTCGCCGGCTCAGTCGCTTTGCAGGTGCTGGTGGTCTACGTGCCGTTTCTCCAGCGCGCCTTTGGCACCGTCGGATTGACGGCTCGAGACTGGACATTCTGCATCGCCGTCGCCAGCTCCGTGTTGTGGCTGAGGGAAGGAACGAAACTGATCGGGCGAGCGAAGGACTGACCTGCGTTATCCCGTTTAGCCGACCGCGCGGCCTACTTCCTTGCGGTGGCCGTGATTTCGATGTGGCCAGCTCCCACGAGCTTGGCGACCACGACGGTGGTACGAGTTGGCTTGGGAACCCCGAAGGTCGCCTTGTAGACCGTGTTCATCCGATCGAACAATGCGCCATCCGTCAGGTACACCTGGACGCTCACGACGTTGGACAACGTCATCCCGCCCTCTTTCAACACGGCGCTGATGTTGTCGAGGGCCTGTTTCACTTCGGCTTCAAACGTCGCGGGGATCTTGCCCGTGGCATCTTCGCCGCCCATCCCGGAAACGTAAAGCGTCCCGTCCACCAGGAGTCCATGGCTCCAGCCGGCGTTTGGCGTGGCACCCTTCGGCTGGATGACTTTCTTGTCGGCGCCCTGCGCCAGACCGAAGGACAACGCGAGGACGAGTACGATCGATGAATGCAACATACTGACCTCCCAACTCGCATCGTCTCACGATCACCCGCCAGACCCTAACCAGCGGACCGGCCGCACGGAACAGATCGCAACCGCGCTCGTAAACGTGATTCAGATACAGCAACGGCCTTCAACAGCCGGCAGCCTCTCCTCATCTTCTCGGGAAAGATCGGTCATGGCCAACGCTCCTTCGGTGCTCACGGGGTCCGTCGGCTTCTTCGGGCAGAACCAGCCACCAGACGTTCAGCTCATCCAGATGCTCCTCAATGCCGTCCCGGCCGCGCGGGGCGGCCCGGCACCCGCCCTCGACGTCGACAGCCTCTGTGGCCCGATCACGACCGGGGCGATCCGCAAGTTTCAGCAAATGAACCAGTGCCTGACCGACGGGCGCATCGACCCTGGAATGACGACCGAAAAGGCGCTCGTCGCTCTTCTCGAGGCGCTCGGGAAGCTGGCCGCGATCCTCGGGGGTGCCTCCGCTCCCCCACCACTGTCGCCCGTGCAGGCGGGCCCGAACTCGCCCGTCCGACGGCGTTTTCTTTCAGTCGTGAGGTCGCTCCTTCCGGCGTCGGGTCTCACGCCCGGCACCAGGCCGTCGATAGGCACGAACTGCGGCGAGTTCCCGGGCCGGGTCTTCTCCAAGGTGCCGGTGATTCCGCCCAACCAGCCTGGCGCGTTCAAGATCAAGGTGCAGGGAGCCGGCACGCTCTTCCTGACCTCGCCCACGACATGGTGGGAAAAGCTCGCGCAGGAGGTGGACTCACAGCACGCTCCCCCGCGGAAGTGCTGGGTGCCGTTCACCGGAGCGAATCGGCCCATACCGGGGGATATCTACCTCCTTTCGCAACACGCGAAGCCGACGGAGTTCCAGCACGTCGGCGTCATCGTTGATTCGAGCGGCTCCGTGTGGACGACCGGCGACGGCGGCCAGGGCAACGGTGGGCAGTTCGGATTTGTGAAGCGGACGTTCCAGCCGAGCGGCGAGATCCAGGGCGAGTCCGGCAACAAGGCCCGGCTGAAAGGCTGGGTGGACCTCGACAACCTCTATGCGGTCGCAGCGTCGGCGTTTCCGCCGGACCTGTGACCAGCAGCTCCTCCGCACCGCCAGACCCTCTCGATTCTCGACTCCCGCGAGCGCCAGCAGCAGCGGCGTGCCATTACGCCTCCTGCGCGACCAACGTGACCTTCTCCAGGCCCGCCGGCACGACGCCGATCCGCCAGCGTCGTTCGCGGTCTGATCAGGGGCGTTTCAAGACCGGGACGTCGGTGCTGACGCCCCAGGAATAGGCCGCGGACCCTGTGAAGTTCGTGCTCGATTTCAGGATGTACCAGGTGCCCGTGCCTGGACGGTACACCGTGACGTCCGTCCGGCCGTCGCCGTCGTAATCGCCTCTCACGGGCACGTCGGTGCTGACGCCCCAGGAATAGGCCGCGGACCCCGTGAAGTTCGTGCTCGATTTCAGGATGTACCACGCGCCCGTGGCGGGACGGTAGACGGTGACATCCGTCCGGCCGTCGCCGTCGTAGTCGCCACTCATGGGCACGTCGGTGCTGACGCCCCAGGTATAGGCTGCGTGTCCGGTGAAATTCGTGCTCGATTTCAGGATGTACCACGTGCCCGTGGCGGGACGGTAGACCGTGACATCCGTCCGGCCGTCGCCGTCGTAGTCGCCACTCACGGGCACATCGGTGCCGACACCCCAGGTATAGGCCGCGTACCCCGTGAAGTTCGTGCTCGATTTCAGGATGTACCACGTGCCCGTGGAGGGACGGTAGACGCGTGACATCCGTCCGGCCGTCACCGTCGTAGTCGCCACTCATCGGCACGTCGGTGCTCGCGCCCCAGGTGTAGGCCGCGTACCCCGTGAAGTTCGTGCTCGATTTCAGGATGTGCCACGTACCCGTGGCGGGTCGGTAGACCGTGAGATCCGCCCGCCCGTCACCGTCGTAGTCGCCACTCATCGGCACGTCGGTGCTCATGCCCCAGGTGTAGGTCGCGTACCCCGCGAAGTTCGTGCTGGATTTCAGGATGTACCAGGTGCCGGTGCCAGGCCGATAGACGCCGATATCGCTGCGGTTGTCGCCATCGACGTCCCCCGGTCGCGGTTGCGATGCCACGCACGAGTAGATTCGGACGTTGTCCACGACCCAGCCCCCCTGGTAGACGCTGACATCTGTGCCGAGTCGGAAGCGGAACCGGACGCTTTGTCCGGCCAGGGACGCCAGGTTGAGACGTGTCGAGGTGTATCCAAAGCTGGCGTCCGAGAACGCCGGCCGACCGCCAATCGGATTGAGGCTGGCATTGAACAGCGTACTGTTATAGGTCTGGCCGCCGTCGACCAACCCTCCTGCGTCGCTCCAGCTCGCGCCGTTGTTGGTGCTGATCTCGAGAACTCCCCCGTCGTATCCGAACTCGAAGTCGAAGGCGTGGTCGAACGAAAGCCTGCCGCCTGCAGGAATCGTGACGCTCGAGTTCATCGCAATCGCGCCGTCGGCTTGGGGGAATTGATCGGTTGAGTTCGCCATGCGCAGACCCGACTTGGCAAAGCCGGTGTCGACGGCCCAGATCGCCGAGGCGACATTCGAAGTCGGCGTCCAGGCTGGCGCCGCGCCTTCGAAGCCGTCGACAAACACCGTAGCGGGGACGGTGCCGGGCACCGGGCACAACGGCGCTGGCGCCGTGGCACCGGAACAGTTCCAGCGGTTGGGCATTTCGACCGCGAGCAGTGCCGAGTTCACCTGACCGCAATCGGCAGCCGTGATGCCGGAGGACCCGACGAGGTCGCTGCACGCCTGGTTCACCGCAAGGTAGTTGTCGGCGAAGCCCGACCCCGAGGTGAGATACACCGTCAGGGTCCGATACTGGATCTTAGAAGCCTTGGTCAAGCCGATGCCAGTAATCGACCGCCCGTTATAGGTGCCACCGTCCACCATGAGCGCATACGCGTGGTTCGGCACGCCACTGTTGATGTGCACCCCTCCGCCGTCCTCGGCGCTGCACCAGAACTGCGGGTCGCTCACCTTCCCGGGCTGGTCGAACAAGGTCGGCGTCATCATGTCGCGAATGGCGCCGATGTCTTCGCCCATCCTCCATCTGACCGTCCCCGTGTCGTTGCCCTGCCCGTTGAGGAGATCGATGGTTTCGCCAAAGATGTCGGAGAAGGATTCGTTCAGGGCGCCCGATTGCATGTAGTAGAACAGATTCGCCGAGCGCTCGGTGACGGCATGCGTCAACTCGTGCCCGACGACGTCATCGGCGCGAGAGTAGGTCGTGCCGTAAACCATCTGCGTGCCGTTCCAGAAGGCGTTCTCCATTGGGCACGACTGGTTCGGATCGCAGTAGTGAACGGTGGAAATGAGGGCCCCACCGGCGTTGTCGAAGCTGTCGCGGCCATGGGTCGTCAGGTAGTAGTCGTAGGTGCTGCCCGCGTAGTCGTAGGCCAGATCCGCATCGAGATCTCCGGTGGCAGGGCCCCCTTCCGTTCTGAGGAGCGTTCCCGGCAACACCGAACCTTCTCCGGCGGTATAAATCCTTCGCGATTTCGCCGGCGCGAGTTGGCTGAAGTTCAAGAGAACGGCGCCCGTCGCTGCGTCGACCCAGGTGTATCGCGCAGATCGAAACCGCTCGCCTCGACGAACCACGCCAGTCGCGAGGTTGCAGGCCGCCCTTCCAGGAGTCCTCGATTGAAGATCTCGAGCCGTGGCTGGCTGTACCTGCGCCCTCAGCGCTCGGTCCGGCCCTTCCTTTTTCCCGATGACCGCGCGAGCCGTCGTTTGTGCAGCTTCGGCCGGAACGATCGGAACGACGCTGGCGGGGAGATCGTCAACCAGGTGCCCGTTCGCAACCATGACGCGCGACCCTTTGAGGTGCACCGTCAGTTCCGCCGCGGTGACAGGCACCCCCTGGTACACCTGTTGAAATCGCACGTGCTCGAAGCCCTGTGAGTCGCCCCCCGATGCCCGTTGCAGCCGAACCTGCCCGGCACCGGTGATCCCGAACGCGCGTCCGTAGCTGGCGATGAACGCGAGGGCTCGCTCGGCCGCGCCGGCGCTTTCCGGGGCAGCGACGAGGATCCCGCGCCCTCGACTCGAGGCGAACGTCGCGTGACCCGTCAAGGGAGAGGTGGCGCTGATCGTCAGCGCTTCTCCTTGCTCGAGGAGGCTGGGGATCCTGTCGTCAATCTGCTGGCCTTTCAGGACTTGGAGGCGCAGCGACAGCACGCCCGCCAATGCGCATCCAGTCAACAATCCGGCAGCGAAGCGTCGTCGGCGCATACAGCCCTCTCTGTGGTCATGAAGACGGGAACCTGCCCACGCGCGTTCCAGCAAGCAGTCCGCGCGCGCAGGATCGCCTCATCATCAGAGAAAACGCCGGCGGAGTCAGGAACGAACTGGGAAGCCTGGCTTCAATCGAGCGGCCGTTAAACTGACCTCTCCGAGAGCTTGGCACGCCAGCGGCAGCGCTCACTTGCACTGTTGCGATCGCTCGTCGGCTTGCTCCCGGGTGATCGGGACAGGCGTAATCTGGTCGAGCAGGATACGGCGTTCAGTCACCGGGGGACATGGGGCGCGAACGCACTTTGGATTCGGCACCGATCGATCGACGTAGCCATAGCGGACGGCGACGAAGAGCTCCTGGTATCGAGTGAGATCGAATGCGGTGTCGTCGAGATACGTGGTATGGGTCCCCCGACACCACACCGAGAGGACCCATCGGTCTCCGATTTTTTCGATGCGTGCGATGCCCTTGTTCTCGTACCGACCCCGCACCACCCGCTCCCACTCGGCAACGGCCTGACTGACGCTGTTCGCCTGCGTGTGCCGCTCCGCAGCGGACGTTGTCACGGCCTCTCCGGCGCGGACACACCCGGCCCCGGAAAGAACGATCAACCCTAGTCCGAGCCGCCAGCATCGGCGAAGCCAGACGCGTTGGACGTGAACCATAGGCCACCGCGGCGCCCGCGGCGATAGAGACCCTTCACCCTGGGATGTCGCGGAGATCAGCGTTCGGGGTCCGCGGGCTTCCACCACCGCTGCCGCAGCGCCTGAAGCAGGTGTATCGTCGTGCGTGAGCCGGATGCTACCACGCTGCACCTTACAAATACGGCCCTCAGGTCCTGACGTTCCTCGCTAGACGACCGTCGGCGGTTCGCGCTTCATGGAGACCCTCGACGCCTGTGGCCACGTGCGCGACGTCCATTGAGTAGAATCGTTCACGTCCGAGCGTCGGCTACAAATAAAGTCCGCCTCAGACGATTGACAACAAGCGCATTCGATGGCCGAGGGGGGCGTGATGTCTTACCGAGCTGCCCGTTTGATCGTCGCTTCGGGTCTGGCCCTCTGGGTCTCGACAGGAGTGGAGGCGCAGACCGTCGTCACTCCGCTGTTTCCCGGGATCACGCACATCAAGCGAACGGAGCAGTACCCGTCGTTCCAGTGTCCCGGGTGCCCCGCGCCGACGCCGAACCCGCGCCTGGCGCGGATGAACATCCTGCTCATCGACCTGACGTCGCCCGCGGTGCACTTCAAGCTGACGCCGCCCGGAGAGAACCTGCCGGCGGTGGCGCCTGGCTCGACCACACCGAACTGGCCGGCCGTCCCCTTCGAGGTCGTCCGGCAGCGAACCCTCGACTTCCTCGACACCTCGCACGCGCAGGCAGGGATCAACGTCCACTTCTTCGCGCCGTTCCCGGTGCCCGGCGGGTCGACCCAGGGCGCGTATGCGTATGTGATCGGACTGGCCGCGTCGCGTGGGAAGGTCTACTCGGGCTTCGAGTCGCCCATCCAGAGCTACGCGATCGTCACCAACTCCCCCGGCCTCAACATCGACAGGTCCAACAACGCAAGCATCGTCCATCGTGATCCCGCCTCTGCCGATGGGATGGACGTCCTCGAGAACGTGGAGCTGTGGAACGCCCTCGCCGGATCCGGCCAGATCCTCACGAACGGCGTCAAGACGATCCCGGAGTACACGGACGCCACGCACCCCGACGAGCTCCTCACACCAGGCCCGGTGCCTCCGCTCGGCCCGCTGCCGCTCACGTACACGCGCGCCGGGCGGCACTGGTACGACCTGAGCAACGCGCGCACGGCCATCGGCGTGACCCAGGACGGCCGGACGCTGGTGCTGTTCACGGTGGACGGCACCAACGGCGGCCACGGCATGCAGGTGGGCGAAGTAGCCGACCTGCTCAAGAACGACTACGGCGTCTGGAACGCCCTCAACCTGGACGGCGGCGGCTCCACCACGATGGCGGTCGAAGACCCCGTGACGCACGCGCGGAAGCTCGTGAACGTGCCCGCCGAAAACCCGCCGCGCCTGGAGGCGAGCACCTTCGCCGTCTACTCGGACGCCGTCGACCCGGTCACCGTGGCCACCGTCGACCCGCCACCGAACGCGAGCGGCTGGAACCAGACCGCCGTCAACGTGAGCCTCGAAGCGACCGACCTCGCGAGCGGTCTGAATGACACCCCGGCCGGATGGGTCGACCTGCTCCGGTACTCGCTGGCCGGTGCGCAAACGGCCGCTGAGACGGTCGTGCCCGGACACTCCGCCTCGTTCGGCGTCGCGCCGCAGGGCGTCACGACGGTCGGTTACTTCGCGACCGACGCCGCGGGCAACGAGGAGGACGCGCGCACGCTCAACGTCAAGAATCGATGGTGCGCCCCCGGTCCTGAGCGGACTGCCCTCGGAAGGGTGCACGCTCTGGCCCGTGAACCACATGCTCCAACGAATCGCGGTCCTGCGCGTCAGCGACGCCGTGTCCGGCATCGCGCGCGGCTCCTTCCGGGCGAACGCCACCAGCAACGAGCCGATGGACCCGAGCGACGTGGCCGTCACCGAGGACGAGACCGGCGCCCTTGTCGTCGAGCTCCGTGCCGAGCGGTCGGGTGGGAACATTTCAGGCCGGGTCTATCACCTGACGGTCACGGCGCAGGACCTGGCCGGCAACCAGGTGACCGGGACGGCCACCTGCCTCGTTCCCCACGACAGGAGTGAGGGGAAGTAGCGGGTCAGTCCGAATCCGGCTCAGGAAGGGCTATCGCGTCAGAGTTGAGCGTGGGCGCCGGTCTGCGCCGCGCCGAGATCAGCGAGTCGCGGTCGCCGTCGTCCGGGCGTTGTCCCGGTCTTTGGCTGGCCGCCACTGCCGGTCCGGTTTGCGGGGTGATAAAGCACGGTCCGTGGGTTGCGCACTCATAAGTGTGGACTTCGTTGTAGCCCCAGAGACCACGGAACGTCCATGAACACACAGAGGTCAGGTCACCCTGACAATCCGGGCACATCGGCACGCTACCCGACTCCGCAGCGTGTTTCGCCATGCCTCATTCTCCCACGGTGCGACGGCGATCGTGGCGATCTACTTGAGCCTCATGACGACGCTCGGACTGAACCCACGGCAGTCACGTCAGGCGGCCCTTGTCACAACCACCTGCCCTCTGAGCTGCGCGGCGCGACAATTCTCTGGCGGCTGTGGCGCATGTTCCTGCATGAGAGGAATATCACCACGCACGTAGTGGTTCGAGAACTGACGAGAGAGTGTCTATGAAGATTGCCCTCAGCTGGTCAACGGGCAAAGACTCCGCGTGGACGCTGCAGATGCTGCGGCGGGAGTACCCGGGCGCCGTAGCCGGACTGCTCACGACGATCAACGAGGCGTTCGATCGCGTCGCGATGCACGCCGTCCGCCGGGCGCTGGTCACGGCCCAGGCCGAGGCGGTGCGACTGCCGCTCTACGCCATCGACCTGCCATGGCCCTGTTCCAACGAGGAGTACGAGACGAGGATGGCGGCGGCCGTGAAACGGCTCGAAGCCGATGGCTTCACACACATGGCGTTCGGCGATCTGTTCCTGGAGGACGTACGGCGCTACCGCGAAGAGCGCCTGGCCGGCACCGCACTGACGCCGCTGTTTCCGTTGTGGAAAACGATGCCGACCCGCGACCTGGCCGAAGAGAT
Source organism: uncultured Acidobacteriota bacterium (assembly GCA_963836735.1). GTDB lineage: Bacteria > Acidobacteriota > Vicinamibacteria > Vicinamibacterales > 2-12-FULL-66-21 > JACCXG01. The sequence goes on along the minus strand of CAWIKP010000029.1, from coordinate 183,453 downwards.
GATCGACAACGGCCTGCGCGCCTGCCTGACCTGTGTGGATCCGCGGGTGCTTCCGGCGTCGTTCGCCGGCCGCCTGTTCGATCGAGACCTGCTGGCGGATCTCCCCGAGGGCGTGGACCCCTGTGGCGAAAATGGAGAGTTCCATTCGTTCGTGTGGGACGGGCCGATGTTCGCCCAGCCCGTGATGGTGGCTGTCGGCGGCCGGGTCGAACGCGACGGGTTCATCTTCGCCGATGTCGTCCCGGTCGAGGCCGGCGCCCTCTCGTAGCCTGGCGCTAGGACGCCGACAGCATTGCGATGACGCTCAGGAGCGGCAAGAAGTCGCCACCATCCGCCTGCCGAACCGACGCGTGAGCGAACGCCCGCCTCGCGAGCGTTTCTGGTTCGGCGGTATGTGCGGCGACGATCAGCTCCGAGCCGATCTTCGACCTGCGCGATTCGAGAAGAGTGATGAACCTGCGGCGGTCGGCGGCAGCCAGCGCGGCGACGGCCTGGGGAGGCCAATCTTCAGTGGACCCGCCGAGTCGCCGGAATTCGCTCAGGAAGCGGGCTCCGAAAGTTGCGGGCGCCATTACACGACATCGAGTTTGACCGTCGCGTTCTTCAGCGTCACGCCCAGGGGATCCAGCTTGATCGTCAACGACACGGGAATATCGAGCGACGAGACCGCGTCGCCCGTGTCGCGCCGCTTGATGTCGATCCTGACGTCGCGGCCGGTGACCTCCAGTCCGCCCTGGACGATCCGCGTGTGCAGCTCTCCGGCGAGCTCCGGGCGGTAGCTCTGGAAGATGTCCTGGATGAGTGACGTGACGAAGTTCCGGATGGTGGCGGACTGCTCCTCGATCACGTCCCTGGCGAGCTGGCTGGCGAATGCCGAGACCCGCGGGCCGTACTGCGTGAACGTCGTCGCGGTGATCTGTTCGGCAAGGCTCTCAATCCTCGGCGACACCGTGGCGCTGATGTCTTTGCCGATGGTGTCGATGAAGGTATTCACGTCAGACATGGCGCTGGCCCTCCGCGGCGCTCATCGAATCTGTGGCAACGGGATGACAATCTCACCGACCGAGATCTCGGCATCGATCGGCGCGTTGACGTTGAGCACGTCCTTGTTCTTCCGCTGATCGCGCAGCGCGGAGAGGACCTGCCCCTTCAAGGCGATGCCGCCGTCGATCAGCGTGACAGTGAACGTGCCGTTGAGCCTGATGGCATTCCGTTCGATCAGGTTCTCCACCAGATCGTCGACGATCGACATGGGTCAGCTCCTCTCTCGAATCGGCCGCAATTCGAAGCGGCAGTAAGTGTAATCCGAGCACGAGCCGGGCGCCCCATCACTGCTGCTCGATGCGCTCGAGGAAGCCGGCAGTCGACTGGATCATCTGCTCGCCGTCGAGCAGCGCCTGATCGTTGTGATCGGCCCACCGCACGACCACCATCTCCTTCCGGGCGGTAACCCGGTCGAAGAGCCGCTGACTCAGTTCGAATGGCACGATGCTGTCACGATCCCCGGCAATGACGAGCACCGGCGAGCGCACGGCGGCGATCGCGTCGGCCGCCGCGAATCGATCCTTCAGCAGCCAGCGAACCGGCAGGATCGGGTAATGAATCCGCCCGACCTCCGCGAGTGAGGTGAACGGCGACCGCAGAATCAGCGCGGCTGGCGGATGTCGGCTCGCAAGGATGGTGGCAACGGCGGTTCCGAGCGATTCGCCGAAGTAGACGATGCGATCGGGACGCACATCGGCGCGGCCGGAGACGTAGGCACGTGCCGCGCGGGCATCGGCTTCGAGGCCCTGCTGCGTAGGGCTGCCGGCGTTGTCGCCATATCCACGATAGTCGAACAGCAGCACCGCCAGGCCGTGTCGGCCTAGCGCCGCCGCCAGGGGGACGCGATGTGCGCGGTTGCCGGCGTTCCCATTGAAGACGATGACGGTGAACCGGGCCGGTTGAACGGGGCCGGGCAGAAACCAGCCGTGCAGTGTGCCGCCGTCTTCGAGAGGCATCTCGACGGCTTCTACGTTCCTGAGGCCGGCAGCAGCTGGTGGAGGAACCTTCCGGTCGGGAAAGTAGATCAGCCGGCGCTGGCCGAACCAGATCAGCGCCAGCGCGCCGGCGACAGCGAGCGCCAGGACGGCCGCGCCCCACATTCGCGTCATCCTACTGCACCGCTGGTCGTGACGGAGCGACGGTGTTGCCTTGCCGATCAGGTCCGGCGCAATTCACGGGACTCTTCAACCAGGCTCAAACAGAAGCTCCGTTGGTCCGCGACTGCCCGAAATACCGAGACGTGGTGAAAGTCGACATGCCCCAGCGCCGCGATGATCTCTTCCCGTAGGGTGTTCCCCGCGCGGCAGCCGAGGATCACTTCCTGGACGCTCGCCGGCCGGATCGCACAGCGCCAATGAGTCCGTCGATCCGGATCAATCGGCTCTGCGCAGCCACGCAGGTTCGCGTCGACAATCCGCCATTCGTCTTCGTGCTCCCAGTCGTCGGACTTCACCAGGACAGACCGCGCGGCGTCCGCCTCCGGACGCACCGACGTGTAGACGAGCGGAGCGAGCCGGTACTCGTGCTGAAATTCGCCAGTCAGGATGCCCTGCATCGCATCGAAGCCGATGACCAATCCCGTATGGCCGGCCGCGTACTGCCGCCACATCGGGACGCTGTCCCGCCTGGCGCTGAGCGAGAGCACGAGAGCACCGGACTCCGGCTCGAAGGGATCGTCATAGCTCGCCGGGTCGGCGAGCCAGATTGATCGCTCCCGCAGGATCGACACGCCTTTGGGGCCGCAGGACCTGTAGAGGAGCATCGGGGCGCGGCCCGTCAGTCAGAGCCAACGCTGAAGGTCAGGAGCAGAGGCCGCAGGCCCCGTTCGGAGAACCAGCGGACGCCTTCGTGCACGAGATCGACCTCCGCGACGTACTCGCCCGGTTGCGCAGGGTGTGAAATCTGCAGCGTCACGGTCAGCTGGCCACCGGGCGTGATCTCCGACGGCAGCACCGTCCTGGAATTGTCGAATGAGACCGGGACACGCGCGCCGGCATCCATGCGATACAAGTGGTAGCTCGCCCGCACCGGAAACACCGACTGCTCACACCACACTCCATTGCCGGCGTTGCGGATTTGAATGATAGCTGCCGGGTCTGCAGACCCAACCTCCCACGGCGGGGTGGTCACTGCCGACAGGGTCCCCCGATAGAACCCCGAAAAGAGATCAGGGTCGGCGGCTGGGACGGCCGCATTGGCCTTCTCGTACACAGCCGCGAAGGAATCGCAGATGCGGTGAATCCTGACCGCGAGGCCAACCCGCGTGAACGCCTGGTGCCACTCCTGCAACAGGTAGGTATGTTCGTTGATGCCTGCCTCGATCTGGGCCGCCCCGAAGCGGCTCCTATCCTCCTCGTTTGCGCAGTACGGCTCGACGAAGGCCAGGCGCCCCCCGCGCCTCAGGACGCGGGCGATGTTCGACGCCACCTGCTGGAGGTCGGACACATGATGCAGCGCGTTGATCGCGAGCACGACGTCGAATGCCTCGTCGCGGAACGACGCGCGACTCATGTCGGCCCGGATCAGGCTGTAAGCAACACCGTAGTGGTCCGAAAACAGACGGCCCGCTGCGAGGTGATGATTGATGTCCATGGCGGTGCACTGCAGCCCGCGCCTTGCCATGTGGGCCGTGGACCACGTCAGGTCGGCGCCGAGATCGAGCAGCCGCTGGCCGGGCCTCGCTTCGAGATGGGCCAGCAGGAAATCGAACGCCGCAACCGAACCGTGGACGTTCCAGAAATACCCGGGCTCGCGGTAATACTTCGAGCCATCGCCATACGGCAGCGCCAGTATGGCCGATTTCAACGGTCCATCCACGGCCGCGAGATCCTCGAACTGCTCGTTGATGCCCCCCAGGCTCGGATCGCGCTCGGTCTCGCACGCTGCTTCTCGCTCGCGGCGGATGACGGCGTCGTCGCAGGCACCGGTGAGATCGAGCACGCCTTCGACAACGGGGTATTCGCTGCCGCAGCGGGCGCATCTGATCGCGTCTGGCAAAGCTGCCCATTGCACCTGCCCGCAGCCGGGACAGGCCACCGAAGCGGTGAAATGGTCGAGGGTGGTCATGCTGATCGGAAACATCTGGGTCCGGTGGTCCGGGCGTCCGCGTCCGGGAGTTCAAGCAGCATTAGACCGTACAAACCGAGAGCCGCGCGGGGGACCCGGCGGCTCTCGGGAATCGCGGTGAAGCGGGTGGCGGCGCGAGGGCGCTACCGCACCGCGCCCTGCTCGGTCCGCGGGCGAAGGCGGACGGCGATGATCCGTTCGGATTCGATCGGCGTGCCGTTCTGCGTCGCGGGCTTATAGAGCCACGACCGCGCCGTGTTCAGCAGAATGGCATCGTAGGCCGGATGCGACGGCCGATCGATGGTCGCGGCCTTCACGCGTCCATCGGTTCCGATCTGCACCTTGACCGCTCCGTCGTACTGGTTCCTGGCGATTGAAGGATTCGGCGGCGTCCAGACCGGCAGGGTTTCCTGAATCACCGCGGCGGGAACGAACGTGCTGGCCGCGGCCGGCGCGGATGACGAGGATGACGCGGGCGCCGCCGACGAGGGCGCCGGCCGTTCGGGTTCGGACGGCGGCGCGGGACGCGGCGCGGGCGCCGCGACGAGCAGCGTGCTGAAGCCCTTTGCCACGGCCCGCAGATCTTCGCGTTCGGGACGCCCCTCCATTGCCGGATCGTCGAGCAGCTTGAGCAGCAGATCGAACTGGCGCTGCGCCAGGGCGATGTTCTTCGCTTCGTACGCCGCGCGGCCGCTGTCGAGCACCCGCCGCGTCACAGCGGGCAGTTCCTTCCGGCGGATTTCCGCGACCATCGCGAGCACTCGTGGCGAGGCGACCGAGGGCGCTGGTACATACATCGGATCGGCGTTGACGAGCGCCGCAACCGCGCGTTCGGCTTCGGGCAGCCGGCCGAGGGCGATCAGGCAAAGCGCCCGATATTGTTCGAGCTGCACTCGATCGGCCGGCGTCGACGCCGACGCCTTCGTCAGCGTCGTCAGCGCGTCTTCGTACGCGGCTTCCTCGTATTGCGTCTTCGCGTCGCTGAGGTCGGACTGCGCCGCGGCACCGACCGTCAGCCAGGGGGCACTGAGAAACACGAACACGATCAACAGCGTTCTCATTTCTTCCTCAGGTCCATGCTGATACGGGCAGGTTCCTTCAGGGTCACGAATACCGTGGCGCGGCGCTCGCCGAAATCCGGATGCCGGAAGATCAGCTCGCGTGTGCCGATGGGCACCTGCAAGTTGCCGAGCGGTGTCTCGCCGAGGCGCTGGCCGTCCATCCAGACCTCCGCCCACGGCACCGCGTTGATGTTCACGGTACCGGTTGGCGGATCGAGACGCACCGTCGTCGTTTTGCCCGCCTGGACCGTGACCGTTCTGCGGGCGCGGTAGCCGACGTTCTGATTGACGAACTCGAGCTCCTGGGTGCCAACCGGCAGCATGAAGGATTCAGCCTCGGTCGTCGCAACGACACGGCCCTTCAGGAGGACCTGCATCGGCACAGGGGCGGTCACCGCTACGGATCCGGCCAGCATGGATTTCTCAACCGGAGCGGTGACAGCCGGGACCGCATCGGTCTTGCCGCCAGAGGGGGCCGACCCTTTCGCGACGCCTGTCGTTGCCGCGGGTGCCGTTACAGGGGCCGGCGCCGCGGAGGAAGGGGCTGGCGTCGACTCGCACGACGCGAGGGGAATCGCAGCTGCCGCGGGCAGCGCGGCTGCCGCCACGGGCTCGGCGACCACCGGCGGCCGGAGCCGGGCGCGGAGCCACAACGCCGCCGGCACGGCTTCGATCAGCACCAGCGCCGTCAACACGGCGATCGCAATCCGCACCTGCTGAGACCCCTTCGGCCCCTCGCTTGCGGGGGCCTCAGCCATGGTTTCTTCGGTTCCGAAAGCCTCCAGGCCTGCCGCTTCCGCCGCGGTGTCGCTCTCGGCACCAGAACGGCTCAGCCGGACCCGGCGCATGAATCCCATAAAACCTCGGTAGATCGATTCTGGTTACAGGAAGCGAACCAACGCCAAGGACGTGCCGCCCCCATTTGCTGATATTGCCAGAAATTGCGTCAGCGCTCGGATAAAAGTCCTCCCCTGGGAAGACATTAGTCTTACAGTTATCGGCCAGTAAACCTCAACTTGTCAGCTTTTCCGGTGCGTTTCTGACGGCAACCAGCTGAGGTCGCCCCGCCGCCTGCCCGGATGGCAGCCCGCCTCGCTTATCGGAGCGGTCCGGGCGGGACCTGGCAATCGGGGGCCGACGGGTTGTTCGGCGCATCCAGCGGATTGGGCAGCGTGACCTCACCGCCGCCGGGATCCAGCTTCGCCAGACGCTTGCTGACGAACGTCACTTCGTACGCCCACCCCGCAAACGGATACAGACCCGGCCAGCAACTGTAATTGTTGATGTGCAGGTTGGCGACGTAGAAGAACTTCTTCAACTTGAGCACGACCTCGAGCGACCGCAGGATGTCCCTATCGACCCCGTGAAACTCGAAAATCATCTGGTCGATGTTCTCGAAGACTGCGTCGGGCGTGCTCATCATGCTGTCCCACTCCGCGCCTTCGACGTCCATCTTCACGATGACATGCTTGCCGGCATCCCCGTTCCTGGCGAACTGGCTCTGCATCGAATCGAAAACCCGGCCATCGGGATCGGTGCTTTGGGAGGCGGCGATGCACTCGGCATGGAACACCGTTTTGCCGGTCGGGCAGGACGGTTGACGGGTATCGAAGCAGTCGTACTGATGGACGGGGACCTTGAGCTCGGTCGAGACCTCGCATCCCCAGCCGTCATATCCGGAAATCCCGTAGGAATACGCCGCCTGGACGTCCTTGAGGAGGTTGCCGCAGGCCAGATAGCCACCGTCGTTCCCCTCTCCGTATCGGGCGAACTCACAGTTGGCGAGCTTGACCGGCTGGAGCTCGGCGAACAGCCCGGCGCGCGCCTGTTGCGCGCGCACCCGCGGTGCCAGGGGGGCCGGCTTTCTCCCAACCCAGGTTGGGATCGCCGGCTTCCTGGGGTCCTGGCCTTCTTCGCGCGCCCGCAGCGTCACCCATGCACCGGCACCAGCCAGCAGCACTCCCACGATCAGAAGGACCCAGACAACCCGTCGCCCCACTCACCCTCCTGTCGCCAGATTGTACAGGCTCGAGTTTCGGATCCCGGACGCCACGGTCTACGAGGCGGGCGCCGCGGGAAGCATGTTGCGGATGGCGCTGATCCTCCAGCGCCCCTCGCTGCGAATGAGAACGAACGAGGTCCACATGTTGCGAGCGGCGCCGGCCGAAGTGGCCGCGATGACGGTACTCGCCGTCCGCGATCGCCACATCAGCCGCGGGAAACCGGACGGTCTTGATGGTGATGGTTCTCGCGCCGGCATTGCTCTTCGATGAGGCCAGCGTGCCCTTCACCAGCTCGTCCCGGCCTCGCCGCCACTCGCCGGAAGACGTCAGCTGATCGGCGTCGGCCGTGAAGAGCGCGCCGAGCTCCACTGCATTGCCGCGTTCCCGGGCCGCGACATAGTTCCTGACGACGTCGTGGATCGCCGCTTCGGTGTCCGCCTTCTTCTGCTGCGCCGCCGGACTCGCCAGCGCGAGCGCCACCCCGAGCAGCGCCGTTCCGATCAGACTCGAGCCTCGCATCTGTCGCCTCACTGTTCGAACAGCTCACCATGCCATGACACCCGGTCGCCGACGGCGATCGGGCCGCCGCGCAGCACCTCGCCCCACGCACCGCCGCCCCAGAGCGGCGCCAGTGCATCACGCAGTCCCAGGAATGCCTCGTCCATCCGCTCGCAGGGCCGGACCTCGCCGCCAATCAGAATCACGCAGTCGCCGACCGTCAACAGCCGGCCGCGGCTGCGTTCGAGATCCACGCCCGACACCAACAGATCGGCGCGGCGCGCGGACGGGTCCACCTCCGCCTCCAGCCCCGCCATGACCTCGAGCCAGCGCTCCAGCGCGATCACGGTCACCTGGCGATGGCTGCCGAAGTTGGCGCTGTCTTCGACGCCCTTCCCCTCGACGAGTGTGGCGCTGTCGACCGGATCCATCGGACCGCGGACGGCGCGCTTCAGCCAGATGCGCTCGAGCCGTCCGGACATCAAATACTCACAGGTAGATCAACTACCAATTCCCAACTCCCAACTCCCAACTCCCAACGGGAGTCCTTCGAATCATCTGGCTGGAAGTCGCGCCCAATGGCCAGTCCTTGCGCCTTCAACCCACGCGGTTCGAAGGCCTCCCGTTGGAAGTTGGAAGTTGGGAGTTGGGAGTTGTCGTTAAAACTTGTCATGCCTGCTCCACGATCGCGGTGCGACGCTTGGCCGCTTCGATCAGCTCGACGTTCCGCTCGAACGACAGCGCCGCCGCGTGCGCCGCGGTTCGCGCCGCGGGTGGGTACTGCGGCGACGCGTAGACCGGATAGGCCTCCGTCCTGAGATGCGCGAGCATGTGATGCCCGCGCCTGGTGTCCCGCTCGTGACGAAGCGCGGTGATGTCGATCGGCGCCACGACGATGCGCTCGCCCGGGCCCGGGGAAGCCTCGCCGAGCAGGCGGCCGTCGAAGTCGACGATTTGACTGCCGCCGGGCCACGAGTACGGCGGATAGTGACGCAGGCTCGCGCCCTGGTTGGCCGCGACCACGAAGGCCGTGTTCTCGAGCGCGCGGCAGCGGTTCACGATCGTCCACCAGTTCATCGGCTCGGTCGCGCCCCAGGGATCCATGTACGCGGAAACCCTCACGAGCACTTCGGCCCCGTTGGCGGTCAGTTGCCGCATCGCCTCGGGAAACAGCCAGTCGTAACAGATCGCGCAACCGATCCGCCCGATTGGCGTGTCCGCGACCGGAAAGAGCGGGTCCGGATATCCGGCGATGTCGTGGGGACTGGCGTGGACCTCGTACGGGATCCACGGATTGACCTTGCGGTACTTATAGAGCAGCCCCTCGGGTCCGAGCAGGCAAGTGGTGTTGAACACGACATCCGGCCAGCGCGGGTCGACCTCGATCATCGAGCCGGTCTGGATGTAGATCCCGTGCTCGCGCGCTTTGCCCTCGAGCCGATCGGTGTGCTCGTTCGGGATCGGGAGCGCGAGCTTGTCGAGCAGCTCGGCGACGGTCGGAAACACCGGCGCGGCGTGAGCGAACTCCGGAAACACGACGAGCCGGACCGGAAGAAACGGCGCGGTTCCTGCAACCGCGGCGTCGATCATCGCCAGCATGCGGTCGGTGTTGTGCCGCATCGCGAGCCGATCGAGCGGATTCGGCAGGTCGGTCTGGCAGGCCGCCGCGGCGTAGCGGATGGGCTGACTCATTTGGCATCTCCCGCGGCCGGCAGCATCTGCCCGGTTCCGCGCCGAAGGGTCACCAGGCGATCGCCCTGGATTCCGGTCCAGCGCTCGTGCCGGCCGTCCGGCCAGTGTACGACCACTGCCGTCACCGCCGCCGACGCGCCCAGCCCGGCCTGAATCCGGCTGTCGCTTGCCGAGGCGTAGCTCCCGTCGGTTTTGACCCGCCGCCACAGGGTCGGCTTCCCCGCCCGCTCGATGCCGACGAGCGCGCCGATACCCTGCCGGTTGCCGGGCTGCTCCAACCGCACCTGCAGCCAGTGTGCGCCGGCAGCCGCCTGGTTGATCAACAGCCGCACCGGACCGCCATTGTTCGTCACCACGATGTCGGTATCGCCGTCGTTGTCGACGTCGCCGAACGCCGCTCCGCGGCCGGTCTGATCCATCGCGAACGCCGGCCCCGCCTCGGCGCTGACGTTCGTCAGATGCCGGCTGCCGTCGTTCCGGAACAGCAGGTTCTTCATACGGAACGGGAGCGGCTGCCCGCGCTGGGACTCGATGAGGTTCACCGCACCGTTGGTGATGAAGAGGTCGAGCCAGCCGTCGTTGTCGTAATCGATCCAGTCCGTGCCAAAGCCCGTGAAAGCGGCGGTGGGTTGCGCCACGCCCCAGCGGGTCCGCGCGTCTTCGAAGGTCGCATGGCCGTCGTTCTCGTAGAGCGCGAAGGTCTCGCCGATGATGTTGGTCACGAAGAGATCCTCGTCGCCGTCCGCGTCGACGTCGCCCGAGGCGATACCCATGCTGCCCTCGGGGTTGCCGGCGGCATTGAAGGCGGTCCCCGACAGCACGCCTTCGTCGGCGAACCGGCCGTTGCGCTGATTGATCCACAGCTGGTTCGGCGTGGCGTCGTTGGCGACGTAGACATCGAGCCACCCGTCGAGGTTGTAGTCGCCTGCGACCACTCCAAGCCCCGCCCCGTCGGCCCGCGAGATGCCGGCGGTCTCGGTCACGTCGGTGAAGCGGCCGTTCCCATCGTTTCGATACAGTCGGTCCGGAACAGCGCGATAGGATCGCGGTCCGCAGAAGTCCCGGCCGCCGAGCGAGTCGTAGCACGTCCGGTTGTTGGCCAGCGTGAAATCGAGGTAGTTCGCGACGAACAGATCGAGGTCCCCATCGCGGTCGTAGTCGAAGAACGACGCGCTCGTGCTCCACAGCGGATCGCTGACGCCGGCCGTGGCCGTCACGTCACTGAACGTTCCGTCGCCATTGTTGCGGAACAGCGCTTCCGGCCCGAACGAGGTGAGCAGCAGGTCCAGATCGCCGTCGTTGTCGTAGTCGGCGACGGCGACCCCCATTCCGGACCCACGCCAGCCGAGGCCGGCGCGGTCGGTGACATCCGTGAAACGCAGGTTTCGCGTCCCGTCAGGCGCGACCGTGAGATCGTTGCGGAACAACCGGCTCGTTCCGCCAGCCTTCGGCGAGCCGCCGAGCCCGCCCCCCTGCACCAGGAACACGTCGAGATCGCCGTCGTTGTCGTAGTCGAACAGCGCCGCTCCAGCCCCCATCTGCTCGGCCATGTAGTACTGGCCGGTGGCGCCGGTGTCGTGCGTAAACGCGAGGCCGGTTGCCGCTGCCGACTCGACGAAAATCGGCCCTGCCACCCGGACCGCGGAGGGTAGACACAACAGAGTCGCCGCCAGGGCGGGCCCGACCAGCAGCGCAGCCGGCGTTCGCCGCATCATTTCAGCTTCGCCAGCTCCGCCGCGATCGCACGTGCCAGATCGGTTTGTCCGAACTGCTCTGCGAGCTTCTGGGCCTCTGTTCCCATCCGGCGGCCGTCATCACGCCTGCCCGCCCGGACGAGCGCCGTGGACAAGGCAAAGAGATAACGCGGGGTTTCGGCGTCCTCGGGTTGCCGCAGGGCCTCGAACTCGGCGATGGCCTGCTGGGCATCCCCCTTGACCAGCTGCATCCGTCCCGCGTTGAACCGCGCGAGGCGAAACGTCGGCTGCGCAGCGACCGCCTGGCGGTACTCGCTCATTGCGCCATCGAAGTCGCGCCGGCGCTCGAGAATCTGGCCCAGATTGTTCCGGGCCTGCGCGTGGAGCGGATTCACCTCGAGGGCCTTCCGGTACGAGGCCTCCGCCTCATCCCACCGTTCCTGCAACCCGAGCACGACGGCATAGTCGTAGTGCATGTCCGCGTTGTTGAACCCCTGGGCAACGGCGGCGCGGTAATGTTCCTCGACCTTTGGCCAGTTCCCGGCGCGTCCGTACAGGCCCACGAGGTTGGCGTGCGCCTGCCACCAGCGAGGGATCGCGGGCGAGCGCCGTCACGTGCGCCTCGATCGCGCCGGCGACGTCGCCGGCCTCCCCGAGACTGATGCCCCGCTGCAGGCTGGCGCGCGCGTCCTCCCTGAGTGTGGCGATCGAGGCGAGCACCGGATCGTCGAGCCGCGGCCACCTCGCGCCGTACTGCGCGTGCCGCGCCACGGCTCGCTCCGCGTCGGCCGTCCGGCCGAGGGCACGGTATGAGCGCGCCAGACCGTAGTATGCCGCGCCGAGCTCCGGAAACAGCGTGATGGCGCGCTCGAAGGCGCGAACCGCGTCTTCATGTCGGCCCTCGGCAGCCGCGATCCGTCCGAGCCCGACGAGGGCGGCGGGTTCGGTGGCGGCCACCGACGAGAGGGGTTCGAAGAGCTTCCGGCTCTCCTGCAGGTCGCCGGCGTCCAGCAGCGCCTCGGCGAGTCTCAGCCTTGCCGGGAGGTAGTCGGCCCGCGCCGAGAGCGCCTGCCGAAACGCATCGACCGCTTCGCGGTGCCGCGCCAGCCGCTGCAGCACGACCGCATCGAGATAAGGCCACTCGAAGTTTGCCGGCGCGAGCGCCTGTGCTCGTGCATACGCGGCATGGGCCGGCGTCCCATTGTTCCCACGCCTGCAGCACGCGGCCGAGCGCCCCGACTGCGGCGGCGTCATTCGGACGAGCCAGGGCCTCCTTGTAATAACGCGACAAGGCTTCGCGGCTCGCGGCCGGCAACGCCTCGGGCGCGACACGAGGCAGGGGCGGCGCTTGCTTCGACTGGGTCGGAGAGCCTGCGAGAGCGAGCAGCGAGAGAAGGATGTGACCTGCGGGAAGGAGCATGAGTGCCCCGCGGCGGGGGCCAAGGAGATTATCCCCCGCCGCGCGCCAGGCGCGGCGGGGGATCGATGCGATTAGAAGGTGAAGCGCAGGCCGAGCTGGAACTGGCGTTCGATGTACGACCCGCCGCCCTGCCCGAAGCTGGTGATCTGTCCAAACGTTGCGGACGTGGTGCCAGCGCTCGGGTTGCCGAAGACCGGGTGATTGAAGATGTTGTTGCCCTGCACCCGGAACTCGAGCCTCCGCGTGCCGCCCATCGCGAAGGACCGGAACACGGACAGATCGGCGGTCCAGGCTCCTGGACCGTAGAACTGGTTGCGGCCGGTGTTACCGAAACGAACACCGGTCGGCTGGCCGAACGCCGCGGTGTCGAACCACTTGCCGGCGTTGCCGATGTTGCCGAGCACGTTGAAGTCCCCAACCAGATCGGCGGGCTGCGAGTTCGAGGGCGTGTTCAGCGACAGTGCCGCTGGCCGTCACCGTGAACGGCGTGCCGCTGAAGGCGGCCACCATGCCGTTCAACTGCCAGTCGCCGAGGATCGCCTTGGCCACGCTGTCGTAGCTGCCATTGCTCTGCCACGGCAGCTCGTAGGCGAAGCCGAGCTGGAAATTGTGGCGGCGATCGAAGCCGGCCGGCGCCCAGTTGCGCCACAGCTCGCTCGGCGTGTTCCAGGTCAGGGTCGCGCGGCCGTCATTGTCGGTCTCGTTCATCGCCTTGCTCAGCGTGTAGGCGCCCTTGAACATGAACCCCTTGGTGAAGGGCTTGTTCAGTGCGACCTGCAGCGACTGATACTTGGTGGGCAGCCGCGCGCCCCAGGAGTTGATCGGCAGCGAAGCGGCCGAAGGAGGCATACGGCCGGCTGGCGTCGCCGCCACCGAGCGTCGGTCGGCGCGTTGATGTCGAGACCGGCGTAGCCGCCGACGCCCTTCGCGCCGACGTAGGCGACGTCAACCGACGATATCGTACGGCAGCCGACGTTCGAGGGCGACGTTCCAGGTGTGGATGTAGCCGCGATCGATGTTGTCGATTTCCGGCGTGTACTCGAGCGGCGGCCCGATCGAGCGGAACGCGGCCGGAGCTGAGGTCCGGTCCCCGCATGAACGGAATGCCCTGCTGCAGCGTGCCGTACCACGCGAACTGCTCGGGGTTGACGAAGGTCGAGGCGATGGTGACCGGGTAGTCGTTGTCGCCGCGGACCGCGCGCGCCCAGGCCTGCGCGTTGTAGGTGATGCCGTAGCCGCTGCGGAACACGGTCTGATCGTTGAGGCGGTAGACGCCGCCGAGCCGCGGCGCGAAGTTGTCGAGCCCGGCGCTCATCCCGTTGGTCTGCGGGTTGCCGCCACGGCCGGCGACGATCACGTCGAGGTTGGCCAGGTCGAGGCGATCGAGGCCGCGGCCGTCGGCGCGGGCCATGATCGGGTAGTACTCCCAGCGCAGGCCGAGGTCCAGGGTCAGTCTCGGGTTCACGTTCCAGCGGTCGCGGACGTAGAGCGCGTGCTGCCACTCGCGCGACGTCATCAGCTCGTTCTGCACGCTCTTGTTGGCGGTGCCGACGAGGCCGAGCAGGAACGCCGCGTACTGGTTGTAGAAGTTGGTGGTCTGGCCGCCGCGAAGGCCCGTGGTGTTCCCGTTGAACGTGAACTCGCCGCGCGGATTGCCGGTTTCCGGCTGCCAGTGATCGAGGTAGAGGAAGTTCATGAAGTAACCGCCGCGGATGTCGTGGCGGCCGGCGACCTTGGTCAGGTTGGTGGCCAGCGAATAGGTCCGCTCGTCGCGATAGATCGGGTTCCAGCCGTCGCGGTTGCCGACGTCGGTGAAGCCCGTGTTGAACTGCGGGTAGCCGGCGTAGCGCTGGTCGCCGATGCCCTGGTCGTTCGTGCCCGGGATGCCGAGCACGTCGAGACCGTAGTTGCCGGCCTTGAAGTCCGGCCCGAGACCTTCTGATCCTGGCGGCCGAAGCCGAAGGTCATGTCCATCAGCAAGGTCGGCCTGAGCGTCCAGGTCTGGCCCGCCGTGGCCTGGTACACCTTGGTGAAGCCGCCGTCGCCCGACGCGTTCGGATCGGGACCGAGGTAGTTGGTCAGGTCGTCGACCACCGCGTCCATGAAGCTGAACTTGCCCCAGATCTGGTGGGCCGATGTGCGGTTGAAGTTCACCTTGACGTCGTAGTTCTCGCGATCGACCGTGCGCGTCTCCTTGCGCGTGTAGTTGTTGGTCAGGCCGCCGAGCGCCGATGCCGCCGGTGTTCGGCAGCGGGATACAGCTTCTGGATCTTCAGCGCGATCGGGTTGATCATGCTCGCCGGGATCTGGTTGTTCGCGAACGGCCGCGCGGTTCGGCGCCGTTCGGCGTCGCCGGTGAACGGGTTGTAGATCGTCTGCAGCGTGCCGCCGTTGTTGGTCGCGCCGCTGAAGTCGCCGGCGCGCAGCTTGCGCGTCGGGCACGGTGAAGAACGTGAAGCAGGCGCTGCTCGCGCTTGTAGCCTTCGAACGATCCGAAGAAGAACACCCTGTCCCGCTTGATCGGGCCGCCGAGCGTGCCGCCGAAGTTGTTCTGCTTCAGCGGCAGCTTGTCCGGCTTCGCCGCCGGCCGAAGTAGTACGGCGTCGCGTTCAGCTTGTCGCCGTTGTAGAACTCGAACGCCGACGCCCTTGAACTGGTTGGTGCCGGACTTGGTGATGACCGTGACCGCCGCGCCGCCCGCCATTGCCCTGCTCGGCGTCGAAGCTGCTCGTCGAGATGTTGACGGTGTCGACGGTCTCGGCCGGCGAGATGTACATGTTGTGGTTCGGCAGCCAGATGTTCATGTTCGTGGCGCCGTCGGTGCGGGTCGAGTTGTTGGTGTTCGCCTGGCCGTTGACGTTGGTGGCCAGCGAACGCGCCGGCGTGTCGGTTTCCGCGTTGCCGAACGCCATCGGCGTCGTGCCCGGCACCAGGTTCATCAGCGCCTGGTAGTTGCGGAACCGGTTGAGCGGCATCGAGGTGATCGCCTCCGACTTCAGCTCGGTGGAGACGTCGGCCTTGTCGGTCTGCAGCAGCTCGGCGGCCGACTGCGACGGTGACCGTCTTCGCTGAGCGTGCCGACCTGGAGCGCCATGTCGACGCGCGAGATCTGGCCGATGGTCACGGGCACGCCGGTTCGGACGCGCCTCGCGGAACCCTGTCAGCGAGATCTTGACGTCGTATGAACCCGGGAGAACGTTCGTAAGGTGTAATTGCCCTCGCTGTCGTGACGGTATCGCGCGTGAGGTTGGTTTCCTTGCTGACGATCGTGACGGTGGCGCCGGGGACGTGGGCCCCCTGCGCATCCGTGACCGTTCCAACGATGCTGCCGTAAAGGATTTGGGCGTGGACGGGTGCGACTACGAGCGCCGCAGCAACGAATGCTGCACAGGCCGACCAGCAGCCGCGGACGAGCGGACTGACGAATGAACTGACTCACAGGCCTCCTCCAGAAGCGCACGAGAAACGTTCCGACGGTGATTGCCCGAGGTCTTCCCGACGCGACCGCGCACCCTGGCGGGTCTCCGCAATTACTAGGTTGTAAAGGGTGCGTGGCGGGCCCGACTAACTGAAACAGGTGATCGGACCGCCGGGGCCGGACGATAGCATGAGGTGGACGGCGGTGCAACGGTTACCCGCGCGGCGAAACCGCAAAAGTGCCAGAATTTCGCGCTTTTGCCCGCTAAAGGGCTGCAGCGATTGAAGCTGAACCGGTTCCACACATTTCTTCGCCCCGCCATCGGTCCGACTCGCCGCCGGGCCGCCGTCGTGCCGTCCTGTGGGCCGCGGGCGTGCTCTCGGCCGTGACGCCCCAGTCGCCGCCGCCGGGGCGACCGCCGGCAGCCCTCGGCTACGTCGAACGTCGCCGGCGCCGCCGGGCTGACCTTCGTCCACCGGCACTCCCCGACCCCCGACAAGCACTATCCCGAGAGCGTGCCCGGAGGCGTGGCGGTCTTCGACTACAACGGCGACGGCCGGCCGGACATCTTCTTTACCAACGGTGCCGAGATGCCGGGCTTGACGAAGAACGGCGACGCCTACGCGAACCGGCTCTACCGCAACGATGGGGGCATGAAGTTCACCGACGTCACCGCAGCCTCAGGGGTGGCGGGCGTGGGATATGCGATGGGGGCCGCGGCCGGCGACTACGACAACGACGGCCACGTCGACCTGTTCGTCGCCGGGGTGGCGCGCCACCAGCTCCTCCGCAATCGCGGCGATGGGACCTTTGAAGACGTGACGGATCGCGCGCGCATCGGCAGCGGCGAGTGGGCCGCCGCGGCCGGCTGGTTCGACTACGACAACGACGGCCGGCTCGACCTGCTGGTGATCAACTACGTGCGCTGGTCCCCCGAGGGTGGCCGCTACTGCGGCGATCAGGCGCGCGGCGTGCGCATCTACTGCCATCCCCGCTATTTCGAGGGTCTGCCGAACCGTCTCTACCGGAACCGTGGCGACGGCACCTTCGAGGACGTCTCGGCACAAAGCGGCATCGCCAAACACGTCGGCAAGGGCATGAGCGTCGCCTTCGCCGACTACGACCACGACGGCGACGTCGACGCGTTCGTCACCAACGACACCGTGCCGAACTTCCTCTTCCGGAACAACGGCGACGGCACGTTTGCCGAAAGCGCACTGGCCGCCGGCGTTGCTCTTCCGGAGTCGGGCCGGCCGATGTCCGGCATGGGCGTCGACTTCCAGGACTACGACAACGACGGCTGGGAGGACATCCACCTCACCGGCATCTCGGGAGAGACGTTCCCGCTCTTTCGCAACGAGTCACGCACGCGTCCCGGAGCCTTCGTCGAAACGACGGCGTCGAGCGGCATCGGCAGGCTGTCCGCACGCCTGTCCGGATGGTGCTCGGTGTTCACGGACGTCGACAACGACGGCGCCAAGGATCTCTTCACCGCAAACTCTCACCCGAACGATCGGATCGAGCGTTCCGAAGCGACCGGATGGCAACAGCCGAACAGCCTGTTCATCAACGATGGCCGGGGACGCTTTCGGGATGCCACGGTCGAGGCGGGGTTCGGTGACGCAGTCGCCGTCCACCGCGGCTGCGCGGCCGCCGACTTCGACGGCGACGGCCGCTCCGACATCGTCGTCCTGGTCCTCGGCGGGCAGCCCGAGCTGTGGCACAACGAGACCGGCGGCGGCAACGCCTGGCTCGACGTGCGGCTGACGGGTATCGCAGCAACCGCGACGGCATCGGCGCGCGCGTCAGTGTGGGCGAACAGGTACGGACAATGACGACGTCAGCAGGATACGCGTCGTCGTCGCACGCCGACGTCCATTTCGGACTGGGAAGCGCAGCGGGGTCTTTGACCGTGCGCGTCGACTGGCCGTCGGGGGTGAAGCAGGTTATCGAGAAGGTCGGTCCGAATCGAATCGTCGAGATCAAAGAGCAACAGTAGCCTTCCGGCTAGAGCCGGAAGCCACGCGAACTCTGATTGAAGCCACGCGGACTCTGATTATGGCTTGCGTGGCTTCCGCCTTTGGCGGAAGGCGGAGCGCGCCAATTCTATTTCGGCGGCGTAATCGTGCGGCGGCCCGCGTCTTCGGCCTGCCGCTGCGAAGCCCGCTGGAGCTCCTGCGATTTCGCCAGCATTGCCTCCGCCTTGTCCGTCTGCCCCATGCCGGCGAGCGCACGGGAGAGCAGCACGTGGACGCTGCCGTCGTTGTCGCCGGCCAGCTGCCACTCGAGCAGCGGCAGCGCGGCCCGGAAGTCCCCCTGACGAATGCAGGCTCGTGCGAGCGACAGGGACGCGGCCTGATCCGACGTATCCGCCGTGAATGCGCGGCGAAGGTAGCGGACCGCATCATCGACGCGATCGAGTTGCAGCAGCGAATCGCCGTAAGCGGTCAGGACGCGCACGTCCTCGCTCGCCGGCGCCTGCTCGACGATCGGGCCAAGGACTTCGAGCGCCGGCTCGTATTCCCGCGAGAGATACAGCGCGGTGCCGAGCTGACCGATCAATCCCACGTCCTTCGGTGCGAACTGCAGCGCCGCTTTCAGTTCTCGGACCGCGTCGGGGTAACGGCGATCGGCCGTGGCGACCGCCGCCCGCACCTCACGGCGCTCACGCGAGTCGGGAAGTTTGTCGAGCCGATCGAGAGCCTCTTTCGTCAACTCAGCGGCGGCGCGCGCACGCCAGTAGCGTGACTCGGGGTCCTTCCCCGCGGCAGCGGCACTCAGAGCGGCCCGGTAGCGGGCCGCACGAAACGCACACAACGCCGGCCGCCTGGCGCACTGCGCCTCGGTCAGGCGGCCCTTCCCCCGCTCGATTGCCGCCCAGTCCTGATGACCGGTCTGCTCGTAGATCCTCGCGATCGAATCGCGAATGGACACCATCGACGGAAGCGCCTCGAGCGTCTCGCGATAGACGGGAAAGGCGTCATTGAAACGGCCGTCGGCGAGCAGCGCGTCGGCTACCAACAGGTCGCGCCAGGCTGCGTTGGCCTGATCGGCGGCGAAGCTGCCAATCGCCTCCTGCGCAACGTCGTTGTAGGCATGAAACAGCGCATACCAGGCCGCCGGCAATTTCGGTGCGAGCTCGGTAATCGTTCGAAGCTCGGTGGCTGCTTCCAGCGGGCGCTCCGTCTCGACGTACGCGCGCGCGAGCAGCCGGCGATATTCGATGTTCGCCGGCTCGGCCGCAACCGCCCGCTTCAGCGGCGGCACCGCCTTCCCTGCTTCGCCGAGCGCAAGGTAGCTGGAGCCGAGAAACAGGTGCGCGGGAACGAGCGCGGGCTTCAGCTTGATCGCACGCTCGAGCGGGGCAACCGCTTCGGCCTCGTGGCCCCCCATCGCGAGTGCCATGCCCAGGTTCATCAACAGGCCCGCGTCGCCCGGCACTGCCCGCACCAGCTCCTGGTACATGCGCGCCGCCTCGTCGAAGCTGCCCTTCTGCATGGCAGCCGCGGCCGCCTGGCTGCGGCGGACGAGCTCGGCCGATTGAGGGGCGAGCGCGACGACGAGCAGCGCGGACAGCAACCAGGTGGTCACGACTGCCTAGTGTAAGACGAGCTTCCGCCTAACGGCGGAAGCCACCAGCGGTCGAAGAGAGTGCTCTCCGGTAGCTTCCGCCTTCAGGCGGGAGAAAACAGAACCGCCAAAAAAAGAGCGCCACCGTCTTTCGACACTGGCGCTCGACCAGCACAACGGCAAACATCGAAGTCCGGGGTCAGAGCCCCGGACTTCGAACCTTAAAACTGCACGCGAAGCGCGATCTGTACCCTGCGCGCTCCAGGTGAGTTCGTGCCGCTTTCCACGCTGGCCGGGGTGAACAGCATGAAGTTGTTCGCGGTGATCCCGGTGACCGGCGCACCCCAGTTGGGGTGATTGAGGATGTTCGACGCCTCGATGCGCAGCTCCGGCCGCACGCGGCCGATCGGGAAGCTCTTGAAGAGCGACAGATCGAGGTTCCTCACCGGCGGACGACGGAAGGCGTTGCGGCCGCTGTTGCCGAAGCCCGCGACGTCGACGCCGGTCGGCTGCGAGAAGATCGACACCGGGTAGTACGGCTCGGTCGCCGAACCAACGCTTCCGGTCGGCTCCGGATCTTCGCTGATGTTGACGCGAATCGATCCGCAATTCGGGCAGTTCAACGCGTTGTTGGTGCCGCCGATGGAGTACGGCGTGCCCGAGTAGGCGGCGAAGATGCCGTTCACCTGCCAGCCGCCGAGGATCGTGCCGGCAACACTCCTTGCGAGTCCTTCAGCCAGGGCAGCGCATACACGAAGCCCATCTGGAACACGTGCGTGCGGTCGAAGCCGGCGATTGCGAAGTTCTGGTCGTAGACCAGCGGGCTGTTGTAGTCGAGGCCGACCCAGCCATCTTCGTCCGCCATGTTCTTCGACTTGCTCAACGTGTAGGCACCCTTCAGGAGGAGGCCCTTGCTGAACGGCCGGTTGATGGCGATCTGCAGGCCATGGTAGCGGCTCTTGGTGCGCGACGCCCAGTCGTTGATTGCCGTATTGCCCGCCAGGGCGAAGAACTGCCGCGACGCGTTGCCGCCGCCGGGCGTGCCGTAGTTGATGTTCAGGTCGGCATAGCCTCCGTCGGTGGCAGTACCGACATACGCGAACTCCGTCGCGACGTCGAACGGCCAGCGGTACTCATACGCAACGTTCCACTGCTGGATGGTGCCGCGGTCGACCTGGTCGGGATTCGGCGAACGGACGAAGATGCCCTGCGGCAGCTTCACCCGTCCCGAGCTGATGTCGGGAATCGGCACGTCAGGAATGCCCTGCGCCAGCGTGCCCAGGTACATGAACTGATCGGCCGTGTTGTTGTAGCTGATGTCGAACGGGAACGAGCCGCGCATCGGGCGCGACCAGGGCAGCGGGTTGATGGTGCGGCCGTAGCCGGCGCGCATCACCTGGTTTTCCGTGATGCGATACATCGTGCCGACGCGCGGCGCGAGGTACCACTTCTGCAGGTTGATGCCCACGTCCTTCGGGACGTCGCCGAGGCCGCCGAGCAGCATCGTGTAGGTGCTGTAGTCGAGGCGCTCGATGCCGGTGTCCTTCCGGGTCATCAGCGGATAGTTCTCGATCCGCAGGCCGCCGGCCACCGTGAGCTTGCTGTTCACCGCCCAGCGATCCTGGAGGTAGACCGCGCTCTGCCACTCGCGGCCGGTCATCTCGATCGGCTGCTCGTCCTTGGCATAGAACGACGGCAGGCCGAGCAGGAAGCCGGCGAAGTTGTTGAAGCCCGGCGACACGTAGCCCGGGGCGCCGGTGGTGTTGTTGCTGAAGCTGAAGCCGCCCTTCAGCCCGTAGCTGCCGAACTCCGCCTGGCGATGATTCAGGCGGTGATGGACGACGTCGACGCCGAGGCGCAGGTCGTGATGCGGGATGACCTTGGTCAGCGCCGAGCTGAAGGTGAAGCTGCGCTCCTTGCGGTAGAGCGGCATCCAGTTCGGCGTGCCGCCGATGGTGTAGCCGTTCTCGAACGTCGGCAGGCCGCTGGCGCGGATGTCATTCGGATCGTTGACGCCGGGGATGCCGAGGTCGATGCCGTAGTTGGTGCCGAAGTCTGGCCCGGTGACCGTCTGGTTCTGGATGTTCGCGCCGAAGTTGCCGTCGAGGATCAGCGTCGGGCCGAGCGTCCAGGTGTGGCCGGCGGTGGCGACGTAGACCTTGGTGTCGCCGAGGCTGCCCGGATCGAAGCCGAGGATGAAGTTGTCGTGGACCTTGGCGTTCAGCATCGAGAACTTGCCCCAGATCGAGTGCGCCGCCGAGCGCTGCCAGGTGAACTTCGTGTCGTAGTTGTCGCGGTCGACCGAGTAGGGCACCTGACGGGTGTAGTCGTCGAGGATCTGGTTCGAGTTGATGTCGCGCGTCGGGTCGGGCGTCGGGTAGAACGCCATGACCTTCTGCGCTTCCGGGCTGATCAGGCCGGCCGGAATCATGAAATTGGCGAACTCCTGCGCGGCCGGCGCCGCCGGCGCCGCCGGTGAACGGATTGAACAGACGGAAGGTCGGGTACTTCGCCGCGACTTCGCTGAAGTTGCCCTGACGCATCAGCGCCGTCGGCACCGTGAAGTTCTGGCGCAGCGAGCGGCGCTCCTGGTAGCTCTCGAGCGATCCGAAGAAGAAGACGTGGTTCTTCACCACCGGGCCGCCCAGCGTGCCGCCGTAGGTGTTGCGGTACTGGTCGTCCTTGGGCAGGTTGAACGCGTTGTTGTTGAAGCTGTTGGCGTTGAACTCGTCCTGGTTGCGGAAGAAGAACGCCGAACCGCGCAGGTCGTTGGTGCCCGACTTGGTGACGACGGTCGAGGCCGCTCCGGCCGCCATGCCGTACTCGGCGTCGAAATTGTTGGTGGCGATGTTGACGGTGTCGATCGTCTCGGCCGGCTGGATGTATCCGACGTGATGAGGCAGCCAGATGTTGACCGAGACCGCGCCGTCGATGCGCGTGGCGTTGCTGTTCGGCTGCGTGCCGTTGACCCAGGTGCGGAGCGAACGGCCAGGTGTGTCGATGGTGGCGTTCTGCTCCTGGAACGGAGTGGCGCCGGGCACCAGGTTCATCAGCGCCTGGTAGTTCCGATAGACGTTCAGCGGCAGGTTGGTGATTTCCTGCGACCCCAGTTCGGTGTGGAGGTCGGCTTTGTCCGTCTGCAGGAGCGTCTTCTCGCTGGTGACCTGAACGACCTCGCTCACCGCGCCGATGGCCAGCGTCACGTTGACGCGCACCGGGTTGCCGGCGGTCACGTTGACGCCTTTCTCCTGGTGTTCACGGAAGCCGGTAAGCGAGGCACTGACGTCGTAGACGCCGGGCAGCAGGTTGCGCAGCGTATAAGCGCCGTTCGGATCCGTCACCGTCTCGGCTTTGGCGCCGGTACCGGTGTTCGTAGCGGTGATCGTGACCCCGGGAACGAACGAACCCTGGGGATCGTTCACGTTGCCGACGATGCTGCCGTAAAGAACTTGAGCATGAATGGGCACAGCGGCGAGGCTGAACGCAAGCAACGCCGCGCAGATGATCAACCCCCGTGCCGTGGGGCGGTGAATGCACTGACTCACAGGTTTCCTCCAGATGACGTGCGGACGTAAATGACGACCGAGTGGAACGGATGAATGAGGGAGCCTGCCGTGAAATCCTCCTTGGTGATGGCAGCGCGCGAGCAGCTCCGCCGCCGCCGCGCGAAACACGGAACACCGAGTTCGTTTCGCACCGCGAACGACTGCTCCGCCAGCCTGTAGTGTTGTTTTGCCGACCGTCGAGGAGGACTGAGCTCAGCCGACGAGGGGGCCAATGGAAAACGGCTGGCGCCGGGCTGTCAATTAGCACCGGATGTGCCATGTGACAGCGCGGCGACACAGACGGAGGGATCGCGACGAGGGGTCTTTTGCCGGTAACTTCCTGACTTGCGCGAGTGATCGGTGCACCAGCTCGCTCGTGATGAGAAACCATGATCCGGATCCTCGTATCGTGGATCCAGCAGGTCCGACCCTGGCGAAGCTCGACTGGTTGGATCGGTCTCAGCAGTGGTGTACGCTTCCCGCGTGAACCGTTTCATGAAGCGCACGCTCATCGTTCTTTGCACGTTGACACTCGCCTCGCGTGCCGCCGCGCAGCCCGCCCAGACGCCCGCGGCTCGCAACCCCCTGAACACGGCGCCGCAGGAGATTCCGCTCTGGGAGGGTCAGGCGCCAGGCGCGCTCGGCACGGAGGACGTCGACCGGCCGACGCTGACGATCTACCGCGCCGCACGCGGGGCCACCGGCACCGGCGTGGTCGTCGCGCCGGGCGGCGGGTACGGCGCGCTGGCGATGGATCACGAGGGACGCCAGGTCGCGGCGTACTTCAACGCCATGGGCGTCTCCGCTTTCGTGCTGAAGTACCGGCTCGGACCGAAGTATCGCCATCCGATCGAGCTTGGCGATGCGCAGCGGGCGATGCGGCTGGTGCGCAGCCGCGCGCAGGAGTACGGCGTCAACGCCGATCGGATCGGCCTGATGGGATTCTCGGCCGGCGGACACCTCGCCGCCACCGCCGGGACCCGCTTCGACGGCGGCAATCCCTCGGCCGCCGATCCGATCGATCGAGCGAGCAGCCGCCCCGACTTCCTGATCCTCGGCTATCCCGTGATCACGTTCGAAGCCGGCGTCACCCATGCCGGCTCGGTCCGCAACCTGCTCGGCGAGAATCCGGACCCCAAGCTGATCGAGCTGCTGTCGAACGAGCTGCACGTCACGCCGCAGACGCCGCCCACGTTCCTCTTCCACACGAACGCCGACACCGGCGTCCTGGCAGAGAACAGCGTGCGCTTCTATCTCGCGCTCCGCAAGGCGAAGGTCCCGGCCGAGATGCACATCTTCGAGAACGGGCCGCACGGCGTCGGCCTCGCGCTCGGCGATCCGGCGCTCGGCCAGTGGCCGGTACTGCTGACGAACTGGTTGCGCGGCCGTGGCCTCTTGACTCGGCCGCAATGACAGTTCACATCAACTCCCAACTCCCAACCTCCAACTCCCAAGGGAAGCCGTCGAACAATCGGGTGGAAGCGATCGTACGAGCTCATTGGTACAAGTTTCACCTCGTTCTTCGAGCGGCTCTCCTTGGGAGTTGGAAGTTGGAAGTTGGGAGCTGTCGTTGATCAGACCCCCGCCTGCCACCGTCGAACCGCGTCGAGCGGATACAGCAACATCAGAATGTTCAGCAGCAGGTTGTCGTGAATGAAGTACGCGACGCCGACCTCCATCGCGATCGTCAGCGCAACGGTCAGCCAGATCGGCAGGCGTGCAGCCAGGAGGAAGCCGCAGGCCATCGCGAGAATGTCGGAGACCGAGTTGATGATGCTGTCGCCGTAGTAGTCGAGCGAGATGGTGGCTTCGCGATACCGGTTGATGATGAGGTCGGTGTTCTCCAGGATCTCCCAACCCGACTCGACCAGTACCGGCAAGCACGAGCCGCGTCCCCACCGACCATCGCCGCCCGATGAGCCAGAGCGCACCGTAGAACGCGAAGCCGTGAATGATGTGCGAGAACGTGTACCAGTCGGACAGATGCTGGGAGTTCTCAGAGCTGTTCACGACACCGTGCCAGAGCTTGACGTAGCCGCACTTGCAGATCGGCACACGACCCATGAAATAGAGGGTCGCCGCCGCGGCAACGATCACCGCAATCGCGAGCGCCCCGCTGCTATACTTCGTTCGATCGTTGTCTGTAGCCATGCCCTCCGAAACCCCGCTCGTGCTGCTCGTTGAAGACTTCGACGACGCGCGCGAGATGTATGCGGAGTACCTCGAATTCAACGGCCTCCGCGTCGCCGGCGCCGCCGATGCGGTCAGGGGACTGCAGATGGCCGACGAACTCCAGCCCTCGATCATCCTGATGGACGCGGCGCTTCCAGGCCTGAGCGGCTGGGACGCGATCAAGGAGCTCAAAGCCAATCCGCGGACCAGCCACATCCCCGTCCTGATGATGACCGGGCACGTGGCGAACGATGCGAAGGAGCGCGCAATCGCGGCCGGCGCCCAGGGTTTCATTCCCAAGCCGTGCCTGCCCGACGAGCTCACGCGCCAGATCGTCGCCACGCTGGGGAAATCCGACCTCTCGGACGTCTAGCCCGCGCCTGCCGGCACACCCGCCGTGTTCTACTGTCCGTCCTGCCGCACGACTGTGGTCGCGTTGAACAGGCGCGGACCGAAGCGCATGTCCGCGATGGTCACGCGAATGCCGTCCGGGTCTCGCGTCAGCTCGTAGTAAGGAAAGCGCGCCCACACGAGAATCGCCCGGAACCGGAGATCTTGCTGCGCCTGGAGGACCGCCGGATCGCGATCGTGTTTTGGCACGGCGTCCGGAGCGATCTCGAATCGTCGTGGGAACCAGGTGAAGGTCCCGCGGTGGTAAACGTCACCGGCGTCCAGGATCACCGTCTTGCGAAACGGGGTGATCGGCACGGGCCCGACCATCAACTTCACCGGCGGGCTCCCCGCTCGCACGGTCCACGACTCCGTCACGTAGGCTCGCGCCGCACGCGCCGAGATGACCATCGCGGCGATATAGGCCGTGGCCATCACAACCGCGATCGCAGCCATCCGTGTGTCTCGGGCCCGCCTGGCCAGCAACACCCCGGCGGCCAGCGTCAGCCAGAGCCACGGATCGACGATGAAGACCGCATCACCGTAGAACCACCGCCCCGAAAACGGCATCAGGAGCCGGACGCCGTAGTTGTTCAGCCAGTCCATCGCGACGTGGGAGAGAACGCCGATGTAGCCGAGCAGGAGGAGTGCGCTGGTTCGGAGCGGAGCGCTGCCGGGTCGGGGCGGGCGCCAGCGATCGACAGCCACGAAGGCGGCGGTCAAAGCAACCGGAAGCAGCGCTTGCGCGAGCACGCCGTGCGTCCAGCCGCGCCGGAGCGCGACCGGCGGCGTGCCGGTCGCAAAGGCCAGGACATCGAGGTCAGGCAGGTTGGCGGCAATCATCAACGCCGCGCTCGCGAAGCGCGTGCGATGTTTGAGTCCCGCCTCGGCGAGCACCGCGCCGGTCAGCGTATGACAAAGATTGTCCATTCAGCTGGCCGGCGTGCGGACTACTCCTCTGCCATGAACGGATACTTGTAGTCGCGGGCTGGGGCGAACGTCTCTTTCACCGTCCGCGCGTTGACCCAGCGCACCAGGTTCAGCTTCGACCCGGCTTTGTCGTTGGTCCCCGAGCCGCGCGCCCCGCCGAAGGGCTGCTGCCCGACGACCGCGCCGGTGGGCTTGTCGTTGATGTAGAAGTTGCCGGCGGCGTTCCTGAGAGCGCTGGTCGCTTCCCGCACGGCCTTGCGGTCGCGGCTGAAAATCGCACCGGTGAGCGCGTACGGCGACGTGCGATCGACCACGGCGAGCGTTTCGTGCCACTTTGCATCGGGATAGACGTAAGCGGTCACGACCGGTCCGAAGATCTCCTCGCACATGGTGCGGTAGCCGGGATCCTCGGTTTGAATCAGCGTGGGCTGGATGAAATACCCCTCGTCACCCTTCGCGGTGCCGCCCTGCAGCACTCGCGCGTTCTTCTTCGCATCGTCCAGGTAACCGCTGATCTTGGTGAAGGCCTTCTGATCGATGACGGCGCTCACGAAGTTGCGGAAATCGCGAACGTCGCCGACCTTGATGTCCTGCATCATCGCGACCGTGCGATCGCGCACCTCGTTCCAGAGCGATTCCGGAACGTAGACGCGGCTCGCGGCCGAGCACTTCTGTCCCTGGTATTCGAAGCCGCCGCGCGCAATCGCCACGGCCACCGCGGCCGGATCCGCCGACGGATGCGCGACGATGAAATCCTTGCCTCCGGTTTCGCCGACCAGCCGCGGGTAGCCGCGGTACTTCCCGACGTTCTCCCCCACCGTCTTCCAGAGGCTGTTGAACACCGCGGTGCTGCCGGTGAAGTGCACACCTGCAAGCTCGGGAGAGTCGAGCAGAATCCGGGTGATCTGCACCGAGTCGCCCGGCACCAGGTTGATCACGCCCGGAGGCAGACCGGCTTCTTCCAGCACCCGCAGCGTGTAGTAGCCGCTCAGGATCGCGGTCGCCGCCGGCTTCCACACAATCGTGTTGCCCATCAGCGCCGGCGCGGTGGTGAGGTTGCCGCCGATGGCGGTGAAGTTGAACGGCGAGATCGCGTAGACGAAGCCCTCGAGCGCGCGGTACTCCATCTGGTTCCACATGCCGGGGCTGCTCACGGGTTGCTCGTTGTAGAGCTCCTGTGCGAAGTAGGTATTGAACCGCCAGAAGTCGATCATCTCGGACGCGGCGTCGATCTCGGCCTGGAACACCGTTTTCGACTGGCCCAGCATCGTCGCGGCAACGATCGTCGAGCGCCAGCTCGTGGCGAGGAGCTCGGCACCCCGCAGGATGACGGCCGCCCGATCCTCCCACGGCCAGCTCGCCCACTCGCGCCGCGCCGCAGCGGATGCGGCGATCGCCTGCTGGACGTGCTCCGCGTCCGCGAGGTGGTAGTCCGCCAGCACGTGGCTGTGGTCGTGCGGCATCACTGCCTGGGCCGTGCGGCCGGTGCGGATTTCCTTGCCGCCGATGACGATCGGGATGTCGAGGCGCTCGGCAGCCATGGCTTTCAGCCGTGCCTTGAGCTCGGCACGTTCGGGGCTGCCTGGAGCGTACGAGCGGTTCGGATCGTTCACCGGCTCAGGCACACGGCGTACGCCCCCGAAGGCGGCGTCGAGGACCGGGGCGGCGGCCGGCTGGGCGTCGGTCGTAATCGGTTGCTGGCTGATGGGGAACGATGAAGCGGTGGTAGACATCATGCGCCTCGTTATCGCTATCGGTAAACCCCGATTATAGATCCCCCGCCTCCGCGCTTCGCGCTTCGGCGAGGCAGGCTCTGACGTATATGTGCCGATTCAGGCGATCTCGGCAAGGAGCGGAAAGTGATCGGACGGCTGGGTCGGCGGTGGGTGGCGGACCACCTCGCACGTCACCAGCCGCTCCGCATGTCCGGCCGATGCGAACACGTAGTCGAGGCGGACGTGAGGATCCCAAACCGGGAAGGTCAGGCCTCGATCGTCGGGATGGAGCTTGCGGAAACCGTCGACGTAGCCCGCGTTCAGCACCATTTCAATCGTGCGCCAGCGAATCCGGCCTCCGCTCAGCCAGACCAGCGCTCGCAGCCGTGTCGGCAGCTTCCGGAAATCGAAGACATCGCCCGGCGCAAGCGTGTTGAAGTCGCCAGCGAGCAGATGAAAGCCGCGGTCGTGCTGCTTGATTGTCCGCAACAGGGCGCCCAGTTCGATCATCCGCCGACGCTCGGTCCAGGCGGCATGAACCGCGCTCAAATGCACGCCGAACACGGGAAAGTCGACGCCGGACGGATGAATCTCCAGAAACGCATGTCGCGAGAGGCGCGGCCGGTGCCAGGTGTGCGCAGTCACCGGGTGGCGGCTCATGAATCCGAGAGAGGTCTTTGGCTGCGCCCCGCACTGCGTCATCCCGCACAGCGAGGCGATCCGGTCGATCGTCTTCTCGTTGGTCGCTTCCTGGAAAACGACGAGATCCGGCCGGCACGAGCCGATCACTTCGGCGAGCGCCGGCTCGCGTCCGCGCCCGCCGTGGCGGATGTTGTAGGTGAGCAGCCGGAAGCTCACGCGCTGTCTGCCTTGGCGGGTTTGTCAATCAGAACGAGATACGGCTGGCCGAGCAGCTCACCGCGGACGTACATCACGAAGTCGCGCGTGGCCTGGATGTTCACCGGCCGCTCGACCATCTCCATCAACCGCTCGCGCAGCGGCACGAGCGCGGGCGCGATGTCGGGATCGTCCTTGCTGATCGGCCGCGAGTGGATCCCGGGCAGGAAGAAGCCGGTCACCTTGAAGAGGCCGATGACCTCATCCCCCACGAGCGTCAGATCGAGATCGCTCGTGCCCTGCCCTTCGGAGTCGAACGGCGCGCCGTCCTTCCACCGGCGGCCGGTCACCGCGCTTCCGCGGAGGACCACACCCGTATCCGGCGGGATCGCGCCGCGGATCACGTCGATGAATTCCTTCAACCGCTCCTCGCTGGCGTCGAACGCGAGTCGGACGACGTTGGCGAACTTCTCCGGTTCGGTCAGCTCGCTCTCGAGCGCCTTGGCCTGCGCGGCTTCCACCCGCGCTTGAGATGATCCGGTCAGTCCCAGCTCTTCCACGAAGGCCCTCCCTGGACGGTTGGGATGCAGCCGGCGGGCCAACCTCACAACAACTCCCAACTCCCAACTTCCAACTCCCAAGGGAAACCGCTCGAACAACGAGGTGAAAGCCGACCAGCAAGCTTGCTGACACCTTTCACCCCATTGTTCGAAAGGCTTCCCTTGGGAGTTGGGACGTTGGGAGTTGGGCGTTGTCGTAGGGTCTTCAGACGCCGCCGATCCACACCCTGGTCGCCAGAAAGAGCAGCGCCAGACCGGTCGCACAATCCAGCACCCTGCGAGCTCGGCCGTGTGCGAGGAGGCGGGACAGCGTCCCTCCTCCCGCGGCCCACACCAGGTGCCAGGTCAGCGCCAGGCACACATGGATCAGGGTGAGCAGCAGCACGCTCGGCACCACCGGCGCATCGCGAGGCACGAACTGTGGGATCACGATCAAATAGAAACTGGCAATGGATGGATTCAGGAGGTTGGTCAGGAACCCTTCCTTCAGGTTGCGGAGCAGCGGCCGCGGCGCATCATCGACCTGCGCGATTGCGCGCGCGTGTTGAGGCGCAAAGGCCGCATGGAGCGATCGCAGCGCCAGCCACAACAGGTAGAGCCCACCGCCGACGCGCAGCGCGGTCCACACGGCAGGCCAGTTTCGCAAGGCCAGCGCCAGGCCGAACGCAGACACCAGACCGTAGACGGCCGACCCGCCGTTCACACCGGCTGCGGTCTCGACGCCCGCCCGGATTCCTCCGCTGATGCTGTTGCGAAGCACCACGGCAGTGGACGCGCCGGGAGTCAGGACGAGCGGCACCGTGACGGCAAGAAAGCTCCAGAGGGGCACAATCAGTCTCTCCGCAGTTTCCAGTTCCCAGTTTCCAGTTGCCAGTTGCCAGCAGTCTCTTATTGGGAACTGGGAACTGGAAACTGACCTATTCGACACAAGGCAGATACCAGCTCTGATTCCCGATCCGCCCTTCCAGCACGTCGAGGGCCGCGGCCAGATGGGCGCGGGCACAGGACTGGGTCAACAGCCACTGGTAATGACGCCCGGAACGCGCGTCCACCTGGGAAGTACGGCGCAGGCGCACGCCCAGCGACCCGAGCAGCGCAGGCGCTTCGTCCTCTGCGAGCGCACTCGACGTCAGGCGAACGAACCATCCCGCCTCTGCCTGGTCTGTCACGTCGCAGCTCCGCGCGCAGTGAACATCCTGCTCCGCCTCTCCCCGAGCAGCCTCCACCACATCGTCAAGGACCGTGGCGGCAGTGACCGACGGCCCTGCTCCCGGTCCACTGAAAAACAGGCCATCGGCCATCGGCGTTGTCAGCAGCACGGCGTTCTGGACCCCGTCCACGCGCGACAGATGATTTGCGGTCTCGATGAATGCGGGGCCAGCGTAGGCGGTGACCTTCGCGTCACACCACGAGGCGACAGCGACCGGTCGGAGTGCTCCGCCGAAGGCCGCCGCGTGCTGCAGGTCCGCAGGGCCGACGTCGCGGATGCCTCGGCGTTCGATCTGGGACGGCGCGACGGCGAAGTCGCCGAAGTGCCGGAGCAGCACGCAGAGCTTTTCGACCGCATCGTCACCGTCGATGTCCTTCGAGGGATCGGGCTCGGCATAGCCCAATCGCTGCGCGTCGGCCAGTGCTTCGGAGAAGTCGGCGCCCCCGCGCGCCATGCGCGAGAGGACGAAATTGCTGGTGCCGTTCAGGATGCCCTGAATGCCGGTCACCGTTCGAGCGAGCGGACGACGGCGGAACGTGCCGAGAAATGGTACGCCGGCCAGAACACTCGCTTCGTAGAGCAACGGAACGCCGCCGCGCGCCGCTGCCGCGAACAACTCGTCGCCGTGAGCTGCCAGGAGCGACTTGTTTGCAGTGACGACCGGAATTCTCGCCGACAGCGCGGCAAGAATCACGCTCCGGGCCGGCTCGAGGCCTCCCAGGACTTCGACGACGACGTCCGGATTGGAGGCGAGGGCCGCATAGGGATCCGTCGTCAAGGTGAATCCGGAAGTGTCGACCGCACGCGGCCGGCCGACGTCCCGCACGACCGCGGCCGTGATCGAAAAACGGGCATCGGCATGCGCAGCGGCGGTCGCCGCGACGGCAGTGCCGACCTGGCCGAGACCGAGGAGAGCGACGCGAATCTCGCGTTTCCGGCGGGGACGGGAAGACGGCGCGTCCTGCGCCACGACATCGTTGAGAACAGTCGTCATCACATCTCGCGCGGGAGTGGGGCGCACACAGCCCGCCGCCGATCGGTCCGAACGGCCGACCGAGACGTGACTGTCCCCATTTCCCGGGGCAAAGGGAGCTGAGAGTAACTTCAGAGACCGGATGGTCTGCCGAGGCTCTTATCTCTCCCGGTTTATCGGGCAGGAAGTAGCACCTGGGCTTTCGTGCGAAAGGAGCCTGGTTGCTGTGGCGTCGACGGGCCTGTTCCCTCAGCCACTCTGGATAAGCGCTCGCCGCGAGGCGAACTCACCGAGCGTATGGCAGGGGTCACTGCGTGTCAAGAGAGCGCTGGTCCGTTGGACCGCTAGGCCGCCGGGCCGCGGGTCCCGGGACCAAAGGATTGGCGGACCAGCGGACTAGGAGACCAGCAGACCAGCGGACCAGCGGACTAGCGGACCAGCGGACCCCCGTCCATAATCTGATCGTTTGTCCACTCCTCCTCGCTCCCTGCTCCTTGCCTGTTGTCTCCTGCTGGCGTCCGCGCTGCTGCTGGGGCTCACGCAGGCGCGTCTCGGCAGCCGGCTGTTCTTCGTGCTCGCGGCCGGAATCGCCGTCAGTCAGCTACTTGCAGTGATCGCAATTCGCCGGGCTGAGCCGCCACGCCGGTGGCTGTGGATAGCCGTCGGCGTCACAGTGGCCTGCCGCCTGCCGCTCATGGTCGGACCGGTGAACTACGACAGCGACATGATTCGATACGTCTACGACGGGCGCGTTCAGCGTTTCGGGTACAACCCCTACGCGGTCGTGCCCTCGGACCCGGCGCTCGCCCACACCCACACCACGGATACGGTGCGGATGCCCAGCCGCAACGCCCGCACGCCATACCCGCCTGCCGCCCAGCTCTTCTTCCGTTTGATGGTGACGGTGACGGAGTCGGCGAGGGTGATGAAATCGGTCCTCACGCTGCTCGACATCGCCACGATTTTCATCGTCTTGCAGTGGCTGCGCGCGACCGGCCGGAGCGAGTGGCTCTTCCTCGGATACGCCTGGAACCCGCTCGTGATTCTGGAGGTCGCACACAGCGGACACATCGACGGGCTCGGCGTCTTCTGGATCGCGCTCTGCGCATACTGGATCGCACGGCGGCGCACGGCGCTGGCCGCGTTGGCGTACACGCTTGCCGTCGCAACCAAGCTGCTGCCGATCGTGCTCGCGCCGCTCTTCCTTGGGAGAGTGAAGCTGCGCGACATCGCGATTGGTGTCGCCGCGCTCGCTCTGCTCTACCTGCCATTCATGACCGCAGGCGTGATGCCGATCGGTGCGGTGCCGAACGTCGTCGAGCACATCCGCTTCAACAGCCCGATCTTCCGGCCGCTCGCCTGGACGGTCACGCCCGCCGGGGCGGCCGTGTTCGCGCTCGCCGCGGGTCTCGCCGTCGCCGCCTGGGCGCGCTGGAAGCTGGATATGGACGACCCGGCCGCCTGGGCCTGGCCGATGGCCATCACGCTCGCCTGCGCGCCGGTGGTTTATCCCTGGTATCTGCTCTTCTTTACCCCGTTCCTTCTCACCGTTTCGACCCTTCCGCTCTCGGTGTGGACCTGGACCGTCCTGCCCGTGTACCTGGTCTGGGAGTGGGCACAGTACGGAGCACCCTGGCGCGTGCCCGGCTGGCTGATGACGATCGAGTACGGCGCCGTCGTCGCGGCGGTAGTGATCCTTGTTATAGCGGCCCGCCGCTCGGAGCTCGGCGCCCGGTTGCCCCGGCCCGCGATCGAGGCTCAGCGGTAGCCGCTCCAGCTGTCCCACGCGGCTGAGCCCCTCGACTAGCACGCTTCTTGCGACTAGGCGCTGGCGGAGATGGTCATGAGCCAGCGACATACCGAACCACCGACCAGGGAGCGGATATTGGGGCGCCACGCATCTTTCTGGGTGCTCGGCTTCACAGTGCTCGCCGCGATTGCCGTGGTGCCCGTTGCCGGTCGCGGCGCCGCAAGCTCAGCGACAGCGCGGGTTGTCCGTGAGGAGCCGCTCACCTCCTATCGGGCATTTCGGCGGATGCATGCCAAGAGTGAAAAGTTCAACCAGGAAGGCTGGCTCAACGCCTGGACTGAGTTCGACGGACGCGAGTTCCGCTTCGAGATCGTCGACGAGCGCGGATCGGATTACGTGCGCAACAAGGTGCTGAAAGCGGTGCTGAAGCGCGAACAGGAGCTCGTCGCCGAGGGCCCGAATCGTGCGGCGCTCACCGAAGAGAACTACGTGTTCGGCGAAACCGAAACCGAGCCGGATGGACAGCTCTACGTCGTCATCACCCCGAAGCGGAAGGACGTGATGCTCCTCGAAGGCAAGATGGTCCTCACGCCCGATGGTAACGATGTCGCGCGCGTGGAGGGTCGGCTGGCAAAGAACCCGTCATTCTGGACGAGCCTGGTCAACGTGATTCGTCACTTCGCCAGAGTGGATGGCGTCCGTGTGCCAGTCGCGACCGAATCGGTGGCGAAGGTGAAGTTTGCCGGACAGTCCAGGCTGGACGTCGTCTACGAATACGAGTCGATCAACGGCCAGCCGGTCAGCGTCGCCGCGAGGCGCGTGCTCGCTTCGGCGGCGCCGCGCTAGTCATTGCCAAAATTGCCAAGATTGATGGCCTCGTTGTTAGATCGAACGACGGAGCCAGTTTGAACCTTTGGCAATGTTGGCAATCTTGGCAATGATTCCGCCGTGATGGTCCGGATTGGCGGGCTGGCGCTCGCGATTGCTTACGCGGCGATTATCGCCTGGCTCTATGCCTCCCAGCCGCAGACCGGCGCCGAGGCGCTCGGGGGCCTGGCCGCAACCGTTGGCGCGTACCGAATCGATGCCGGCGCCTTTCAGGAAGGGCTCACCTTCTTCCGGCAGGACAAGTTTCCAGAGGCCCGCTACGCGTTTCAGCGCGCCGACCCCGCCAGGCGCGATCCGAACACACAGTTCTATGTCGCCTACTCGTTCTACCGCGAGGGCTGGGGCCGTTTCTATAACGACGATACCCTCTTCAAGCAGGGCCTCGACGCGATCAACCGCGCGATCGAAGTCGCGCCTGGCCAGCGTGTCGTCGTCGAGGACCAGACGCTCGGAATGCGGTCCGCCGAGGAAGTGAAAGCGGAGCTCGAGCGCGGGCTCCGGCGGGACGCCTCCGACCTCAACCCGATGCGCGTCTTCGCGCCGCGAAAATGACACCGGTTCGCGAGGCCATCGTCCTGCCGCTGATCTTCCTGACCGTGATGCTCTGCGGCGGGTTTCGCATGGCGGGAGATGTGAAGCTGGTGCCGCCGTCACTGACGGCGCTCGTTCTGGCCATTCCGCTGGTGGGCCTGCTGGTTCGCTCTGGAACGGTCCCGGTGACCGCGCTCCTGAATGGCATGCGCCGCCCCATGGAGAACGTTTCAGGAGGGATCGTGCTGGCGACGCTCCTCGGCGCCTCCGCACAGGTTCTCAATCTCCTGATTCCCGACACCGGGCTGCTGCACGCGGCCTTCGCCATCTTCGTCTTCGTTCAGCTGCTGACGATCAGCGCGACCAGGATGGATCGGCCGGCCACCCTTCGCGCGCTGCTGGTGCTGTTCGGCTCGTTGTTCGTGCTCCGCTACATCCTGGTCGAGGCCTTGTACGCGCCTGGCGGCGGCATGCTGCACCGGGTGCTCGTCACGTTGATGTCGGGCGCGAGCCTCGGCGGCGTCACCTATGAGCCCAACGCTCCCCTGACGGGCTATGTCGCGTTCTTCACGCTGGCGCTGTATTTCATCGGGCTGTTGCTCACGACCCGGCCCCAGACCGTGGCCCTCGTCCTCAGCCACGCGACACGCGAGACCAGCCTCCGACAAACGCTCCCCGTGATCCTCATCCTGTGCCTCGGTGGTTCGTCAGCCTGTCGGAAGCCTTCCGGCCCACCCGCTCAGCAAACCGATGCCCGGGCGACGACGGCATCAACTGCGGCTCCGACGCTCGTGGGCTCGACCCAACGGGCCGCCGCGCTCCGCTCGGCCCGGGTGTGGCAGCGGCCGGCCGTTCCCATCCCCCAGGCGCGCCTGGACCGAAACCCGCCGGACTACGACGTTCTCCATGAAAAAGCGATCGTGGACTGCCGCCTGGTGATGAAGAGCATGAGTGGCACGACACCAAAGTTCGACTGCGAGTTGCCGGGACACGACGTGATCCGCGTGAAGTACGGCCGCGGCAATCCCGAGCTGCACGCGGAAATCGCGGCAACCCGACTGCTGTCCGCGCTGGGGTTCTTCGCCGACCGGATGTACGTCGTCGGCAAGGTGCGGTGCGCCGGCTGCACGATGTTTCCGTTCCACTCGCTCAAATGCCTCGGCGAAACGGGAATCGAGAACGCCTGTTTTCCTGGCGGGATCGACTATTCTTCCCGGACCGATTTCGACGCCGTCGCTATCGAGCGCCGGCTCGAGGGCCGCCGGCTGGAATCCGCACCCGACCAGGGGTGGGCGTGGTACGAAATCGACCAGATCGACGAAGCTGCGGGGGGCTCACCGAAGGCGCACGTCGACGGCATCAAGCTGCTGGCAGTCCTGCTCGCCCACTGGGACAACAAGGCCGAGAACCAACGCCTGGTCTGCGTGCCCGGCGCCGATCTCCCGGATGGCGGTTGTTCCAGGCCGATAGCCATGCTCCAGGATCTTGGCGCGTCGTTCGGGCCGACCAAGCTGGATCTCCACAACTGGCGATCGACGCCGGTCTGGGCTGACGCCCGGCGCTGCCACGTGAGCATGGAGCATCTGCCCTGGGGTGGCGGAACGTTTCCGGAGCAGGACATCTCCGAACCAGGGCGGCTGTTTCTTCTCTCACTGATCGAACAGCTGTCGCCGGCACAACTGCGGGATCTCTTCGCGGCTGCGCGGGTCGAGTACCTCCGAAGGCGTGACAGCGGAGGGCCGGCACCCCGACGCCTGGGCGGCCGCGTTCCTCGACAAGGTCCGTCAGGTTCGCGAGGCGGGGCCGTGCAAGGCCTCGCAGTCCTGAGTCCCTTCGCGGCCCTCAGCTGGCTGCTGCCGCGATGCGCTCCCGGAGCGCCGCGTCTGGGAAGGGCTCGAGGCCGGCCCGCATGTTCTCCTGCAAGTGCGTCCCGCTCGAGGTGGCCGGGATGGCGCAGGTGACCGCGGGGTGGGAGACGACGAACTTCAGCAGCAGCTCGGGCCACGTCCGGCAGCCGATCCCGGCCGCGAACGAGGGCAACGGCCGTCCGGCAAGACGCCGGAGCAGCGCGCCCTCGGCGAATGGCCGGTTGACGAGAACGGCAACGCCGCGCTCTTCGGCGACCGGCAGCACTCGCTGTTCGGCGTTGCGTTCGGCGGTCGAGTAGTTGATCTGCACGAAATCGACGCGACGCGAAGCGAGAACGCGCGCGACTTCGTCGTGTGCGCTCGACGTGTAGTGCGTGATGCCGATGTACCGAACACGCCCTTCCTGCTGCCACTCTTCCAGCGTGTCCAGGTGCACGTTCACGTCGACCAGGTTGTGGACCTGCAACAGGTCGATTCGAGATCTCCGGAGCTTGCGCATCGAGGCTTCCATCTGCCTGATGCCGTCGGCCTTTCCCTGCGTCCATACCTTGGTAGCGATGAAGAGCTGCGGGTTGAGCCCGAGGCTTGTCGACAGGTCTCCGACCACCTCTTCAGCACGCCCGTACATCGGCGAGGAATCGATCAGCCTGCCGCCCGAGTCCACGAACGTGCGCAGGACCTCCTCGAGAGGCGACCGCTCGGCCGCGCTCGAGCCGACATCGAAGGTCTGCCAGGTGCCGAGACCGATGGGTGGAATCGACTCGCCGGTGGAAGGAATCGCGCGCGTGAGCAAGCCGGGCACAAGGCCCATAATAGCGCGCGGATGACCGTCCGTCTCGTGCTCACGCTGATCCTCGTCTCGGCCGGCCAATGGCCAGAATTCCGCGGACCCTCCGGGCAGGGACATGCCTCCGAGACGGGCCTCCCGCTCGACTGGAGCGAATCCCGCAACGTCGTCTGGAAGTCGGCGGTGCCCGGCCGCGGCTGGTCGTCCCCGGTTGTGACCGATGGCCGCCTCTGGCTGACGACCTCGACCGATAGCGCGGAAGGCCAGCGGCGGGGCGTCTCGCTCCGTGTGCTGGCGTTCGATATCGCCACCGGCCGTGAGCTGGTGAACAGCGAGGTCTTCCGGATCGATCGGCCCGAACCTCTCAACGGCAAGAACAGCTACGCCTCGCCAACGCCGATCGTCGAGAGCGATCGCGTGTACGTCCATTTCGGCGCCCAGGGAACGGCCGCGCTGACCACGGCCGGCGAGGTTGTGTGGCGGACGCGGCTCGACTATCAATCGCAGCACGGCAACGGCGGTTCACCGGTCCGTTACGGCGACCTGCTGATCATCAACTGCGACGGGAATGGCGGTGATGCCTACGTCGTCGCGCTCGACGTGAAGACGGGCAAGACGCGCTGGAAGGCGGCCCGCAGGCAGCCCGCCGATCAGGCCTACACGACGCCGCTGGTCATCCGCGCCGCCGATCGCGATCAGGTCATCAGCGTCGGCGCATATCGCACGGTGTCGTACGACCCGTCCAACGGCAAGGAGCTCTGGCGCGTCTCGTACCAGGACGGCTTTTCGAATGTGCCTCGGCCGGTCTACGGGCAGGGGCTCGTCTTCATCGCCACCGGATTCCAGCAGCCTTCCCTAATCGCCGTCCGGCCGGACGGTTCCGGCGACGTCACCCGCTCCCACGTCGCGTGGACCCTCCGTCGCGGCGCGCCGCTGACGCCGTCGCCGATCCTGGTCGGCGACCTCCTGTACCTCGTCAACGACACCGGCATCGCGACCTGCGTTGACGCGAAGACCGGCACGATCCACTGGCAACAGCGTCTGGGCGGGAACTACTCCGCTTCGCCCGTTCAGGCAGATGGCCGGATCTATTTCCCCAGCGAAGAGGGACTCACCACCGTGATCGAGCCGGGGACGACGTTCAAGCGCCTCGCCGCGAATCAGCTGGACGGCGCGATCCTGGCGTCGATGGCGGTGGCCGATCGCTCGTTCTTTATTCGGACGGATTCGCATCTATATCGGATTGGATTCTGGGTCAAATCCCAAATCCCAAGCTCCAAGTCCCAACGCACTCCCAAATCCCAAGTGCCAAGCCAACTTAGCCTTGGGATTTGGAGCTTGGGATTTGGGATTTGATGATTCAAGCATCCTTAAGTTCCCGGCCGCGTGATCACCCCCGCATCCACCGTCTCCCCCGTCCGGCTGATCGCCTGGAAATAGAGCTCGTTCCCCGTCACCTCCATCAGCATGAAGTGATAGTCCTGGTCGAAGCCTTTGGCGTGGACCGTGGACGGCGACAGGTCCCCTTTCCGCAGTGACCCGGCGCCGCCGGAGATGAAATAGCTGATGCCGTGCTGCGGGATGAGACGCTCGTAGAGGTGCTCGTGCCCGGCCAGGACGGCGTCCACGTCGCCCTCGACGAGGATTGGCTCGAGGACGAGCCGGAGAGAGCGGGCGCCCGCCCGGTAGCGGCCTGACGTGTAGAGGGGGTGGTGGAAGTAACAGATCTTCCAGGCCGTGCCCGACTGCGCCAGCTGCTGGCGCAACCACTCCAGCTGCTGGGGATCGAACGAGCGGCTGTCGAGGACGAAGAAGCGCACTCCGGCGCCCACCAGTCCGGAGAGCCGGCGCTCGTTCTCCCGGAAGGTGTAGTACCGCCGCCCCTCCATGTTGAACGGCTGGTAGTGGATCTCGGAGGGGTCGTCGTGGTTGCCGATCGCCGCCCGAAAGACCACCCCGGCGTCGAGCAGCGCACGATAGGGGCGCGCGAACTTCAGCTCGTAGTCGTGCGGCGTGCTGGTGCCGTAGATGTTGTCGCCGAGCATCAACACGAACGTGAACGGAAAGCGCGCGCGCCACGCCGCCATCTGATCGGCGACCTCCTGCTGCCAGCGATCGCCGCGGCCGGAGTCGCCGATGACGGCGAACCGAATGGATCCTTCCCGGAGAGGCAGCGCGACTGCGCCAGGTGCCGGGTGAAGCTCCCGGACGGAGGTGGCGGTGGCTCGGCGGACCTCCGGGCCGAGCTCGGGCCAGCGGAAACCGGCGGGAATACCGAGCGCAAAGAGCGCCGCGAGAACGACCGCCGTGAGGAAAACCAGGAGCGCGCGACCGACGGTCATGCGCGGGTCGGTACCGACTCTTCAGGCTTCCACGCCAACGCCACGAACTGCACCTCGATCTGCCCCCGTTTGGGCGCCAGCGACACTTGTTCCAGCGGTGCGTCCTGATCGATCTTCGCGGTGACGCCGGCCACGGCTTCGGCGATTTCCCCCTCGAGCGCGTCGATTGCCGCCTTCACGCTGTCGACGCTCTCGGCCGCGCGCTTCACGTCGGACGCCTCCTTCATGCTCCGGCCCACGCCCCTGGCCGCGGTCGTCGCACGTCCGAGTGTGCTGGCGGACACGGCTTTCCTCCCGAGCAGCGCGCCGAGCAGCGTCGCGCCCACCGAAACCGCCGTCTGCATCTTCGAGTCGGACGCCTGCTGCGTTTCCCGCTCCACCGCCTGCTGGGCGCGCCGCAACCGTTCCGCGAGCGCGGCCTGCTTCGACGCGAACTTCCTGCGGACGGCGTCCACGGCGGCGTCGCGGGCGCCACGCGCTTCGTGCTGCAACCGGATGCGGAAGTCCCGTTCCGATTCGCCAGGCTTCGAGATGACATCCAGCGTCGAATGCCGAAGCAGCGTAATCCGCTCGTTTTGTCCGAGCCAGCTCTTGAGTGATTTCTCCCAGGCCGCATATTTCTTCGGCTGCGCAGCCGCCGCGGGGAGCGGCGCGAACCGCGCCCCGGGAGCCGCCGGCGCGCGCGACAGGTCATCAGCCCGGATATCCAGGCGTTCGGCCGTCGCCCAGTCAACCTGAATCGCGTCGTCGGTGACCGGCGCGAAGTAGTAGAGGTCGGCGGTCGAGTCCACCCCGAGCGCACGATCGGAAAAGCTGACGCGGGCCGCGCCAAGAACGCCCGGCGAATAGGCGGTGGCTCCGGGGGCTTTGATGAACCATTCCTGAATCCCGGGCGGCACGACTGGACGCTCCGTAGTGGCGGCCTGGTCTGAAGACCCGGCCCCACGACGTGGGTCGGCTGACCTGGTGGCGGGCTGCGGCGCGGCTGCGGACGTCGATGCGGGAGTGCCGGCGGGCGCCGTTCGTGCCGGCGCCGTGAGCGACTTGATCTGATCGCGCGACAACGGCCCGCGCAGGTAAGAGAGCGTCCAGCGGGTCTCGAAGACGGTCGGGCCCGGGTCGTGCACGTTGTGCATGAGAAACACACGTTTTTTCAGCGTCGAGAGCACGCGATCCGTTTCGCCCCGATCGAGCCCGCCGCTCACGCCTTCGAGGCCGTCGAGCATTCGCGCCTTGTCACGTTCAGTCTGGAGACGGCCGAGAAACCAGGTTCCGGTGTTGGCCAGGCCCTTGTAGTCCAGGTCCACCGGGTTCTGCGTTGCCAGCACGACGCCGAGTCCGAAGGCACGCCCCTGTTTGAGCAGCGTCATCAGCGGCGGCTTCGACGGCGGGTTCGACACCGGAGGGAAGTAGCCGAAGATCTCGTCCATGTAGAGCACCGCACGAAGGCTCGTGGTCCCGGTCTGCTTTCGCATCCAGCCGACCATCTGGTTCATCAGCAGCGACACGAAGAACATCCGCTCGGCGTCGCCCAGATGGGCGATCGAAAAGATCGAGACGCGCGGCTTCCCTTCGGGCGAATAGAAGAGGCTCTGCGGGTCGAGCGGCTCGCCTTCGAGCCATGTTTCGAAGCCGGGCGCGGCGAGGACGCCGTTCAACCGCATGGCGAGCTCGAACCGGTCCTTCGACGGAAAGAAGGACTCGAGGTCGACGACGCCGACCTTGTCGAAGGGGGGTGTCTGGACGTGCCGGATCAACGCCGCCAGGTCGAGGTCCGCGCCGTTGCGCCACGCGTGCGTCAGGAGCGCGGCCACGAGGCTGTGTTCACGGCTCCGGGGGGGGGCATCGACGCCGGCGAGCACCAGCGCGCTCGTAGCGGTGCCGCTGGCCCGCTCCGCGAGCAGTTCGGCGTCCTCGCGTTCGGCCGCCGCGGGAGCGGAGAACGAGCTCAGAATCGAGACCGGCCGGCCCGCATGGCTGCCGGGCGTGAAAATCGTGAATTCGGCGGCATCGCGGAGCCGCTGGACGCGGGCCGCGTCCTGGCCCCATGCCTGGAGACCGGCAGCCCAGGTCTTTGCCTGTTCGGCCGCAAACGCCTCCACGCTGACGCCCGCGCGCCGGGCGTCGTCTTCGTTCACCCAGGGACGGAACTCCTCGGGCGCCAGCCGTGGAAACGTCAGCAGCAGATTGCCGAGGTCGCCCTTGGGGTCGATCGCGATGACCGGCACGCCGTCGATCGCGGCTTCTTCGATGAGGCCGAGGCACAGACCGGTCTTGCCGCTGCCGGTCATGCCAACGCAGACCGCGTGAGTCACCAGATCCCGCGAGTCGTACAGCACCGGCTCGTCGAGGGTCTGGCCGGTCGCGGGATCGTGCCGCCGGCCGAGATAGAACAACCCGAGCTTCTCGAACGCGGCCGTTGACGGTGCGCTGGGAGCCGTGGCGTCAGACATGCCGCTATCGTATGTCCGTCCGGCGACCGGAGCCAGAATCCCGCCTCGTCCACAGCTGGAGCGGCACCGAGAGCAGCCAGTATCGCTTCCGCAGCGCAATCACCCGATTGGCATAGTCCGCCTTCGGAACCCGCCCGGCGAGCAAGGCATTCCGCAGCGCCTTGATCTCGTGCCGATACAACTCACGCACCGCATCCCGCAGGAACTGGGGAGACGTGCGCGGGAGAGGCTTCAACCCGTGCCCCGCGAGCCCGTCCAGCACGACGGCCTCGTAGTCATATTCCATCGCTGCAGTGTAGCGAAGTGGAGAAGCTGACCATTGGACGCCGGACTCGGCCCCTCGACCATGCTCGGGGCCGAGGACTGGTGATTGAGGACTAGTGGACTGTTCTGGTCATTACTAGAGTGTCAATTCCCAAGCTCCAAGCTCCAAATCCCAAGGCACTCCCAACGCCCAAGCTCCAATGGGCAGTGTAGGTTTTGGAATTTGGGTGTTGGGAGTGCGTTGGAGCTTGGAGCTTGGTGATTGGGATTTGATACTCCACGAATCACCAGGACAGTCCACTAGTGATTAGTGATTAGCGATGCGCTACTATGCGCACGCACCCCTTTAAAGAGTCACTCTTAGGAGCAGCCATGGCCGATGATCTGGAGACCACGCCCGCACCCGACGCGGGCACAATGTTCGGAAACGCAACGACTGATGCGGCGGAAGGGGCGGCATCAGTCGGCGCCTCCGCTGGTGAGACGGCGTCCAGGCCGATCGCAGCACCGGCCGCACCCCGTCGAGCGGTGCGCCGCACCGTGAAGAAGGCGCCGAAGAAAGCCAAGGCCAGCCCGGCGAAGGGCAAGGCCAAGGCCAAGACCGCGGCCCGCAAGGGCGCCGCGAAAAAGGGCGCCAGGAAGGCGGCCAAGGCGGCGGGAGGCAGGAAGAAGAGTGCCGCGCGCGGCGGCCCGAAGAGGAGCGCGAGATCGGGCGCGAAGAAAGCCGCTCGCGGTAAGGCGCCGAAAAGGCGCTAGTCCGACGAACTATCCCACTTTGTAGGGCCGGGTCTTTCCGCCATAGCTTTAGCGACGGTGGAAAACCCGGCCGCTCTTTAGCGCGATGCCGTACTGGTGGCCACCGTCCCCTTCCGGGCCGCCAGATAGATTCCGTTGAACAGGAACTTGAACGTGCCGTGCGGCTGCGCACGGAACGTGATCTCCGGGGCCGAAGAGATAGAGCTTTCCGGCGCCGACGCTCGCATCGACGACCTGAACGCCGCCGTCGAGGTATCCCTGCCCGTACGCCCAGCCGCTCCGCAGCGGTGTGGGGCTGTCGAACCACGCCACCGGGCGCACCCCCTTGAGACCCGCATCCGGCGCCAGCTCGAACACCGGGCTGTTGTCGAAGAAGACGTCGACGGGACTCGTGATGCCGTGAGCAATGGGGGCCGTCGTGTCGACCGCGACCCGCAGGATTGACCCGGGCACGTAGAATTTCTCGGGCGGAATCGGCCGCACGCTGCCATCGGGAGACTTCTCCGTCAGGTGGCTCGACACCGGCAGCTGCATCAGCTGTGCGAGGTTCATCG
The DNA here is from genome assembly GCA_963836735.1 of uncultured Acidobacteriota bacterium. Taxonomy (GTDB): domain Bacteria; phylum Acidobacteriota; class Vicinamibacteria; order Vicinamibacterales; family 2-12-FULL-66-21; genus JACCXG01. Next base: position 139,462 of record CAWIKP010000029.1, on the reverse strand, counting down.
CCGAGCGGCCAACGGCAAGGACGGTCCTGCCGGCTTCGAGGAATTTCCGAATCTGCGGGCCGGTCTGCGCCGCGGTATAGGCGCCAAGCATCGCCTGGTATTCAGCGGGAACGTTCTGCTGCCCGCCGCTCGCACCGCCGCGGCCGCCTCCGGCTCCGGCCCCGCCGCCGCCAGAACCACGCCCACCGCCGGGCGGTGCCGGTCCGACGCCGGACGGAAAGATGATGACGTCGTACTTGCCCGCCAGATTCCCCTCATCCAGCGCCTGCGGGAAGACGACTTCGAACGGGAACTCATACTGCTCGAGGATCCAGCGTGTCCACCCGGACGGCATCGAGCCGCCGTACTGGTCGGCGAGGGCAATGCGCAGCTTGCCGAGCGGCATCGCATCACCCGCCGGACGCGTGCCGACGGCTTCGAAGTTGAGCCCGAGATCGGCCGCGAGCTTCTCGACGACCGGTCGGGTCGTTCCTTTCCCGGTGATGAAAAACGCGCCTGCGGAGGGGCCCGACGTCACCCACGTGACTTCCTCGCCCGCTGCGAGCAGCCGATTCACCGCCGTGAACGAGTCGTTGGCGGCGTGGCCCATTACATAGCCCGCCGCCGCGCTGCCCGTCACCTTGCCGGGCGCCGGTTTCTGGACTCCGCTGACCTTCTCGAACGGGCCGTCGAAGCCATCGAGGATACGGTCGAACTTGACCCCCATCTGATAGGCGAGCGTCCAGCCCGCATTGTCGTAGGGGCGGGTCGGCGGTCCGCCAGGGTAGGGAATGTCGTCCGGATGATCCTGCGGTTCGAACATATCGAGCACGTGCGGCCGGAACGGCTGCGCGGCCTTGACCACATAGGATCCTGCCGGATAGTTCTTCCCGGCGGCCGCAAACGGAGCCGTGGCCCGATGGACCGTCACGCCGGTCTTCAGCAGGGCGTTGACGAACTTGGTGGCCGTCGGAAAATCCGGCTGATCGGCGGGCAGGACGAAACCCCGCGGATCGCGCATCGCCGGATCGCGCAGCAGGCGCTTGAAGTCTTCGGGCGAGCCTCCCCGACCGCCGCGTCCACCTCCAGCTGCATCGGGCTCGTCGCCGCCCGGCGCATCTGCACCGCGTCCGCCGGCCCTGCCGCCCGACAGGGCATTCTGCGCGGCGAGGACCCGGCGCGGCGTGGGGGTCCAGCTGTCGCGATTGCCGCGCTCAATCGAGTTCTTCCCCATCTGGTAGATGTTGTAGAGGAAGTTCTCTTTGTTACGGGAGGCGATGTCGAGCACCGCCCAGTTCGCGGTGATCGAGTAGTCGATCGACTGCCTGAAATGCCATTCCTGCGGCGCGATCGGGAAATGGAGGTTCGAGTCGGGCAGGTGCCGCTGCGGGAGGAACGGAATCGAGATCGGCGTCGGATTGCCGATGGTTTCGGTCAGGAGCCCGATCATGTTGTGGAAATAGGCCATTGTCCGCAGTCCACCATTCCACCAGGTCGAATAGCTCGAGCCCTTGCGGCTGGTCACGCCGGGCTTCCCTTCCGACGCGAAGCGGCTGTGCATCGCCGCGGCGACCAGGTCGAGCTCGGCCGGGATGAGCGGATCGAAGTTGTAGTTGAACGGATCGCGGAATGGCGGAGCGAACATGACCGTGCCGGCGGGCCCGGTCTGGTGGTGGTTGTACATGATCTGGGGGAACCACTCCAGATACATGACCCGGTTCATGTTCGTGCTCTCGGGCTGCGATGACAGGTAGAAGTCGCGGTTGTTGTCGTGGCCGATGTACTTCTGATACAGCCGCGGCAGGCCGGTGCCGGATCGTCTGGTCGGCTCCTTCTCGCGCATGTACCAACTCGACACGAGTTCCATGCCGTCGGGATTGGCGTGGACCGCGAGGATGATCAGGTCGTTCAGAAAGCGCGTCGTCTCGGGATCGGTCCGGCTGACCAGCTGATAGACCGTTTCGATCAGCTGATGCGCGCCGAGCACCTCGGTGGCGTGCAGCCCGCCGTCGATCCAGACGACGCCCTTGCCTTCCCGGGCCATCGCTCGTGCCTGTTCATCGGTGAGGCCATCGGCCGTCGCCAGGCGCCGTGAGATCTCCTTGTAGCGTTCGAGCTTCTTGTGGTTTTCCGGCGACGTGATGATCGCCATCAACTGCGGACGGCCCTCGGCGGTCTTGCCGATCTCCACCACCTTCATCCGATCCGATTCCTTGTCGAGCTTCTGCCAGTACTCGACGAACTGCGTGTAGGTGGCGAGCTGGTAGTCGTCGCCGATGTTGAAGCCGAACTGCTGTTTGGGGGACGTGATCGTCTGCGCCCCCGCAGCCGCCGCACCGGCAAGCAACAGCGCGCATGCCAGGACACGGATGCGCGGACTACGCGTTCTCATGCATGACCCTCCAAAGTGAGGGCCTACGATATCAAAATGATTTGGGGATCAGACGCAGCCGGAAGGGATGACAGGGCCCGACGGTGCCGGGCCCCGTTGAAATACTGCCTATCTGAGCGGTGCACCCGCCGCGGGCGGACCGGATTCAGGCATCGTCAATGCGAGCGTGTCGTTGTGTTCGTAGATCACGCCGTCGGCGTTCGTGCCGAAGAATCGTCCGAGCGGAGCGGCGATATCGAGCTGATCGGCGACCACTGCGTAACCGGGCGTCGAGACTCCGGCCGCGAGGCCGTTGCACGTCGCCGGAGAGCCCGCGACGGCAGTTCCCGCCATGCTGAAGTTGTAGCCCGACTTCGTGAACGTGGCGCCGGTCGCGAGCTCCGGCGGCAGGAACGCTTCGATTGCTCCCGGTGGCTTGTCTCCCCAGCGTCTTGAAGTCCGGAGAGTAAAACCCGAAGCCGCAGGTAATCGCGTAACTGAGCTGCGAACTGTTGACGACGCGCAGGGTGCCGATTGCAGACGACGACTGCGCCGCGCCCTTCGCGCGCATCAGGCCCGGAATGGCGAGCGTTGAAAGCACGCCCATCATGCCGACCACGAACAACATATCGATGAGCGTGAATCCCTTTTCGTTGGCCACGCGTGTTGGTATCGAAGCGACCATGGCTTCCTCAATTCCCCCTGTGCTCGTCCTGCAGTGGACAAAAACTGGCACTTAGCATTTTTCGTCAGGGCGAAAAGTGCCCGCGCCCTGCGCCCGGCCTGACTCCCGAACGAACGTCGCCTGTAACCCTCGGCATATCTTCAGCTTACCGGGGTGATTCGACGACTGTGTTTGCCGGACGCCTCCAGTAGTGCAAGATGAGCACCAGCACGGCAGAGCCGGATCCGAGCAGGGTGGAAGCCGGCCCGCCGTGGAGGAGCAGAACCCCCGAGACGGCCAGGGCGACCCTCTCTGCGGCGTTCAGCGGGCCCCTGATCCAGCCACCGAAAGTTCCTGCCAGAGCCGCGATCCCGGTGGTGGCGGTGAAGGTCGCACCGAGCACTGACGACCAGGGCCCGTGAAGCAGCAGGCCCGCCCCCTCTGGCCGCAGTGTGAAAACGAACGGGACCACGAACGCCGGCAGGGTGTACTTCCAGGTCAGGATCATCGTCTTGAAAGGATTCCCGCCGGTGAGAGCCGCTGCGGCGAACGGGGACAACGCCGTCGGCGGACTCACTTCCGAGAGGACGGCGTAGTAGAAGATGAACATGTGCGCCGCGAAGTCCGGCACGCCGGATCGCACGAGCGCCGGCGCCACCATCACGGCGGCGATGATGTAGGAGGCGGTGACCGGAACCGCGAGCCCGAGCAGCCAGACCGCGATCGCGGAATATGCGACGGTCAGCGCCAGCGTGCCGCCCGCGAGCGTCACGATCACCCCTGCCAGCTTCAGCCCGAGCCCGGTGAGCGTGACCACTCCGACGATGATGCCGGCGGTCGCGGTCGTGGCGGCCACGCCGAGAACATCCTCTCCACCGGTTCGCAATACGCGATAGAACCGCACGGGCGTCACCGCGCTCTCGGAGCGGATGTAACTGAGCGCGAGTGCGAGCCCTCCCGACCAGAACACTGCCTTGAACGCTGACATCCCGATCGCCATGAAGACGGCGATCGCCGCCAGCGAGGTGAAGTGATACCAGTAGCGCCTCGTCAGCGCCCCGAGCGACAGGCTGGCGCCGTCAAGGGACTTCTCGACGGCTGATGCCGTCCCGTGTGATGCCGCGGCTCTTCGCGCGTCCGCCTCGATCATCAGCAGGATCGAGAAGTAGTAGAGGACGGTCGGGATGGTGGCCATCACCAGAATCTGCAGATACGAGATCTGGAGGAACTCCGCGATCAGAAACGCGGCCGCCCCCAGCGTCGGCGGCGAGAGCAGCGCACCGATCCCCGCGGCCGAGAGCATCGCACCCGCGGTCTCGGCGCTATAGCGTGCGCGCCGCAGCAGCGGCCAGGCCACCGATCCCAGCATGACCGTGGTGGCCACGCCGCTGCCCGACACGGTGCCGAGGAGGAATCCGGCGATGGTCACCGACCGGCCGGGTGCGGCGACAGACCGGCCGCTGGCCTTCAATGCCCATTCGATGAAGAACGAACCGGCGCCGCTCGCGTCCAGCAGCGCCCCGTAGATCGTGAACAGGACGATGTAGGTGGCGGTGACGTCCAGCGGCACTCCGAAAATGCCCTCGAGCGTCATGTAGAGGGTGCCGACCAGGCGCGCCGGGCCGTATCCACGATGTGCAATCAGGTCGAGACCGATCCGGTCCAGCAACGGGCCGGCCCACGCGTACAGCAGGAATGCGAGAGCGGTTGCCGGCAACACCCAGCCGACGGCGCGGCGGGTTGCTTCGAGCACGAGCCCGATGGCGAGGACCCCGAGAATCAGATCGACGCTCGTCGGCTCGGCCGCGCGATAGACGAACTGGCGGAAATCAATCAGCGGCCAGGCGAACGCGATCACCGCAAGCGCGATGAGGACCCAGTCCCAGAGCGGCACGGTGTCCGACAGGCGAAGCCGGCTCGTCGCCGGATAGCGCAGCAGCGTCAGGACCAACGCGATCAGCAGAAAGCTGACGCGGTAGACCTGGGGCTGGACGATGAAGAGGACCCAGTAGATCGCGTAGGCTGCGAGACCCGCCGCAAGCAGCGAGGCGGCCCGACCTGCCACGCCGGCCGGCGCCCGCATGGTGGCCCGCTCCGGATCGACGCCTACTCCTTCCACACGCCCTTTTCGCGATAGAGCTTGACGGCGCCCGGATGAAATGGCGCGGGATTCGGCGCGGACGCCGACTCCGCCGCGAGATGTCGCGCTTCCGGATGAATCGCCACCAGATCGGAGCGCTTCTCGAGCAGGAGGCGCGTGATGTCGTACGCGAGGGCCTCGGGCATCGACGCGTTCACCACCAGCACGTTGGCCACGCCGACGACGCTCACCGGCGCGTCGGTTCCGCGGTAGGCCAAGGCCGGAATCACGAGCGGGAAATAGAGCGGACCGTAGTCACGCTGAAGCGGTGGCAGCAGCTCCGAGGTCGGAACCAGCCGAATCGTCACCCCGGGGGTGTGCGCGAGATCCTGGATCGCCGCGGTCGGCAGCCCGCCGCTGAAGAAGAACGCGGCGATCTTGCCGTCGTTCAACGCACCGGCCGACTCCGAGGCTCCAAGCCCCTGGCGGGTCACGTCGCGATCCGGATCCAGTCGGGCAGCCTCGAGCAGGCGGGTGGCGATGATTTCGGTCCCGCTCCCCGGTGATCCGGTCGAGACCACCTTGCCGCGCAGATCGGCGACCGTACCAATGCCCGATGCGGCCATCGTGACCAGGTGCGTGTAGTTCGAATAGAGGACCGCCAGGCTCCGCACGGGCACCGGGCGTCCGTCGAACGCCCCGCGGCCACCCACCGCATCGGCGAGCGAGTCCGCGAGCACGAAGGCGATATCTGCGCTGCCGTCACGAATCAGCTTGAGGTTATCGACGGACGCCGCCGTCACTTCGGCGGTCGCCCGGACGCCTGGCAGATTCTCGTTGAGGACTTTCGCGAGGCCGCCGCCGTATGGGTAGTAGACGCCGCCGGTGCCTCCCGTAGCGATCGAGAGATACTTCGCTCCCCCCTCGCCACGGTTGCAGGCAGCGAGCGCCAGAAAGGCGGCCACGGCCGAGACGGCCCAAACGTACCGATGAATTCTAAGCTCGCCCACTCTTCGCTCGGCTCGCCCCTCTGCTCGGACGACAACCCGGCTGCAAAACCCGCGAGCCGCAGTTTCTATCGCGTGAGCTTTCGATACTTGATCCGGTGCGGCTGATCGGCCTCGGCCCCGAGCCTTCGCTTGCGATCGGCCTCGTAGTCCTGATAGTTCCCCTGGAACCACACCACTCTGCTGTCCCCTTCGAACGCCAGGATGTGGGTCGCGATGCGATCGAGGAACCAGCGGTCGTGACTGATGACCACCGCGCAGCCCGCAAACGACAGCAGCGCCTCTTCCAGCGCGCGCAGCGTGTCCACGTCCAGATCGTTGGTCGGCTCGTCGAGCAGCAGCAGGTTCGAGCCTCCCTTCAGGAGCTTGGCGAGGTGCACCCGGTTGCGTTCACCACCCGACAGGCTGCCGACCTTCCTCTGCTGGTCGCGTCCCTTGAAGTTGAACCACGACACGTAGGCGCGCGAGGCGACCGCGCGCTTGCCGAGCTCGACTTCATCGGCAGCGTCCGTGATTTCCTCCCAGACGGTCTTTTCGGGCCCGAGCTCCCGCGATCTGCCCGACGTAGCCGACCTTCACCGTCTCGCCGAGCCGCAGCATGCCGGCGTCCGGCTTCTCCTGTCCCGTGATCATCCGGAACAGCGTCGTCTTGCCGGCGCCGTTCGGACCGATCACGCCGACGATGCCGCCGCGTGGCAGGGTGAAGTCGACGTCCTCCATCAACAGAAGGTCGCCGTAAGCCTTGCGGAGTCCGCGGGCCTCGACCACGATGTCGCCAAGGCGGGGCCCAGGCGGAATGTAGATCTCGACCTGTTCGATCTTCTGGGTGGTCTCCTCTTTCAGAAGGTCTTCATAGGCATTGAGCCGGGCCTTGCCCTTGGCCTGGCGCGCGCGCGGCGACATCCGGATCCATTCGAGCTCGCGCTCCAGCGTCCGTTGACGCTTGGTCTCCTGCTTCTCTTCCTGGGCGAGCCGCTGCTGCTTCTGTTCGAGCCATGACGAGTAGTTGCCCTGCCAGGGAATACCCGACCCGCGATCGAGCTCGAGGATCCAGCCGGCGACGTTGTCGAGGAAATAGCGGTCGTGCGTGACCGCCACGACAGTGCCCGGATAGTCCTTGAGGAAGCGTTCGAGCCATGCGACCGATTCGGCATCCAGGTGATTGGTCGGCTCGTCGAGCAGCAGCAGGTCGGGAGACCTCAACAGCAGCCGGCAGAGCGCCACGCGGCGGCGCTCTCCGCCGGAAAGCGTGCTGACATCAGCGTCGGGAGCCGGCAGCCGCAACGCGTCCATCGCGAGCTCGAGCCGTGAATCGAGATCCCACCCGTTGGCGGCTTCGATCCGATCCTGGACCCTGCCCTGTTCCTCGAGGACCTTGTCCATCTCCTCGGGCGACAGCTCCTCAGCGAACTTCGCGTTGATCTCGTCGTACCGATTCAGCAGGGCACGAACGCCGGCAACGCCTTCCTCGACATTGCCGCGCACGTCCTTGGACGGATCGAGCCTGGGCTCCTGCGGGAGGAAGCCCCTCGAGATGCCCGCGGCAGGGAACGCCTCGCCGATGAAGTTGGTGTCGTCCCCGGCCATAATCCGAAGCAGCGTGCTCTTGCCCGCGCCATTGAGGCCAAGCACGCCAATCTTGGCGCCCGGCAGAAACGACAGCCAGATGTCCTTGAGGACGACGTGATCGGGCTGGTGCACCTTGCCCAGCCCCTTCATGGTGTAGATGTATTGAGCCATTCTCTACAGTGCCACAATTGCCAACATTGCCAAGATTGCCAAATTGAAATTCACCGGGTGGTTCGAACGATCATCCACTCCCCGCCCTATCGGGTAGCTCGACCGACAGCCGCAGCTCTCAATTAGTATCAGACTGGGGTGAACAGCGTGCGGACGTGGCCGGAGGTTCGAAGAACCCGGAACCCCGCCAATTTTGGCAATCTTGGCAATGTTGGCAATGCCTAGAGCGGCCCGCTTGATCGCACCGGGCGCCGGCCGCCCTTTTCGGGTTCCGGTGTGAAGTCCTCGCCGGGATTGACGAACCGATCCATCTCGAAGTTGTACTGCTTGTCGTAGAGCGTGCGGTAGCGGCCGCCGAGCGCGAGGAGCTCGGGGTGGGTGCCGCGTTCGACGATCTCGCCGTGTTCCAGCACGAGGATCTGATCGGCGCTGCGGATCGTCGACAGCCGGTGCGCGATGACGAACGTGGTCCGGCCGCGACGCAGGGAGCGCAACCCGTCCTGGATCTTGGCTTCGCTCTCGCTGTCGAGCGACGAGGTCGCCTCGTCCAGCACGAGGACCCTCGGATCGGCAAGGATCGCGCGGGCAATCGCGACCCGCTGGCGCTGGCCGCCCGACAGCTTCACCCCGCGCTCCCCGACCACCGTGTCGTACTTCTTCTCGAACTCCTCGATGAATTCGTCGGCATGCGCGACGCGGCTGACCTCGCGGATGTGATCCAGGGTCGCCCCGGGCCGGCCGTAGCGGAGGTTCTCGCCGATCGTGCCGTCGAAGAGGAAGTTGTCCTGGAGCACGACGCCGAGCTGCGACCGGTAGTCTCGCAGCCGGATGGTGCTCAGATCGCGCCCATCGATCAGCACGCGGCCGGACATCGGCCGGTTGAACGCCATCACCAGGCTGATGAGCGTGCTCTTGCCCGATCCGCTCGATCCGACGAGCGCGGTCGTGGTGCCCGCCGGCGCACGGAAGCTCACATTCTTCAGGACCGGCACGCCGGGGTTGTACTCGAAGCTGACGTTCTCGAACTCGACCTCGCCGTCGAGAACGCCGAGCGGATCGAGCGTCTGGTCGTCGGCGTCCTCGGTCCGCGTCTGCATCAGCTCGCGGATCCGATCGAGACCGGCGAAGGCCTCGCTGATCTGCGTGCCGATCGACGCGATCTGCACGACCGGCGCGGCCATCAGCCCGGTGAACAGGATGTAGGTCATGAACTCGCCGACCGTCATCTGCCCCGAGAGGATGGCCCGGCCGCCGACGATGATCATCATCATGCCGATGACGCCGACCACCGCCGTGGAGAACGCGGTAATCGCGGAAACGCCGGTGATCGACTGCGCGATGTTGCGGAACAGCCGGTGCACGCCCTTCGTGAAGACCAGCTCCTCCCGCTTCTCGGCGGTGTAGGTCTTCACGATGCGGATGCCGCCGAGCGTCTCGTTCAGGCGACCGGAGACTTCGGCGTTGATCTTGCCGCGCTCGCGGAAGAGCGGACGCAGCCGCTTGAACGCGAGCGCCATGCCGCCGCCGAAGATCGCCAGCGCCGCGATCGTGGCGATGGTGAGCCGCCAGTTCAGATAGAAGAGATAGGCGAGGGCAGCGACCGCGGTCACGATGCTGCCGGTCAGCTGCACCAGCCCGGTGCCGACGAGGTTCCGGATGCCCTCGGCGTCGTTCATGATCCGCGACAGCAGCTGACCCGCCTGGGTCGAGTCGAAGTACCGCACCGGCAGCCGGGCCACGTGCTCCTCGACCTGCCGCCGCATGTCGGTGATCGCCCGCTGCGCGGCCACGCCGAGCACCTGCGACAACGCGAACGACGTGATCGCCTGGACCAACGTGGCGGCCCCCGCCACCAGCGCGAGCGGGACCAGCAGATCCGCCCGCCCCTGGTGCGCAACGTCGTCGATGAGGTACTTGGACGACGCGGGCAGGACGAGGCCGGCGAGCCGGTTGATCAGCATCAGCCCGAGCCCGAGCGCAATCCGCCCCCACCGGGCGATGATGAGCGCCCGAGCCTCGCGCCACACAGCGGTCGCGTCGAGCTTCTTTTTGGGCTTTTTGTCAGTGCTTGCGGCCGGCAGCCCCTGGTCGACCCGCCGTCCCCGCGCCTTTTCCGACCGCGGCAGACCCATTCCGCCTCTCAAACCCATGGCCATAGCTGGATCAGTATGACGCGGGGAGGGGCAGGGGTGGGTTCAGATCAATTCCCAACGCCAATCCAACTCCCAAGGGAGCGCGCAACAAGGGTGAAGGACGACAGCGGTTGACCTCTCTTTACCCCGTTGTTCGAAGGGCTTTCGTTTGGCGTTGGGAGTTGGAAGTTGAACGTTGACTTAGAAAACCACCCGATCTCTCCAATGACCTGCCGCTTGAGGATGTCGCCGAACACGTGCTGCTGGACGTCCTCGTTCAGCAGGTTGATGACCTTCACGCTCGTCGTCAGCTGATCGCCCAGCCACTTGAAGCCGAAGCCGCCGTTGACCAGCGTGTAGGACTCGGTGGTGCCGTGATAGCGGGCGTCGAGCACGTCCTGCCAGAACGCATCGCCCGAGTAGTTGACCGACAGGTTCGCCGAGGATCCGCTGGTAATTGACGCTCGCCCCGATGTTGAAACGGTTCTCCGGCGGCAGGTTCAGCTCGCTGATGTCGAAGCCCTCCGGCTCCGGTTCTCCCTGCCAGGAATAGTTCGCGAAGGCATGGACGTACTGGTTGAGGGCGCTGTCGATGCCGAGCTCGAGGCCCTTCTGCGTGACCTGGCCGAAGTTCAGATACGTGAAGTGGGCGGGAAGCTGCCGCCCGGGTACGAGCGCGATGACCGCGGGCGGCAGCGGCCAGCCCGGCGGCGGGTTCGTGGCGGTGTAACGCTCGTTGGTCAGCTCGGTGAAGAAGATGTCGTTCTTGGTCTTGTTGACGTAGAACGCCGCCGAGAGCGTCGCGCGGTTCGCCGACGATGCCCGTGTACCCCACCTCGAAGGCGTCCATCTTCTCTTCCTGCAGATCCGGGTTGCCGATCGACTTGATCGGCAGCGGATAGATGCGGCCGGCGAGCGCCGGGCTGAACGCACCGAGGTTGACCGGCTCGACGATCGTGACGTCGAGGAAGTTGTTGATGACCGACGGCGAGCGGTAGGCGCGGTTGTAGGACACGCGGAACTGCTGGTTCTCGCTCGGCTTCACCATGAACGTCGTCCGCGGCGAGAAGACGAAGTCGTCGAGGTAGTCGAACCGATCGACGCGGGCGCCGACCACCCAGCGGAAATGGTTCGACAGGAAGATCTCGTCCTGGCCGTAGACCCCGAACTCGACGCGGTTGTCGGCCTGCGGCGCCAGCGACAAATCGAAGCTGTTGTAGCGGAAGTTCCCGCCGTAGCTGAGGACGTGGCGCTCGGCGACGGTCGACACGTTGCTCAGCTCGGCATCGTAGGTCTTGGTCTTGAAGTCGAAGGCGATCGGCTGGAAGTTCACGTCGCGGGTCAGCAGGTTCGAGGCGTTGCCGTCGAGAACGTTGGTGAAGAAATTAGCGTGCAGCCCCTTCCGGCTGAAATTCACCTTCCCGTAGCCCATCGTCGACCCGGAGTTGATGTCGAACGGGCCCGATGCCGCGTGTGCATGATCCCCTCGGTGCCGGCGACGCCGCCCGAGAACGACAGCTTCCGGCCGTCCTCGAAGTCGTAGTCGATCCGCCCGTCGAACTTCGGCTGGGTGGTGCCGGTGTTCCGATACGCCGGATAGATCGTGCCCGGCGATCCGGGAATCACGCCGGTCGGCCGCGGCAGCGCATCCTGCGAGTAGCCGCCGCCCGATAGCTTGAACGCCCAGCGATCGTTGATCGCCTGCGCGTGAGTGCCGCTGAAGTACAGGAGCATGCCCGCCGTCCGCGTCGTTGTCGTTCGCCGAGCGGTCGAACAGCTCCCATGCCGTACGATCACGCTGGTCCCCTGCATCTCGCGCGGAGACTTGGTGAGCACGTTGATCACGCCGTTGAACGCGTTGGCGCCCCAGACCGCTGACGCCGGGCCGCGGATGACCTCCACCTGCTTGATCTCGTTGAGGTTCACCGGCAGGAAGTCCCACATCACGAAGCCGAAGAAGTCCTGGTACAGGCTGCGGCCGTCGAGAAGCGCGAGCTGGCCGGTCGACAGCGTGCCGGTCGCGCCGCGCGTCGTGGCGTTGATGTCCCGGGCAGAGACCTGGGTCAGGTTCAATCCCGGCACCGAGCGCAGCAGTTCCGCGAAGTTACGGGTCGGCGCGTTCTCGATGGTGTCCGCGGTGATCACGGTCATCGTGACCGGCGAATTGATCAGCTTTTCCTCGGTGCGCGAGCCGCTCACCACCACGGTCTCCTCGTACTTGGGTGGTTCTTCGGCCTTTCGCTTCTGTTCTTCTTCGGCCTTTCGCTTCGCCTCTTCTTCGGCCTTCTGCTTCTCCTGGTCGGGAGTCGCCTGCGGCGTCTGCTGTCCAGCCGGCTGTTGCCGCGGGGCCGCGGCGGCGGGCATTCCGGCAACGAGGATGGCCGCGGCCAGCGCGACACGACACACCAGGTTCATAGAGTCTCCTCTGAGAGCATCAGTGAGAAATTCTGTAACCTATTCAGCCAGAAGGATATACCACACCAGAGCCGCGGTCGCCAAACCGTGGCCTCCGCCGGGGGCGTCCCGCCGAGTCGTTACACTCGTGGGCGGAGCACAGACGCCGAATGGATCCGGAATGGGCTTCGTGGCCCGACGACAAGCTGCTCGATCTGCGGATCTGCGACCTGAAGGTCACGATCGAAGGCAGCGCGCTCGAAGAGCGCATCGCCCAGCTGCGGACCGAGCTCGCCGGGCGCGGGCTGGCGAAGTTCGATCCGCATTTCTGGCTGTCGGCCGAGTGGTTCTCACCCGACGGGGTCCCGGGCGTCGCGATTCCCTTCTACCTGGCCCATCCGCGGCTCGAGAAGCTCGAGCGGACGCAGATGCTCGAGGTCGAAGGCGGCACGCCCGAATGGTGCATGAAGATCCTGCGGCACGAAGCGGGGCACGCCATCGACAACGCGTATCGGCTGCGCAACCGGCTCCGGCGCCAGCGCGTGTTCGGCCCGTCCTACATGCAGTATCCCGACTACTACACGCCGAAGCCGTACAGCAAAAGCTACGTCCTGCATCTCGACAGCTGGTACGCGCAGAGTCATCCGGACGAGGACTTCGCTGAAACCTTCGCGGTATGGCTGACGCCGGACGCCGACTGGCGGACGCGGTACACCGACTGGCCGGCGCTGAAGAAGCTCGAGTACATGGAAACGCTGATGAACGAGATCGTCGACAAGCCGATGCTCGTGAACAGCCGCCGCAAGCTCGAACCGATCCAGACCCTGAAGAAAACGCTCCGCGCCCACTACGAGCGCAAGCGCCGCCACTACGGACTGCTCCACCCGCATTTCTACGATCGCGACCTGCGCAAGCTGTTCTCAGACCGCCCGGAACATGCGCGGCACATGAAAGCCGCGCGCTTCATCGCCCGCGTCCGCCGCGACGTCCGCCGGATGGTGGCGGAATGGACCGGCGAGTATCAATACACGATCGATCAGGTGATCGAGGACATGCAGAGACGCGCCAACGAGCTGAACCTGCGCCTGCGAGAGCCCGAAGAACAGGCCAAGCTGGATTTCATCATCCTGCTGACGGTGCAGACGATGAACTATCTGCACAGCGGGCGGCATCGGGTGGCGCTGTAGCGACCCTTCGAGCGCGCGCGTGCCGGCCGGTGCGCCGAGCAGGCCGAGAGGAGACCCGGGCAAATCATGCGAAGTGCGGATCCGGCGCCCGACGACAGTGACGGAGGGCCTGCCGGAGGTCGAGCCAGAGGTCAGTCATGGCGCGGAAGACGAACCGACCCGCCAATCGTTAGCCGCATGGCCTACAATGGAGCCTCCCCGAACGGAACCGGCTGGCGGGTCGTCTACTCGCTCCATGGGTGTTGTATGCGCATGAAACACGCTGTTATTTCGGTAGCGCTCGTCTGGATTGCTGCCGCGAGCGGCGTCGCGACGGAAGGCCAGTATGCCTCGCGGCGAACCCCCGACAAGAACGCTCCCACCTTCTCCAAGGACGTAGCGCCGATCATTTTCAAGAACTGCGCGGGCTGCCATCGCCCGGGCGAAATCGCCCCGATGTCGCTCCTCACTTATGAGGAGGCCCGGCCGTGGGCCAAGGCGATCAGGGACGAGGTGAGCGAGCGGCACATGCCGCCGTGGCATGCCGACGCGCCCGCGGGTACGTTTCACAACGAGCGGATGATCACCGATGCGGAGCGCGCAACGCTGGTCGCCTGGGCCAACGGCGGCGCACCGAAGGGCGATCCGGCGCTGCTGCCCCCTACTCCCAAGTTCCCCGAAGGCTGGAGCGCCGGCACGCCCGACGTCGTCCTGGAGATGCAGGAGGACTACAAGCTGCCAGCCGACGGCACCATCCAGTACCAGTACTTCTACATTCCGACCAACTTCACCGAACCGAAGTGGGTGAAGTCGATCGAGATCCGCCCGGGCAACCGCGAGGTCGTGCACCACGTCCTCGTCTACTATCGCGCCCGGGCCGACATGGCGCGCACGCCGGTGCTCAAACAGAACGAGACGACCTCGGTCACGAGCGACCGGCCGTCACCGGGGAAGAGTCCCCGTCGTACCGACCTCAAGGACATGCCGCAGCGCCTGATCGCCTCCTATGCGCCCGGCACGAGCACGCAGGTCGCCCCGGCAGGGCACCGCGTTCCGGCTCGAGCCCGGCGGCATCTTCGAGTTGCAGATGCACTACACCGCGAACGGCGAGGAAACGACCGACCGGACAAAGATCGGCATCACGCTCTCGAAAGAGCAGTCGCCGCGCGAGGTTCGCGCCGGTCAGTTCATCAACGGCGTGTTCACGCTGCCCGCCGGCAATCCGGACGTGGCGGTCACGGCGGACGTCGAGTTCCTGCAGGACACGACCGTGTGGGCGCTCCTGCCGCACACACACCTCCGTGGCAAGAAGTGGGATTACAAGCTGATCCTGCCGAGCGGTGAAACGAAGACGATCCTGTCGGTGCCAACCTACGACTTCAACTGGCAGACCTACTACATGTTCAAGGAGCCGTTGACCGTGCCGAAGGGGTCGAAGATCGTCTCCACCGCGTGGTACGACAACTCGGCCGCCAACAAGTCGAATCCCGATCCCAAAGTGGACGTCAAATGGGGCGATCAGACCTGGGAGGAGATGCAGTACACCGGCATCCTCTTCAGCCCCGTCCAGGCACCGACGCAGACTGCAGGTCCGGCACGGGATCAGTGACCGATCGGGCGACGGGTCGGGCAGCGGGCTGGCTGACGATTGCGTTCGCCGTCCTGCTCGGGTCGCCAGGCGCGGCCCACGACCCGCCGCGAACCACCGTCACCTGGCACGGCGACATCGCCCGGCTGGTGCAGTCGCGCTGCACCCGATGCCACTCGCCCGAGGGCAAGGGGCCGATGTCGCTGATGACCTATGAAGACGCGCGCCCGTGGGCCCGCGCGATGCGCGAAGAGGTGCTCGCGCGCAGGATGCCCAAGTGGCACGCGGCGCGCGGCTACGGCGAGTTCGCCAACGATCCCACGCTGTCGCCGTTCGACATCGCCTTGATCGTCGCGTGGGTCGACGGCGGCGCGGTGCGGGGTGATCCATCGAAGGCCCCGCCGCAGAGCCGCGCCGGTCAAGCCGCCGGCGCCGCTTCCCGCGAAGGCCGGAACGATCGCCCTCGCATGCGGAGACCGCCCGCTGCCGGCGGGACGGCTGCTCGCCATCACGCCAACGCTCGCCGAAGGCGCATCCGCTGGGTTCAGCGTCCTCCTCCCCGACGGCCGTCAGGAGATCGTCGCCTGGATCCGGGACTACGAAGCGGAGTTCGCGGATACCTACTGGCTGGAGTCACCGATCGTCCTTCCCGCGGCAGTCGCCTGCGGGTCGAGGCAGGGGCCGGGTGCCGAGTTGAACTGAAAATCGGCGCACCGCTCCACGAAGGCCACGCGGAAAGATTCGTCTTAATTCCTGGCCGATGAGGCTCCAATCCGCACCACGAACGGCACTGCGCTGACGTTGCCGTGCCGCTGCATCTGCACCCACAACTTGTAGATTCCTGCCTCCGGGAACTCGACATCGAAGGCCAGCTCCGGTCCCGATCCCGGTGCGTCGGGGTGGGCATGGATCGAATGCGTGAGATCCGGCGAGACGACGAGGAGGTGGCCCGCCGATCCGAGATAGGGCTCGAGATCGGTCACGGCCGTGCCCGCTTCGTCGGTCAGCCGGAACCGCAGCACTGCCGCCGGTCTTCCGGGTGCGGGGTCGACCTTCATCTGCACCCGCATTCCATCGGCAGCTTTTTCACCGGCATCCTCATCGAGCACGACGCTCTGGAACGGTGAGGCTCGGAAACCTGGCGTCACGATCGCGCGATGGACCATCTGGGGATATCCCCCACCCGGGAGAAAATCAGCGATGAGCATGTAGGCGCCCGGGGGCAGATCCACCGGCAGCTCGAAGCCGCCGGAAGTCCGCCGCGGGTGCTCGTGCGCGAAATAGCGAAGATCCCGGCCAACGATGAAGAGGTGCAGGAGGCGCTCGTGGGCCTCCGCAAACATCTTGACGTCCTCGCGCGAGTCGGGATCGCGGATCCGCAGCTCGAGTGCGCGTATCCCGCCGCCCCGCCGCGCCGGCAGCTGGGTGACCTCGAGCCGATACTGCCCGGCCCGCGGCGGCGCGATCGGCACCAGTGCCATCGAGCAGATCGGACACGTCTCGGGCGCTGGCGATCGCACGTGCGGGTGCATGGGGCACCAGAACCGATCGGGACGCTCGGTCTCGGCGGTGAGCTCGATCAGGACGTTGCCGGCCCGGTAGAACACCGACTCGCCACTTCGCCGGCCCGGCTCGATCCCCCTCGCGCGCAGCAGCTGTTCGAGCGCCTTCACGTCGTCTGCGGCGAATGCCACGTGATCGAGAGCCTCGGGAGGTGCGGCCGCAAGCAGCCGGTCAGCGCCGCCGGCGCGAACCTCGATCTTGTGTGCCTCCAGCCAGCCCACCGCCGACGCGACTGCATCCCGCAGGGGGACCGGCGCGCCCGTGCCGGCCTCGATGGCGCGATCGAAGAGCACGTAGACGTCATCGAGCCGCACGCCGGCTCCAAGCCCCGGTGCGATCGCCCGGGTGCCACCGGCCGCGCGGATCACGGCCGCCATTGAATCCGCGGGATCGTCAGTTCGGAAATGCAGGTGATGGAATCGAACAGCTGGCTGGGGGCTGACCGGCTGCGGCGGTGACGGCAGGAGCGCGGCCACCAGCGCGAGCACCGGCCCTCGCCAGGTCATGCGCCGGGGCTCGGCGGCGAGAGCATGGCCTGGCTCCGAACCGGCAGCAGGTCCTCCCACCCGGTCTCTCGCAGATCGTCGCGCGCGTAGAGCCGGAGCACGGCGTCCACGATCCGGGCATCGAAGTGCGTCCCCGAGCGTTCGCGGAGCATCGCGAGCGCCTCCTCCGGCGACGACGCCGCACGATAGGGGCGCGCCGAGGTCATCGCATCGAAGAAATCCGCAACCCCGAGCAGCCGGCCGAGCAGCGGAATCTGCTCGCCCCGCAGCCCTTCGGGATAGCCGCTGCCGTCCCATCGCTCGTGGTGATACTGCACGCCGGGCAGAACCGCCGTCACCGCGGGGCTCTGGATGTTCGAGATGATGCGCGCGCCGTGCAGCGGATGCTTCTTCATCTCGTCGAACTCCGCCTCGGTCAGGCGGCCAGGCTTGTTGAGGATCGAGTCGGGCACCGCGATCTTGCCGACGTCGTGCAGCAGCGCCGAGAGCTCCGCCGTCTGTTGTTCGTCGGCCGTGAGCCCGATCTCGAGGGCAATCCGCCGCGCCAGCGCCGCCACCCGTTCGGAGTGCCGATGCGTGTAGCCGTCCTTCGCGTCGATAGTGGCCGCGATCGCCCGGATGGTATCCAGCAGCAGCCGCTCGATCTCACCCATCAGCCTGACGCGGTGGAGCGCGACGCCGGCCTGGTTCCCGAGCGCTGCCATCAGCTCGAGATCGGCCTCGCTGAAACGGCCGGGCGCACTGAGGCTGTCGACATACAGCGCTCCCAGGATGGCGTCCGACGTGCGCAGCGGCACGCACATCACCGACCGCACCTGCTGGCCGAGGACGCTGCGGCCGCTGCTGAACCGCTCGTCGTTGATCGCGTCGAAGGCAAACGTCGAAAGGCCCTTTTCCATGACCGACGTGACCAGCGTCCGGCTCACCACGAACGGTGTCGGCCCGGCGACGCGCTCGCGCGCGGCCGCGACTTCCAGGCTGCCGTCGCCATCACGCCGCCGCAACACGAACGCGGCGCGATCGCCGCCGGTCACCTCGAGGATCGTGCCGAGCGTGGCGTCGGCGAGGCCGGCCAGATCGCGCGCCGACGCGAGCACTTCAGAGACGCGGTGCAGGAAAGAGAGGTGACGCTGCGCGCGTTCCAGCAGGTTGAGCTCGACCGCACCGGTATCGGATTCGCTCGACGAGAGCCAGTCGAACCGCGTGGGCTCGAACCGCTTGCTGATGACAGGCTCCAGCGTCGTGTCCGCGCTGCTGCCGACGATCGAAGGGAGATCGGTGCTGCCGGAGAGGCCGACGACGCGCATCTCGCCCTGTCCGACCACGTCGAAGGCGACCGAACCGGCGCGGATCTTGTCGCCGGCTGCAACCGTGCAGGTATGGATCAACCGCTCGTTGACGAACGTGCCGTTCGCCGAATCGCAGGTCGGTGACGATCAGCGTCTCGCCGCGCGCCTCGACGGTGAAGTGACGGCGCGACACCGCCTGATCGGTCAGCACGATCTCGCAGTCGTTGAGGCGACCGATTGTCAGCCGTTCGCCCTCGGCCACGACATACCGCTGTTCGGTGCCGGCGACGACCAGTTCGAGCGACCCCTGCATGGCAGAATTATTTATGCACAAGCGCCGGATTGTTGTCAGCCTGTCGTGTGTGTTCGGTCTGGCCCTCGCCGGCGCGCCAGGGGCTCAGACCCGATGGCTGGAAGCCTACCGCGAGCCTGCCCGCCGGATCATCGATGAATCGCGTTCTTCCCCGTTTCGCCTGGGATCGGCTGGCCGAGCTCGGCGACACGTTCGGGAACCGACTCAGCGGTTCGGAGAACCTGGATGCGGCCTTGAAGTGGGCGGCCGGCCAGATGCGACAGGATGGCCTCGAGAACGTCCGGCTCGATCCGGTCAAGGTGCCCCACTGGGTCCGTGGCGAGGAAAGCCTCGAAATCATTGGTCCGGGCCGCCATCCGCTGGCGATGCTCGGCCTCGGAAACAGCATCGGCACCGCGCCCGACGGCGTGCAGGGCGACCTCCTGGCCGTCCGCAGTTTCCAGGAGCTCGAGGCCGCCGGCGACCGCGCCAGAGGACGGATCGTGCTCTTCAACGTCCCGTTCACGACCTACGGCGAGACGGTCGTCTACCGGACCGACGGTCCCTCACGCGCCGCGGCAAAAGGGGCGGTCGCCGCGCTGGTGCGAGCTGTCGGCCCGGCGGGCCTTCGAACGCCCCATACCGGATCGCTCCGTTATGCGGACGGCCAGCCGCAAATCCCCGCCGCAGCGGTGTCCACTGAAGACGCCGACCGGCTGCAGCGCATGCAGAACCGGGGCACAGGGGTGCGTCTCCGGCTGCGGATGGAGGCGAAGTTCCTCCCCGACGCCGACTCGTTCAACCTGATTGGAGAGATTCGCGGACGCGAGCTCCCCCACGAGCTCGTGGTCCTGAGCGGCCACTTCGATTCCTGGGACGTCGGGACCGGCTCCACCGACGATGGCGGCGGGTGCGTCGTGAGCTGGGAGGCGCTGCGCCTCATGAAGAAGCTGGGGCTCAGGCCCGGGCGCACCGTACGCGTCGTCCTCTTCACCAACGAGGAGAACGGCCTCCGCGGTGGTCTCGACTACCGCGGAGCGCTATCGCGCCCAGCTCGCGGATCACGTGATGATGTTCGAGTCGGACAGCGGCGTGTTCAAGCCCACCGGCTTTGGATTCTCGGGTCCCGACTCGGCGCGCAGAACGATTGAGGAGATCGCGACGCTGCTCGAGGGCATCGGCGCCGACAGGATTGGTCCGAACGGCGGCGGCGCCGATATCGGACCGAGCGTCCAGGCCGCGAACATCCCGGCGCTCTCGCTCGACGTCGACGGGAACTACTTCCTGATTCACCACACCCCGGCCGATACCATCGACAAGATCGACCCCCGCCACATGTCGACCGCCGCGGCCGCGATTGCGGTGATGGCGTATGTGGTTGCTGATATGCCGCAAAGGCTCAAGTAAGTCGGGGCTCGGGACTCTACTTCACCGTAAAGACCAAGTAGTCAGAGCGTTTGAGATCCTCGGCGCTGGGTGTCGCAGTGTCGAGATCCGCGACCGGCAGCATCGAAACAATCGCGACCCTGCGTCCCGGAAGGCGCCGCCGGGTCCGCTCGGCCGTGCCGGCGCCGAAGTCGCTATGAAAGGCGCCGGTGAAATGCACCACCGGCCCCGGCTTGCCGGCCCGATCCGTGACCGCTCGCGCCACGGACTCAGCCATCGTCTCGTCCTTGGCGCACTGCGACCAGTAATAACGATCGGTGGTGGCGCGCTGCTCGGCGGTCGGTGGCGCGGACGTGGGTGTCGCGCGCCTTGTTCTCCGACGGCGAGTGTTCCGTCATCGCTTCGGTGAACCGCGCGAAGTAGGCATCATGCGGACATTCGAGCTCGGCCGCCATCATCGCCCGATCCGCCGCGGGCAGCTGCTGGATCGCGGGCTCGCCAGATTTTGCGACAGCCGAGGCGACCCGGCGCGGCACGTTGGCCGCCACGACCGTCCAGCCCTCGCGTTTCGCCATCTCGATGAGCGGGCGGTAGTCGGTGGCGTAGCGGGGCCACGGCCGTCCCTCCTGCAGGAACTGCGGTTCGCCAATCGACCCGGCGAGATACCGGTCCACGACGCTCTGAACGTCGCGTTCGAACATCTCGAGCGATACCGTCGGCGCGACCGTCCGGCGGCGCAGCCCGGCGAGCAGCGCCTCTTCGAGGCGGTGCGTGCGCGGATCGTCGTGCTGCTCGCCGACCAACACCACGTCGGCGCGTGCCAGGTCGGCCACCATGCTTTCGAAGTCGGTAAACGCGCCGCGGCGTGTGTCGTACACGCGCTGCGGCACGTACTCCGGCGGCTGAACTGGAGGCGCGGGCGGAACCGACTGCGCCAGAATCGCGACGAGCATCAAGTAGGACATCAATCGGCTTTCACGACTTCGCGTTTCCCGGGCTGGCGGGCGGCGGGTCCTCGACATACCGCTCGTGGAGATGAACGGGCCTCGTCGCCTTGCGCAGCCTCAGGTTGATCATTTCCACGAACACCGAGAAACCCATCGCAAAGTAAATGTAGCCCTTCGGGATGTGCTGATCGAATCCCTCGAGAATCAGGGACGTGCCAATCAGCAGCAGGAAACTGAGCGCCAGCATCTTGACGGTCGGGTGCTTGTGGACGAAGGCGCTGATCGCCTCGGCCGAGGCCATCAT
This sequence comes from uncultured Acidobacteriota bacterium, assembly GCA_963836735.1. Lineage (GTDB taxonomy): Bacteria > Acidobacteriota > Vicinamibacteria > Vicinamibacterales > 2-12-FULL-66-21 > JACCXG01. The sequence continues at coordinate 118,054 of CAWIKP010000029.1, read as the reverse complement.
GATGCCGACCGAGATCATCACCGCGGCAATCATCACCCAGAGCTCGTCGACCATCCCCACCGCCGTGATGACCGAATCGAGCGAGAACACGATGTCGAGCAGCATGATCTGAATGATCACGCTGGCAAAGGACGCGGCGACCTTCGCCGAGCCGTGGCCTTCCTCGCCTTCGAGCCTGTCGTGAATCTCGTAGGTGCTCTTGCCCAGCAGGAACAGGCCGCCGGCGATGAGGATCAGATCGCGGCCGGAGATCTCCCGCCCGACGGTGAACAGCGGCTGGGTCAGCTTGATGATCCAGGCGAGCGAGAACAGGAGCAGCACTCGAGTGATCATCGCCCCCAGCAACCCCAGACGCCGTGCCTTGGGCTGCTGATCGGGCGGCAGCTTCCCCGACAGGATCGAGATGAAGATGATGTTGTCGACCCCGAGCACGATCTCGAGGAACGTCAACGTCGCCAGTGCTATCCAGATCTGCGGGTCGGTCAGCCAGTCCATGCTTGCTCCAAGGTTCAAAGGTTCCGGGTGCCAGGGTTCCCGGTTCGGTTCGGGGTTCCAGGTTCGGTTCGGGGTTCAGGGTTCGGGGTTCGGGGTTCGCGGGTCAGACGCCGTAGCGCTCGGGATCCCACTCGAGTCCGAGCTCGGTCGGCGGGGCCATGTACCCGACCAGCGCTGACGCGGCCACGATCGCCGGACTCGCAAGATAGCCCTCACCGCCGACGCCCATGCGATTCTGCCAGTTGCGATTGAAGGACGTGATCGCCCGCTGCCCGCGGGTCAGCGCGTCGGGGCCCTGCCCGAAACACGGCCCGCACCACGACTGGCGGATCTTTCCGCCGACCGAGCGGAACACCTCCGCGATCGACTCGCCGGCCAGCCGGGGTTCGGTCGTTTCGATCTGGCGGGCGACCCCGCCGGAGCCGGGAAAGATGGCCAGCTCGCGCTCGACCGTTCGTACCCCGCGGTCGCGCGCGGCCCGCATCACCAGAGCGGCCTGCAGCAGGTCGTCATAGCTGCCGTTGGTGCAGGAGCCGATCATTGCCTTGTCGAAGGTGATGCGTTCCCGTGCGACGTCGGCGGCGGGAAACGCGTTCCCGGGGCTGAACGGCTTCGCGATCATCGGCCGGACATCTGTCAGGTCGATCGTCTCGTCAATGGCGTACACCGCGTCGGCACCGGGGGCGATCGGCGGATACGGCAGCGACTGCACGCCTTTCTGCCGGTACCACGCATACGTCGTCTCGTCGGCCGCGAAGATGCCGTTCAAGGCCTCGGCTTCCGCCATCATGTTCGCGATGGTGTTGCGATAGACCATCGGCAGCTGGCGATCGGCATCGACGAGCTCCACCGACGTGCCCTGCGACTGTTGCGCACCCCACCGGCGGAGCAGCTCGAGCACGATGTCCTTGCCGCCGACCCAGGGCTGCAGGCGTCCGCGAAAGATCACCCGGCGCTGTTCGGCGAGGGTGAAGAAGATGTACCCGGTCGACCACCCGAAGCCCAGCGTCGTGGAGCCCACACCGATCCCGACCGCTCCGTAAGCACCGTAGGCGCGGCTGTGGGAGTCGGCGCCTGGCACGAACTGGCCGGGCATGATCAGGCCCTGTTCGGGAAAGTAGAAATGAAAGATGCCGTCGCCGGGCGTGGCGTAATACGGACGCTCCAGGTGATGCAGCCGCGCGAACTCCCGGCCGATGCTCGTCTGCTTCTCATCGGCTTCGACGCCGGTGAAAACGAAATGATCGTTGGCGATCGCCGCCTGCCGCGGGTCGATGGTGTTCCCGCCGGTAATCTGGTTGAAGGTGTGAATCGCAAACGGCGCGGTGCCGTCCGAAGCCGGCAGCAGATCCGCGTAGGCCCGCAGCGTGGCGCCGGCCCGGAACTCCGACAAAGGCAGATCCTTCTCGACGCGGTGGGCCCAGACGATCTGTTCGGTCGTCGTCATCCGTCGCGCGAGCTCCGGGGGCGCCCACTCCAGCGCGGGCGCCGTCGTGACCGATCGCTTGAACTCGCGCCGGCCAACCGCAAAGATGCCGCCGCTCCGCCGGATCTCCTCTTCCTTGGCCGAAAGCGGCACCGGCGTATAGGTGGTCTGACGGGTTTCGTTGCGGAGCTGGCGGGTGTCGGGGTCGAAGCTGAACTCGTCGCCGTCGCGCGCGTCGGCGACGGCTTCCGGGCTCTGCACCACGTGCAACCCGAGGTTGAACGCGTTGCGGCGGAAGATGTCCCCCATGTTCGCGCCGCAGACGATGACCAGCTCGAGTCCCGCCTCTTCGGCGACGCCTTTCAGCCCGGCGGGGCTCATCTCTCGCGACGATCCGATCGCGAAGCGATCGCCGGCGATGACGAACGTCTCTCCGCGATGCACGCGGGCCCGGAAATCCGGCATGAGATAGCGGAACGAGCCCGCCTTCCACCGCTCATCGAGGCGGTCGAGGCTTTCAGAGACGCAATCGGCGGCCGGGGTGATCTGATCCGTATCGATCGCGTCGAGCTTTCTGGCGAGACGGGTGCCCGGGAGGCTGAGCGGATCCCAGAAGATCAGGGCCCTGCCCGTGATCCTTCGCGCCAGGCCCGGAATTCCGTTCCCGGCGGCGTCCGCGGGATCGGGAAGAGCGTCCGCGGCAACGCCGGGCTTCAATCGGGCGGGCGAGATCGTGTGCATTCCCACCTGCAATGCTAGCGCAGCTGGTCCGTCCCTTCCTCCTGGCTCGTAGCAGGGGCGAAGCCGCTGCAGGCCACCACTGGCAAGGCTGGATACCGCGCGAACCGTGAATCCACCAACGAGAGCCGGCACAGATAGAACGTCGAGCCCCGGGCGCTCGTCACCCGCTGGACGTGTTCACAGCGCCCGCACAGCCCGGGATCGGGGCCGCGGACTTGCCCCTCCGGATTGCGATCGTTCATGATGGTTCCATGTTCTCTTCGGAAGCCGTGACACGCGGCGTGCGGGTCGACCTGTTCATTTCGGAAGCCATCACCCGCGGCGTGCGCGTGTTCGTGCAGGCGGAATATGCGCCGGAGCGGTCCCGTCCGGCCCAGAACGAGTGGTTCTTTCTTTACACGGTGAAGATCTCCAACGAAGGCCCCGAGCCGGTGCAGCTGGTGGAACGCCATTGGGTGATCACCGACGGGACCGGTCGCGTCGAAGAAGTCCGCGGTCCGGGCGTCGTCGGGCAGCAGCCCACGCTCAAGCCCGGGGAGTCGTTCGAATACACCTCTGGTTGTCCGCTGTCCACCCGTTTCGGGGTGATGGAGGGCACCTACCAGATGGTGTCGGAGAGTGGAGACCTCTTCGACGCCAGAATTGCCCCTTTCGCCTTGAGTGAGCCTTACACGGTGCACTAAGACCGGGCTCGGGGGTCAGCGATCGAACGATACATCCATCTTCAGGCTCTCCTCCAACAGTCTCAGATACTCCGGCCTCGGGATCTCGATCGCGCCGAACTGCTGCAGGTGGGCCGTGACCCACTGGGTGTCGAGCAGTATGAAGCCGTGCGATCGCAGGCGCTCGATCAGCGCGACCAGCGCCACCTTCGACGCGTCCGTGACCCGGTGGAACATCGACTCGCCGAAGAAAGCGCCGCCGAGCGCAACGCCGTAGAGCCCGCCAACCAGAGCGCCGTTCTGCCGCACCTCGACCGAGTGGGCGAAGCCCTGGGCGTGGAGCGCGCAATAGCTCTCGATGATCTCCTCACTCGATCCAGGTTCCGGTGTCCTCGGGCTCCCGCTCCGCCACTGCGCACGCCCGCATCACCTCTTCGAACGCGGTGTTGACCTCGACCTGCACATCTCCCTTCCGGACGACGCGCTGCAGACGGGAGGGAACGTGGAAGGTTTCTATCGGCATGATGCCGCGCGGGTCGGGCGAGTACCACGAGATCACGCCCTCCTCGTCGGCCATCGGGAACCAGCCGCTCGCGTAGGCCGCGAGCAGCAGCTCGGTCGGTATCACCGCAGCACGAGGACCGCGCAGCGGCCGCGCTCGATGAGCGCACTCGCGAGTTCCGTGTGTTCGTCGCCGGGCGGCACCCGCACGATCGCGAGGTCGATCGGGTGTTCTTCGGTATATCCCACGACCTCGCTCTCCTCCGGCCCGGTCCGGATGACCAGCCGAATGCCGAGGCGCTCCTGATCCTCGAGGGGGATGCTGCGCGCAAGGCGCTCGCGCGCCTCGTTCTCGATGGCTTGATGCACTTCCGGGAGCCGCTCGGCACTGATCTCGGCCGTCCATCCCGCAGCCAATGGATCTTCGATCGTGTAGACGATGTGCAGCCGCGCGCCAAACGATTCAGCGAGCTGCCGCGCGAACACGACCGACCGATCGAAGGCCTCGTCCATTCCACCATGCACCAGGACTTCCCGCATCGTCGTCGACGACATGCCACCTCCAGAACGACTCGGCGGGTCTCAAGACCCGCCCCTGCGGATCAATTCTAGTCGTATGATTGGACCCCTATGCCACAGCTGACCGTTGAAGGATTTCCCAGTGTCGAGGTAGAAACAGGCAAGCGGCTGGTGCTCGCGATCGAACAGGATGCGCGGGTCGACGTCCTGCATGCCTGCGGCGGCAACGCGCGCTGCACGACCTGCCGTGTCGAATTCATCGAAGGCGAGCCCGATCGGATGACCGTCGCCGAACGCGACGTGCTGGCCGCGAAAGGAGTGAGCGGCGTGCGCCTCTCCTGCCAGATCATCTGCGATCACGATATGAAGGTCCGGGCAATCAGCCGCTTGACCGGCAGCGGCCGCCCCGACCCTGGCTCGACGCCGGCGTCCGAAATCACCCCACCCCCGGAGTGGATTCCCAAGCTGCAGTAAGGACAACTCTCCCGAGTGCGAGCAGGCCTCAGCGCCGAGCGTAACTGCTCTCGTATGGTGGGAATCAGATATTCCTCGAACGCCCGCTCCAGGTCGTAGCGCGGCGCGAAGCCCCAGTCGCGCCGGGCGGCGCTGTCGTCTACGGCGGCGGGCCAGGTGTCGATGATGCCCTGGCGTTTGGCGTCGACCTCCCACGAGATTTCCGCGTCGGGGAACGCGCGCGCCACGACCTGGCGGACTTCCTCCGCGGAGGGATTGAACGCGGCGACGTTGTAGGCGGTGCGGGTCAGCGCGGCGCGCGGTGCGGCGGCCAGCTGCAGCAGCGCGTCGACACCGTCGGGCATCGCCATGAAAGGGATGCGCGCGTCCGGACGGACGAACGCTTCGTAGGGCTCCCCTTTCGCCGCCGCGTGAATCATCTCGGGCGCGAAATCCGAGGTGCCGCCCGAGGGCACGGTGACCGCGGAGATGAGACCCGGGAATCGCACACAGCGGAAGTCGACGCGGCCGCTGGCCGGCTCCGCCGCGAGCTGCTTGTAGAAGCGTGAGTAGTAGTGCCCGAGCTGCTCGCAGTAGAGCTTGTTGCACCCGTACATGGTGGTCGGATGCGTGTATTCGTCTTCCCTGACGCGACCCGCCCGCTCTTTTTCAGCCAGGCTCGGCAGCCCGTAGACCGCAATCGACGACGGATACATGAAGATCACGGGACGGCCGTGCGATTCCGCTTCGTGCTGCGCGAACTCGAGCAGGTTGAGGGTGCCCTCGACGTTGACCTGGTGCGCGGACAGCGGGGTGAACTCGGAACGGGTGGAGAGCAGCGCCGCGAGATGAAAGACCAGCTCGACCTGATACTCCGCGAGCACCCGCTCGAGCAGCGGCCGATCGAGGATGGATCCGGTAATCTCACGATCGACCATCGGCGCAATCGACGGGTCGAGACGCGTCAGATCGAGCGTGACGATCGCCCGGCGGGACTGGGTCGAGAGGCGTGCGATCAGGCCGTGACCGATCTCGCCGCCCGCGCCGGTGATCAGCACGACGGGTTTGCGCACGGCAAAATTATACTGAACGGGTCATGCTCGCTCTGCTCCTCGCCCTGTTCTGGGTCTCGACCTCCAGTGCCGCGACGCAGGTGACACCGTTCACCTTCGATCGGACACTGCGCGTGGACTATTTCCACACGGGAGGGCCGAAATCGGGCGAGACGTTCGCCCTCGACCGTGTCGTGAACGACGGCCCCTGGCCCGGCAACCGGCAGCAGCCCATCGATCGGACCAACCTCGGACCGTACAGAGTCGAAGCGCGGGACGTGGCGAGCGGCGATCTGCTCTATTCGCGCGGCTTCGCGTCGGTTTATGGCGAGTGGGAAACCACCGCCGAAGCCCGCTCGGCGCATCGAACGTTTCACGAATCCGTGCGGATGCCGTGGCCCCTGCATCCGGTACGGATCGTCATTCAGAAGCGGCAGGCCGACACCAACGCGTTCGGCGACGTCTGGTCGGCGGAGATCGATCCCTCCTCGCGGTTCGTCAACCCGGCGCCGCCCGTGCCGCGTGGCCAGGTCTGGAGCCTGTTTGAGAACGGTCCGGCGGACCGCAAGGTGGACCTGCTCCTGATCAGCGAGGGCTATACCGAGGCGGAGCTCCCGAAATTCCACCGCGACGCCGGGCGGCTGGTGCAGGCGCTCTTCGCACAGGAGCCGTTCAAGAGCCGCCGGAGCGACTTCAACATCCGTGGACTCGACCTGCCGTCACCCAGGAGCGGCGTGAACCGGCCCAACGCCGGCGTGTTCCGCCGCACCCCGCTCTCGGCCGAATACAACATCTTCGACTCGGAGCGCTACGTCCTGACGCTCGACAATCGCGCCCTGCGCGATGCCGCCGCCTCGGCGCCCTACGAGTTCATCGAGATCCTGGTCAACGAGCGGACCTACGGGGGTGGCGGGATCTTCAACGATCAGGCGACGGCGGCGGTGGACAGCGCTTTCGCGGAATACGTCTTCGTTCACGAGTTCGGCCATCACTTCGCCGCGCTCGCCGACGAGTACTACACGTCGGATGTCGCCTATGAAACCGGCGCAGCGCCGAAGAAGGAGCCGTGGGAGCCCAATGTGACGGCGTTACTCGACCCGGCCTCTCTCAAGTGGCGCGATCTGGTCACCTCCGGTACGCCGCTGCCGACGCCCTGGCCGAAGGAACACTTCGAAGCGCAGGCGCGCGAGTTCCAGAACACGCGGCGCGAAATCCGCAAGCGGAACGCCCCCGAGGAGGAGATGGACGCGCATTTCCGGCGCCAGCTCGAGGCCGACGAGCGGGTGCTGAAGTCGGGGTCATACCCGAATGCCGTGGGCGCGTTCGAGGGTGCCTCGTACGAGGCGCGAGGCCTCTACCGTCCGCAGGCGGACTGCATCATGTTCACGCGCGACCGGGTGGGGTTCTGCGCGGTGTGCCGGCGGGGAATCGGCCAGATCATCGATCTGTATTCGAAGTAGCTGATCTCGCGGCTGTCCTTCCGCCTTCAGGCGGAAGATCAGCCCGATAATGGCCGGCGGCGCGCCGAAGAAGCGAATCATGATCATCGGCCAGAGCGAGACGATCAGCGATGCCGCAATAGCAACCGCGCTCGCCACCAGGCAGCCCGCGGCGATGATCATGTGATCCGTTCGCTCGGGCTTGAGCGGATCGAGCCAGATCCCCGCAAGGTATCCACCCGCAAAGCCTCCGGCATGCGCCCAGTTGTCGATGCCCCGCATCAGGACACCCATAACCACGGCGCTCATGACGTATCCCATCACGGCGGACCGGATCAGGCTGCTCCCGCCGCGGCGGCTGTAGTACATCAGGCCGCCGAGCAGTCCGAAAATGGGCGCCGACGCACCGACAGTAAACGCCCCGGCTCCGATCAGGGGCAGCCGCACCTGCAGTTGGTACTGCACGTATCCTGCAATAGTGCTGCAAAGAAAACCAGCCACGCCACCGATGATGTAAATGATGACCATTCGCGCGGGGCCGTACAACTTCGGCGGTCGGGGGTCCCAACTGCCGAAGCGTCATCATGTTGAATGCCAGATGCAGCACGCCGGCGTGCAACCAGCCGGCGCTCAGAAACGACCACCAGCGCCCATCCCCGAACACCGGGACCATGCCGCTGGCGCCAAAGGCCACGAGTGTTTCGACGTCCGGTCCGAACATCGAGAGCGGCGACTGTATGTTTGTCACGTCGTGACCGATGGCCACAGAGAACAGCAGTGTCGCGATGTACAGCCCGATGCAGGCGTACATGATGACCGTGACGAGTCCGAGATCGTGCCCCAACGCCCGCAAGGCGCGCCCGTACCCCCACAGCCCCGGATTGCGCCGGCCGCACGAATAACACTTGTCGTCGTTGACCCCGACGAGCGATCCGCACGAAGCGCAGACCACGGATCCGGTTCGCTGCCGCTTGAACATTCCAGAGAGCTTATCAGTCTCGTCGGCGGCCATGACATCCTTAGAAGCTTTCAGCTATCAGCTGTCAGCTCTCGGCTGAGACCCTTGATGGCTGAGCGCGGATTGCTGAGAACTGATAGCTGACACTGATAGTTGACAGCTGATAGCTGATAGCGAGGAGCAGAACTCGTGAACGTGCTCGTCACCGGCGGAACCGGCTATCTCGGCCAGGCCATCGTCCGCGCGCTCGCGCGGCAGGGCCACAGTCCGACCGTGTTCGCGCGGCGGGCCACGGCCTCGGCCGATCTTCCAGGTGCGTGCCTCAACGGCGACGTGCGCGACCGCCCCACCGTGCGGGCCGCCGTGCGTGGCATGGATGCGGTGATTCACACCGCCGCGCTCGTCAGCGTGTGGCGGAAGGACCCGGAAGAATTCGATCGGGTCAACGTCGGCGGACTCGAGACCGTCATCGACGTGTGCTCCGAATCTCGGAACCCCTCGGCTCGTCGTCACGTCATCGTTCCTCGCCATTCCTCCGGCCGGCCAGTCCCGACCGCTCGAGGCGAACCCTTACCAGCGCTCGAAGGTCCGCGCCCGCGAGATAGCACGGATAGCAGTGGGCCGCGGCGTGCCGCTCGTCACCGTCACACCGGGCGTCATCTATGGACCAGGGATCGATTCGGAAGGCAACATGGTCGGCCGGCTGGTCCGGGATCACCTGGCGGGCCGTCTCCCCGGCATCATCGGAGCCGACCGGACCTGGGCGTTCTCGTTCGTGGAGGACGTGGCGGATGCGCACGTGCGCGCGATGGCAGATGGCGAGCCGGGCGTCGACTACGCGGCCGGCGGCGAAAACGCGCCGCAGCTGCGCGCCTTCGAAATCGTGCGGGAGCTGACTGGCCGTCCCCTCCCGCGCCGAATTCCCGACTCGGTGGCGTTCCTCCTCGGGCTGGCCGACGAAATCAGGGCGCACTGGGGCACGACCCCGAGACTTACCCGAGGGACGGCCCGGATACTGGCCAACGATTGGCCCTTGGACAGCCAACGTAGCATCCAAAAACTCAGCTATCGGATGACCCCGCTGGCTGAGGGCATCCAGGCGATGCTCGGGCAGTCATTCTGAGGGGCGCTTTCGTGGTTCCAATCTTGCTTGGGGACAATCGGCCCTGCGAAGGTGCACCACGGAACCTCAAAAATGTCCGCGAAAGAACCGGTCACGGGATGCCTGCCCGTTTTGCGGCGTGGCGGCGCACGGTGCCGCACGAAACGCAGGCGGCATGCATCGAGGCCCTGCAATCGGAAATCGGCCGGGTGCGCGACATCCTCGCCGCGCTGAGGCCGGCCGGCATCGACCCGCTCGTCGAGGTCCCCGACAACCCGGCCGCCACGACAATCCGCCTTTCCCTCGACTGATGTCCCTTCCGGCGCCTAACCCAGCGCCGCAACTCCCGTCTAAGCAACTGGATGACGCACACGGACGCCGCCGCCGTCGCCCTGGCTCGCGACGGAGATAGCGAGGCCTTTCGCGCGCTCGTGGAGCGTCACAGCCGCGCTGTCTTCAGGCTGGCGCACCGGATGACCGGCAACGCCTCCGACGCGGAAGACGTCGTCCAGGAGACTTTCTTGAAGGCCTATCGCCAATTGAGCCGCTTCGAATCGCGGGCCAATTTCGGCACCTGGGTGCACCGGATCGCGGTCAACTGCTCGATTGATCTGATCCGCGCCAGGCCGCATCGCGAAGCCGGCCACGACGCGACGGACCTCGAACAGTTCGGCGCCGCCGACACGGCCGAGCCCGGCCTTCCCTCCCCCGAGCGGCTGATGCTCAGCGCAGAGGTCCAGGGTCGGATTTCCGATGCGATGACGTCGCTCAGCAAGATGGAGCGGGCCGCGTTCGTCCTGCGCCATTTCGAGGGTCAGTCGATCGACGAGATCAGCCGGGCGCTTGGGCTCAAGACGAACGCCACGAAGCACAGTATTTTTCGCGCGGTCAAGAAGATGCGGCAGGCGCTCGAGCCGTTCGTCGCCCAGCCGGACAACGAGTCGCTCGCGGCCGACGGCGCCAGCAGCTGACAGGCATCGGACAAGACACCATGGCCACCCAGCACCTCACAGACGACGACCTGATTCTTCACTACTACGGCGAGACGTCGTCGGGCGACGAGCGGCAGACCGCCGGCCACCTGCAGCAGTGCGGCCTGTGCCGCTCCGAATACACGCGGCTGCAGCGGGTGCTCGCCTCGATCGACGAGCGAGCGGTGGCGATCGAACCGGGGCCCGCGTTCGAGCGCACGGTGTGGGCACGCCTCGAACCGAGCCTCAAACCCGCGCGCCGCGGCTGGGTGGGCTGGCTATTGACCTCGCCGGCGCCCCTGGGCGCTGGCCGCCGCCGTCGTCGTGCTCGTGGTCGGCGCGTTCTTCGCGGGGCGCGCGCTCTCGCCGCCCGGCGGCGCCGACCGAGGCGGCGGTGGCCGCGGCGGCCGAGCAGATTCGCGAGCGCATCCTGCTCTCGGACGTCGGCGACCATCTCGATCGATCGCAGATGGCGCTGGTCGAGCTCGTCAGCAGCGACGACAACACGAGCATGGACATGGCCGGCGAACGGTCCCGCGCCGAGCAGCTGGTCGCGGACAACCGGCTCTATCGACAGACCGCCGAAGACAACCGGCGACGTCGCTCCTGAGCCAGCTGCTCGATGAGATCGAGCGGGTGTTGACCGAGGTCGCGGCCACTTCGGAGACCGGATCCTCGCGCGACCTCGCCGACGTGCGGCGCCGCATCGAGTCTGCGCGATCTGCTCTTCAAGGTCCGGGTCATCGCGTCGGAGATTCGGGAACGCCAGAAGGCACCAATTCAGCGGCAGGCGGGGCCCCGTTCCTAACCGCTGACCGGGAAGAACCGTCAATCAATCATCGGCGGCCACACACCGCCATTCGGCAGCGCCGGCAGGAGCCGCGCGCGCCAGGACATGGATCAGTATGGACACTCGAATTGCGTTTGCGCTCGTCATTGCAACGACGGCGCTCGCGGCCGCCCCTGTGGCCGCACAGTCCCAGGCCGGGCCGGCGAAGACCGCCCCAACGCCTCCGGCGCCGGCCGTGCCGGGAACGCCGGTTATTCCCTACATTCCCGATATCCCGGACATGTCCGATATCGCAGCGCTCGTCGCGATTCCAGCGATTCCGCCGATTCCAGCCATCCCGGACCTGCATTGCCGCGATCATGCAGGCGGTCAGGCCGGCGCTCGAAGTCGCCGCGAACGCGTCGAGGATCGGCCGCCGAGGCCCGAGCCGCGGCGAACGCGCCGATGATGGCCGCCGAGGCAAGAGCCGCCATCGACCGGCTGGCCTTCGACTTCGGTCAGGATCGGGGCCGCGACCGGGAGGCCGAGCAGCGGGAGCGCGAAGCGGAGGTGCGTGAACGCGAGCGCGAACGTGAGTCGCAGTGGTATTCCGAAGGGCAGAACGCCGCGGACGAATATCGATGGGACCGGGCGCTGAGTTATTTCGACCGCGTCGTCCAGCTGAAAGGCAGCAAGGTGGACGGGGCGCTCTACTGGAAGGCGTTCTCCCAGAACCGGCTCGGGCAGCGCAGCGAGGCGCTCGCGACCCTCGCGGAGCTCAATAAGAACTACCCGAACAGCGGCTACCGGAAACAGGCCGCGGTGCTCGAAGCCGACGTCAGGCGCGATATCGGTCAGCCGGTCCGCCCGGAGGACTCCGCAGACGACGAGGTGAAGCTGCTCGCGCTGCAGTCGCTCCAGAACACATCCCCTGAACAGGCCGTGCCGCTGCTCGAGAAAGTGCTCGAGGGCACTTCGTCGCGCAAGGTGAAGCAGCGGGCGATGTTCGTCCTGGCGCAGAGCAATTCACCGCGCGCCCGGGAAGTGCTCCGCAACTACGCCAAAGGGTCGTCGACGCCGGAGCTCCAGAGCCAGGCCATCCAGTACCTGGGCGTGCATGGCGGACCCGAATCGCGTGCGGTGCTGGGAGAGGTTTATGGCTCGACGGCCGATGTCGACGTGAAGCGGCGCATTCTCCGCGCCTTCATGGTGTCGGGCGACAAGGATCGCCTGCTGAAGGCCGCGCAGGGGGAACAGAACCCGGAGCTGCGCGCCGAAGCCGTGACGCAGCTCGGCAACATGGGCGCTCACGAGGAGCTCTGGCAGCTCTATCAGAAGGAGTCGTCGGTCGACGTGAAGCGCCGGATCATCCGGGCGATGCAGAACGGCGGCAGCGTCGATCGGCTGATCGAGCTGGCGAAGTCCGAGCAGAACCCGGAGCTGCGACGCGACGTCGTGCGGGCGCTCGGGGTGACCCGCTCCTCGCGCACCGGCGACGTCCTCGTCCAGATCTACAACAGCGACACCAACGTCGACATCCGCAAGTCGGTGGTCAACGCCCTGTTCACCCAGGACAACGCGACCGCGCTGGTGGCGCTGGCCCGGAAAGAACAGGACGTGAACATGAAGAAGGAGATCGTGTCGCGGCTCTCGAACATGCATTCGAAGGTGGCCACCGACTACATGATTGAGCTGCTCGGCAAGTAGGGATCAGGCCATGTCGAGGACCTTCGCCTCCCTCGCCACCGCTCTCGCCCTGACGACGGTCACTGCCCTGGCCGGCGTGGCCGTCGGCCAGTCGCCCCGCCTGATCAACGGCCAGGTGACCACCCAGCCCGGCGCCGGGCTCGCCCAGACGTTTCGCGCGGCGCGTGAACGCCCAGACCGGAACCGGCTGGATTGGCTACGGCGTTCCGGTAGTGGCCGGCGATCGCACGATGTGCTGCTTCAACTCCGGCACCACGTTCATCAACGGCACGGTGCGGATGTCGGACGGGCAAGCCTGCTGCGGGCATGTGCGGCATCGAACCCTCGGTCGACGGCACGACGATGGCCTCCCGGACCCAGGCGGCGCAGCAGCCCGCCGGCGCGATCAAGCTGGAGGGCCCTGACACCATGGTGGTGCTCTTCCGGGTCGTCAACCGGCAGGTCGAGCGGATTCGCGTGTTCTCGGAAGACTGCGCGCTCGACGCCGGCGGACGCGAAATCACCTGGCTCACGGGCGTCCGGCCGGCGGAAAGCGTGGCCCTGCTCGAATCGCTGATCGCCGCGCAGCCCGGCACGGACCGCAGGGATCGCGTGGTCGACGGTGCGATCACCGCGATCGCGCTTCATCAGGACGGCGCCGCGGATGCGAGCCTGGAGCGGTTGCTCGCCTCGTCCGTGCCCCAGAACGTGCGGACCAAGGTGCCATTCTGGCTCGGCAACGCGCGCGGGCAGCGGGGTCTCGAGATCCTCCGGAAGATCGTGAAGGACGACCCGTCGACCGAGGTGAAGAAGAAGGCGGTGTTCGGCATCTCGCAAAGCCCTGAGGCCGGCGCGGTCGACGTCCTGATCGACAACGCACGCAACAACACCGACACCAGCATCCGCGGGGAATCGATCTTCTGGCTGGCGCAGAAAGCCGGTAACAAGGCGGCCGCCGCCATCACCGAGCGGATCGAGCAGGATCCCGATACCGAGGTCAAGAAGAAGGCCGTCTTCGCCCTGAGCCAGCTGCCGAAAGACGAGGGCGTACCGCTCCTGATCCGCGTCGCGCGCACAAATACGAACCCCGCAGTGCGCAAGCAGGCGATGTTCTGGCTGGGTCAGTCCAAAGACCCCCGGGCACTCGATTTCTTCGCTGAGATCCTCAAATAGGTCAACTCCCAACTCCCAACTTCCAACTCCCAACGGGAGCCGCTCGAGAGAGCTCGGCGAAGGTCGCAGCAGCCAGCTTGTTGTTTCGACTTTCACCCAGCTCCTTCGACCGGCTCTCCTTGGGAGTTGGGAGTTGGAAGTTGGGAGTTGTTGTTAATGCACCCCGTGAGAAGGCTGCAGCGTGGAGGGATCCGCGCCGAGCCGTCGAATGGCGGTGTCCCACATCGCAGCCGGGTCGCCATCGAACACCAGATCGATGTGCACGTCGCCGATCAGCCACGCCGACTGGGCGAGCTCTTCGTCGAGCTGACCCGGCCCCCAGCCGGCGTAGCCCGCAATCACCCGCGCCCGCGGCGTTGGCTGCTGTTCCAGCACGGCTCGTAACAGTTCGGGAGAGGACGACAGGTGCAGGCCCTCGCGAATGGTTCGATATTCGCCTGTGGCGGGGGCGTCATTCACCAGGATCCAGCCCAGTTCCGGCTGTACCGGTCCGCCGATGTAGAGGCGCAGATCGTTGCCTGCGAGGACCGGAGGGATCAGCCGGACCATGTCGCGGGCCGCCATCTCGGTCGGCCGGTTCAGCACGAGCCCGAACGCCCCGTCGGGATTGAAATCGCAGAGCAGCACCACGGTGCGCGCAAAGTTGGGATCCTGCATCTGCGGCATGGAGAGCAGGAACGACGGCTGAAAATCGTGGTCGGTCATGAGTTCGACATCTCGCGTGCGATGGTTCGCAGATCCTCGACGAAGCGCCGCATCTCCTCCCGCCGCGTCTCGTCGTCGGGCGCACGCAGGATCGACGAGGGATGCACGGTCGCGCTCACGATCGGAGCCAGCGGAGATGGCACCAGCGTACCGCGCTGGCGCGACACCTTGAACGACTTGCCGAGCAGCGCCTGGGCCGCGGTGGCACCGAGGCAGATCAGCACGCGCGGCTTCACCAGCGCGATCTCGGCTTCCAGCCAGGGACGACAGGCGCCGATCTCGGCCGCGTTGGGCTTGGCGTGGATGCGCCGCTTGCCACGCGGCTCCCACTTGAAGTGCTTTACGACATTGGTCACGTAGACATGACGCCGGTCGACGCCGGCCTCTTCGAGCGCGGCGTCGAGCAGACGCCCGGCCGGGCCGACGAAGGGGTGGCCGGCCAGGTCCTCGGCATCGCCGGGCTGCTCCCCTACCAGCATCATCTCCGCCTTGCGCGGGCCTTCGCCGAACACCGTCTGGGTGCCGCGCTCGTAGAGATCGCACGCTTTGCAGCCGGCGGCAATCTCCCGCACTGTGGCGAGTGTCGGCCGTTCGGGCAGCAGCTCGCTGACCGGCTCCCCCGGCTTCGGGTCCGCCGGGCTGCCTTTCCGCCGATTAGTCATCTCCCGCCTCGACGGCCAGCCGTCCAACGGCCCACGCGACGTGTTCCTCGACCAGCGGATCCCGGCACAACGGCTGGTCGTGGCTTTCGAGGACCCGGGCCGCCTCCGGATTGCGGCTGTTGCCGATCGCCACCGCCAGGTTGCGTCGCAGCCGGCGGACGCCAGCGCGTTTCATCGCGCTGCCCTTGAGAAGCCCCCGGAGCTCGTCGTCGGTCCGCTGCCAGATGTCGAGCAGGCGTGGCGAGCCAAGCCCTTCGCGCGGCTGCCAGGCCTGATCCGAGGACACGGCGGTCGTCGCGGTGTTGTTGTACGGGCAGACGTCCTGACAGATGTCGCAGCCGTAGGCGTGAGAACCGAGCAGGACGCGCTGCTCCTCGCGAATCTCGTCCTTGTTCTCAATCGTGAGATACGACAGGCATCGCGTCGAATCGAGCACACCCGGTTCGACCAGCGCTCCCGTCGGACAGGCGGCGAGACAGAGCGTGCAGGTTCCACACTGATCGAAGACGGCCTCGTCCGGCTCCAGATCGAGATTGCAGATGATTTCCGACAGGAAGATCCACGAGCCCAGTTCGGGATTGATCAGGCAGGTGTTCTTGCCGATCCAGCCGAGACCCGCGTACTGCGCGTAGACGCGCTCCTGCACCGGTCCGGTATCGACATAGGCGCGGGCTTCGAAACCATCGCCGTACGTCGAGCGGAGCCGTTCGAGAAGGACGTCGAGCCGGCCCTGAATGACGCCGTGGTAGTCGTCGCCCCACGCATAGCGGGCGATCGCCGCACGCTCCGCGTCCAGGCTGTCAGCTGAGTAGGGGTGGGCGGTGTTGTAGACGGTCCCGAGCGAAATCACGGAGCGCGCCGACGGCAGGACGTGCCTGACGTCCGCGCGCCGGTCGGCCGTTCTGCGCAGGTACTCCATCCCGCCGGCGTACCCGTGTTCGAGCCACTCGCGGAAGTATCGCAGCTCGACGTGGTCGGTCGCGGCGGCGATGCCGCAGAGATCGAAGCCGGCGGCGGCCGCTTCACGCTTGATCCCGGCAGAGGAGATCGTGACCGCTGCCGGACCGTCGCCTAGGCCGCCGCTCATCGCATTACGTTACTGCCGCAGCAGCTGGCGCAGCACGTACGGCAGGATCCCCCCGTGGCGGAACGCCACGAGCTCCTCGGGCGTGTCGATGCGTGTGGTCGCCACAATCTCGCGGGTCGTGCCGTCGGCGTCGGTGGCGCGCACCGTCACCTCGCCGCGCGGTCTCAGGGAATCACCAACCCCGACGATCTCGAAGCGCTCGCGGCCGGTGAGCTTGTAGGTCGCGGCGGTTTCTCCGTCCTTGAACTGCAGCGGCAGCACGCCCATGTTCACGAGGTTGCTGCGATGGATCCGCTCGAAGCTCTCGGCGAGCACGGCTTTGACCCCGAGCAGGAGCGTGCCCTTGGCCGCCCAGTCGCGCGAGGACCCCGATCCGTATTCCTTCCCGGCAATGATCAGCAGCGGCACGCCGCGTTCGCGGTAGGTGACCGAAGCGTCGTAGATCGTCGTCACCGTGCCTTCCGGCAGCAGCGTCGTCCATCCGCCCTCGGTGCCTGGCGCGAGCTGGTTCCGGAGCCGGATGTTGGCGAACGTGCCCCGCATCATCACTTCGTGATTCCCGCGCCGGGCGCCGTACGAGTTGAAGTCCTTGGGCGGCACGCCCTTCGAGATCAAGTACTTGCCGGCCGGGCTGTCGGCCGGGATCGACCCGGCGGGTGAAATGTGATCGGTCGTCACGCTGTCGCCGAGCACGGCGAGCGCCCGCGCGCCGGCGATGTCGGTCGGCAGCGTGGGCTCGGCAGTGATGCCCTCGAAGAACGGCGGGTTCCGGATATAGGTCGAGTCGTCCGTCCACTCGAACCGTTCGCCGGTCGGAATCGGCAGCGACCGCCACCGCTCGTCACCGTCGAACACGTGTGCGTACTGCTCCCGGAACATCTCCGACCGCACCGAGCTCAGCATCGCTTCCTGAATCTCGCGCTCGGTCGGCCAGATGTCCTTGAGCATGACCGGCTGAGCCGCTGGCATCCTCGCCGATTGGCTCGGTGGTCAGGTCCACCTGCATCTTTCCGGCAATCGCATAGGCAACGACGAGCGGCGGAGAGGCGAGATAGTTCGCCCGCACCTGGCTCTGGATCCGTCCCTCGAAGTTTCGATTGCCGCTGAGGACCGACGCGACGATCAGGTTGCGCTCCTTGACCAGCCCCGAAACCGGCTCGGGCAGCGGGCCGCTGTTCCCGATGCAGGTCGTGCAGCCGTAGCCCACGATGTTGAAACCGAGCTCGGCCAGATACTCGAGCAGGCCAGCGGCCTTCAGGTACTCCGTGACGACCAGCGAGCCGGGTGCCAGGCTGGTCTTGACCCACGGCTTCACTTTGAGCCCGCGCTGAACCGCGTTGCGGGCGAGCAGCCCCGCGCCGATCATCACGCTCGGGTTCGAGGTGTTGGTGCAGCTCGTGATTGCCGCCACCACGACGGAGCCGTGGTCGAGCCCCTCCATGCCGGGAATGGCCGGTGTCCGCCGACGCCGACGGCGCGGCCGTGCGCGTCGCCGCCGGCTGTGCGTCTTCGCCCGGTCTTCTCGGCGGGCGCGGCCTTCGGCTTCCGTTCCGAGAACATCAGCTCGAGCGCCTGCTGGAACTTGTATTTCGCCTGCCGCAGCGACACCCGGTCCTGCGGCCGCTTCGGTCCGGCGAGGCTGGGCTCGACGGTCGAGAGATCCAGCTCGATCGTGGTGGTGTAGACCGGCTCCGGCAGCTTCTGGCGTTCCAGAACAGCCCCTGCTCTTTCGCGTACGCCTCGACCATCTTCACGTGCGCGTCGTCGCGGCCGGTCAGCCGCAGGTAATCGAGGGTCATCTCGTCGATCGGGCAGATGGCGATCGTCGCGCCGTATTCCGGCGACATGTTGCCGAGCGTCGCCCGGTCCGCGATGGTCAGGAACTCGAGACCCGGCCCGTAGAACTCCACGAACTTTCCGACCACGCCGAGCTTGCGCAGCCGCTCGGTGATCGTCAGCACGAGGTCGGTCGCCGTCGCGCCTTCAGGAAGCCGTTCGACCAGGCGGAAACCGACGACCTCGGGAATCAGCATCGAGATCGGCTGCCCGAGCATCGCGGCCTCGGCTTCGATTCCG
This sequence comes from uncultured Acidobacteriota bacterium, assembly GCA_963836735.1. Lineage (GTDB taxonomy): Bacteria > Acidobacteriota > Vicinamibacteria > Vicinamibacterales > 2-12-FULL-66-21 > JACCXG01. The sequence goes on along the minus strand of CAWIKP010000029.1, from coordinate 99,577 downwards.
CCCACGCCCCAGCCCACCACGCCGAGGCCGTTGACCATCGTCGTGTGCGAGTCGGTGCCGACCAGCGTGTCGGGATACGCCAGCGTCTCGCCGCCGGACTCTTCCCTGAAGATCGACGCGCGCGAGGTACTCGAGGTTGACCTGGTGGACGATGCCGGTGTCGGGCGGGACGACGCGGAAGTTGTCGAAGGCCTCCTGGCCCCAGCGCAGGAACGTGTAGCGCTCCTTGTTCCGCGAGAACTCGAGCGCCGCGTTCAGATCGGCCGCGTTCCGTTCGGCGTAGTGATCGACCTGAACCGAATGATCGATGACCAGCTCGACCGGCTGCAGTGGATTCACCTTTGCGCGGGTCGCCGCCGAGCCGCACGATGCCGTCGCGCATCGCGGCGAGATCGACGACCGCCGGCACGCCGGTGAAGTCCTGCAGCAGCACGCGGGCCGGCGTGAACGCAATCTCCTTCTGCACCTTCGACGTGACGTCCCAGCCCGCCAGCGCCTGAATGTCTTCGGGATCCACGAAGCGCCGATCCTCGCGCCTCAGCAGATTCTCGAGCAGGATTTTGAGTGAATAGGGCAGGCGCGCCACCCCGGCAAGACGCTTTCTCGAGCGCCGGAAGGCTGAAAATCTGGCAGGTCTGACCGCCCGCGGTCAGCCGCGCGCGTGTGTCGAAAGAATTCAGCGAAGCCATCCCGCGATCATAGCTGACAACCGATCGAGGGTGAACTGCTGGCCTGTCGGTTCTGCCGCGTGGTACGCGCCTTGCCTCTCGCTTTGGAAGATTCCGGACGGTGCGGAGGCACACTATGGCAGAGCAGCGCCCAACGATGCATCGCGCAAGAGCAAGGCCGAGGGGGAACGCTTCAGCAGCGCGGAACCCGAGGAGTCAGCCGGGACCGGCCAGGATCAGCAGCGCCGTGAAGACCGAGGCCAGTTCAGAGGCGTCCTTGCACACACCGCGACGCTACGAACAGCCGATCGAAGACGATGACGATCCGGTCATGCCGTCGGCTGACGCGACGGTCAATACAAAGATCTGAGAGTCGGGCGGGTTCAAAGATCGGGCGGGTCTTCAGACCCGCCCGCCTTTTCAGAACAAGTACGACACTCCCCCGAACACAATCCGCTGCGTCCGCAGGCTCTCGTCGCTGTCGAACCCTTTCTTTCGCGCCGACAACCCGCCCTCGACGCGGAGGCCGAACCGGTGGGCACCGGCCCCGAGCCAGTAGTTCAACCCCGCCAGCGCGTGGTATTCCTGCCCCGTCTCGACGAGCTGATTCCCCTCGTGCAGTTCCCGCAGGTAACCGGCGCCGCCCGAGACGTAGGGAATGGCGCTGCCCGATGCGAACGACAGGTCACGGAGGTGCCACAGCACCGAGCCTTCGAACAGGTAATGCGACAGCGTTTCGTCGGCGGTGACATCCGGCGCGGATTCGGCGTCGCCGGACAAGCGCACCGACAAAGTCGGACGCGCGTAGCGCATTCCCCCCTCGACCGAGAAGCTCTCGCTCAGGTAGTAGCCAAGCCGCACGAACACCCCTGGAAACCCCGAGACCTCGCTGTCGCTCGTAAAGAGGTCGAACTTGTCGGTCGGAGTGCTTCGCGTGAGCTCCGCGGTGACGCTGCCCAGGTCGAAGCCGGGCGCGAACATGCCTCCGCCCGCGGCCTCGAACGAACCGCGGCGCGGCGCGTTACCACCGAGATATACCTGGGCCTCGGCGACGGCCGCCAGGCTCAGGACCGCGATGGAGAGCAGAAGAAGCTGTGAGGCATCTCTCATTTCGGCGTCACCTTCACCTCGACGTCGCGAGCACCGCCACCTGGCGGGACAACGACAACGCGATCGTGGAAGCGAACGCCGAAGTTGACGTCGATATCGAGGCTCGAGTCGAAGAAGCTCGAAATGTCGGCATCGTCCAGGGGCTCGGTGCGAATCGTGTAGGTCCCGATCCTTCAGGCCGGCAATCGTGAAGCCGCCGTCGTTGTTCAGGGAGAAGCCGCCGACCATGGCACCGGTCCGAGTGTTGAAGGCCACGACGTGCGCCCCCAGGACGCCGGAGCCGTTCTTCGTGACCTTGCCGCTGATGCTCCCGCGCGTCCGGCGCGACTGCATGGACGGATAGATGTCGCTGATCCCGGCGATGTCGTCCTCCTTCAGCGAACGGTCGTGAATGCTCCCGGCCGCGAAGGCGATCGGAAACATCACCGACTCGGCGCCAAGGACGCGGCGGCCGCCGGCGATCATTTCGGTTTCACCGAGCGCCGAGTGCCCGAGTCCGAGCAGGTGACCGATCTCGTGGACGGCAATCGACTGCACATCGTGCCGCCCGGTCACGCCCGCGGTCTCAGTCGACCAGGGGAAGCTGGAATTGAAGAAGATGTCCGATTCCACGATCTCGCCGGTCGTGGTGTCGATGATGAAGTTCGTGGCCCCGAGCACGCGATCGAGATCGGGCCGGTTCTGATAGCCGAGCACGGTCATGCTGTCGCCACTGGTCGGGATTCGCCTGGGTGAGGCCGGCGAACGTGGACGAGAGGTCCGCGTCCTCGACCGCGTCCCACACCGCGAACGACGCCGTGATCGCATTCTGAAACTGCTGTGAGGTGACCCCGGTCGCGCCGCGATCCGTGATGTAGTAGCGGACCGGCAGGTTCGTCCACCGCAGGTTGGCGGTGGTCGAACCGATGCGGGTGCCGAGCTTCAGATACCCGAGCGCCGGCACGGTGGCGGCCAGCACGGCCAGCGCGACGAGCGGCGGCAACGCGCCGCGCTTCATCGCACCCCTCGCGGGGTTTCCCTCAGCACGGTCTGAACCTGCGCGCCAAACGTTTCGAGCGGCAGCGAGCGGCGGGATGCGGCGCCGCGCACCACCACCTCGGGAGTCTCGCCGCGGGCCAGCAGCGGAGGCGTGACCATGCGCCGCCGTGTGTCGGTGTCGAGCGACACGCGGAACACCCCCTGGTTCAAACCGAACACCGACGGCAACTCACGCCCACGGCTGTTCAGGAACAGCACCGCCTCGTCGCCGCTGTTGAATTGCGGCGCGCCCACCAGGACGTTCCTGAAACGGCCGATCGTCCCGCCCGGTACCTTGAATACCAGCGATTCCCCCGGTCCGCCCTTCAGATACGTGCCGACCTGGAAGGTCACCAGCGTGTCGACGTGCTTCCGGTCGTCACTCCATTCGACCCTGGTCTCGGTCACCCGGCCGTAAGCGATGATCTCCGACCCATTGACGATTTCGCGGAATTCCGCCGGCAGGAGCACCGTCGCGCGAAGCGCGGACGGCAGAAGGCAGATGACCGAGAACACTAGAGCGCGCAATGCCATGTCCGCAGTCTATCGCAAGGCTGGTGGCAGCCTTTCGGCCTTCAGGCGGAAGGCCGGCGCCGCGCAACCTGGAGCACCGCGCGCGCTGCACGCGCACTCGCGCCGGTCGCGCCGAGCCGCTTGCGGACTTCGGCGAGCTCCCGTCTCATTCCCGCCCGCCGCTCCGGATCGAGAAGGAGCCGCAGTGCCTCTGCCGCCACACGCTCCGGCGTGAAGTCGTCCTGAATGAGCTCGGGCACGACCCGCTTACCTGCAACGAGGTTGGCCATTGCGAAGGTGTCCACGCGCACGAACCGGCGCCCGAGGTGATAGGTCAACGGCGAGAGCCGGTAGACGACCACCATCGGACACTCGTGCAGCGCGGCCTGCACGGTGATGGTCCCCGATGCGACCAGCGCCACGTCCGCCGCGGCCAGCACATCGTCGGCGCGCCCCTCGACGATCACCGCGGGCGGGTCGAGCCGGTCGAGGGGCTGCAACAGATCGGCGGACACGTGCGGTGCGCGCGCCAGAACGAACTGAACGCCGGGCAGCCTGCGCCGGATCTCGTCCGCTGCGCCGACCAGGTCAGGCAGAATCGCACCGACTTCGTTCCGGCGGCTGCCCGGCAGGAGCGCGACGATTGGCTGGTCGGTGCGCAGCCCGAGCTCCCCGCGCGATCTCCGGCCTGGGGCGCGATGGCGGCATCACGTCGAGAAGCGGATGCCCCACCCACTCCACCGGCACACCCGCATCCTGATAGATGCGCTCCTCGAAGGGAAAGATCACGAGCACGCGGTCGGCGAGCCGCCGCATCGTGTTCATGCGGCCCGGACGCCAGGCCCACAGCTGGGGACTGATGTAGTAGACCACCGGCACGCCGAGGCGCTGGAGCGCATCGGCAAGTTTGAAATTGAAGTCGGGAAAATCGATGGCGACGAAAACGTCAGGTCGATCCGCCTTCGCGGCGGCGACCAGGCGCCGATACACCTGCAGCGTGCGCGGGAGGATGCGGACGACTTCGAGCAGCCCGGTCACCGACAGGCCGCTGAAATCCCCGAGGAGCTCGGCTCCGGCAGCGCGCAGGCGTTCACCGCCGAAACCGGTGATGACGGCGGACGGCTCCTGCGCCCGAATCTGGCGTGCCAGCTCCGCGGCGTACATGTCGCCGGAGGGCTCACCGCAGGAAATCATTACGCGCACGTGGCGGCAACTCTGCGGGCGGAGGGACGATCAGATGGGTTTCGCGAAGATGGCGGGATCGAGCGGCACGTTGAAGGCCACCTTGCGCATGATCCGGACGACGTCGCCGAGCTGCGGATGCGCCACGGTCACGGAGAACGCCACCTTGACGCCATCCACGTCGCGGTAGTCTGCGAACCGCTCCTCGATCTGTCCCGCGGCGTCCGGCGCGGGATAGCGCTCCTGCACGATCAGGCCGGATTCTGGATCGAGCACCAGCATCAGTGGTCCGCCCGGCTTCAGGTCGACGTCCAGCACCGGCAGCATCCGGCCATCGACCGCCAGGTCGCTGGTCCGTCGTGCCTTGACGCGACCGTCCGCCAGCGCGAGCAGCAGGCCGATGGCATCGCGCTGGACGTTCCCGCGCATCAACCCGGCGGCACCCGCGGGCGCCACGTTCGGGCCCCGCGCATCCTGGACCCAGAACGTGCCGCTGTCGAACACCTGCGACACCGGTCCCGCGGGCATCTGACTGTCGATGCGGAATCCACCCGGATACCGGACCCGAATCGTCGTCGGGATGGTGAGCTTCTTCCCCTGCGCTTCGATGATGGTGTCGCCCTCCGCGTGAATGGTGCGGATGGACTTCAGCCTGGCGAGCCCCCCTTTGCCGCGCACGGCCCGGGCGATCAGCGCGCTCGCATCCTCCTGAGCGCCCGGAACAGAGCCAGCGGCCAGGGGCATCCGCAGGCCGACGGGCTCGAGCCGGCCGCCATTTCCGGTCGCCGAGCGACGCCGCAGGCCCGGTGAGCTCAAATCCAGCTCGCCGACCGGAATGCGCTCGTATTGCGCGAACCCGACTCCGGCCAGCTGCCGCTCGAATCGCGAGGCATCCCCGACGAGCACAATCGACAGCCGATCCGGGTGCAGGTAGGTCTTCGCCACACGCTGGATGTCGTCAACCGTCACCGCGTTGACCCGCTCGCGAAAGTTCTCGAGCTCCTGCAGGTCGAGACCGAAGAACACCGCGCTCAGGACCTGCGTGGCGATGGCTCTCGGCGTTTCGATCGTGAGTGGAAAGCTCCCGGTCAGGTACGCCTGGGCATCGCTCAACTCGCGCTCGCCGACGCGTTCCCGCTGCAATCGCCACATCTCGTCGACGATCAGGCGCAGCGCTTCGCCGGTGGTTTCGGACCTGGTGTCGGTCTCGGCGACGATCGTGCCGGTGTCCTTCAGCGCGTTGAGATCGGCCGAGGCGCCGTAGGTCAGGCCACGGTCCGACCGCAGCACGCGGTGCAGGCGGTTCCCGCCTTCGCCGCCCAGGATCTTGACCGCGAGGTCGAGAGCCAGATAGTCAGGATGCTTGCGCGGCAATGCCGTGTTGCCGACGCGGATCTCCGTCTGGACGGCACCCGGACGATCGATGACGACCAGCCGCCGCGTCGGCGACGGCGGGGTTTCGGTCTGGGCGGCCGCGCTCGCGGCCTTGCCCCAGGTTCCAAACGCCCGCTCCGCGCCGGCAAACGCCTCGTCGGTGGTCACGTCTCCGACCACCGCGAGGATGGCGTTGTTGGCGCCGAACCAGGTGTGGTGGAACCCGACGAGATCGTCGCGCGTGATGCTGGCGAGCGACGCCGGGGTGCCGGAGTCCGGACGGCCGTAGCGATGCGGCCCGTACACGAGCCGCTCGAACACCACCCCCGCCAGGTAGTCCGGGTCGTCGTAGTTCACGGTCATCGACGACAACATCTGCTTGCGCTGGAGCTCGATCTCCTGAGGAACGAAGGCGGGGTTCTTCGCGATGTCGGAGACCAGGTCCAGACCGAGGGCGAAGCTGTCCTTCATCACGATCGCTTCCACGAACGTGTATTCGGTTCCGGATCCGGTCCCGATCAACCCCCCGATGGAGTCGATCGTGTGCGCGATTTGTTCTGCCGAACGCGTTGTCGTTCCCTGGTCGAGCAGTGAAGCCGCCAGCGACGCGACGCCCGGCTTGTCGGCGGGGTCTTGCGCCCCGCCAGCCCGGACCATCAGCCTGATGCTGACGGAAGGCTGCTCGTCGTGCGACACGGCAATCACCTGCAGGCCGTTGGCCAGGGTCTTGAGCGCGTAGGGAGGAAACTTGACGTCGCGCGCGGCCAGCGGCTTCGGCGGCCGCTCGGAGGGCCAGGCCGGAACCTGCGCGAACGCGGGATCAAGGCCCGCGAGCATCGCCAGCAGCGCAGCGGCGGCCGTGGCCCGCCACCGGATCATCGTTCCCCTCCAGTGCCGGCACCGCGGGGCATGATCGTCAACACCAGCCGGTTCTCGGGCTTGAAGTACGTCTGCGCCACGCGCTGCACGTCAGCGGCGGTCGTGTTCATGAAGATGTCGAACTCACCGTCGGCGGTTTTCACGTCGTTGTGAATCACGACGGCGTGTCCGAGGTGGGAGGCCTTCTCCTTGTTGGACTCACGGCTCAGGATGTAGTCGCGCGTCCACTGATTCTTGGCCTGCTGGAGCTCCCCCGCGGAGATCGGCTCATTGCGCAGCCGATCGAGCTCGGCGATCAGCGCAGTGATGGCGTCGTCCGGCTTCTGGCCAGGCTGCACGATCGCGACGGCGAAGAACAGGTTCGGGTCCTCGATGATGTTGCCGCCGCCAAACGCCGCGAGCGCAAGCTGCTTCTCGTAGACCAGCTTCCGGTAGATCCTCGAGCTCTCGCCGTCGGACAGCACCTTCGACGCGATGTGGAGCGGGTAAGAATCCGGGTTGCCGTCGAACGTGATGTGGTACGCCACGACGACCACCGGCAGCGGCCAGCTCTCCTCGAGCCGTGCGCGGCGCTCCTTGGTCTGCGGCGGTTCCTGCGGAATGTCGCGCGGCACCGGCCGGGCTGATTTCGGAACCCGCCCGAGATACTGTTGCACCAGCGCGCCGGCGTCCTTCGTCTCGAAGTCCCCCACCAGGACCAGCGTCGCGTTGTTCGGAACGTAGTAAGTCCGGAAGAAATCGCGCACGTCCTCGATCGACGCCGCCTCGAGATCCTTCATGCTGCCGATGGTGGGGTGCTTGTACGGATGAACCGAGAAGGCCTGGTCGTAGACGATCTCGTTCAGCCGGCCGTACGGCTGGTTCTCGACCCGCATCCGGCGCTCTTCCTTCACGACCTCGCGCTCGGTCTGGAACACCTTCTCGTCGATCCGGAGCGACGCCATCCGGTCCGCCTCGAGCCATAGAACCAGCGGCAGATACTGCGCGGGGAACGTCTGCCAGAACACCGTGGAGTCTTCATTGGTGTAGGCATTGCTCTGGCCGCCCACGCTCGAGATCCACGACGGGTGCCCCTCTGGTTCGACGTTCTTCGAGCCCTTGAACATCATGTGCTCGAAGAGGTGCGCGAACCCCGTCCGGCCGGGCCGCTCGTTCTTCGAACCGACGTGATACCAGATCTCGGCGTGCACGATCGGCGTCGAATGGTCTTCGAGGAAGACGACCTGCAACCCGTTGGCGAGCGTCGTCATCGTGTAGTTCAGCCGGGGGGCCTGACGGCAGCTCTGGGCGTGGGATCGACCGCGAACAATGCAGCCGCGGTCAGCACTCCGGCGGCGAATCGCTTCCGGACGGTGAGGGTCATGGACCTCGATTATCGCAGAAAGGCGACGAAGCTCAGGAGCGCTCGGGGTCCTTTTCGAGCTCCGCGATCCGTCGCTCGAGATCGGAGAGGAGCCGGCGGAGTTCAGGCAGCTTCCGGAACACGGCCGACGACTTCAGCCAGTCACGGTTGGAAATGGCCGGATATCCGGAGATGAAGCTGCCGGGATCGACCGAACTCGGAATGCCCGTCTGCGCGGTCGCGATGGTCCCCTTGCCGATCGTCAGGTGTCCCGCCACCCCCACCTGCCCGGCAAGCGTCACCTGGTCCTCAATCACACTGCCGCCGGCGATGCCAACCTGCGCGGCCAGCAGGGCGTTCCGGCCGACCTGGACGCCGTGCGCAATCTGCACCAGGTTGTCGATTTTCGACCCGGCCCCGATCCGGGTCTCGCCGACGGCGGGTCGATCGACGGTCGTATTGGCCCCGATTTCGACATCGTCTTCGATGACCACCCGGCCGGCCTGCGGGATCTTTTCGTGGCTCCCGTCGCGGCGGCGGACAAAGCCGTACCCGTCCGCGCCAATCACGACGCCATCCTGCAGGACGATGCGGTCCCCCAGCGTGACACGCTCGCGGATCGACACCCGCGCGTGAATGACGCAGTCGTCGCCGACCTCTGCAAACCGTCCCACGCTCACCTGCGAATGCAGGATGGTTCGCGCGCCGATGCGGGCCCCCTCGGCCACGAACACGAACGGGCCGATGCTCGCGTCAGCGGCCACCACGGCTCCAGGTTCGACGAGCGCCAGCCGGTGGATGCCTGCCGCAGGACGCCAGGCATCGGCGAAGAGCCCGAGCGCCCGCGCGTATGTCAGGTACGGCTCCGCGGTTCGAAGGACGGCGCAAGGGATACCCGGGACCGTCGGCGCGGCAATTACCGCCGATGCCCGGGTACGCTTCAGCGCCTCGGCATACTTCGGATTCGCAAAGAAGGTCAGGTCGCCGGGTCCGGCAGCTTCGATCGCTGCGACACCTGTGATCTCGATGTTGCCGTCGCCCTCGACCGTGCACTCTATTTGTTCTCCGCGGGGCCCCGTCTCCGCGAGGCGAGCAGCCAGCTCGCTGAGCTTCACGTCGACACCGCGCTGCGCTCGAAGAAGCTGACCAGATGCTCGAGTCGGAGGGTTTCCGCCACGGCATGAACGCGGGATTCGCGCTGGATCGGATCGAGCGTGAGAACGCGCCGGAGCTCCGTCAGCGGCGCGCTCGGCTCGTTGGTCCACGCGACGTCGGACAGCCCGCGCGTGGCCCCACGGAATGAGAGGTAGTGGCCGACCACGCGAAACGCGAAGTAGTAGCCCACCAGGTTCGGGCCGGGGACTGCGAACAGGACCACCCCGAACAGGACCATCAGGAGCGAATCGATTGCGAGCCACTTCCGGTGTTTCTTCAGATCGCGCGCGAGGTGGTCCTGCCGGACTGCCGCGGCCTGCGATTCCGGGACGTCATCTGGATAGTGCAGGCAGGCATGGTCCTGCTTTCGCAGGTGCCACAACAGTTTCTGCTCGGCGATCGCTCTCGGCCACCCAGCGCATCGTCTTCGCACGGATACGAGCGACCCAGCCGCGCGGCGCGGCGTGCGGGCGCGCCCTGGCGGCGCTCGCGTTCGGCGTCGGCAATCATCTCGCGGAACCGTTGCACGAGCCGGCGGAAGAATCCCGTCGGCGCCTCCCCTTCCTCCGTCTCAGGCTCGTCGGGAATCTCGCAATACAGCTCGTATCGCTCGGGACCGACGGGCACGAGATAGACGTCCATGGACGAGGTCTACGATACCACGGGTTCAGGGGTTCAGGGGTTCAGGGGTTCAGAGGGTTCAGGGGTTCACCGATCCGCCGAACCGTGAACACCGAAACCCCCTGAACCCTGCATAGTAATATCCGCGCGATGTCCGGCCTTCTCGTGCTGCTGATGATCGCGCTGCTGGCGGGGCATCCGGCTCAGGAACTGCTCAAGCTGGAGATCCGTACCTACCGCGGCACGGAGGACGTGTCGCCGGCAACCCGGGTCATCGTGCATCGCGCGGGACAGCGTGAGAAACCGGTCGGCCAGATCTCGCCAGGCAGCCGGAGGACCATCGGCGTCGCTCCGGGTCTCTACGACGCCCAGGCAATTCACGAGAAGGATGGGCGGGTCCTGAATATCCGGTGGGCCCAGCGGTTCGTCGTGATGCCCTATCCCGACGAGGGCGGCCATCATCTCGAAGTCGTCAACTTCATGAACGGGTTCGGCGCCCTTCAGATTCGCTGGAGCTGACAACGACGCCCCCCGCTCCGATACCGACGTCGCCCTGTTCACCGCCGACGAGCACTCGCAGCCGGTAGCGGTGCCCACCACACCGGGCCCGTATGTGCTGTTCGTCGTGCGCGCCGGTCAGTACGACGTGCTGGTCAGACGGGGAACCGCCGTCAAGTGGCATCAGGGCATCGATGTCCCGCTCGATCGCACGCGGCTGTGGATCGTGCCGTAGCGATCACACCACCCTGCGGCCGGTGATCAGCCTGAAAGACAATAAGGACGAGGGCAATCACGAGCAGGAGATGAATCAATCCGCTCGCAATCTTGAACGCCAGACCCAGGGCCCAGAGCACTACCAGAATCACGACGAGAGTCCACAGCATGTCGATGCCCCTCCTGCCGCGTCAGCGGCTGCGGCAACGACTGCAACCGATATGCCACGAGCCCACCGATGACCCCGATCCCTGACGTTGAACTCATTCGCCGGTTGCTCACTGCAGCTCTGCTGGGCGCCGTTCTCGGCGTTCGAGCGGGAAATCCGCCAGAAGAGCGCCGGGCTCCGCACCAATATCCTCATCGCGGTCGGCGCGGCGCTCTTCACGCTGATGTCCGTCGAGCTGGCGGGGCCCGGCGGCGACCCGGGGCGCATCGCCGCACAGATCGTCACCGGCATCGGCTTTCTCGGCGCCGGCGCCATCATGCGCACCGACAGCGGCATCCACGGGCTGACTACCGCCGCAACCGTGTGGGTCAACGCCGCGGTCGGCGTGGCCGTGGGCGGCGGCTCGTACCACCTCGCGTTCATTGCCACGGGCGTCACCATCGCCGCGCTGCTCGTGCTGCAGCCGCTCGAAAGCGTGATCGCGCGGCGCTTCGGCAGGCCCGAGACAACAGCCAGAAGCCAGAAGCACGGACATATCAGCCGTACCCGACCGCCGTCCCGCCGGACTTTGCGCGGCGTGCGGGGCTGCTCGAGCGGCACCGCCGGGCGGCCCGCCTCGATCCACGCGGCGGCGATCATGGACGCGGATGCCGTGATCGCTTCGGCCAGCCGCCGCTCGAGAATCGGCCTGACCCTGCTGAAGAACATCGTGAAGTACTCGGTTGTCGTAGAGATCGCGTCCCTTCACCGCAGTCTTGTCAGCCTCGAGGATCGGTCTGCGCGAGTGGAAAGCCGGAAATCAGCGCGTCGAAGACAAAATCCCGCGGGTTGGGAACCGGACCGATCGGTTGCGGCACGATGCGAAGGATCGGCCGGTTCCGCTCGAACAGCTCCGTCTCGAAACGCGAGTGAATGCCCCACTGCCCGGTCAGCTGACCGTCGTAGTTGAGGACGGCATGGAACGGCACGTGCGCGTCCGACACGTAGTGGGTCAGGATCGACGAGAAGAACTTGATGTTGTCGCGTGAGTACGGCGCCTGCTGCCGGAACGCCTCGACCAGCTTCTGATACATCTCGACGGTCCGCCACGGCACCTGCCCGTTCTTCTCGACGAAGTCGAGTCCGTACCGCTTGATCGCTTCCTCACGCTCCCGCGGAAAGTTCGGGAAGGGATACGGTCCGTAGGCGTCCATATCGAGGAAATGCCGCGGCGGCTCCTGCTCCCACCCCGCCGTGCGCCACAGGTCCGGGTCGATGACGTGCTCGACGATGGAGGTCTGGTACTTCTGGAAGAACGGCCGGATGTCCGGAGGCAGGAGCGCGATCGCGCGCGTCATGATGTACTTGTGCGGCTCGAAGCCCCAGGCCGACGCCGGCCTGGGCGTTACCGTCACGAGCAGCAGAACGAAGGAAACGATCGACCACCGCGTTCGCATCTCTCACCTACTCACTTTCGCATCAGCCGCCGCAGCGTTCTCAGGTTGCGCGCGTCCCACGGATCCACGTCGCTCCGCCGGCGGCTCTCGGGCGTATCGAGCTTCGGCGTTTCGAGGAGCATCGGCAGACCCGCGAATCGCGGATCGGTGAGGATCCGTCGAAACGGCTCCAGGCCAAGACACCCCTTCCCGATGTGCTCGTGCCGATCGACGCGGCTGCCGCAGGGCCTCTTCGAATCGTTCAAGTGAAACGCCTTGAGCCGATCGAGACCGACCAGTCGATCGAATTCGCGGAACGTCTGGACGTATCCCTCTTCGGAGCAGATATCGTAACCCGCCGTCAGCAGATGGCAGGTGTCGAGACAGACGCCGACTCGCGGCGACCCATCGAGCTGCTCGATGACTCCGCCAGGTGCTCGAAGCGATGTCCGAGGTTCGTGCCCTGTCCGGCAGTGTGCTCGAGGAGGATCAGCGGCGTGGCGCGCCGCCGCGCTCGCAGCAGCGTCCGCAGCCCCGAGGCGATCAGCCGAAGCCCTTCAGCCTCGGTGCCGGTCGTGAACGATCCCGGGTGCATGACCAGGCCCTGCAGACCCAGGGCGCCGGCGCGATCGTACTCTTCGAGCAGCGCCGCCAGCGACTGCTCGCGCAGCGCCGGTGCTGCCGCCGCGATGTTGATCAAGTAGCTGTTGTGCGCGATGACCGGATAGAGGCCCGTGTCCGCCACGCGGCGCCGGAACAACACGATCTCGTCGTCGGGGATCACGCGGGCCCGCCACTGGCCGGCGGACTTGGTGAAGATCTGGAGCGCCTCGCAGCGGCTGGCGACCGCGCGATCGACCGCGCGCGGCAGCCCGCCGCCGATCGACAGATGTGCCCCGAGCCGCGGCATCAGTCCCCGAAGACCTCCGCGGCGAACCGGTAGAAGCGGGCGCCGTGGCGCCAGGCATCAGGCGGCAGGCCCGCTTTCACGCAGGTCTGCCGCAGGAACTGCTCGCCGTTCCAGCCCCACTCGGTCGCGACCTGCGGCAGCAGGAGGCCGCGCCGGAATCCCTGCTCCGCCACCAACCCATGGACGCCGATCGTGAAGGCATCCGGCCGCGCGTCGATCGACTCGAGCGGGCCGAGCACCGAGATTTCGAGGGAGAGCTCCGGCAGCTCTTCGCAGCTCACGGGCGGGAACCGGGGATCCTCGCTGGCGGAGTCGGCCGCGCACCGCACGATCTCCGCGGCGAGCCCGGCGCGATTCTGCAGCGTCCCGAGGCAGCCGCGCAGCTGTCCCCGGCGCTTGATGGTGACGAACACCCCTGACGCGTCAGGCAGTTCGAGCGTTAAGGGAGCGACCGTGCCAACCCCGGTGACCTGCGACGCGATCGACGAACGGGCGAGCTCCAGCAGTGCGCGACGTTGTTCGCTCGTCAGCATGGGTCACTCGACCCGGCGCGCGCCAAACGTCCCGAAGGCGGCCGCGAGATACCCGACCACACCGGTGTAGTCGCCCGACACCTCGCCGGAATGCGCGTATTTCAAGACCTGCGCGTCCGTCGCCCCCAGCTGCCGGGCCGCCATCATCACCGCGATTGCCGGACCACCGCCGCACGCGACGTAACGGCCGCGCTCGTGTTCCGGATACTCCTCGAACAGCGCCAGCAGACCCTCGGGGTCGAATGCGGCGACGTGAGACTGCACGCGATGGTCGAGTCGTTCGGCGGTCGAGGCATCGAAGTAGTGGGACAGATCCGTGCTCCCGACCAGCAGGGCTTGCCGTCCCCGGCATGCGGCCGCGAGCGCGTCGGCGAGCCCACGGATGGTTTCAGGTGTCTGGTGACCCATGACCAGCGGGACGATTTTCGCGTCGGGAAACAAGCGTCGCACGAACGGCAGCTGGATCTCGACAGAGTGCTCCCGCTGATGTGCCGACGGCAAGGGGCGGACTACGGGACTGCTCGCAAGCGCATGGGCGGCGACCTCGTCGATGATCGCATCTCCCAGCGGCGTGGCGAAGGCGCCCTCCGGAAAAATCGAGACGCCGTCGAACCCGACGAAATGCGACGGGCCGGCAATCACGATGACGTCGAACTGCTGAGAGGCGGCGGCGCGGTAGGCGTAGGCCCCGACCGGGCCGGAAAACATCAGGCCCGCATGCGGTGCGAGCACCGCCTGAATGGCCCCGCCGGTCCACTCCGGGGCCTGCTGGAGGTAGCCGTCGACGTCGCGCGTGAGCGCGCCGGCCGTTCCCGGGTACCACGTGCCTGCGACGGCGGCGGGCCTTCTGGACGTCATGGACAATGATCCTCTCGGGCTCGGGGCTCGGCGAAGCTCGGGGCTCGGCAAAGCCGGTGGCAGCCAGAGGCAACCAATCGCTGGGAGCAGCCCGAGCGCCGTGCCTGCCCCGAACGCCGAGCCCCGAGCCCCCAGTCCCGAGCCCCGATGTTGGTCTCCCAGCGTGCTAGCATCGCCGGATGTCTTCCACGCTGGCGCCCGACGAAGTCGAGCGCATCGCGCATCTGGCGCGCCTCTCGTTGACCGTTGAGGAGCGCGACCTGTTCGCGCGTCAGCTCACGGCCGGTACTGCAGTACGCCGAGCAGCTGCGCGAGGTCGACACCGAGGGGGTCGCGCCGACGTCGCACCCGCTCGCGCTCAGCGCGCCGCTTCGTCCCGACGAAGTGCGGCCGTCGCTGCCCCGCGCCGAAGCCCTGGACCAGGCGCCGGATCCGGATCGCGAGGCAGGCCTCTTCAAAGTACCACGGGTGCTCGGCGCATGACGCTGCCGAGTACCGCAGCCGCGATCCGGCGCGCGGTGGCCTCCGGCAGAGTTACCGCGACGGAGGTCTGTCGAACCGCTCTCGATCGGATCCATGAAGCTGACGGAATCCTGAACGCCTTCCGGTACGTGGACGACGAGGGGGCGCTTGCACGCGCGGCGGAGATCGATCGCCGGCGCGAGGAGCTGATGCATCTGCCACTGGTCGGCGTGCCGGTGGCCCTCAAGGACAACATCTGCACCCGCCGGATGCCGACGACGGCCTCTTCGCACATTCTCGAGGGCTACCGCCCCCCGTATGACGCGACGGTGGTCGAGCGGCTCGAGAGCGCCGGGGCGGTGATCGTCGGCAAGACCAATTGCGACGAGTTCGCGATGGGCTCCTCGACCGAGAACTCCGCGTACGGGGTGACCCGGAACCCGTGGAATCCGGAACGGATTCCCGGCGGCTCGAGCGGTGGATCAGCGGCGGCCGTCGCTGCCCGCCTCGTGCCGCTCGCGCTCGGCTCCGACACTGGCGGTTCGATCCGGCAGCCGGCGGCGCTCTGCGGCGTGACCGGCTTCAAGCCCACCTACGGGCGCGTCTCGCGGTACGGCCTGCTGGCGTTCGCTTCGTCTCTCGATCAAATCGGGCCGATCGCCGCCTGCGTCGAAGACGTGGCGCTGGCCACCACCGTCCTGGCCGGTCACGATCCGCGCGATGCGACCTCCGCCGATGCGCTCGTGCCGGATTTCGCGGGGGCCGTCAGCGAAGGGTCGCTCAACGGTCTCCGGGTTGGCGTCCCGCGGGCGCTGATCTCGGAGGGCGTCGAGCCCGACGTCCTGCGAGCCGTCGAAGAGGCGCTCGCGGTCCTCGCCGGACGCGGCGCGAAGCTCGTGGACATCGATCTCCCCCACAGCCGGCACGGCATCGCCGCCTACTATCTGATTGCGACGGCCGAGGCGAGCTCGAACCTGGCGCGCTACGACGGCGTCCGATACGGTGTTCGCAGCCCCGGCGCGGATCGCGCGCTCCTCGAAATGTACGAGCGCACGCGCGGTGAGGGATTCGGTGCGGAGGTCAAGCGTCGCATCATGCTCGGGACCTACGTGCTCAGCGCCGGCTACTACGACGCGTACTATCGCAAGGCCCAGCAGATTCGCACGCTGATCGGCCACGACTACGACGCGGCGTTCGAGCAGGTCGACGTGATCGCCCTGCCGACCAGTCCGACCGGCGCCTTTCCGCTCGGCGAGCGCACGTCGGATCCGGTCCTGATGTATCTCGCCGACGTGTTCACCGTCGGCGCGAACCTGGCCGGGGTGCCGGCGATCTCGGTGCCGTGCGGTTTCACCTCGGCCAACCTGCCGGTGGGACTGCAGTTGACGTCACGCAAGATGGATGAAGCAACGCTCCTGCGCGCGGCCGCCGCCTACGAGCGGGCCACAGACTGGCACGATCAGGCGCCGCCGGCGATTGCGGGCGCTGCCTGATCAATCGCGAGCCGCTCCTCGGTGATCTGGACTCCCGACTAGAGACCTGGGACTCGCTGCGGTTCCGGGCGCACGAGATACCAAATCAGCGCGATCAGGAAGATCAGCGGGATCGCGGGAATGAGGGCCACCGCCGTCACGGCCACCGCGACGACGGCGAGGACGATCGCGAGGATCGGCAGCGCGATCAGGAAGATGACGCCCCCCACCAGCAGCTTGATCAGCAGCAGCGGCAGCAGCAGGAGCGTGCCGATCAGCCAGAACACCACCCGCACTGGCAGCAGCATCACCCACAGAACGGTTTTCAGGATGAGTCCCGCGGTGAGGACCAGGCAGACCACCGCCACGCCCAAGAGCAGAAGCGCGCCCAGTTCGATCATCGGCTGCGTGCGGCCACACGACGGCCGCCTCCTTTAGGGCGAATTACGCGACAGCGGCGCGGGAAGTTCCGACCTCGGCCGGAGCCGGACGCGGGATCACTCGCCGCGGCGGCCGCGCTGGACGTCCTCGACGGTCGGGAGCGTGTAGGCAATGACGCCCTGGCGGACTTCCTCCATCGCGATGCGTTCGAGCTTGTGCGGGGTTGCGTGTGTGCGCTGGAGCCTCGGCAACGCGCCCCGGCGCAGCTGCTTGGCGCGCTGAGCCGCGACGTCGACGAACAGGAAGCGGCTGGTGATGGGAGCGGCGGACTCCGACGGCTGCGTGCCGGTCGTGTCCTGAGAATCAGCGGTTTGCGCCATGGTCAATACCACAGACTACATGAAGTGGCCGCTCACTTCTAGCTTGGAATGGGACGCGGAGATAAAAAAGGGCCGGGAGAACCCGGCCCTTGGTCCATCGAACCGCTGTCGAGGGGCTTACTCGACGTTGACGGCGATCTGCTTCGGCTTCGCTTCCTCCCGCTGCGGCAGGCGGATGGTGAGCACCCCGTCCTTGTAAGACGCAGAGATCTTGCCCGCATCCACCGTGTTCGGCAGGGTGAAGGAACGGGAGAAGGCGCCATGGCGGCGTTCGATGCGCTGGAAGTCTTCCCTCTTCACTTCCTCCCCGACCTTCCGCTCGCCCTTGAGCGTGAGTACGCCGTTCTCGAAGGTGACGTTGATGTCTTCCCGCTTCATGTCGGGGAGCTCCGCCTTGAGCACCACCTCGTGCGCGTCGGTCTCGTAAATGTCGACCGGCGGCACCCAGGCACGAGAAAAGGTCTCGCCGTAGAAATCCGAGAACATCCGGTTCAGCCGGTCGATCTCCATGGATGCAAGCTCACGAGTAGGTTCCCAGCGAACGATTGTCATTGGTTTCCTCCTATTCATACCGCCTCGGGTCGCCCCGAGGAAACTTGTCTTCGAGAAATATACGAATATAATTAGCGTATGTCAAGCATATTATATTAGCGTAATACACGCATATTTTGAATGAAGATTGGCGGGACGGACTTTGAACGCCGGTGCCACGAATCGGGTCTCCGGCGGCTCCGGCCGGGGACCGGGCTACAATACCGGCTACTGTGGCGGGAATTTATTGGGAACATCGTGAGTTGCTCGACCATCCGCGTCTGCGGCAACTGTTCGAGGCCGAGAGCAGCCTTGGCCCAACCGGGGAGTGCACGCCCCTCATGGACGTCGTCGAGACTTCCGCCGGCATCGAGGTGCTGGTCGACCTTCCGGGCGTCGACCGCTCCCAGATCACCATCGTGTTTTCCCAGGGCACCTTGATCGTCGCCGGGCGCAAGCTGCCCACCTCGTGCACGCATCAGGAAGCCGCCTTTCACCTGGCCGAGCGCGACTTCGGCCGGTTCGTCCGGGCGGTCCGCCTGTCCGGGGCCTTCGATGGAGGAAAGGCGAGGGCCTCGCTGGCCGAAGGAGAATTGAGGGTCGTGCTGCCTCGCGTTCAGGAGCGTCGCGGACGCGACATCCGGATCGAGATTACCGGGGCCTGATGAAGCTGCTCTTCATCGGCGACATTTTCGGCAAGCCGGGACGGGAGATCGTGCGGCGGGGGCTGCCGGCGCTCATCGATCACCACGCGATCGATTTCGTCATCGCCAATGGCGAGAATGCCGCGGCAGGCTTCGGCATCACCGGCGACCTCGCCGACGCCCTGTTTGGCTACGGCATCGACGTGATGACGTCAGGCAATCATGTCTGGGACAAGAAGGAGGTCCTGGACTACATACCGCGACAGCCCAAACTGCTCCGCCCCGCCAACTTTCCGGCGGGCGTGCCCGGCCGCGGGTCGTATCTGGGCCGCACCCGCACCGGCGAGCCGGTGGGCGTGGTCAACGTCATGGGGCGGATCTTCATGAGCCCACTCGACGACCCCTTCGCCGTCGTCCTCCGCGAGATCGAGGCGCTTCGCGCCAAGACGCGCGTCATCATCGTGGATTTCCACGCGGAAGCGACCTCGGAGAAAGTGGCGATGGCATGGCACCTGGACGGCCGGGCGACCGCGGTCCTCGGAACCCATACGCACGTGCAGACGGCCGACGAGCGGCTGCTCCCGAAAGGCACCGCCTACATGACCGATGTCGGGATGACGGGTCCTCACGATTCGATCATCGGCGTCACGATCGAGGCCGCGCTCGGGCGCTTCCTCAACGCGATGCCCGCCCGGTTCGAATCCGCGTCCGGCCCGGGACGCCTGAATGCGACGGTGATCACGGCCGATCCGGCGACCGGCAAGGCCACGCGGATTGAACGCCTCAACATGTCTCACGACGAGATCGAGACGCTGGCCGCATCGCACGCGGGATCCAAAGGACCGCTGGCGCAGTCGCGCAGCTGACATGCCGGACCTGTTCGACGAGCCGTTCGAAGAACCCGCGATTTCCCGCGAGGAGATCGCCCCGGTTCGCGCGCGGCGACGGGTCGTCACGGTCTCCGAGGTGACCGCCGAGATCCGCTCCGCGCTCGAATCGGGCTTCGGGGAGCTCTGGATCGAAGGAGAAATCTCCAACTGCCGGGTCTGGAACACCGGTCACGTCTACTTCACCCTCAAGGACCCGACGGCGCAGCTCAAAGCCGTGATGTTCCGCTCGGCCTATCGCTACCTGAAGTTCAAGATCGAGGACGGGATCCACGTCGTGGCGCGAGGACGGCTCAACGTCTACGAGCCGAAGGGGGAGTATCAGCTCGTCTGCGAGCACCTCGAGCCCCACGGCCGCGGTGCGCTGCAGCTGGCGTTCGAGCAGCTGAAGCGGAAGCTGCAGGCTGAAGGCCTGTTCGCAGCCGATCGCAAGCGGCCGATCCCCTCGCTCCCGCGCAAGATTGGCATCGTGACGTCGCTCGATGGCGCCGCGCTGAAGGACATCCTGAAGGTCCTGGGCCGCCGGCACCCGAATGCCCACATCGTCGTGCGGCCCGTCAGGGTCCAGGGTGACGGGTCGGCCGACGATATCGGGCGGGCGTTGAAGGCGATCGCGAAGGTCCCGGGCGTCGACGTCATCATCGTGGGGCGCGGCGGAGGATCGATCGAAGACCTGTGGGCCTTCAACGAAGAGTCCCTGGCGAGGACCATCGCAGCCTGCCCCGTCCCGGTCATCTCCGCCGTCGGACACGAGGTCGATTTGACCATTGCCGACTTCGTCGCGGATCTCCGGGCGCCGACCCCCTCGGCAGCCGCCGAGATGGTCGTGACGGCGAAAGAGGAATTCGGCGCCCGCATCGATCGGCTCCAGGAGCGCCTGACTGCCGCAATGCGCTCCGACCTTCAGCGTCGCCGGAACATCCTGCACGTGCTGACCAGCCGGAGGGGGCTCGCCGGATGGCAGGTCCGTGTGGCGATGCAAGGGCGGCATGTGTCCGAGTTGACGCATGCGCTGCGGCGCTCGGCGACCACCTTCCTAGCCCGGCGCCTGCGCGAACACCAGGGCCGTGTGAGCCGCCTGGAGAACAACGACGTGCGCCGGCGGCTCGCGGCGATGCGCGGCAGGCTGGGCGCAGCCGACTCCAGGCTCCACGGGATTGCGGGCCGGATGCACGAGCGGGCGCGGGCGCGCTTCACGGCGCTGACAGGCCGGCTCGACACTCTGAGCCCACTCGCGGTGCTGGCGCGTGGCTACGCGGTCTGCTGGAACGAAGACCGGACCGCCATAATCCGTCAGGCATCCGCCGTGATGCCTGGCGACAGGGTCCGCGTGACCCTTCACGAGGGAGAACTCGACTGCGAGGTGCGGAGCGGCCATGGATCCGACAATCAAGGACTTTGAATCAGCGAGCGCGGAGCTCGAAGCGGTCGTCAAGAAGATGGAAGAAGGAGACCTCACGCTCGAGAAGGCGCTCGAGCTCTACGAGCGCGGCGTGCAGTTGTCGCGGTTCTGCCATTCGAAGCTCGAAGAGGCGGAACGGCGCCTCGAGATTCTCAACGAACGCGGAGAGCTGAGGCCGGCCCACGCCGCGATGGGCCTGACCCCGTCTGACGACAGCGGCAAATCCCGGTGACGTCCTCCAGCCCGCTGCAGAACTGGCTCGCCGAACGGCGCGAGCTCGTTGAGCGTGCGCTCGATCGATATCTGAGCACCGGAGAACGGGCACCCGCGATCATCGCCGACGCGATGCGCTACAGCCTCTTCGCCGGCGGTAAACGGCTTCGTCCGATGCTTGCCCTCGCCGCCGCCGAAGCCTCGGCCGCATGTTCCGGCCTGGCAGTGGACACCGCTGCGGCGGTCGCGCTTCCGGCGGCCTGTGCCATCGAGCTGATCCACACCTACTCCCTGGTGCACGACGATCTTCCGGCGATGGACAACGACACGCTTCGACGGGGCCGGCCTACCGCGCACGTCGTGTACGGCGAAGGTACGGCCATCCTGTCCGGCGATGCCCTGCTCACCGAGGCGTTCGTGCTCCTGGCGCGCGAACCGCACTCCGAGGAGGTCACGGCGATTGCCGATGCCGAGCTCGCGCGGCGCAAGCTGGCAGCCATCCGGACGATCGCAGAGGCCGCGGGTGCACATGGCATGGTGGGGGGCCAGGCCCTCGATTTGAAGGCGGCCGAGCCGGGGGCCGCGCCCTTGGGCGAAACGGAGCTGCGGGAGATGCACGCCCGGAAGACCGGGGCACTGCTCCGGGCCAGCGCCGTTGCCGGGGCGGTCATGGCCGGAGCGCCGCCGGACGTGCTCGCGGCGATCGCCGCCTACGGCACACACATCGGGCTGGCGTTTCAGATTGTGGACGACATTCTCGACGTCGAGGGCGCGTCGGCGGTCCTCGGCAAGACCGCGGGGAAGGATGCGGCGGCGGGCAAGCCGACCTACCCTGCGCTGTACGGACTCGAGGAGTCCAGGCGCCGCGCAGAGACGAGCGTCAGCCACGCCCTCGAGGCGATCGCGAAGGTGGAGGTCAGCGGTCAACTGCCGGCGATCGCGCGATGGGTGGTGGCGCGCACGCATTGAAACACGCCGGCCGGCTCGACCTGGTGCTCGTGGAACGTGGCCTGGCCGCCACACGCGAGCGGGCGCGGGCGCTGATCCTCGCCGGCCAGGTGCGGATCAACGGTCAGACCGCGAACAAAGCCGGCGCCGCGGTACCGCAGGATGCGACGGTCACACTGGATGCACCCGATCATCCCTATGTCGGTCGCGGCGGCATCAAGCTGGCGCACGCCCTGGACGTTTTCGGGATCTCCCCGGCCGGCAAGGAGGCGCTCGACATCGGCGCGTCGACCGGAGGGTTTACCGACGTCCTGCTGCAGCGCGGAGCGGCCGTGGTTGTCGCACTCGACGTCGGACACGGACAACTCGACTGGAAGATTCGCAACGACCCCCGGGTCATCGTGCTCGAGCGCACGAACGCCCGGACGTTGACGCCGGAGCAGCTCCCGGAGGCGGTTCGGCGGTTCGCCATTGTCACAGTGGATGTATCGTTCATTTCGCTGCGGCAGGTTCTGCCGGTCATCCCGTCCCTGCTGGGGACCGGTGGCGACGTGATCGCGCTCGTAAAGCCGCAGTTCGAAGCGGGCCGCGATGAAGTGGGCAAAGGAGGCATCGTGCGCGACGTGGAGGTCCAGCAGCGGGTCGTCGAGGCGGTCACCGCCGCCGCCGGTCAGCTCGGCCTGGCCCGCGCCGGGCTGATCGAGTCACCGATTACCGGGATGGAAGGTAATCGCGAGTTCCTGATTCATCTGCGCAGCGCATGACGCCCCGGACGATTTCCCGCGTCGGGCTGGTCGCCAAGGAGCGCGTCGAAGCAGCGGCAGCCGTGCTGATCGAGCTCGCTCAATGGCTCGAAGCGCGCCGGCTGCAACCGGTGTTCGACGCCTACGCCGCGCGCCTGGCCGGCATCACGAGCGGGCACGACATCGTTTCGAAGGAAGAGCTCCCCAAAGCGTGCGATCTGATCGTGCTGCTCGGCGGCGACGGCACCCTGATCGGGATGGCTCGGCGCGTCGCGCGCGCCGGCGCCGATGTCCCGATTGCCGGCGTGAACTTCGGCAGCCTCGGCTTCCTGACCGAGATCACGCTGGACGATCTCTACCCATCACTTGAAGGCGTGCTCGACGGCAGCGCCCCGATCGAAGAACGGATGATGCTGCACGCGAAGGTGCTCCGGGGCGGCACGTGCTTCACTGACGAGCTCGTGCTGAACGACGTGGTGATCACCAAGGCGGCGCTGTCGCGCATCATCGAGTTGTCGGTGTCGATCGGCAACGATCGGGTGATGCAGGTGCGCGCCGACGGCCTCATCGTCGCCACGCCCACCGGATCGACGGCCTACAACCTCGCCGCGGGCGGTCCGATTGTGCAACCGGTCGTCGATGCGCTGCTGCTCACGCCGATCGCCCCTCACATGCTGACCAACCGCCCCCTGGTCGTGACCGGCACCTCGACCGTCTCGGTCGAGCCGAACATGAACGGCAACGACGAGGTGTTCGTGACATTCGATGGCCAGTCGGGCCACGCGTTGCAGCCCGACGACGTGGTGACCATCGAACGGGCGAGCCGCCCCCTGTGCCTGGTCCGCTCGGCGAAGCGGAGCTACTTTGACGTGTTGCGGCAGAAGCTGAAGTGGGGCGAACGATAAGACCGGCCGGGTCTTTGGACCTGGCCGCCCTTGGGACCAGACCCGGCCGCCCTTAGAACCGCGTGATGTACCTGACCGACACGCCCCGACCCGGGGCGTCCACACCCCAGCTGATGCCGCGGTAGTTCTCGTCGGTCAGATTCTCCAGATCGATCAGCAACTCGCCGCGGCCGAAGCGCACGCCGCCGCGAACACCGGCCACGCCGTATCCCGGCAATTCCGGAAACAAAGACGACGAGTTCACGCCGACGCCGAGGACACGATCCTGCACCTGGAGCAGCGTCTCGCCGGTGGCGATCAGGATGTCGTCGGCGTTGTTGGGGATGCCGTCCGCGCCCGCGTTGACCCACCCGCGTGCCCGTGCGCCGTTGCGGAAGAACGCCTGGATCGACGCGCGGCTCCGGCCGGCACCGGTTCGGCGATCGCCGAGATCGAGCGACGACAAGTGCGTCTGCTTCCAGCCGAAATGGACGTACGGCTCCACCCACCAGCGGCTGGCCGATGGCGAATAGCGGAGGGACGTCCAGAGCTGGGGCGCGGGAGTGCCGCCTTCAATATTTGGCGGCAGCTTGGTCCCGGTGTCCTCGGCACGGAGATAGGTGAACGACGTGCGCAAAGACACGTCGCGGTGCAGCCGGGCGTCGGCGCTGTGCTCAATCCCCCAGATGCGGGCGTTGTCGAAGTTGGCACGCACCAGGACCGGCACCGTGGTGAGCGAGACGAAGACAGCGCCAGCGGGCGTTTGTGCCGTGATTGGTTGTCCGCCGATCACCAGGCCGACGGCGCCCTGCGGCAGGATCAGTGCCTGCTTCTGGATGTTGTCGTGAACGTTGTTGACGAACACGGAAAGTTCAGTCCGCCAGGCACGGTGGCGATATCTGATCGATCCCTGGTACTGAAGGCTGCTCTCCGGGCCCACCTGTTCAACCGGGTCCCCGGTCGAGACCGCGGTGGCATCCGCGGTTGTGCCAACCGTGCCGTTCAGGCCCTCGACGTCCGGGGCCGCAACCTCGAATCCCGACCCCGTCAACCCAAGCGTGCCGAGATCGGTCATGTGGGGCGCGCGGAAGCCGCGGCTCAGCGACCCGACAAACGTCCAGCGATCGTCTGGCGTGATCACGGCGGAGGCGCGGAAGGTCAGGGCTCCCGCCGACAGGCTGTCGTCAGGCCACAGCGGCGCGCCCCCGACGATCGGACTGTCCGACGCCTCGGCCCGGTAGCTCGCGCCGCCGTACCGCAGCGCGCCCACGAGCCGTACTCGATCGGGAACCGCGTCGAATGCCGTCTGAACGTAAGCACCGCCCTGCGTGAACGTCGCGCCGTCGGGAACGCGGGGGCGGCGCGGCGAGATCGGCGCCGGTGGTGGGGTTGACGTTGAACGAATCCGATTCGAGACCTTCCAGGTAAAGATCCCCACCGAAAGTCAGCGTCTGACGCGGCGACAGCTGCATGGTCGCCGCTCCCTGGAAGCCGTTGACCGTCGTCCGTTCCGGCTCGTGGCCGATCGTCGCCGTGGGATTGCCATTGCCGCCCTGGTTCACACGCTCCTCGCGCTGGCGGTTGAGCGAGTACCGAGAACGACGCGTGATCGAACGGGCCGACGCCGAGGCGCTCGAGCCGCAGCGACAGCAAATCGAGCGACAGATCGTTGAGGTCGGAGATGAGGTTTCCATCACCGCCGAGCAGCTGGTCGTATCGCTTCCCGTCGTCCTGTGCCGTGCGGGTGTAGCTCGCCACCAGGTTCGTGCGGGAATCGAGCTTCCAATTGGCGCGGCCTGCGCCGCCGAACTGCCAGAAGCCGGTATCGGGCAGCCGCGCATCCATCAGCGCGTCGGAGGAGAGCCCGAGAAAGCGCGTCACCGCCGCATGCGAGTCGATCCCGCCACCGGGACGGATCGAGCCCGCCCGGCGCCCGCTCAACATCCCGGTCACACCGAGCGATGGCCCTGTGTAACCGATTACGCCTGATCCGGACCCATAGCGATAACTGCTGCCGCCGGAGGCATGTCAAGGTGCCGCGCCAGCGTGGTCCGCCGGTGACGCCGAGCGTGGGAGGCTTCGAGAAGAACTGGATGCTTCCTCCGAGCGCGTCGCTGCCGTACTGGGCACTCGAAGGTCCGCGAAGGACTTCGATCGTCTCGAGGCCGTCCGGCTCGATCAAATCCAGGAACGTGTTGACGCCGCCGCGCTGCGCACCGTTCGAATACCGCACGCCGTCGACGAACACGTTCACCTTGTTACCAGTCAGGCCCCGCACGAAGATCCCGGCCATCGTCGGGCTGGTCTGCTGCAAGTGCACGCCGGTCTCGCCCTCGACGGCCTGCGCGACCACGGTTTTCACCCGCGCCGCGATCTCGTCGTCGGTGATGACGTTGACCGGTTGCGCGGAGACGCGAAGCGCATCGACGCTGTCACGAGTGGCGGCAACCGTGACCTCCTCCTCGAGAGGACCCACCTCGAGCACGATTTCGATTGGCGCAGTCTTGCCGGCCAGAACGGTGACGGCTTGACGCGTCTCGCCAAAAGCAGGAGCCCGCGCGATGAGCAGGTAACTGCCGGGCGCAGGCGCCGGCATCGAGAAGCTGCCCTGCGCATCGGAGACGCTCGCGGCAATGACCGTCAGCTCCGGCGTGGCCAGAACGATGTCGGCTTTGGCGATGGCCGCCCCTGAGGCGTCGCGGACCCGGCCGGCAATGGTCTCGGCGGCCTCGATATCGGTCGCGAGCGCCAGCACCGCCTTGAAGCACACCAGTACACACAGCCTTCCGGGGAACATCGGCTGACTCTAGCAACCGGCCGGAGGTACTACCAAAGCTAGTTTCATTGCCGATTCGGCCGTTTCTGGTACTCGTAGACGTTGCGATTGTGCTCGTCGAGCGTTGCCGAGAACACATGCGAGCCATCGTTGCGGCTCACGAAGTAGAGGTAGGGCACGTCGGCCGGTGATGCCGCTGCCTCGATCGACGCGCGACCGGGCGCGGCGATCGGGCCCGGCGGCAGACCCGCATAGCGGTAGGTGTTGTAAGGCGAGTCGAACTGCAGGTTCTCTCGAGTGAGATTGCCGTCGTACTTGCCGGCGCGCTCCAGCGCGTAGATCACGGTCGGATCGCACTGCATTCCCATTCCAATCTTCAGGCGATTGGTGTAGACCGCGGCGACGATCGGACGCTCGCCCGGTTTCGCCGTTTCCTTTTCGACCAGCGACGCCAGAGTCATCAGCTCGCGCACCGACATGCCCCGAGCCGCCGCCCGCTGCACGACGTCGGGCGTCATCACGTCCCGGAACGCGGTCACCATGCGCTGCACGAGTTGATCGGCGGTCGCCCGTCGCGGCAGCGTGTAGGTCTCGGGAAAGAGGTAGCCCTCGAGGTCCTGCGCGGCCGGATCGATATCGTGGATCGGCGCGGGGTTCTGCGCGGCACGCAGGAACTCCGCTTTCGAGCCGCCGCCGTCGCGCTCGTAGACTTCCGCCATCTGGCGGACCGTGAGTCCCTCTGGAAAGGTAATCGGCCGGAGGAACACGTCGCCCCGCGCAATCTTGTCGATCACCTCACGCGTGGTCATGGGGCGATCGAAGCGATACTCGCCGGCCTGGAGCCGGCGCGCCTGCCCGCTCCTGGCGAGGACGATGCGGAAACTGAGTTGATCCCGGATCACACCGCCCCCGGCGAGCCGCCGCCCGATCGACGCGGGTCCCGCTCCGGGCGGAATCTCCACGAACTGCTCTACTCCGTCATAGCCCTTGTAGGGCTGCTCGGCTCCCACCAGCAGCCACACCGCAAAGGCTCCGGCAACAACGACAACCAGCGAGACGACGACGAGCAACGCACGTTTCATGGCTCTCAAGGTTCCGCGCTGTGACGGGGCTGGGTATCGAGATAATCCTGCAGGATGACGGCCGCAGCCGCGGCGTCGAGCAAAGGTTTCCGTTTCCGCCAGTCCTTTTCCGTGCGGGCCAGGATCTCCTCGGCCTGATGGCTCGACAGTCGTTCGTCCTGCAGGGCGACAGGAACGGGCGTCAGGGCCGCAAGCCTCGCGGCCACTGTCTGCACGAGCGCCGTCTGTTCGTTGGGTTCACCGGAGAGCCGCCGCGGCAGGCCGATGACGACAATCGAAAGCCCGTCCGGCTCGGAGCGGAGCGCATCGATTTGGCGCCCGAGCTCGGCAACCTGGTGTTCGAGGCCGGTGGATGCGATCGTCTTCCACGCGCGCGCCAGCAGGCCCGTCGGATCGGATAGCGCGAGCCCGATCCGCTTCCGGCCGTAGTCGACACCGAGCGCCCGCATCCAATCGAGCGTAGCACGCGCCGGACGGCGGACCCGCCATCGGCAGGCCGGCGGGACCGGGCGCCGGATGCTGCGGCCATGAAATAATCGAGCCTTCTCATGAAGTTCCGCGTAATGCCGGTTACGGCCATTCTGCTGGCCATCCTCGGTGCGACTGCGCTGTCGCTCTGGTACCGATCGACGCCGAAGAGCCGCTACTGGCAGAAGATGGTGATCCTCGGCTTCGACGGGATGGACCCCGACCTCGTCGAGCAGCTGGTCCGGGGCGGCAAGCTTCCCAACATCAAGCGGTTGATCGACCAGGGTGGGCTCTACTCGCTCGGCACCACGCACTCAGCCGAGTCGCCGACCGCCTGGGCGTCGTTTGCCACCGGTGTGAATCCCGGCAAGCACAATATCTACGATTTTCTGATCCGCGACACCGCGACCTACCTGCCCGATCTCGGCATGGTCCGGCGCGAGCCGGCCCGCTTTCTGTTCGGGTACGTCCCGATTGCCAGGCCGAAGGTGCATTCGATCCGCGGCGGGACCTCGTTCTGGGTAACGGCCGGCCGTGCGGGCGTGCGCTCCAGCATCCTGACGGTACCGGTCACGTTCCCGCCCGAGGAAGTGCCGAACGGCGAGCTCCTGTCAGGCCTTCCCCTGCCCGACATCCGCGGGACCATGGGGACGTTTTACTACTTCGCGACCGATCTGAGCCGGTACGAAGAGGGCAACACCGAGATGGGCGGCATCCTCAAGCGCCTGCTCATCGAGAACGACGTGGCTCATACCGAGCTGATCGGACCGCCGAATCCTCTGGTGAGACAGCAGGTCGAACAGATCCGGCGGAAGGGTCCCACGCTTTCGGACCAGGATCGGGCGCACCTCGCCGAGCTTCAGCGGCGCGAGGACGTGCGGCTGCCGATGACCCTCCGGTGGAACCGTGCAGACAAGACAGCCACCGTCGACCTCGGCGGACAGTCCATCACGCTCCAACCCGGCCGATGGAGTAAATGGGTCGACCTCGAATTCCGGATCAACTTCCTGCTCCGCATTCGCGGGATGGCGCAGCTGCTCCTGATGAACGCCGACCGGGAGCTCCAGCTCTATGTCTCGCCGGTCAACTGGAAACCGGACGCCCCGCCGATTCCGATCTCCTACCCTTCAGGATTTTCGGCGGATCTCTTCAACAAGATTGGTTACTACCGCACGCTCGGGTGGGCTGAAGCGACGTGGCCCCTCAACGAGGCCCGCATGGACGAGCAGACGTTCATGGACGACCTCTACAAGGCCTTCGACGATCGGGCACAGGTGATCCTGACCCGGCTGGCGGCGCGGGAGTGGGATCTGCTGGTCGGCGTGATCGAGTCCACCGATCGGGTCCAGCACATGATGTGGCGCCTCATCGATCCGAAGCATCCGATGTACGACGCCGCCCTGGCGGCGAAGTTCGGCGGCGCGATCGAAAGCGTCTATCGGCGTGCGGATACGTTCGTCGGCGAGGTGATGGACCGGGTAGACCCCGGCACGCCGATCCTGGTGGTCTCGGATCACGGCTTCCACTCGTGGCGGAAAGCCGTCAACCTCAATACCTGGCTGGTCCAGAACGGGTACATGACGTTGCAGGGCGAGCGACCGGCCGATAAGAAGCTCGATGACCTGTTCGGCGGCGGCACCTTCTGGGAGAACGTCGACTGGACGCGAACCCGCGCGTACGCGATGGGCATCGGACAGATCTACTTCAACCTTCGCGGCCGCGAATCGAGAGGCATCGTCAGTCCCGGCGCCGAAGCGCGCCAGCTGGCCGACGAGATCAGCAGCAAGCTGCTCATGATGAAGGACCCCGACGACGGAGCGCCCATCATCCGTTCGGTCTACAAACGGGACGACATCTACTCGGGCGAGTTCCTCGATAACGCGTCCGAGCTGCAGGTTGGAATGCACGAGGGATATCGCGTCTCGTGGCAGACGACGCTGGGGGGCTCACCAGTAGGGCTGGTGTATCCGAACATGAAGAAATGGAGCGCCGATCACGGCGGTTACGACTACGTGACCACCGCCGGCGTCCTCATCGCCAACCGGCGGCTCACCACTTCCACCCCAACCATCATGGACCTCGCCCCAACGGTGCTGAAGTACTTCGGCGTCCAGATACCTGCCGGGATAGACGGGAAAGCGATTTTCTAGATGACGTGCCGCCTGGCCGTGCTGCTCTGTCTCGTGCTGCTCTCTCCATTGATTACGGCGCAGACGCCCACGCCCGATCGCGACCGTGCGGCAGCGGCGGCCAAACGGACGGAAGACCGGCTGCGTGGACTGCAGCGGGAAGCGGACGTGCTCGCCGCGCAGGAGCGGACCGTACTCGTGGAGCTGCGGAAGCTGGAAGTGGAACGGCAGATCAGCATCGAGCAGCTCAATCGGATCGAGCGCGAACAGGCCGACGTGCGACGGAAGCTTGATCTGGCTGAGAGCCGTGCCGCCACCCTCGCGCAGGCCGCCGCCACGCAACTACCCGATGTGGAAGCACGGCTCGAGCAACTCTACAAAATGGGGAAGGCCGGCTACTGGCGGCTGTTGCTGAACGTCGACGACCTTCAGGCGCTGGGACGCGCGTACCGCACCGCCTCGACCCTCACCGAGATCGATCGCGCCCGGGTGCAGGAGTACTACGCCACGCTCGATGCGCTGGCGCGCGAGCGCAAGGCGCTCCAGGCCCGGGCCGAAGAGATCGCCGGGCTGCAGGCCGAGGCCGTCCGCGCACGCGCCTCGGCCGAGAAGGCCGTCGCGGCGCGAACCGCGCTGGTCAGCGCGATCGATGCCCGCCGCGACCTGAACGCGCAGCTCGTCGGAGAGCTTCAGGCGGCCCAGGAGAAGCTGCAGTCGTCTCTCGCTCAAATGGACGCGGGCCGGAGTGGCACCGTGACCCCTCTCCCCTTGCGGCCGTTCCAGGGGGATCTGCCCTGGCCCACGCCAGGACGGGTCCTGCGCCCGTTCGGCCGCCAGCCCACCAGCCGTTTCGGCACCGCGATCATCCGAAACGGCATGGAAATCGAGGCTGAGGAGGGACAGCCCGTCCGCAACATCCACGAGGGAACGGTCGCCTTTGCAGACCAGTTCGAGGGCTACGGCAACCTCGTCATCGTCGACCACGGCTCCCGGGCCTATTCCCTTTACGGCTATCTCGGCTCCGTGGGCGCGACGCGCGGCCAGCGGCTCGACTCCCAGGCCGTCATTGGGACGGTCGGGCGCAACCCCGGCGGCAACTCTGCGCTGTACTTCGAGTTACGCGTCGACGGGGCCACCGTCGATCCTTTACAATGGCTGAAGAAGCGGCCCTGATCCCCGGCAGTCGAGATATAGATACATGACTTCCAAGACTCGCCTTTCCATTCTGCTCGTCTCTACCCCTGTCCTGGCGTTCGTCATCGTCGGCGGCCTGATTGGGCAGGAGCGCTCCTCTGGCGACCGCGTCTTCCGGCACCTGCGTGTGTTCGACGACGTGGTGCAGCTGGTGATCTCGAACTACGTGGAAGACGTCAAGGTCGACAAGGCGATGGAGGGCGCGCTGCGCGGCCTTGCGGATGGATTGGACCCCGACTCGGCATATCTCGACACCCAGGAGGTGCGCGCCGTCGCCTCCGGCGAGGCGCTGCCCGAGGGTGATGTCGGCATCGAGCTGACGCGGCAGTATTACCTCCGCGTCATCGCCGCCCGCGACGGCTCACCAGCGGCGAAGGCCGGGCTCCAGACGGGAGACTTCATCCGGGGCATCGATACGAAGCCGACCCGCGACATGTCGGTGTTCGAGGGTTCGCGGATGCTGCGAGGGGCCGCGGGTTCCAAGGTGACGCTGACGGTCATTCGCGGCAGCGCCGCCGAGCCGCACGACATCGTCCTGGTGCGCGAGAAGCCGGCGGGCCCCGTCGTGGTGTCCCGGCTGATCGGTACGGACATCGGTTACCTGCGGGTCGCGAGTTTCAAGAACGGCGCGGTCGAGGACATCAAGAAGCAGACCGCCGACCTCGCTGAAGTCCGGCGCGAAGTCGCTGTTGATCGATCTGCGGCGCACGGCCGAGGGTCCGCTCGACAACGGCGTCGGCGCGGCACGGCTCTTCGTCAAGAACGGCACGCTTGCGGTGAAGGCCGGGCGCGAGAAGACCGATCGCGTCACGATCGCGGCGCGTCCGAACGACGCGATTACCGAGCTGCCGATCACGATGCTGGTGACCAACGGCACTTCGGGCGCCGCCGAGTTGTTCATCGCGGCGCTCGATGGAAACGATCGTGGCGACATCGTCGGCGAGCGCACGCTCGGACGCGCGGGCGTCCAGAAACTCGTGCAATTGCCCGAGAATCGCGGACTGTGGCTCACCTACGCGAAATATCTCACTCCGAAAGGCGATCCGATTCACGGACGCGGCATCGAGCCCGACGTGCGTGTCGAGGAACCCGACGTCGAGTTTGGCGGCGCACCGCCCGAGAAGGACGTCATGCTCGACACCGCAGTCGAGCACCTTCGCAAGAAGGTCGCCTGAAGGGGGACCGTCACGTTTTTCGCGACAGTCCCCTGTCATTCGCATTGACACTCCGGTAACGCAAGCGTATAACCGCTGCGCACACACAGCATCCTGCGCGCGCACGCGGCACTCCACGCTGCGCGGACATCTTCTGCTTCTTGCTCGGAGGGACGCATGAACAAAACAGAACTGATCACCAAGATTGCCGAGGATACCGGCCTGAGCAAGGTGAACGCCGCCGCGGCCGTGGACTCGTTCATCGAAGGGATCACCAAGTCCCTGAAAAAGGGACAGGCGATCACCTTCGTCGGGTTCGGCACGTTCAAGACGGCACAGCGCAAAGCCAGGACCGCACGCAACCCGCAGACGGGCGCAGCAATCAAGATTCCCAAGCGCCGCGTCGTCCGCTTCAGCGCCGGCAAGGCGCTCAAGACGGCGTTGAACTAGCGCGTGGGCCGCTGAAAAGGGAGGACCGGATTCTCCCTTTTCGGTTTCCGCCACTCCTGCCGGGGTGTTCCCCCTCAGCCTCCAGTTCTTGTCCGTTTCCCCCCGACTCTGCTAAACTGTCGTTTTCGGTAAGGCCAGTTTTTGGGGACATAGGCGCGTAGCTCAGTTGGTTAGAGCGCCTGCTTGACACGCAGGAGGTCGGCAGTTCGAGTCTGCCCGTGCCTACCAGCCTTCGCTCGCTACGCGCGCTACGGCTGGCAAGCCAACCGGCGTGTCCACCGTAGCGCGAAGCGCGAAGGTGGATTGCCCCCTCAGAAAAATCCTTTCCGCAAGAACCCATGAGCGACATCACGGTCACGCTTCCGGACGGCTCGAGCCGTGTCGTGCCCGCCGGCACAACGCCTGCGGACATTGCGGGATCGATCTCGGCCGGCCTGGCGCGGGCGGCGCTGGCGGCGTTCGTCGACGACCGGATGGTGGACCTCTCGTATCCGCTGACGGCGGACGCGCGGCGTCCGCGTTGTCACGCCGACGAGCCCGGAGGCGCTCTCCCTCTACCGGCACAGCACGGCGCACCTGCTGGCGGCGGCGGTGACGAACCTGTTCCCGGGCACGCAGTGCGGGATCGGGCCGGCGACCGAAGAAGGCTTCTTCTACGACTTCGTGGTCGAGCGTCCGTTCGTGCCGGAGGACCTCGAGAAGATCGAGAAAAAGATGAAGGAGCTGGCGTCCGAGGATCTGCCCTACGAGCGCCAGATGGTCCCGCGGGATGAAGCACGGGCGTTCTTCGCGGCCCGGCATGAGCCGCTGAAGGTGCAGCTGATCGAGGAGAAGACGGAAGGCCAGTCCGAGGTCTCCTGTTACACGATCAAGGACCGCGAGACCTTCATCGATTTCTGCGTCGGCCCGCACGTGCCCTCGACGGGACGGCTCAAGGCCTTCAAGCTGCTGAGCACGTCGAACGCCTACTGGAAGGGCGACGCGCGCAACCAGCCGATGCAGCGGATCTACGGGACGGCGTTCCTCTCCGACAAGGAGTTGAAAGAGCACCTGACGCGAATCGAAGAGGCGAAAAAGCGCGATCACCGCAAGCTCGGTCGCGAGCTCGGCCTCTTTTGGTTCCATCCGTGGGCGCCGGGCGAACCGTTCTGGCTGCCGAAGGGCACGACGCTCGTGCATCTGCTCGGCAACTACATGCGCGAGGTGCTCTTCCCCGCCGGCTATGTCGAAGTGCGCGCCCCGCTGGTCTTCAACAAGGCCCTGTGGGAGACGTCGGGACATTGGCAGCACTATCGTCAGAACATGTTCCTGCTGCAGGCGGAGGACGAGACAGAACAGTCGGGGCTCAAGCCGATGAACTGCCCGGGACACATGCTGCTGTTCGGCAGCGAGGTGCGCAGCTATCGCGACCTGCCGCTGCGCATTCACGAACAGAGCGTCCTGCACCGCATGGAGGCGTCGGGCGTGCTGAGTGGCCTGACGCGCGTGCGGGAGTTCATCATGGACGACGCGCACATCTTCCTGCGTGACGACCAGATTGGCGACGAAGTCGAGCGGCTGCTGCGGCTGGTTCGGCGCGTCTACGACGACTTCGGGCTGACGCCGGAGATGAAGCTCTCGACCCGGCCCGAGGAGTACCTCGGCGAGAAGGCGACGTGGGATCACGCCGAGACTGAGCTCAAGAAAGCGCTCGAAGCCGCCGGCGTGGCCTACTCGATCAACGAGGGCGACGGCGCATTCTACGGGCCGAAGATCGACTTCGCGGTGACCGACGCGCTCGGCCGGAAGTGGCAGTGCGCGACGATTCAGCTCGATTACCAGCTGCCGCAGCAGTTCGCGCTCAAGTACATCGGCGCCGACAACGCCGAGCATCGCCCGGTAGTGATTCACCGCGCGATTTTCGGCAGCTTCGAGCGGTTCATCGCACTGCTGATCGAGCACTATGCCGGAGCTCTCCCGCTGTGGCTGGCGCCGGTCCAGGTGATCGTGCTGCCGATTGCCGATCGGCACCTGGAGTACGCGAAGGCGGTGCGCGAGCAGCTGGCCACGGCCGGGCTTCGAGCCGACCTGGACGAGCGGCAGGAGAAGATCGGTTATAAAATTCGCGAAGCCCAGATGCAGAAAATCCCGTACATGCTGGTGGTCGGCGACCGGGAGGCCGCCGAAGGCACGGTCGGCGTGCGTCACCGTGCAGGTGGGGATCAGGGGGCACAGCGTACAGCGGAGTTCATCGAGGCTGCGCTTGGAGAGGTACGCAGCCGGCAGTTGGCGCCGCCGGCCCGGCGGGACGAGCCCGCAGCATAGGAGGTCTTATAGCTTTCGACCGAAGCCCTCGTCGGGAAGACCGCACGCGGGTGAATGAACGGATCAGGGTCCGCGAGGTGCGGGTCATCGACGACACCGGGCAGCAGCTGGGAATCATGCCGCCGCAGCAGGCGCTCACGATCGCCCGGCAGAAAGGGCTCGACCTGGTGGAAATTGCGGCCACGGCCAACCCGCCGGTGTGCCGGATCATGGACTTCGGGCGCTATCAGTACCAGGAACAGAAGCGCGCCCGGCAGGCCAAGAAGCACCAGAAGATCATCGAGGTCAAGGAGATCAAGTTCCGGCCCAAGGTCGACGAGCACGACTATCAGTTCAAGAAGAAGCACATCGAGCGCTTCCTCGAGGACGGCGACAAGGTCAAGGCGACGATTTTCTTCCGCGGCCGCGAGATGGCCCACCCCGAGATCGGACGGCGGATCCTCGAGCGGCTGATCGAGGACCTGACCGAGGTGGCGATCGCCGAGACCGCGCCGCGGCAGGAAGGCAATCAGATGCACACGATTCTCTCGGCGCGAGCCGGAGCGAAGCGCACCGCACCGAAGCCGCCGCGGGAGGCAGCCGCCGCGCCGACGGCGCCGCCGGGTGAGGGCACGCCGAAAGAAACGTAAACCGGGCGCAAGGGCGCGCCCCTGGAAAATCATGCCGAAACTGAAAACCCATCGCGGCGCCGCCAAGCGCTTCAAGAAGACCGGAACGGGCAAGTTCGTGCGGAGCAGCGCCTTCAAGCGCCACATCCTCACCAGCAAGACGCGGTCGCGCAAGCGCAAGCTGCGCGGCACCCATGTCGTGGCCGACGCCGATCAGGCGAAGCTGCGACGGATGATGCCGAATTAGCTTTCAGCTTCCAGCTTCCAGCTCCCCGCTGGAGGAAGAAGATGGAGGCGCTTAGCTGGCAGCTGGAAGCTGGCAGCTGGTAGCTAACAGGAATCACGAAGATGCCTAGAGTAAAAAGAGGAAACGTCCGGCGCGCGAAGCGGAAGAAGCTGCTCGCCCGTGCCAAAGGGTTCTACCAGACCAAGAGCAAGCTGTACCGCTCGGCGAAGGAATCGGTCGACACCGCGCTCAAGTACGCGTTCGTCGGCCGCCGCCGCAAGAAGCGTGACTTCCGCCGGCTCTGGGTGATTCGCATCAACGCGGCTGCACGCGAGAACGGGATCACTTATCGCCGGTTGATCGCCGGACTCAAGGCCGCCGGCAACCCGATCGACCGCAAGCAGCTCGCGGATCTCGCGGTGTCGAGCCCGGCGGCGTTCGCGCTGCTCGCGAAGACCGCCGCGGAGGCCACGCCACAGCCAGCGCAGACCGCGCACGCCTGAGGGGGATGTCGGATCCGATCCGAGCCCTCGAATCTCTCCGCCAGCAGTTCGAGCAGGACCTCGCCAGCGCCGGCACGGAGGCCGATCTCCGCTCTCTCCGCGACAAATACCTGTCGCGGAAGGGCGGCCTCGTGTCGGTGTGGCTCAAGTCGCTGGGCTCGGCCCCGGCCGACGAGCGGCCGCGTCTCGGCCAGCTCGCCAACGCCACCAAGGACCACATCGACAGCGTCCTGACCGCGCGGATCGACGCCGCCGCGCAGGCACGTCCGCCCAAGGGCGCGGTCGACGTCACGCTGCCCGGGCCGTGCGCCGGCGATCGGGCACCGCCATCCATTGAGCCTGCTGCGCGAGCGGATCGAGGGGATCTTCACGCGCCTGGGCTTCCTGGTCATCGAGGGCCCCGAGCTCGAGGACGAGTACCACAACTTCGAGGCGCTCAACATGCCCCCCGAGCATCCTGCGCGCGACATGCAGGACACGCTCTACCTCGCGTCGCCGGTGCGGTCGCTCGCCGGCACGGCGGCGACGCTGCTGCGCACCCACACCTCCGGGATGCAGATCCGCTACATGGAGAAGCATCAGCCGCCGGTTCGGCTGATTGCGCCCGGGCGCGTGTATCGCCGCGACCAGTTCGACCTCACCCACACGCCGATGTTCACCCAGGTCGAGGGGCTCGTCGTCGGTGAGGGCGTCTCGCTCGCCGACTTGAAGGGGACGCTGACGATCTTCGCTCGCGAGCTGTTCGGCGCCGAGCGTCAAGTCAGGATCAGACCCAGCTTCTTCCCGTACACCGAGCCCAGTGCCGAGCTCGACATCAGCTGCGCCGCCTGCGGCGGCGCTGGTTGCGCGATGTGCAAGGGCACGGGCTGGATCGAGGTGCTTGGCAGCGGCATGGTGCACCCCGCGGTGTTCGAAGCGGTGGGCTACGACTCCGAGCGGTACACCGGCTTCGCTTTCGGCATGGGGATCGAGCGCATCGCCCTGCTGAAGTGGGGCGTGGAAGACATCCGCCTGTTCTACGAGAACGACCTGCGCTTCCTGGAGCAGTTCCGGCCGTGAAGATCGTCCATCAGTGGCTCGCCGAGCTCGTGGACGTGCCCGCCGACGTCGAGGCCGTCGCGGCGGCGATCGCGCTGCGCGGCTTCGAGGTGGCGTCGGTCGAGCGCGGGGTGATCGATTTCGAAATCACCGCGAACCGTCCGGACTGCCTGAATCACGTCGGCATCGCCCGTGAAGCATCGGTCATCTGGAAGAAGCCGGTGCGGCCCCTGGCGCTCGCGCCCGCGGTCGAGAGCGGCGAGACGATCGACGTCGACCTGCAGGATCCGGAGCTGTGCCCGCGCTATTGCGCGCAGGTGTTCGAGGTCCGGATCCGTCCCTCTCCCGCCTGGCTGGCCGAACGGCTGGAGGCCGCCGGTGTCCGGCCGATCAACAACATCGTCGACGTCACCAACTACGTGATGCTGGAGATGGGCCAGCCGATGCACGCGTTCGACGCGCCGCGTCTGGACGGCGGCCGTCTCGTGATCCGGCGCGCCGCGGCCGGCGAACCGCTGACGACGCTCGACGGCGTCGAGCGGAGGCTGGATGCCGACATGCTGGTGATTGCCGATGCTGGCCGTGCCACGGCGGTCGGCGGCGTGATGGGCGGGAGCACGTCGGAAATCCACGCCGGGACCACGAAGATGGTGCTCGAGAGCGCCTACTTCCAGCCCGCGTCCGTAAGGCGGACGAGCAAGAAGCTCGGACTGAAGACCGAAGCCTCGACCCGGTTCGAACGCGGCGGCGACATCCAGGCGCCGCCCGCCGGAATCGCGCGCGCCGCCGCGCTGTTCGAGAAAATCGGCGCCGGCCGTGCGATTGGACCGATCGTGGACCGCTACCCCTCACCCCGGGCGGCGGTGACGGTGACGTTGCGCGCCGCGCGCATCACACGGCTGCTGGGGCAGGCCGTTCCTTCTGAAGACGTGCCCGGACTTCTGGAGCCGCTCGGGTTCGCTCTGGGTCCCACGACGGACGGCTGGCGAGTGACCGTGCCGAGCTGGCGGGTCGACGTCTCCCGCGAAGCCGACCTCATCGAGGAGGTCGGACGACATTTCGGCTTCGATCGGATCCCTGCCGCGTTTCCGTCGCTTGCGGCGCCGCAGCCCGCCCCCGACCCGGCCATCCGGCGTGAACGGATCCTGAAGGAGCTGCTCACCGCCAGCGGGTTCTCGGAAGCGATGACCTTTGCGTTCATCGAGCGCGAGGCGGCGCTGCCGTTCTGCGATCCGGGCACCGAGCCGGCGGCGATCGCCAATCCGTTGTCGGAAAAGTACGCGGTGCTCCGGCCCTCGCTGCTGCCCGGCCTGATCGACGCGTGCGCCCACAATCGCCGGCGCGGCCGCAAGGACGTGCGGTTGTTCGAGACCGGCAGCCGGTTCGACCCGCGGGGCGGAGAAGGCCGGGCCGCGGCCGCGGTCTGGTCGGGAGCGGCGGACGAAGCGCACTGGTCGACTGGCGCGCGCGGCGTGGACTTCTTCGATATCAAAGGCGTGGTCGAGCGGGCGTGCGCACCTTATGGCGTGCGCACGGAGTTCGCGGAGACCAGAAGCCCGTTCCTGGCGCCCGGTCGTGCGGCGGAAGCCTTTGCGACCGCCGGCGGCACGCGCGTCTCGATC
The DNA here is from genome assembly GCA_963836735.1 of uncultured Acidobacteriota bacterium. Classification (GTDB taxonomy): domain Bacteria; phylum Acidobacteriota; class Vicinamibacteria; order Vicinamibacterales; family 2-12-FULL-66-21; genus JACCXG01. The sequence goes on along the minus strand of CAWIKP010000029.1, from coordinate 60,616 downwards.
GGCGTCCTCGGTCAGCTGCTGCCGTCGCTGGCCGAAGCCCGTGGCTTTCCCGCTGCCGAAGAGCTCTACGTCGCCGAGATGGACACCGGGGCGCTGTTCTCGATCGCGGCCGGCGACGACCTCCGCGCGGAGTCGCTGCCCCGGTTTCCGTCGATCGTCCGCGACCTCTCGATCCTCGTGCCCGACACCTTGCCTGCGAGCACGGTTCGTGGCACTATCCGTTCGTCAGCGCCGCCGACGCTGGTCACGGTCGTCGAGTTCGATCGCTACACGGGAAAGGGCGTTCCGGCAGAGCAGGTCAGCCTCTCGCTGCGGCTCACGTTCAGGGCTCCCGACCGCACGCTCACCGACGACGAGGTGCAACAGGCGATGGCGGAGATCGTCGCCGCGCTCAAGGGGTCGCACGGCGCCGAGCAGCGCTGACGGACTGATTCATTTATCCAGAGGTTCCGGCACACCGGTTCGCCGGCTCGCCAGTTTCGCAGAGGATGTCCGTGGCAAAATCCGCAGTTGCAACACGATCGATCGAGCTCGAACCCATCGACCGGCTTGAAGAGAAGGTGAAGCTGCTGGTCGGCATGGTCGATCGCCTCCGTACCGAGAACGCCGTCGCATCGGAGGAGAACGCCAAGCTCACGCGCGAGCTCGAGTCATCGCGGGCGCGGCTCACCGACGCCGAGTCGACGGGCAGCGAGATCCTGGCGCTCCGCGAGGAGCGCGATCTGATCCGCTCGCGTGTGGATGAGATGCTGCAGCAGATTGAGGGGCTGAATCTGTAGGCATGTCGGTTCCTGGTTCCGGTTCCGGGTGCCGGGTTCGGTTCCAGGTGCCAGGTTGGTTCCTGGTTCCGGGTTCGTCGTTGCCGGATTCGCCATCGGCTATCGTGCGCAGCATCCATGGAACGGTGAACCGTGAACATTGAATTGACCCCCGAACCAGGAACCGAATTCCGAACCGGGAGCCGAACCGCGAACCGAACCCGGAACCGAACCCGGCACCCGGCACCCGGCACCCGGAACCTCTGAGATGGAATCCCGCGTCGTTCACGTCGAGATTCACGGTCACCGCTACCCGATCCGGAGTGGTCTGCCAGCCGGACTACGTGGCGGAGCTGGCGGCCTACGTCGACGAGAAGATGCGCCTGGCCGCGCGCGAATCTCCCGCGGGCGACACGCTCAAGCTCGCCGTGCTCGCCGCGCTGAACATCGCGGATGAGTTCTTCAAGCGCCTGCGACGAAGTCGAGTCCGATCAGGCGACCCTGAGCCGCCGCGCCGCCGCCCTCGAGCGGATCGTGGACCTTGCGCTCGGCCTCGACGAACCCCAGGCCGCGGCCCGCTGACTGCCCAGAAACTCACGAAATAATCGCGATTTTCCGGCCGCAGCGCTTGCCGGCCGGATCAATTCACCTGTAAGATCGACGCCGGAGTTTGAGTTCCCTGCTTTGTGCGTGATGGTTCGGAGGCTCGTTTGAGCCGATGTTTCATCCCATAAGAGAATCGCGACGCTGCGTGGTGTGCATGCCTCTGTAAGAGGAAGCCTGAAGCGCGGCTTGTGCAGCGGTTCCACCTGCTTTGAGCAGGTTCATCCGACCTCCCCACACGGCAAAGCGGGGCCCTTTCCTCTCATCCTGCGGACACGAGCTGACTGCCTGGCCTCCCGGGGCCGGGTTTCTTTTATTGTGACGGGGATCCCAATGGATTCAGCGCCACGATTCTGACCTTGCTGGTCGCGGCTGGCCTCTTCGCTGTTCCTGTCCTCGTCTATTCCAGCTCTCGCGCCCGTTCGACGCGCTCGCGCGCCGACGAGCAGGCGGCGCTCGACGCCCGCGCCGACATCAAGCGCCTGCTCGAACAGACGGAACTCAGCACCGCAGTCGATCCTGAAGCAGGCCGAGCGCGACGCCGAGACGCTGCGCAAGGAAGCCGCGGTCGAGGCACGGGAAAAAGCCCATGCCATCGCCGCCGAAGCCGAGCGCTCAGCTCCGCGAGCGGCGCCACGAGATCCTCTCGCTGGAACAGGCGCTTGCCGACAAGACCCGCGCGCTGGCGGACCGGCTGACCACCACCGATCGGCTCGAGCAGGACCTCCGCGCTGCGCGAGCGCCGGATCGCCGACGAGCGAAAAGGCCGTCGGCCGCGAACCTGGCGCGCGGACGAGCAGCTGGTCGCCGAACGCCAGCGGGAGCTGCAGCGGGTCGCCGGCCTCACCGCCGAAGAGGCGCGCGAGCTGCTGCTGAAGCAGCTCGAGAGCGACGTCCGGCGCGACGCGGCAAACCTGGTGAAGCGGCTCGAGACCGAAGCGCGGGAGACCGCCGCGGCCCGCGCCCAGCAGATCATCGTCGACGCCATCCAGCGCAGCGCCGCGGAGCACACGATCGAGACGACCGTGTCGGTCGTCGACCTGCCGAGCGACGACATGAAGGGCCGCATCATCGGCCGCGAAGGGCGCAACATCCGCGCGCTGGAGACCGCCACCGGCGTCGAGCTGATCGTCGACGACACGCCGGGCGCGATCATCCTTTCGAGCTTCGATCCGCTGCGCCGCGAGATCGCCCGGCAGGCGATCGAGCGCCTGATCGCCGACGGCCGGATCCATCCGGCCCGGATCGAGGAGATCGTCGACGAAGGTCAAGGTCGACATGGAGGAGACCGTCCGCCGCGAGGGCGAGGCGGCCGCCTTCGAGCTCGGCCTCTACGATCTCCATCCCGAGGTGCTGCGCCTGATGGGACGCCTGAAGTTCCGCACCAGCTACGGCCAGAACGTCCTGAACCACTCCAAGGAAGTCGCCTTCCTGGCCGGCATCATGGCCAGGGAGCTCGGGCTGAACGCCCAGGTCGCCACCCGCGCCGCCTTCCTGCACGACATCGGCAAGGCGATCGACCGCGATCTCCAGGGCACGCACCTCGAGCTGGGCCTCGACTTCCTGCAGGAAGCACGGCGAATCGGAGCCCGTCCTGCTCGCGGTCGCCGCCCATCACATGGACATCGACTGGCCGTCGCTCGAAGCCATGATCGTCCAGGCTGCCGACGCGATTTCAGCCGCCCGCCCCGGCGCCCGCCGCGACATCCTCGAGTCCTACGTGAAGCGGCTCGAGAAGCTCGAAGGGCATCGCGGACTCCTTCCAGGGCGTCTCGAAGGCCTTTGCGCTGCAGGCCGGCCGTGAGATCCGCATCCTCGTCGAAAGCGAGCGTATTTCGGACGAGGAAACGGTCTGGCTTTCCAAAGACATCGCCCGCCGGATCGAAAACGAGCTGGAATACCCCGGCCAGATCAAGGTCACGGTCATCCGTGAGACGCGTGCTGTTGAGTACGCCCGTTAGCGACATCAGCAGCCCGATCACGGCACTAGGCGAGCGCGGCCTCATCGCGCTCATCCAGTCGCGGTTCCCCGCCTCCCCCGAACTGCTCCCGGTCGGCATCGGCGACGATGCGGCCGTCGCGGTGCCGGCGCGGGGAATGCTCGAGGTCCTGACGACCGACGCGCTCGTGGAAGGAGTCCATTTCGACCTGAGGCTTTCCTCCCCGGCAGATGTTGGCTACAAGGCGCTGGCGGTCAACGTCAGCGATGTCGCGGCGATGGGTGGCAAGCCCCGGCTGGCCCTGCTCTCCCTCATTGTCCCGGAGCGCATGCTCGTCGGCGAGCTCGACCGCGCTCCTCGACGGCTTCGCGGCCATGGCCAAGGAAGCCGACGTGATCCTCGCCGGCGGAAACATGACGAAATCCCCGGGCCCTCTGATTGTCGACGTCACCGACGGGTGCGGTCCGGCCCGAGGAAGGTCCTGACCCGGGGCGGCGGGCGCCCCGGCGATGGTCTCTACCTCACGGGAACGGTCGGGGCCGCCGCCGCGGGCCTTGAATGGCTGCGAACCGGCATGGCGACGTGGCGGTCGGCCGGACAGGCCAGATATGACGGCCTGCGTTATGCGCTACCGCCGGCCCGAGCCCCGGTTCCGTCTCGGTTGGATCCTCGGCCGACTCACGAGCCGCCAGCGCCTGCATGGATCTCAGTGATGGTCTCGCGGATGCGGTACCGCCAGCTCGCCGGCGCCAGCGGCACTGGTGCGGTCATCGACGCCCGGCGGCTGCCAATCCCGGAGGCCGCCGCGCAGGTCTTTCGCGACCGGGGAGCGGAATCCCGATCCGGGCGGCGCTTGCGGGCGGCGATGACTACGAGCTGCTCTTCTCGGTCCCGCCCCGCCGGCGGGGTCGTCTCAAGTGGTCCGGGTCAGGCTCGCGGAATCCCTATCACCCGAATCGGCGAGCTGACGCCGGCACCCTACTAGTGCTGATGCGCGACGGGTCCGCCGAGCCGATGCCCGACGGGTTACACCCACTTCTGACCGACCGCATGGTGAGGTTTCCCCGGGTCCGCGTCTGGCTCGAGCAGCTGCTGCACACCCACGATACCCCGCAGCGCACCGCGTTCGCCTACGCGCTCGGGGTCTTCCTCGGCTTCTCTCCCGTCCTGGGCTCCACACGATCCTCGGCCTGGTGCTCGCGTTCGCGCTGAACCTGAATCGGGTCGCCGTCCTGCTCGGGGTCTACTCCAACCTTCCCTGGATTCTGGTTCCCTACTACACCCTCTCGACTTGGCTCGGCGCCGCGATCCTCGGAACGGAATCCCGCCCGGCACTCGTGGAGGCCTGATCGCCGCCATGGAAAACCGCTCCTGGAGCGAGATTCTAGTCGGCCTCGGCGCACCTCGACCGTTCGTCTGGGCGTTCACGCTCGGCTCGACGATCGGCGCGACACTGCTCTCACTCATCGCGTATCGCGCGTCGTTCGTGATGATCACCACACATCGCAAACGTATGCATCGCTCGCAAGACACAGAATTGTAAGCAGTTGCTTGAACACTCCCACCAGGGTATGGGACGCGGAAAGGTTGACCTGCGCCCGTCGGGAGGCTAGAGTGGATGGGGTCCCCCAGCGCCCCAGGGGACCCTGAAACCTATGTTTCTGAACCGCTCAACCGGGCGCAAGTTCCTCGTGACCGTCGTCGCCGCTGTGTTCTTCGCGGCGCTCTACGAGGTCACGGTGATGGACTCCAGGTTCGCCGCCCGGCAGCCAGACAACGAGCTGACGGCCGCCCCGGCCCAGGGCGCGCGCCTCCGCTTCACCGCCACGGGCTACTGCCGCGGGACGACGACGGCGTCGGGCGTCAACGTGCGCTCCGGCATCGCGGCGGCGGATCCCGACCTGCTGCCGGTCGGCTCGGTCGTCCAGATCGACAAGCTGCCGGACCGGTACAACGGCGTCTATACGGTCATGGACACCGGCCCCAAGGTTCATGGCCGGCATCTGGACATCTATATCTGGAACTGCGACGAGGCCCTCGAGCTCGGACGGCGGCACATGGTCATTACGGTGCTCCGCATGGGGTGGAATCCTCGGAACAGCACCCCCCGCCTGGTGGACCGGCTGTTCCGCCAGCGCGAGGCCGTGCTGCCGCCCCCGCCCGAATGGCCGGCGCCGGCCGAAGGGCCGAAACAGTAGCCCCGCCAGCCGCTTAACGCACCATCCCCAGCAGTCCGGCCCGACGACGAGCTCGCGGTCAGGCCGGCGCGCTCCTGGTCCTTGAACTGGAGCTGATAGAGCTTGTAGTAGATGCCCCGCCGCGCCAGCAGCTCCTGGTGGGTGCCGGCCTCGCGCAGCTCCCCGTGGTGCATCACCAGGATCTTGTCCATGTCCTGAATCGTCGAGAGCCGGTGCGCGATGGCCAGGGTCGTCCGGCCGGCCATCAGCACCTTGAGCGCGTCGCGGATGGTCAGCTCGGTCTCGGTGTCGACGCTCGACGTGGCCTCGTCCAGGACGAGGATTTCGGGGTCGAACGCGAGCGCCCGGGCGAACGACAGCAGCTGCTTCTGACCGACCGAGAGCGTGGCCCCACGCTCGGCCACCGGGTGCGTCGTACCTCTGCGGCAGCTCGCTCGATGAACCGATCGGCGTGGACCGCCTTCGCCGGCCTGCCGGACCTGTTCGTCGGTGATCGAGCGGTCCCGAGCCGGATGTTGGACGCGATGGTGCCGGAGAACAGGTGGACGTCCTGGAGGACCAGGCTGAACTTGTCGCGAAGCGGCTGCAGGTCCATCTGCCGGACGTCGACGCCGTCCACCAGGATCCGGCCGCTGGTCGTGTCGTAGAAGCGCAGGAGCAGGTTGATCAGCGTCGACTTGCCGGCGCCCGTCGCGCCCGACGATCCCGACCCGCTCTCCCGGTGCCACCTCGAACGAGACGTTCCGCAGCACATAGTCGGCGTCGTTGTAGGCGAAGGACACGTCCTCGAAGACAATCGAGCCGCTCCTGGGGCGTGGGCGGATCGGTGGGTCCGGGCCGGGTCTGAAGACGCGCCCCCACCGTCGAGGGGATGGCCGGCGCCGATCTTCACGGGCGTATCCAGCAGCTTGAAGATGCGCTCGGATGAGGCCATCGCGGCCTGGAGGACGTTGAACTTCTCCGACATGTCGCTGATCGGCCGGAAGAACCGCTGGGAATACTGCAGGAAGGCCACCAGCGACCCGAGCGTCAGCGTGCCCGTGATCGTCCAGCCACCGCCGAACCAGATGATCAGCGCCGCGGCGAGCGCGCCGATGATCTCGATCGCCGGATAGAAGACGGCGTAATAGAAGATCGACTCCACGTTGGCGTCGCGGTGCCGCCGGTTGATGTCGTTGAACCGGCCGAAGATCCGCGCTTCCTGCCGGAACAGCTGCACCGTCGACATGCCGGTGATGTGCTCCTGCAGAAACGCGTTGATCCGGGCGATCAGCGTCCGAACCACGCGGTAGGACTCGCGGGCATTGCGCCGGAACCACTGCGTGACCACGGCGATCAGCGGAAGGACCGAAAACGCGACCAGCGCCAGGCGCCAGTCCATGATCACGAGCACGATCATGATGCCGGCCAGCATGAACACGTCGCCGAAGATCGACACCACGCCGGCCGTGAACAGGTCGTTCAGGACATCCACGTCGGTCGTGACCCGGGTCATCAGCCGGCCGACCGGATTGCGGTCGTAGAACTGCACGTCCAGCCGCTGCAGATGCCGGTAGATCTGCAGGCGCATGTCGAACATGATGCGCTGGCCGGTGGTCTGCAGCATCCAGGTCTGAAGGAATTCCAGCGAGAAGGACGCGAACAGGATCGCCAGAAACGCCAGCGCGATCCGATCGAGCCCGGCCAGGTTCCCCGGCTGGATGTGACGGTCGATCGCGATCTTGACCAGATAGGGCTGCGCCAGCTGCAGCGCGGCCCCGGCGATGATCGCCACCAGCGCAACCGCCACCTGCGAGCGGTACGGCACGCAGGTACCGCAGCAGCCGCCGCATCAGGACCGAGTCGTAGGCCTTACCCAGGACTTCTTCGTCGTGGAGGGACACTGATTAGCTCGCTGCGAGCTCCTCCTGCAGAAGTTGTTTCTGGTGCAGGTCGGCGTACAGACCGCCCAACCGCACCAGCTCGTCGTGGGTTCCCTGCTCCGCGATGCGGCCGTCCTGCAGGACCACGATCATGTCTGCGTGCCTGACCGTCGACACGCGATGCGAGACGATGATCGATGTCCGCTTCCGCATGAACACCCGCAACCGCTCGAGGATTTCTTCCTCGGTGTACGTATCCACCGCCGACAGCGCATCGTCCAGGATCAGGATCCGCGGATTCAGCATCACTGCGCGGGCAATGGCCGTTCGCTGCTTCTGGCCGCCCGAGAGCGTGATGCCGCGCTCGCCCACCAGCGTTCCATAGCCCTTCGGAAACGACGCGACATCCTTGTCGAGCCGCGCAATCGCGGCGGCGTTCTCGAGGCGTTCGGTCATGCCCGGAGCAAGCGCATCGGATCCGCCGGATGGCGTGCCTGCTGCCGCTTTCTCGCCGCCGAGGCCGAGTGAGACGTTCCCGGCAATCGTGTCCGAGAACAGGAACGGCTCCTGGGGCACGAAGCCGATCGCGCCACGCAGGCGGTCGAGCGGGATCTCCCGGACGTCCACGCCGTCGAGGAAGACGGTCCCGGGGGGTGGATCGTGCAGCCGCGGAATCAGGTGAATCAGCGTGGATTTTCCCGAGCCGGTCGCGCCGACCAGCGCCACCGTCTGTCCAGCGGCAATCGTGAGCGACACGTGGTCGAGAACCGGGCGATCGGTGCCGGGATAGGTGAACACGAGATCCCGAACTTCAATCGCGCCCGTGAGCGGCGCCGCGCGGCCTGCCTCGGTGACATGCCGATCGTCGATGTCAGGCACCGCGTCGAGGACCTCGAGCATCCGCTTCCAGGATGCCATCCCGCGCTGCAGGATGTTGGTCACCCATCCGAACGCGATCATCGGCCAGCTGAGCATCACCAGGTAGGCGTTGAATGCCACGAACTCGCCGAGCGTGATCTCGCCGCGGATGACGTGCTGGCTGCCGATCCACAGCACGAGCAGCGAACCAAATCCCAGGAAGAGGGTCATGCTCGGGAAGAAGAACCCCTGCAGCCGGATCAGCACCCGGTTCCGCCGGACGTACTCGCGATTGGCTTGGCTGAATCGCTCGATCTCGTGCGCCTGCTGGTTGTAGGCGCGGACAACCCGAACGCCAGCCAGCGCCTCCTGGACGACGGCGCTCAGGTTCGCCAGCTGGTCCTGAATGGCCTCGAACCGCTTGTGGATCGCGCTGCCGAAGTACTTGACGACCACGGTCACGAACGGCAGCGGCAGCAGCGCCATCATCGTCAGGCGGGCATCGAGCGACGCCATCAGCACGATCGCCACGATGAACACCAGGATGGTGTTCGCCGAGTACATGACCGCTGGCCCGATCATCATCCGGACCGCGTTCAGATCGTTGGTCGCGCGCGACATCAGATCGCCGGTGCGACGGGTCTGGTAGTACCCGACCGGCATCAGCTGGAGCCGTGCGAAGAACGCGTTGCGGACATCGAACTCGATGTCACGCGACGCGCCGATCAGAATCTGCCGCATCAGGTAGCGGAACACTCCGCCAACGCAGGCGATGCCCAGGAGCGTCGCCGCGTAGAAGGCAAGCTTGGAACGGGTGACCCCGGCGTTCAGATCATCGACCGCGTACTTCAGCACCCATGGCGACAGCAGCTGTATGGTGGTGGTGACGACGACGCACAGCAGCCCGATGATGAACTGGCGGCGGTAGACGAGCAGGAACGGGAGGAGGCGGCGGAACGCGGGACCCATCCCTCTGAGTATAGCTATCAGCTGTCAGCTTCAGCTGCCAGCTATCAGCAAGAGCTTTCGGAGAGCTCTGAGGTTTAGCTGGAGCTGAAAGCTGAAGCTGGACCCGGCGGCCCCGCGCGAAGCGGGACCGCCGGGTCCTGTCTAAAACTCGAACCGTGCCCCCAGCTGCAGCTTTCTCGGCGTGTAGCTCGTGCTGTACGCGGTCCGCACGAGGAACGTGGGATTCGCCTGGTTGCCGCTCGGGTTCGCGAAGTTCACGCGATCCGTGATGTTGAAGAAATCGACGAACGCGTTGAGCCTGCGCTGGCCGCCGAGATTGAACCGATACCCGGCCCGCAGATCCGCCTGGAAGAAGCCCGGGCCGAAGGCGCCGTTCCGTTCTGCCTTGTAGCCCTTGACCGTGTACGCATCGGCGCCGGTACCAGAGTAGTCGGCAGCCGCGAGCGGCTCGGCGATCGTCCCGTTCCGGTCCGGATCGATGTTGCCGTTGGTCAGGCTGAACGGCGTGCCGCTGAGCGCGCGCGCCACCCAGCTGAAGTTCAGGCCGCCGGTCTTCGGGATGAGCGCGGTCCCGCTCACCACCAGGTTGTGCCGTTGATCGAAGTTCGTGGGTCCTTCGTTCAGCTCGAGGTGCATGTCGTCGAGCACCTGGAAACCGCTCGCCGCGATGCCGGCGCCGCTGGTGTTGCCGTGCGACTTCGCCAGCGTGTACGACACGCGTGCGCTGTAGTTGCTGCTGAAGCGCTTGTCCAGCTGCACCATCAGCGCGTCGTAGTCGGTCTCGCCGATGTTGAGCGGCATCGTGACACTCCCGGTGAACGGCGTGAAGCTGGGACCGTATTTCTGCTGCAATTCCGCGGTGGCAGCATCCAGAATGGCGCTGCTCTGGCGGATGTTGGGCGATGTGACCGCGGTCGTCGCGCGCAGTGTCGGGTTCAGCTGCAGGGACATCAGCAGGTCGCGGCCGGCGGCGTGCACGTAGTCAGCGCTGACCGAGAGACGCGCCCCGAGCTGGTGCTGATAGCCGATGCTGAACTGGTCGGTCATGGGCACCAGGCGATCGGGACTGTCCCAGCTCGCGCCGGTGTTGCGCAGCAACGAGCCCGGCGGGAACAGCGAGTCGACCAGCTCGCGGTTGAGCACGGGACCATTGACGAGGAGTGGATCGAGCGGCTTCTGGCCCTGCCGTGGTCCCGGGTCGAAGGTGTTCAACGGGAAATCGCGGGTAAAGGAGCTGGTGAACGGCGTGGCGGTGAAGAGACCGCCGATCAACTCGAAGTGGGTCTTTTCGTAGAACCGGCCGTAGCCGCCACGGATCACCCGCTGCCCGCGGCCGCCCAGGTCATAGGCAAAGCCGACCCTCGGCTGGATGTTGTTGTTGTCGACGGGGTAATTTCCGTCCCCGGTGATGGGGTCGTCCGTCTCCGGAATCGGGATCACTTCGAGGTCATACCGGAGACCCAGGCTGAGAGTCAGCTTGTTGTTCAGCCGCCACTTGTCCTGGAGGAATCCCGTCACGTAGTGGGCCTTCTCGTAGAAGCGCGACTCGCCACCGACCCGGATCGTCAGCCGATCGGGATACGTGAAGGGATCCGCGGCGTTGAAGGGACCGTCGTTGCGTCCGAAGGCGAAGGTCCCGTTCATGTTCCCCTGGTTGACGTTGTCCGCGCCGACGTACTCGTAATTGCCCCCGACCTTGATGTCGTGATCCCCCTTCCACCCCGACTTGAACCACGAGAAGGTATTGTCGAACTGGATGGCGTCGTTGATGCGCGACTGCGCCGTATTGTCCTGCTGGGTGGTGTACGTCTGGAACGCGAGCGTTGGCTCGCACTTGGTCATGTCGCGACCGTTGCCGTTGAAGCACGGGTTCGCGAACGCCACGTTCTCACGCGTCCACGCCAGCCGCATCTGGTTCATCTTGTTGTTCGCCAACACGGTATTGACGGATCCGACCACCGTCTGGTCGACGTCGTTTTCCTCGCGGGACGCGTCGAGGGTCACGTTGTCGATGATCTGGTTGTACTGCGGTGAATCCTCTCGCAGCCAGCGCACACCCCAGGTGTTGTTGGCGTTGATCTGATGGTCGCCGCGGACGACGGTGTTCCAGACCCGTGTCTTCTCGGTGGTCGTAGTGTTGAAGTTCGGGCGCGTCGGAATGTTGATGGTCACGCCCTCGTCGATGATGAACCGCTCGAGGCTGAAGAAGAAGTGGGCCCTATCCCTGATGATCGGTCCGCCCACCGTGCCGCCCAGGCGCTGGTACTGCGTGTCCGGCTTCGGCGAATTGTTCTTTTCCGCGAAGTAGTCTTTGCTGGTCAGGTCCGCATCCTGGTAGTTCTCGAACGCGCTGCCATGGAAGATGTTGGTGCCCGACTTGGTCACCGCGTTGATCACCGCGCCGGTGGTGCGGCCGAACTCCGCGTCGAACTGGTTGGTGATGACCTGGAACTCCTGGATGGCCTCGATCGGCGTCCGCGCCTGGGTGCCCGCGCGCTGGCCGATGACGTCGTCGTTGTTGTTGCCGCCGTCCAGCATGTAGTTGTTGTTGCGGGGATCCTGGCCGTTCACCGCGATCGAATCGCTGCCGAACGACTCGGTGCTGATCGTCGGGCACGATGCCGGGCAGCAGGCCGATGAACCCGACGAAGTTGCCGTTGATGCTCGGCAGCTCGACGAGCTCGCGCGTCGTGATGTTGCCGCCGATCTCCTTCGAGGTCACGTCCACGAGTGGGCGACTCGGCGGAGACGTTCACGGTTTCGGAGAGCTGGCCGACCTCGAGCGGCACGTCGATGGTCGCGGTCTTGCCGATCTCGAGCTCCATGTCCTTTCGCATGAATTTCTTGAAGCCCTGGAGCTCGGCGCTGATCTCATACCGTCCGGGCACGATTCCGGTGACGAGAAACGTGCCGTCGCTGTTCGACACGGTCTCGCGGAACATGCCCGTGTCCTGGTTGCGCACAGTGACGGTGACGCCGGGCAACAGCGCGCCCTGGGGATCGACCACCCGGCCGCGCACTTCCGTGGTCCCCTGCTGGGCGTAGCCTGGTGACACGCCGAAGAGCAAAGCGAACACACAAGCGACGAAGTACCTGTTCATCCTTCCTCCCGCTATCAACGTGAATCAACGCCGTCCGCGCGGTTACGACGGCGGAAAACCCTTACGCGGACGCCCCGCACGCTCGACGCCCCGATCCACTCAGCATGGATCGGCTGGCTGGGAATTGAACGGAAAAATCGAGATTTTTCTGAAACACCCGACAGTTCGAGCGGCGTTCGGCCGAAACTCGCAAAGATGGTGCCGCGTACACATCCCAGGGTTCGTCCCCGGATGGCTGAGCCGGCGATGATGAGCGGGCGGATGTCGGCCGAGACCCGATCGTAGAGTGACGGCGGACCGCCGTAGCCTTGGCGAAGGCGGTCAGACCGCGGGCTGAAACGGGGGCGCAAGGTGGACTGTTCCGCGAGCGGAGTATAGGCTTGATTGAGGCCCGTTCCCAGCGGGCCGGCGCGCTGACGGGGCGCGCGCGTCATTTCTTTCGGGGTGAGAGCATTCGAATGCAGCTTCGTTTTCGTATAACGGCCATCAGCTTCGCTCTGGTGCTGATCGCAGTGCCGGCGTTTGCGCAGTATGGGGCGCGGTCCCTGTCGGAGCCCGCAACCGGGGAAACCTACCACGTCGAGGTTGGAGGGTCGCTCTTCAACCCCACGCCGACTCTGTTCATCGAGAGTGAGGGGCTCGGCATTCCCGGCGACGAGATTGACTTCGTCAAGGAATTCGATCTCGAAAACCAGACCTTCAAGCAGCTGCGGCTCGTGCTCCGGCCCGCACGCAAGCACAAGTTCCGCTACGAGTTCATCCCGATTCGGTACGAGAAGGAAACCACGATCACCCGTTCCATCGTGTTCAACGGCCAGCGCTACAACGTGTCGGTGCCGGTGCTCGCGGAGCTGAAGTGGAACGCGATGCGCTTCACCTACGAGTACGACTTCGTCTATAACGACCGGGGCTTTTTCGGGCTGGTGCTCGACTTGAAGTATACGGACGTGGAAGCTGCGCTGACCAACGCGATCGTCGGCCGCGAATTCGCGCACGCGCAGGCGCCAATCCCCGCCATCGGCGGCACCGGCCGGGTCTACGTCGTGCCGAATATCTCCATTACCGGCGAGTTCACGCTCTTCAAGCTTCCGTCGAGTTTCAACGAAGACTATCAGGCCTCGTACTACGATTTCGACTTGTACGGCACGGTCAACTTCAACGATCACATCGGCGTGCAGGGCGGATTCCGAAGGCTCAGCGTGTTCTACCAGCTGGAGAGGGACACCGGGCAGATGAAGATGAAGGGGCTCTACTTCGGAGCGGTGGCCCGGTTCTGAACCGTCTGCTCACTCCTCCACTTTGACCCAGACCCCGAGAAACCGCTGATCCCGGCTCGCCGGCTCGCGTTCCGATGGACGGAATCCCGAGCCGGCCTCGATCCGCAGCAGGCTGGCGCCGTGGGCCGGCTCGATCGGGACCTCGACGCGCTGTTCCTCGCCGGGCGCCATCTGCAGCACCCGCGTCCAGTCCCCCGCCTGAAGAACGATCCGGTTGTCGACCGGAGCGTTGCGAAGGAGCACCGTCTGAGCGCCGGCTGCCGCATCCGGCTGCAAAACGACGCTGGCATCCCGCGCGCCCCCAACCCAGAAGGCCTGCGGCTCGGGGAAGCTGCGGTCGTCGAGAAAGTAGGTCGTCACGCTCCCATACCTGACCGCCCGCCGCGCCAGATCCGCGGTGAGGCGGCTGCGCCGCGGTTCGACCGCCATCGGTTCGATGATGAGCCCGCGAACGGTCCGCCAGGCGTCCTCGTCGCCGCGAACGACGAGCGATCGGAGCGAAACCGGGAATCGCAGCTCGATCGGGGACATCGGCAGCTGCACGGTCTTGAGCGCGAAGGGATCCCGCGAGTCCCGGCTGATGCCGACCATCAACCAGCCACGGGGATCGTCAGACACCGGTGTGAGCCGATACTCTCCGGCCGGAAGCGGCGGGAGCGCGAACAACGGCGCCGCCTCCCGGCCGGCGGGACGACGGCCCGGGGTGCGGGAGAGCTCGATCCGGAGACGCCCCGGGACTTCCGGCAACGTCAGGCGTGAGAGCGGATTCAGCTGAAACGCCAGCGCTCGATCCTGAGAGGACAGCGTTTCGAGCAGCTGCAGCTGCGAGGGCGAAGCGGTCCGGCCGTTGGTCCCCTGGAAGGCCCACGCCACCGAAGATGCGAACATGACGGCGCCGGCGAGCGTGGCCGCCGCAACGACGTGAAAGTTCGCATTGTGGCGGAGCCGCCCGTGACGATCGAGCGCTCGCAGCAACAGCCATCCGGCCAGCCCCACCATCAGCCAGATCGCTATCGCCCGGAACAGCGGCGCATCGGTGTCGCGGGCCCACATCGGGGTTGCCGCGGTCAGGTCGGCCAGCCGTCCCATCCACTCGAGCCACAACGAAGGGGCTTCGCGGGTATTGAATGCCAGCCGGCCACGATCCACGGCTACCACGATCGTGGACGCACAGAGCGTCAGCACCACCGAGGCGATGGCAAGCACGCGTGCAGCGCGGTGCCGCGAGAACACCCAGGCGGCGGCTGCCGGCACGGCAAAGAGCGGCAACACCGGCGCGAAGAACCGCGCGGGCGGGCTCCATCCGCCCCACCACATCGCGAAATGAGTGACGGTCAGCAGGTAGGGTATGACGACGAAGAGCAGCTCGAGAGCCAGGCGGCGCGTCTCGCGGCGCGCGAGCATCAATCCGAGACCAATGAACGCGACCAGGACCACCGGCGCATACGTCACCAGTCCGAATCGCTGATCGAACAGCAGGCCGGCGAGCCCGCCGGGAACGAAGCTGAACGATCCGATCTCGCCGGCGCCGTAGGCCGCGCTCGGGTCGGGACGGCCATAGATCGCCACGAAGTAGCCGACCCACAGGACGGCGCTGATTGCCGGAATGCCGAGAAAGGCCACGGCCTTGGCGGCCGGGTTCTTCGTCGACGAGAGCCGGAGCAGCACCAGTGCCCCGAGCCCGCCGGCGAGAACGGCAAATCGCGAGTGCAGCCACGGCAGCAGCGCGAGCGCGGCCCCGTGCAGGAGCCAGGGACGCACGCGCGTCTCGCCGCTCTTCGACTCGTCATCGGCGCGGAGCAGGGCCCACAGTCCCGTGAGTGTCAGCACACCGCCGACCCCGTCCGGATAGATGGTGAAGCTCTGAAAGATGGCGGTGATCGGAAGGGTGACCGCGGCCCAGCCAAACCACGCGGCGTCGGTGCGCCGCGTCGCCAGCCAGCCGGCGTGCCATGCGAGCGCCGAGCCGGCGGCGCCGATCAGGATCAGGAACCCGACCACGGCGCGGTATCCGCCGAGGACGAAGGCAGGGGCGACCAGCGCAGGCAGCCCTGGAGCATGGACGGAATAGAGCCGGCCGTTCTTGCCGCGCATCTGCACGTGCGGCGGGAGCTCGGTCGGGTAGTACGCCCGATAGTCGCCACGGCGGTGCACGTCGTCGATCGTGAGCGCGTGATCGATCAGCAGGCTCTGCGTGATGATCAGGTAGTGCGGCTCGTCGCCGCCGGGAACCATCGGCGCAGCCCGCCATGCCGAAAACGCGAAGATCGCTGCGGCCAGAACCGCGGCGAACGTCCGGGGACGTGCGGCCACTGCTACCGGCAGGCTGCTCCGCGTCGGCCGTGAGGCCGCCATCGAGAGCAGCACCGCCACCCAGATCAACAGGCAGAACGGGCGCACCCAGAGCAGGAATGCGGCGGGTACCGGAAACGGCAGCCACGGAAGCGCAAGGAACGCGAGCAGTGCCAGCGGACCGAGCGACGCGCCAGCGCGCCGCAGGACGAGGACGATCGCGCCGGCTGCCGCAGCAATCAGCGTCACCGGCATCGACACCGGGAGCACCGCAATCCTGGCGCCTCCGGCGCCCGCGAACCCCAGCGTGCCGAGAGATAACCATGCCGCAAGCGCGGTGATCAGGAATGCCCCGAGCGGGGCGAGAGCAGCCATTCAATCTGCGGGATGTTGCCACGGCGCACACCTGAGCGCGCGGCTGATTGGTAGAATTGACTGCATTCTACATGGAGCTCCGACGACAGCCTATCGGCCGCCGTGTGGCGCGCGCGGCGTTTGGCGTTGTCGCGGCACTGGCCCTGGCGGTCATGATGACCTGGCCGCTGGCGGCCGGGTTCGGCACGTTCGGCCGCACCCGTGGCGTGGATGCCGACGGCATGTACGCCATCTGGAACGTCAGCTGGGTGGCGCGCACCCTGACCTCGGATCCCCGCCAGCTGTTCGACGCCAACATCTTCTACCCGCATCGCTGGACTCTCGCGTTCTCCGAGCTGAACATCGTCGCCGGCGTGGTCGGAATACCGGGCTGGCTGATGACGCACAACGCGCTGGTCGCTCACAATTCAGCGCTGCTCTTCGCCTTCTGCACTTCGGTGATTGGCGGATGGCTGCTGGCGCGCCGGCTCACGGGCAGCCCATCGGCCGCGCTCGTGACCGCCGTCGTGTTCGGATTCTGCCCGTATTTCTTCTCTCACACGGCCCACATCCAGCTGCTCATTGCCGGCGGCATTCCGCTCTCGCTGCTCATGATGCACCGGCTCGCCGACGATCCCGGCAACCGCAAGGGCGTCGCGCTGGGCCTCACGATCGCAGTCCAGGCGCTGGCCTGCGCGTACTACGGCATCTTCGCCGGGCTGATGGTGGGGTACGCAGCCCTGTTTTTTGCGATACGCAGGGGCCTCTGGCGGGACCGCCGGTACTGGACCGCGCTCGCGATCGGCGCCGGCGTTTCGGTGCTCTGCGTGCTGCCCTTCTTCATCCCGTTCCTCGAAATCCAGGAAGGCGGGTTCAGGCGGACGATCGAAGACAGTCAGCGCTACTCGGCAAACCTGGCCAGCTACATGGCCTCGTCGGCGCACGCGCACCGATGGCTGCTGAAACTGAGCGCGAATGTCGGCCGCTGGAGTGAGGTGCTGTTTCCCGGCCTCGTGGCTACCGTGCTCGGTCTCACCGGCATGTGGCTCGCCGGCTCGAAGCCACGGCCGGCCGATCCGATGCTGCCCCGCGTCAACGATCGCGAGACCGTGCTGCTGTACGGCTCGCTCGGCGCGTTGCTCCTCTGGGCGTCGTTCGGACCGAACGCCGGGCTCTACATGGGCCTCTATCACGCGATTCCGCTGTTCTCGTTTCTTCGGGCCCCCTCGCGATTCGGCGTGATCATCCCCCTGATCCTGGGACTCTTTGCCGCGCTCGCCGTTGCGCGGCTGCCGCAGCGTCGCCAGACGGCGGTCGCGGTCATCGTCGCGGCCCTGGCGCTCCTCGAGCTCAATACCGCGCCGTTTCCATGGCACCTGACGCCGCCGTTCCCAAGGGCGTATCTGCTGCTCGCGAAATTGCCGCGTGGTCCGGTGGTGGAGTTCCCGTTTTACGGAGGACGCGTCGCCTACCACCTCCACACCAACTACATGCTGTTCTCGACCTCGCACTGGCAGCCGCTGGTCAACGGCTACAGCGATCACATTCCCGGCGACTTCCGGAAAAATGCCGTCGCGCTCGAATCGTTCCCGACGACCGGCAGCTTTGCGCTGCTGAAGGAGTACGGCGTCCGCTACGTCGGCGTCCATTGGGACATGTACGGCCCGCGGGAACAGGAAATCAGGGGACGACTCGAGCCCTTCGCCCCGTACCTGCGCGAGCTTGCCTCGGATCGGATGATGACGCTGTACGAGATCGTCGGGTTTCCGTAAAACGGCTTCAGCTCAGCCCTCAGCTCTCAGCCCAGCCTCAGCCGTCGTCGCCGGGTAGGGAAACCGTTCACCTCGACCGCGAGTCCTGACGGACGAATCACCGCATCGTCAGCCAAACGATCGGCCTACTTGGCAGTCGCGTTGCTGTAATCACCGTGGCCCGGGGAGCGGAGGGTTTCCGTGAGCCCGTGGGCCGAAAGAGGTATCCACTACGGCGATTGCCATTCCCGGCGTCGGTCTGCTGGTTGCCGGTCCGATCGCGGGTGCACTCGCTGGGGCGGGCGCGGGCGCTGCAACCGGGACACTGCTCGGCGCACTGATCGGCGCCGGCATTCCAGAAACGCGCGCAGTCGAGTACGAGCGCGGGCTGAAGGAAGGCGGCATCGTCCTTGGCGCGCGCGGTCGCGATGCGGCCCACGCAGAGGAGCTGGAACGCGATTTCACGGATCACGGCGGGCGCAACATCCTGCGGTAGACAGTGGGGCTGACAAGGACAAGCCGGCCGGCGGCGCAAACCGCTGGCCGGCTTTTTTTGTTGCCTGAACGGGACATCGGGCCGTCGATCGCGCTCTCCTCGTGTGGTAGAGTCCGGCGCGCCCGATGGCCGTACGCGAAGACCACTCCGTGGTCCGGTTGCAAGAGGACGCCGTCCGGGCGCACAGCGCCGATCTCCGCAAGGAGCTTTCGGTCCTCGACCTCGCCTTTGCGCAGATCCTCTTCATCGTGGGCCTGCAGTGGGTCGGCGTCGCGGCCAAGCAGGGACCCGCCCACGTCATCTTCTGGCTGATCGCGATCGCTCTCTTCTACCTGCCGTCCGCGGTGGTTGCGGTCTGGCTCAATCGCACGATGCCTCTCGAAGGCGGGCTCTACCAGTGGGCCAAGCTTGGCTTCAACGAATTCACCGGCTTCATCGTCGCCTGGAACCTCTGGTTGTTCGCGATCCTGAACATGACCAATGTCGGTCTGCAGTTCACGCAATACGCCGGCTACATCCTGGGACCTGAGGCCCCCGGGCTGCTGACCGAGACGTGGGTGACTGCCACGACGACCGGCATCATCGTGGCGGTGCTGGTGTGGATCACCATCCTGGGGCTGCAGGTCGGGAAGTGGGTGCACACCGTCGGCGGCGTGCTGATGCTGACGGTCTTCGCCATGATCATCCTGCTGCCCTGGCTGAACGTGGCCAAGGGCACGCTGCCGGAGTTTCATCCTCTCGCCACGGCGAGCCCGGCGATTTCACTGCTCAGCCTGAATCTCCTCGGCAAGATGGGATTCGGAGCCTTCGGCGGGTTCGAGTATGTCGCCATCCACGCCGGTGAATGTCGCGACCCGGTGAGGAGCATCACGAGGGCCACGGCGATTGCCGCCCCGATCATCGTGCTGATGTTCGTGCTCGGCACGAGCTCCGTCCTGGCCCTGGTTCCAATCGATCGAATCGATCTCATCGCACCGATCCCGCAGCTGCTGACCATCGGGTTCGGACGTCTCGGCGGCGTCGCGGCGATCGTTCCGATCACGCTCGGCGCGATGATGGCCATTCGCCTCGCCCAGGCGAGTGTCAACTTCGCGGGCAGCACGCGGCTGCCGATGGTGGCCGGATGGGACAGCCTGCTCCCCAAATGGTTCACCCGGCTGAGCGAGAAGCGCCGCACGCCGGTGAACTCCGTCCTCTTCGTGGGCGCCGCGACATTCGCCCTGAGCACGCTCGGATTGATCGGCGTCGGAAAACAGGAGGCGTTCCAGCTGCTGTGGAACTCGGCCGGCATTTTCTATGCGCTGACCTACCTCGCGATGTTCGCCGTGCCATTCGGCCTGGCCCGAACGCGAGTGCCGGTGCCGTGGTGGGTGAAGCTGTGCGCGGTTTCCGGACTGCTGATGACGGTCCTGTACATCAGCCTGTCGGTGCTGCCCATCGTCCCGGTTGGAAGCCGCACGATCTTCGCCATGAAGATCGCGGGCCTCATCGTCCTGACGAACCTGCTCGGGCTTGCGTTGTTCTGGTCGGGAAGACGCCGGCGCGCTGCGGAACTGGCAGCTGATAGCTGGAAGCTGGAAGCTACACTTCGGTGGAAGCACCGGTGACTGTGGACGGCCTCCATCGCGGCCGTACAACAACCGGTAGTCCTCGGCAGTCCCGAGGATCCGCTTGACGTAGTTCTGCGTCTCCGGGAACGGGATGTCGTCGATGAATTCGTCCTCGTCTATCCCCGGCCGTTCCGCTTTCCACCGCACGACCCGGGTCTCTCCGGCGTTGTAGCTGGCGAGCGCGTAGTAGGTGCCGCCGAACTGGCGGACCAGCTGCGAGAAATACAGCATGCCGAGCCGGATATTGGTCTGGGGGTTCGTGAGGCTCGCGGTCGAGAAGCGGCGGATGCCGAGCGTTCGCGCCAGCCGTCGTCCCGTCGCGGGCACGATCTGCATGAGTCCCCACGCATTGGCCGACGACCTGATGTCCGGATCGAACGTCGATTCCTGGTTGATCAGAGCGGCCATGACGTACGGATCGAGGTCGTGCTGGTTGGCGTGCGTTCGGATCAGCTCCCAGTAGACCAGCGGGAAAATCACCTGCCGCATGGACACCGGCAGCAGATGACCGGTGGACGTGAGCGACTGCGGGTACGCCCGGCGCATCAACGTGATCCCGCGCCGCAGTTCCCCCTTCTGGTGATAGGCCCAGGCCATCGTCGCTTCGATGACCGGGCTCGTTCCCCACTGCCGTTGCGCGAATCTCAGCTCCTCCAGCGCATCGTCATACAGGCCGTTGGCGAGGAGGAGCCGGATCCGATCCGCCGTGGGCGGCCGCGCCGCAACAGTCGTGGGGGTTTGCAGTGACGCTGCGATGGCGCGATCCGATGCGGGATCGGCATCGGCCACACGCGCGGCGTATTTTTTTGCCAGCCGTCCGTAGTAGGAGCTTCCGTAGTCGTGAAACACGAGACGGAAGCGCGCGACAGCCGTGTCTCCCTGCCCCAGCGCCCCGTGCGCCCGTCCCGCCCAATACAGGAACGAGGGCCGATAGTCCGAGCGCGGGAACGAGGCGGCCGCGGATTCGAACGTTCGTACCGCGTTCGCGTAGTCACCTTTCCGGTAACTCCACCAACCGGACTTCCAGGCCGCCCGCTCGGCCCGGGAGCCGGTCGGGAACTTCTCGTAGAGCTCGGCGAAGACCTGCGCAGCCGCTTCGTCCTGGTTCGTGACGATGAAATGGGTGCCGAGGTTGTTGAGGGCCTCCTCCGACCAGGAGTCGCCAGGGAAATCGCCCAGGAGCCCGCGCGTCTGGGCGATGTACTCGTCGTGGTTGCCGAGCTCGCGCAGCGCCGACAGATAAAAGAACCGGGCCTCCGCCTTGCGCGAGGCGCGCTCCAGATAGGGCCTCGTGCCCTCACGCGCGCTGTCGTAGCGCCGCAGGTAGAAATCGCATTCCGCCACTCGCAGATCGACGAGCTCCCGATCGTCGCCGTTCGCGACACGCTGGAGTTCCTGGAACGCGGTGCGCGCCTCCGCGTAGCGCCGCGCGCCAAACAGCATCACGGCCCGACCCAGATCCGCCTGATAGCCCGACTTGACGATCTGGTCCTGCAGCGACTGCAGCTGCGATGCGGCAGCCGTTGCGGCATCGGTCAGCGCGAACTCGTAGTAGAGACGCACGTACGCCTGCGCCGCGGTCTTGCGATCGTCGGCGGCGATGGCGGCGCGTCCGAGCCGCGAGAGCACTTCGTCCGTGACCAGCGCCTTGGTGTCGGCGAGGCGCTGATAGATGTTGACCGCGTCCCGGTATTCCCCCGCGGCCTCGGCGGTTTCCCCCTGCGCAAGGGCGGCCATCAGCGACACGGCTCCCTGCGGCTTGCGGTCGACAATGGCGGTGAGCGTCTTCTTCGCTTCCTGATACTTCTGCAGGCGGAGCTGCGCGAGACCGGTGTAGTAGTCGATGTAGTCGTCCAGCGCTGGCGACGACGGGAGGCGGGAGAGCGTGGTCAGGGCGCCCGCGAAATCGTCGTCCCGGTAACGGCGCACTGCAGCGGCGAGCGTGGCCGCGGTCGGGCTGACCCGCACCGAACGATCCGCAACCGACGGCACCAGCCACAGATCGCTTTCGTCCCGCGGGAGTGTCTGATGCTCGGTGGGCGCGAGCGGTTTCTGCCCTTGCGCGGCAGGGCCCAGACCAGCGACGAGGAAGCCGGTGACGGCAAGAGCTCGGAACGTGCGGGTCTTCACGCAGAATTGCCCAGGAGCGTGGCATCGCCGTCGGCCAGCGTCTGCACGAGCTCCTGTTGAAAGAGCGCCCCGCGGGCATCCACTGCCGGAGAGATCCGCTGCGTGTACAGCTTGCGGGCGCGCTCGATTTCCGGCTTCAGTCTCGCGAGCAGGTCGCGTTGCTCCCGGCCGAGCCGTACCGCCGCCTCGTTGTACAGCTTGATCTCCGACACCAGCAGCCGCGCATACCGGCGGGCGCTGGTGCCGTCTTCCTTTTCGAGCCTGGGCGCTGCGTCCCCAGTCGAGGGCGCCGCCGCGCGGCGCATCGCCTCAACCGCGCGCGCCGCCGTGAGGTGCGCCAGGTTGACGGAGGCATGGTGTCCGAGAATCTGCACCGCTTCGGGCCACGACGCCGGCGTTTCGGCCGCGCCGGCTGACGCATCATCGGCGTACAGGACGGCGACGGGTTGCGAGGCCACCAGGAGCGGGACCGCAATCGCCGCACGATCGGACGGCAGCGCGGCGAAGGCCGGCGCCCGAGGACGGTCGCCGTCGGCGGTCACGACCGGCTCGCGGCGTCGAATGACTTCAGCCAGCAGCCCTTCGTCATTCAGGCTCGCCTGGACGGTGTCGGCTGCGAACCCTACGGTCTTCCAGCTGCGGAGCTCGGAACCATTCACGACGAACAGGGCTACCCGCGGGGCCTCGACGGCCGCGGCCGACGTCAGCGCCGACAGGACGTCGGTCAGCGAACGGCCGGTATCCATCGCTCGAACGGCCGTCAGCAGACGCTCGACGACCGCAAGCTGCGCCTGCCGCTCCGCTAGGCGATCCTCGCTGATTTCCCTGGCAGCCTCGGCCTGACGGCGGATCGCCTCGACCTCGTTCCGAGCCGTGTCGAGGTCGCGGCTCCCGGTCGCCACCTGTTCGCGCGCGGCCTCGAGCTGCTGCCGCATCGATTCGAGATCGTGCCGCAGCGAGTCCGCATCCTGACGCGCATTGTCATTCTCCTGGCGCGCCGCTGTCAGTTCCTGTCGTCCGCGTTCAAGTTCCGACCGAAGGTCGCTCCCCTGCCGCCCGAGCGTCTCGATCTCCTGACGAAAACTGTCATGCTCTTTACGAATTCGTTCGAGCTCCTCTCGGGCCGCATCCAGCTCGCGCTGGCGCTCCTCGCGCTCGGCGGCGAGGCGTTCGCGCTCGGCGTTGATCTCGGTCTGCGCCCGCTCACGCTCCTGGTTGAAGGCCTGCTGGAGCTGCTCCCGGAAGGCGGCGGTCGACTCGGCGGCGGCCTGCTCCGCCTCCACGCGCAGGCGCATGGTCTCGGCCACCATGCGCCGCTCCGCCTCGGTCCGTGCGGTCGAAACTTCGCTTTCGAGCCGCGCCGTCCACTCGGATCGGACCTCATCGACCTTCGCGGACCACCGCTGTTCGGCCTCGGCCTCGGCGGCCCGCCGGGCGCCGTCGAGCTCGTCCTGCTGGCGCGAGCTCAGGTGCGTGAGTTGTGCTTCGAGCTCCTCGTGAAGACGCGTGCGAATCGCATCGATCGCCGCGCGGAGCGCATCTTGGGCCATTTCCGGCATTATCGGAGTCCCTGATCAGGCAGTCAAGCGGTCATGAGGCCGCAACTTCAACGACAAGAGTGAGTTGACGGGATCCAGGAGGCGCCGTACAGATCAAAGTTCCTACGTTTCGAGGAATCCGACCGTATGGGGGCGACCTAGATTCGACGGAGATATGGTTTCGCAGGATGCGTGCCGAGGACCATCACCCTCGTTAATCCGATGGAAACAACCATAACTGCGGACACGCAGCTCGCTCTCGCAGCCTAAGAACCTGTGAGCGTCCACCCCGGTCAGCCTGCGGGCCGGGACTGGATGTCATTTCAGCAGGCTGGTTGCTGGCGGGTATCTCAGACGTCAGCAATGAGATTTTCTGGGGTTGGCTTCCGGCGGTTCTTCGCCGCTTCTCCACGCCGGGAGCGACACAACAGAAGCGGATACGCATCGTAGATTCCTGCGGGGATGTATTTTCGGACGCGGGTGCGAATCCCGCCGCCTCCAGTTCCCTTCACCGTTCTTGCTGATTCGGGGCGCCCGGATTCTTCGGGCGTCCGGATGATTCGCGGCCAATCTGTCAGCATTTCGGTCTTAGTTCCTGTGCTTTCGGTCGGGGCCCCACCCCCGCGAAACCCATGGGGCCCACCCCCATGGCTGCCAGCGCTCGCTTTGCTCGCGCCGCTGTTTAGCAACCCTGAGCCGCTTGGATTGGCAATCTGTTCCGACAGGGCCTCGTTTCGCTCCTGCATCCTGCGATACGCCGAAGTCATCACTGGCCTCCGATCCTTGCCCCGCAAACTACTTCACTCAAATAACCATTTCCCGGACACGCCCTCCAACCCACCCCGAACCCCGAGTCCCGAGTCCCGAGCCCCGACTCGATACAATCAATCCCCATGTTCAGACTCGACAACAAGACCGCGCTGGTGACCGGGGCGGGCTCGGGGATCGGCGAAGCCATCGCGCACACGCTGGCGGGGGCGGGGGCCCATGTCTACGTCGCCGATCGTGACGTGGCGAATGGTCAGCGGGTTGCCGACGCCATCACCGCAGACAAGGGCCACGCGGAGTTCGTCGCGCTCGACGTGACCGACGAAGCGGCGCTTGCCGGTCTCGCGAGCCGGATCGATTCCGAGCACACGGCGCTCGACATCCTGGTCAACAACGCCGGCATCGGTCACGTTGGGACTGTCGTCACGACTGGCGGAGCCGACCTGGACCGGCTGTATGCGGTCAACGTTCGTGGCGTCTTCAACGCCAGCAAGGCGTTCATCGGCGGCATGCTCGCGCGCAAATCGGGCGTGATCATCAACATCGCATCGATCGGCGGGATTCTCGGGATCCGCGATCGGCTGGCGTATGTCACGACCAAGACGGCGGTGGTCGGGTTGACGAAAGCCATGGCGATGGATCACGCGGCCGACGGCATCCGGGTGAATTGCGTCTGCCCCGGACGCGTCGAGACGCCGTTCGTCAAGGCGCGGCTGAAGGAATATCCCGACCCCGAGGCGGCGTATCGCGAGATGGCGGGGACACAGGCGATCGGACGGATGGGAAGGCCGGACGAGATCGCCGCGGCGGTGCTCTACCTGGCGAGCGACGAGGCCGCATTCATCACCGGCACGCCGCTGCTGATCGACGGCGGATGGAGCATGGGCAAGTAAGGCGTGATGGCCGCCGAAGCAGCTTCCACACTCAGCGGACGGACGGCGCTCGTCACGGGCGGCGGCCGCGGGATCGGCCGGGAGATCGCGCTGGAACTGGCGCGGGCCGGGGCCGATGTCGCGGTCAATTACTACGTCGAACCCGAACGCGCGGAAGCGACGGCGGCCGACATCGCAGCGCTCGGGGTGCGGGCGACCGCAGTGGCTGGCGACGTCGGGAACGGCGCCGATGTCCAGCGCGTGATGGACGAGATCGTGGGGCGCTTCGGGCGGCTCGACATTCTGGTCAACAACGCCGGAACGCAGACCTGGACTCCTT
This sequence comes from uncultured Acidobacteriota bacterium, assembly GCA_963836735.1. GTDB lineage: Bacteria > Acidobacteriota > Vicinamibacteria > Vicinamibacterales > 2-12-FULL-66-21 > JACCXG01. The sequence goes on along the minus strand of CAWIKP010000029.1, from coordinate 34,899 downwards.
TCCTCGAGGTCACCGAGAGTGAATGGGATTCCGTCATCCGCACGAACCTGAAGGGCTGTTTCCTCTGCACACAGGCGGCGGCGCGGCACATGCGCGACTCCGGCGGCGGCGCCATCGTCAACATCGGGTCGGGCTGCAACAAAGTCCCGTTCCCCGGGCTCGTGGCCTATACCGCGAGCAAGGGAGGGATTGAGATGCTCACCAAGGTGGCAGCCGTCGAGCTGGCCCCGCATCGAATCCGGGTCAACTGCGTGGCGCCCGGCGCCGTCGAGGTCGAGCGGACCCGGCTGGAAATCGACGACTACGCGGGAACTTGGGGCGCCGTGACACCGCTCCGGCGAGTCGGCACGCCAGTCGACGTCGCACGGGCGGTCCGATTCCTCGTCAGCGATGACAGCGCATTCGTGACCGGACAGACCTTGTGGGTCGACGGCGGCCTGTTCACCCAGCCGCCCTGGCCGAAACAGAACGCGTGATCCGGCCGGCGAATCACGCGATACTGGAAGCACCGTGATCGAAGTCCTGCTGTCGCTGGCGTGTCTTTCCTTCCTGGTCTATCGCCGCACGCCCGGCGTGGAGAAGCAGTTCCTCCGCCCGAACGATCGACGGATCCGCTGCCCCCGCTGCGGCTGGGAACCACAGAAGCACGATCGCTGGTACTGCGACCCCGGCTGCCATTGCCGATGGAACACCTTCGACACCGCAGGTGTCTGTCCGGAGTGTACGAAGGAATGGGAGCAGACCGCGTGCCTGTCGTGCCACCAGTGGTCGCCGCACGCCGAGTGGTACGAGCCCGGCAATTGATGCTGCAGCGCTCAGTTTATGATTGAAGCGTTTTGCCCTTGAGACGCTTCCGGACGCCTGCCGCCACTCTGCTCGTCATCGCGACCGTCGGAACCTTGCTGACGGCGGTCCTCGCCGCACTCGCCGCACAGCCTGCCGCCCAGGTTCCTGCGCCGTATACCGTCCTGATGCGCGACGGCCGCCGGACCCTCGCGGTCCGCGTCTTCAGTGGACAGGAGATGTTCGCGCTCGACGAGCTCGCGAAGCTGTTCGACCTCACGATTCGCGAAGACACGGTGGTGGGGGCGCTCACGGTTACGACCAAGACGCAGACCATCGCGTTGACGCCAGGCCAGGCGCTCGCATCAGCGGGTGGACGCATGGTGTCTCTGCCGGCGCCGCCGTTCAAAGAAGGCCAGCGCTGGTTCGTTCCCCTTGACTTCGTGCCGCGCGCGCTCGGCCCGGCACTCGGGACGCGCCTGGACTTGCGGCGGCCGGCCCGATTGATCGTGACTGGCGATCTTCGCGTGCCGCGAATCACGGCGCGCATCGAGCCACAGAATGCGCTGACGCGCGTCACCCTCGATGTGCTGCCCGCGACGCCACACACGGTGACGCAGGAAGCCAACCGCCTGCTCGTTCGGTTCGAGGCTGATGCGCTCGACGCCACGCTGCCGGTCTCCCCGGTGCCGGACGTGCTCCAGGCCCTGCGGATCGCCGATCCGCCGGTCGTCATCGCGCTCGACCTAGGACCCCGGTTCGCGTCCTTTCGCGCCGCCGACGCTCCCGGCGAACGTGGAGCGGGGCGGATCGTCATCGACCTGATCGCCCAAACCACCGAAGCTCCTGCACCGGCTGCACCTGGCGCTCAACCGCCATCCACGCTGACGCCCGCTGAACCGCCGCTGCTGGAGGCCTCTCCAACCACCGGGGTGCGCATCTTCGTGATCGATGCCGGCCATGGCGGCGACGAGCAGGGCGCTCGCGGTGCGCAGGGCACGCTCGAGAAGGACGTCACGCTCAGTGTCGCGCGCCGGCTCAAGGCCGCGATCGAAGCCCGCGTAGGGGGGCGCGTGATTCTGACGCGCGACGGAGATCAGACCGTCGGTCTCGACGAGCGCGCCGCGGTCGCCAACAACAACCAGGCGGATGTGTTCATCAGCCTGCACGCCAACGCGTCGGTCAGGGCGTCGGCGACCGGCGCCGAGGTCTTCTACCTGAGCCTGGAGGACTACGGCGCACAAGCGCAGCGCGTGGCCCAGGGCGAAGGCGAGGCGTTGCCCGTGTTCGGCGGCGGCACTCGAGACATCGAGGTCATCCTCTGGGAGATGGCCCAGGCACGCCACATCGAGGCGTCCGCAACCTTTGCCCGGCTGATCGAGGCGTCGCTCCGCGAGCGCGTGCCGATGAGCCTGCGAGCGATCCAGCAGGCACCCTTCCGCGTGCTCGTCGGCGCCAACATGCCGGCGGTCCTCGTCGAGATGGGCTTCATCTCGAACCCCGAGCAGGAAAAGCAGCTCGCCTCCGAGTCCTTCCAGTCGTCCATCGTCCAGGCGCTCGTCGAGAGTCTCCTTCGGTTCCGCGACACGCAGGGGACGCGGCTCCCGCCGCCGGCCGCCGGAGCCCGGCGCTGATGCTGCGCCGGGCGGCCCCGGTCATCGCCGTCGCAGCGGTGGCCATCGTCGGCGCGTGGCTCCTTTTCTACTGGCTCCCCCGCTGGTCCCGCACTCCGGCTCCGGCGACGCCAGCGGCAGCGCCCGCACCCTCGGTGCCCGCGCGCAAGATCACCGCGACGCTCTACTACATCGCCGAGGATGGCATGTCGCTCGTCGGCGTCCAGCGTGAGGTGCCGTTCGGCGAGCCGGTGGCCGAGCAGGCGCGCTGGATCGTCCAGACCCAACTCGGCCCGGCGCCGGAACCCTTCGCGGCGTCGGTGCCCGCCGGGACGACGCTGCGGGGGGTGTATGTGACGGAGCGGGACTGCAGCGCCGCCGCGGGAGCGGGTGACTGCCAGCGCGACGCGTTCGTGGACCTGAGCGCGGAAGCCAGGACCGCGCATACCGGCGGCGCGCTCGACGAGCTCTTCACGATCTACGCGATCGTCGATGCGGTCACCGTGAACCTGCCAGTGATCTCGCGCGTGCAGATTCTGGTCGAGGGCAAGGAGGTGGATACGCTGGCAGGTCACGTGGACCTGCGGCATCCGCTCGAGAAGAACCTGAAGTGGGTCAAAACCGAAAAGGGAGAATGATGACTACCCGAATCGACGGCCGCGGCGCGGGCGAGCTGCGCAAGACGACCATCACCCCGGGATTCCTGATGCACGCAGAGGGCTCGGTCCTGATCGAGGTAGGGAAAACGCGCGTGGTCTGCGCTGCCAGCGTCGAGGATCGGGTCCCGCCGTTTCTGCGCAATACCGGCAAGGGCTGGGTGACCGCCGAATACGGCATGTTGCCCCGCGCGACCTCGACCCGCACCCAGCGCGAGGCCAGCGCCGGGAAGGTCGGAGGTCGGACCCAGGAAATCCAGCGCCTGATCGGCCGATCGCTCCGATCGGTGACCCGCCTCCCCGAGCTCGGCGAGCGAACCATCTGGGTCGACTGCGACGTCATCCAGGCGGATGGCGGCACGCGGACCGCGTCGATCACCGGCGGCTTCGTCGCGATGGTGCTCGCCCTTCGCAAGCTGCGCGACAGCGGCATCCTGCGCAGCATCCCGGTGAACGATTTCGTCGCCGCCACCAGCGTCGGGGTCGTCGACGGAACGCCGATGCTCGACCTCGCCTACGAAGAAGACTCACGCGCCGAGGTGGACATGAACGTCGTCAAGACCGGCGACGGGCGGTTCGTCGAGGTGCAGGGAACCGCGGAGGGTCCTCCCTTCGAACGCGCAGGCGCTCGACAGCCTCATGGAGCTCGCCGACGCGGGCATTCGCAACCTCGTGGACATCCAGCGCGGCGTCACCGGCCCCCTGAAGTGACGGCGGGCAACGCGGCGCCGAAGAAGGTTCTCGTCGCCACCACCAATCCAGGCAAGATCCGCGAGATCACGCGCGATCCTCGAAGGCGCGCCGGTGACGCTCGTCACGCTCACCTCCTTCCCGGGCATCGTCGAGCCCGAGGAAACCGGGACGACGTTCCTGGAGAACGCTCGATTGAAGGCGCTCTATTACGAAGCGGCTACGGGGCTTCCCAGCGTGGCCGACGACTCGGGGTTGGAGATCGAGGCGCTCGACAACGCCCCGGGCGTGCATTCCGCACGATGGCACGGCACCGACTACGGCGTGAAGTTCCGGGTGATCCATCAGCTGCTCAGCGAGCGCGGCCTCGAGACGAGCCCGGCCCGATTCGTCGCCGCGGTGGCGTTTGCTGCGAATGGGCGGATTGCTTTCGAAGGCCGCGGGGTGGTCGAAGGAGAGATCGCGCGGGAACCGGCCGGCAGGCAGGGATTCGGGTACGACCCGATCTTCTATTACCCGCCCTACGGCTGCACGCTCGCCCAGGTCGACGGCGACGTCAAGGCTCGCGTGAGCCATCGCGGCGCCGCCTTCCGGGCGTTCAGAGACTACCTGCTCGCTGGCTAGCGCGTCCGTCGCAGCCAGCGCCGGCCGCCATGGATGCTCAGATCGACGAGGTCCTGCGGCGTCATGTCCTTCATCCCCGCCTTCTGGACGTCGCGGATGAAGTCGCCGTCAACGCCGTGGATCCTGAACTGGACCAGACGCTCCGACGGCAGGGAGCCATACCCGAGATCCTTCAGCTCGCGGATGAACTCCGGCGTGACGCCGTGAATCCGCATCTTGACCAGATCGTCGATCGACAGCTTCGTGTAGCCGAGGCCGCCGATCTCCTTGATGAACTCCGGGCTGACGCCATGGATTCGCATCTTCACCAACTCTTCGATGGTGATCTGCGTGTATCCGAGCGCGCGCATGCCGCGGATGAAATCAGAAGTCACGCCGTGGATCCGCATCTTGACGAGATCGTCGACCGACAGCCGCTCGAAGCCTGCGGCCTTGACTTCCTGCACGAACGCCGGCGTGGCGCCGTGAATGCGCGTGCGAACCAGGTCATCGATCGACAGCCCGGTATACCCGGCCTGGCGCAGCTCGGCGACGTAGGCGGGAGTCGCGCCGTGAATGCGCGTCTTGATCAGGTCTTCGATCGACAGCCCGTCGTAGCCGGCTTTCCGGAGGTCGGCGATGTACTCGGCATCCACGCCGTGGATCCGCATCTTCACCAGATCCTCGACGCTGACGTTCTTGTACCCGGCAGCCTCGATCGACGCGATGAAGGCCTGGTCCACGTCATGAAGCGCCAGCCGCATCACGTCATCGGCCGAGACCTGGCGGCCGCTCTTCTGCAGGGCCGAGACGAACCCGGCATTCTGCGTGAAACGGAACGTCCCGGCGCCGCGGCCTGCGTCGAACGCCCCTTCGAAGTCGATCCGTCCCGCATCGCGCTGCAAGGCGAAGTGGATATTGCTTCCGGAGAACGACTCGCCCCGTATCCCGGCCGCCTCGAGCTCGGACTGGCGGACGGAGGTCCCATAGTTCCGGTCGCTGTCGCGCTGCAGCTCGAGCGAGATCCAGCGCTCGCCGTCCCGCCGCGTCCAGGAATCCGACAGCCGGGCCCGCCACGTGCCCGAGATGGAAGCCGCACCCGTCTGGGGTTGCTGATCAATCGGCCCCGACACCACCACTGACGCCAGCATCAGGCTGGCTGCGAGGATCGTTTTCATGGCGGGTTGGACGGTGGGGCTGGCCCGGAAGGTTGAAACCCTTCGGCGAATTCTCGAAGCGCCGAAATTCAACAGGAGGTCAAGGAGTTCAGGAGGTTTTGCTTAGAAAGCTGATGAGAGCTGCAGTCGCTGCTAACTACCGGCCTTTCGGCCGAATAAGAACCCCAACGCCTCCGGCAACCGCCCCGCCCAGGCTCCCTCGGTGTGCCTCCCGCCTTGCTCGACGACGACCTTCAAGCGCTTCCCCCGAGACCGCCGCTCCGGAGAATCGACTCGAGCGTTCGCACGTTCTCGACCGTTTCCCGGTTGACCTCGGCGCGTGACGTCTCTTCCGTGCCCACTCCAAGATAGACCCGCGCCGGCCATCGGGGCGCCCGCCGCGCCTTGCGGAGCAGGATGCGGCCGCCGACATACAAGGAAGGGCTTTCGAGGAGCAGCCGGCCAAACACTCCGGGCCGCTCGAGAACCGTCAGCAGCGCGGCCACGGCGCCGTAGGACGACCCGCCAAACGCCCGCGCTGACGTGCGCCGGGAGACGTTGTAGTTGCGCTCGATGAACGGGATCAGGTCACGCGTGACGAACTCGATGTACTGACGGGCGAGCGGCCGCCGCGCCAGAGGATTGCGGTCGTCTTCCACCGGCAGGTATTCGCGCGCACGCCGCGCCTCGCCGTGGTCGATGCCGACGACCAAGACTGCAGGGATCCGGCCCGCGGCCACCAGCGTGCTGACCGTGTCGGCGACCCGCCAGGTGTTCCCCGCGAACGCGCGCGCGGGGTCGAAGAGATTCTGCCCGTCGTTCAGATACAGGACCGGCACGGGCGCCGCCGAGTCGCCACCAGTCGAAAGCGGCCGCATGACCGTGATGCGGCGGCTGGTCTGAAGGTATTCGCTCTCGAGAACGTGGACGTCCACCTTACGCAGTTATAACCCGCGCCGCGACTCCTCTGCGTCCGGCTCGCAGAATTATCGAGGCTCCGCGGGCGGTTCCGCCCCGCTCAGCTTGACGACGATGTTGTTGCGTGCGGTGGAGTCGATGGCCTCTGCATCGACCTCGCTTTTCTCGCAGCGGCGTCCCACCTGTATTCCGCGTGCAGGCCCTTCCGGCATAAACTGTGCGCATTCCTCACCAGCGGTCCGACCTGACTCTCGTGCTCACCGGCGGCGGTGCGCGTGCCGCGTACCAGGTCGGGGTCCTCCGCCAGCTGGCGCGGGTGTTTCCCGACCTCTCCCCGGACGTCCTGACCGGAGTATCCGCCGGCGGGATCAACGCGGCCTACCTGGCTGCGCATCAGGAACCGTTTGCCCGGAAGCTCGAGAACCTCGTCGACATCTGGACCAGTCTGCGCATCGAGGATGTGTTCCGCGTCGATTTGCGCGATCTGGCGTCGCGCACCGTGCGATGGGGCGGCCGTCTGCTGTCGGGAGGCCGGTCTCCCCTGCCGCCGGCGCGGAGTCTGGTCGATACCGCCCCGCTTCGCTCGCTCCTCGAACGCATGCTCGAGGCGAAGTCCGGCAGTATCGACGGCATCGCGCGGAGCCTGGAGGATGGCTGGCTGCGAGCGGTTGCGCTGACCGCATCCAGTTACACGACAGGGCAGTCGATCACGTGGGTGCAGACGCGCGACGACTGCGGTATCCGGACCTGGGAGCGGCCGCAGCGCAAGAGCGACGCCTGCCCGCTCCGCGTCGACCATGTGATGGCCTCGTCAGCGCTGCCGTTCTTCTTTCCCGGCAGTTGAAGTCGACGGCGCATGGTACGGCGATGGAGGCATCCGGCTGACGGCGCCACTGTCGCCGGCGGTTCATCTCGGCGCGAGACACATCATTGCCGTCTCGACGCGATACGCCCGCACGCGCGAGGAAGCCGACCGCCCGGCGGTCGTCGGCTACCCGCCGCCGGCGCAAGTCGCCGGCGTCCTCTACAACGCGATTTTTCTCGATCAGCTCGACAGCGATGCGCTGCACATGCAACAGATCAACGAGTTCGTGGCGCGACTGCCTGAGGCATCACCGCGATGGCCTGCGGCGCATCGAACTGCTCGTGCTGCGCCCGTCGCAGGATCTCGGACGGCTGGCGAACGCCTACGAGCCCGAACTGCCACGTGCCTTCCGCTTTCTCACGCGCGGCCTGGGCACGCGAGAGACGCGCTCGAACGACATGCTGAGCCTGGTGATGTTTCAGGCCGACTACGTCAAACGCCTCATCGAGTTGGGTGAGGCCGATGCGAAGACATGGCTCCCGGAGATTCGGCGCTTTCTGAGCGATGGCGTCGCCGGAGGCGTAAGACACGGCTTCATCGACGGCAACCTCACGGGCCGACGGCCTTCCGCTTCGCGGTCACTACCACCTGATCTCGTGAATCTGTCGGGCCCCAATAGCGTCGTGTCGTCGTTATCGTCGTGTCGTCGTGACCCGCGAAGCGGGGCCGTCGGCCCGTGACGCTGGTTCGTGTGTTTAGCCGTGAGTGTGCGCCTCCCGCAATATCCGGATCCGACCTTCAAAGTCGTCACCGGCGCCTGCCCCAGATTGCGACACTTCGCTCGAGAGGCCCATTCCAGGCCCTCTTTTCCGGGGGCTTGACGGGCGCATCGATTGCAGCCCGAGTCTCATCACCCAACGCATCATGAGACCGAAGACACTCCTGGCGTTAGCTTTGGCCAGCCTGGCGATTCCGGTGGCGGCGTCGAACGTGATCGTACGCCGCCCGAGCGCGCCAACTGCGGCCACGGGCGACGCGATTCCTGCACCGCAGTCGGCGGGCGATGCCGTCGAGGCGCGGGTGCGCGCGGACGTCGAGGCGATGCAGACGTTCAGGCCCGGCTATCGCTTCTGGCGGCACGTCTTCACCATTCCCGACGGATCGATCGCGTTCGGCAGCGCTGTCGACGGACGGCTGCTCGCGACGTTCCCGGCGAGAGGAGACTGGACGCGGCGGGGCGTCTGGACCGATCCCACTCTCGCCCACACGCTCGACGGCCGGTCGCTTGCGCGCAAACTCGGTGAGCGCCGCGAGCAGGTCGCGCTGTTCATGGAACGCACCGCCGGACCGGTGCTGCACAACTCGACGCGCGGAGATGCGCTGCTCCTGAGCACGCCGAGATATGGTCAACTCCTCGGGGAGTGGGGCGCCATCTACGAGCGGTTCGGCGTGCCCGCGGACATCGGTCTCGCCCAGGTCATCTTCGAATCGGGCCTGAGCGGCACGCGGCGCTCGAACGCCAACGCCGTCGGCTTCTGCCAGTGGCAGCGGAAGAACTGGAAGCGACTGAACTACTTCTCACCAATTCCGATCCAGGAGCGGAATCAGACGACGCAGGCGCCGTACTGCGCGGCGTACCTGTCGATCCTTGCCACCAAGTACGGGTCGTTCATCCCCGCGCTCTCCGAGCACAACGCCGGCGGCACGAACGTGGGACGCGCGCTGATCGCCGGCGAGCGCCTGGGTGGAGCGGACGTCCGCGCCCGATACCTTCTGGGCTCACAGCTCGCCCGCGACCTGCGAGGGTTGCCGGGCTACGAAGAGGTTTATGTCAGCTATGGCTTCCGCTCGCATCTCTACGCGGAGATGGTCTTTGGCAATGCTGTCAACGTCAGCCGGCTGATCGCGTCGACGCCACAAATGTCGATCCACGCCATGCGAACCCCGCGAGCGATTTCGCTGACCGAGATCGTGAAGCGCACGGGTCTCGCCGCCGACGAGGTGCGCCGCTTCAATCCGGCCCTCGACCATCGAGTGCCGGCTGGAGCCACGCTCTACCTTCCGCTCTACGTCACCGAGTTCGGTCCGGATGTCGCGTTCTGGCGCCGGCCGGCGAGCCCTTCCTACATGACCGTTCTCGATGACTTCATGCGCCTCGCCCCTGGCGTCGAACGGTGGGACGATCCAGCGTTCCGGCCGGTGCTGGCCGGCTTCAAGCGCCGTTTCAGGGAGACGAACACCGAGGAAGGCCTCGTGATGGAGACGGTGCTCGCGTACGCGATGGACCAGGCCTACACCAGCAGCCGCCGGACGCTGCTCGCCGAATACCGGAACAGCGAGGAGGTCCGGTCGCTGATCGAGCGCGGCGTCCTCGAGCTCGACGCCATGCGGCATACGGCAGCTCTGCGTTCCGGTCTGTCTTTCTGACGCGTTTCAACTCCCAACGATCCAACGATCCAAGGGAAGCCCACCGAACAATTGGGTGAAAGTCGGCCAACAAGCTGGTTGCTAGTCTTTCACCTCGTTCTTCGAACGGCTCCCCTTGGATCGTTGGATCGTTGGATCGTTGGGAGTTGCTACTACAGAGAGTAAAGTGAAGAAGCATGACGCAGACTCAACTGCCCCCCAACCCCTACGCCGGTCCCCTCGGCGACCGCGATCCGCTCGAAGCGCTCGGCGACACACCTCGACGCATCCGATCGCTCGTCGAGAAGTGGACCGACCATCAGTTCGAACGCACTTACGCCCCTGGCAAATGGACCGCGCGGCAGATTCTGATCCACCTCGCGCAGACCGAGCTCGCCCTCCCGACGCGCGCGCGATTCGCGCTCAGCGAGGACGGCTACACCGCGCAGGCCTTCTCGCAGGACGCCTGGATGCCGCTCGACAGCGCCATGAGCGCGCGCACGGCGCTCGATGCCTACGTCGCGCTGCGTGAGATGAATCTGGGGATGTGGCAGTCGCTGACGACGGAACAGCGGGAACGCGGGTTCAGGCACCCGGAGTACGGCACGCTGAACGTGTGGTGGATCGCCCGGCAGATTGCCGGCCACGACATCCACCATTACCGACAGCTTGCCGCTGTCGGTTAACTCCCAACTCCCAACTTCCAACTCCCAAGGGAAATTGTTCGAGCGACTCCCCTTGGGAGTTGGAAGTTGGGAGTTGGGAGTCGACGATTCCTCCGTTAGAAGCCCGGGATCAGGTTGAACTGCCAGAGCCAGCCGCGGCCCGGGCGGTCGAGCGGGCGGACGTAATCGATCTCGGCGACGGCGAACCCCATCAGGTTGGCGCGCATCGCGACGCCGACGCTCGACACCGGTTCCTTCTGGTTGCCGCCGTAGAGCGTGCTGGTGGACTGGCCCCAGGCCACGCCGCTGTCGGCGAACACCGCCATCTCGATCGGCAGCGGACCGTAGAAGTTGCTGCCGCCGAGCGCGCCCCACAGCGGGAACCGGATCTCGGCGTTGAAGATGGCCGACGCGGCTGCCGAGCAGTCGGTCGAACGTCGGACAGGAGCCGTCGACCTGCAGACCGCACTCGCCGGTCTCAAAGGACCCTTGGGCATAGCCGCGAACCAACCCCGGATACCCGAGATACAGTGTCGGCAACCTGAAGTCCTCAGCATCGTTCCCGTACCGCGCGTAGTACAGACCGCGGAACGCGAAGGTGAAGGGCCGGACCGGCATGAGATAGGTCCGGACGTCCGCGGTGAGGTTGGTGAAGGTGATGTTGCCGGCGCTCTGTCCCAGCTCGAGCCGATAGCGGCTGCCACGAATCGGGCTGGTCGCGCCCATGATCGACGTGTCGAACACCAGCGCCGCCGATCCTTCAGCGAACAGCAGATCGTCCGGCGACGGCAATTCCGTCGTGTCTTCCGCAATCTGCTGGCCGCTGTTGAAGTCGTAGGTTCGTGACTTGATGTCCTGCTTGTATCCGATATTCCGCCCCCCGCCGCTGAAGTCGACCCGCATCGCGCGGCTGAACGGATACGAGATCAGCCCCCCCACGGAGCGGTCGATCTGCAGGTATCTGGACTCGTTCTCGACATAGACCGGCACTCCTTGCGACACCCCGACGCCTGCCGTGTAGCTGCGCCAGACGTACGGCGTCTGATCGACCGAGGCGCCCCAGTTCCACCGGTGGGTGCGGTTGATGTAGACCGCCGTGGCGCCGAACTCGTCGAACCGGTTGGTGACCTGCGCGCCGGTATACAGCGTGTGGTTGCCCAGCATGTCGCTGAACACCATCGACACGCCGCCGACGGCGTAGGTGCCGAACGGGTCCTTGCCGACGCCAATCATCGGCTGGCCCGCGTAGTCGATCCCGAGCTTGGGCTTGTAGTCCTCGGCGGGGATGGCCACGGCCGTCTCCGGCGGGAGACCGAGCGTGTCGTTCTCCAGCAGCGTGAACACCGGGCCGGCGCCCTCGCGGCGCGGCGGCAGTACCGCCGCATTCGTCGGCAGGGTCTGCAGCGGACCGCCCGCGAGCTGCTCGGGGGTGTCGAGCGCGTAGATCGTGTAGCCGTTGTCTTCGAATGCGCTGAACACGAGCCGGTTGTTCGCGACCGACAGCGCCGGGCTCAATTCCGTGATCCCGCTGGCGCCGGTCAGGAAGTTCGTCAGCTGCGTCGTCGCGCCGCCGATCTCCATGCGGTAAATGTTCGAGATGCCGCCGCGATCGGAGACGAAGTAGAGCGCCTTGCCGTCGGCGCTCCACTGCGGATCGATGTTCTTCGCGTGCTCGAAACCACCGGCCGATCGAACGTTGCCTGACGCCAGGTCGAGCACCGCGAGGCGGAAGTCACCGGACACCAGGTTCTGGAGGTCGGTCGTGAAGCGATCGGTGCTGAAGGCCAGGAGCTTGCCGTCGGGGGACCATGCCGGGTCCAGCTCGGCAAATTGATCGGTGGTCAGCCGCCGCAGCTGGCTGGACGCCAGGTCGTAGACGAACAGGTCGTTGAACCCGCCGGCGAGGCCCGAAAACGCGATCGAATTGCCGTCCGGCGACCAGGTGGGGTTCTGCACTTCGTCCACCCCGGCGATCGCGATTTCCCGCTCCTTCTTGGCGTGTTCCACGTCCACAATTGTGAGCACTGCCTGTCCTCTGGCGATGCCAGGGAAGACGTATTTCTTGCCGGAGTGATCCCAGGCCCCGGCCGAGGCGATGAACTGCAGGCTCTCGGTGTGGGCGCTGGTCGCGGTGTCCGTGATCTTGCGCAGCACCTCGCCGGTCTTCGTATCGGCCACGTAGAGATCGATCGAAAACAGATCGCGCTCGGAGAAGAACACCACCTTGGACCCGTCCGGGCTCAATTCGGGGCTGACGTTGAGCTCCCCCTCGCGACGCTTCTTGATGACCGGGCGGGCGACGGCACTTGGCATCTTGGTCGTCTCGGCGACGGGCCGATAGGCCGTGAACAATGCCTCGTGCCACTCCTTCGACAGATCCTTGCTGTTGACTTGGAGGACCCCCTCGATCGCGACCTGATAACCGCCGCGTGACAGACCGCCGGCCCGCAGCATGTCCCCGATCACCTCGTCGCCGAACCGGCCGGCGACGTAGGCCCAGAACGCCTGTCCGTAGCGGTAGGGGAAGTAGCGCGGATCGTCGAGCTGGTCGATGTCGGGGAGCTTCTCACGCCGGGCCGCCTCGCGCATCCACATCGAGGTGTGGGGGTCGACCGGGCCGATCGACAGGTACTCGGCCATGCCCTCGATGAACCACAGCGGCAGGTTCAGGGCGCCTCCGTTGCCCGAGCTCACATTGGTGCTGGTGATGTCGTACTGGAACGCGTGGACCAGCTCGTGGCCGAAGACGTGATCGGTCAGGTGAATGGGGCCGGCGAGCGGCAGCACGATACGTCGCTTGTAGGCTTCCGTCACGCCGCCCGTGCCTTCACCCATATCCCCCTCGAGCGCCGTCGTCTGCCAGAAATGGGGGGAGCTGGCGTAGAGAATGACGGGCTGCCGGCCCCTCAGCTCATGGTTCAGCAGCTTCGAGAGCCGCGCGTACCAGCGTTCGGCCATCCGCGCGGTCATCCGTGCCGCCGCTTCTTCCTCGGGATAGAAATAGATGTCGAAGTGCTCGGTCTTCAGCACCTGGAACTTGAATTCCCGGTACTGCACCTTGTTCCGGCCGAAGTACCCGCCCTGAGCGTGAGCTGCCGCCGGGATCGTGAGAATAGCGAGAGCGAGAAAAACCGAAGGGAGGCGCCACGTTACGAACGCCCTGATTTTTGCCATGCGGCCCTCTGTGCAATGGGTGTACCCGCCATTTTGATACACTGCGCCCCCGATGCGTGCGCTGTATCTCATCCTGCCCATCCTGTGCATACTGGCGATTGCCTACCGCTATTACAGCGCGTTTATCGCGGCGCGGATCATGGCCCTCGACGACCGCCGGATCACGCCGGCGCACGTCCGAAATGACGGCCAGAACTATCATCCCACCCAACGCATCGTTTTGTTCGGCCATCATTTTGCCGCAATTACCGGGGCCGGACCCCTGATCGGGCCGGTGCTCGCCGCGCAGTTCGGCTGGGCGCCCGGACTCATCTGGCTGGTCTGTGGCGTCTGCCTGGCGGGGGCCGTCCACGACTTCATCGTTCTCTGGGCCTCCACCCGGCGGGGCGGACGTTCGCTCGCGCAGATTACCCGCGAAGAGATCGGCCCCGTCGCGGGCGCCACCGCCGCCGTCGCGATCCTCTTCATCATCGTCATCGCCCTGGCCGGCCTCGGGCTCGCGGTGGTCAACGCGCTCCACGAGAGCGCGTGGGGCACCTTCACCATCGGCACGTCGATCCCGCTCGCCCTGTTCATGGGCCTCTACATGTATCGCTTCCGCAAGGGCCGCATCGCGGAAGCCACGGCGATCGGGGTCGCGGGCCTGCTCCTCGCGGTCATTCTCGGCAAGCCGCTCGCCGCCTCGGCGTGGGGTCCGCTCTTCCAGCTGTCGCGCGGCGAACTGATCGTCGCGATGGCGGCCTACGGCTTCGTCGCGTCGGTGCTGCCGGTGTGGCTGCTGCTCTGTCCCCGCGACTATCTCAGCTCGTTCATGAAGATCGGCACGATCATCTTTCTCGTGCTCGCGGTCATGATCGTGAATCCCGTGCTGCAGATGCCGGCCACCAGCGCCTTCTCCGCCGGCGGCGGCCCGATCATTCCCGGCCCGATGTTCCCGTTCGCCTTCATCACCATCGCCTGCGGCGCGATCTCCGGCTTCCATGCCCTGATCTCGTCCGGCACCACGCCGAAGATGATCGACAAGGAGAGCGACATCCGCCCGATTGGCTACGGTGCGATGCTGATCGAAGGTGTGGTCGGCATCATGGCCCTGATCGCCGCGACGGCGATGTATCCGGGCGACTACTTCGCGATCAACACGCCGCCCGCCACGTTCGCGAACCTCGGCATCCCGATCGTCAACCTGCCGCAGCTCGAGAGCGCCGTCGGCGAGACCGTCGCCGGCCGCCCCGGCGGCGCGGTGTCGCTGGCAGTCGGGATCGCGCAGATCTTCACCGGCCTGCCCGGCATGCGCGGCCTGATGGACTACTGGTATCACTTCGCGATCATGTTCGAGGCCCTGTTCATCCTCACCACGATCGACACCGGCACGCGCGTGGCGCGCTTTCTGGTGCAGGAGTTCTTCGGTCAGTTCTACGCGCCGATGGCGAAGCAGGAATGGCTGCCGGGATCCGTCGCTTCGACCCTGCTCGTCGTGAGCGCCTGGGGCTATTTCATCTGGACCGGCAGCATCAGCACGATCTGGCCGATGTTCGGCATCGCCAACCAGCTGCTGGCCTCGGTTGCGCTGGCGGTCGGGACGACGATCATCATCAACAGCGGCAAGGCCCGCTACGCGTGGGTCACGCTGCTGCCGCTGTCCTTCGTTGCCGTCACCACGCTCACGGCGGGCGTGATGAGCGTGCAGACAATCTTCTGGCCGATGGCGATCGGGCCGAACCCGTCGCGCATTTCCAGGGCTATCTCAACACCTCGCTGACCATCATGATGATGGTGTCGGTGCTGGTCATCCTCGCCAACGCCGCCTGGCGGTGGGTCCAGGTGCTCACGGGCAAGGTCGGGCTCCGGGTCGCGGACGCCTGAGGGGCAATCAGCAGCTCTCTTCCGGCTAAAGCCGGAAGCCACCAGAAACGAGTCGGGTGGCTACCAGAAACGAGTCGGGTGGGCTACCAAAAACGAGTCGGGTGGCTTCCGCCTTTAGGCGGAAGTCGAACCGCTCCCCCGAAACTCCCCAGATAGCCTCATGACGCTTGACGACTTGACCGCAACTCCCGACAGCGACCCGACGCTCCTCTATCGCTACCGCGACGCCATGTACGCGGCCGACATGCTGATCGTCGGCCTGCACCTGGACCTGTTCACGCGACTCGCCTCGAACCCATCGACGCAGACCGGGATCTGCGCTGCGTTCGACATCGCTCCGCGTCCCGCCGATGTGATGCTGACGTTGTTCTCCGCGATGGGCCTTCTGGATCGAGCCGGCGACGTCTACGAGCTGACGCGCACCGCGCGCGAGCACATGGTCAGAGACAGTCCGTGGTATCTCGGCCCGTACTATCCGCGGCTCGAGGATCGGCCGGTTGCCGGCGAATTGCTGACCGTCCTCCGCACCGGCAAGCCGGCGAACTGGGGCACGCACCAGGCCAACCAGGACTGGCACAAGGCGATGGAGCGCGAGGATTTTGCCGCCTCGTTCACGGCGGCCATGGATTGCCGGGGACTCTACCTGTCGCAGTCAGTCGCCAGGGCCGTCGACTTGCGGCAGCACCAGCATCTGCTCGACATCGCCGGGGGATCGGGCATTTACGCGTGCGCGTTGGCCGCGCACTACCCGAACCTGAAAGGAACGGTGCTCGAGAAACCGCCGGTCGATCGAATCGCCGCGGCGGCGATCGCGAAGCGCGGCGTCAGCGATCGCGTGTCGGTCGTCGCGCAGGACATGCTCGCCGATCCGCTGCCCGCCTTCGCCGACGTCCACCTGTTCTCGAACGTCCTGCACGACTGGGACGTGCCCGTCGTCACCGGTCTCCTCGAAAAGTCGTTTGCCGCGCTTCCGCCGGGAGGCCTGGTCGTCATTCATGACGCCTTCCTCAACGCGGCGAAGACCGGGCCGCTTCACGTTGCCGAATATTCGGTGCTGCTGATGCACGCGTCGGAGGGACGCTGCTACTCGACTGCGGAAATGGAAACCTATCTCGAGGCCGCGGGCTTCGCGCAGCCGCGCTACACCGAAGGCGCGGCCGCGCGCGGAATCATGACCGCGCGCAAAGCCTGAACGATCAAATCCCAAGCTCCAAGCTCGAAATCCCAAGACAGTCGCCAGCTGCGATCTTCGTAACTGGCGACTGTCCAAGTTGAAAACTGGAGGCTGGAATCTGGAAGCTGGAGGCTCGGAATTCATGCCAACTACCACACGAAACGGATCCCGAATCGCATCTGGCGCTCGCTGCCGTCGCTGCGTGCCGGTGATCACGGCGAACCCGTTCAGGTCCTGCACGGTGCCGTCCGGGTTGAGCCGCAGGTTCGAGACGTTCCCGCCGGGGTTGCTGAACCGGGGCGTGTCGGTGACGTTGAACGCCTCGAAGCGGAGCTGCAGTCCGCTGCCGCTGGCCGAGCTGAATCTGCCGCGCGAGCACGAGGTCCCACGATTTCACGCCCGGCCCGCGCAGCACGTTGAACGGCGCCGTGCCGAACCGCGCCTCGGTCACCGGCTTGAACGCGAGCGGGTCGAAGTAGGCCTGGTTCGGCGCGAAGCCGTAGATCTCCACGTCGTCCTTCACCTGGTCGGCCCGCTGATCGTTCTCCGGCGCGTTGAGCGACGTGCCGGCAGCCGTCACGCTGAACGGCGTGCCGCTGTAGAAGCTCGAAGATGTTGTTCACCTGCCAGCCGCCGACGATCTGCGCCGAGCACCCCGCCGTTCGAGAGCCACCGCTTGCCCGGCCGAATGGCAGCTCGATGATGTTCGTGATGTGCAGGTTGTGCGTGCGATCGAAGTCGCTCGTGGCCTTGTTCAGATCGTAGTACTCGGGGATGTTGATCCGCAGCGCGCCGTCGCTGTTGGCGTTGCCGGCGATCCCGGTCGACTTGGAGAACGTGTAGTTCGCCCCGATCTGGATGCCGTTGCGGAACCGGCGGTCGAGCCGGGTCTGCAGCGCGTCGGTACTGGCTGTCGCCGATCGGCGCGATGAGCCGGGTCTGCCCGGTGCGGCCGAACTTCTGGTTCAGCTGCCGGCCCGCCTGCCCGCCGCCGATCGGCGACCAGTTCAGTTCCCGGAACCCGAGCTGATCGATCTGGCGGGTGCCGACGTACGCCGCTTCGCCGACGAACCCCCAGCATCAGCTCGTGCTGCACGGCGGCGTTGCACGACTCGGATGTACCCGCGCTCGAACTTGTCGGCCAGCGTGAAGACCGTGATCGGGCTCGGCACCGGGATGAGGCCGTTGCCGAGGTCCGGATCGGGAATCAGCGGGATGCCGTCGGCCGTGCGGCTGACGAACTGGAACGAGTTCGGCGCGTCGAGCAGCAGGTTCAGGACGGCCGGATGGTTGGTGCGCAGCGGCCGCGCGAGCGAATACGGATCGTTGGTGATGCCGAATCCGGCGCGGAGCACCATCTTCTCGCGTGGACGCGAAAGACGATCCCGACGCGCGGCGCGAACATCGTCTTGCTGACCTCGACGCCGAGATCCTCCGGCACCGCTCCGACGCCGCCGATCATCATCTGGTTGGTGTCGACGTTGTAGCGCTCGAGGCCGCGGTTGGCCCGTGGTCGGCACCGGGATAGTACTCCCAGCGGGTGCCGAACGACACCGTCAGCTTCGAGGTGGGCTGCCACTGGTCGCGGACGTAGAGGCTGTACTGCCAGTTGCGCGTCGTGTACGGCTCGACCAGCTTGAGCCGGCCGATCCGGTTCGGGACGCCGAGCAGGAACGAGGCGAAGGCGTTGTACAGGTTGCCGCCTGGCCACCCTGGAGCTGCGTCGTCCCGGCCTGGAACCGGAAGCCGCCGCGCGCGCCAAAGCTGTCGCCGCCGCTGATTTCCGGCTGCGTGTGGTTGAGCGCCTGGTAGTAGATGTCGGTGCCGAACCGGACGTTGTGGCCCGCCTTCGATCCAGCTGATGTTGAACACCGTCTGGATACTGATCGTCGTTGCGGTAGTACGGCATGAACGTGTCGGTCGTGCCGAGGTCCGCGTAGGTGTCGAGGTCGAACAGCGGCGTGCCGCCTTCGTAGAAGTTCGGGCCGTTGGTGCCCGGCAGGCCCAGCAAGTTCAGTCCCTTGTTCTCGTCGAGGTCGGACTGCGCGACGCCGGTGTTCATGCGCACGAAGCCGACGTGCGCGTCCATCACCAGCGTCGACGACAGCGTGTAGGTGCTGCCGACCGAGAAGTTGTAGGTGTTGCCTTCGCCACTGCCCGGGTTGCTGCTGCCGAGCGGCGCGCCCTGCAGCTCCTTGCCGAAGTTGGTGCCGTTCTCGGTGAAGAAGTCGAGCACGCTGAACCGGCCGAAGAAGTTCAGCTTCTGGTCGTCGCGTTCCAGTTCACCTTGGTGTCGAGGGTGTGCCGGTTGAGGACGAACGGCGCCGGCGACGAAGTAGTTGTTCGTCTCCGGAATCGTGCCGTCAGGGTTCCGGAGGTTGGGCAGCGGCAGCAGCACCGAGCAGCTTTCGTCGCGGTGGCGTCGATGCGATCCTGCGGGAATCTGGTTGCCGGCGAACGCTGTGCGGCCCGAGCCGTTGGCAGCGCCGGTGAGCGGATCGTAAATCGGCAGCGTCGCGACGCTGAGATCGCCGTCGCGCACGGCCGCGGTCGGCACCGAGAGCGTCCGCGTCAGCGCCTGCTCGTCGCGCGTGCCCTCGTAGCTGGCGAAGTAGAACAGCTTGTTGTGGACGACCGGCCCGCCCAGCGTGCCGCCGAACTGGTTGTAGCTCCAATCCCCCTTCGGGGTGTTGTTCAGCTTCGCGAAGTAGTTGTTGGTCCGCAGCTCTCGTTCGAGTGGTACTCGAACGCCGGATCCCGTGCACGTTGTTGGTGCCGCTCTTGATCTGCACGTTGATGGCAGACCCGCCGGCCAGCCCCTGTTCCGCGTCGAAGCTGTTGGTCACGACGTTGACCGTCTCGAGCGATTCGAGCGCCGGAACGTAGGCGGCGACGTGCGGCAGCCAGATGTTGGTCGTGCTGACGCCGTCGATCCGGATGTTGTTCGAGCTGCGGCTGGCGCCGTTGACGTTGAACACCAGGGCCCGTGACGGGTTCGACGGCACCGAGTGCGCCTCGGCCGGCGGCGTGAACCCCGGCAGCACGCGGAACAGATACTGATAGTTCCGGTTGATCGAGACCGGCAGGTTCGACGAGCTCCTCCGCCTTCAGCTCGGACCGCACTTCTGCGCGGTCGGTCTGCAGCAGCGGCGTCTCGCCGGAGACCGTCACCGACTCGGTGCAGCTGTCCGACCTGCAGCGCCGCGTCGGCGCGGGTGACGTTGTTCAGCGTCACCGGCAGGTCGGATCGGGTGAACGTGCGGAATCCCTCGACCTTCACCGTCACGGTGTAGGTGCCCGGACTGCCAGGTTCGGGAAACGATAGCGCGCCGGTCGTGTCGGTCACCGCCTCGCGCGAGGCCCCGGTTTCCTTGTGCGTCACCGTCACCGTGGCGCCCGGAACCGCGGCGCCCGATTCGTCGGTCACGTTTCCGACGAGCGATCCGTACAGAACCTGGGCCTGCAGCGACACTGCCGAGCCTCCCAGGGCAATCAGAACCACGAGCGCCGTGGCCCACAGGTACTGCGAACGAACGCGCTGGAGCACCGCGAAACGCCCGGACCGGGAACTCTTCATCATCGGTCTCCTCTCACGATTATCGGCACCGCCGCCAGTCTTCGCGGTACGCCCCGCAAACGGCGACTGGATCGGCCATACCCTACGGAGGCCGGAGGACGATGTCAAGGAAACCGACCACAGCTGGCGGGACTCGGGGCTCGGGACTCGGCTTTGGGGGCAAAGACAAGGTTCGGGCTAATCCAAGCGCCAGATGCCTCCGACACCACCGGCTCTGCCGAGCCCCGAGCCCTGAGTCCCGAGCGTCGACACCTTGGCGTGTGACGGCCGGTCACTCGGTGGCAGCGCCGCGACGCCGCTCCGGAACGATCGTCTCGCCCCGCTCCAGCATCGCGACGAGTGCCGCAATCTTCTTCGAACGGCCGGCCGCCGTCTTCATGTTGTTGGTGCGAAACGTCAGGGCAAAGAGGTTCAGGCGTCCGAGCGTCTTGAAGGTCTTGCGCGCACGCGGGCTCGCCTCGATGGCTGCCCGGAGATCCTCGGGGATCGTGTCCTTCGAGGCGCTGCGCATCGGGGCATAGGCGGCGTCCCACCGCCCGTCAGCCTTGGCCGCATCCACCTGTTTCTGGCCATGTGGCGTCATGCGGCCCGCGGCCGTCAACCGCGCGATGTGATCGCGGTTGATCTGGCTCCAGATGCTTTTCCCGCGACGCGGTGTGTAGCGCTGCAGGAACGACTCGTCGTCGAAGGACTTCCTGATCCCGTCAATCCATCCCCAGCACAGGACCACGTCCAGCGCTTCTGCCGGAGTGACCGACGGAACACCCGAGTTCTTTTTGTAGATCCTCAACCAGACCTCGGTCTCGCGTGCGTGGTTCCTGCGCAGCCAGCTCTCGAAAGCGGCTTCGGTACGGAAGGACTTGATCTTGTCTGGATCGGGAGTGATGGACGGCATGCTGCTGCGGATCATAACGTCCGTCGCCGGGAGGCTCACGCGCCGGAGGTAGGATAACGGGCGATCTCACGCGAGGTGACGCATGTTCGAAGCCGCCGAGCTCGGGCGCAAGGTGTCGAGCAAGGACTACAAAGCCCAGGTGCCCGCGCTCCGCGAACAACTGCTGGAGGTCCAGAGCCAGCTGCGCGAGGCCGGCCGGTCTTCGGTGATCGTGCTGTTCGGCGGCGTCGACGGCGCCGGCAAGAGCGAGAGCGTCAACCTCCTGAACGAGTGGATGGATCCGCGCTGGCTCGTGACCCGCGCCTACGGGCCGCCGTCCGATGAGGAGCGCGAGCGGCCGGAATACTGGCGTTTCTGGCGCGATCTGCCGGCGAGAGGGCGCATCGGGTTCTTCCTGAGCGCCTGGTATTCGCGTCCGCTGCTCGATCGCGTCCACCGCCGCGTGCGGCGTGCCGAGTTCGGCGCCTGGCTCGACGAGGTGGCCGACTTCGAGCGCGCACTCACCGACGATGGGGCGTTGATTCTCAAGTTCTGGATGCACCTCGACAAGCGGTCGCAGAAGGAGCGCCTCGAAAAATTGCACCGCGATCCGCTCACACGCTGGCGCGTCACCCGGGAACAGTGGGATGACTGGAAGCTGTACGGCCGGTTTATCGAGGCCGCCGAAGAGATCATCACCAAGACCAGCCTGGGGAATGCGCCCTGGATGATCGTGGAAGGCGGTGACGAGCGCTATCGGAGCCTGACCGTGGCCTCGGCAATCCGCGACTCGATCCGCAGGCGGCTGAACGGTTCACCCGTCAATCAATCGGCGGGATCGGCGCTCATCGTGCGCAGCGGGAAACGCCGGCAGCCGGCGGGCCCCAAGCCGCGCCCACCCGTGCGGGCGACGAAGCAGACGATCCTCAGCGAGCTCGACATGTCGCAGCGGACCGACGCGAAGCACTACAAGATCGAGCTCGAGCGGCTGCAGGGCCGATTGAACCTGCTTCATCGAAAGGCGCAGCGGCGCGGCGTTTCGACGATTCTCGTGTTCGAAGGCTGGGATGCCGCGGGCAAGGGGGGCGCGATCCGGAGGCTCACTGCCGCGATCGACGCCCGGGCGTACCAGGTGATTCCGATTGCCGCTCCAACCGAGGAGGAGCGTGCGCAGCATTACCTGTGGCGCTTCTGGCGTCATCTCGCCCGCCGCGGCCGTGTGACCATCTTCGATCGCAGCTGGTACGGTCGCCTCCTGGTCGAACGTGTCGAAGGCTTCGCGACCGAGCCCGAATGGATGCGCGCTTCAGCCGAGATCAACCAGTTCGAAGCCCAGCTCGTGGCGCACGGCATCGTGCTCCTGAAGTACTGGATTCACATCACGAAAAAGGAGCAGCTGCGCCGCTTCCGCGCGCGCGAGACCGCGCCCTACAAGCGGTGGAAGCTGACCGATGAGGACTGGCGGAACCGGAAGCGGTGGCCGGAGTACGAGCTCGCCGTCAACGACATGGTCGAGCGCACCAGCACGCGGCAGGCGCCGTGGACGCTGGTCGAGGCCAACGACAAATACTTCGCGCGCCTGAAGGTGCTGGAGACCGCGTGCGATCGGCTGGCAGACCACGTGGAGTGAAGGTTGGACGGATGTTTTACAGGAGAGCGAGGAGTTCAAGAGAACAGAAACAGTTCCCTCCTGAACTCCTGCCCTCCTGTAAGAATTCTTCCGACCCGCTTACTTCACGTACCAGTGCCCCGCGAGCGACAGGCTCAACGGCTTGGTTTCGAACCCCGTGAACGGCGTCGGGTACTTACGGTAACCGACTTCGAGGCTCACCCCGACCTGCGGCACGCTCGCGAACGTGAGCTCGCTGCCGCCGAAGATGCGATATCCCACTCCGTTCTCCGAGGCCACGTCCAGGCCAGGCGCGGCGACGCGCAGTGTCTGATGGCCGTAGCTCATCGTCGAATCCGACGTAAGGATGGAACCAGACGTAGTCGCTCAGAGGATCGACCGGCGAGTAGAGCACGCCCCACTCGACCCGCGTCGAGGTGACACGATCCGTGCTGACCGCGCTCGTCAACGTGTCACGTGTCAACCCGAAGGGAACCGCCAGGCGCTTGTTGCCCCAAACGCGCGCCGTCACACCGAACCCGCGCGGTGACGCAACCAGCCCGCCGAGCCCGAACACATGACTCGGCCGCAGGCTCGCCTGATCGCGCGGCGCGATCTGGCTGCCACCGGGCACGCGTGGCGGCATCTGAGGGAACCGGGAACCAGACCCGGTCGTGGACGAGCGTGACGACATGCCGCTGGCGGGCTGTCCGGTAGCCGACACGAACTGCCCCGTCGTCACGTGCACATAGCCGACGCCATCCGGCGCGGCCGGCCAGGGCACCTTGACCCAGCTTCCAAGATTCTGCGACACGGTCAGCGCGGTGCCCCGCGCCGCCTGCCCGATGACCGGCGTGACGACGCTCGGACCCTTGTGAACGTCAGCGGACGGAACGCTCACCCGGAGCACCGTTTCCTGGGCGCGAACGAGTTCCGGCGTGAGTATCAGCATGAAAACGACGGCCGTGGCTCGGCGAAGCATTTCATTCCTCCTGGCACGTGTCTGCTCTGCGGCACGGCCCACCCTGCCAGGCCCTGGTCACGGATCTGAAGCGTGACTGACGGTTCTGACGGGCGGACGGTCGGCGAGAGGGCCGAAATCCGGGCAGATTCGAATGCCGGGGGGATGGGGAGCAAAAACCCCACCGAAACAGCCATCGGCTGACGGCTGATCGCTTCAGGAAGAGGGCGCTACGGCTTGCGGGTCATCGCCTTGCTGGTCAAGGCACAGCTGGTGGAACAGCCCGATTCACGCACCCAGGCAAAGTCACGTTCAGGGGCCGCGAGCCGGATGGTGACGCGGCACTTGCCCTGGGCGCTCAACGTGAAATCGTCGGTCGGGTGCCCTTCGCCATCGGGATCGACTTCGACGTCGCCATCGCCCTCCGTTTTGACCGCCTTGGCGGTTCCCGTCTCATCGCGTGAGCAGGCGCCCGCGACGGAGATGGCAACGTCGAATGCACCCCCGTCCCGCTTTCGCAGTTCGAGGCTTTGGCGACGACCGCTTTCCTCCCGTGTGAAGCGCAACACGTCCGAGCTCGCAGTGGGCTTCTTGGACGGCGCTTGTTCAGGCGGCCCCGACGCTTCGGGCGCGGTACCGCACGCGGCCATCACGGTGCAGGCAAGCACCAGCACGATCGTCACGGGACTTTGCTTGACCATGGACGCCTCGATCCTCCGTCGAGCGCAATTTGACGCACGGGCTCGCACGCGGGGCTTAACGTGTCGCCGTGAAACCACCACCATCTTCTGAGATTTCCATGACCGGGAGCTCGAAAAGGTTTGGGCTCGGGTGGTAGCCTGTTGGCACCCTGTAGGTCTGAATCTGGGTCTCCCTGAAAGCGGTGTACCTGACCTGGTCGCTCTGATTTCCGCCAAGGAGGACGATGCGGTTCTTCGCCGTCTTGCCGACTACGAATCCCACATGGCCTTTGCCCGATTTCTTGGGGTCTACCTTGCCCCAGTCAATAAAGGCCACCGAACCCACAGCCGGCTTTGACAATCCGTCGCCCCACGTTTTCCAGTCGTGTGACCACGCCGAACCCGCCCCGTCGTAGCCGGATTGCTTCAGGACCCAGTTCACGAAGCTCGCGCACCAGGCGGTCTCGTCGTCTTTACTGCCGCTCGTGGTCGCGTGATACGCAAGGATGTGCGGGTTGTGCTGCTTCCCACTTATCTCCTTTTCGCCCAGTTCCTTTTCGGCGACCGAGATCCAGTCGGGCCTGGGTGGCGTGGAAGCCTTCGGCAAAAGCGACAATGGGCTGAAGATCGACAGTCCGGTGAATGCGCTGAGCCACGGAGGCAGGCCATCGCTCGGATGCGGCGCCTTCATCACCGATTTGGCTGCCGTTGATTTGCGGTCGTTGGAGGGGCTCTGTACCTCGTCGCGCAGCAACTGCAGCGTACGGCCCTCAGGCTCCACGAGGCCGTCGGATTTTGTCATGAACGTGCGCTGAAACGCGTGGATCGCCTTGACAGTATTGGACTTTCCAGGGCGGCGGGAGATGTCGCCGTCTACGCCCTTGGGATTCAGTTCGTTTCGCCCGCGTTTCCGCGCGACGTACTCGAGCAGCAGTTGGACCGTCTCGACGTCGTCCGAAACGTTCTTGGCACCCTTGGCCCAGTCGCCCACGGTTGCGCTGATGGTGAAGCCTTTGCCGAACCTCTTGCCGACTCTGATGAGGCGCTCGAGATGATTTGGCCCGCCCACGATCGATCCTCCTTTTGCCCTCTGCCGCCGCTACGCACTCCGTTCGTCGCTCGCCTGAAATTTACACTGTGTATACGGCTCGAATGCAGCGGCCGTTCGCCGGGACTTACGAGAAGGAGCGTCAGCCCGGAGGAATCTCGATGTCGATGAAAGGGCGATCCTCGGTGACGAACTCGAGGTCGGTGCGCAGCGGCTGCGGCTCGGCCAGGAACTCCTTCTCGTAGCGCTCGAAGAACCTGTTCCTCTTCGCCTTCGGCGTTGCCCAGATGGTTCGCGGTTCGATGCCCTTCTTCGCGAGGCGCTGCCCGTAGGAGCGCGTGTTGCTCACCCGGCGCGCCAGGTCCACCAGCAGCTTGCATTCCGGGATCTCGCGTGAAGCGTTGTCGGCGAGAAAATAATCCTATTAGACGGACAGGGAGAGTCCTTTCCTCGCGCAAATCGTGGCCAGGCGCCACGATGGCCACCTCCGTAGAAAGTGCCTTCGCAGGAGATCGTGCGTCGGCGGGGGCCCGGTAGCGGGCGCCGGCGCCTATTCAGGCGTGGGTATTCGCCTTGCCAGAACGGCGACGGCTATCACCAGCTCGGCCGGGTCGACCGGTTTCGCGAGGTGCATCTGGAAGCCGCTCTGGAGCGCCTTCATCCGGTCTTCGGCGCGGGCATAGGCGGTCAGCGCCGTGGCGGGCAGGTTACGGATTGCCGGGTCCGGAGATTGCCGGACGCGCTTGATCAATTCAAAGCCATCGGTGCGGGCCATCCCGATGTCCGCGATCAGCACGTCGGCTCGACTTCGCCCGAGTGCATCCAATGCCTCCTCCGCCGAATCGACGGCGGTCACGCTGCGCGCCCCGCATCTCCAGCGTTTCGCAGACCAGGGCGCGCGCGTCGGTGTCATCGTCCACGGTCAGTACGACGAGACCCGTCAGGTCGGGGAGTTCACCGTCGTGGGCCACGGTATGCGCTGTCGAGTTGCACGCGACGCTCGACGGGCTTCTCCCGGTGGACGATCATCAACGGCAGTCGCACACGGAACGTCGACCCCGTATCTCGGCCGCCACTCGCCGCATGAATCGTTCCGCCGTGCAGTTCGACGAGATGGCGCACGATCGCGAGGCCGAGACCAATCCCGCCATGCTCCCGTGTCGTGGCACTGTCCGCCTGGCGGAATCGCTCGAAGATGTGCGGGAGGAAATCCGGCGAGATGCCCATGCCGTTGTCGCTGACGACGATCTCCACGTGCGAATTGACACGTTCCAGCCGCACCTGGACGAGCCCGGACTTGGGCGTGAATTTCACCGCGTTCGACAGCAGGTTCCAGACGATTTGTTGCAATCGATCCGGATCGCCGGAGATCGGCGCCGCGCGCGGATCGAGGATCGTCTGCACACGAATCTGCTTCGCCTCCGCCGCCGGCACCAGGGTCTCGACCGCGTCGGAGACGACCCGCGGAAGATCGACGGCCTGAACATCCAGGCGGATCTTGCCGGAAATGATCCGCGACACGTCCAGGATGTCTCCGACGATTTGATTGAGTGCGGTGGCATTTCGTTCGACGGTGTGCAGCGCGTGCGTGCGCTTGTCCGGCGTCGATCATGCCCGATTGGAGCAATCGGGCATATCCGAGGATCGCGTTCAGCGGCGTTCGCAGCTCGTGCGAGAGCGTGGCCAGGAATTCGTCCTTGAGACGATTCGCGGTTTGAGCTTCGGCGTAGGCGCGCGCGTTGTCGACGGCAAGCGCCGCCCGAAACGCGACGTCCTGTGCGAATCGAACGTCGTCGTCGCTGTACACCCGACCCGATTCGGACGTGGCGAATGTGAGCGCGCCGAGCCTCCGGCCGTGCGCGGTGAGGGGCACCACCATGTACGAGTGCAACCCCAGCGAGCGGACGAGCCGAATCCGCTCTTCGTCCCCGTGTGCTGCCGCGACGATCATGTCGTCCGAGACCTCCTTCACGATCGCTGGCGTTCCGGTTCGCACGACCGAGGCGGGGCTGTACGGCGACTGTGGGTCCTCGTACCGCGATCGAATCGTCCGCGCGAGATCGATTCTCGCCGGATCGATGTGGGCGACGGCCAGCCGCTCCAGCTTCCGTTCCTCGGTGAGGATGTCAACGGCACACCAGTCCGCAATGGCCGGAACGGCCATGTTGGCCACCGTCTTCAGCGTGGTTTCATACTGGAGCGATCCGCAAGAACGGCACCGATCTCTGCGAGCAAGGCTGCGTGCTGGCTGGCGCGCTGGCGCTGGGTGACGTCGCGTGCGATCTTCGATGTGCCGGTGACCGTGCCCTTTTCATCTCGAATCGGCGATAACGACAGCGAGACGGGAAAGCACGTGCCATCCTTGCGGCATCGAACCGTTTCGAAATGCGTGACGTGCTCTCCACCGCGAATCCGCTCGAGCACGACTGACTCATCGTCCTGTCGATCGTGGGGAATGACGAGGCGGATCGACTGGCCCGTCGCTTCTCCGGCGGCATACCCGTACATGCGTTCCGCGGCTTGATTCCAGGCGGTGATCGTCCCTTCGAGATCCATGCCAATAATCGCGTCATCAGACGACTCGACGATTGCCGCAAGCCGCGCGCGTTCGCCTTCAGCTCGCCGCCGGTCCGTGACGTCGCGATTCGTTTCGAGGACGAGCGGCCGGCCGCCGACTTCAATCAGCTGCTGCCGGCTCTCCACGAGGAGCTGACGACCGTCGCGCGTGTGATGCCGCAGTTCGCCCGACCAATGGTGCTGCCGCGTCAGCCGGCTCAACACGCTGTCGATCGATTCGGGGTGGATGGTCCCCAGCAACTCGTGGCTGATACGGCCCAGGGCTTCGCTGCGCGAATAGCCGTAGAGTCGTTCACTTCCGGTGTTCCATTCGACGATGCCATCATCGAGCGCCCAGGCAAAGATCGCTTCGTCCGAGAGGTCGATCAGCCCGCTCTTGAGCGACAGCTGTCGCTTCCACCGCTCGCTGTGCGGTGATATCGCGAGCGACCTTCGACACACCGATGACGGTGCCGTCCGTCGTTCGGATTGGCGAGGCGACCAGGGAGATTTCAATCCGCTCCCCCCGTTTCGTTCGCCGGACCGTTTCGTAATGTGGGACTAGGGTACCCGCGTGAATCCGTTGCTGAACGTCCGCTTCCTCGTCGCGACGATCGACGGGAACGATGAGGTAAATCGACTGGCCGAGGGCTTCCTTCGCGGAGTAGCCGAACATCTGCTCGGCCGCGTGATTCCAGGAGGTGATCGTGCCGTCGAGATCCTGGCTGTAGATGGCGACCGCAGAGGAGTTGACGACCGCCGCCAGGTGCGCCGTTTCGTCAGTGCGTTCGTTCGCCACATGCACCTGCTGGAACAGGACGGACGAGTTGCCGGCGAAGGGCGAATCGAACCCTCATCGTCGAGTCGCCCGCAAAGCGTGTGCCCGGAGTCGACAAAACTCGATCCCCTGTGCGAACCGGACTTGTGATTGCATGAATTCCGGCCTGGATGCGTGTGCGCCTCATCCGAAAACTCGCGGAAATGATCGACGGCATCGATCTCAGCGGCCACAGCGAAGGCGATCTCCTGAACCTTCCCGAGCCAGAGGGTCGTTTGCTCGTGGCTGAGCAGTGGGGCATTGAAGAACGTCGCGCGGTGGATCGTGGGGAAAACCGTCGCCAGTCTGTGTCCCGCTCGTCCCAGCGGGCCCTGGTCAGTGTCCGCCACCGGCACAAGGGCTAACCCGATCCAGTGGAAATCCGGGCTCGGATTCTTAACTCAGCCAAAGCGCAGGATCAGCTGACTTTCCTGTCGCCAGTTGGACGCAAACCGTCATCTACCTGACAGTCGGTGGAGCGTGTGCGCGATACCGTACCCCTCGCGGTGCAGCAGGACTCGGTATCTCGCGAGGTCCCCTGTCGTGTTACTCGTCGACGACCACGAGGATTCGGCAGCCATGTAAGCGATTGGCCTGCTCGCGATGGGCTTTCAACCCGTGACGTCGCAGAGCGCATTGAACCTCATCAACTTTCATATCTGACCGACTGGATCGAGGAATCGTTGTCGCGCTGACTGACGCGCTCCGAACCGCAGGGTTTGATGGTGCCTGAGCGCGAATTCCTGCGCGCGTCGGAGCGATCACCGTAGTCCGCGTCCGATCTCCGCCTCGAACGCCGCGATCTCCTGATTCACCATCAACGAAAACGGCTGCGTGGCGTCTGCCATGCTCAGGATTGCGCTCGTTTCGTAGCTGATGAGATCGCCGGCAAGCGATCGCACCAGCAGATCGCGCACGCGCGCGGGCTCGGCGGTCTGCGCCGTCGCGAGCGCCACCGTCAGCGCGCGAAGCTGGTGGAAGTGCTTTCGGACATTGAGGAGAGCCTGATACCGCTCCTGCACGAGATCGATGCGATTGAGGCCGTAGACGCGAAGCGACGCCTTCACGCGTTCGTCCGCGTCCGGCGGCGCGGCTGGGCCAGTCGACGGACCGACGATCCCCTCTGTGTACGTAGTACCTGCTCGGGGCGATCGCGGCAGGGATCGAGCAGCAGAGGACGCTCGGCGTCGATGCTGCCGCCAAACGCCGCGCGAGGCGAGTTCGCTGCGAGCGGAAAGAGCGTGTCCTTGCCGAGCCGGGCAGGCTTCCCATTCTCGATGTGATTCCTCGGCCGGTTGCAGTCGATGCAGGACGGCAGCAAGTTCGTCCACTCCGCGGCGAGCCAGTAGTAGCCGACGCGCTTCGATCCGTCGAAGTCCGTCACCTCTGACTTCGGGCGAAAGTGCTCCACGTCCATCGGCTGCGTGGCGATGTACCGCGCTTCGCAGTACGCACATTTGCCTCGAAACATGCGGTGCAGCAGCGCCTTGACCTCATCGTCTTTGTACATCGCGAAGTTGAACTTCTTTTTCTTGTCGTTCTCTTGTGTCTTCGGGGTCTTCTGCGCCTTCCCTTTCGTTGCAATCGTTGATTGTCCAGTGGTCTTCTTCTTTCCTTTGACCGCCGGCGTGGGCGCGGCCACGAGCGGCGCGTAGAACTCGTTCGCGCGCTGCCGTTCGGAGGTCGCTTTTTTTGACTTCAGGACCGACGGCTCCGTCACGCTGGCGCGATCGACGCGAATCATGCCTGGCCTCTGTGGCGCGCCGTGACGTTGCGCCAGATGTCGAACACCTGCTGGCGGACCTTGTCGCTCACACCGCGCGCCTGCTTTTGCGTCGCCGCACCTTGAGTGGCGAGGAACTCGTCGAGCAGCGCGTACACCGCCTGATCGCTTCGCGTGTAGCCCAGGCCGCGGTGCGGCGCGAGCTGCCGTTCCAACTGGAGCCGTTCGGCGCGTTCCGCGTCCGTCACCGTGTTCCGCTTCGCGAGAAGCTCGTAGTAGCGCTGGAACACACGATCGACGCCGGGATCGATCGTGCTGTCGAGGCCGAAGAAGGGAGAGGTGAGCAGCTGATCGATCCTCAGCGTCCGCGGATTCGGAAATCCTTCCGCGATCGCTGTAACGTCATCCCGCGGACCATCGCGGCGCAGCACCGCGACTTCATCGCGGCTGACCCCTTTGAGGCACAACGGCTCGTGGGTCGTGGCGATGAACTGCATTCCGGGAAGCGCGATTCCGCAGATCGTTGATCGCGTTCATGCGCCAACGCGGATGCAACTGCGTGCCGATCTCGTCGAGCAGGACGATGCCGCACGCTTCACGCATGTCGAAGAGTCGATCGGCGGGAATTCCGGACATATGTCGGCCGCGAGCGCGATGACGGACTGATAGCCCGAGCTGAGCTGATCGAGCGACATCTCCCGGTGACGCAGCGTCATCACGACGCCGCCCGTTCTTCGGCTTGAGATGCGTGTCCGGTTCGTTCTCGCCGATGTCCGGGATTGTCGAGCCTGGGCAGCAGCCCGAGAATGGTCCGCGCAGCGATGTCGAACGACGATGTCTTTTTCTCGTCGTACGGCAGCGACGTCATCCAGTTGTCCACGTCACAGAGGGGCGCGCGGGGGTCGAAGAGATTGTCGCAGCGCGCCAGGCTGATCGTGTGATCGGGATCGTCGCCCGATCGCGGCGGCAGCCGCACGAACCCGTACCCGCGGATGAGCGTCGGCAGCGGCGCTCCGCCCTTCGTGAACTTGAACGTCGAGCGCGTGATG
The DNA here is from genome assembly GCA_963836735.1 of uncultured Acidobacteriota bacterium. Taxonomy (GTDB): domain Bacteria; phylum Acidobacteriota; class Vicinamibacteria; order Vicinamibacterales; family 2-12-FULL-66-21; genus JACCXG01. The sequence goes on along the minus strand of CAWIKP010000029.1, from coordinate 3,498 downwards.
CGCAGCTCGATCTCGCCGTGGTTCTCCGGCTTGAGCGTCAGACGGATGACGCATTTGCGCTTGTTGCGCTTGGGATCTTCGCCCGGCTGCAGGTGTACGAGTTTCGACAGCGACAGGGCGTTCGAGTCGACGAGCTGCTGCAGGTGCGCCTTTCCCATGACGGCGAGCGCGATGGCTTCGAGGATCGAGCTCTTGCCGACGGCGTTCTCGCCGAGGACGACGAACCACCGGTGCGCGACGCCGGCGCGGAGTCGTCGGCGCCGGGGTCAACGGCCTTCGCGAGCGCGATCCGGTCCTTCGATTGGTCGAGGACTTCCAGGTGTAGGTCGAGATTTTGGAGCGCCTTGAAGTTCTTGATTGTGATTTGCTTGATAAAACGGGTTTTGCGACGAGCGTCTCCGGACGCTCCGGCTGAACGGGCGGAGGCGCCGTTCTTCGTCTTCGGGGTCCTGGCCTTGCGCACTTTGGGCGGCGCCGGCCGATCAGGCTGCACGTTTGCGATGTCGATCGGCTCAGTCCCGACGGCCGCGAGCAGTTTGTGAATAGCGTTGTCCGCCACCATTTCCCGCCGGAGTAACTGCGTGACCCATTGCCGTGCGGCGCCAAAGTATGGGCATCAATACCGAGGATTTCCTTCAATGCATCCGCGGATCGGCGTTTCGCCAGTTGAGGCAAGAGCTTCTCGACCGTCTGGCGGCAGACGATGGCGAGCCTCGACCAAATCCTTTCGATTCAGGCCAAGGATCTCGATCGTCGCGGCACCGCGCTCATAGTTGGACGCGCCCTTTTCGAACTTACCAGGCGGGTTGATGACGCTGCCCGGGCGCACGGTTCCGTCGGGAAGGAAGGATAGAAACGCTGCCGGATCGTCGGCGCACGGATCGAGAAGGAGCGGCGCTTCCTTCTGTATAATGCTTTTCTTGCTCATCGGCTCGGCGCGCCAGCGGACCTGTGATCGGAAACTTGTTGCGCTTGTGGAGACGGTTGCACGTGGCGCACGCGATGTGGAGGTTGTCCCACTCGTGTGCGAGCCACCAGTACCCCTCCCGCAAGACCCGCGCCATCGCGCTCCTCGATGGTGCCCTTCGGCCGATACTTCTCGACAAGGTCGCCGCTCTGACCCACGAGCAGCGACTCGCAATATGCGCATTTGTTGTTGAAAAGCTCTCTCAGGAACGGACGCGTCTGGCTGAGGATTTTGTAGTCGAACGTCCGCTGCTGCGACTGTTTCGAGCCGGCGCCCATCTCCTTGTGGAAGGCGATGAGCTTCTCCTGCTCCTTCCGCAGCTTGTGGACGAGATCGCCCGGCAGCTTCACCCGCGAGCGGTCGACGCGAATCATGCGATCACCTCGACACGAAACCCGGATTGTTTGAGCCAACCTTACTACACCGGAGGACCGGCGACGGCGCCGCCCCTCCGTGCTTCCGGCCTACCGCCTGGTCGCGACGAACGTGATGTTGCGGGGGTCGTGCGGCCACGGCTCGCGTAGTACCCCGTCGAAACCGGCAGAATCGAACAAGCCCACGAGCTGCAATAGGCATAGGCCCGATGCAGACCCTCGCCGGACCTCCATTCGTCCGTGGTGATGAACGTGTATGCGGAGACAGCGATTGGGTTCAAGTTTCTGATCCAGAACGACTTGACGCAGGTAATCGCATGACATCGCGGCCACCACATCGCTCGGCGGAACCCCGCTGGAACCCCCAACAGAGACCACTTTCGCGCCGATTCGTGCGGCATGACCCCCTGTTTCAAAGCCCGAATCGGCGCGGTCGGGTCGGCTAGCGCCAAGAAGGCTGATCGCTTCTGCTTGGCGAGACGAGCCTCGACGACTTCGTCATATCGCGTCGGAGAGTGTGAAGACCTGCGCGATCTCAGGATGACCGCCGCAATACGGGCGAGACCTGAGCAGCGTGTCGAAGTGCCGTCAGCTTTGACCTACTCGTCGCCCCCGCGCGGGCCAATCGGAAGCAAGCGCACTCGAACCCGAGCTGGCTCGAACGTGACGATGCTGCCGTTCTCCAAGGCGTCGACGAGCTGGGGCAGGTTCGCGAGCAGCGTTCGCGCCAGTGCCTCCGGCTTCCGGCTGCCCTCGCCGCGAAATTGGATGACCGACGGCTGTCGCGACGAACGCACCGCGAGCAGCGTTCCGAAATCAGCATCCGCGGACACGACGATTCGATGCTCGGCGGCAGCGCGCTCGAAGATCACTTCGTCGTCGGCGTGCTGCAATCCTAATTCGCGAACATGGATTGCATCATGACCGGCCTGTTGCAGGAGAGCAGCGAGCGCTGGCGAAAGCGCGTTGTCGATCAGGAACCTCATTCGCCGGCGGCGAGGGGCAACGCTCGTTCGCGGACGGCTTCGGCCGCAAAGAGCAGCGCCTCGCGGACGTCGTCAGCCTCGAGGTCGGGGTACAGCGCGAGGATACCCTCTGTGGTTTGCCCTTCAGCCACGAGGGCAACGACAGTCGCAACGGGAATCCGAAGACCGCGAAGACACGGAACTCCCCCCATCTGGCGGGGATTGGTCGTGATCCTCTTGAACTCCATATTGACAGTGTAGCCCGGAGGCCGCTGATCTGTGAAAGACCGCGCTCCGGCAGCCGTGTTCGTCAAGCCACGATGCGAGGTCCCGAGCGCCTACCAGGCCGTAAGCGATGTCATTCACTGCCTCGCCGTACGAATTTGAGAGGCTCGACCCGCGCTGCTGACTGGCGACGCCGCGCAAGCACCCTCAGGATCGCATCGAGCACAGCATCCAGGTCCTTGCCTACGTCCTCGGCAAGAAAGCGCAGCACGAAGTAGCCGTTCTCCTGCAGCAACTGGTCCTTCCGTCTATCGCGACGATACGCGACCGGATCCGCGAGGTGCTGTCCGCCATCGAGTTCGATGGCAACGCGCGCGTCGGCGCACAGCAGGTCGACTTCAAGGGTTCCGAAGCCGTCGAACGGGATCGGCAGCGCCACGTTGAGACGGAAGCGTCCACTGGTCTCCGTCAGCGTGTCCAGTCGCCGGTAGAGGAACGCCTCGGTTGCACTTCTTGCCCGCGCTGCACCCTCGGCGTCTTCCGGCATCGCCCGGGCGGCGTGCACGAACAGGCTCGCCAGCGGCGTGTCGACGCCGTCTCTAATGAGCCTTCGCACGCTACCGGAGTAATCGCGCTTCCAGACCGGATCGGACGGAAGAACGACATCGGCAGGCCACCCTGGAATGGCGCTGGCCGGAAGAAGGATCGTGTAGCCGATAGCCTCATACCCGCGACATCGCCGATCAAACATTCGCGCCAGCATCGGCACGTTGAGATCGGCGTAGTCGTAGATGCGCACCTCGCGTTTCCCGTCGTAGAGACGATGCAGCCGGCCGGCGTACTGCGCGACCGTTCCCCGCCATGAGACAGGAAGCGTCAGAAACAACGTGTCCAAACGTGGGTCGTCGAATCCCTCGCCAATGTACTTGCCGGTCGCGAGGATGATTCGCCCTTCGTGGCGCGGGAT
>CAWIKP010000028.1:0-71200 GCA_963836735.1 uncultured Acidobacteriota bacterium | reverse complement strand
GCGGCTCCGCAGGCTGAAAGAAGGGGATAAGGGGGACGATCTTTAACGCCGCTCGGCCGATTCGAGCCGCTCGGAGCCGGCGCGCGGCTTCCCCGAGTAGCGGACCACTTCGCGGCCGTCCACGATCTCCACCGTCCGGTAGACCTGTTTGGGTGGCGCGGCGCTGGTGCCCGTGCCGGTGTTCTGGATTCGCGCGACGTAGTTCTGGGTCTCGCGATAGGGAGGCACCTTGCCGCCGTACTTCTTCACGGCGCCAGGCCCGGCGTTGTAGGCCGCCAGGGCGAGCTCGACACGTCCTTCGTAGCTGACCAGCAGCTGCTTCAGGTACTTCACCCCGGCGCGGATGTTCTCCGCGGGATTGAACGGATCGAGGACGCCGTGCTCCGCCGCGGTCGCCGGCATCAGCTGCATCAGTCCCATCGCGCCCTTTGACGACACCGCCCGTGGATTGAACGCGGACTCGGCCTGGATCAGCGCGCGCACCAGATCCGCGCTCACCACGTTCCGGGCCGCATGTTCCTCGATCAGGTCGTTGTACAGCGTGGCGCGAGTGCTCAAGGGCCGGGTCGTGCGGAACGCCGCCGGCGCCACCGAGATCGCATAGGTCTGCGCCGACGGATCCTTGGCCTGGTCGGACAGGACCAGGTGGCCGGAGGCATCCCGCCAGGCATAGATCTGGGCGCTGGCCGTCGCCGGGCCGAGCAGCAGCGCTGCGGCGGCGAGGAGCACAGCGGAGACCAGACTTCCGCCTAAAGGCGGAAGCCACGGTGTTGGAGATCGAGAGCACCAGAACCCTGCGTTACCGCAAAGCTGGTGCCCTCGTAGATTCAATGACTTAGCGTGAAAACGGCCTGGAGGTGTGCTGAAAATGCACTGGCCGCTTTCAATTTTGTAGTTGGGATCTGAGTACCTCGGGCGCCCGGTTCAGGAGCGCGTCGATGCCCGACGGATCCTTGCCGCCGGCCTCCGCGAAGTCGGGGCGTCCACCGCCGCCGCCCCCGATCAGGGGTGCCAGCTCTTTCACGAGCCGGCCAGCCTGGATCCGCGGCGTCAGGTCCTTCGTGACCGACACGATCAGCGCGACCTTGCCGTCGTTCTCGGACGCCAGAACGACCACCCCGGAGCCGAGCCGGTCGCGGAGCGAATCCGAGAGTCCTCGCAGGGATGCCTTTTCGAGCCCCGCGACACGGCGCGCAATGAGCTTCACGCCGGCGACATCCCGAGTGTCCTCGCCACCCGCGCCGGCGCCGGACGCGGACGATCCACCGAGCGCCAGTTTCATCTTCAGCTGCTCGGTCTCGCGCGCGACGCGCCGGAGGTCGGCCTGCAGCCGTTGCACCGCATCCGCGGCCTGATCCGGGGGAACGTTCAGGAGCGACACCACGGATTCAATCGCGGCGCGCTGTCTCTGCGCATCGTCCACGGCACCAGCGCCCGTGAGCGCCTCGATCCGGCGCACACCAGCGGCGACGCCGCTCTCCCCGGTGATCACGAAGTAGCCGATGTCGCCCGTGGCATTGACGTGGGTACCCCCGCACAGCTCCTGGCTGAAGCCGGGCACGGACACCACGCGGACTCGATCGCCGTACTTCTCGCCGAAGAGCGCCATGGCCCCGGCCGCGATCGCTTCTTCGGTCGAGCGCACCTCGGTTTGTACCGGGCCGTTCCGCCGGATCTGCTCGTTGACGATGCGTTCGATCTCGAGCAGCTGGGACCGGGTGATTGGCGCGAAGTGCGCGAAGTCGAAGCGCAGCCGATCGGGGGCCACCAGCGAGCCCGCCTGCTTGACGTGGCTCCCGAGCACCTGCCGCAGCGCCGCGTGGAGCAGATGCGTGGCCGTGTGATTCCGTCTCGTGGAATCACGCACCTCGTCCTGGACTTCTGCAGTGACAATCTGCTCGGGCCGGAACGACCCGCCGGTGACGACGACCTGGTGAAGCCGTGGCTTGCCGGCCGCGTATCGCACCATGCGCTGGACCACTGCTTCCGATCCGTCCGCTCCGTAGATGCGGCCCTGGTCGGAGACCTGGCCTCCAGCCTCGAGGTAGAACGGGGTCCGCGGCAGCGCGATGTAGCCTTCGCGGCCTTCGCGAAGCTCGGTCACCCAGGTGCCGCTCTCGTCGAAGATGCCGAGGATCGGCACACCCTGGAGCCTTGTGCTCTCGTAGCCGGTGAATTCGTCGGCCGACACGATGAATCGAGGCTCGACGTCCGCCGGAACGGTGACGGCGAAGCCCTTCTCGGATCCCTTGAAGCTGCTGGCGGCCCGGGCGCGCTCGCGCTGTCCCTGCATCGCCCGCTCGAATCCCTCACGATCGATGGCGAGGTTGCGCTGGCCGGCGACGTCCTCCATGAAGTCGAGCGGCACGCCGAGGGAGTCGTAGAGCCGGAACGCCTCATCGCCCGACATGACCCGGGATCCCGCCTCGGCTCGATCGAGCGCATCCTCGAGCCGCGGCAGTCCGGCGGTCAGCACCGCATCGAACCGATCCTCCTCACTGCGCACCATCCGGACGATGTTCTCCTGGTCGGAGACGAGCTGGGGATAGGCTTCGCCCATCTCGCGGACGAGCACCGGAACGAGCGTTTGGAGCACGGGCTCGGTGAATCCGAGCTTCTTGCCGTGCCGCATCGCGCGCCGCATGATTTTCCGCAGCACGTACCCGCGCCACTCGTTCGACGGGATGACCCCGTCGCTGATGAGGAAGGTCATCGCGCGGAGATGGTCGGCAATCACCCGCATCGAGACGTCGAACGGGTCGTCCAATGTCGCGCGGTACTGGCGCCCGGCCCGTTCACCGATGGCGTCGAGGATCGGCGTGAAGAGGTCGGTGTCGTAGTTCGAGATCTTGCCCTGGATCACCGCCGTGATCCGCTCGAGACCCATGCCGGTGTCGATCGACGGCGCCGGCAGCGGATTGAGCGCCCCATCGCTCTGGCGGTCGAACTCCATGAACACGTTGTTCCAGATCTCGACGTAGCGATCGCAGCTGCAGTCGATGCCGAGACAGGGCTTGCCGGCGCGCTCCGGTTCGCACGGGATCTCGGGGCCGCGATAGTAGTGGATCTCGGAACAGCGGCCGCACGGTCCGGTTTCCCCCATCTGCCAGAAGTTCTCGGCCAGCCCGAGCTCGGTGATCCGCGAGGTCGGGACGAGCTTCGTCCAGATCGCGTGCGCTTCCTCGTCCCTCGGAATGGCGCCGTTGCCCTCGAAGATCGTCGGGAACAGCCGGTCCGCCGGAAGGCTCCACTCCTTCGTGAGCATTTCCCAGGCGAACGGGATCGCTTCGCGCTTGAAGTAGTCGCCGAACGAGAAATTGCCAAGCATCTCGAAGAACGTGTGATGCCGCAGGGAAGGGCCGACGTTGTCGAGGTCGTTGTGCTTGCCGCTCACCCGCATGCACTTCTGGGAGGTGGCCGCCCTGGTGTAGGGCCGCTTCTCCCGGCCGAGGAACGCGTCCTTGAACTGGTTCATCCCGGCGTTGGTGAAGAGCAACGTCGGGTCGTCTCCCGGCACCAGCGACGAGCTCGGGACGACGGTGTGCCCCTGACGCTGGAAGTATTCGAGAAAGCTGCGGCGAATGTCCCTGGAACGCATGTCGCTCTGCTCAGTCCTGATCGATCGGCTGTCCGCTCCGGTATCGGCGGAGCGCCGCGGCGACCCCGGCGGGGGAGAAGCCTTGCCGCATGAGAAATTGATAAATGCGCGCCGTTTCCGGCTGGTCGTTCAGCCGGGTACGTCCACGCAGCTTCCGGCGCAGCGCATCCTCGATGAGCGCCCGCTCGTCGAGCTCGCCGTAGACCTCGCCGAGCGCCTCAGAAGCGACGTCGCTCCCGATGCCCATCTGGAGCAGCTCGCGCATGACCCGGAGGCGGCCGCGGTGTTTGACCGTGGCCGCGGTTCGCGCGAACGCGCGCGCGACCCGGCCGTCGTCGAGCGCGCCGCTCTCGAGGAGCCGCTCGATGGCGCTGGCGATCTCGTCTGGCGGGTATCCGCGATCCTTCAGGCGCGCGCGCACGCCCTCGACCGACAGCTCGCGGCCGGCGAGCATCCTCAGACCCTCGGTGTGCGCTTCGGGCTTATCCACCGAACCTGGTTATCTCCGGGTGGCCGCCGCGGCCCGCGGCAGGCTGCCGGGCCATCTCGTCGCGAGCCATCTCGGAGGTGGTGGCGATCCCCTGGACCTTCAGCTTGAACTCATCGATGTTGGAGGCCCACCGCAGCGCCTCCTCGAGCGTGACCAGGCCCTGCTGATACAGGCCGAAGATCGACTGATCGAAGGTCTGCATCCCGTACCTGGGAAGTGCCGGCGGCGATCGCGCCGGGAATCAGCGAGGTCTTGTCCTTGTCGACGATCGCGTCCCGGATGTACGCGGTCGAGACCATCACTTCGACCGCGGCGCAGCGGCCCAGGCCATCGGCGCGCGGGAGCAGGCGCTGCGCGATGGCGGCCTTCAGCACCGATGCGAGCTGGAGCCGGACCTGCCGCTGCTGATGCGGCGGAAAGACCGTGATGATCCGGTTGACCGTCTCGGTCGCGTCCAGCGTGTGCAGCGTCGAGAACACGAGATGCCCGGTCTCGGCCGCGAGCAGCGCCGTCTCGACCGTCTCGAGGTCGCGCATCTCGCCGACCAGGATGACGTCCGGGTCCTGGCGGAGGGCGCCTCGCAGCGCGTGCGAGAACGACCTGGTATCGACCGCGACCTCGCGCTGATTGACGAGCGAATGATGGTCCCGGTGCAGGTACTCGATCGGGTCCTCGACCGTCATGATGTGCGCCGCGCGCGTGGCGTTGATGTAGTCGATCAGCGCGGCGAGCGTGGTGCTCTTGCCGCTGCCCGTCGTGCCCGTGACCAGGACCAGGCCGCGCTCTTCCGAGGCGATCCGCTTCAGCACCGGCGGCAGGCCGAGCTCCTCGATGGTCTTGATTCGCGTGGGGATGACGCGCAGCGCCAGGCCCACGGTGCCACGCTGCTGGTAGACGTTGACGCGGAAACGCCCGAGGCCGGGCACGCTGTACGCCAGGTCCACTTCCTGCGCCTTGCGGAACTTCTCGAGGTGCTCGGGCGTGAAGACGGTCGTGGCCATCGACTCGGTGTCGGTCCGATCGAGCCGGCTCTCTTCCGAGGCGACCACCAGGCTGCCGTTCACCCGCATCATCGGGTAGCTGCCGACCTTGAGGTGCAGGTCGGACGCACCACTGGCGACCGCGATCTTGAGCAGATCGTTTATGTGCATGACCGGATTCCGGCCTCCCCGCGCCGATCGCTCAGCGCGCGCTCTTCGAGGTGGCGGTGGTGCTGACGGGCTCGAGCGGCTCGCCCGGATAGACGAACGTCAGCCAGTTGTGGCGATCCGGAACGTCGCCGTTGATGACGTCGAAGAAGGCGCGGCGCAACGCATCGGTCACCGGCCGTTCGCCGGTGCCGATCGTGATCTTGTCGACCGTGCGGATCGGCGTGATCTCGGCGGCGGTCCCGACGAAGAACGCTTCGTCCGAGATGTAGAGCATCTCGCGCGGCAGCATGTCCTCGCGGACGGTGAACCCGAGGTCCCGGGCCAGCGTGATCACCGTGTCGCGGGTGATCCCCGGCAGGATCGCCGCCGTCGTCGGCGGCGTGTAGATGATCCCGTCGCGCACCAGGAACAGGTTCTGGCCGCTGCCCTCGCTGAGGTTTCCCCGGGTGTCGAGGGCGATGCCTTCGCTGTAGCCCTCGGCGATCGCTTCCATCTTGATCAGCTGCGAGTTGGCGTAGTTCGCCGAGCTCTTCGCCAGCGTCGGGAAGGTGTTGAGCGCCGCCCGCGACCAGGAGCTGACGCGCACGTCCGCCCCGCGCTTCACGGCCTCGTCTCCGAGATAAGCGCCCCACTCCCACGTCAGGATCGCGGTGTCGACCGGGCAGGGGAACGGGTTGACCCCGAGCTCCTCATAGCCGCGATACACGATCGGGCGAATGTAGCAGGCCTTGTATTCGTTGGCGCGAATCGTCTCCAGCACCGCGTCGGTCAGCGCGTCCTGCGGCAGGACCGGCGTCATCCGGTAGATCTTGGCCGAGTCGTACAGGCGCCGCATGTGGGCGTCGAGCCTGAAGCAGGCCGAGCCGCGCGGCGTGGCATAGCAGCGCGCGCCCTCGAAGACGCCGCTGCCGTAGTGGATCACGTGCGAGGCGACGTGAATCTTCGCGTCGGCCCAGTCCACCAATGCGCCATTCATCCAGATTTTTCCGGAGCCCGAAAACGCCATCAGAAACTCCTCGAAGTGGGCGGACGGACGTGAGGGGAAGCGCTTGCCCCGGGGGAGACGGGGGAGCCGGGCCGTAATCCGCGCCGCAATGAGGAAATTTTAGCATGTGCCGCTTGGCGTATCGGCTGACAGCTGACCGCTGCTACTGCGTCTCCCCGCAGAACGGGCAGCGATCCGTCCGGGCGTGGAGTGGTTTGCGGCATTGCCAGCAGAACCGGCTGGCGGGGGCCTCCCGGGCCCGCAGGCGGGACTGGATGCCCTGGGCGTCGTCGCGGCCGACGCGGATCGCCTCTTTCGGGGGCGAGCTGCGGCGGCGCGGCGCGCCGGCGTCCGCGCGGCGAGCACGTCGTCGAGCAGGTCCGACGCCCGCTGGTACCGGGCGGTGACGTCCGGCGACATCGCCCGCATCACGATGTCGCTGATGGCCTTGGGAATCGCAGGGTTCTTGAGACGCGGCGGAGAGACCAGCTCGCCCGACATCAGCCGATCGAGGTCCGCGGGTGCCGGCGCGTCGTAGGGGAGGATCCCGGTCAGCATCTGGTACATCGTCACGCCGAGCGAGTAGAGGTCGGACGCGAAGACCGCCTTGCCGTGGAACTGTTCGGGCGCCATGTACGGCGGGCTGCCGATCACCGTCGTGCCGTGCGCGGCGATCTCGAGAAATCGCGAGGTGCCGAAGTCGGCGACCTTCAGCATGTCGTTTTCGGTGACCAGCACGTTGGCCGGGCGCAGGTCGCGATGAATCACTCCCTGCCGGTGGGCATGATCGACGGCGTTGCAGATCTGGCAGGTGAAGTCGAGCGAGCGCGTGACATCGAGCGGACCCTGCGCGGCGATCAGGTTCTCGAGCGTCTCACCCTGGACGTACTCCATGACGATGAAGAACAGGTTGTCCTGTTTCTCCGCCGTGGTGATCGAGACGATGTTGGGATGGCTGACGCTGGCCAGGAGCCGCGGCTCGCGCAGCAGTTCACCGAAATCGAGTCCCTGCCGGTGGGGAACCTTGATCGCGACCTTCTTGTCGATCCAGGTGTCCTGGGCGAGATACACGGTGCCGAACCCACCGCTGCCGAGAGGCGCGATGATTTTGTATTTCCCGAGTATCTGACCCCTGAATAGCAACGTTGCGCAGTATACGCTCTCTTCGCGGGTTCGCGGCGAACCCCCGACCCGGCGAGCCGCGAACCCGCGATGTTTATCGCTCCCACACCGCGATCAATGCGGCCCCCGCAGCGAGCGCGACGGCGTTGGCTCGCAAGGTCAAGGGGCCGAGCGACAGTGGGATCGCGCCGGCCTCGATCGCGGCGTCGCGCTCCGATTCGGTCCAGCCTCCTTCGGGGCCGACGAGCAGCAGCGCGGATGACGGCGCGGGAACCAGCGCGAGCTGGCGCACGGTGGTGACCTCAGTGAAGGACGTGCCGGGCTCGATCAGGAGATAGCTGTGCGCGGGCAGAGGCGACGGGAGCCACTGGTCGAACCGCATCGGCCGGAAGATTTCGGGCAGCCGTGCAGTGCCGCATTGTTTCGCCGACGCCAGTGCGATCCGGCGCCATCGATCGTGTGCGACGGCGAGCCCGCCCCTCTTCACGGTCGTCCGCTCCGAGAGAACCGGCTGGATCGTGGCGATGCCAATCATCGTGCTGTCCCGGACGACGTCTTCCATCGCTTCGCCCTTGATGACTGCCTGCACCAGGGTGATGGCGACCTCTGGCACCCGCGCGGCGACTGGCTCGAGGAGCGACAGCGTGGCCGCTTCGCGTGAGGCCTTCTCGACCTTGGCGCGCCACTCGACTCCACGGCCGTCGAAGACCGTGACGATGTCGCCGGAAACCAGCCGGAGCACACGCGTGAGGTGGTGCGCTTCTTCGGGACTCAGCCGGGCCGAGCCGGTCTCGGGGGCGAGATCGGGAGCATAGAAGCGCGGCAGCACTAGTGCCTGGTGAGGACGAATGCCCACCAGCCGTCTTCTTCGGCTGATTCGGTCTGCGCGAAATCGGTCTCGAAGGCGTCGAGCACCAGCGCTTTTTCGTCGACAGTGAAGCCCGCGACGATCAGGCTTCCGCCGGCCTTGACCAGGGCGCCGAGCTCCGCCGCATGACGAGCGAGGAGCGTCCCCGTGAGGTTGGCGGTGACGAGATCGGCTGGAGCCAGGCCCGGCTGAGTGAGGTCACGAACGTGCGCCTCGACGACCGCGGCGACGCTGTTCCTGGCGATGTTCTCGCGCGCGTTCTCGACCGCGTCCGGATCCACGTCGAGCGCCGATACGAATGCAGCTCCGAGTTTCGCGGCCACGATAGCGAGCACCCCCGATCCGGTCCCCACGTCGATCACCGTTCGTGACTCGAGCCGGCGGGTTTGAAGGAGAACCAGGCAGAGGCGGGTCGATTGATGGTGCCCGGTGCCGAACCCGCGCGAGGGCTCGATCTCGACGACCACGGCCTCGCCCGCGGACCCCGCTTCCGGCCGGTCCCATGGCGGCGCGACGATGATCCGGCCGACGCGGATAGCAGGAAGGTCGGCCTGTGTGCGCCGGGCCCAGTCGTCATCTTCGACCTCGGCCAGCTCGAGCCGCAGCGAATCGCCGTCGTTGATCGCGTGGACGGCTTCGGCTGCCGCGCCGCGTGCCTCTGCGCTGCCGAAGTGGGCCGTCCACGTCAGCGGGGCGACAGGGTCATGTTCCTGGATCGCCACGAGATCGTAGTCGGCGAGCAGCGCGACCAGCCGATCGCGATCTGCCGCGGTGGTGCCCGGAGTGAAGTGGATGATGAGCGCAGGGGAGCTGGCCGGGCTCACCCGAAGATGTCCTTCACGCGCTCGAAGAATGGCTTCTCGGCCGACTCGCTGCCATCCCCTTCGCTCTTCTCGGGCATGGTGCGGGCCAGTTCCTCGAGGATCTGCCGCTGTTCCTTGCTCAGCTTCTTCGGCACCGCGACCCGCGCGATCACGTGCAAATCGCCCTGCCCACGGCCGGAGACGTTTGGCATTCCCTTGCCGCGCAGCCTGAACCGCGCGCCCGGCTGGGTGCCGCCGGGAACGTTGAGGTCCTCACGGCCGTTGAGTGTCGGAACGCGCACTTCGCCACCAAGCGCCAGGGTGTGGAACGGAATCGTGAGCTCGCAGTAGAGATCGTCGCCTTCGCGGTGGAAGAACGGGTGCTCCTGCACGTGAACAACGACGTAGAGATCGCCCGGAGGGCCACCCTCGCTGCCGTGCTCGCCTTCGCCGTACAGGCGGAGCCGCTGCCCGCTCGCGATACCCGCGGGAATCTTGACGGTCAGCGCGCGCTCGCGGCCGACCCGTCCGGCGCCGCGACACGCCTGGCACGGCTTGGCGATCGTCTTTCCCGTCCCGCGGCAGTTCGAGCACGGTCGCGCGACGGTCAGAAAACCCTGTTGATAACGGAGCTGGCCGGAACCGCGGCATTGGGAGCAGGTTTCGGCTCTGGTGCCCGCGGCGGCTCCGCTGCCCGAACAGGTTTCGCACGTCTCCTCGCGCGGAATCTGAATCGTCGTCTCCGACCCGGTTGCCGATTCCTCGAACGTGATTTCGAGGTCGTACCGCAGGTCGGCGCCGCGCTGCGGACCACCGCGCCGGCGGCGTGACCCGAAGATGTCGCCGAAGCCGAACGCGTCGCCAAGCCCGGCGAAGATGTCAGAGAAGTCCGCGAAGATCGTTGGATCGAATCCGGCCCCCTGCCCCGCAGCGCTCACGCCGGCATGGCCGAACCGATCGTAGAGACTGCGCTTCTGCGCATCGGCGAGCACGGCGTAGGCTTCCGCGGCCTCCTTGAAGGCCTCCTCCGCCTGGTGATCTCCCGGGTTGCGATCGGGATGGTGCTTCAGCGCAAGCTTGCGATAGGCGCTCTTGATCTGCTGATCCGTGGCCTGGCGGTCGACCCCCAGAACCTCGTAATAGTCACGCTTGCTCACGCTGGCCCTCACGCTTCACCTTTCGCCACTTTCACCATCGAGGGCCGCAGGAGCCGATCGCCGAGCATGTAGCCGCGGCGGTACTCCTCGATGATTTCGCCTTCGCGCCTGCCTGCCGCGGGCTCGTGCGAGACCGCCTGATGGTAGTGCGGATCGAAGTCGGCCCCGAGCGCCTCGATCGGCTTGACGCCTCGCTTGCGCACCACTTCCGAGAGCTGACGCTGAATCAGCTCGACCCCGCGCCGGTACGCTTCGGCGCCTTCCTTGCCGGGGTCGGCCTGGAGCGCCCGCTCGAGATCGTCGATGAGCGGGAGCAGTTCTTTGACCAGGTCGGCAGCCGCTGCCTCCGACTGCGCGACCCGCTCGCGCTCCGTCCGCTTGCGGAAGTTCTCGAACTCCGCGGTCCGGCGCAGCAGCAGATCCTTGTAGCTGTCGCGCTCGCGTTCGAGCTCAGCCTCGCGCGACGAGAGCTCGTCGCCCGAGGCCGGATAGCCCGCGGTGGTTCCGGCGGTTTCCGAGGCGTCGTTCAGATTGAGATTGGATTCAGTGTGATTGTCTTCCATTGGCCTGTACTGCTGAAAACGATTGCGGTTCAGGAACGGGTGTTGACCATTCTGCTGATCGCCCTGGAAAGTCCTTCGACGGCGTTGATCGCCCGCGAGTACCGCATCCGGGTCGGGCCAATCACACCGACGGCGCCGCTGCCATGGCCGTCCGAATAGCGGCACGCGATCAGGCTGAAGCGCTGGAGATCCGGCCAGTGGTGCTCGGATCCGATGACGACGGTGACGGTGTCGCCGCTGATGTAGTCGTCGAGCAGCTGGATCAGCCGTGCCTTCTCCTCGATCATCCGGAGCAGGGTGCGCAGCGTTTCCAGCGTGACGTCAGGGCTTTCGCCGCCGACGTCGTCGAGCAGCAGCGACCGGCCCTGGATGAACACCGCGGGCTCGGACGTCATGTCCGCGAAAGTCGTGCTCGCCAGCCGCAGCGCCCGCGCCATGAGCTCGTCGTAGAGGTTGCGCTCTTCGCGAAGCCGCTGCATGACCGCCTGCCGGACCGCGAACAGCGAGTGTCCCTTGAATTCGCTGTTCAAGTAGTTCGCGGCCTGCTGCAGCTCCGTGTGATCGTGCGGCTCTGCCGGCGAGATCACCTTGTGCGCCACGTGCCCCCCGGTCGACACCACCACCACGAGAATCTTGGCGCCGTCGAGCGGCACGAACTCGAGGTGCTCGAGCGTAGCGGTCTCGCTTGCCGGCGCGATTGCGAAGCTCAGCTGCTGAGAGGCTCGCGCGACTTCCTGAGACGCATGCGAAAGCAGATCGTCAACCGTTCCCGCACGCCGCAGCCGCGCTTCCACCTGTGGAGCCGGACGCGAGGAGCGCCGCTCGGCCAGCAGCTGATCAACATAACACCGGTAGCCGAGGTCGGTCGGGACGCGGCCGGCTGACGTGTGCGGCTGCCGCACGTACCCCTGTTCTTCGAGCCGGGCCAGGATGTTCCGGAGCGTGGCGGACGAGACGCCGAAACCTCGGCTGGCGAGCCACAGCGACGAAATCGGTTCCCCATCGTCGATGTAGCCCTGCACCAGTACGCCAAGGATGCGTCTATCCCGTTCCGGAAGCTCAGGATGCATCGACATGGTGGTTTAGCACTCGCAAGCAGAGACTGCTAAAACATTATAACCGACGACGTTACAACCCGGCCCGGCGGGCGAGCTCCGCTGCCGCCTCCCGGGCATTCGCGGCCACCTCCCGGTCGTCCTCCCGGGTCAGCGCGAAATCATCAACCAGCACGTCGCCGTCCACCACGACCGTACGGACATCGGTGCCTCTCGCGCTGTAGACGATGGCGGACCAGGGATCGACATCCGGCGACGAGGTGCGGCCGGTCGCGATCGAGCAACACCAGGTCGGCCCGTTTTCCGACCTCGATCGACCCGATCTCGGCTTCAAGTCTCAGTGCCCGGGCCCCTTCCCGGGTCGCCATCCAGACGACGTCGCGGGCCGGTAACGCTCCCGGGGCCTTGCGGACCGCCTGGAGCGTGGCCGCGAGGCGCATCTCGTCGAAGATGTCGAGGCGGTTGTTGCACGCAGCGCCGTCGGCGCCAAGCGATACCGAGATCCCGCGCTGCCGCATCTCGGTCACCGGCGCGATCCCCGAGCCGAGCTTGAGATTCGACCCCGGGCAGTGCATCACCTTCACGTCGCGTTCCGCCAGAAGGGCCTGTTCGGCATCGGTGACCCACACACAGTGCGCCGTGCAGAGCCGGTCAGTCGCCAGCCCGGTCTCGGCGAGATACTCCAGGTTCGAGAAACCGCCCGAGAGGCGCCTGACCACTTCCACTTCGTCGCGGTTCTCCGACGCGTGCGTGTGCACGAGCGCCTGTTCCGACGCCGACAGCGACGCCACCGCCTCGAGCAGGTCGCGCGAGCACGAGACCGCGAATCGCGGGGCGAAGGCGGCCTGAAGCCGGCCGTTCGCCGCCCCATGCCAGCGCTTCTTGAGCGCCAGGCTCTCGTCGATCGAGGCCTGCGTCCGCTCCTGCAGCCTGGGTGGCACCTGGTTGTCGGAGTCCATCATGCACTTGCCCACGGTGGCCCGAAGCCCGATTTCCGAAAGTGTCTCGAACACGACGTCGGTATCGTGAACGGTCTCCATCGTCAGGACGGCTGTCGTACCTGTTCGAAGCAGCTCCGCGGCGGCCAGGCGGACCGACGCCCGAAGCGTGGAGGGGGAGTGCGCGGCTTCCATCGGCCAGATGCGCCGGCGCAGCCACTCGAGGAGAGGCATGTCGTCGGCGAATCCTCTGAAGAGAGTCTGGCAGAGGTGCACGTGGGTCTGGATGAATCCCGGCAGCAGATAGCCGCCGCGCGCGTCGATGACTTTGTCGTGCGGGAGGTCGGGCACCTCTCCGACCGCGGCAATCCGGCCGTCGCGAACCGACACGCTGCCGCGGGCGACCGACAGCCGATCGTCCATGGCGATGATGGTGGCGTCGCGGAACAGGAGCGATGCCACGACTCAGGATGAGCCGGCGATCTTCAGGCGCTTCATGGCGAGGGCGCCGGTATCGACGCCGCGCCGGATGGCGACGAGCTCCGCCATTATGCTGATGGCGATCTCCGCGGGAGTGACGGCGCCGATGTCGAGACCGATTGGCGCGTGGATGTGCGTGAGGCACTCCTGGGGCATGCCTTCTTCGACGAGGCGTGCAAAGATTCGGCTCACCTTTGCACGGCTGCCGATCAGGCCGAGGTACTTCAGGTCGCGGGCGGCGAGCGATCGCATCGCATCGAGATCGTGTGTATGGCCGCGGGTCACCACGACGACGTAGGCCGAGGCCGGGATGTCGTTGCGATGGAGCCATTCGGGGATGGGCTCCGCGACCACGGCCTCCGCGCCGGGAAAGCGCTCGGCGCTGGCGAACTTCTCGCGATCGTCGACGACGTGGACGCGGAATCCGGCATCGATCGCGAGGCGGCCCAGATGCCAGCCGACGTGGCCCGCGCCGATGATGAAGAGGCGAGGGGTTGGTTCGAGCGGATCGATGTGGACGTCCATCTGTCCTCCACACACGAGCCCGTTCTCCTGGGCGAAGTCGTCGTTCAGCTCGTAGTGGAGCAGCGCCGACCGGCCAGTGACCAGCGCCTCGCGCGCTTTCCAGAACGCGTCGTTCTCGTAACAGCCCCCGCCGATGGTCCCGATCGTCCGCCCGTCGGGGAAGACCAGCATCTTGGCGCCGGCACGCTGTGGCGTGGACCCATTCGATCGCACCACGGTCACCAGCGCGACGGGGTCGCCGCGCCGTAGTGCGTCCGCCGCCGCCGCGAGGACTTCTTCGCTCAGACCAGGACCTCGATCTTGGCGCGTTTCTTCGCTTCGTTGATGAAGCTGTCGACGCGCTCCTGCTTCTTCTGGTTGCTCAGGAACTCGAGGACCCGCGGCTTCACCTGCTCGAGCGGGATCATCGAGGCCTCTTTCTTCTCGGTGAGCTTGATGATGTGGTACCCGAACTGCGTGGTCACCACGTCGCTGATCTCGCCGGGCTTGAGCGCGAAGGCTGCCTGATCGAACGCCGGCACCATCTGCCCGCGCGGGAAGAAGCCGAGGTCGCCACCCTGGGCGGCGCTCCCGTCCGCCGAGTTCTCACGGGCCAGCGCCGCGAAATCCTCGCCTCCCTTTGCCCGCTTCAGGATCCCGTCAATCTTGGCTCGTGCGGCCTTCCTGGTCGCCTCGTCAACGCCCTCCTTGGCCTCTATGAGGATGTGGCTCGCGCGCAGGGTTTCGCCTTGCTTGAACTTGTCGGGATTCTTGGCGTAGAAGTCCTGCGCGTCGGCATCGGTCGCGGCGGTGGCCGTGGCGAGCTCGGCTTCCATCAGCTTGTTGATGGTCATGTCGACCCGCGCATCCGCCTTGAGCTGCGCGACGGTGGCGTTCCGGGCGGCGAGCGCCTTGTTGAACTCGGCCTCGTTCGGAAACTGCTTCTGCATCTGCGCGACCTGCGCGTCGACGTCGGCCTCCGGCACGGTGAGCTTCCGCGCGGCCGCTTCCTGCTTCAGCACGTTGTAGGTGATCAGCTGATCGAGCGCGGCGCGAAACACCTCATCCCGCTTCTCGGCCGGAATCGGACCGCGGCCCGCTTCGACGTTCTTGATGAGGCGATCGAACTCGACTTTGGTGACGGGCTGACCGTTGACCTTCGCGAGCACTTCGGGGAGCTCCGCCGGCATCGGCTTGGGTGGCGCAGGTGCCTCGGCCGGCTTCTGTGCCGCCGAGGCGGGAGGTGTCTGCGCGGCGGCCGTCTGTTCCGCGGGATTCTTGCCGCAGGCCAGCAGGGCGGAGAGCGCCAGAAGGGCAGGAACGAATACGCGTGTCTTCAATGAAACATCCTGAGGAACCTGGTGATTCGGGACCGGGTGTCGAGCCGGCCAACGGAAAATTGTACCGCACCGTCAACTCCCAACCTCCAACTTCCAACGCCCAAGGCGAACTGTTCGACAGACCGGGGTGGAAGGCGTTTGAACTGGCTGTTTTCCGGGCCGCTTTTTGGGAGTTGGAAGTTGACGAATCAAAAGCCGTGAAGCTGGCAGACTTCGGTCGGCTCGGTCCCCGCGAGAAAGGCTTCCTTGAACACCCGCGGACACCCCGGCGCCGCCACCTTCCCGGTGTCGCGGTCGATGTCGACGAACGTGATCCCTTCCGGCGGGTTGAACGCGAGATTCGGGTGACCGGCGAGCGCGCGGGTCATGAAGGCGGTCCAGATGGGAAGTGCGGCCTGGGTGCCGCTCAGGCCGACCGGCTGGTTGTCGTCCATCCCGACCCACACCACCGTGAGCAGTTCGGGGGTGAACCCGACGAACCAGGCATCGCGGAGGTCATTGGTCGTTCCAGATTTCCCGGCGGCATCGAGCGCGAAGCCGGCGGCACGGGCGCCGGCGCCGGTGCCCTCGTTGATCACGCTGCGCATCATGTTGGTGACCAGGAAGGTCGTGTCGGGGCGGGCGACGGTGCGTGGCTTTTCGACCTGCAGCGGGAGGTCCTTGCCCTTGGCCACGAGCCGCGAGATGGTGGTGAGCGGCCGGATCGTGCCGCCGTTGGGAAACAGCGTGTAGGCGGTGGCGATCTCGAACGGTGTCGCCTCGAACACGCCGAGCGCGATGGCCGGGTACGGGCGCGGTGGTGTTCCGGCGCCGATCCGCCGCCACAACGCGGCCACTTCCTCGTATCCGGCCGATTCGGCCACCTTCGCCGCGGCGATGTTGCGCGACAGCGCAAGCGCCCGGCGCAGCGTGATGGGGCCGTCGTACTGGTCCTCGTAGTTGCGCGGGGTCCAGGTCTGCGCGTTGAACACGAACGAGGTTGGCTCGTCGAGCACGACCGTCGCCGGGGTGAGGTCGGTGCGGCCCTCGGCCTGCGCGTGCTCGAACGCCGCGAGATAGACGAACGGCTTGAAGACCGAGCCCGGCTGCCGCCGTGCCGACACGGCGCGGTTGTATTGCGACTGGTTGTACGACCGGCCGCCGACGAAGGCCAGCACCTCGCCGGTGCGGGGATCGACGGCGATCAGCGCTGCCTGGGGCCGCCGCTTCCGGCGGGCCAGCATCTCGTCGAGCCGCGTGATCCCGTCACGCAGCGCGTCCTGCGCGACCCGCTGGAGGTGGACGTCGAGCGTCGTGTAGACGTCCACGGTGCCGGCGGACGGGTACTTCGACTGCAGCTCCTGGCTGATGTAGTCGACGAAATAGGGCGCCTCCGCCTCGAGGGCGCGCTGCACGATGCCGAGCGGCTCCCGAACCGCGCGCTCGGCTGCGTCTCCCGACATGAATCCGGCGTCGACCATCGCCCGGAGCACGACATTGCGTCGATCCTTCGCACGCTCGGGATTGTTGAAGGGGGACAGCCGTGACGGTGACTGAATCACGCCGGCAATCGTCGCCGCTTCGACGGCGTTCACGTTGGCGATGTCCTTGGCGAAGAACAGCCGTGCCGCCTCGGCCACGCCATGGATCGCGAACGAGCCGCGCTGACCGAGCGACACGTCGTTGAGATACAGCTGCAGGATCTGGTCCTTGGTGAGCCGTGTCTCCAGCACGACTGACATGAACCACTCGGTCATCTTCCGCTTCGGGGTCTTTTCCGGCGTCAGGAACGTGTTCTTGACCAGCTGCTGGGTGAGGGTGCTGCCGCTCGCGAGGTAGGCCTTGTTGCCAAAGATGTTGCGGAAGATGGCGCCGGCGATCCCGATCGGGTCGATGCCCGGATGCTCGTAGAACCGGCGATCCTCGATCGCGAGCACCGCTTCGATCATGGGCTTGGGGATCACCTGGAGGGGCACGTCGCGGCGCTTCTCGCGGGCGTCGGCGACGAGCGCGGTGATCAGCGGAGCGTCGAGCGTGATCCGCTCGGCCTGTTTCTTGGTGGCCGGGAGCTCGATCGTGTCGATCCGGGTGGTTTCGATGCTCTTCGGCGCACGGCCGCCAAACACCAGCCGCACGAGCTGTCCCTTGTGATCGCCATCGCGCGGGATCAACACCATCGCATCGCGTCCCACCGTGAACTCGCCGGGCTGTTCGGTGCGTGGCCGGTGGGCATACCCGAGATCGTTCAGCCGATCGACCAGTTGCCGCTGGGTCAGTCGCCTGGCCGCTTGTGCAGCTCGAAGGGCCGCGCGAAGACGCGCGGGTCCGTCCGCGTCATCTCGCCGCTCATGCGGGCATCGATCATCCGTGAGAAGACGACCCAGTAGTAGGCCATCCCGGCGCTCATCAGGACGAGCGGAATCCCGATCCCGAAGAACGCGTAGCGCTTCCAGTGCGGCGGCAGGCGTCGCATCAGGCGGGCACTCCTCCTGGACTTGCCTTTCGGAGCGGTCGTTTCAGATTTGGTGGCAGTCACCGAGGATCGAGATCGCGGCGCCGGGCGTCCTTATTCAGACGGACGGCACGCCGCGACGGTTCGCTTGCGCATTGTATACTCGCGCCAAGTCGCACATAACACGAGAGTTGATGCGATTTGTGGCGCTCTGCGAACAGCCGCAGGACGTCGTCGTCGGGAAGGCAGGGCACGATGTACAGGGTTTCGGCCGTTCGGGTTCTCTGCGTTATCTGTGCAATTGCAATGCCGGTGCTGGCGTTCGCGCAGGCGCAGGCAGCCAACGGCAATGTCGAGGGAACGGTCAGGGACGGCAGCGGCGCCGTGTTGCCAGGTGTGACCGTTACCGTGACGAACACGGACACCGGGATGTCGCGTTCCACCGTGACGAGCGACCAGGGGGTGTATCGCGCGATCCTGCTGCCGCTTGGCAGCTACACCCTCACGGCGGAACTGCAGGGCTTCCGCAAGTACGAGCAGACGGGCCTCAGCCTCAGCGCCGGCCAGACCATCGTGACGAATATCGAGCTCGGGGTGGGCACCTTGAACGAAACGGTGACCGTGCGCAGCGAGTCCCCGGTCGCGCAGCCGGGCCGGATCGATCTGGGACGGACGATCAACGAAGCCGAGATTCACAACCTGCCGCTGGTCTCGCGCAATCCGTACAACTTCGCGCTCCTGCAGGCGAACGTGACCGGCTACGAGAACAACGAGTTCGGCGTGCCCCGCATCAACGCGAACGGCTCGCAGATGCACACGAACTACCAGCTCGACGGCAACACCAACACCGAGAAGGATCGCGCCGGGCTGCGAATGCTCCCGGTGTCGGAAGTCCTCGTGCGCGAGGTCAAGGTCGTGACCAACGGCTTCGCGCCGGAGTTCGGCCAGACGACAGGGATGGTCTACAACGCCATCACGCCGTCGGGCACCAACGCGGTGCGGGGCACGGCGAGCTACCGCTTCCGGCGCAACGCGATGTCGGAGCGGCCGTTCTTCCTGGCGCCGCTCGCCCGCAAGCCCGACACCGAAGTCAACGACTTCACCGCCACGCTGGGCGGGCCGGTGCTGCGCGACAAGACGCATTTCTACGGCGCCTACGAGTTCGTCGATCGCAGCCTGATCACCGGGGCGCAGGTCATCACGGTGACACCGGAGAACGCGGCGCGCCTCGGCATCACGCTGCCGGAGAGCGGTGTCATCCCGGCCAATCAATCCGTGAACTTCGGGTTCGGCAAGCTCGATCACCAGTTCACGCCGAGCCACCGGCTGTCGGCCCGGTACTTCCTTTTCAAGAACTTCTCCGAGTCGAACATCGGCGGTGGCCTGACCACCACCGACCGCGCGACGGATTTCACCGACCGGATGGACTCGGCCTCGGCACAGCTCGTGTCGACGCTGGGCTCGTCGATCCTGAACGAACTGCGGGTGCAGTACGCGCGGCGGCACCAGTTCCGCACCCCGTCGCCGAGTGCGGTCGACGGTCCGGCGATCACGGTCTCGGGGATTGCCCAGTTCGGCGGTCCGCGGATCGGCGACGGCAACTCGGTCGGCTTCGATTTCGAGCAGGGCATCTGGCAGGTGATCGACAACGTGACCTGGGTGCGCGGCCGGCACGGGTTCAAGGCAGGACTCGATCTGCAGTTCGTCGGTGACGACCGGGTCCGCGGCGAGCGGTTCGAATACACGTTCCCGACGATCGATTCGTACCTCGCCGCCGTGGGCGGCACGAACCCGGTCGGCTATACGACGTTCCGGCAGGATTTCGGGAACCTGACCGCCAACTACAGCTCCGCGTTCTACGGTTGGTTCGTGCAGGACGACTGGCAGGCCACCGATCGGCTGAAGGTGCTGTACGGCGTCCGCTTCGATCTGTTCGACGTTCCCTCGGCGCGTGCCTTCGCACCGAATCCGTACTCGCAGGACTTCACCATCGACCGGAACAACTGGGGGCCGCGCGCGGGCGTGTCGTGGTCGCTCGACAGCCAGGCGCGGACGGTTCTGCGCGCCTCGACCGGCCTGATGTACCGAGCCGCCGCTGCTGGATTTCTACGACAACGCCATCCTGAACAACGGCGATCCGCGCAGCTACACGGTGCAGTTGAATGGCACCAGCGCAGGAGCGCCGGCGTTTCCCGCGTCGCTCGCGAACGCTCCCGCGGGCTTCGTGCTGCCGCGCCAGAGCATCACCGCGGTCGATCCCGGGTTCAGGACCCAGTCCGCCTGGCTCACCAACATTCAGCTGGAGCGGGCGCTGGCCTCGGATATTTCAGTCGCGGTTGGCTACGTGCACTCGGCGGGCCGGAAGCTGCCGGTCCTGATGGACGTCAACCTGATTCCGACCGGCAGCGTCCTGCCGGATGGCCGTCCGATCTTCTCGACCACCGTGAGCGCCGCCACGCGCCGCGATCCGACCTTCGACCACGTGAACGTCTTCCAGTCGATCGGCGAGGCGAAGTACAAGGCCTTCACCGCGACGATGACCAAGCGGATGACGCACGGGTTCCAGGCGCAGGCGACCTACACCTTTGCGAAGGGGGAGGACAACGCGCCGCTCACCGGCACCTACGTCGTCGGCAGCGGCGACGATCGGGTGTCGGATCCGGCCAGCCTCGATCGGGAATGGGGCGTCACGCCGTTCAACCAAGCACATACGTTCGCGGTGTCGACCGTGATCGCGCCGGAAGTGGCCGGCACGGGGTGGGCCGCTGCCCTCGCGAACAACAACCAGCTTGGCCTGATCCTGCAGGCCAACGGCGGGCTGCCGTTCAACATCCGATCGCGGACCGATCTCAACCTGGACGGCGTGACCAACGATCGGCCCAACGGGATCGAGCGCAACGACGGCCGGCTCGGCCGTGTCGTCTACCTCGACCTCCGCTACTCGCGCTTCATCCCCGCAGGCGACACGCGGCGCATCGAGCTGTTCTTCGAGGCCAAGAACCTCTTCAACACCGAGAACGTCGCCAGCGTTACCCGCGACGTCACCACGTCAGCGACCGGCGATCTCTCCGCGCCGCTGCCATCGCCATTCCCGCCGCAGAGCGCGTACAATCAGCGACAGATGCAGCTGGGGTTCAAGTTCATTTTCTGACGCTCATGTCAAATCCCAAGCTCCAAGATCCAAATCCCAACGCACTCCCAAAACCAACATCCCAAATTGGGTTGGGATTTGTCTTGGGAGTTGATTTGAGATTTGGCAGTTGGGAGTTGCTTGGGATTTGGTGCTTGGAGCTTGGGATTTGACGAAGCTCGATTCCGTAGACCTCCTCGTCTTCGGCCCCCATCCCGACGACATCGAGATCGGCCTCGGGGGGACCGTCGCGCTCCATGCCGCGCGTGGCGACCGGGTGGGGCTCTGCGACCTCACGCGCGGGGAGCTGGGATCGAACGGGACGCCGGAAGAGCGGGAAGCCGAGGCCGAAACCGCGCGAGGCGTGCTGGGGGCGGCCTGGCGGACGAACCTGCGCTGGCCGGATGGCGGGATCACGGGCACCGACACCCAGGTCGCCGATGTGGTGCGGCTGGTGCGGCAGTCGCGGCCCCGCGCGGTGGCGATCCCGCATTGGGAGGATCGGCACCCCGATCACCGCGCCGCCGGTGAGGTGCTCCGACGCGCCGTCTTTCGCAGCGGCCTGCGCCGTTTTCACGTGCCTGGTGCCGAGCGCGTCGAGAGCTGGCGGCCGGACTGGGTCTGCTTCTATTTCATCAACGACTCGGGTCCGGTCTCGTTCGCGATCGATGTGTCCGAACACTATCAGCGCAAGCGGGACGCGCTCGCGTGTCATCGCACGCAGTTCACGCCGGCCGAAACCTCGCGGGTGGATACGCGCCTGACGTCGCCGCGGTTTCAGCAGCTGATCGAGAGCCGTGACGCACATCTCGGCGCCCTCGCCGGCGTTGCCTTTGCCGAGGGCATCGTCGTCAAGGAGCCATTGCTGCGCGAGTCGCTGTTCCGGCTGCCGGCCACGCCTGCTTCGGGGCTGCGCCCGTGAATATCGGCATTGTCTGTTATGCCTCGGTCGGCGGCAGCGGGATCGTGGCCACGGAGCTGGCGAAGTGTCTCGCCGAGCGCGGGCACGAGGTGCACCTGCTCAGCACCGAGCCGCCGTTCCGGTACTCCGAGTATCAGCCCGGCCTGTCGTTTCACCGAGTGAACACCCCCGCGTATCCGCTGTTCCGCGAACCGCAGTACGTGCTCTCGCTGACGAGCAGCATCGTGCACGTCGCCCGCGAGTGTGCGCTCGACATCATCCATGCGCACTACGCCGTGCCGCATGCCACGGCGGCGTATCTCGCCCGCCAGATCCTCGAGAGCGCCGCGGCCGGTCCCGTGCCGAAGGTCGTGACGACACTGCACGGCACCGACATCACGCTGGTTGGGAGCGATCCGTCGTATTCCGAGACCGTCGCCTTCTCAATCGAGCAGTCCGACGGCGTGACCGCGGTGTCGCGGAGCCTGCGGGCCGACACCTATCGAGCCCTCAAGGTCACGCGCGACATCCAGGTGATTCCGAACTTCCTCGACTGTCACCGCTATCGGCGTCAGTCGTGGCCGGAGCTCCGTGCCCGCCATTGCCGCGACGACGAGAAAGTCGTCCTGCACATGTCGAACTTCCGTCCGGTCAAGCGGGTCGAGGCGGTGGTCGAGGTGTTCGGGAGGATCGCGGCGCGGGTGCCGGCCCGGTTGCTGCTGGTGGGCGACGGGCCGGATCTCGTGAAGGCGCGCGACCGTGCCCGCAGCCTCGACGTCGAAGATCGTGTCGAAGTGCTGGGGGAGCAGGATCAGGTCGTGCCGCTGCTGTCGATCGCCGACCTGTTTCTGCTGCCCTCGCTGCAGGAGAGCTTCGGTCTGGCGGCGCTCGAGGCCATGGCCTGCAACGTGCCGGTCGTCGCGTCGCGCGTCGGCGGGCTGAGCGAGGTGATCGAACACGGCCGCACCGGCTTCCTGCACGACCTCGACGATCTGGACGGCATGGCCCACAGCGGGGTGAGGCTCCTGACCGACCCGGAGCTCCACGCCGCAATCGCGGAGCAGGGACGGCGGGTCGTGGCCGAGAGGTTCTGCGCCGATCTGATCGTGCCTCGCTACGAAACCTTCTACACGGAGCTCGTAGGTGAAGTTCTCGCCTGACTACGTGGCATCGGTCCTGAACGACAACTTCGAGGACGCGAAAGCGCAGTTCCTCTCGCCGCTGATGGCGATTCACTTCGCGCATCTCGTGATGCTGGCCGAGCAGCACATCGTTCCGCCAGACGCCGCCCGCGCCATCCGCGGAGCCCTCGATGCGATCGATCTCGAGCAGGTGCGCCAGGTTCGCTACGACGGCACCTACGAGGATCTCTTTTTCTATGTCGATCGGTTGATCGTCCAGGGATGCGGCGAGGATGCGGCCGGCCGGCTGCACACGGCGCGATCCCGCAACGACATCGACATGACGATGTATCGGATGCAGCAGCGGAGGCAGCTGCTGGCTCTCGTCGATGGCGCGCTGAAGCTGCGCGAGGTCCTGCTCGGGCTCGGGTCGCGCCATCAGGCTGACGTCTTTCCGGCGCACACGCACACGCAGCCGGCGCAGCCGTCCACGATCGCCCACTACCTGATGGCCGTAGTCGAGCAGCTCGAACGCGATACGAAGCGCCTCCGGGCGGGGTATGCCAGCACCAACCAGAATCCGCTCGGCGCCTGCGCGATCACCGGTACGGGCTTTCCCATCGATCGCGATCGCACGAGTGCGCTGCTCGGCTTCGACGGCCCGACCGGCAATACCTACGGCAGCATCGCCACCGTCGACTACCTGCTCGAAAGTGTCGCGGCGGCCGCGGTGCTCGCTGGTTGGCCTTGGAAGGGTGGTTCAGGACCTGCTGCTCTGGTGCACCAGCGAGTTCGGCTACCTGCGCCTGTCCGACGGGTTCGTCCAGTGCAGCAGCATCATGCCGCAGAAGCGGAATCCCGTGGGGCTCGAACACGCCCGCGCGATCGCCAGCAAGGCGGTGGGGCAGGCGGCCGCGATCGTGCTCGCCACGCACAACACGCCGTTCGGCGACATCGTGGATACCGAAGACGATCTTCAGCCCCTCGTCTTCACGATGTTCCGCGATGCGATCCGGGCTGTCCGCCTCGTCTCTTCAGCGATGGCCTGTGCCCGGTTCGACACCGAGCGCATGGCACGGACGGCGTCGGAAGGATGGATCACCGTCACCGAGCTCGCCGATACGCTGGCGCGTGATCACGACGTGCCGTTCAAGGCCGGCCATGCCATCGCGTCGCGGTTGCTCGCGAGAGCGTCTGCAGGCCGAGAACGTCTGGCGGATCTGTTGCGGGTGATTTCCGCCGAGGTGTTGGGAAGGCCGATCGAGATAGACGACGCCACCCTGGCGACGATCCTGAGCCCGCGTCACTTCATCGAGGTGCGAACGACGCCAGGCGGACCAGCACCGGCAGTGATTTCGAAAGCGATCGAGCAATCGAGACGCGCGCTCGACGCGGACCGGCAATGGGTTTCAGAGGCGGCGGGGAGGCTGACCGGGGCGGAAGAGTCGCTGAAGGCAGCGGTGACGAGGTTGTAGACGTCAACTCCCCGCCTTCGCGCGGTGACACTCGACGCCGTAGCGCCCGTCATTGTCGTGGGCGCGGAGGCGGGGGAGTTGATCAGATCAGATCAGATCGAGAGCACCCAATGCCGACCCAAATCGATCGGCAATTCCTCCATGAGTCGATCGATCAATGCCGGCCCGTACAGGTTCAGGAAGTGGACGACACCAAGCGTACGCTCCTGCGGGTGGCCTTGCGGGAACGTCTGGGCCTGCGCGCGGATGAACTGGCGGCGCAAGGTTTCGTCGCGACGTTTGGCCGCCTGAATCACCTTGCCGCGCAGCGTCTTGAGCTCATGATCCATTTTTCCCATCGTCGTCTTTGCGGCGCCCGCGAGTGTCGGATCGAGCGCGGACACGGCATCGACGGCACGTTCCATGGATCGGCGGATGGCTTCTTCGGCCCCGGTCAGCGACTCTTCCACCGTCGGCGGCAGCTGCGCCTGCAGGAGGCGATTCAGCGCCGCCTCGTCCTGCGGCTGAAGATCTTCGAACGGGACGTCGTATTTCTGAAGGAAGCGGGCGGTGGCGGAGTCGACCAGGGTGGCGGTGGCGCGGGGATGAACGAGCGGCATGGGCAGGTCGAAGTGCCGATAGACCTCGCCGAGCTGGCCCAGATAGGCCAGCTCGCTCGGGCCGGCCACGTAACAGATCGTCGGAAACAGCGTGTCCTGCGCCAGCGGACGAAGCAGCACGTTGGGGCTGAAGTGCTCCGGCGCCGACGACGCCTCCTCCGCGAGGGCTGTCGCGCTGAACGTCTGGTCTCCGGCGGCGAAGCCATCCCCCTCCAGCCGGATCGGCTTGCGCGATCCGTCCAGCCTGAACAGCGACACGCTGTCGGCCTGCGGCACCACTTGCGGAGCATGGCCGCGGGCCGAGAGGGCCTCGCCGGCCTTCGTGGCCAGAGCCGCCGTCCGTCCGGGCGTGGCGACTTCGTGATGAAAGAGATCGCGCAGCAGCGGCTTGACGGAGCGATCCGAAGAGTCGAAGACCACCAGGCCATGCCGGCCGAGCAACAGCTCCAGCCATCGCGCGAAGGCGTCGGCCATGCCGACGCCCGGCCGGTAACTCGCGCGCAGGCCCGCAAGGACCCAGCCTGTGAACTCGCTCGGGGCGAGCGCGCTTTCGAGCTCGGCGAGCGCGGCAGTGACGCCCTCGTCGAGCGTGAGGGCCGCGATCGGCCGGTCGCCGGCGCCCTCAGGCTTCGGAAGCGTAATGGTCCTGGGCCGGTTCGCGTCGTCGAGGATCGTGCAGCTCGCGATCTCGTCCCAGTCGTGGTCCTCGGCATCGACCCAGAACACGGGGACGACCGGCGTGCCCAGCTCACGATGCGCGCGGCGCGCGAGCTGAATGGCGGTGATCGCTTTCAGAACGGTGAACAGTGGACCGCCGAACAGGCCGGCCTGCTGACCGGTGACGATCGCCGCGGCGTCGGGATTGGCGAGCAGCGCCGCCGCTGCCTGCGATTCGGCTGGGGCGCCGCGCCGGGTCTGTTGTGCCGCGATCGCTCCAGCGATCTCGGCATGCTTGCGCGCGCGGGCTCGGACGCGCCGCGCGGTCTCGCGCCAGGCCTCCGGCGACTGGGGGTCGCCGGCATAGAGCGGCGCCAGATTCGAGAAGTTGAACGCGTAGTCGCCTGACAGCGGCCGCATCCATGGGAACCTGCGCACGTCGACTGCAAGGCGGGGCGGCGCACCTGCTGCAGTCGTGGAAGATGCGTCTGCTGACACCGGCTCGTACTCTCTCAGAGCATTCTGAAGCATGTCAAGGAACCCATCCTGATGGTAGTCCGAGGCTTTCGACGCCCTTGGACGGGTTCAGGATCCCGAGACAGCGCGCGCCCGCCTCCGCCGTCTCGAAATCCTGCTCAGCTGCAGAAGGCAGAAGGCCGTGGTCGGATGTGATAAATTTCCCCATCCGATCAGAGGCACTCCCTGAGCAGAGACGACCCTTCAGCGTTTGCGGCACCCGCACAGTTCGGACCCTTCAGGGTGCTGCACCAGATTGGCGTAGGTGCCCTGGGGCCGGTCTTCCGCACCTACGAGCCGGAGCGCGATCGCCTGGTCGCCGTGAAAGCGTTCCGCCTCGACATCACCCCGGAACAGGCGCGGACCCTCGCTGACGAGCTGTCGCGCGCGGCCGAGGCGGGGCTGTTCCATCCGTCGATCGTCGAGCCGATCGCGGCCGGCGTGGAGGGTACGCTCGCCTACAGCGCCGACGAGTACGTGGCTGCGGAGTCGCTCGACGTCGCGATGCGGCACTACGCACCGGCGCCGATCACGACGGTGCTGCCGTTCATCACACAGCTGGCTGGCGCGATCGACTTCGCTCGCGCCGCAGGCGTCGGGCACGGCGCGTTACATCCGCGCGACATTTTCGTGACCCCCGAAGAAGCCCGGGCCACCGGTTTCGGTGTGGTCGAAGCGCTGGAACGCGTCGGCGTGCGGGCGCCGGTCCGCCGCCCGTACACGGCCCCCGAGCGGATCGACGGCAGCTCCTGGGCAACCGCCGCGGACGTGTTCTCGCTGGCGGCGATAACTTACGAGCTGTTGACCGCCAGGCGCCCGGCGGGTCTCGGGCGCGAGATCGGCACGCTCACGGCGGGTACCCCCAACGCCTGGATGGACTCGCTCCACGCTGTCCTCGCGCGCGCAATGGATCCCGAACCCTCCGCCCGTTTCCCCACAGCGCTCGCGTTCGCCGCGGCGCTCGAGGCCGCGGTGCGGGGCGTGAGCCCGGATGCGAGGGTGGTCGCCGCTGCACCCGCCACGCCGGTGCCGAAGGAGCAGGAGATCGATACCGCTGCGACGATCGTCAGCCCGAGGGCCGCAGCCGCCACCACGAAAGACAGGAAAGACGTTTCGAAGCAGGCCGTCGAAGAGAAGCACCCGGAGGACGACGACGTCCTCGCGGAACGGCTCGACGACGAGGCCGATCATCAGTTACGGCTGATGGATCGCAAGGACGACTTCCGGCGCGATTCATCGGTGCCGCTCGACGACGACATTGCCGCCGAAGCCGAAGCGGATCGCTTTGCCGCCGATGATTTTCTGCTCGACGCGGCAGGCGCCGCGTCAGCCGCCCCCAGGAAGCCCTTCGACGCGCGCGCCCTCCAGGATGACGACGTTGGCGTGGATGAGGCTCGCGGCGGCGTCCTGGAGGACGAAACGATCCGGCGGCCGCAGCCGGCCGCTGCTCGAGAGGATCGATCGTTTGTTGCCGCAGCGCCGGCAACCCTTGCCTCGTTCGAGGAGCCCGCACCAGCTCGTCGGTCACTGGCAGGGATACTGGTCCTGGTCGTCGCTGGCATTGCGCTCGGGCTGGCCGGCGGATATGCGCTCTGGGGCAGGGGCACGGCCGATTCGACCGGCAGTTCCGCGACAGCGGCGACGAGCGGATCGACGACCAGCGCCACCGCACCCGGCACCGGTCGTGAATTCAGCGAGCAGGCGGTAACGCCTCCGGCGCCGAAGGCCACCGACAGCCCGGCAGCGGGTCGCGGCGGCGCCAGATCCGAGGCGCCGCGGACGGGCGGACCGGGAACGCCGGCAAGTCCCCCCCCGGTTCCGAGCCGGCCGGCAGCCGCGGCATCGACCGGAACACTGGTCGTGAGATCGACGCCAACCGGGGCCGGCGTGACGTTGAACGGACGCTGGCGTGGCCGCACTCCGTTGACCCTGGACGATCTGCCGTTCCGCCGTTACGACGTGCGGGTGGTGCAGCCTGGTTTCGCGACAGGCACGCAGGAGGTCGTCCTCTCGGCTGATACCCCGGCGCGATTGATCGTCCTGGCGCTGAAGCCGTCCGCGGCAACCGCATCGGCGCCTCGCCAGGCCCCGGCGGCCGCCCCGCGCGCCACGCCGCCGCGTCCGGCGCCGGCGCCCGGGGAGCCGCAATCATCGACGGTCTACACCGGCTCCATCTACGTGGACT
This sequence comes from uncultured Acidobacteriota bacterium, assembly GCA_963836735.1. Classification (GTDB taxonomy): domain Bacteria; phylum Acidobacteriota; class Vicinamibacteria; order Vicinamibacterales; family 2-12-FULL-66-21; genus JACCXG01. The sequence goes on along the minus strand of CAWIKP010000028.1, from coordinate 43,131 downwards.
CGCGGCCGAGAGGCGCGCGCGTCAGCATCGACGGGAAAGCGGTCGGCGTGACCCCGCTGCGCGTCAGCGATGTGCGCATCGGCACCCACGTCGTCCGCCTCGAGCTTTCCGATCACCGGCTGTGGTCCACCACGACCCGGGTCACCTCGGGAGAGGAACAGCGCGTGACCGGCTCACTCGAACGGATCCAATGAAGGCCATTCTCGCTCTCGAAAACGGCATCTGGTACGAAGGGGACGCCGCCGGCGCCCCTGGCGAAACCGGCGGAGAGGTCGTGTTCAACACGAGCCTCACGGGCTACCAGGAAATCCTCACCGATCCTTCTTATTCAGGTCAGATCGTCACGATGACGGCGCCGGAGATCGGCAACTATGGCATTGCGCCCGACGATGCCGAGTCGCGGACGCCGCAGGTGGCCGGCTTCATCGTGCGTGACGAATCGCCAGTCGCGAGCAACTGGCGTGCGAACGGCACGCTGCGGGAATACCTCGTGCGCCACGACATCGTGGCGATCTCCGACATCGACACGCGGGCGCTGACCCGTGTCCTGCGCTCGAGCGGCGTGATGCGCGGCGTGATCGCGACCGGGGATCACGATCCTCGCGAGCTGGTCGAGAAGGCCCGGGCGCTGCCGCAGATGGAAGGCTCGGATCTGGTCATGGGCGTGACCTGCGACAGCCCGTTCGACTGGACCCCGGCGCCCTCGGACGAGTTCGCGCCGCCGCCGCAACGCCGTGCCGGCCGCCCGCTCAAGGTCGCCGCTTACGACTTCGGGATGAAGTGGAACATCCTGCGCCGCTTCACCGCGCACGGGTGCGAGGTCCGGGTGTTTCCGGCCGGCACGCCCGCATCGGAGCTGCTGGCGACGAGCCCCGATGGGGTGTTCCTGAGCAACGGGCCCGGCGATCCCGCCGTGCTCGACTACGCGATCGAGAACGCCCGGGAGCTGGTCAAGTCCGACGTGCCGACGTTCGGCATCTGCCTCGGCCACCAGATTCTGTCGCTCGCGCTCGGCGGGCAGACCTACAAGCTGAAGTTCGGCCATCGCGGCGCGAACCATCCGGTCAAGGAGCACGAGACCGGCCGGGTGGAGATCACCTCGCAAAACCATGGCTTTGCCGTCGATCCGCAGACCCTGCCGTCGGACGTGAGGGTCACGCACACCAACCTGTACGACGGCACGGTCGAAGGGCTGCGCCACGAGACGAAGCCGGTGTTCTGCGTTCAATACCATCCGGAGGCCGCCCCGGGTCCGCACGATGCGGACTACCTGTTCCGGCGGTTCCTCGACGAGATGGAGAAGCGAGCCTGACGGGCATTGCCAACATTGCCAACATTGCCAACATTGCAAGAAAGAGCGCCCGGCTCTTCGCTATGCATGCTCGGTCATCTTGGCAATGTTGGCAATGTTGGCAATGTTGACAGAGCACTTGACGATATGCCCAAGCGAACTGACATCAAGCGCGTGCTCGTCATCGGATCCGGCCCGATCGTGATCGGCCAGGCCTGCGAGTTCGATTACTCCGGCACCCAGGCCTGCAAGGCGCTCAGGTCGGAAGGCCTCGAGGTGGTCCTCGTCAACAGCAACCCGGCGACGATCATGACCGACCCGGAGATCGCGGATCGCACCTACGTCGAGCCGCTGACGCCGGAGGTGCTGGCCAGGATCATCGAGAAGGAGCGGCCCGACGCGCTGCTGCCGACCGTCGGCGGGCAGACGGCGCTGAACCTCGCGGTCGCGCTCGGCGAGGACGGCACGCTCGAGAAGTTCGGCGTCGAGCTGATTGGCGCCTCGGTCGAGTCGATCAAGGTGGCCGAGGATCGGCTGCTGTTCCGCAACGCGATGAAGGAGATCGGGGCCGACGTCCCCGAGAGCGTCTACGTGAAGTCGATGGCGGAAGCGATGGCCGCGGTCGACATCCTCGGCTTCCCGATGATCATCCGGCCGTCGTTCACCATGGGCGGCGTCGGCGGAGGCATCGCCTACAACATCGAGGAGTTCAAGGAAATCGCCGGCCGCGGCCTCGACTTCAGCCCGGTGCACGAGGTCCTGCTCGAGGAGTCGGTGATCGGGTGGAAAGAGTACGAGCTCGAAGTGATGCGCGACAAGGGCGACAACTTCGTCGTCATCTGCTCGATCGAGAACGTCGATCCGATGGGCGTTCACACCGGCGACAGCATCACGGTCGCCCCGGCGCTGACCCTGACCGATCGCGAGTATCAACGGATGCGCGATCTGGGCCGGCGCATCATCAGCCGGGTGGGCGTGGAGACCGGCGGCTCGAACATCCAGTTCGCGATCAACCCGAAGAACGGCCGGATCATCGTGATCGAGATGAACCCGCGGGTGTCGCGGTCATCGGCGCTGGCTTCGAAGGCGACCGGCTTCCCGATTGCCAAGATCGCGGCGAAGCTCGCGCTCGGCTATCACCTGGACGAGATTCCCAACGACATCACCCGGCTCACGCCCGCCTCCTTCGAGCCGACCATCGACTACATCGTCGTGAAGGTGCCGCGGTGGGCGTTCGAGAAGTTCCCGCGCGCCGACCGGACGCTGACCACGCAGATGAAGTCGGTCGGGGAAGTGATGGCCATCGGACGCACCTTCAAGGAAGCGTTCATGAAGGCCTTCCGCTCGCTCGAGCTCGGATCGGGCGGCCTGCTGTTCACCCAACCCAGGAAGGCGACCGACGGTCTGACCGAGGAAGAGGAGGAAGGCGCACTGCAGCGTGAGCTCAGCGTGCCGACCGACCGGCGCATGTGGGCGGTGTTCCGCGCGTTCGATCGTGGCTGGACGGTGGAGGATCTGCACGAGCTCACGAAGATCGATCCCTGGTTCCTCACGCAGTTCTCCCAGCTGGTCGAACTGGCGAGGTCCGCGGGACTTGGCGGCCTGCGCGGGATGTCGGCCGAGATGCTTCGCACGCTGAAGCGCGCCGGCATCGGCGACCGCGAGCTCGGCGCGATCCTCGGCGTCGACGAGGACGCGGTACGCTCGACCCGGCTGGAACACGGGCTGAAGCCCGCCTACAAGCGCATCGACACCTGCGCGGCCGAGTTCGAATCGTTCACGCCATACCTGTACGGCACCTATGAGCGCGAGTGCGAAGCGGATCCGACCCCGCACTCGAAGGTGGTGATCCTCGGCAGCGGGCCGAACCGGATCGGCCAGGGCATCGAGTTCGACTACTGCTGCTGTCACGCCGCCTTCGCCCTGCGCGAGGAAGGCTACGAGACGGTGATGGTCAACTGCAACCCCGAGACCGTGTCGACCGACTACGACACCGTCGACCGTCTGTATTTCGAGCCGCTGACGTTCGAGGACGCCTCGTCCATTATCGCGCGCGAACAGGAGGCCGGGGGCGACGTCGCCGTCGTCGTGCAGTACGGCGGACAGACGCCGCTGAAGCTGGCGCTGCCGCTTCAGGAAGCCGGAATCAAGATCCTGGGCACATCGCCGGACTCGATCGACCTGGCGGAGGATCGCGAGCGGTTCGCGAAGCTGCTGTGGGAGCTCGGCATCCCGCAGGCCGCCAGCGGGATCGCGACGTCGGCCGAGGAGGCGCGCGAGGTGGCGGCCTCGATCGGCTTCCCGCTCGTCGTCCGGCCATCCTACGTGCTCGGCGGCCGCGCCATGGCCATCGTGTACGACATGGGCGCGCTGGATCGCTACATGACCCATGCGGTCGACGCGTCGCCGGACCATCCGGTCCTGATCGACAAGTTCCTGGAAGACGCGGTCGAGCTCGACGTGGACGCGGTGGCCGACGCCACCGGTGCCGTGGTGATCGGCGGCATCATGGAGCACATCGAGGAGGCCGGCATCCACTCCGGCGACAGCTCCTGCGTGATTCCGCCTTACAAGGTCACCGAGAAGCACATCGCGCTGATTCGCGACTACACCCGGCGCGTGGCGCGCGCGCTGAAGGTCGTCGGCCTGATGAACGCGCAGTTCGCGATCAAGGACGACACCGTCTACGTGCTCGAGGTGAACCCGCGGGCGTCGCGAACCGTGCCGTACCTGTCGAAGGCCACCGGCGTGCCGCTGGCGAAGGTCGCGGCGCGGCTGATGCTCGGCAAGACGCTGGCCCAGCTCGGGCTCACCGCGGATCTCGAGGTCGCCGGCTACTTCGTGAAGACGCCGGTCTTCCCGTTCGTGCGTTTCCCGGGCGTGGACACCATCCTCGGGCCGGAGATGAAATCCACCGGCGAGGTGATGGGCGGCGCGGCGACGTTCGGCACCGCGTTCGCCAAGGCGCAGCTCGCGGCGGGCCAGCGCCTGCCGTCGGGCGGCGCGGCGTTCATCAGCGTCAACAATCACGACAAGCCCGCGGTGGTTCAGATCGCACGCGACCTGCGGGACATCGGGTTCAAGCTGGTCGCGACGCGCGGGACGGCGAACTACCTCAGGGCGCACGGGGTCGAAGCCGAGATTGTGTTCAAGGTCAACGAGGGGCGTCCGCACGTCGGCGACGAGATCCTGAACAACCATATTCAGCTGGTCATCAACACCCCCCTCGGGCGCGAGTCGTTCTTCGACGATCGCACGGTCCGGCGGATCGCGATGATGCACGGCGTCCCCTGCATCACCACGCTCACCGGCGCCGCGGCCACGGTCAACGCCATCAAGGCGATCCACAGCGAAGGGTTGACCGTGCGCGCGCTGCAGGAGTACCACGCAGAAATTGCCACCGGCAAAGCCTGAACCCGGCGCAGAATCTGCGCGCGCTCAGCGCGATGTAATCGACATCTGACTGGTTTCCTCACGCGCGGCTTCTTGCAGCCGCGCGTGGGATGTACGCTCCCGCCCTGCTGCTCGCCGTTCCGTTCCTCACCGGAGCGGCGGCCGCGTTCCTTCTCAGCGGCCCTCTGCTACAGAGCCCGGAAACCCTGGTGGCCGGCGCAGCCCTGCTCGGCCTGATTGCGGCGGTGGGCTCGTACCTGATCGACGACCGTCCTTCTTCCGCGGTGTTGGTGGTTGCGACGGCTGCGTTGACCGGCGTATCGCTGGGGCTCAGCGATGCGCGACGGGTCTACCGGACGCCTCTCGCGTCGTGGTTCGAGGCGACGCCGTCCGGCACGACCGCCACCCTCCGGGGAGTGCTGGTCGAGGACGCGAGCCCAACGGTTTCCGGTGTCTCGCTGGTGCTCGAGGTTTCGGCGATCGAACCGTCCAGCCCCGGCACCATGGTGAAGGTCAGCGGCGGAGCGCGCCTGTCGGTGGCGGGAACACTGACCGCCGAGCGCCTTCGCGAATGGAGGGCCGGGCGCACCGTTCGCCTGCCCGCGTTCCTGCGCCGGCCGTCGACCTATCTCAATCCCGGCACACCTGACGAGCGCCCCGCGCTCGCCCGCAAGGGTGTCGTGCTGGTCGGCAGCGTCAAGAGTGCGGCGCTGGTGGAAGTGCTTGCGCCGGGAAGTCCTCTGAGTGAGGCGGCGGCAGCGCTGCGAACCGCGATCCGCCGGCGCGTCAACGATCGGCTGGGCCCGAGCGATGCCAACGCTGCGGGAGTGACCACCGCGGTATTGATCGGCGACCGCAGTGGCCTGGCGCCGGACGACGAGCGCCGCCTGCAGGAGGCGGGCACCTACCACGTGATCGCGATCTCCGGCGGCAACATCGCGATCCTCGGCGTGCTCTCGACCGTCATTGCGCGGCTGTTGTTCGTGCGATCGCCTCCGGCCTCGATCGTGACCGCGCTGCTGCTCGTGTTCTACGGCACGGTGGCCAGCGGCGCCGCGTCGGTCGCGAGGGCAGTGACCGTGGCCGTGCTGGTGCTGCTGGCGCGGGCGCTGGACCATCGGGTGCACGCGATCAACGTGCTGGGGATCGCCGCGCTGCTGGCGGTCGCAGTGGCGCCGGCGGTCGTGCTCGATCCCGGCTTCCATCTCTCGTTCGGCGCCACGCTGGGCATTCTGCTGGGCGTGTCGAGGATCACACGGCTGTGCGGGACGGGGTGCCCGGCGGCTGGCGGGTTGGCGGCGGCCGGCGGTCGCGTTGATCGGGATGCTGGCGGCCACCATCTGCGCGGAGGTTGCGCTCGCGCCGGTCTCGGCGACGTTGTTTGGCCGCGTGTCGTTCGCGGGGCTGTTCCTCAACTTCATCGCGATCCCGCTGATGACCGTCATCCAGATCGGCGGGCTGATCGTCGCCCTGGTGCCGGCGTGGGCCGACCCGATCTCGCACGGAGCGGCCGTGGTCGTGAGCGCAGCCGCCGGCCTGCTCTTGCGATCTGCCGCGGTCGTCGATTTCGCGCCATGGCTCGCGCACGATGTCGCGCCGCCCGTGTGGTGGCTGACGGTCGCGTACTACGCGTCAACGCTGGCGCTGTTGTCGCGCCGCGCGGTTCCTGTCGCAGGTCCCGGGTACGTCGTGTGCGCGACGCTGCTGATAGCCGGCCCACGCATTGTCGCGCGCGATGCCGTGCCGGCGGCGTCCGTGCCGGTGCGAGTGGTGGTGCTCGACGTCGGGCAGGGCGATGCGACCGCCGTCGGCCTGCCGGGCGGTCGAGCCCTGCTTGTCGACGCCGGCGGCGTGGCTCCGCTCACCACCGGCCCGGACGCGTTCGACGCATCGCCAGGGTTCGACGTCGGCGAGCGGGTTGTCGCACGCGTTCTGGGAGCGCTCGGCGTGCGTCGCCTGGATGGCCTCGTCGTCACGCACGGAGATCCCGACCATCTGCTCGGCGCGCGAGGCGTGCTGAGGCACCTCGCGGCCGGCGCGATCTGGGAGGGCGTGCCTGTTCCCCCGCACCCGGGCCTGCGCAGCCTGATCGCGCTCGCCCGCAGCCAGGCGATCACCTGGCGCACTGTCAGGGCAGGAGATACCGAACGCGTGGGCGACGTCGAAGTGCGGGTCCTGCATCCACCCGCGCCCGACTGGGAGCGCCAGCGGGTGAGAAACGACGACTCGATCGTGCTGGAGATCCGCCTGGGAATGGTGTCGATCGTGCTGCCCGGCGATATCGGCAAAGAAGGCGAGCGCGCGATCCTGCCACGTCTCGAGCCCGGCCGCCTGGTCGTCCTCAAGGCCCCCCACCACGGCAGCGCGACGTCGAGCACAGAGGAATTGCTCGAGCGGCTGCGCCCCAGGGCCGTGATCTTCAGCTGCGGCCGCAATAACCGCTTCGGTCACCCACATCCGGCGGTGGTGGAACGCTACAGGGCGCTCGGGGCGGCGATCTTCTCGACGGCGGAGGACGGGGCGGTGTTTGTGGAGACAGATGGGGAGAGGGTGGAGATCAGGGGCTTCACCGGGCGGTCCCTCACTATCGAGCGGCGTACACCCAGATGAAAGGCCATTTCCGGGCAACTCGCATTAACGAAGGGCGCCTTCAAGAGGCGGCTTCGCCGCCGAGGCACGGACGACACGGACGAGCACGGAGGTCGACCGGGGCAACCGGCCACTATCGTCGGTTGTGCTCGTTGATGGATTGGACGACGCCGGATGTTCAGAGCAGATCTCCCGCGTTGCAGCGTGCTCGTGCGAGTGAGGCGTCTCAGCTTGTGTCACCGCGCGAAGCGCGGCTGCCGTCAACGGATGCAATCCGTCGAATGAGAGCCCACGTCTTCGTCCGTGATCCCCGTGCCTCCGTGACGCGGCGCCGTGAGGCGCCTGAAGAGCGGTGGTCGTCTGGACGGCGGCTGTCGTTCAATTCACGTCACTCTTCACCTGTTCACCTGCCCCCACACCTCTTCCATCTGCTCCAGCGTCGCATCGTGCACCGAGCGTCCCTGTTGATGGAACACATCCTCGAGCGCGGTAAACCGCTTCGTGAACTTGTCGTTCGCCTTCCTGAGCGCCGACTCCGGCTCGATCCCCAGCTTGCGCGCCAGGTTGGCGATCGCGAACAGGAGGTCTCCCATTTCTTCCTCGATGCGCTGCCGGCCCTCGTCGTGCACCACCGCTTCGCGCAGTTCGGCGACCTCCTCTTCGATCTTGTCCACCACGTCCGTCGCCTTCGCCCAGTCGAAGCCGACCGCGGCGGCACGCGTGCCGATCTCGTGCGCGCGCAGCAGCGCGGGCATCGACTTCGGGATCCCGCTCAGCAGCGCCCGCTTCTTGCCCGCGTCGACCTGTTCACGCGCCTTGATCTGCTCCCATTGTTCGACCACCTTGCCGGGCGTATCGACTCCTTCGGTTTTCGCGAACACGTGCGGGTGGCGGCGGATCAGCTTGTCGGTGACCTCGCGCACGGAGTCCGCGACAGTAAAGCGCCCTTGGTCGGACTCGATCTGGGCCAGGAAGACCCCCTCGAACAGCAGGTCCCCGATCTCCCCACGCAGGGTCTCGTGATCGTCGTTATCGATCGCGTCCAGCACCTCGTAGGTCTCCTCGAGCACGAACCCCCGCAACGAATGAATCGTCTGCTCATGGTCCCAGGGACATCCGCCTGGACCGCGCAGCCGCGCCATGATGTCGACGAGCCGCTGGAATGCCTCACCTGGAGTCGTCTTGTTGCTTGGTTCTGTCGCCATCTCGTCGTCTTCTTGTGCGTCCGGTGCCCGGACGTCGTATTGTGCAGGTGGTGTGGTGGCGGCGCGATCGCGCGGGCCGTCTGGCGGGCCTATGCTAGCATTCCGGGGTGACCACCGAGGAACAGCCCCGCATCTCGTTCGCGGGCTTCGTCATCTCTCTCGCGACCACCGCCGCCGTTCACTTCGGCGACATCGCCGATCCGCACACCGGCGAGCGCCAGGAGGCCGATCTGGTCGCCGCGCACCAGATGATCGAGCTGATCAGCCTGCTGCAGGAGAAGACCAAGGGCAACCTGACGGCCGACGAAGCGAAGCTCGTCGACGACCTGCTCTACGAGCTGCGGATGCGCTTCGTCCAGGCCCAGCAGGGCGAGCGGCGGATCATCACGCCCTAGGTCAGCTTGGAGATCACGTTCCTCGGCACCGGCACTTCGCACGGCGTCCCGATGATAGGCTGCGAGTGCAGCACCTGCCGCTCCGACGATCCCCGCGACACCCGGCTGCGTCCCTCGATCTTCGTCCGCGGCGACGCCGGCGCGAGCGTATTGATCGACGCCGGCCCAGACCTCCGCGCGCAGGCGCTTGAAGCACCGGATCACCCGCGTCGACGCCATCGTCTTTACCCACGGCCACGCCGATCACATCCTCGGCCTGGACGACGTCCGGCGTTTCAATGTGATCATGCGACGACCGATGAAGTTGTACGGCGACGCGGTCACGATCGACGAGATCAAGCGGACGTTCGGGTATGTTTTCGATCCCGACGTTCCCAGAGGCGGCGGGATCCCGCAGCTGGATCCGACCGTTGTCCACGGGCCGTTTACGATTGGCGAGCTGACGTTCGTGCCCGTCCCGGTCTGGCACGGGACCCGGCAGATTCTCGGGCTCCGAATCGGTGCCCTCGCGTACCTGACCGACTGCAACGCGATTCCCGACTCGTCGTGGCCGCTCCTCCGTGGGGTTGAGGTCCTCGTGCTCGACGCGCTGCGGCATCGACCGCATCCGACCCACTTCTCGCTGAACGAAGCGATTGCGACCGCGCGCCGGATCGGCGCGCGGCAGACGTATTTCACCCACATGTGCCACGACCTGCCGCATGCGGCGACCAGCGAGGGCTTGCCCGAGGGAGTCGCGCTTGCCTACGACGGGCTCGAGCTGCATCTCCGCCCGGTGGCTTGACCACATGCAGGTGACCACCTTTCCCACCGACCCGCCGCCGCGCTGGAACCAGCCGGTCCTGGCGCTGGGGAACTTCGACGGCCTGCACCGCGGGCACATGAAGATCATCGATCGGGTCCGCCGCCGCGCCGGGGAGCGCGCGGGGACGCCCGCGGCGATGACCTTTGCGCCGCACCCGCCGCGAGTCGTGCGGCCCGACAAGGCGCCGCCGCTGCTCATGACCGACGCGCAGAAGGTCGAGGCGCTGGCGCGTTCGGGCATGCAGGGGCTGGCCGTCGTCCGCTTCACCGCGGAGCTGTCGCACTGGGAGCCCGAGGCGTTCGTCCGGGCGGTGCTGGTCGAATGGCTGCACGTGGCAGAAGTGTGGGTCGGCGCGAACTTCCTGTTCGGCCACAACCGGGAAGGTAACTTCTCGGTACTGCGCAGCCTGGGCGCCCGCTACGGGTTCCGCGCCGAGAAGATCGATCCCGTACGCTACAAGGACTTCGTGGTCAGCAGCACCCGGGTGCGGCGTCTGGTGTCCGAGGGGCGGGTGGATGAGGCCGGCGCTCTCCTCGGCCATCATTACTTCGTCGATGGTGTCGTGGTGCGCGGCGCGGGCCGCGGCCGGGAGCTCGGGTTCGCGACGGCGAATATCCAGACGGAGAACGAGCTGCCGCCGCCGCCCGGCGTTTACGCCACCACCGTGACCATCGATGACATCGTTCATGCGTCGGTGACGAATATCGGTACTCGTCCCACGTTCGGCGACGTGGACAGCCCGGTGATCGAGGTCCACATCTTCGATTACGACCGGGATCTCTACGATCGGCGGGTCCGGGTCTCGTTCCTGCAGCGCCTGCGCGACGAGCGGGTCTTCCCGGATGTCGACGCGCTCCGCGCGCAGATCGACGCGGACTGCCGCAGCGCGCGGCGGCTGTTCGGCCGCATTTCGCTGTAGAATCGTGGCTATGCCCGATCAGACGGGAAACAGCGCGGATCCCCGCGCGCTCGACCTGCGCCTGTGGGTGCCCGCCGAAGGGGACCTGCGCGGGATCGCGGGGGATCTGGCCGCGAAGATCGCCGAACAGCTGGGCGCCGGATCGCCGGATGCGCGGCAGCTCGGCGAACGGGTGGCAGTGCTGGCGTCGCGCCTCGCCAATGGCGGCGGGGCCGCCGGGCAGGAGATCACCTTCGAATTCCGCCAGGTCAAGGGCGAGCTGGTGGTGGAGGCCCGCTGCAACGGCGAGGCCTCCGAAGTCCGCCAGCCGCTGCCGGTCTGAGCTGCTCAGGCCTCGTTCGTTTTCAGTTGTCCCCGTCCTCCTGATGCGTCTCTACAACACGCTCACCCGACGTGAAGAGGAGTTCGCGCCGCTCCGCGACAACACTGTCCGCATGTACACCTGCGGGCTCACCGTCTACGCCCGCGGCCACATCGGCAACTTCCGCACCTTCGTGGTCTGCGACGTGCTGCGCCGCGTGCTGCGCTATGAGGCCGGCTTCGGGATGCATCACGTCATGAACTTCACCGACGTGGACGATCGCACGATCGCCGAGTCGCAGCGGGCCGGCGTGCCGCTGCGCGACTACACCGAGCGGTACATCGAAGGCTTCCGCGAGGACGCCGCGGCCCTCGGCCTGGAACAGCCCGAAGAGATGCCGCGCGCGACCGACGACCAGAACATCGCGGCGATGGGGCAGACGATCGCCGCGCTCGAGGCCAACGGCCACACCTACCGCAGCGACGGCTCGATCTACTTCAAGATCTCGACGATGCCCGACTACGGCAAGCTGGCCAGGCTCGATCACAGCGGCATGCAGTCGGGTGCGCGTGTCGACTCGGACAAGTACGACAAAGACGATGCCCGCGACTTCGTGTTGTGGAAGGCGACCAAGCCCGGCGAGCCCACCTGGGATCCTGGCATCGGGCCGGGCCGTCCTGGCTGGCACATCGAGTGCTCGGCGATGGCGCTGCGCCTGCTCGGTGAGCCGCCCATCGACCTGCACGCCGGCGGCGTCGACCTGATTTTCCCGCATCACGAGAACGAGATCGCGCAGGCGGAAGGAGCGACCGGGCGGCAGTTTTCGCGCTTCTGGCTCCACGCCGAGCACCTGATGATCGAGGATGAAGCCAGGTCGAGCGAGAAGATGTCGAAGTCGCTCGGCAATGTCTACAACCTGGAGGATGTCCGCGCACGCGGGCTGAGGCCGTCGGCGCTGCGCTATCTCTACCTGGGCGTTCACTATCGCAAGCAGCTGAAGTTCTCGTGGGCGGTGCTGGCGCAGGCGGAGGAGGCCCTCAAGCGGCTGACCGACTTTCTCGCGCGCCTCGACGCCCTGCCCGAGCGCGACCCCAACCCGGAGGTGAGCACGCGGTTGGACGAGGCAGGGCGTGCATTTCACGAGCACGTCACCAACGACGTGAACACCGCCGCGGCGCTCGGCGTGCTGTTCGATCTCGTGCGCGCGCTGAACACGTCGATCGACAACGGCGAGCTGGGCATGGCTGATGCGGCCGCCGTGCGCGCGGCGTTCGAGCGCTTCGACCGCATCCTCGGCGTCCTCTCTCTGCGCCGGCTCGAAGACGAGCAGCCTCCGGTCCCGGTCGAGGAGATCCAGCAGCTCATCGAGGCGCGCCGCGCGGCCCGGCGCAACCGGGATTTCCTCGAGGCCGATCGCATCCGTGCCGAGCTCGACGCCCGCGGCATCGTCCTGGAGGACACGGGGGCGACGACGAGGTGGAAGAGGAAGTGAGTTTCAGCTTCCAGCTCCCAGCTTCCAGCAAGGCCTGCGCGGGTCCGCCGTTGAAGGCTGAAAGCTAATGGCTGGAAGCTGGGAGCTGGAAGCTGGAAGCTGACAAGATGACCGCCCCCGACATCAAGACCGCGCTGCCCGGCCCGAAGGCCCGCGCCATCATCGAGCGCGACACGCGATTCGTGTCGCCGTCGTATACGCGCGACTACCCGTTCGTGATCGCGCGCGGTGAGGGAGCGGTCGTCGAGGACGTGGACGGCAATCGCTTCCTCGACTGCGCGGCTGGCATTGCGGTCAATTCGACCGGCGTGTCGCACCCCGACGTGGTCCGTGCGATCACCGAGCAGGCGCAGAAGTTCATCCACATGTCGGGCACGGACTTCTACTACGAGCCGCAGGTGCGGCTTGCGGAGGAGCTCGCGTCGATCGCGCCAATCGAAGGGGACGTCCGGACGTTCTTTGCCAACTCCGGCACCGAAACCACGGAAGCCGCGATCAAGCTGTCACGGTACTTCACGAAGCGGCAGGGGATCATCGCGTTTCTCGGCGGGTTTCACGGCCGCTCCCTCGGCGCGTTGTCGCTGACGGCGAGCAAGTCGATCCAGCGACGCGGATTCGGCCCGATGATGCCGGGCGTCTATCACGCGCTGTATCCCGATCCATATCGCTTCAATGGCAGCGCCGACGCCTGCGCCGCGGCCGCACTGTCGTTCATCAAGGATCAACTGCTGGTTCACCTTGTCGCGCCCGACGAAGTGGCGGCGATTGTCGTCGAGCCGATTCAGGGTGAAGGCGGCTATGTCGTGCCGCCGGCGGCGTTCCTCCAGGGCCTGCGCGAGCTGACCGCCCAGCACGGCATGCTGCTGGTCGTCGACGAAGTGCAGTCCGGCATGGGCCGCACCGGGAAGATGTTCGCCTGCGAGCACTTCGATCTGAAAGCGGACATCGTCAACATCGCGAAGGGGATCGCATCGGGGCTGCCGCTCGGCGTGACCTGCGCCAGGGCAGACGTCATGACCTGGCCGCCCGGCGCGCACGCGAGCACGTTCGGAGGCAACCCCGTGTCATGCGCCGCCGCGAACGCCACGATCAAGCTGTTGAAGGACGGGCTGGTGGCGAATGCGGCAACCGTCGGCGCACACCTGATGGACGGGCTGCGGGAAGTGCAGGCAAAACATCCGCTTGTCGGGGACGTGCGCGGCAAGGGCCTGATGATCGGCATCGAGTTGGTGCGCGATCGTACGACCAAGGAACGTGCGGTCGAGGAGCGCAATGCCGTCGTCCAGGCGATGTTCCGCCGCGGCGTGTTGATTCTCGGCGCCGGCAAGAACGCGCTGCGCTTCGCTCCGCCGCTGATCCTGAGCCGGGATCAGGCCGATCAGGTGTTGCGAGTGTTCGACGAGAGCTTGACCGAGGTCGCCGCCGGCGGCTCATCTTCTGGTCGAGGGCGGATGTAGTTCGGCAGGCCTGATTTACAAGAGGTCAAGGAGGTCAGGAGGTATTCGCTTCAGACCGTCTTCTCCTGATCTCCTTGACCTCCTGTTTAGATGTGCCGCGGCAAAACCCGAATGCTGCTCCAGGCAGCCTGGCGCCGCTGAACAATCGCGTCAGCTACTGCCGCAACGCCACCGACGGATCGACCCGCGCCGCTCTGCGGGCGGGAACGTAGTTGGCGAGCCCGGCCGATCCCAGCAGCACCCCGATCGCCGACATCCACGCGAACGGATCGAAGGCGCTGACACCATACAGCCCGGACGAGATCGCTCGGGCCGCCGGCCACGACAGGGCGATGCCCGTGAGCACTCCGATCCCTGTTACGGTCAGCCCCTGCCGCATGATCATCGCGATCACGCCTCCCGGCGCAGCGCCGAGCGCCATGCGGATGCCGATCTCACGAGTGCGTCGCGCCACCGCATAGGCGATCACGCCGTAGAGCCCGATCGCGGCCAGAATCGTCGCGACGATGCCGACCAGGCTTCCGGTCTGTGCGGCGAGCATTGCCGGCAGCAGCGTCGCATCGACCTGCCCTTCCATCGTCGTCGCCTCGATGAAAACCGCGTTTGGCTCCAGGCTGAGAATCTCCCGCTTCATCGCCGCGACCAGCGCCCCGGCGTCGCCTGCGGTGCGCGCCATCAGGACTTCACCCGAAAAGGCGCGCTGGCCGATGGCGTAATGGACATACGGCGTCGGCTTCTCGCCGACCGTCTCGACCTTGTAATCGTTGACCACGCCGACGACTTCGTACTCCGGGCCGTCGACCGTGCGGAGCCGGAACCGGCGTCCGATCGGATCGCGACCGTCATTCCAGAACGTCCTGACGAACGACTCGGTGACAATCGCGACCTTCGCGGAGGTCGGCACGTCCGCGGACGAGAAATTCCGCCCGCGCAAGAGCTGGACGCCAAGGGTCTCGAAATATGCGGGATCGACCCACGTGACGGCGACCGGTGTGGCCTGGTCGCCCGGCTGCTGCCGATCCGGGAAAAAGATGCCGTTCCGGTTGTAGTTGATCGCGAGCGGCTGGCGAACCGTGCGGGTCGCGATCTGGACGCCGGGAATGGCGCGCACCCGCTCGAGCGCGCGGTCGTAGAGAAGCTTTGCCTTGTCATCCGAGTAGCCGACCAGGCCAAGCTCGCTCGAGACCGCGGCCAGGCCGGCGGGTTCGAAGCCGAGATCGACACGATGGGCTTCGGCGACGCTGCGGGCGAGAAGCCCGGCGGCAATCAGCAGCACGAGCGTGAAGGCCGTCTGCACTGCTACGAGGCCGTCGCGCAGTCCCCAGCGCCGCTGTCCGGCTTTCATTCCGGCCGGGTCCCCCTTCAGATCGGCGACGAGATTCGGACGCGTGGCGCGCAGGGCAGGCGCGAGGCCGGCGAAGAGGCCTGCGGCAATCGCGACGAGGGTGGTGAAGAGGAGCACGCGCGCGTCGATCCGGAGGGAAAGCGCGATCGGAATGGGAATCGGCAGCGGCATCACCTCGACGAGCCGCAGCAGGCCCGCGGCGAGCGCGACTCCACTGACGGCGCCGATCAGGCCGAGCACGACGCTCTCGGTCAACAGCTGGCGAATCAGCCGGCCCCGGCTCGCGCCGATCGCAAGCCTGATCCCGACTTCTCGCTGACGGCCCGACGCGCGTGCCAGCAGCATGTTCGCGACGTTCGCGCACGCGACCAGCAGCACGAGACCAACCCCGAGCATCAGCGCCGCTGCAATCGGACGCAGCGATGCGTCGGCCTGAGGGTGAATCCTGACGTTTGCGGCAACCTTGATCGGGCGCTTCTCGTTGGTCTTCGGGTAAGTCTTCGCGAGCTGCTCCATGATCAGCGCGAGGTTGGCCTGCGCACGCTCCGCGGACTCGCCGTCCTTCAGGCGGGCCTTGACGAAGACCCAGCGCTGTCCGCGCCGGTCGAGCCGGTTGGTGCCGGTGGGCGAGGGCACGGCGTCCTGGATACCCGCCGGCTCGACCTCCGCGACCCAGGCGAGCGGGAGCCACATCTCCGGCTGCAGCATCGGCACCATGCCGGTGAATCGCGGCGGCATCACCCCGACGATGGTGTACGGCTGTCCGTGAATCAGCAGGGTCTGGCCAAGTGCGGACGGGTTGCTCCCGAAGTCACGAACCCAGACGCGATTCGACAACACGACCGCCCGAGGCGCGCCGACGCGGTCGTCCTCGGGTGTCAGGGTCCGCCCGAGCGCGGCCTGAACGCCGAGCACCTGGAAATAGTTCCCGGTGACGATCTCGCCGAGCCCCATTCGCGACTGATCGCGTCCCTTGATGGCCGCAATCACGGGACTGTAGGCCAGCATGTCCGTGAACACGGCGTTCTGCTGCCGGAAATCCAGGAAGTCGGGATAGGAGCTGGTGGCGTAGGTGTCGCCATCACCCCCGCGCGTGTAGACGTCGACCAGGCGATCCGGCTGGTGCACCGGCAGCGGCCGGAGCAGGGCGGCATCGATGATCGCGAAGAGCGCCGAATTGAACCCGATGCCGATCGCCAGGGAAGCGACCGCCACGATGGTGAAGGCCGGGCTGTGGAGGAGCCATCTGAGGGCGTAGCGGACGTCGGCGCGAAGGTCGTTCAGCATGTCAATTGTGGTCATACGGTGAGAGTCGCGGCTCGACTGGTTCAGCCCCACTCCTTGCTACCTCGGAGGCACCATGACCCTCGCCCGGCAGCAGCTCGGAAAAACCGGCGAAGATCTGGCCGTCTCTGAGCTCGAGCGCCGCGGGTACGCAATAACTGCGCGCCGCTACCGCACGCCCTGTGGCGAAATCGACATCGTCGCGGAGTGCGACGGCGTGCTGGTATTCGTCGAGGTGAAGGCCAGGGCCGACGCCGAATTCGGCACCGCGGCCGAGGCCGTGACCCCGTGGAAACAGCGCCGCCTGACCCGGATGGCGAACGACTACCTCACGCGCGAGCGGGTCGTCGATCGCCCCTGCCGTTTCGATGTCGTGACGGTGATGTTCGACCGCCCGGAGCCAGTAATAGAGGTGTACGAGAACGCGTTCGATGCCTGCTAGCGCGAGACGGGCCGTACATGAGAATCGCGTCCCCGGGAGGACGCGATTCAGGAAGGTTTGGAGCGGGAAACGGGATTCGAACCCGCGACTTCGACCTTGGCAAGGTCGCACTCTACCACTGAGTTATTCCCGCCCAGGCAGCGCGGCCGGATGCCCATGGACACCGCCCAATCACTGTCTGTGAAGGAGTTATGGTACCACACGCCGCAAATCACAGGCAAGGCGCGAAAGCGTGTAGATCAGGTTCCCTTCCTGTTGACTCCTGACGCGCCCCGCTCTACTCTTGTCAGTAACTGATAGGAACAGTCACTGAGGGGAGCGGAATGAGCAAGCCGACCGATCTCGTCCAGGGCACGCTCGACCTCCTGATCCTGCGCGTCGTCGCCCTCGAGCCGATGCACGGCTGGGCCATCGCCCAGCGGATCCGGCAGATGTCGAACGACAGCTGCGGGTCGGGCAGAGCGCGCTGTATCCGGCGCTTCACAAGCTCGAGCAGCAGGGCTGGATCGAGGCCGAATGGGCGGCGAGCGAGAACAACCGGCGCGCGAAGTACTACGAGCTCACCGCGGCCGGCCGAAGGCGCTGAAGGCCGAGACGGCGAGTGGGAACGTCTGTCGGCGGCGATCTCGCTGGTCGTGAAGCCGCGTCTGAGGAGGCCAGCCATGCGCTGGATTCAGCAAGCTTCGTCTGCGTCTGCGCTCGCTGTTCCGCAGCGCGCCAGGTCGAGCAGGAGCTCGACGAGGAGCTGCGGTATCACCTCGATCGCCTCGTCGACGACTACGTCGCCGCCGGCATGTCGCCCGCCGGAAGCGCGCTACGCGGGCCCTGCGCGAGATGGGAGCGATCGAGCCGCGGAAGGAGGAGTGCCGCGATGCGCGCGGCCTCGCGCTCCTCGACAGCCTTCGCCAGGACGTGAGCTACGCGCTGCGCGCGCTTCGGAAGAGTCCGGGCTTCACCGCCGTCGCGATTCTGTCGCTCGCCATCGGCATCGGCGCCAACACGACGATCTTCACGTTCGTCAACGCCGTGCTGCTCAGGCCGCTGCCGTTCCCGGGGTCGGATCGGCTGGTCGTTCTTCACGAGCGCCTGCTCGATTCCGCCGAGCCGCTGAGCGTCCATCCGCGTCAACTTCGTCGCGTGGCGATGCGCGGGCGCGGTCGTTCGAGTCGCTCGCGCTGGTGCAGACTCCGCCGCTGAACGTCATGGGACGCGACGGCGCGGAGCAGATCGCCCGCGTGCAGACGACCGCCGAGCTCTTCGCGGTGTTCGGTGTCAGTCCGGCGATGGGCCGCGCCTTCACAGAGGAGGAGACGCGGCCCGGCAGCCACCCGGTCGTCATTCTCGGTTACGGCTTCTGGCAGCGCTGGTTCGGCGGCGATCCCGGCGTTGCTCGGACGACGACTCGCGGTGCCGGACGGATCGCTCACTGTCGTCGGCGTTGCGCCGCCGGGTTTCCGAATCGGTCTGACCGAGCCCGACGTCTTCACGCCGCTGACGATCGACCCGGCGAACCCGGCGGCAACCGGATCGCGCTGCGTTCCAGTGCTACGGCCGGCTCGCCCGCGGAGTCGCCGCTCGAGGCTGCGCGGGCCGAGATGGCCGTCATCGCGGCGGCTCTCGAGCCAGCAGCACCGATTCGACGAGGGCATGGGCGTGCTTCGTCTCCGGGCTGCACGAGTTCCTCGTCCGAGACGCCCGGCCGAGCCTGCGGCTGCTGATGGCGGTCGTGGCCATCGTGCTCCCATCGCTTGCGTGAACCTCGCGGGGCTGCTGCTCGCGCGCGGCCTCGCCCGCCGGGGCGAGTTCGCGCGTGCGCGCGGCGCTCGGCGCCAGCCGCGCGCCGCCTCGTTCGTCAGCTCGTCGTCGAGAGCCTGGTGCTGTCGGCATGTGGCGGCCTGGCCGGGCTGGTGATCGCCTACTGGGCGACGCAGGCGCTCGCGTCGCTGACCGCCGGGGCGCTGACAGGCGGAGCATCCGCGCCGGTCCGCCTGGACGCGATCGTGCTCTGCTCTTCACGTTCGCGGCGTCGATCGCGACGGCGCTGGCGTTCGGGCTGGTGCCCGCCTGGCAGGCCAGTCACGTCGACCCGGAGGCGGCGCTCCGCGAGCGCTCGCGCGGCGCCACCGCCGATCGGCGCCATCATCGGGTCAGGAAGCTGCTGGTGGTGACCGAAGTCGCGCTGGCGGTCGTGCTGCTCGTCGGCGCCGGGCTCTTCCTGCGAACGCTCTCGAGTCTCGTGCCGCGTCGACCTCGGATTCCGGCCCGCCGGGACCATCACGCATGGGCCTGTTCCTCGGCGTGCGGCCACCCGAGACCCGGATCGCGCGCCCTCGACCGGATTCTCGATCGCGTCGAGAGCGTGCCCGGCGTGAAGGCCGCCGGGACGATCCAGTTCCTGCCGCTGCGGGGCACCACGTGCGGCACCGGCTTCTGGATCGAGGAACAGGCCGCGGCCAGAGATCCGTCGCGGACGCTGCCGACCGAGTGCAGCCTCGTCAGCCGCGGCTATTTTGCCGCGATGGGCATCCCGGTTCTGGAGGGCACGGCCCTTCGACCGGCGGGATCGCCTCACCGCTCCTCGCGTCCTGGTCGTCAACCAGTCGTTCGCGAAGCAGTACTTTCCCGGACGGTCGCGTGCTCGGCCGCCGCATTCTCGTGCAGGCGTCGAATCAGGCGCTCGCGGAGATCGTCGGCGTCGTCGGAGACGTGCGCCACAACGGCCTGACATCGATCCCGTGCCGACCGTCTTTCTCCTGCACGCGCAGACGCCCGGCTACATCACCAATCTCGTGGTCCGGACGGAGGGCGATCCGATTGCGCACGCCGCGGCGATCCGCCGCGCGATCCACGACGCCGATCCGGCACAGGCCGTGTCCGCCGTCGGCACGCTCGACGCGGACGTCGCCAGGGTGCTCGCGAGGCCGCGCCTGCAGGCGACTCTGGTCGCCTCGTTCGCGGTCATCGCGGTCATCCTGGCCGTGATCGGTCTCTACGGCCTGATCGCCTACGTCGTCACCCAGCGCACGCACGAGATCGGAATCCGCCTGGCGCTCGGCGCGACGACGCGCAGGATTTTTGCGGAGCTGTTCGGCGAAGGCGCCCGGCTCGTGCTCGCCGGCCTGGCCTTCGGCGTTGCAGCAGCGGCGTTCCTTCGCCAGCTGGTATCGACGCTCGTCTTTGGCGTCACTGCCGGCGATCCGCTGACCTACTGCTGGCCGCGGTCGGGTTCCTGGGAGTTGCGCTGACGGCCGTCGCGATTCCAGCGCGCCGCGGGTCGCATGTGGAACCCGTCAGCGCGTTGCGTTGCGAGTGAGCACGAACCGTCCGAGCCGGCGGGCTTCGAACCGGCGACAACCCTACTGTTTCAACACCCCCATCGGATCCGTACGCCCCGCCCGGCGTGCCGGCAGCCAGCTCGCCAGCGAGCGCGGCAGCCGCAAGAACCATTGCTGTGACGACGAATGTCGCCGGGTCGCGCGGCGTGACCTGAAAGAGGAGCTTCTGGGTCAAGCCCGTGAGCATCCACGCGCCGAGCAGGCCGACGACCACACCAGCGCAGCAAGCAGGCCGGCATCCTTCACGACCAGGCGGACCAGGTCCTTCGGCCGCGCCCCGAGCGCCGCGCGCACTCCCAGCTCACGGGCTCGTTGCGCGACGGCGTAGGCCATCACGCCGTAGACGCCGATCACCGCGAGGATGAGCCCAAGGCCCCCGAAGGCGCCAAGCAGGTACGCCCGGAAGCGTGAATCTGCCGACGCTTCTCCCAGCATCTGGTCCATCGTCCTCATCCGGGCGATCGGAAGCTCGCGATCGATCGCCCAGACGGCCTCCCGCACCGCCGAGACAACGCCGGCGGGGGCGACGGCAGTCCGGACCACGACGAACTGGCTCGACCATGATTGCTGCCGGAACGGCAGGTAGAACGCCGCATCGGCCGGCTCGCTGAGGCCGCTGTACTTCACGTCACCGACGATCCCGACGACCCGCATCCAGGGGTCGTTGGGACGTTCAGGTCCGCCGGTGCGGAAGCGGCGGCCGACAGCATCGCCGTTCGGGTAGTACCGATCCGCCAGCGTGCGATTGACGATGACGACCGCCTCTCCGCCCTCGCGATCGCGGTCGTCGAACAGCCTGCCGCGAACCAGCGGGATGTTCAACGCGCCGAAGTACGACGGGCTCACGATCATCATGATCCCGACAGGGGCCGACTCGCCGACCGCATAGTGCTGACCCTCGGCCGTGAAGTTGTCGGTGACGGTCACCTGATCGGGAGGGAGACTCACGGCCGTGGCTGCGTGCTGCACGCCTGGCACTGATTGCAATCGCTCCAGAAGTCGTCCGTAGAATGCCCGCGACGCAGTCTCGTCCTTGTAGCGCGCGTCTGGCAGGGAGAGCGCAAAGGTCAGCACGTTGCGGGAGTCGAAGCCGGCCTCGACGCGCTGGAGCCGAATGAGGCTGCGAATCAGCAGGCCCGCGCCGACCGAGAGCATCAGCGCCAGCGCAATCTCCGCCACGACGAGCGTGCGCTGGAGCATCCGCCGGGAGCGGCTTGCGCCGCCGCGCTGATCGTCGCGGAGCGGTTCGACGAGATCGGTGCTCGATGCCTGGAGTGCCGGCGCGGTGCCGAAGAGGATCCCCGCGACGAGCGACACTCCGAGCGCGAACAGCATCACCCGCATGTCCACCCGGATTTCCGCCAGGCGGGGGATGATGAGCTCGCCGAGCGGCAAGAGCGCCCTGGTGAGTCCAACGCCCAGGAGGACGCCGAGTGCTCCGCCGGCAAGACTCAACAACGCGGACTCAGTGAGCAACTGGCGGGTAATGCGAGCGCGTCCTGCGCCGAGCGCTGCTCGAACCGCAACCTCGCGCTGGCGCGACGCCGCTCGCGCGAGCATCAGGTTCGCGACGTTTGCCAGCGCAATCAGGAGCAGAATCCCGACGGCGCCGAAGAGCAGATAGAGCGGAGTGCGCGCATCGCCGACCAGCGCCTCGGTCAGCGGCAGTGCCTGAAAGCTCCAGCCCCCGGGTCCGTGCTGCTGCTTGAGCGAGGCAGCGACGGCTTCGAGGTTGGCTCGTCCCGTCGTGGTCGTCGCACCGGGCTGCATCCGCGCGAGGCCGACCAGATAGAACGGTCCACGGCGCCGCGGCGGCCCCACCGTGCGATTCCGCCAGAGCTCGAGCTCGCGCCGCGGAAACTGCAGGCCGGGACGCGCGACTCCCACGATCGTGCAGTTCACGTCGTCCAGGCGAATCGTTTGCCCGATGATTGAGGGATTCGCGCCGAACCGCCGCAGCCAGAACGCGTGCGACAGCACCACGACATCACCCGCGCCGGGCGCGTCGTCCGCCTTGGCGAAAAACCGGCCGAGCTGCGGCTGGACCCCGAGCGTGGCAAAGAAGTCGCCGGTCACCCACGCCGATCGCACGACCTCGGGCGAGCCGGACCCGGTCAGGTTGAAGGCAGTGGCAGCGTAGACCGCGACCCGCTCGAAGGCCGGATGATTCGCTCGGAGCGCCAGGAAGTCGGTGTCGGGCAGCGGATACAGCATGCCGTCGCTGCCGACGATGCGAATCATGGTGAGGGCGGCCGGATCGTGGAAGGCGAGCGGCTTCAGCAGGACGCCGTTGACCACCGTGAACATGGCGGTCGCAGTGCCGATGCCGAGCGCGAGCGTTGCCAGCGCGACCGCGACGAACCCGGGCTGGCGGCGCAGCGAGCGGACCGCGAAGCGGAGATCCTGGAGCAGCGTGTCCACGTATCCTCCTCGGTCGGCCTCGGGAGCGAGGGCTGAGCCCTTGGACGGGGAGTGGCGGGTGGAGGTTAGCTGGCGGGTCTGTTAAGATCTCCTTTTGTTCGCGGCCGAACACCCACCGCATACGCACGTTCGAGCGGCGCCGTCGCCAAGTGGTAAGGCAGAGGTCTGCAAAACCTCCATCCCCGGTTCAAATCCGGGCGGCGCCTCCACCCTTCGCTCATCATTTCCGCCAGGGTGCCCCCCGAAGCCTTGGCGCAAGGGGGGCCGGTGGTGCGCTGGAGACGAGCTTCGGGTGGCAAGCCAGCGAGCTCACGTCACCGACAGGCGAAGGGTGTCCACCGTAGCGCGAAGCGCGAAGGTGGACTGCCCGCGCCCGATTGGCCGCGGCGTGCAAACCGACCCGATACCCGTCGGCGCGCTACGGTTGGCAAGCCAGCGAGCCGAGAATCATCCGGAGGTGGACAGCCGCCCGCCACCGCCTCTGTGCAGGCCCTGTGTACGCCCGCGACGGAACCCTCTGCAGATCTGCTGGACCCGCCATCTGACCGTTTCGAAATCACTTCAGATCGCGATCAGTCTTGACTGGCAGCCCACTTGCGTCTTCATGTCCGCGTGACACGTGTCAGGCGATTCGTGTACACCTCAAAAACGCGGCGCAACCGCCGCGGTACTACACCGGGATTACCGCAGACGTCGCGGCGCGGCTGATGACCCACAACGACGGACGCTGCCAGCATACGGCGAGTGGTCGCCCGTGGCAGATTGACGTCGTGATTGAGTTTGCCGACCAACGCCGTGCGGCTGCGTTCGAGCGATACCTGAAGTCCGTATTTGGTTGCGCGTTCGCGCTGCGGCATTTCCGATAGTCATTCGCTCGACGTCGAAATCATGCGCTCGCGAGCCAAGGAACTGAATCCTTCCAATGACGCATATTGCGCTAGTCGGAGGCCGTCGGTGCGATAAATTGCTTTCACATCGTTGACCGCGAACATGAATCCGAACGAGCCGGTCATTCACAGCGACCCGGAAATCATGGGCGGCACACCCGTGTTCGTCGGCACGCGTGTGCCGCTGGCGACCCTGCTGGACTACCTCGAAGCGGGCCAGCCCCTTTCCGAGTTCCTCGAGGATTTCCCGACCGTTACCCGGGAACAGGCCGTCGCGGCCTTGGAGCAGGCCAAGGAGGCGCTCCTCGCCCGTGCGCGTCCTGCTTGACGAGTGCCTTCCGAGGCGCCTGAAACGAGAGCTAAGTAGGTCATGACGCGCCACGGCGCGTTGACCGCTGCTACTCGTTCTGGGAAAGATCACCAGTTTCGCCCAACTCGTGACGCTCATTCGCGCCGCGTAGCGTTCCCAAATGTTCCCAGGAACGCATGCATCCAAACCGCGCGATCCACAAGTGACTGTCCATGAAAGCTTTCTGGCGAAGCGCCATACGCGTGGTGGAGGTTTCCAGAACCTCCACCCGCATACACGAAGCTACCGAGCGAGTGCACCAAAGCTCTGCGGATTGTCGACTCGACGGACTAACCCTAACGGTCAGCAAGTCACGACGTCACGCGGAACTCGCAGACGGCGGCGGCCTACTCTACAGGCGATCGTCAAGAAACGTCCGGCCGTCAATCGATCTTGAAGACCACTGCCTCCAGACGGTGGCTTCGAGCGTAGCCAGGCGTGAGATACCGCATATAGCGATGGTCGCCTTCCAGGAATGTCTTCCAGAAGGCAACGGTATGCAGCTTGATCTGGGGAACCAGAATCTCTTCCGGGATCACCGGATTTAGCGTGAATGCATCGGTCGGCAGGAACGGCGGAGAATCGGTGAACCCGTCCTGTGGATTCGCGTCGAGTGAACGAATTGAATCCACGCCGACTCGGTTGCAGAAGTTGCGTCCGCTGCCGGCGCCGGGGCCGAGAAGCGCGAAGAGGATCTGCCCCATATTCCACAAGTCGTACGCTCGCGCCGCCGCTGGATTGGTCGCGATTCGATTGGTCAACGGTTCGGGGAGCGCCGGATCGGCCAATAGCGCGGCTTCCCGCGTTTGGTCAATTTCCGCGCACATCCCGGTCACATAGCTAAGGTGCGTCGCGCTGGGATTCAGGACGTAGATTCGAGGCAGCGCCAGGACGGTTTCTGCGAACAATGCTGGAATTGCCAGACCATATTGCGACTGTGACCCACCCATAATCAGATACGGGATCGCGATCCTGCTGGCGTCGTCGAGCGAATACTCCAGGCCCGGCTCATACACGACCATCGCCTTGATTCGTGGGTCCGCAGGGACGCCGGAGGCCTCAATCCCTCCGGCGGCTCCAATCGCGGCGGCGGCACCAGCCGAGATGCCAGAGATGCCGATGCGAGCGGGATCGATGCTGCCGGCAAGCGGATCGCCGCTGGCTGCGTTGCGGGCGAGCAGCGCGTCGATGACGAGCGTCAAATCGCGGACGCGCACGACTGGATCCGCCGAGTGCAATGCGACGGCTGTCACGAAACCATGGCTGGCCATGGTTTCGTGCAAGGGAATCTGCGCGACTCGTTGGAAGTCGGCTCCGGGCCCGGGGCCGCCATGATCGTGAACAACCAATGGAAACGATCCCGGAAAGGCCAGGGCATTCGGGCGTGCGCACAGGGGTGATTGAAGTTCATAGAACCCGGCGAGGTAATCGATTCGGTAACGCATCGCGCAATCGACGGGTTCCGCAGTCGGATAGAACACCTGAACTCGCGTCGTCCTTCCGCCGCTCATGGTCGCGGAAAACACCATGACGCCGACATTGAACGGGCCAGGTTGATCAGGCGCGGCGATGTTCGTGTTCGACGCCGCCGCAACCTGGGTCACGTGCGAGCCCTCGATGCCGGCGGCTGTCAGGTTTGTGAAAACCAGCAAAAACGCGAACGCCGATGCGCGAGCAATTCTGAAGCCGATGGCAGGCATAGGTTCACTCCGTTCGGAGCCGAGTGGCGTCAAAGCGCCCTGAGCCGACCGCTCAGTGGTGCGCTCCCCTACACAGGCGGAATCCGAAGGAACAAAGTGCAAGCGACCGCTCTCTGGTCCCGGTAGACTGTCGGAGTGACCAAGGGTGTCGCGGACCTGACCGGCTTGTTGCAAGCCTGGAGCCGCGGAGACGCGGAGGCTCTGGAACAGCTCGCCCCGCTCGTGCACCTCGAACTTCGCGGCGTGGCAAGGCGGATGCTGTCGCGTGAGCGTCAGGCCGATGGGTGGCAGCCGACAGACCTCGTGCAGGAGTCCTACGTTCGGCTCCTCGACTGGCGCGTCGTCCGCTGGCAGAACCGGGCCCACTTCTTCGCGACCACGGCGAGGATGATGCGGCGGGTACTGGTGGACGCCGCGCGTGCGCGACGCGCCGTCAAACGTGGCGGCGGCGTGGACGCCGCGTCGCTCGAGGGCCTGGACGTCGCGGCGCCAGAACATTCGTGGACGTCCTCGCGCTCGAAGATGCGTTGACGGCCCTCGCGACGGTGGACCCCAGGCCCAGCCAGGTGGTTGAGTTGCGCTTCTTCGGCGGTTTCAGCGTCGAAGAGACAGCCGAGGCGCTCGGCGTGTCGGTCCGCACCGTGATCAATGACTGGAACACCGCGCGCGCGTGGCTCCGCCACGAGCTCACCGCTCGAGATGCCGGATGAGCACCGACCGATGGCAGCTGCTGTCCGAATGGCACAATGCATGGCTCGTCGCCGGTGCCGACGAACGCGACAGTCTGCGGCGGCAATTCGTCGAAGGCCATCCGGACTTGGCCGCGCAAGCCAACGCGCTGGCGTCGGCCAGCGCGGGGCTGCGGGGCTTCCTCGAAACGCCTGCGCTCGCGCTCGCGGCCCGCGATCTCGCCCAGGATGACCCGCTGCTGGACGTCGATACCCTTGTCGGACCGTATCGAATTGTCGGCTTGATGGCGCGCGGGGGCATGGGCGACGTCTACCGCGCGACGGACGTGCGCCTGCAACGGGACGTCGCGCTGAAGCTTCTGGCCCACGCCGGCACGGACGACACGCAGCGCATCGAACGGTTCCTGCAGGAGGCACGCGTCACCGCCGCGCTCGACCACGCGAACATCGTCAAGGTCTTCGACGTCGGCGTGCTCGATGGACGGCCGTACCTGGTCGCCGAGCTCCTCGACGGCGAGACCCTGCGTGTACGACTCGGGCGCGGCCCGCTGGCGGCGGAGGAGGCCAGACGGATCGCCGGCGACGTGGCCGCCGGTCTTGTTGTCGCGCATGCGGCCGGCCTGGTCCACCGCGATTTGAAACCGGACAATGTCTTTCTGACGCGATCGGGCGTGACCAAGATTCTTGATTTCGGGATCGCCAAACTGACGGACGGCCCTGCCGTGGCCGACGGCCTCGCGACGTTGACGGGCGTGCTGCTCGGGACGGCCGGCTACCTGGCGCCGGAACAGATCCGCGGAGACGCCGTCGACGGCCGGACGGATCTCTTCGCGCTGGGATCGATGCTGTTCGAGATGTCGACAGGCCAGCGCGCGTTCGCGCGCGAGCACACCATCGACACGCTCCATGCCATCCTGCACGATGACCCACCCGATCTCCTGCAGGCGGCCGGGGTGTCGCCCGACCTCACCGCCATCGTGATGCGTCTGCTTGAAAAGGCGCCTGCCGCGCGTTTTCAATCGGCCGCCGACTTGGAGCGGGCACTGGCACACATCGCTCGGACACCCGCCGCGCCGTCCGTCCCGAAGACGTCGGCTCGCAGTCTGGTGACCGCTCGACCGCCGCGCCTCGGCTGGATTGTTGCCGCAGCCCTCGCGCTGACGTTGGGTGGAACGATGCTGCTCAACCGTCGTGGCGTGGCGCCGGCGGCGCCCGAGCACGTCGAGTTTCCAATTCTCCCTCCCGAGGGCTCGAGCCTCACGAACCTGGCGGTCGATTTCAACGTGTCTCCAGACGGCCGACACGTCGCGTTCATCGCGAATTCGAAAGCCGGGTCGTCGCTTTGCGTGCGATCGTTGGCCGCGGTCGATGTACGGCCGATTCGTGGCACGGATGGCGCGCGCAATCCATTCTGGAGCCCGGACAGCCAGTCGATAGGTTTCTTTGCGGGCAATCAGTTGAAAACGGTGAAGGCGAGCGGGGAGGCAGCGGTCGTGCCGTTGACATGGTCTGTGTCCATGCCCGAGGACTGGGAGAGTCTCGGGATGGCCCCAGCCGGGACCTGGAACAGCCAGGACATCGTCGTCTTCGGGCCGTCCAGCGACGGCAACCTGTATCAAATCGACGTGAAGCGAGGCGGAATGGCGACGCCGGTCACGACGCCGGTCACGACGCGTGAGACGTCCCTGCATCGGCGGCCCTCGTTCCTTCCGGACGGTCAACGTTTCCTGTACGTCGCCGGTCTTGGGACGAAAAACGAGCTGCGGGTGGGATCGCTGACGACGCCGGACACGGTTGTGATTGGAACGTTCGAATCACCCGTCGCCTACGGCGCGGGACACGTGTTCTTCACGCGTGGCGGGAACGTGATGGCGCAGTCCTTCAATGAGGAAACGCTCCGTCTGGAAGGCGATCCCGTATCCCTTCGAGCACAACTCAGACGTGACATGCCGGGGAATCGCGGGTTCTCGGTCTCCACGAACGGCCGATTCGTGTTCCTGCGGGCGCCGAAAACGGAAACGCAGCTGACCTGGGTGGACCGCAGCGGACGACCTGTGGGAATCGTTGGCGCCCCAGGATTTTCTGGCGGCAATCTCGATGTGAGCCCGGACGGTCAGCAGCTGGCCTTTTCCAAGCCTGGCCACCCGGCCGAACCGCAGAACGATATCTGGCTGATCGAACTGGCGACGGGAAGAGCGACGCCTCTGACGGATGACCACGCGGGTGACTACGACCCCACGTGGTCGCCAGACGGAAAATACATCGTCTTCAACTCAGGCCGGCTGGGAGGCTCGAGTCTGTTTCTGCGCGCCTCCGATGGTAGTGGGGTCGACGTGCCTCTTGCGAAGTTTGAGAAGTCTGAGGCCAACAGATTCACGGTCGCCTCCTGGTCGCGCGCCGACGTCCTGATCTTCAACGTCCTCAACAAGAACGGAGATATGGATCTGTGGACACTGTCCATGTCCGGAGACCGGACGCGCAGGGTCTTTGTGAGCTCGAAACAGAGCGAACTCAATGGCACCTTCTCGCCCGACGGCCGTTGGGTCGCCTACCAGTCCAACGCGTCGGGCCGTTACGAAATCGTCGTCCGACCGTTCCCGAACAAGGACCCCGCGCGAACGATTTCACGTGATGGCGGGAAGTATCCCCGCTGGCGAGGAGACGGCAAGGAGCTGTTCTTCGTGTCGCCCGCCGGGACGATGATGGCCGCTGGCTTTGACCCGACGAACGGCGTGTCCCAGGGCGAGCCTCAACCGTTGTTCGCCACGCAGATCAGGGTCGGCGACAACCGACCGTACGCAGTCGACAAGAACGGTCAGCGCTTTCTTCTGAAGGTCGGTCCGGATCCGCAATTGGTCGCCGTCATGGATTGGCGGACGTTGCTCGACCGGTGAACGACACGGAACACGGCTGCAGAAGGACGCGACCGAATCTCGGATCTCCGCAACGCGGCGCTGGAGCGGCAATTTGATACCGTCGCGACCGCTTTCCAAAAAAGCTGTCAAGCCGCCGAAGATCACAGGTGGCCGGGAAGCCGGCTCATCGAGCGAAGTCGCGATCGCCCGTCGCGCGAATGATCAGCTCCTGTGATCTCCCCGCATTGGGCACGCCGACCCAGTCTGCACCCATTCGCTTCCCATCCTCGACCCGAAAGGATTACAACGCGCAGTTCTCGCATGACGGGAAGCGGCTTGCCTTCCAATCGAGTCGATCCGGCCGAATGGAGATCTGGGTTTCCGATGCGGACGGTGCGAACGCGCAGCCGCTCACTGCGATGGGCGCCATGGCCGGCATCAACAATGGCACCCCCCGCTGGTCGCCCGACGGACAGACGATTGCGTTCGATTCCAATGCCGCAGGCAATTACGACATCTACGTCGTGTCCGCCGGCGGCGGGGAAGCCGAGACGGCTGACATTCGACCCGACCGACGATCATGTGCCGAGCTTCTCGAGAGACGGCAGATTCGTGTACTTCAGCTCCAGACGAAGCGGTGGGTTCGAGATCTGGAAATTTCCGGTCTCGGGCGGGGATGCGGTGCGGGTGACTCGCAATGGCGGCTACGTCGCCTTCGAATCGTTTGATGGCCGCCACGTGTACTACACGCAGACCCCAGTGGGACCGAGCACGTTGTGGCGAATCCCGACAGCCGGCGGAGACCCGGAGCGAGTGCTCGATGCGCGTGAGCGAGAGGGCGTTCGAGGTGCTCGAGCAAGGCATCTACTACGTCGAACGGCTGGGGGCGGGCGCGAGGGATTGGGGTTTCCTCGCCGGTAACGATCCTCTGGGGCGGGATGATCGGGCGCGGCTTCGATTCTTCGACTTCGCGTCCTCCAAAGACAGAGTGCTGGCGGAGCTTGGGGAACGCGTCAGGTTAGGCCTCGCAGTTTCTCCCGACGGACGAACGATCGTCTTTACGAGAATGGACAATCCGTCGAGCGACCTCATGATGGTCGAGAACTTCCGCTGAGTCGTAGAATGTCCGTGAAGACAGCTCGCCTTTTTGTCCGAATCTTTGACCGGATCTTCATAGATGCGGCGAGTCGTCCGTTGGCAGAATGCGCAGCACAATCGCGGCAGGCAGGTGGCCAATCGGAGGCGCCATGTTCACAATGACGATCGTCGCGCAGGGTTCAAGGGCCCGCACTGCAGCGCTCTTGTGTGTCGCGCTGTTACTATTTACGCTGACGGGCCGCGCTCTCGCACAGACAACCACAGGTCAGATCAGCGGCTCGGTGCTCGATTCCTCAAGTCAGGTGATCGTCGGGGCGACTGTGACGCTCCGCAACGAAGCGACGGGTGACACCCGCGTCATCGTGACGAACGCCACAGGCGATTTTCTCTTCCCGACGCTGGTCCCCGGCACCTACACCGTCAAGGTGGAGTTGAGCGGGTTCAAGCCGACCGGGCGCACAGGTGTCGTGCTCACCGCCAACGAACGGCGCGCACTCGGCAACATCCAACTGGACGTCGCTGCGGTTGCCGAGTCGGTTTCAGTCCGGGCCGAAAACGTCCATGTTCAAACCTCGAGTTCCGAAAACTCCGAGCTTCTCTCGACCAGACAGATTGAACAATTGCAATCAAAGGGACGTGACATCGTGGCGCTGCTTCGTGTCATGCCGGGCGTCACTGCGACCACTGACAACGCGGCCCTCGGCGACACCTTTGGCACCGCGACTCCGAACATCTCCGGCACGCGCAACCGGATGAACACGTTCACACTCGATGGGCAAACGGGAAGCGATGCCGATCTGGTCGATCGCTTCAACGGCGCGACGAGCATGGATGCCATCTCGGAAGTGAAGGTGCTGCTCAACAACTATCAGGCCGAATATGGTCGCAATGCCGGAGCCTTCGTCAATATCGTGTCGAAATCCGGCACGCGCGAGTTCCATGGCAGCGGGTACTGGTTCAAGCGCCACGAGCAGTTCAACGCGAATGATTTCTTCAACAATCTTCGTGCGCAGCCAAAACCGTTGTATCGGTACAATACATTCGGTGGCACCATCGGCGGACCCGTATACATCCCCAAAGCGTTCAACACGAACAAGGACAAGCTGTTCTTCTTCTATTCGCGCGAAGACTGGCGGATTAATGAGCCGCGCAATCCCCGCACCGTCACAGTACCCACGGAGCTCGAACGGCAGGGGAATTTTTCGCAAAGCCGGATCAACAACCAGCCGGTGCTGATACGCGATCCTTCCTCGAACTTCCCCTGCACGGCAACGAACACGGCGGGATGCTTCCCCAACCAGACGATCCCCGCGAACCGGCTGAATCAGAATGGGTTGGGAATCCTGAAGCTGTTTCCGTTACCGAATTTCCTGGACACCTCTGTTTCGGGCGGCAATTACAACTACGTGTTCCAGGAGATCACCGAACACCCCAAACGGCAGAATATGCTGAAGCTGGATTACACTCCGACGAATCGAGACCGCATCACGTTTCGGGGGCGGACCTGGTGGGCCGATCGGCGCGGCTACGAAGGGATCGCCGCGTTCAATTCGAATTGGGACCAGCTCCGTCATCATTATCTGTTCACCGAGGATTCGGTGATGATGTCGTATACGCGGGTGTTCTCTCCCACGATCGTCAACGAGTTCAACACCAGCTATCGCGTGCTGGGCGAGATCGGCGCGGCGACGTCGCCAACCAACTTCGATCGCGTGACCCGGGACCAGGTGGGCCTGGCCGGACTTGGGCAGCTCTTTCCTGCCGGAAACCCCCTCCGGATGATTCCGCAGGCGAACTTTGGCGGTATTCCGAACGCCGCAAACATGACGTACGACGACCGGCTGCCGATCGATGCTGGCGACGAGCGGTACATCGTCTTGGACAACCTCTCCGTGACACGAGGCAGTCACGGCTTCAAGTTCGGGTTCTACTATGAGCGGAACTACGCGTCCGAAGGCCCGCGGACACTGTTTGGCGGCAGCTTCGCGTTCGACGCGGATGCGAACAACCCGCTGAATACCGGCAACGCGTACGCGAACGCCGCCCTTGGCGTGTTCCGGACATACACCGAGGGCAGCAACCGGACGACGGCACGCAACGTCATCGATCTGTTGGAATGGTTTGCTCAAGACAGCTGGAGGATGAATCGTCGGCTCACGCTGGATTACGGGATGCGCTTTTCGTACGCAACCCCATACCGATTCACTGACCGAGACGCAGCTGCGTTCGTCATGAGTGAGTACGATTCTGCCAAAGCGCCGCTGCTCTATCAATCAGTGCTGAATGCAGCAGGGCAACGCGCATCACGGAATCCGTTGACCGGCGAGTTGGGACCTGCAGTGCTCATCGGTGCGTATGTGCCGGGGACTGGTGATCCCATCAACGGAATGGTCACGGCGACAGACCCACGGTACCAAGATGGGTTCACGAAGACACAGCCTGTCCAGTTTGGTCCACGTCTCGGATTCGCGTGGGACGTGTTCGGCGACACGAGGACGGCTCTGCGCGGGGGGTTCGGGGTGACCAAGAACATGATTCCTTCCTCGGGTCTGATCTCAGGCGCCGCCAACAACAATCCGCCGAATCAATTCCGGCCCCAGATCTTTTATGGGACGCTCGATACGTTCCTTAATTCCACGGGCGTGTTGTTCCCAAACAACGTAACATCGTTTGAGTCGGATCAAAGGGTTCCCACGGTCTACTCGTGGACGCTGGGCGCGCAACGGGATCTCGGCGCCGGCCTTCTTCTCGATCTCGCATATGTGGGGAATGTCGCTCGACACCTGAGCCAGGAGCGCAACCTCAACCTGGTGCCCTATGGGGCGCGGTTTCTGCCCGAAAACGCCGATCCGGCGAATCCATCGACCCCGCTCCCGGATAACTTCTTCCGACCCTACCCCGGACTGGGCAATCTGAACTATCGGGAATACTCGGGAATCTCGAACTACAACGGCCTCCAGGCCTCGGTGAACAGACGCTTCATCCAGGGTCTTCAGTTCGGCGTGTCATATACGTGGTCGAAATCGATGGATTACACGAGCGGGGACAACGGGCTCATCCCGACGTACCAAGATACGCGCCAATGGCTGTACGGCCTCGCTGCGTTCGACCAGACGCACGTGGCAGTCGTGAACTACATGTGGGACCTGCCGAAGGCGAGCTCACTGCTGCCGAATCGGATCGTGAAGTTGTTGCTTGACAACTGGCAGTTCACGGGGATTGGAACGATCGCGAGCGGTACGCCGACGGGGGTCGGTCTAGCAACCTCTGACAACTTTGACTTTTCAGGGGGCGGCGACGGAACGCGCGTGAATGTCACAAGACCGGTTCAATATGTCCAGGACCGGAACACGCTGCAATGGGTCGCGCCAGACTTCGTTGCTCGACCAGCGAAGGGTGAGGTCGGGACTGCCGGCAAGACGGTGTTTCGGAACCCCGGCATTCACAACTGGGACATGGCATTGTTCAAGATCGTGCCGCTTGGCTCAGGCGCGAAGGGGCCACAGCTTCAGTTCCGGTGGGAGGCGTACAACGTCTTCAACCACACGCAGTATGCGACCGTCGACACAACGGCACGTTTCAATCCCGCCGGTCAGCAGATCAATGCAAGCTTCGGGCGGATCACATCGACTCGTCCGCCACGTCAAATGCAGGCGTCGATTCGGGTGCAATTTTAACGTACAGTTCGGACAGCGGTTGCGACGCGCGTTGAGCGGCCTCGGTGAACGCGAGCCGGGGACGTGATCAGCGGACGACCGGTCCAAGATAGCGGTCCAGCCACGGGAGAATCTCGCCGGCCATATCCTCGATCCTCAACGTGTGAGCGGTCTCGAATATCTGGTGCCGTTTGTGCTCAGCCGGAGTTCCCAGCAAGGCGAACAGCGGACGTTGCGCCGTCTCGAGTGGCACCTCGGAGTCGTAACGCCCATTCAACATCAGCGTCGGGATGCGGACGCGCGGCGCATAGTTGAGCGCGTCCCATTCGGGCGGCACATCGCCCACGATCCCGGCCCCCGAGAGCACGCTGGTCTTCAAACGCGGTTCGAGAGCCGTCAGGATCACACCGCCATTCGCCTGCGCTCACGGCGTAGAACGCCAGACGAGCCCGATCGATATCCGGTCGCGTTTCAGAGATAGTCGATGGCGCGTCCGAGATCTCTCGACCACGCAATTCGGAGCTCGCGGTCTGCGTTCGATCCGATCTTGTCAGACGTCGCTCGCTCGTAGGTCCCTTTGTACACCGGGTAGAGGAACGCTCGTCCGCTGCGAAGGATGAACTCCCCCCAGCGAAGCGACAGGTCGCGGCTCGATGGAAGAACGAAGGCGTCTCCCGGTGGAAAGAAGATGACCGTCTGGTACGGCGGCGATCCGTTCTTCGGCAGGAAGAGATGCGCGCGCATGCGCTCGCCGCCATAGGCGGCATCGATGACGACGGTGTGCCTCACGCCAGATCGCCGTCTCTTCGGTCGCCTCGTCGACGGCGTTCAGCGGTGTGGAATCGTAGGCGTACTGTCTCCGATACACCTCGAAGATGTCATCGCCGACCGGTTGTTCCTTTCGGGCGTCACGGACGAGCGACTCGAACCGGACCGGGGCAACCAGGGTCGGCGGTAACGGCCGGATGTATTTCGCCACACGAAAGCCGTACCCAGGCGCCCGTTCGAAGGGCCCCCTTGCATCGTAGGTCGCGAACATGTCCTTGGTCTCGTTCCACGCGCCTCCCACGAGAAATCGGCCGCGGTTCGTTTCGGTCCAGCACCATTCCTTCACGTTGCCCGCCATGTCGTACGTGCCGAACGAGCCCAGGCCGTTGTAACTGCCGACCCGTGCGGGACCCTTTCCGCTGAAATTGCTGACCGTCAGGATGTCACCGAAGCGCGACAGGCCCGCCGCACGGTACCAATGATGTATCGTGGGCAGGCTCTTGCCGGCGAACGCCGCATACGCCGCCGCCTCGTACCAGCTCACGCCCCCGACAGGGAAATCGGCCTGGCCGTCGGGATACGTCCCAGACTTCCACGTCGCGGGCCCCGGCTGTCCTGTGGCGTCACGAAATCTCTCGACGGCCTCCTCCCACGGTACGGATCGGCCGCCGTCGATGAATGGCTCCCGCCAATAGTCGCGCCGACGGTACCCGCCTTGATCGACGAACGCTTTGAACTGCCGGTTGGTGACCTCGTACCTATCGATCCAGTAATCGTCGAGCGCAGCGACCAGGCCAAACCGAGCCGGACCGCGGCCTCCGGCGACGCGCACCATGCCCGGCGGCACCGCGTCCACGGGATCCAGCCGTGTAGCGCAGCGAACGCCCGGATCCGGAGACTTCGATCGGCTGAAAACCTGCCTTGGAAATCCGCACGCGGATGAGACCGCGTGGAATGCGGACGTCGTTGAGCGGCGTCGTGCCGAGAGGAACCCAGGTGGTGGGTGCTCTGGTATGCGGCGAATGCCACGTCGGCGCCGGCAGGGTCGGTCGTCACGACCGCCGGAAGGGACACGTCGAGCAACAGCTGCCACAGGTGTCGATCATCGGGCAGGACGTCCAGCGCCTGACGCACGAGAAGGAACGCCTCGGCATTGTCACCATGATCCGAGAGCCGCTGAACCTCGGGCGCAGCAATGGTGCGCGCCCAGCGAACGCGGGACCATCGCCAGCCCCCGGCAGCGATCGCGAGGATCACCAGCACGGCGATCACCATCACCACCGGCCGGCGGAAGATCGTCAGCAGGCTGGGTGGCGGCGTCAGGTTCCGCGCCTGGATCACCGAGTCGAGGGCGGCGACGAGATCGGCGACCGTCGCAAATCGGTCATCGGGGGATTTCGCCAGGCACCGGCGCACGATCTGCGACAGCGCTGGCGAGATCTCTGGATTCACGTCCGAAAGATCCGGAGGCTGCAGCGTCAAGACCGCGTCCAGGGTCGCGAGCGTGCTGTCCCCCGTGAACGGCCGGCTGCCGGCGAGCATTTCGTAGAGCACGGCACCGAGCGCGAAGATGTCCGCACGTCGATCGACGGCCTCGCCGCGGACCTGCTCCGGCGCCATATACCCAGCGGTGCCGGCGACGAGCGATCGCGCGGTCTGGGCGGTAAGTTCCGGCGACGGTGAAGCCGGCGCGGCCGAGTCGTGCAGTGTCGCGAGGCCGAAATCGAGGATCTTCACCCGGCCGTCCAGCGCGAGGAAGATGTTCTCCGGCTTCAGGTCGCGATGCACGATGCCGCGTTCGTGCGCGGCACCAAGCCCTCGGGCCACCTGGAGGGCGATGTCGAGTGCCGCGTCGACGGAAAGTGCGCCGGCGCCGAGACGCGCACGCAACGGCTCGCCTTCCAGACACTCCGTCACGAGGTACGGGGCACCGGCGTGATCCCCGACGTCGTACACGGTCAGCACGTTGATGTGATTGAGTGTGCCGGCGGCGCGCGCCTCGTCCTGAAACGCGCGCCCTCGTTCGGCGGCGTTCGACGGATGCGGAAGCAGCAGCTTGATCGCCACGTCGCGCCCGAGCCGCTCGTCGCGCGCCCGCCACACCTCGCCCATCCCGCCCGCTCCCAGTCGCCGCTCGACCGTGTAGGCCGCGATCCGATCGCCAGGCTGCACACTCCAGCCTTCGCGGGAGATCTGCCGCGCGAAGACGTCGAGCGCAGGCGCGGAGAGAAAGTCGCCCGATTGCTCCGCGGCTGCCAGCAGTGACGCGATCTCGTCGCGCAGGCCGGCATCGGGGCCACACATGCGGGCGAGGAAATCCGCACGCATCCCGGCAGGCTGCGCCAGCAGCTTCTGTGAAGAGCTCTTCGAGGCGATGCCAGCGGTCAGTGGGCATGGGCCGCGGTCAGCGTTCGGTACAGCCACGCCCGCGCGAACGCCCAGTCCGCGTGAACCGTGCGGACCGAGATCCCGAGCGCCTCTGCGGTCTCCTCGATCGAGAGACCGCCAAAGAAGCGAAGTTCCACGACCTGTGCCTTGCGCGGATCCTCGACCGCGAGCATCTGGAGGGCCATGTCCACCGCAAGCAGGTCGGCGCCCGGCTCGCTCGCCGGAACGTCGATCCCCTCGAGAGGCACACGAATCGCGTTTGGCCCTCCACGCCGCTCGGCGCGTCGTCGCCGCGCGATGTCCACGAGCACATGTCGCATCATCCGGGCCGAGACTCCGAATAAAGTGCCCGCGGTTCTGCCAGGGGACCGATCGCCAACCGAGCAGGCGCAGGCACAACTCGTTGACCAGCGCCGTCGCCTGAAGGCTGATGCTCGATCGCTCGCCGACCAGATAGCGGGCCGCCATGCGATGCAGTTCCTCGTACACGAGTGGCAGCACGCGATCGAACGCGTCTGCATCGCCGTCGCTCCAGGCGCGGAGCAACATCGTGACCTCGCCGCCCTCCCGCTCATCTGGTCGTCGGCTCATGTTCGGGATCCGCGTCAGTCTAGCAGACCAGCCGATCCCGCGGGCCCTTTCGCGGACCTGCCGCACCCACGCCGAGAGCATCTGTCTATGAAGGCGCAAAACGCTTCGCGAACCTGCAGTTCTTACGGCCTCAAAAAGAATCCCGGGGAACATCGCAGACTCGAGCGGCCCACGACGCCTTAGTACCTGACGGCTCAGCGCAACACACCGTCATTGGAGAAGGAAGCCGTGAAAGCCATGCTCGCTCTCTGCCTGGTGGCGTCTGTCGCCGGTGTTCCCCACGCGTCGGCGCAAACCTAGAACCTCGCCACGGGAATCCAGCATCGAAGAAGGACTCGCCGCGAACCATCGACAGGACCGTTGTCGTGGGGACAATCGAAACGCACACGATCCGCGCCGCATTGGCGGCGCTGCCGCGCACACCGGACCGGATCGAGGTCGTCGCGGCCGATGAGGTGCTGCCGGAGATTCGTGACCGGATCCACCGCAAGTTCGGCTTCGTGCTCAAGGGCAGCCGCACCATCTACTTGATTCGCGACAGCGCCATCATCCGCGAAGCGGAGCGTTCGGGAGGGCCCTATCTGTTCATGCTCGCCGCCGTGATTTGGCACGAGATGGCGCATGCGGACGGGCTCGACGAAGCACAGGCTCGACGTCGTGAAGAGGAGCTGTGGCGGGGCTTCGTGTCCACCCGCGTTGTCGACTCCACGTTCGGACTGGAGTATCTGGCCGAGCTCCGTGCCCAGAAGTGATCAGACTGCAGGTTTCAGCAGCGCACCGCTTTGGTTACTGAAGCCAAACTCAACATCTGCCATCTCGGAGGGTGGCGATTTGCAGGGCGAGCCAACAGGACTGGCTGATGGCAGTTGCCGACGTGGGGAATCTCGTTTTGAGAGTGGAAACCGCGCCGGGAACGATATGAAGCACTGGTCCCTCGGTTGAAACCGAGTGACCAGGCAACTGAGTTTTGCTGTTTTATTAGGGGAATTTGGTCGGGGCGAGAGGATTTGAACCTCCGACCCCTCGGTCCCGAACCGACCGTTGACGCAACGATTTCCGAATGATTTCGTCGTTTCTTGAACGCGGGTAACATCTGGGTAGCTACCGCGTCGAGTCAGCGCCTGGTTTCGCCCGCCACCGCCGGCCATCGACCACACCTCCGGTGGCGCTAAAATGATCTGGGCCATGAACTACCAAGACCGCATCGTCCGTGATCCTCAGATCGTGGGCGGCGAACCCATCCTGAAAGGCACGCGCGTGACGCTGAAGACTGTGCTCGCGAGCCTGGCCGAAGGAGCGACGACCGCAGAAATTCTCGCCGATTTCCCTACGCTCGCTGAGGAGGACATTCGAGCGGCCATCGCATTTGCCGCCGCCTCCGCCCAGGAGGACCTGCCGCTCCTCGAAACACCGATCAAACGGTGAAGATCAAACTCGACGAGAACCTGCCTGAGCGTCTCGTCTCGGTCCTCACCCGGCTTGGTCACGACGTCGATACGGTTTACGCGGAGCAACTGATGGTCGTGCCGACCCAGATGTCTGGAACGGCACGCAATCCGCGCAGCGTTTCTTCATCACACAGGATCTGGATTTCTCGGACATTCGCCGTTACACACCGGGCACCCACGCTGGCCTCCTCTTGGTGCGCCTGGCGCGACCCGGCCGCAATGCATTGCTTGAACGCGTGTCGACAAGTGTTCCGAGACGGAGAAGGTCCAAGACTGGGCTGGTTGCCTTGTAGTCGTGACGGACCAGAAGGTCCGCATGAGACGACCTGCGGCACCGACTAGACGCTGATCAGCTAGTCCCGCGATCCGCTCGTCCGCTCGTCACCGAGAACTTCCTCGCACGATGTTCAGCGCATGAGTCGAGACCGTCGGCGTGCGACGCGAGCTCAACGAACGCAGAATCCCATCGAGCACCGAGTCCAGTTCCTTGGCCAGGTCCTCGGCGAGATAACGCAGCACGAGATAGCCGTTCTCTTGCAGGAGCTGGTCCTTGCGTCGATCGCGCCGGTACGCGACCGGATCCGCGAGATGCTGCGCGCCGTCGACCTCAACGACGACTCGCGAATCGGCGCACAGCGAGATCGACTTCCATTCTGCCCCAGCCGTCGAACGCAATCGGCAGGTCGGCGTTCATCTGAAATCGTCCTCGCGTCTCCGGCAGCGTTTCCAGACGTCGATAGAGAAATGCCTCGCGACGCACTTCGCGCGCGATTGGCGCCTTCGGCTTCAGGAGGAACCGGACGAGCCGCCGTCACGAACAAGTTCGCGAGCGGCACATCGACGCCGTCGCGAACGAGTCGTCGCACGCTGGCCGCATAGTCACGCTTCCAGAGGGGGTCGGCAGGCAGCGGCACGTCTGCGGGCCAGCCCGGAATGGCGCTGGCTGGAAGAACGATCGTGTAGCCGACGGCCTCGTAGCCGCGGCAACGCCGATCGAACATTCGCGCCAGCATCGGCACGTTCAGGTCGGCGTAGTCGTAGACCCGCACCTCGCGCTTGCCGTCGTAGAGGCGATGCAGCCTTCCGACGTACTGCGCAATCGTCCCGCGCCATGAGACCGGCAGCGTCAGGAACAACGTGTCCAAGCGCGGATCGTCGAATCCCTCTCCGATGTATTTGCCAGTCGCCAGGATGACGCGACCTTCTTTCGGCGGGATGGCCGCCAGCCGTTCGGCCGCGGCTTGCCGCTGCTTCTTGCCCATTCCGCCTCGCAGCACCACGACGTGAGGGATGTTCGCGGAGAGCCCGCTCTCGAACCGATCGAGGTGCTCGTTGCGTTCGGTCAGCACGAGCGGCGATCGGCCCGTCACTGCACGGCCTGAACGATCTCGTCGCAGATAGCTCGATTCCGCGTCTCGTCATCCACCAAGCAGCTGGTAAAGCGCTTGGAACTCGATTCGTTTGTCAGCGCTCATGTGCCGCTCGCTGACTGAAATGCGGTCGGACGGACGACGACCGTGTGCTCGAACGGCCGCGCGGCCGCCTGCGCCCTTGCGTCCACTCGATGCCGGACGGGACCGCACTGCATGAAGATGATCGGATGATGCCCGTCCTTCCGCGTGACGGTCGCGGACAGGCCGAGGACGAATCGAGCCTTCGCGCGGCGGACGACCTGCTCGAAGCTGTGCGCCGACAGGTGGTGGCATTCGTCGACGATCACCTGCCCGTAGTCGCCGACGCGGTCGTCCACGACACCTTTGCGGACGAGGCTCTGAATGACGGCCACGTCGAGCAGCCCGGTCGGCTTGTTTCGGCCGCCGCCGATTCGGCCGATCGACTTTGCCGGCAGGTCCAGAAAGGCCGCGAGACGCTCGACCCACTGGTCGAGCAGTTGCCGCCGATGAACGAGCACCAGCGTGTTGACGCCGCGCTGTGCGATCAGCCAGGCGGCAACAACCGTCTTGCCGAAGGCCGTCGTCGCGGACAGCACACCGGTCTCATGCTTCAGCATCGCGTCGGCGGCGAGCTTCTGCTCGGGTCGCAGCTCACCGTGAAACGTCACCTGCAGCGGCTGTCCGTTGTAGCGTTCGTCGCGGATGACCAGGCCGAATGTTCAGGTCCGTCAGGACTTGACGAACATCCTCCAGACAGCCGCGCGGCAGGCCGATGTGATGCGGATGTTCCTCGGCGCAGCCGATGATGCGCGGCTTGTCGTAGGTCGGCAGGCGCATCGCCTGCGCCTTGTAGAACTCTGGATTCTGGAACGCCGCGACACGCAGCAACCGGTTTCGAAGACCCGGCGCCAAGCCGTCCTTGGCGATGTAGATCTCGTTTCCGAGGACCAGTTCGAGCGACTGAGGGAGCTCGCCCAGCAATCGGCGGCTCCTTCCGGCGACGTGACGGCGGTGCCGTCCACGGCGCTGGGTCGTCGTCCTCCGCCGGCGGAAGGCTCACGCCAAGGACGCGTCCTCGTCGCTCGGCTTCGCGCACGACATCTTCGAGATGTCCGCGTCGAATGCGCCGTATCGTCGAAAGAAAGGCCCATTGATCGTGATGCGGGACGCCGTGGTCATCGAGGAAGACGCTGTTGCCGTCGCCGCGGCGGTGCTTCTGCAGCGGCAACGCGATCAGATTGCCGAATCCTCCGTGCGGCAACGTGTCTTGATTCGGGAAGAACCGGTCGTACGAATCGAAACCGATGTCCGGCCGACGTTCCATCGTCTCGGTCAGGATGTAGCGAGCCGAGCTTTCTCGCGAGCGCGGCAGGCACGGCCTCTTCGAAGAACAGCCACACGTGGCCGCCCCGCCCCGAACGCGACCGCTCGAGTGCGGCCGAAAGATCCATTCTGCGGCACGTCTCGATGAATGCGGTTGAGTCCTCCAGCCAACCGCTCTTGTCGAAATCGACGGCCAGGAAGAAGCACGTCTCATCCAGGAGCATGGGATAGACGCCGGCGACGAAGGGCTGGCCGGCGTCGTCGCGGCCGGAAAGATGCCATCGGATCACTTCATCGGTGACGGGCAGGAAGCGACGGTTCGGACACTCCGCGCACTTGATGCGTGGCTTTTCGCAGATGCCCCGCACCCACTCGTTGGCGCACGCGGGTGCGTAGCCGGACTTCCCTGTTTTCCGGCTCTCGAACCGCCGCGGATAGACGTCCTCGCGCCCGCGAAAGAGCGAGCGGAACAATGCGATCTTTTCGTCAGACGAGGAGAGCTGATGGACGAGACCTGGACTCTGATCCACTGAAGTCACTCGCCTTGGACCTTGCGGCGATGATGTCATCGTCCGGACGACGCGATCAACCGATCAATCGTCAGCTTCGTGAATCAGTGTCCGACCACGCCGTCGGGTAGCGTCGAGGGTAGCACTTTGCTTCGAAAAGTTCGCAGGATGGACCAGTCGCGAGCGACGGAGGCGAGAAATCTCGAACGATTCTGGACGGAAGGCCGGATTTGAAGCACCGGCCACTCGGTTCCGACAGTCGAATCCGGAACGAGAAACCGAGTGACCCGGCAGACTGAATTTCGCGGATTTTCTTAGGAAATTGGTCGGGGCGAGAGGATTTGAACCTCCGACCCCTCGGTCCCGAACCGAGCCAAGAAGTCTAGTTTGAGAGGAATACGCTCAGCCTCAGCTGACGCCTAACGCAGCCTAACGAGTGCTCATTACCCAAACGGGGACAAATAAGACCGGCAGTCCCACATACCAGCTCAGCGAAACAGCAGCCGGAGGAGCTGCGCGATTGGCAGGGCAACGGCGAACACGATTAAGCGATTTCTGACCCGTCGCTGCTCGCGAGGGTCTCGGGAATCGACCATTCCGCGCGCCTCGACTCGCCGATGCGACCGCCTGGGCGCGTTCGTTGCGCTTCTTGCTGCCGTCGATACCTGGCTCGATCCATCGAGGTCGGACGCGTGTGCTCATAGTGACTCTCAAACGTGATGGCAGAGTAGCGGGCTCATGGAGCATCGCGACTACTACCATCTTCAGAGGGAAAGCGCGGCAATCACTTCGGAATAGCGGC
>CAWIKP010000027.1:0-25617 GCA_963836735.1 uncultured Acidobacteriota bacterium | reverse complement strand
AAGGATCCACAGGAGAGCCAGGAGATCAGGAGATTGTCTTGGAAGTTCCTCCTGAGCTCCTGACCCTCTTGTTCAGGCTTTTCCGTTAGGCTGTTCCGTTAGGCTTTTCCGCTGGAGCGACCGCTGGCGATCCCTGCCATCAGATGTTTGCCTTCCGCGAACTCCTCGATCATCTTTCGGTTGAACGCCGGAATGTCGTCGGGCTTCCGGCTGGTGACGAGCCCGTTGTCGGTGACGACCTCCTTGTCGACCCAGGTCCCGCCCGCGTTCATGAGGTCGGCTTTCAGCGACGGCCACGACGTCACCGTGCGCCCCTTCGCCACGCCGGCGTCGATCAACGGCCACAGGCCGTGACAGATCGCGGCGACCGGCTTGCCCGCCTCGAAGAACTCGCGAACGAATGACACAGCTCTTGGAATGATTCGCAACTGATCCGGGTTGGCCACGCCGCCCGGCAGCAGCAACGCGTCGAAGTCTTCTGATCTTGCGTTGTTCAACTGGACGTCGACGGGAAACTGATCAGCCTTGTCGAAATGGTTCCAGCCCTGGACGCGCTGTGGCGATGGTGAAACGATGCTGGTGCGCGCGCCGGCACGCTCGAGCGCGGCTTTCGGCTCGGTCAGCTCGACCTGCTCGAACCCTTCAGCCACGAGAATAGCCACTCTCTTACCTTTAAGCGTGTTTGTCTCCATGATGCTCCGATTCGATTTCCTACACCTGTACCATGCACGACCGTTTGTTCATGTCTGCAGGCCGGGGTCTCGAGACCCCGGCCCTGCGGCGTGCGTTGTTGATACCTGGAAGTGATGCAAGAAAGAGGCTCGGACCGGCGGTGGCGCTGTCCCGGCTGAGCGGCCAAGTCAGTTCGTCCGGACGTCCTTACATCTCGGGGTTGCCGGTGGACACGCGGTAGCACTGCTCGAGCGGCGAAACGGAAATGTAGCCGTCGCCGCTGCGCTCCCGCCGGATGGTCACCATCGCCGTGTCCACGGCCTGTTCCAGCGATTCGTTGGGGACCAGCGCCTCCAGCTCGACTTCCTGGACGAGCTGCACCATCAGCGTCCGGCCGCGATAGAGGCGCTCCTGTTCGATGCCGTCCGTGTAGCCGCTCACTTCGGCCAGGCGGATTCGCATGACGCCGAGGCGGATCAGCGCGTCGGTCAGCTCATGAACCAGGCTCCGGGGCACGTTGGCCTTGAGCAGATACATTCGGTCGCTCCTCGCGCGGCTTACGTCTGCGGCTCGTGCGGCGGGCCGGCGATCGTCTCCTCGATCAGTCCGTGTGCGGCCTCGCGGACGGTGAACACCAGGCGCAACAGCGGCGGCGTGGCCATGGTCGTCGCGAGTACAGACCAGCACCGCGGCGGAGAAGACGTCGCGCCCGATCAACCCCTCGGTCAGGCCGTACCCGGCCACGATGAGACCCACTTCACCCCGCGAGATCATCCCGACCCCGACGCGGATCGACTCGCGCGTATCGAAGCCCCACAACCGCGCGAACACCCCGCAGCCGACCGCCTTGGCGACGATTGCCACGAGCACCAGCAACACGGTGAATGCCGACCTGGCCGCCGAGCGCGCGGCCATCCGCCTGGAGCCCGATGCTGATGAAGAACACCGGGACGAACATCGAATAGGTCAGCGGATGCACGCCGGCGTCAATCTGCTCGACTTGAACTCCGTCTGCCCGACCAGCACGCCGGCCAGGTAGGTGCCGGTGA
Organism: uncultured Acidobacteriota bacterium; assembly: GCA_963836735.1. Lineage (GTDB taxonomy): Bacteria > Acidobacteriota > Vicinamibacteria > Vicinamibacterales > 2-12-FULL-66-21 > JACCXG01. The sequence goes on along the minus strand of CAWIKP010000027.1, from coordinate 23,896 downwards.
TCGCCGCCACGCCGCCCAGGTACTCCGCCGCCCACCCGTAGACGAAGCGCGATTACCAGCACCGCGGCGAGCAGCGCCTGGCTCACCGGCAGGTCCTCGCGCCCAGGCGAGGATCGCCGGCAGGAACCGCGCGCCAGCAATGGCCACCGCAAAGAACGCGAGGAGACGCACCACCACCAGGACGAGCGCCATGCCGTCCATCCGGCCCGCCGCATCGGCGCCAGCCAGCGCGACCACCAGCGACAGCACGACGATCCCCATCACGTCGTCGATCACGGCGGCGGCGAGGATGGTGGAGCCCTCGCGTGAGCGCAGCGCCCCCAGCTCCATCAAGTGTCTGCGCCGAGATACTCGACGCTGGTCGCCGTCAGGATGGTGCCGATGAAGATGCCCTGCCAGAACAGCGGCAGCCCGAACGCCATCGCGGTGAGCGCGCCGCCAGCCAGCGGCAGCAGCACCCCGCCGAACGCCGACCAGAACGCGACTTTGCCGACGTGGCGCATCTGTTCGAGATCGGTCTCGAGACCGGCCACGAACATGAGCAGCAGCACGCCGATACCGGCGAGATCGCGAACGAGCGGCAGCAGCGCGGCGCCGTCGGTGCCGGCCGGCGCGGCGAACATCGGCCAGCCCAGCACGTTCAGCAGCGTCGGTCCGAGGACGACGCCGACGAGAATCTCGCCGAACACCGCCGGCTGATGAATCCGCCCGGCGAGCGCTCCGGCCAGTTTCGCTGCGGCGACCACGATCGCGAGCAGCAGCAGAATCTGCAGTGAGTGGGTCAGTGCGGCCCCCGAATGCGGTTGTCCGAAAACCGGAGCGGCGCGGGCCGGGAGGACTGGTTCCCGCCCGCGCCGCTCCTTCCGCCTGGCCGGCGGGCTGCGGCCGGTTCGCTCTCACGGAACCAGCCGCAACGACCGTGCCTACGAACGCAGCGGCTTCAACGCCGGCTGGGTCCCGAGGCCCGGCGTGTCGGGCGTGACATGCACCCCACCGAGCGGCGTGCCCGGCCCCAGCACGAAGTCCGGATACGCCAGCGCGCCCATCTCGGGGATGTCGAGACCTTCGAGTTCGACTTCGGCCGACACCCGGTTGCCAATGACGCGCTTCGAGGATCTTGAAGAAGGTGTAGAACATGGTGAACACCCAGACGACGCAGGTGAACGTGCCGATCGCACTGTGCGGCCAACTGCGACTGGCATCGCCGTAAAACAGGCCGCGTGACGGTGCCGGGCACGCCGTTCCAGCCGTCGCCGTACGCGCCGTCGGCGAACAGGCCGACGGAGATCACGCCCCATATGCCGTTGACGCCGTGGACGGAGATTGCGCCGACCGGATCGTCGATCTTGAGCGACGCGCTCGATGAAGAGGACGCGATTCGCACGACCAGGACGCCGGCGATCAGCGCCGATGATGACCGCCGACACGGTGTTGACGAACGCGCACGGCGCGGTGATCGCCACCAGGCCGGCGAGCAAGCCGTTGACCGATCATGGACGGATCCGGCTTGCCGAACCGGTCCACACGTAGAACATCGCGGACGAGCGCGCCGCCGGTGCCGGCCAGCATCGTGTTGACGGCGACGACGCGCGATGCGCAGGTCGCCGCCGGCCAGCGTCGAGCCCGGGATTGAACCCGAACCAGCCGAACGCGAGGATGAAGGTGCCGGCAGCGCCATCGGGATGTCGTGGCCGGGAATCGGCGTTCGGCTCACCGTCCTTGGTGTACTTGCCGATGCGCGGGCCGAGGACGATCGCGCCGGCGAGCGCCGCGACGCCGCCGACCATGTGCACGACCGACGAACCGGCGAAATCGACGTGGCCGTGGCCAAGACCGAAATTCGCGCCGAGCTGTCGACAGCCAGCCGCCGCCCCACACCCAGTTCGCGAAGATCGGATAGACGACCATCGACATGAAGAAGCCGAAGACGCATGAACGCCGAGTACTTCCAGCGCTCGGCCATCGCGCCGGTCGGAATGGTGACGGCGGTGTCCATGAAGACCATCTGGAACAGGAAGAGCGCGAAGACGCCGACGTCATAGGTGCTGCCGCTCAGGAAGAAGCCCTTGAGGCCGAACAGGCCGAACGTGTGACCGAACAGGTTGATGGTGAACTCGTGGTTGAGCGGCGCCGTGCCGCCGAGCGCCGCGACGGCGCCGACGCCGCCCATCTGAGCGCGAAGCCGCAGATCCAGTAGCCGAACATGCCGATCGGATAGACCATGAAGTTCATGCTCATCGTGTGGGCGGCGTTCTTCGCCCGGCTGAAGCCGGTCTCGACCATCGCGAAGCCGGCCTGCATGAACATGACGAGGAAGCCGGCGAGCAGCGTCCAGACGAAGTTGATGGCGATCTTGTTGTGGCCGACCGTCTCCATCACTTCAGGCGAGCGTCGGGTTGGCGGCGTCCTTGACCGTGCACGTCCTTTGCGGTGCCTGTGGCGGCGCCGGTGGGATCGCCCTGGGAGATCGCCCCCTGCGCGTGCGCCAGGTACGAATCCGCCGCCGAACTCAAAATTACCGTCAGCAGTGCTGCCGTCAGCACCTTCCAGAACACGGATGCGCGTCTCGTCATGTTGTCTCCAGTCCTTTCGTCAGAATGTCGAACGTTCGGGTCCACCGATCGGGCACACTTCCAGTGGCCGGACCGCGGGGCGGTACGCGTCGAGGCTGGCGGGAGTCTCCCGCACCGACGTCGAGTGCCACGGCCACGGGCCGCAGCTCACCGCAGGCGTCTCGGCGGCTAGAGTCTGAGGATCGAGAAGAGTTCGGCGGGGTGGGTGTTGGCGAGGATTGCGACGGGCGTGTCGACTCGTTCCGCGGGGTCGGCGACCGGCCGGATCTCCGGCACCGGCAGCGCCGCGATCGCAGCTTTCCCGGCAATCGATTCCACGAGACTGCCGGTCACGCCAGCCAGGTCTTCCAGCGCCCAGCAGCGCGGCCGCTGCGCGAACGCGAAGGCGCCGAGCAGGAGCAGGACGATGAGGAAACGGTAAGGGTGCAGCCCCGTGGACATTGACGGCTCGTCGAACTTCAGCCATCGTCATCACGATCGGTGCCAGCGTGGCCCTGGCGCAGGCCCTGGATTCCCTTCGAAATTTCGCAAAATACCGGCGTACCCGGGTGTAGTCGTGCTACATCTGCGTCGGATTGCAGATATGGTCGAACACAAATGTCTGATTCGGCCAGGCGGTTCCGGGCCCCCGGCGGCGAGCGCCAGCCCCGCGGCGGCCGCATGGCCGACAAATTCGTGGGACTCTCAGGCGCCCGACACAGTTGTGTGGAGCTCTTGAGAGGGGTTCCAGGGTTCCTGGTGCCGGGGTTCCGGGTTCGGTTCAAGGGTTCAAGGGTTCAAGGATTCGGTTCCGGGTTCGGATGGTTCGAGCGGTTCAGCGAACGTTGTCCGAACCTTGGAACCTGGAACCCAGAACCGAACCGGAACCGAACCCGGGAACCTGGAACCTGGAACCTGGAACCGAAATTGGGGAACCGAAGGAAGGACTGACTGTAAGGCCACTAATATTATCGAGCTTTAATGTGTGCACTTCAAGACTGTTAGTGGTGCCGAGAGGCCGGTATCATCACCGGCCCATGCCGAAAACCGCACCTCGTGCTCGTCGGCGGCAATCCCTCCCAAGGAAGACTGTCCGCAGGGAATCCAAGGCGCCACTTCCGCCTGAAGGCGGAAGCCACCCGTCTCCCCTCGTGGATGCAGGCGGCGAGAAGGCGCTCGATTCGGATCGCGCGCGCACCGGACGCGGCGCAGCTCGCCAGGGTCGTTCCTCATCTTGCACCGGAAACGCTGCATGCACTCGTGCGGCACCAGGGGCTCGACGCCTCGGGTGACCTGGTCGCCGCCGCCACACCTGAGCAGCTCACGGCCGTCTTCGACATCGACCTGTGGCGGCCGTCTCAGTCCGGACGCGACGAACGGTTCGACGCGGACCGTTTCGGGGAATGGGTCGAGGCGCTGGTCGAGTCCGATGAGCTCCTCGCCGCGCGCACCATCGCCGCGCTCGACGAGGACCTGGCGATTGCGGGGCTCTCGCGCTATGTGCGCGTGTTCGACCCGGGCGCGCTGCTCATGTCGGTCCCCGAAGATGAGGCTATCGACCTCGATCTGCCGTCTTTCAGCGGGCCCTCGCGCGAGATCGGCGGCTACGTCGTGCGCGCGAGGAGGACAGATGCCTGGGATGCCATCGTGGCGCTGCTGTTCGCGCTCGCGGAGCATCACCCCGATTGCTTCCACGGCGTCTTGAGCGGATGCCGGCGCCTCTCGAACTCCACGCCGGAGATCGACGGCCTCGACGATCTGCTGATGGCGCCGCAGCAATTGATGCATGACGTGGCGGCCGACCGGGATCGCCGCCGATCACAGCAGGGATACGCGACTCCGGCGGATGCCCGTGCCTTTCTGCAGATGGCCAGGCAGCGACAGGACCGATGCGGGCGGCCGCGGACCAGGAACCCGATCGTCGCGGCGTATTTCCGCGCGGCCGGCGACGACGTCGAGGCCGTGGACCAGGCTGCCGAACGGCCGGCCGCGAGGGTGGAGGCTACGAACGCCGACGAACGGGAGTCGGTCGAGGCCCTGGTTGCGCTGCTTGGGAACGCGGGTCTCCCGACCGGACGGCCGAGGGCCCTGCTCATGGCTCCGGCGACAGACTCGTCCCGCCCGAGCGGGTTCGAGGTCCTGCTGCAGAGGCCGACGAGGACACGTTCGAAGCACGCACCGCGAGCTGGCGTTCCTCGCGAATGTGCTGGTGGCGGGCGGCTCCGTTCAGTCGCGTGCGTTCACCCCCCAGGAAGCGTCCGAGGCAGCCATCGCGATCTGCAACCTCGGTCTCGAGCATTCGCCAACGCCTGAGTCCACCGCCGGGCATGACGATCTGGTGGCGGCCTTCGAGGTCGGCTGGGCTGTGCTGCATGAGCTCGGCATGTTCGTCGCCAGGAAACTGATCGACATGCTGATGGATCTTCGAAGTGTCGATCCCGACACGCAGCAGGACTTGCTTGCACTGCGGCGCGAACTCGTCCGGCACTGCGAGAACGGAACGCCCTGGAGCGCCCGGGGCGCGCTGGAGGTCATCGCGATGATCGACATGCCGGTCTTTGTGAGCCTGCAGGCGCTGCTCGACGAGTGTCCGGTCCTGCCCGACGCGCTGACCGCGATTCTCGAGCGCCGCACCGGCGCAATCGACCCGACCTCCTTCGAGTTCATCTCGACTGAGCGCCAGGCTCGACGGTGCGCGAGTTCGCGGGGACGCTGCTGGACGCGTTGACGCGTTGAGCCGCTGCCGGCGGCACCGGCCGATCACTTCGGTCGCGATGGACCGCCAACACCACCGCTGTAGAGATTCGACGATCAGTCATAGATTCCCGGTGATACTGCGTGCCAGAATGAAACCAGACCGCAGTTCGCCAGGCGGCCATCTCAACGGGGAGCGCATCATGGAGCCACGTCCGACAGGCCATCAGCACACGCCAGAAGAGGAACGACGAATTCGCGAAGCTTCGCTCGACCACACGCTCGCCGACTCGTTCCCGGCGAGCGACCCGCCTTCATCGGATCCGAATCCCGACGATGACTCCGTCCTGGAACCCGAACCGCCGGATGACATACAGGGCAAAACCGGGGTGTGATGGGGAGCCTCCGGGTAGTCAGTGCGACGCTGGTTCTTCCTGATCGCCTGATTCCGGACGGGGCGATCGATGTCGAGAACGGACGCATTCGGGCGCTCGGGCGGCAACAGGATCTGGCCGCATGGTCAGGACCGACGATCGACGCCGCCGGGCACTTCGTGGCCCCGGGGTTCGTCGATCTCCACGTGCATGGCGGCGACAACGCCGATTTCATGGACGGCACTGCCCAGGCGTTCGAGACCGTGGTCCGCGCCCACACCCGCCACGGCACGACCAGCATCGTGCCGACCAGCACGGTTGCCCGCCACGAGCAGACCCTCGCGTTCCTGCAGAACACGAGAGAGCTGAAGCGGCGCGGTCCGAGACCGCCGCTCGGCCTTGGCCGGGTCGTGGGCGCACACCTCTATGGCCCCTACTTCAACGAGGACAAGGTGGGATGCCATCCAAGGGATCCGGCGCGTCCGCCGACCCCGGCAGAGTACGAGGAATACCTCGAGTTCGCCGACGTGATGCTGACGGCCACGTGCGCACCGGAACTGCCGGGCGCGGCAGGTTTCTATCGGGCCGCCGCCGCCAAGGGAGTCCGGCTGAATGCCGGACACTCGAACGCCACGTGGAGCGAGATGGCCGCGGCGTACGAGCTCGGCCTGCGGCACGTGGATCATCTGTATTGCGCGATGAGCAGCGTGTCCTCGCTGCGGGAGCGTTGCGGCACGCCGATGCAGGCCAGCATGCTCGAGTTCGTGCTCGCGACCGCCGACATGACGAGCGAAGTCATCGCGGACGGCCGTCACTTGTCGCCCGAGCTGCTGCGGTTCGTCGCAACCGTCAAAGGCGCGGACCGGACCGCGCTGGTCACCGACTGCAGCCGCGCCCTGGATCAGCCGCCGGGGATGTACACCTTCGGACCGCTCGATGGCGGCGAGGCGTTTTACAGCGACGGCGGCGTCGGCCTGCTCCCTGACTCCGCCAACCTGGCGAGCAGCGTGCGCGGGATGGACTTCATGGTCCGCCACATGCACCAGCAGGTCGGCCTCGACCTGCCGACGCGTGGTGCGCATGGCCTCGCTCACACCGGCAACAATCGCCGGCCTGCAGGATGACATCGGAAGCCTGGCCACCGGGAAGCGCGCCAATCTGCTGTTTCTCGACGCCGGGCTCACGGTCAGGAGAGTGTTCGTGGACGGGGACGAGGTCATTCAATAGGTTCGGGTTCAGGGGTTCAGGGGTTCCGGGGTTCGGGTTCAGGGGTTCTGGGTTCGGGTTCGGGTTCGGGGTTCGGGTTCGGGGTTCGGCGGTTCACCGAACGTCGCGGCGAACCTGGAACCTGGAACCCTGAACCGAACCCTTGAACCGAACCTGGAAACCCGGAACCCCTGAACCCGGAACCGACGGTGCGGCGGAACGCCAATGAGCGGAAACGATTCGATCGAACTGGTGGCGCTGGACGCCGACGACACCCTCTGGCACAACGAGCCGATGTATACCTCGGCTCGCGAACGGTTCTGCGCGCTGTTGTCCCGGTATCAGCCCGAAGGGATTCCTGACGAGCGATTGCACCAGGTCGAGATGCGGAACCTTCAGCATTTCGGCTACGGCGTCAAGGGCTTCGTGCTGTCGATGATCGAGACGGCGATCGAGCTGACGAAGGAACGGCTCGAGATCGCGGACGTCCGCACCATCATTGGACTGGGACAGGAAATGCTGGCGGCGCCGGTGACGCTCCTCGAAGGCGTCCGCGAAGCCGTCGAAGAGCTGGCAGCCTGCTTTCGCTTGATTCTCGTCACCAAGGGAGATCTCCTTCATCAGGAGACGAAGCTCGCCAGCTCGGGCCTCGGCGATCGCTTCACAGGCATCGAGATCGTGTCGGAAAAGAACGCCGAGGTATACCGCAGGGTGATGAGGCGGTACGGCGTCCGGCCCGGGCAGTTCGTGATGGTGGGGAACTCGCTGCGATCGGACATTCTTCCGGTGCTGGAGGCCGGCGCCCACGCCGTCTATATCCCGTACGAAGGCACCTGGATTCACGAGCACGTCGCGGCGGAGCACCTCCGCGACGCGGCGTACCACGAGATCGCGGAGATCCGGGAGTTGCCGGCGCTGTTGCGGCAGAGTCTCCTGGCTAAGACTCGATGAACTGATCGAGTCCTTCAGGGCACTCTTCCCCTGATGCTCCTGCGTGATGGCCCGCCAGATGCGCTCCGGCGTGAGCGGCAGCTCCCGGATCTGCACGCCGGTGGCCTGATGAACGGCCGCGCCGACCGCGGCGGCAATGCCCAGGATCCCTCCTTCGCCGGCCCCCTTCGCCCCATATGGACCAGGACCGTCTTCGTTCTCGATCAGAATGGAGTGCAGCTCGCGGGGCATGTTCATCGTGGTCGGGATCCGGTAGTCCAGCGCGCCGAGATTCCGGACCCGGCCGCGCTCGTCGAGGATCAACTCCTCCATCAGCGAGTGGCCGAGCCCCATCATCGCCGCTCCTTCGTCCTGCGCTTCGACCTGCTGCGGGTTGAGCGCCTTGCCGACGTCGCTCGCCAGAACGAGGCGCGTCACGTCGACGGCACCGGTTTCCGCGTCGACCTCGACTTCCACGGCCGAGCACATGAACTCCCAGAACTCCGGTCTTCCACCCAGCGGATGGTCGGCGCGGAATCCGCCGCCGCGATCCTCGCCGATGCCGACGAGCTCCCCTCTCGGAGGACCGAACCCGTCCCTGAGCACCTCCGCGTAGGCGAGCTGCCGTTCCGGCAACCCGAACCACGCCGGGCTCGACGCTGACGCTCTCTTCCGGGACGTCGTACGCACGCGCCGCGAGCCGCCGCAGCTGAGCCCGAATCTCGCCACAGGCGCGAACGATCGCATTCCCCATGAACACCGTCGAACGGCTCGCGGACGTCGAGGAGTCGAATGGCACGACCGCTGTGTCTCCCATGGTCAGGACGATGCGATCGGGGCTCACGCCCAGCTCCCGCCCGGCGATCTGTGCGAAGACGGTCCGCGCGCCCTGCCCCATGTCCGAAGTGGCCGAGAATACCGAGACGCTGCCGTCGAACAAGAGGCGGACGATCGCAAGAGAGGCGGATGCCGTCGAAGAGCTCTTCAGGCCGAGCGAGATCCCTCGCCCGCGGCCTGGAGCGAGGGGCGCGTGCCAGCCAATCGCACGCTCGGCCGCGGCGAGCGCAGCTCCCCAGTCACCGTCGGCCGGTGTGTCACCCGGGATGAACGCCTCGCCCTTCTGCGGCAGATTCCGCCGGCGGATCTCGACCGCGTCGATGCCGAGGATCCGCGCGGCCTCGTTCAGCTGCGATTCGACGGCCCACGACGCCTGTGGCGTGCCGAATCCTCGAAACGCCGTGCTCGGCGTGGTATGCGACAGCAGCGCGCGCGCGTGGACCGCCGCATGCGGCGTCCGGTACGGACCGCACGCGGCGTAGCTGGCCTTGCTCACGACCCTGATGCCGATATCGGCATAGGCGCCGACCAGGAAATCCGTCCGGAGATCCTGGGACAGGATGTGCCCGTCGCTGTCGAACGCGGTCCGGGCCTGAATGCGCGCCGATGTGCGGCGGGCCGCCTGGAACGACTCTTCGAGCGTGAGCACGAGACGAACCGGCCGCCCGAGACGCAGTGCCATGTATGCGAGCAGCGGCTCGAACTTCGGCCAGCCCTTGCCGCCGAAGCCGCCCCCGGGATCCGGCGCGACGATTCGCACGCGCGCCAGCGGCAGCCCGAGGCAGGCCGCCACCACACGCTGCAGGACGAACGGATGCTGCGTCGGGCTCCAGATCGTGACGCCGCTCTCATCGGGGGCAGCGGCGAACGCATGCGGCTCGATGGCGAAATGCGTCACCATCGGAAACCGATACTCCCGCTCGACCACCAGGTGTGACCCGCTCGGGCGCGGTTCCCCACCCGAACGTCCACTCGCGAAGGATGTTGGTATTGCGCGTAGCGATCGTTCGGTCGTGTCTCGGGACGTTGAACGAGAGGCGATGATGGATCGAGCGCATGCTCGACGGTGAGGACCGGTGGCAGTTCCTCCGCGTCGACGTGCGCCCGGAGCAGCATGGCCGCCTCCCTGGCGGCATCGAGCGTTTCCGCCGCGACGGCGGCGACCGGTTCCCCGAAGAACCGCGTCTCGCCATCGGCGAGAAGCGGACGATCGGGAACCGCCGGTCCAAATCGCGGCATCGGATCCGGCAGGTCCTCGGCGCCAAGGATCGCCACGACCCCGGGAACTCGCATCGCCGCGTCACGGCGGATCTTCCTGATCGCCAGGCGCGCCGCGTCGAGATGAACGAGCTGGACGTGCAGCGCTCCAGGGAATGGCAGGTCCGCGGTGTATTTCTGAGCGCCGGTGACCCGTTCACGCGCTCCGATCCGCGGGACCGACTGGCCGATCGTGTGGTCGCTCACCTCTCGACTCCGACCCGGTGCCGACCGCGTCCACGATCCGGCTGTAGCCGCCACACCGGCACAGGTTCCCCGACAGCGCGTCCTGGATCTCCTCACGACTCGGCCGGGGATTGTGGTCGAGCAGGGCTCGGGCCGCCATGATCATCCCGGGTATGCAGAACCCGCACTGCACGGCGCCCGCCTCGACGAACGCGATCTGAACGGGATCGAGGCGCCCGCCCGACGCCAGCCCCTCGATCGTAGTGATCTCGTGGTCCTGCATTTCAGCGCCCAGCGCCAGGCACGCGCACACCGCGTCGCCATCGACGTGGACGGTGCACGCGCCGCACTCGCCTTCGGCACAGCACTCTTTCGTGCCGGTGAGCCGCAGCACGTCGCGAAGCACGTCGAGCAGCGTCAGGTGCGCGGGCGCGGAAACGTCATGGTTCTGGCCGTTGACACGCAGGCGGTAGCGCAGGTGATTGCTCATGGCTCCGAGGCTTCCGCGGATCGGGCCAGCCGCACGCGCGCCGTCTGCCAGGCGCGCTTCGCCAGGACCGGCAGCATCGCGGCTCGATAGTCGCGCCCGCCGCGCACGTCGCTGATGGGTCGTGTCGCCGTCAGCATCGACGCGAGCGCCTCGTCTGTTGCGTCGGACCACTCTCGCCGTCCCTCGAGCGTTCCGGTGGCGTCGACGCTCAGGATCGGCGTCGGGGCGACCGCACCGAACGCCATCCGGGCGGGCCGTCCAGCCTCGAGCAGCACGCACAGGTTGATGGTCGCCAGATCGACGCCGCGCCTGCGGGTCAGCCGTCCAAACGCCGCACCCACGGCTTTGGCCGGAATGGGCAGATCCAGTGAGGTGACGACATCGGTGGGCTGAAGCACCGTTCGGCCCGGGCCGACGAAGAACTCGGCCAATGGCACCTGCCGCTCACCGTCCGGGCCTGCGATGTTGACCACGGCGCCGTGCACCAGCAGCACCGGCACGGTGTCGGCAGCGGGAGATGCGTTGCAGACGTTCCCGACCAGCGTCGCCCGGTTGCGAATCTGGACCGACCCGACGACCGCGGCGGCCTCGAGCATCGCCGGAAACCAGCGGCGGATTCGCTCGTCTCCGAGGAGCGTCGTCATCGTGACGCGCGCGCCAATCCGAATCGACTCCCCGTGCTGCGCCGGCTGGTCGGAGAGCTCGCGCACGCGCTTGAGGTCGATCACCGCCGCAGGTCGCATGTCGCCGTGACGAAGCCGCACGATGACGTCCGTCCCGCCCACGAACAGGCGCGCGTCCGCGCCGTACGTGGCGAGCAGGCCGTGCAGTTCAGCGAGCGATTCGGGCGCGTGATAGGTGGAGGGCCACACTAGAACAAAATCTTTCACAGGAGAGCCAGGAGATCAGGGGGCTGGTCAAAAAAGCTCCTCCTGGCTGTCGGCGTGAACATGAAGCTCTGAAGTCGGACGCCACGCGGCGATCATTTTCACGCCGTGACGCTGCCGCACATCGCGAGCAGATGCTCGGCCATCGCGTCCGCGAAAGGCGCGTCGTTGATGTGGCAGTCCATCTCCCGGCAGGGGATGTCCGGCCGGAGCCGCGACTTCAGCGTGTCGAACAGCGCGCGGTCGGCCTCGGGCCAGTGAAACGGCTTTCCCTCGGCGGAGATCACCGAGAGGCCTCGAAGCGGCAGATAGACTGCCACCGGTCCCGTGGAGGCATTGAGCTTGCCGGCGATGATCTCTCCAAGCTGCACGTTCTCCTCCGGCGTCGTGCGGACCAGCGTCTGCTTTGCATTGTGCTGATACAGCCGGCGGCTGCGCATGGGCGCGGGCAGCGCTTCGGGCTCCCAGAAGTTGACCATGTCCAGACAGCCCGGCGCGATGACGGCCGGCGTGCCCGTGCGGGCCGCCGCTTCGAGCCGGTGCGGGCCAGCCGACATCACGCCGCCCACGAGCTCGTCGGCCCATTCCGTGGTCGTGACGTCGAGGACGCCGGCAATCTGCCCCGCCTCGATCAACCCCTCCATCGTCTGGCCGCCCGTCCCCGTCGCATGGAAGACGAGCAGCTCGTAACCCTGCGCTTCGAGCACACCTCGCGCGCGTTCCACGCACGGCGTGGTATTGCCGAACATCGACGCGGCAATCAGCGGCGCGTCCGAAGACGAATCGGCGGACGCGACCGCCTCGGGCGCGGCATCGAGCATTCCGCACACCGCTCCGGCAGCTCGCGCAAACACGCCGCGGCTGATCCGGTTCAGCCCGCTGATGTCGACGATCGCCGGAATCATCACGATGTCCTTGACGCCGACGAATCCGCGCACGTCGCCGCTCGCCAGCGTGGACACCATCACCTTGGGAATGCCGAGCGGCAGCGCGCGCATCGCCGCGGTTCCGACCGTCGTTCCGGCACCGCCGCCCATGGCCACGATGGCATCGACCCGCCGCCGGGCGTGCAGATCCTGGACCACGCGCACGGCGCCCGTGGTGACCGCACTGACCGCAGCACCGCGGTCTGCCTGCCGGATCAGCTCGTCGAGCGAGTAGCCGCCGGCCTCGGCCACCTGCTGCCGCGAGATGTCGGCAGCAAACAGCGGCGTGCCCAGGACGCCGGTATCGACGGTCACCGTCGTGTGCCCGCGTCCTTCGATCAGCCGCGCCAGGAACTCGACTTCCCGTCCTTTGGTATCGAGGGCGCCGAGGACGACAACGCTCGCCACTTCAGTCCTCCAGGATCGCTACCGCCCGCACCGGGGCCGCCGTGGTGTTCACCCACTTGATCGGGAACAACGACAGCTTGAACCCGTGCGGCGGCAGCAGGTGCAGGTTGGTCATGTTCTCCAGGTGGTAATACTCCCGGCGGGCCATCACGCGATGGGCTTCCCAGAACTTCTTCCGCTCGAACATCGCCCAGATCGGAGGATCGAACGTGATCGCATCGATGCCCATCACCTTGATGCCCTGATCCAGCATCCAGTCGGTCGCTTCACCGGTCATTCCCACCTGATCGGTCAGGTATTTCTCGCTCTCCTGCAGCTTCCCCGCCCCCGTATGGATCAGCACGATATCGAGCGGCTTGAGGGTGTACTTGATCTTCGTCCAGCGCCGATTTTACGTCGTCGATCGAGATTCCCGCGCCGAGCGGCAGATGCCGGAAATCGAGGACGACGCCATCGCCGTAGCAGTAGTCGATCGGAATCGCTTCGGGCCCGCCCGCGGTCTCGCGGATGTGGCGGAGGGAATCGATGTGCGTCCCCACGTGATCGCCGAGCACGATCATGCAGCTGGCGGTGAGCGAGGTGGCGCCGTACTTTGCCGCGCCCACGCGCTCGGCAAACTCCTGCCAGGTCTCGTACATCACCAGCGCCGGTCTGACAACGCGGGGAAACACGATCATGTCGTTGTGGACCGGCATGCTCAGATCGATCAGGGTTCTCGCCATGTCTTCTCGTGCTCCTCGTCATCGGGTGGCTTCCGCCTTCAGGCGGAAGTTCAACGCCAGCCGCAGCCTTCCGGCTGAAGCCGTCCCTCGACTGAACTCGGGACGGCCCTGAGCTCGTCGAAGGGCCGGAAGCCACACATCGGTGTTATTGCGTCGCCGTCAGCCCGCCGTCAAGGTAAAGCGTCTGACCGGTCAGGAAAGACGACGGCCGGCGAGGCGAGAAAGGCCACCGCGGCGACCACGTCGCTGGTTTCTCCGATCCGGCCCATGCGGGATGCGGGCCAGGACGCCCTGGAGGAATGCGGGATCCTGCAGGAAGCGTTCGCCCTGCGGCGTGCGGACGAACGTCGGCGACACCACGTTGACGGTGATGCGCTCGCGGAGCCCATTCCGCCGCCAGCTGCTTGCACAGGATCGCAAGTCCGCCCTTCGAGGCGCAGTAGGCCGAAAAACCCTCGATTGCGAAGCGCGAGCAGGCTGCGGACGGATCCGATGTGCACCTGACGTCCACCTCGCCCGCCCGGCAATCATGTGCCGCGCCGCCGCCTGCGAGAGGAACATCGCGCTCGTCAGGTTCAGAAGGACCACTTCGTTCCAGCCCGCCTCGGTGACCTCGCTCGCCCGCTCCTCACGGACGTTCCCGCCAACGCAGTTGACGAGCACGTCCAGACGGCCCCACCGTCCGGCCACCGCCTCTGTCATCCGCTGCACGCTGCCAACGTCCCTGGCGTCGAAGCCGATCCCCAGCGTCCGCTCCCCGGACGGGTCGATCGCCGACGCGAGACCATTCGCAGCAGCTTCCTTCGATCCGGCGACCGCAACCCGGGCGCCGAGCGCCGCGAAGGCGCGGCACACGGCTTCGCCGATGCCGCCGTAGCCGCCAGCCACGAGCGCCACCTGGTCGCGCAGAGAGAGCATCTGGGCCACGTCGGTCATACCCGCACTCCCCTCGCAACGGATGTCACGACTTTCTCCACTCTGCGCTCAGTGATTTGATCAGCGCTGCCGGCGTCTGTCCATCGAACAGCACCAGCCGGTACCGAAGCACCAGCGGCTGGCCTGCCGCGACGGTCACCGGTCCCTCCGCGACGATGCAGGGGTTGATCATCCACACGTAACGCGGATTGTGCCAGGTCGATCGGGGATTCGAAGGATGATCGACAACGGCACATCCGACGCTCCGTCCGTTACGCAGCGTTATCGCGTACACGTACCAGTCGGCCGCCGGCCAGTTCAGCTCCGGCGCGGAGTAATGCGCATCCGGCAGGCTGACCCGGCCACTCGGGCCTTCGTACCACGAGTCGCCGTCGTTTCTGAGTCGCGCACAGAAACCTCCGAAGGCGGTCTGGTTCAGGATCAGCGTCCAATCGGGGTTCAGCGTGTAGGTCAGGTCGAGGACGTTGGCATCGCCCCGCTCGCTCCAGACCGCGGACGTGCGTTCCCGCATGAACGATTGTTTCGCGATATTCCAGCTGTTCTCGATCGACAGCGTCGCCGACCGATCCGCCGACTCCTCGAGCCGCAGGCTTCGGTTCTCGATCACTCGATCCGCAGTCGGCGCGAACTCACCCCAGCCCCAGAAATCGGCCCGTCGCATATCGAGCCCGTAGGGCGGAGCCGTGGGTCCGAGGCGACTGAAGTCGGCCTTCCGCTGAAACGTCATCGAGTGCCACGCGAGGAACACGCCGCGGTGGTGCACGTGATCGCCGGGCGCCAGATCGGTGACGCGTTCCCCCGAAGGCGTCGTGACCGGGATGAAAACAGCACGCGCTGTTGGCCCGGAGGTTCGATCCCTCGGGCCGGGTCGTGAGGTACACGAGTGGCGTTCGCCCGTCACCGGCACGCAACGCCATCCCTGCGGGATAGGGCTCGAGTGTGTAGGGTTTTCGCTGCATCGCGGTGATCGCCAGTCCCGGCGCGGCCAGCAGAAAGTCTCGTCGTCGCATCATGCTCTGACGTTTGTACGGTTACCAGTTACCAGTTTCCAGTTACCCGTAAGAGCTCCGCAGGCGGTATTTCAGCACAGTGTTGCAGGTGGCGAGTTGAGAACTGGAAACTGGCCACTGGCGACTGTGTGGCGAGGCTATCTGGAGGTGACTATCGAGCTGCCCGTTACGCGCGAGACCCTTCGCGTAGTTTCGCCTCCTCGTGCCGCGATGTCGATCCGGCCGCCAGTTCGCCGTCGCCACCGGGCACGCGCGCCGCGAGCGCGGCGAGGCGGGCATCGGCACGCTCGTAGAGCGGCAGCGCCAGGGCCTTGGCATCCGGCACTCGAATCCGGGTGTACGAGTGTTCGAATTTCGTCCTCACGTCGTCGATCGAGAAACGGCCCGATTGAACGAAGCCGAGGAACAGGTCGATATTGGTTTCGAGGAAGCTCAGCCGATCGGCTGCCTGGACGAGGTCGGCCTCGAGGGTGCCGCCCACTTCGTGCGCGACGATCAATGCGGCGACCTCGCGGGTGAGCTGCTCGCCGGCGCCCTCCGCCGTCAGCCACTCGCCGACGATCCTGGCGCTGCGCTCGGAGTGCAGCCGCTCGTACACCGGATCGTCGAGCGAGGCCATGACCGGCGAGTCCGGGCCCGGGAACGCGCGCTCCATGTCGTGGGTCAGCGTTGCCAGGCGCACGGCTTCACGCGAGTCCGGTGCGAGGTGATCCAGCCATTCGAGGGCACGCAGCAGGTGCTCCCGGTTGTAGGGATAGTTCTCGACGACCCAGCGCCGCGCCTTTTCCACGAGGGCGGATTCAGCCATTCACCTTATTAATAAGGTCGGACAGTATCACAACCGTGCAAGAGATTTCGAACACACGGCAAATTTTCGAAAAAATCCCGTGTCGCGCTTCGGCGGCAGGCTCGCCTCGCGTCAGGCTGTTATGCGGGTGTGTCGCCCGGCCACTTGGTGAGGACGTCCTGCAGCGTGGCCGACCGGTGTTTGCGCAGGAGCGAAACTGCGGTGCCGGCGTCGCGGCGGATGGTCGCCTGCATCAGCGCCTCGTGCTCCTTCGAGACGTCGCGGCCGGGCTTGCTGGCTTTCTTGGTGCGCAGGCGGCGATAGCGGGAATGCCGCTCGTACAGCACGTGACAGACCAGTTTGAGCGACGGCGATCCGCAGGCGGCGTACAGCGCCTCGTGAAACGCGACGTTCCGGGCCTCCCATTCGGGATCGAGGGTGCCGTCGGCGCCGAACATCTGGCGTTTCGAGAGCTCGTGAAAGCGCGCGACGATCTCCGCTTCCCAGCGGTCGTCCCCCTTCTCGGTGGCCATGCGGATCGCGATCGCCTCGAGCTCGAGCAGCGTGTTGGCGATGTCGATCATTTCGTCGCGGGACACCGGGGCGACACGGAAACCCTTGTGATCTTCGAGAACGACCAGGCCCTCCGCCGCCAGCCGCATCAGCGCCTCACGCAGCGGACTCAGCCCGGACTGGTAGCGCGCCCGTAAATCCCTGAAGCGCAGGCGGCTGCCAGGATCGAGTCGATTGTGGAGGATGTCGGATCGGAGCTGCTCGAAGAGGTCGGTGGTGAGGGTCCGCGACCGCCGGGTAGGTTTCGAAGCAGCTGCTTCGGCGGCGTCGGGAGCTTGACGAGCGGCTATGGGCACCGTGCGCCTCTTTCCAAGATCATCGGCGTCATTATAGCGATCGTCGATCACTACGCCCAATCTGGCAAAATCTTCGAATATCTGTCGATGTTCGATCTTCACGATGCCTTACCTGACAGATAGTCACAGGAGGCAATGAGCTCAGGAGGTAAGGAGGTCTACTTTCAAGAAAACTCCTGACCTCCTTACCCTCCTGTAAAACCAGCGCCGCGATAGTGGGGCCTAGGACTTCCCTTTTCCCGCGGTCTCGTTCCAGTAGATCTTGATGTTGCGCGTCGCGCGGCCCGAGGCGACGATGTCGGGCTTCTTGTCGCCGTTGAAGTCGCCGACGATCAGATCCTCGCAGTCGCATGCCGCCGTCGTCGACCATCATCTTCGACTTCAGCGCGCCCTCGCGATCGACGAAGTAGACCGCGACGCCAGGCTTCCCGCGGCGCCAGCCGACGGCCAGCTCGTCGTTGCCGTCGCCGTCGAAGTCGGCCCAGCCGAGCGCGTGGCCTTCGGTGAGCGCGGTTTCGATGGTCGTCTTGCGCCCAAGTTGGCGCGCCGGCCTTCTCGGCGTAGACGGCGACGCCGGCGCCGTGCCAGGGTTCGACGGTCGCCAGCATCCGGCGGCCGCCGACGCGTCCGAGCTTCACCTCGCCGGGCGCGCCCTCGCCGATCAGCGTGTTGCGTCCACGTCGCCGTCCTTGCCGCGCTTCCAGGCCGTCAGCCCTTCCTTGCTCGCGGTGATCGAGCTCGTCCTGCGGATCCGTGTCGAGGTTCATCGCCAGGAAGTTGTGCTGGATGTGGTTGGCCTCGCCGGCCACTTCCATCGGCCACGGATCGGCTGGCGGGTTGGCCGGCGGCCGGAACACCAGCAGGCGCGCGCCCGGGCCGTCCCAGTCCGGTCCCTTCGCGCCCTTGCCGTGCAGCGGCGCGACGATCAGCTCGAGCTTCTTGTCGCCGTCGACGTCGGCCCACTTGATCCGGTGCAGCGTCGGCTCGGCGCCAATCGGGAACACCTCCCACGCCGGCGTCGCCCCGGGCGCGTTCTGCCTGACCCACTGCAGCGTGCCGGTGTTCTGCCGCGTCCAGCCGGCGCCGAGCGCGACGTCGAGCCGGCCGTCGCCGTCGATGTCGTGCGGCGCGAGCGTCACGTTGTCGGCGGTCGTCGCGCCGGCGCCGAGGATCACGTTCTTCTCCCAGGTCGGCGCCTTGAACCAGACCAGCTCGGTCCCGCTGATGGCGAGGATGTCCATCCGCTTGTCGCCGTTGACGTCGCCCGGCGACGACCGCGTAGCCGACGCCGAAATCGGTGGCGATTTCCTGGGCGCGGAACTTCAGGTCGGCGAGGTCGTGAAGCCGGTCGGTCCGGTCGCCTGCGGCTGCTGCTGACCGGCCGGCGGCTGCCCGGCTGAAGGCTGTCCCGCCGAAGGCGAAGGCGGTTGAGCTGCAGTCACAACTGCCGCGAGCGCGACTATTGCTGCGAAAAGCACGAGTCCATTGAAACGAGTAGTCGTGGGGTTCATAGCGGTGGGGTGTAGAACAGAGGTTGGTCCAGGTAAGCCAGTGTCGCAGTTGGCTCTCGACTGCCAACTGGAACTGACTACTGGAAACTGGAACCTAAGCTTACCAGTCCAGCCGTACCGTCAGCGCCATGACGCGCGGCGTGATCGTCCCCGCGGCGAGCGTGGTGCCCGTCGCGGTGTACTTGCCGGTGTTCGCGTTGTTGTTCTGCGAGTTGTTCGGACCGGTGAACGTATACGACGCGTTCATGTTGGTGAACTGCACCTCGTTGAACACGTTGTAGACCTCCCAGCGCAGCCGGACGCCGCTGTTCTTGCGCCCCGCCAGGTTGATCGGGAAGCGCCGCGACAGCGTAAGGTCCCACTCGTGCCACGTCGGGTGACGGAGGATGCCGACGCCGCTGTCGCCGAAGTTGCCGATGTTCCCGTTCGGCTGCGGCATGCGGAACGCCGCGAGGTTGAAGTGCGGCCGATCGGCTTCCGGGATGCTCGGATCGCCGGTGTAATCGACGAACAGCGGTTCGCCCGTGTCACTCGCAGCGCGAGGTGACGCCGTCGGTCAACGACGGGTTGGAGTTGTTGATGCCCGCGTTGTTCGAGCTGCAGGTCGGCGTGATCGCCTGGCCGCTCAGCATCCGGAAGATGCCCGAGAACTGCCAGTCGCTGATCAGCTGCTTGATGACCGGCATCTCCGTGAACGTCGGGATGTCGTAGCTCCAGGTCGCCGAGATGTTGTGCCGGCGATCGTCGGTGGTCGGTCCCCAGTAGCGGGCGCGGATGGCCGCTTCGCCGCCGATCTCGTCGGTGTATGGGTCGTAGCCGGTGTAGCCCTCGCCCTTGGCGAGCGTGTAGGCGAAACCCATCTGCAGTCCGTTCGGTCAGGCGGCGCTGCACCTGCATCTGCACGGCGTTGTACTCCAGCGTCTTGTTGTAGAGCGCCGGCACGTACGCCGTCACCGAGCCCATGCCCGGGTAGTTGCCGTAGACCTGGCGCAGCGAGTTGACGTTGATGGGCGCGTTGTTCACGAGATTCGCGGGATTGGCCCACACGTAGAGCGGCAGCCGGTTGTCGTCGACGGTGCGGCCGTGATTCCACGTGTAGTTGCCGACAAACGCGATCTCGGCGACGGTGTTGAAGCCGATGTCGCGCTGGAACGCGACGTTGACGTTGTGCGACTTCGCGAGCGGCTGGTCGTAGCCTCCCGCGGTCACGTTGACGGGGTTCTCGATCAGGTTCTGCGGTGTCGCGGCCGTGATGTCGCCGAACCGCGCCCACCTGATCTGCCGGGTGCACGAGACCGGGCAGCCGCCGGCGAACGGATAGCCGCCGTCTCCCGTCGACCGCGGGAAGTTGTAGAAGATGCCCCACGAGGCGCGGATGGCCGTCTTCCCGTCGCCCGTGACGTTCCACGCCATCCCCGCGCGCGGCGCATAGGTGAAGTACGGGAACGTGAAGTAGGTTCCCACCTTCTTTCCCTCCATGCCGCCGGTGACGATGCCGTTGGTCTGCTTGCCCGAGCCCTGGACGATGTTGCCGGCGAAAGCGCTCGAGAAGGTGACGTTCGGGTTCGCCGGATCGATGGCGCGCTGGTTGGCTGCCGGGCACGCCTGATTCCCCGGCACGCCGGTCGTGCACACCAGCCGGTACACACGCGCCGCGTCGCTGGACTTCCAGAGATCGGTGAAGAACCCGCTGTTCATCTCGTTGACTTCGAAATCCGATCCGCTGTGCTGCACGCGGATGCCGAGATCGACGGTCAGACGCGGGGTCATGCGCCAGTTGTCCTGGAAGTAGAAATCGTTCTGCCAGTGGCGCACGTCTCGGTCGACCCGGCTGGTCAGCTCGGTGTAGGTCGTGAACACGCCGAGCAGCATGTTCGCGTAGCCGTTGCCGGTGCTGAGCGGGTTGTTCGCGTTGTGCCCGAAGTCGAAGTTGCCCATGTAGTCGGCCGAGCCCGGCTCGGTCTTGCGGTTGTATTCGAGCGACATGCCCATCTTGAAGTTGTGACGCCCGCGCGTCATCGAGAGGTCGTCGTTGAAATAGAACCGGCCGCTCAGATTCAGGCGGGGAATCGGCTCGTCCGCCGACTGGATCGAGCCGTTGGCGACGCGGAAATTCCCGAGGTTGGCGCGGTTGCCGCCGGTGGTGCTGAAGCGCGGCGCGTAGGGCCATTCGTCCACCTGCTCGCCGATGCCAGACAGCCCGGGAGGATCCGAGGCCTCTGCGAACGGCTCGAACCGCGGCGGATCGACGTTGAGCGTCGAACGATAGAGCGAGCGGTAGTCGAAGTCGTCGGCTGCCGTGAATCCCCAGCGGTTGTGGGTATAGCCGAACCCGATTTCGTTGACGACCGTCGGTTGGAGCACCTGGGTCAGGGTGGAGGCGAGCAGAATGCCCGGCGTGTTCTGATTGACGAATCCGGTTCCGGGCGTGATGCGGTTCCAGCTCCAGTCGTCGTCACGATCCTTCACGAACCGGATCGCCATGCGCGTCTTGTCGGTGAACACCGTGTCGACCCGCACGACGTTGTTCGTGCGGCCGTGCACCGGCGTCAGATCGTACGCCGAGTTCGAGGTCCATTCCTGGCCCAGCTGCGGATTCAGGACGCCGTTGGCTTCGGGCAGGATCCGCAGCATGCGCTGGCCGAGCGGATCGATGCAGCTGAACTGCACGCCGCAGCCGGGCTGTCCCCGCCGCGGGAATCCGGTTGCCGGGGAACTGTGCACCGGTCAGCGGGTCGATGATCGGCTGAATCGTGCCGTTGGTGATGCGCGTCTGCGAGAAGTCGCCGTTGTATTCCGCTCCCGTCGGCATGTTCGCCCGCGACGTCGAGGTCGGCCGCGCGTCGTCGGTGAACTCCTGCGAGCCGAAGAAATACACCTTCTTCGAGTCCGCCCTGCGGCTGTCGATCAGGCCGGGAATGACGACCGGGCCGCCGACGCTGTAGCCGGAGATGTTCACGCGGTAGAGCGGCTTCGCCTGGTTGGTGGCCTTGCGGAAGTAGTCGTTCTCGTTGAACTTGTCGCGGCGGCCGTTGTACCAGGCGGACGCCCGCAGCTGGTTGGTGCCCGACTTGGTCACCATGCTGATGACGCCGCCGTTGTTGCGGCCGTTCTCGGCGGTGTAGCCGTTGGCGATGACCTGCACTTCGCCGACCGCGTCCATGTTGAGGTTCACGAAGGCGGTGCCGCACCCGCCCTCGTCGACGATGTTGATGCCGTCGACGCGGACGTCCTTGTTCTGCGAGGGCATGCCGTTGATGGTGACCGAGATCGCGGAACGCCACTGGGTGAAGTCGCGATTCAGGTTGGTATCCTGCACGCCGGGCAGCGTTCCCAGCATGCCGAAGATGTCGCGGCCCTTGGTCGGAATCGCGCCGATGTCTTCCTGGGTGAGCGTGGACCGCCTCGAGCTGTCCGCCACCTGGACCGGCGTGACTTCCGAGGTGATCGTGACGGTCTCACTGAGTCCGCCGACCTGGAGCGACAGCTTGCCGAGATCCCGGACCTCGGTCGACAACAGATTGATGTCGGCGACGTTCAGCGTTCTGAAGTTCGCGAGCTCCACGGCAAGTGAGTAGCGGCCGGGACTCAACGCGGCGAAGCGGAAGAGGCCCGCGCCGTCGGTGACGGCGGTCCGGACACTGCCCGTGCCTGCCTCGGTCACGTTGACGGTAGCGCCGGGGAGTGCGGCACCCGTGCCGTCCACGACCGTGCCCGCGATGGTTCCTGTCGCTCCCTGCGCAAAGGCCGAAGCCGCGCGCGAGAGGCACATCAGTGCAACGACGAAGGATAGAGCCCACTGCCAAGAACCCGAACGTCTGAACATATTCACGCTCCGATACAAGATTCTTCCGGCCCTGGTCCCGGCCTGGCCCCGAAGGTCAGGCGGCTGGGTTCGACGTCCCCTCACTGTTTCGAATTTCCAGAAATTTTCGAATATCGCGCGGGAGCCTAGCACACTACCTCCCAACCTCCAACTCCCAACTCCCAAGGGAAACCCTTCGAAGAATGGGGTGAAAGCCCTCCGACCAGCTCAGTCGTCGGACTTCCACACCATTCTTCGCGCGTTGCGCCTTGGGAGTTGGGAGTTGGAGGTTGGGAGTTGACGCGGGGAGTTGAGCACGGACCCGGCGCGCGATCGCGCCGGGCCCGTGCTCGGGCTAGAAGTCGAGTCGTAAAGTGAGACCCACGTTGAGCGGGTTGGTCGTCTGGGTGTACTTGCCGGTGTTCGCGTTCGTGTTGCCGGTGGCGCTGAAGGTGTAGGTCGCGGCCATCTGCGTGAACTGGACCGCATCCCACATGTTGTACAGCTGCAGCTGAAGGCGCACGTTGCCGCCGCGTGCCGCACCCGGCACCTTGACCGGGATCCGGCGCGACAGCGTGAAGTCCCAGTTCCACCACGACGGATGCCGGAGCACGCCGATCGGGGCGTTGCCGAGATTGCCGATGCCGTTGCTCGGCTGCGGCCGGCGGAACGCCGCCGGGTTGAAGTGCACCTGGAAGGCATCAGCCACGCTGGTGTCGGGCGTGTAGCCGCTGGTGATCGGTTCACCCGTCAACTCGCAACGCAGGTTCGGCGCGGCGGTGATCCCGGAGAGGCTGGGATCGGTGTTCTCGACGCCGGCCAGGTTGGTGTTGCAGACCGGGTCGAGCGGATTACCGGTCGTGAACTGCGTCACCCCCGACGCCTCCCACCCGTCCAGCACCCACTTCAGCACCGGGATGCCGGGTGTGGGGTTCGGCAGCTCGTAGCTGTAATGGAGCACAAGGATGTGCCGGCGATCCTGCGTCTGCGAGACGGACGGCGGTCCGTAGTACCGATCGCGGATCCCCTGCTGGCCATAGAGCTCCTCGGTGAGGTAGTCCCAGCCCTGGAGCCCCTCCGCCTTCGAGAGCGTGTAGGCAAGGCCCATCTGCAGTCCGTGATCCAACCGGCGATTCACGCTGACCTGGAGCGCGTTGTAGTTCAGGATCTCGTCGTCGGTGGTCAGGTACCGGATCGCACCGAGACCCGGATAGTCACGCCGCAGGAAGTTGGCGTTGATCGGCTCGTTGCGGAACAGGTTTTCCGTCCTGCCGTAGGTGTACGGCGCGATGTTGTTGGCCGTCTTCGTCCGCCAGAAGTTGCGGCCGAAGTTGCCGACCCACGCGACCTCGGCCACGGTCTTGAAGCCGATGTCGCGCTGCAGCGCGACGTTGCCCTGGTAGTTCTTCTCGGGCTGCAGCTCGCCCTGCGGCAACTGCTCGCCGTGCATCGGAATGTCGTAGCCGGCAGGGATGTTGACCTGCTGCGGACTCACAACCAGATTCCCCA
>CAWIKP010000026.1:0-303385 GCA_963836735.1 uncultured Acidobacteriota bacterium | reverse complement strand
GCGACGCTCTTTCCGTTCCTGACGGCCGCCATCAGCGAGTTCGGCATCGATCGGCCCGCCAGAGCCGCAGCGTTTCTCGCGCAGCTCGCTCATGAATCCGCGCATTTCAAGTTCATGGAGGAGATCTGGGGGCCGACGGCGGCGCAGCGCCGCTACGAACCCCAGAGCAAGCTCGCCACCGACCTCGGAAACACCGACACAGGTGATGGGCGCAGGTTCAAAGGACGAGGACCGATCCAGATTACCGGCCGCGCCAACTACCGCCGCTTCGGCGATCTGCTCGGCCTCGATCTGGTGACGACTCCCGATCAGGCCGCCTCGCCGGAGGTGGCGTTCCGGATTGCGGGCCTGTATTGGACGAAAAAAGGCCTCAACGAGCTCGCCGATCGGGTGACCCCCGAGGCGTTTCGCGAGATTACCCGGCGCATCAACGGCGGCTTCAACGGGCTGGCGGAACGCGAGCAGTTTTACCAGACCGCGAAGGCGGTGCTTGGAGTCGTCGCGCCGGGCGGTGGTCTGCTGTTCGACGTCGAGGACGACCTCGATGCGGTGGAGCCGGTCTTCGAGCGGGGACTCGAAGGCATGCGCGTCGAAACCCTCGATGCCCCTCGCCGCCGGAAGACCGCAAAGAAGACGGCAAAGAAGACCGCCGGAAGGAAAGGGACCGCGAAGAAGGCCGGCGCAAAGAAGACCGCTGCAAGGAAGACCGCGCCGAAAAAGACCGCGGCGAAGAAAACGGCCGCGAAGAAACGCAGCGTCAAGCGGGCCGCGGAGAAGCGGGCGGGAAGAAGGCCGCTCGCAAGAGTGCGGCGCGAAAGAAGCGTTAGCTGATGCGGATTCAGCGTGCGCCGCGTATCGCCGCGAGCCTTGTCGTCATCATTGCCTGCCTGGTCGCCGGCCGCCTGATCGATCCTGCGCGATCCGGTGCGCTTCACGCGCAGGGCCGCCCCAGCGCCATTCAGAGCGCCGGAGGGGGAGCGGGCCCCCTCGCCGCGCCCGACGCGAAGGATCCTGCCAACGCCAAAGCCGATCTGTCGCCAAAGCCGCCGGTCGGCCGCTGACCGCCGACGAAGCAGGCGAAGCAGTTCTGGCTGCCGCCCGGCTACCGGATCGAGCCGGTCCTGTCCGATCCGCTCATCGAAGTCCCGGGCCAGATCGCCTTCGACGGCAACGGCCGCATGTTCGTGCTCGAGCTCCGCGGCTACGAGCAGACGCCCGACGGCGATCGACTCGTGATCCCGCCGATCGGCCGCATCTCCATGCACGAAGACCGCGACGACGACGGCATCTTCGAGCACCACACCGTGTTCGTCGACAAGCTGGTGTTCCCGCGGTTCGTGATGCCGTTCGGCGCGGACGCCATCCTGACGATGGAGACCAATGCGGACGAGGTGTGGAAATACACGGACACGAACAACGACGGCGTGGCCGACAAGAAGGAGCTGTTCACGACCGGCTTCGGCCGCGCCGGCAACATGGAGTCGCAGCCGCCGAGTCTGTTCTGGGCGATGGACAACTGGCTTTACAGCACGGTCAACGCGTTCCGCCTGCGCTGGACGCCCACGGCGCTCCTGAAGGAACCGACCGGGCCCAACGGCGTCGCAGTGGGGCGTCACGCCAGGACAACCACGGCAAGGTCTGGTTCCAGCACGGCGCCAGCGGTCTGCCCGGCTATTTCCAGTTTCCCGTCCACTACGGCAACTTCGCGCCGCCCGATCAGTTCGAGCCGGACCTGAATATCGTCTGGGGCGCGCCGATCCTGATCGGCGACATCCAGGCGGGCCTGCCTGGCACTCGCATGCCCGACGGCTCGCTCATCTACGCCACCGCTGCGGCCGGCAACGAGATCTACCGCGGCGACCGGCTGCCCCAGGACCTGGTTGGCGACTACCTCCACGGCGAGGTCGTCGCCCGCATCGTGCGCCGGCTGCGGCCGGTGCAAGACGGAAGGCCTGACCCAGCTGCAGAACGTCTATCCCCGGTCGCGAGTTCATCCGCTCGCTCGACCCGCTGTTCCGGCCGGTCGGACTGGCCACCGCCCCCGACGGCACGATCTACATCGCGGACATGTACCGCGGCATGATCGAGGGCGCGCCAGTGGGCGAAGGAAGGCACCTACCTCTGGCGAGAAGATCCAGCAGTACCAGCTCAACAAAGTCCTGGGCCACGGCCGCAGTCTGGCGGCTGACCTACGACGGCATGACGCGTGACCGGACCAGCCGCGGATGCTGAACGAAACCGCCGGCGCAGCTGGTCGCGCACCTGTCGCATCCGAACGGCTGGTGGCGCGACACCGCGCAGCAGCTGCTCGTGCTGAAGCAGGACCGTTCGGTCGCTGCCTGCCTTGAAGACGCTCGTCCGGACGTCGAAGAACCAGCTCGCGCGGTTTCATGCGTTCTGGACGCTCGAAGGGCTCGGCAGCCTCGACGCCGCTCTCGTGCGGGAGATGCTCAGCGATGCGAATCCCGGCATGCGGATGCAGGCTCTTCGCGTCAGTGAGATCTCTCTACAAGGCCGGTGATGTCTCGCTCGGCGCCGACGTCAGCTCGGTCGCCACGAAGGATCGCGACACCGACGTTGTAATCCAGGCGATGCTGACCTTGAACCACCTGAAGATTCCCGGCGCGGCCGAAGCGATCGCGTCCGCGCGCGATGCGCACAAGAGCAGGGGAACGGCCTGGGTCGCAGAGCGCATCCTGACGCCGCCGGCATCAGCGGGCGGTGGGAGGGGCGCGAATCTCCCGCCTGACGAACGCGCAGCGGTCGAGCGCGGCGCCACCGCGTACGCGGAGAGCTGTTTCGCCTGCCACGGCGAGGACGGCCGCGGCGCGCCGATGCCCGGCGGGCGTGGCCTGCGGGCCCCGGCACTGGCCGGCTCGCCACGACTGCTCGGCCATCGCGACTATGTGGCCAAAGTCATCCTTCATGGCCTCACCGGCCCGGTCGAGGGCCGTTCCTATGCCGAGGTGATGCCGCCGATGCGTGCGAGCACCGATCGCTGGATTGCCGACGTGGCCAGCTACATCAGGAATGGCTTCGGCAACGGCTCGTCGGTGCTCTCGGAGTCGGATGTCGCGCGCGTGCGGAAAGAGACCGCCGCGCGCGAAAAGATGTGGACGGTCGAGGAGCTCGATCGGACGCTGCCGCGGCCGCTCATCGCCGATGCGGCCTGGCGAGCGACGGCCAGTCACAACAACAACGCCGCCGCCGGGGCGTTCGACTACACACGGTGGTCGACCAACGCCCCGCAGGAGGCGGGGATGTGGTTCCGCATCGATCTGCCACAGCCGGTCGCGCTGACCGAACTGCAGTTCGACTCGCCGCCCGCCGGTGGCGGCCGTTCCGGCGCTCCGCCCGCTGCGACCTCACCCCGCAGCTATCGCATCGAGGTTTCGACGGACGGCAACTCGTGGACCGAAGTAGCCCAGGGCCAGGGTGGCGCACGGACGACAACGATGGTTTTTGCGCCGGTCACCGTACGCTTGATCCGGATCACCCAGACGGCCGACGCGAAGGATGCGCCGTCCTGGTCGATGGAGCGCCTTCGTCTATTTCAGCCAGCGGGCGGATCGACCGCGAAGTAGAAGTTACCTCCTAAGTGGCCTGTATCGGACCATACTGACGATGCCTCGCACTCGTGACGTCGTCCGCCCTAATTGTCTGACCCTGGCTGGCGCATCTGCGCCACATCCCGTGCTGTGAACGTCCAGTCCGGCGCGTAGTTTCGTCGCAGCTCGTCTGTCGTCCACTTCGGGCGCATCAGGCCATGCCGCGTGTGCACGGAGGTGTGCATCATCAAGTGGCCCAATTCGTGCGCGGCCACACGGCCGAGCAGCACCGCGACATCGATGAGTGCCTGGTTCGCCAGTACAGCGACGCGGTCGGCATACACGGTCGCCAGCACGCCGCCTGCACGGCGAATGACGAATGCGGTGCCGAGCACCGCCGGCGGCGTGGCCTGGCGGGCCTCCACGATCCGCAGTACGAGTTCGAATGCCGCGGAGCTCGCGTCGACGTCCGGCCCGGTGCATTTTCGCCAACGCACATCCACGGACGCTGCCCGCAGCACGGCCCCGGCTTCGTCCAGGGCCCGTTGTTCCACCATTGACGGAAGGCTGACGTTCTGACAGACGCGAACCGTGATGGTGGTGCGCGGAACCGCCGCGGCGGCAAGCCTGGCCGGGAATGCGCAAACGGCAGCGGCCGCGAGGATCAGCGTCGCGCAATACGTCGTCACGGTTCGCGCCAACGCGTGTTCGGTCGCACGGCTGATCATTCGCAGCGTCCACACATTCAGCTAATCGGCAAATGTCGTGAGATATTCCGGACCGGGTCAGCGAGCTCCCGGTAGAACCGACGATGCGTACCCAAAGGGTCAGCGGATGTGTTCGCGCGGAGGACAAACCCGGAATATTCCGGTGAGCTGGGAGGTCATGCATCACGAAGGGCGCCGGGACGCGCTCATGCTACCGGGCGTCGGCCCGGAGGAGTCAGATTCAGATGTTGTCATTCGTGTCTCTCGACACGCGGCCGTCAGGCTGGCCAGAGGGGATCGTGAAGCGGAGCCGCACAGTTCGGCTAGGGCCAACACGAATCGCGGCAGAGTCGGACTCACTTGGTGAGCCTCTACTGCCGCCAAGTGTTCAGATCTTCATCGCTGGCCGGTCTGCGCAGGAATGCCGGTCGGCGCGAAGTACCGCGAGGCGGCCGTGCGCCGCGCGCGAAACGGCAGCGTCTCGGCAGTGCGGTCGGCCGGGGCAACCTTCACCGTGCCGACCATTCGATCGCCGTCGACCTTGCCCTTGAACTCGTGCTGTGTCAGTCCGGCCCCGTCAAGCGTGATCTTCAAGGTGAATCCGATGTCCTCGCCACGCAGCGTGGTCGACTCCAGGACCTCGCGGCGATCGCCGGCGCGCGCGACACCCTCCACGACCTGGAACTGCTGCTCCAGGACCGCGGCATATTCGTGTTTCCGTCCTGCGACGGTCAGTTCCCATTCCCAGTTCCCCGCCACGCGCGCCGGCACGACCCAGAGGTAGATGGCCGTGCCCTCGTTGCTCACCTTGTCGGGCTTCCAGCCAGCCAAATCCCACGTGCTGGTCAGCACGCGGGTCCCGGGGCGCGCGCGCTCCAGAATCACCGGGCGAAGGAGGCGCATGAGCTCGGGGAACAGCCACATGGTCACCACGGTCGCGTCGCCAAGGTCGACATCGAAGGCATTGCGGTGCTCGAAGCGAACGCGGTCGGCGACACCCTCCGTCCTGGCGCGCTGATTGGAACCCTCGACGAGCTTTTGATCGATGTCCACGCCCCACCCGCGAAGGCGCGGGTTCATCCGCGCGGCGGTCAGAGGGATGAGGCCGTCGCCGGAACCCAAATCGACGACCACGTCGTCATCGCGGAGCTCCGCCAGGGTCAAGAGTCGCTCGACGCTTTCGGGAGTGCTGGCCTGAAAGAATGAAAACCGCTCCTGCGCCGGGGTCGGGGCTCCGACGAACGGTACCGCGACGATCGACAGGGTCGTGAGCAGGGTGAACTTTGCGATGCCGTTCATGGGTCTATGTTTTACCCCATTCGAACGGCCGCGTATCACACTGGGACGGGCCCGGGCAGCTGAACACTCGAGCCGGAAACGCGCGGTCTATTTCAGCCAGCGGGCGGATCGACCGCGAAGTAGAAGCTACCTCTTGGTCCGTGGCGGCAGCGCCTGGCGACGCTGATGTCTGGTGAACGCCTCGGCGACCTGTAAAGCGAAGGGGTCAACGCCCCTGGCATCCGTCACGTTGGCGGCGGCGGCGATTGCGAGACCGAGATCGGGGAACGTCAGGAGCGAGACGGTGCCGCCCGCGGGACTGCCGCGGTGACTGACGATTTGTGCCGGCTCGCCGGCAAGCTGGACGCTCTTGACCGTCCAGCCCAGCGCATAAGTCGTCGACGCTCCAGACACGAGGCGCGTGGGTGTCCGGAAGGCGGCGATCGTCTCCGCCTGCAACAGGCCCGGCTTCAGCATCGCCGAGCCGAGTCGAACGAGGTCCGTCGGCGTGGAGAGAAACGCGCCAGCGCCCGCTGCACAGGAGTAATCGGGTCGACGCCCGGGCCCGTGCGCGACACCGCCAAGGCCCTCGGTCTCGGCGACGGACGTGCGCTCCATGCCGAGGGGCTCGAACACCTGGCGAACCATGAAACGAGTAAAAGCTCCCCGGCCGCGCCCTCGACCGCTGCGCTGACGAGAACCCAGCCCCAGATGGAATAGCGGTGCTGCGTGCCCGGCTCAAACAGGAGCGGGTCGTCGGCCAGCATCGCCACCGCCTCGTCGAGGCTCGCACAATGTTGGGAGGGCATGGCATCGTTGCTGTCCCCGCGGATGCGGTGGACGCCGGCGACGTCGCCCATCAACTGTCTCATGGTGACCTTCCATTGCTTCTTGGGGTATGCGGGGACATACCGCTGAACGGGCGCATCGAGATCGAGGCGTCCCCGGTCGTGCAGAAGCGCGGCGGCCACGGCGGTCAGTGGTTTCGAGAGGGCGCCGAGACGGAAGCGCGTCAGCGGCGTGACCGGCGTGCGGCTCTCGACGTCGGTCCAGCCGAAACCCTCGGCCCAGACAATCTCGCCATCCACGGCAACGGCCACCGAGAGGCCCGGCAGGTTGTCACCTGCGGCCAGTGCGCGCGCGAGCCGCCTGGACTCCTCCACGGGTTCTGCGTACCGGGTGGAGGGCGCGGCGGCCGCGGTTGACGGTACCGACGCGGCATCTTCGTGCACGGGCTTCCTGGACATGAACCAGAGGGCGCGGCCGCCCACGGCCAGCATGACCACGGCAAAGAGGACGGCCAGCGCCGCCTCGGCACGCCAGCGGGTCGAACTCACGCGCGACCTGCCCGCGCCGGTGGGAGTTAGCGGCTCGTACATTCCGAAGGATCGCTGCCGTAGCCCCTGGTGTCTTCACCGCAGGTGAGCATTACATGAGATTTCGGTGAGCACTCGCCGTATAGGTCGCTGCATAACTAGTCGAGTCAAGGGAGAAGGGAGAAGGGAGAAGGGAAAACTCTCGCAATGCTAGCGAAGCGAATGCTTCTCCCTTGTCGGTGCACTCTTCAGCAACCTGTTAAATGAAGGGAGGGCTGACCTCCCGACGATCTTCACCGTGCTGCGCAAACTCGGTCTCGAACTGGAGCAGCAAGAAGCCAGAGTGCCCGATCACCGTGGAGCACATCGAGCGCCCGGAGGCGAATGAGGATGACGATCGCGCGAACCCGTCGTCACTCCGCGCGCAGCGCCACCAGCGGATCCACGCGCATGGCGCGCCGCGCCGGAACCACGCAGGCAGTAATTGCGACCAGGCTGAGGAGCAGGGTGATCGCGACGAAGGTCCACGGATCCGTCGCTGTGGTCTGGACCAGGATCCGCGACGGCAGCGCGCGTCCGGCGAAGAATCCGCCCGCGAGCCCGAACGCCAGTCCGAGCCCGAGTTGAAACAGGCCGCGCTTCAGGACCATCCACGTCACCTGGTTTCCTTGCGCGCCGAGTGCGACCCGCACCCCGATCTCCTGCGTACGCTGGGTCACCGCGTAAGCCATCACGGCATACAGCCCGACGGCAGACAGCAACAGGCCGATGAACGCGAAGATCGTGAACAGCGTGCCGAACACGCGGTACGGCCACATCTGCTGCTGCAGCGCATGCTCCATGGTCCGCAGGTTGAAGACCGGCTGATCGGGATCGATCGCCTGCACTTCCTTGCGGACGGCAGTCATGATGGTCTCCGGCGACACAGCGCTGCGAATCATCACGGAGATGAAGCCAGGCGGGTCCTGCCGCACCGGCGCGTAGAAGACCGACAGGGAACCATCGTCCTGCAGTCCGGTATGACGCACTGTCCTGACGACGCCGACGATGGTGCGCCAGACCGGCGGCGGGGGCGCCGGCTGATCCGGAGGGGGCGGAAACGCCATGAACTTGATCCGCTTGCCGACTGGATCCTCGCCCTTGAAATGCTCGGCCGCCATCTGTTCGTTGATGACCAGGTACTCGGCGCCCGTGGCACCATCCGCTTCCGTGAATCCCCGGCCGCGGGTGATCGATTGCCCCACGACGTCGAAGAATCCCGGGGTGATCGTCACGTTTCCTACATTCGGGGCATCGTCGAGCTTCGGCACTGGCCGGCCGTCGAATTCGATCGGACGGCGGCCGATCCCGAAGGCGGAACGCTGGTCGTGAGCGCGACGTGCTCGACGCCGGCGATGGCCGCGAGCCGTGGCTCCAGCTGCTCGTAGAAGGCCCGCCGCGCCTCGGGCTTCTGATATTTGTCGCCTCCGAGCTGCAGGTTCATCGCCATCAGCCGCTCCATCCGCATGCCGATGTCGATGCGATAAAGGTTCAGGAAGCTGCGAATCATCAGGCCGGCGCCGACGAGCAGCACCAGGGTCAGCGCGACTTCGACCACGACCATCGTGCCGGTCAGCCATCGCACGCGGCCGCCACCGGCATTGCCTCGCCCGCCTTCCTTGAGCACGCCGTGCACATTGGTCCGCGAGACGTGCAGCGCCGGCGCGAGCCCGAACAACACGCCGGTCAACACGCAGATCGCGGCGAGGAACCCGACGACCGTGTAGTCGATCGTGAACTGGATCCAGTACGGCTTGCCGGAGTCGGTCACCGCGGCGTCGAACGCCCGTACGCCGAACATGGCGATGCCCAGGCCGAGGATCCCGCCAATCGATCCGAGCAGCACGGCTTCGACGAGCAGCTGGCGGATGACACGCCACCGCGTGGCGCCGAGCGCGAGCCGTACCGCCACTTCGCGGGCCCTGCTCGCGGACCGTGACAGCAGCAGATTGGCGACGTTGGCGCAGGCGATCAGCAGCACGAACGCGACCGCGCCCATCATCGCCAGGAACACGGCGCGAATCGGTCCGCCGTTGAAGCGCTCGTTGAAAGTCTCGATCGACGCGCCGGTCAGCTCTTCGTAATCCTTTGGATACTCCGCCTTGATACGACCGGCCAGGGTGTTCAGCTCGGCGGTCGCTTCTCGACGGCTGGTTCCCGGACGGACGCGGCCGAAGACATTCAGGCCCCGCGACGTCCTTCGTTCCTGCTGCTCAGTGGGAATGAACACCGCCCAGATCTCGGTGTTCTGCGGAAACATCATGCCCTCCGGCATGACCCCGACGATGACTGCCGGTTCGCCGTTCACGCGGGTGAGCTTTCCGACGATGCCGGGATCGCCGGCATAGCGATTCCGCCAGATGCGATAGCCGATGATGACCGCCCGGTCGGTGCCGCGCTTTTCGTCCTGCGGTCTGAAGTCGCGCCCGAGCAGCAGCGGCTGGCCGACCACGGAGAAGGCATTCGCCGTGAGGTAGGCCGCCCGCGCCTGCTCCGGCAGGCCCCGGTCGTCGCTGATCGTCATACTCAGGTTCGTCCAGCCCGCCAGGCCGCGTGAATACCTTCGACTGCTGGCGCCATTCCTTGAACTCGGGGTAGGAGACGTTGTTGCGGCCGCCGCGTTTATGCTGCCAGCCCAGCATGTACAGGTCCTGGGAATCCTTGAACGGCAGGCCGCGGATCAGGACCGCGTTCACCAGCGTGAACACCGTCGCATTGAGCCCGATCCCGAGCGACAGCGCGACGATGGCAACGGCGGAGAACCACCGTTCCTTGACCAGCAGACGCAGCGCGAACCGCAAATCCTGCAGCATGACGGCACCTCGATGCGCACGTCAGCTCCCAGGCCGGCAGCGAAGGGAGGGGAGGCGAGACGCCGCGTCACGGAGGTATTACGCACGACGGTTGAAAAGGTTAACTGGCGACCCTGTGGGCCGCTGGGTGTGCTTCCGGCTGATGCCGGAAGCCACGAGTCGCAGAATGAAGCCGGAGGCTGTGTCTCGCGGAATTCTGTCGCGTGGCTTCCGCCGTTAGGCGGAAGTGGGCCGTCCTAGTCCGGCCGCAAGGCGCGAATCGGATCGATGCGGGCGGCGCGGCGGGCCGGTGCAATGCAAGCCAGGGCGGCCGCCAGCGCCAGCACCACTGGGACCGCCGTGAAAGTGGCCGGATCGAGCGGCCTGACGCCGTAAAGGATCCCGGACAGCAACTTGACCAGGAGAGCCGCCCCGCCGAGTCCCACGATCAGACCAGCGGCAGTGACTGCCAGGCTTGAACGTAACACCAGGGTGAGGATGTCGGTCGTCCTTGCACCGAGCGCGGTCCGCACGCCGATCTCCCGGGAGCGCTGTGCAACGCTGTAGGACACGACGCCGAACAGGCCGACGGCTGCGATGGCGAGCGCAAATGCCGCCACACCCCCGAGCACGAACGCGTATGCCCGCGGGCGCGACAAGCTCGACATCAACCGATCCTCCATGGTCATGACCGAGTCAAGGACCAGGGCGGGCGCCTGTTCGCGGACAATCGCGCGCACCGCCGGCGCAAGCGGCGACGGTTCACCCGTCGTGCGCAGCACCAGGAAGATGGTGTCGAGCCGCATCGCCCCGAACTGTCGGTACGAAGAGAACATTTCCGGCTGCGCGGTGTCCGCGGTGCTGACGAACCCTGCCGTCTGAAGTCCGCCCTGCTTCATGTCCTCGACCACGCCCACGATCTCCCACTCGGCGTGGCGGTACAACGAGAGCTGAAGCCTCCCTCCGACAGGACTGTCCCCGAGATACTGATCGGCGAATGACTTGTTCACGACGAGCACGGGTTGGGAGGTCTCGCTGTCGCTGTCGGTCAGCAGCCGGCCCGCGCGCAACCGCAATCCCATCGCGGCGAAGTACGCGGGGTCCACGGTGCGGTGCAACGTCTGCACCTTGGCCACCGTCGACGGATCGCGGGGGAGACGAACGTTCAGTCCGCTCATGCCACCGGCCGAGACCAGCGGCAGCGCGTTGCCGAACGACGCGTGGGTGACGCCGGGAAGAGCCTGCAGGCGGCCGCGGATCCCCTGCAGCAGCGAGTCGGTCTTCGCGAAGGTGGGACCTGAAGGAAGCGGCAGGCGTGCGGTGAGCAGGTTGTGCGGGTCGTAGCCGCGATCGACCTCGATCAGCGCCTGCAGGCTGCGGCCGAGAAGTCCGGCGCCGATCAGGAGGATGCAGGCAATGGCGATCTGTCCCGCCATGATGACCGCCCGCACGCGCGCCACGCGCGTCCGGGCGCCGCCGCCGACCGGCGCAAGGCTGTCCTCGGCGAGCGACTGCACCAGATCGATGCGTCGCGCCTGCATTGTGGGCAACAGCGCGCAGACGGCGATCGCCGTCACGGTTGCTGCCGTCGAGCCGAGCGCCACACGCCAGTCCAGCGTGATGTCGTTCAACCGCGGGAAGTCGGCGGGCAGGATCGCCGGGAAGGAACCGATCAGCAGGCTCGCTCCTGCGACACCGAGAGCGCCGCCACCGACGCCGATCACCGCGGTTTCGGTCAGCCATTGCCGCGCCAGGCGGGTGGTGGTTGCACCGAGCGCGGCTCGCACGGTCATCTCGCGGCGGCGCTTTGCCGCACGCGCGAGTTGGATCGTCGCGACGCTCGCGACGGCGGTGCAGAAGAGCAGCAGAACGCCGGCCAGCAGAATCCGAATTGCCGGACGCACGTCCGCGATGACCACCTCGAGCGCCGGTGCAGCCGCGATCGTGGGCGGGTCGCCGCTGCCGAACAACGCGAGCGCCGCGGTTCCCGGATCCCGCGCGGCCCTGGCTCGCGCGGTGCCTTCGGCGCCGACCTGCGCGGGGGTCACGCCGGGCCGCATGCGCGCGAGGGCGCCGAAGATCTGCAGCGAAATGCGCGTGCCGTCCTCGCTGTAGACCTGCGGCACGTGCAACGGGAT
This sequence comes from uncultured Acidobacteriota bacterium, assembly GCA_963836735.1. Classification (GTDB taxonomy): domain Bacteria; phylum Acidobacteriota; class Vicinamibacteria; order Vicinamibacterales; family 2-12-FULL-66-21; genus JACCXG01. The sequence continues at coordinate 291,567 of CAWIKP010000026.1, read as the reverse complement.
CCAGGCCTGCGTCTCGCGATCGGGAAAGGCGAATCCGGGCGGCATGACGCCGGCAACGGTGTACGGCTGCTCGTCGAGCCGCACGACACGGCCGAGGATGTCTGGCGCCGCGCCGAAGCGCCGTTGCCAGAATCCGTGAGAAAGAATCACGGCATCGGCCCGCCGGTCGGCGGCATCCCTGGCGTCGAACACGCGTCCCATGAGCGCTCGCGCGTCCAGGACCGTGAGCACGGTTGGCGTCAGCCGTCCGAGCCGGATCCGCTCGGGTTCGCCGCCATCCGTGAAAGTGGCCGTCACCGACATCCAGCCGCCGATCGCGTCGACCATAGACGACTCGCGCCAGCCCAGGTAAGTGCCGTTGGTGATCGTCCAGGGCACGCGTCCGCTGCGGCCGCCACGACGCTCCTCCAGCCGAACCAGCCGCTCCGGTTCGGGCCAGGGCAGCGGCTTCAGCAGCACACCGTAGGTCACGCTGAACAAGGTGGTCGTTGCGCCGACGCCGAGCGCGATGGCCAGCAGCGCGACGAGGGTGTAGCCGGGCTCGCGACGCAGCACCCTGAACGCGTGCCGGAGATCCTGGAGAACGGTCATGGTTGTATGGTCGGCCAGCTCACCTACTTCAGACCGGTGACCAGGTAGAGCTGCGAGAGCTGGCGCGTGTAACCGTAGGCGTAAGCATCTCCGGTCGGCGTGATCTGAAACTCGATCACGGAGATCACGCCAGCAGCGTCTGGCGGGAGCAGCGTCTTCCAGAGCGCGCGCTCGCCCGTGTTGAGATCGAGCCTGTAGATGTGGGCCGGAATCTCACCGCGGCGGAAGATCCAGAGCGATCCTCCATCGGCGCTCCATGCGACTGGCCGATCGTCCGGACGCGATCCCTTGACTTCCCGCAGCCGCTTCCCTGCCACCGACCACAGGGTGATTGCCTGCTGGGCACCGATGGCCGCGATCATCTCCCCGTCGGGTGAGATCGACAACCCCCAGGTCCCCTCAGGAGTGATCGGCTGCGGTGGCCCGCCCTGCACGTCCTGCGCGTATGAACGAAGCTGTTCGTCCGCCTTGGCTCCGGTAAAGAGGATGCGCTTTGCGTCGGGAAACCAGCGGGCGCCGTTGTAGCTGACGATGCCGTGCGAGGGCAGGACGCGCGTCTGGCCCGCCCTCCTGGGAATCACGACCAGCCGGCCCTCCGCGTTCGTACCAATCGCGAAGGTGCCGTCGCGCGTGAGGGCGTCCGCGAATCCGTCTTTCAATTCGAGGAACGTTGGCGGCGAGCCATCCATGGGACGCACGTAGACGCCGAATCGATCCCGGCCGAGCAGCCAGCGGCCATCCGCCGAGATGTCCGCCACGCCCGAGTCGTCGAGCCAGGAGAGATCCCGCTCGGCGGTCGAGCCCGGAGCGAGCCCGACGACGGCCCGCCGCTCCTCGTCGCGACTGAGGAGTGCCAGTCCATCGGATGCGACATCCCACAAGGTCAGCGAGCCCGGCGCTTCGAAGATCAGGCGCAGTTTCCCGTTCAGCGTCACGCCTCGGAGCACTCGGTTCGAGCGCACGGCGCCCGCCGTGAACCAGATCTCATCGCCGGCGGGCGACCACGACAGGCCCCGTACGCTCCCCCATTTGTCGGTCAGTGTCCTGACCGTGCCCTTCAGATCGATCACCGCGATCTGGCCTGCGGCACCACGCCTGCTCGAATCCTCCACGAAGGCGATGTGCTGTCCGTCTGGAGAGAAGCGGAGAAAGCGGATGGACCCCTTCGACTTGTAGAGTGGCTTTCCGGGTGGGTACTCGATCAAAGTCTCCCCGGCGATGTCGCTGATGGACTTCGCGACCGCAAGCTGGGTCCCGTCCGGGTCCCAGTCAGCAGCCTCGATGTCGTTGACGACCTCACGGGGCGAGCCTCCACCGATGGGTGCCACGGTCAGGGTTCCGACGAACCGCTCGCCCAGTACGAATCGGGGATCTTTCGACATCGCGATCTGTCTTCCGCGCGCGGCGAGCACGTCGCCGCCGCCCGGGTAGTCGCGCGACCCCGACGCCGGACCATCGGCGAGGTGGATGCCGGAGACGTCCACGACGTTCCCCTCGCGGGTCTCGCTGTAGACCACTGCCTTTCCTGACAATGCGAATCGGGCGCCGCCAATGCGGGTGCGTCCGAATGTGAGCTGTTCGAAGGTGGGCGCGACCTCGGGTCGCGTCAAGAGGACCGCGATCGCTGCCGCTTCCGCCAGGATGATCGTCGACAGGATCGCGGTCCCCATCCGGCGCCGGAGCCTTGGTGAGGCCCGCTCGAGGGCACCCGAGGATCCCGTCAACTCCCGCAGCTGCCGCAGATCGAATGCCAGATCGCGCGCGGACTGGAACCGTTCTTCCTTGTTCTTCTCGAGGCAGCGCAGTACCAGGGCGACCGCCCCGGCAGGCAGCTTCGGGTTCAGGCTCACCGGATCCGGCGGATCTTCCTGGAGCACGGCCGTCATCGTCTGTACCGTCGATGCACGCTGGAAGGCGCGTGCACCGGTGAACATCTCGTAGAGCACCGCTCCGAGCGCGAAGATGTCGGTGCGATGATCCACGGTCTCGCCCAGGACCTGCTCGGGCGACATGTACCCGGCCGTGCCCCGAATCATTCCCGGCTGACTCTCTTCGACCGTCGACTCGTGAGAGGCGACGTGCGCCTCGCGCTCGGTGAGCTTGGCGATCCCGAAATCGAGCAGCTTCACGCGCCCTTCGGTCGTGAGGAACACGTTGGCGGGCTTCACGTCGCGATGACAGATTCCCCGGGCGTGCGCGGCGTCGAGCGCCTGCGCGATCTGCACCCCATACTCGACGCCCTTCTTGTACGGGACCATCCCGCGATCGAGCCGGGCCCGCAGCGTGTCGCCCTCGAGCACTTCGCTGACGACGTAGGGAATGCCGTTCTCGGTGTCGACGTCGAACACCGAGACGATATTGGGGTGGTTCAGGCCACCCGCGGCACGCGCCTCGCGGATGAACCTGGTGACGCTTTCCGGATCGGTCGGCCGGTGCATGACCTTGAGCGCGACGTCCCGGCCCAGCCTCGAATCGTGAGCCCGGTAGACCTGTCCCATGCCTCCCGCGCCGAGCAGTTCGACGATGGAGTAGGGGCCAAGCCGATCGCCTGGCGATAGGGAAGACGAGCCATCCGCGGGGTCAACCATGGCGGTCTGACATTCGAGAGGAGTCAGAGATTACGGCGCTCATGACCCCTCGACAACCCGGCTACTTCTTCAGACGGCGAACGTATCCAAACGACAGTCGCGGGAAATTCGTCGTTTCTCCCTGCGCGATGACGTAATCGAGCTGCACTCGAAAGCCATTGACGTCCTGGGGTGGAACGCCCTTGGTCTCCGGCTTGTTCCAGATGTACTCCCAGCCGCCGCCGAAGGCCGCCGCAAAGTCGTTGTCAAATCTACCGCCATCGCCCCTCTGGCCCAGACCGATCATGGTGTGCACGAACACCTTGTGGTTGTGGTTGACGTGATCCCTCACGCGAAGGGTGTAGCGAAGACCAGACATCAGGGTGTTGCGCGTCTCGTCCCCATTGCTTTGAACGCTGGTTTCGAAGGCAATTACGCTCCAGTGCCGGTGAGGCTCGGGCAGCGTGAATGCTACTCCTCCGTGGACACCGAACAAGTGGCTGCCCTTGGCGTACGATCCGCCGCCGTTGATATCGGCACGATGATCGTCGGCCCAGGCCGGAGCAGGTAACACGAGGGCGATAACGGCGAGCCAGCGGAGGATGCGCATCCGACGTTCCTTTCGGTTCAGCCTGACGGCTGTCGAGGCTCGAGCACAGCTCTCGGTGCCACGCGCCTTCCTGCAGGAAAGCACGTGACCTGACCATCAATTACGGGGGGAGCCGCTGGCATCGCAGCGGCATGGCCGGCAATTATTGCCTGACTGAGCCGTTTGTCAAAGAAAAGGTGCCATCGCGGCCCCCCGGCCCGCGGACGGCGGAACGTCAGGATCCGAGCTGCGCGCGGAACGATGCGGCCTTGTCGGGTTTGCCCCAGGCCACGTACAGCTCAATCAGGCGGGCGATGGCGACCTTCATCTCTGCACCGCCCGATGCGGGCAGGGCCTCGAGCTGCCGCCGGGCGTCGAGCAGCATGTCCTCGGCTTCCGGGTAGCGTCGTTCGGCCAGGAGGCAGGCGCCGAGCAGGCTCCTGGTTGCACCGAGACTCCAGTCGTCCTCGCGCACCGTCCGCCGGCGGACCGGAACGATCCCCGGCGCGCGCGAGCGAACCCGCAGCCCTTCACGAAGCAGGCGCTCGGCTGCCGCCGGCTCGTTTCTCGCCAGCTGGATCGAGGCCAGGTTGATCGTGTAGATCGCCACCAGCTGATGATCGCTGCCAAACGCCGTGCGCGTGATGTTCAGCGCCTCCTGCAGCGCGTCGGCCGCCTCGTCGTAGCGCCGCTGCTCGCGGAGTGTCCGCGCGAGGCTGTTGAGTGTCGCGGCAACGACCGGGTGGTTGTCGCTGAGCGCCTTCCGCTGCAGGCCGAGCGCCTGGCGGAGGCCAGATTCCGCGCCCAGGTAATCGCCCCGGCTCGCCGCAATCAGCGCGAGGTCGTGCAGGCTGGCGGCCGTGTTTGGATGATCCGCACCGCGCGTCTTGATATTCAGCTCCAGTGATTGCTTGAGCAGCGCCTCCGCGCCCGCGAGATCTCCGTTCAGCCGCAGGACCGAGGCCAGGTCGCTCAGGCTCACGGCGGTCTCCCGGTGCTCGGCGCCCAGCACCTTCTGACGGATGTCCAGCGCTTCGCGGTGCAGCGGCTCGGCGCGCTGATTCAGTCCCTGGTCCTGATACACCCGTCCGAGCTCCACCAGCGTGACGGCAACGTCGCCGTGCTCACCGAGCAGCTTGCGGCGAAGGGCGAGCGCGCGCTCCAGGGTGCGGCCCGCGCCGGCGTAGTCTCCCTTGTCGGCCAGGACCGCGCCGAGATAGTCCAGCGTTTGCGCGACCTGCGGGGTCTCGGGGCCAAACGCTGTCTGTCCGCTCTTGAGCGCCTCTTCGAGCAGCTGCTGCGCCCTGTCGAACTGACCAAGCCGCCGATACGTCCGGCCCATCGCCGTCAACATCTCCGCCTGCAGCCCCGGCTCGCCGGCCAGATCCTTCTGCACCTGCGCCGCGCCGGCGTCGAGGAGCGCGCGGACGGTGGGCTCGCCCGAGGTCGTGCGGATCGCGTACGGATCGGCGCTGGTCAGCAGTCCCATCAGCAACTCGCTGACCTTCACGGCCTTGGCCCGCTCCCGCTGCGCGAAGTCCCGCTCGGTCGACAGTCGCCGCGTGTACACGGTGGTCATCGCGATCACCAGCAGGACGACGGCAACCGACATTGCGACGCCGGCCACGTGCCGCCGGACGAACCTGCCGATCCGGTAACCAGGAGTGGCCGGCCGGGCGCTGACCGGCTCGTGATGCAGGAAACGGCGGAGATCTGCCGCGAACGCGTCAACCGATGCGTAGCGCTCGGCCGCCTTCTTCCGCAGCGCCCTCGCGACGATGGAGTCGAGGTCGCCACGAAGCAGCCGCCGCAGCCGGCCTGCGGTCGTTCCACAGAGGCGCGCGTGCCCCGCGAGCGTTTCCACCGGTTCTGCGTCGGACACCACCGCGTCCGAGGCGCGCGCCGGCTCAGCCTCGATGATCGCGCGCAGCAGCGAGACCGGTGACTGCAACGCCGGCCCGGCTGGGTGCTGACCGGTGAGCAATACATAGAGGAGTACGCCCAACGCATACACGTCGGTAGCGGTCGTCACCTGCTCCCCTGACAACTGCTCTGGTGCGGCGAATTGCGGCGTCAGGGCGGTGCCCCCGTTGCGCGCGATGGAGCTCGACTCGGCCGTGCTGCCAGTGCTCGACGGGTCGCGTTCCGCCAGCTTGGCGATCCCGAAGTCGAGCAGCTTGACCTGGCCGTCGCTGCTGACGAGCACGTTGGCCGGCTTGATGTCGCGATGGACGATCAGGTTCGCGTGCGCGTGCGCGACCGCCTCCAGGACGTCGAGGAAGAGGCGGACGCGCGCCTCGATGCCGAGTACGCGTTGGTCGCAATAGCGGTCGATGGTCTGGCCGTCGACGTGCTCGAGGACGAGATACGGCTGGCCGGTCCCTGATAGGCCGGCGTCGATCAGGTGAGCAATTCGAGGATGGCGGAGACGGGCGAGGATGGTGCCCTCGCGCTTGAAGCGTTCTTCGCCGGCGCGGCCGACGAGTGAAATGCTCAGCAGCTTGACCGCGGCGGTCCCCTGGAACCGGCCGTCGCAGCGTTCCGCGAGCCAGACGCTGCCGGAGCCGCCCTGACCGATGTGCGAGACCAGCCGGTACGATCCGACGACCTGACCCGCGAGCGACTGCGTCACGGTAGTCCGGGGATCGAGCACCGGCCGCTCGAGGAAGCCCGAGTCGTGAACGGTCTGGTGCGCGGAGAGGATCGAGCTCAGCTCGCTGGCGAGCCCGGAGTCCCTGGCCGAGATGGAAGCGAGCCATGCGGCCCGCCCCTCAGCTGAAATCTCGAGAGCCTGATCCAGGTACGGGCTGAGAACGCGCCACCGGTCAGGGCTGATTCGCGGCATGGGCGTCGGGCGCTCCTGGCGCGCCGCGGCCAATCGCGTGGTGGAGGTAGAGACGGCCCTTTTCCCAGGTGCGTTGAATGGTCCGTTCCGACACGCCGCGCATGGCTGCGATCTCGGCGAATGAAAAACCGCAGAAGAATTTCAGGTCGACGATCTCGGCGAGGTTCGGTTCGACCTCCGCGAGCTCGTCGAGCGCATCGCCGATCAGAATCAGCGAACTGGGGTCGATGACGCTGTCGGCGTGCTCGAAGCCGAGCGACGTGATTTGGAACAGCCCGCCCCGCTTCTCGGATCGGCGCCGCCGCACGTCGTCGATGATCAACCCCCGCATCACACGTGCCGCGTAGGCCATGAAGCGGGCGTGGTCGGCGAACACGGTCCCTTCGCGCCCCGAGATGGAAAGATAGGCTTCATGCAGGAGCGTCGTCACACCCAGGCCGGCGGGCCCGCGCCGGTTCAGTTCCCGGCGGGCAAGGCGGTGCAGTTCCGCGTACAGCGTGCCGAAAAGCGCATCCGCGACAACGCGTTCGTCTCCGGCCGGACACGGGAGTTCGGAAGTGACGTTCATTTCAGCCTTTCCCTTGTCAAAGCGTGGCGGGTCCATCAGCCAGCTCGGGATTTACCTTTCTCTGGTAATCGAAATCGGCAGGGGAAACCCGACACTGCCGCCAGCGTCCGAACAAAAAGCGAAGAAAGGGACCGTGGAACGATCGCGGAGTATAGCCGATTGGGCCTCACCCATTGCCAACATTGCCAAATTGCCAACATTGCAAATGCTCCGGGCCTTTCGCGCTTGCGGGGGATGCTTCGAAACTCCCTAATGGTGCGAATTGCCCCAAGAATGTTGGCAATGTTGGCACTTTTGGCCATGCGTAACGGAGTCCCTCTCGCCCTGCTCCTCCTGCTGTGGCAGAGGTTGCTGTCGACGGCGCCGGCAGATCCGGCCACTGAGTTGGTTCGTACCCGCTTGTTTCTGACCACCACCGCGCCAGCCCTCGACCTGACGGTCGAGGGAGCGTCGCTCGCCAACGCGGTGTTCACGCTTCGGTCTGGTCCGGAGAGTGTGCGGGAGGTCATCGACCACAACACCATCCACATCATCCGCAACCCGGAACGCGCCCCTCTCGACCTCCAGATCGACACGATCCTGGCCGGCGTCGTCCCGCGGGCCACCATCGGGTGGAGGCTGGCCAGCGAGAGCGCCGCGCCGACGCGCCTCGAGGTCTGGAACGTGACTCGCCGGGGAACGTCGCGGGTGGACGAGTTCGCGACCGATGCCGCGCAGGCTGCGTTCTCCAGCAGGGCCGACCTGCTGCGCAGCCCCGAGACGATCCTGCGAGTGCCGGACGTCGCCAGCCGCCTGGTGCTGGCCTTCTTCTATCCCTGGTGGGATCGCGCCGGCTGGTCGAATCCCGCCCTCTTCACCGACGCGCCGCTCCGGCCGTACGAGTCGAGCGATCCCGTCGACCTTGCACGGGTCATGAGCGAGGCGAAAGCGGCCGGCCTCGATGCCCTGGTGGTGTCGTGGGCTGGAAAGGACTTCAACGAGCAGATCGATCACCGCCGGATGGTCACCTGTCTCGCCGCCGCCGGGAGCGCGGGGACGAAGGTCGCGGCGCTTTTCGAGGCGACCGTCGCCAACCCCCAGCACGAGGACGGGTTCGCCGATCCCGAGACGGTGTTCCGCTGGCTCACCGACATCGTGGATCTCTACGCTCCGAATCCCACCTACCTCAGGGTCGGCGGACGGCCGGTGGTGATGGTCTACGCGGCACAGCGCATGTCAGAGGCCGGATGGAAGGAGGCGCTGAGCCGACTGCGCGCGAGCGGCCGCGACGTGCTGCTCGTCGGCGAGGGCATCAACGCCACCCGGCTCGGCGCGCTCGACGGGTTGTTCTATTACGCCTCCAATGAGTACCAGGGCGATGAGATTCTCGACTTCGATCGCACGCAGAGCCTCAGCGTGCGGACGTATCACCTCCTGCCGAACGACACGGGCAAGCGGAGGATCTGGGTAGCGACCGTCAGCCCTGGCTACGACGATCGCCAGCTGAAGGACGGGCGGGTCCCGCGGACGTCCGACCGCGACAATGGCCGCTACTACGATCGCCAGTGGCAGAGTGCGATCGACATGCGAGCCGACTGGGTCGTTGTCACCAGCTGGAACGAGTGGATGGAGAACACCCAGATCGAGCCGGGCGTGCGCTACGGCGATCTCTACGCGAGGCTCACGAAGATCTGGGCCGACCGCTTCCGACGACGGCGAATCGCTAATCGCTGAGAGGATCGCGACCACGGACTCCGACCAAGGACATCGCGGGAATCAGGACGCCGTCGGGTCCGGGCTGTGCCGGGGATCGAGCGTCCGTTTCTGAGCGCATCGGTTCCGACGCCGAAGTGCGGTGAAAGCCAGCGCCGCCAGGACACCTGCATTCCGGGCGTTGCGTCACTCGCGGAGATCAGGAGTGCCCACTGGAGGCCGGCGTCGATCGACTGATTGAGCTCGGCGCCGGGCGGCTGTGCGGCAGCCGGGACGGCGACAATCGAGACGAGGCGCAGGAACGGCGAAAGGCGACGCAGCATGGCGACTCTCCCTGCCGCCTATTGTGTCGTCGGCGGAAAGATCGGGTCATCACATCGCCGGTTCATCACTCTCCTTTTATATCTTTTCTTGGACTCCATCGGGCGACGATCGAGTTGTAGTCCTCGATCGTGCGGATGAACTCTCTGCTCGACCAGCAGGTTCACGACCTCGACACATTGTTGAATGTTCCCGGACATCCGGGACGACCTGATGTGGCGGAGGGCCGATCTGTAGTCTCCGGAACGTGCGTGATACCGCACGACCACGGCCGACGCCGCCCGTCGAGTCGGAGCATCTGGGATCAGCGCGATCTGTTCTTCGGCGGCGGAGAGATCGCCCGCGTCTGCGAGCGCACTGGCGGCTGCCCACCGCACCTTGGACGCAGCTCGCACGTTCGTCGGCGTCGTGAAGATTTAGCCGCTCGATGAGGTGGAGGGCCGCCGGCGACTTCACCCGATGCGCAGTAGCGACACCGACATCACCGATGGCCCTCGTCCAGTCCTCGGTGATTGAACCGTCACCGCCTGATCGCTGCATACGGGAAAGAGCCTGCGCCGCACTGGCCGGCGCGCCTCCCTGCAGAGGAGGACACCAGATCCCTGAGCGCGTCGCTTCGGAGGCCATCGCCACCTCTGGCTTCATCCGTGCCGACGCAGCGTTCTCGATCGCAGATGACACGAGTGCTTACCAGCGGGAATTCCCAGGTCGAGCGCAGCCAGCCCCAGCCCGCGAGTCCGACTCAGAAAAACATTTGTTCAAGGAGCGGAGCTCTTCAGGTTCAAGATCCCTGGTACTCGTTTCGGCCCGGGGTTGCCGGACAGCGTGAAACAGCCACTCGGCCGCCGGTTCGATGCCGCTTTCCTCAAACACACGCCAGAGCTCCGACAATCGGCCGGTGGTGACGAACGCCTTTATCACGTCGAGCGTGCGCTCGCCCGGCGAACGGCCCAGGGACCGATTTGCCGCCTCGATAGCAGGATGGCCTCGTCAGTCTCGCCGAGATCAGCAATCGACCAGCACCTCATAGCCGGGCAGGAAGACGCTGTCAGCGTGCTCCCTAGCGAATCGGGCGGCTTCGACAACGGCGCAGCAGTATGCTGTTCGTCCCGCCAGCCGGCAAGGAATTTCGCGAGGCTCGTCACCGCCTCTATTGGCGAACCGAGCATCCCGGCACGCGCGTCTCGCAGGGCAGCCGAGGGATCGAGCCGGCGATCCCCTCGAGCACCGCGATGCGCGACTTGATTGCGAAGGGTCTCCGCTTCCACCGCGAAACTCCTCCGCAAGACGTCTTCAATCCGGCGCAGAACAGTGTCGCCTAGCTCGTGATCACGGTATACACGGATGCTGCGCCCCATGGCGCGGAGGTCTCCAGCCGGTCGATGCGCGGCAGATTGCCGCGCCAGTCGTCCAGGATCTCTTCACGCTGTTCAGTCGACAGCCCCTCCATGCCAGGAAGCCGAGCCCCAGCGCGGTGCGGGCGTGGAGATCACCGAGCGCTTCGATGACCCCCCTGCATGGTCCGATTGAGGTCCGAAGGTAGCAGTCCCCAACCCGCGTCAGCATCCGCACCTGCGCTTCCAGTGACCTGAACTCTCTGTGATGGTTGCCGACGCTGAGTGAGATCCCTACCGCGTCGCGGAAGAGCGGCATCGCCGCATCCAGACCCAGGACGATTCCCGTCGCCGCCGCGTATTCGTAAAAGGGGCGGTAGTCGTGGCCGCCGAAGTCGATCAGCGACCGCGCCATCGGCAACAGTTCTTCCACCCACGGTTCCCGGAGCCTCGCCGCGAACGAGCCGAACAGCACGAGGTCGAGGCGCCGGGCTTCGCTGTGGAGGTCAGCGGCCCGCAGCGCGGCGGCATCGGGCGATGCCCCCTCGGCAAAGGCCTTGTTGAGGTCGACTGGGATTTGCAGCGGTGGAGCCGGAGCGGCGGCGCGCTCGTCGCACTACTGCCGCGAGTTCCGGCACGAGACTGCGTGCGCGCTGGAAGATCGGCTCCAGCAATCGCCGCAGCGGTTGCTCGTGATCACGCAGGATCAAGGCGACGTCGTATCGCAGCCTGTCTGGAATTGCGCCGAGCTCGACCGACGATGCAGCTCTTATCGAGCGTTTCAGTCCCATGACGGGCGGCCCCGGCCAACAGGTGCCAGCACATCACACCGTAATCGAACGTTCCGTGTTCGAAGGCTGCCGCTCTCCTGATCGCCGCATCGAGCTGGCCGGCAGCCGCCTCCATGCGAGCCAGGACGCCCGAGGCTTGCGGTCCGCTCAGGAAGCGCGCGTCACCGGGCTCCAGTTCCGCCACCTGCTTTGCCAGATGGTTGTCTCCCAGGGAAACAAGTTGTTCCACGAGATGGACGATGTATTTGCCGCGTTTCGCTTCGTCTCCGCTGGTCGAGCCTGCGAGTGCTCGCAGGTGCTCGATTGAGGATGCGGCCCGATCTCGATCACCCAGCCGCGCGCGGGCCAGGACCAGACGGCCCAGCACGCGCATGCGCGCCCACGGATTCTGAAGTGACTCGGCGGCTGCTTCAGCCCGGTTGATGGCATCGAAATCCGGGATCCCTCCAACCTCTGAGACGGCTTCGGCGATCGACGCCAAGGCCGAAGCTAGTTCGTCGGGATCCTCACGTTCCTCCGCCAGGTTCAGTGCGCGCGTCTCCAACCCAAGGCGGACCATCAGCCCAAGGTCGTCGTCACCATAGGAGAGACGCACCAGGTCAGTCTGCCAGCGTGCGCTGCTGAGGAGAACCGCCGACCGGATCGCAGACGCGTCAGGCACTTCCGGCAAGGCGTCGAGGGCGAGATCCAGGTCGCTGATGAAGCCCTGCTCGTCCGGGTCGACCGCTGCGCACGCCCCGCGCCAGGAAGGATCGCCCACCAGAAGTTCGATCAACTCGTCGAGGCGCCCGCTCCGGATCAACTGATATGGCAGCTCGGCCAGCTTGCGCCGGTTCGGCTCGTTACGGCCTTCTCAACGAAGTAAAGCGGCTGATGGAGAAACAGGCGTGCCAGCAGGTCATGAGGCTCGACTCCGCCGCCCTTTGTGAGAATCTCCAGGACGTAGTCAGTGAACGCGGCGTGCTTGAACCTGCACGAGCGTGTTCGAGTTCGGCCCGGCATCCGCGAGGTAGGCGTTCGAGATCCGCCTTCAGCCGACCCCACAGCGCATCGGGAACCCGTCGTTCCGGAAGAGCCCAGCGCTGCGATGCGTCGAACGCCGTCCAGAAGCTGTCGTCCGCCGAAATCGACTCGATCAGCTCGGTTTCCGTGATGCCGTAGCGGGACGCCGCGATGACGGCCACGTGCTCGCAGCGAGAATTCGGACACATGACGCCCGGGGTCGAGCACCCGCTGAATGACCAGCTTTCCGATCAAGCCGTCGAGCGATGACGGTAGCTGCGACGAATCTCGTCGAACGACCGCCATGACCGCGCCTGTCGAACGCGATGCTCAGCCACAGTGGTGTTCCGTCGTGCTCGAAGGATGTGAGGATGCCGGAACGTTGTTCCGGCTGCAGTCGCCTGCCGATAGCCGACAGCCATCGATCCAGCAGCGCCCCGCCATTCGCCGCCGACAGTTCTTCGAGCCTGATCCTCTCCACCCCCGCTGAACGCCTTGCGCAGGATGCCGGCGTCAGGCCCCTCTCTGAGCGATATGACGATGCTCGCCCCCTGCGGCAGCCGAGCGGGCAGCCACCGCGATCAGCGTCCTCGTGAGACCCGCCATCTCATCGACACCGTCGATGAGCAGAGCATCGGATCGCGCACAGCGCTCTCGGCAAGAACCTGCCGAAGCGGCTGATGGCCACGCTGTCGGCCCTCGGCGCCGGGGCGGCCTGTCCGGCCTCGACCAGCAGCTCGCGAAGCAGCCCGTGCATCAACATCCGTGGATTGCGGTCACCACCCTCTGCGGCAAAGCGCCCGAAGATGCGGTCTCCCCGGCCGACCCGCTCGACCCACAGGCGGGACACGAGCGTCGACTTTCCGGAGCCGGCACACCCCTCCACGAGAATCGGAACACCGGCTCGCGATTCGACGGCGTCGTTCAGCCTCTCGAGCTCGCTCCAGCGCTCGGCGAACGAGTCAGCCCGCTTCCGGGCTAGTGCGAACTGAACCTCGGACGTCCTGAGCCGGCTGCTTCGAGCCGCGTATTCCTCGATTGAGTGCGGATCTGGACGACAGCCAGTCATGCACCGTTTGTGTGAACGACGCCTCATAGGCCGGTGCCGCCAGTTGCGGGTCCACAGCCGCCTGCCAATCGATCGCCGCGTCGAACACGTTCGCATCGGGAACGACGTGCCGGACGTCCGTCCATAGACACTTGCTGAGCTTCTCGGAGCGCGGGATCGGCGTCGGACAACTTCTCCCGCGTTGATGCCGCCACAGCAGCCCGGCCCCCAACTGTTCGCAGAGGACGAACGCACGTTCGCCCCGAGCCAACCCGCGGCGCACTTCACGCTCAGTGAGCGACTGGCCGTTCGCTTCGAGCCATTCGTCGCCCCTGGCGATCGCATCGAGCGCCGCGCGCAGCCTGGCTCGACGATGGCCCACTCTGATGCGGAATGTCGTGCGCCGACCGCAGCGCAAGGTGTGGCGGCACAGCGTTCTCGTCGAGCGAGTACCACGACCGAATCAGCTCGATAGCAGCTTCATCGACTGCAGCAGACTCGGCACACGGCGCAGCTGCGACACGCTCGAGCCGTTCAACGTGCAGCGGCAGAATCCACGGCGGCAGCGGCCGCCACCCGTGTCGCTGTCCCAGCAGGCAGAGAAGACGCGGTTCGACGTCGTTCTCGAGCGCGCGGTCGACTTCAGCCCAGGCACATCTCGGCCACCGCGTGCCGGTGTGACGCCTCGTCAGGTATTCCCCAGCGAAGTCGACGACACGGAAGTCGGCACCGAACGACCGCGCAAAGTCCACGATGGACGGAAACACCTTCCGTTGCAGCAGGTCGCGTTCCCGCCGCATGTCGACGAAGGTCGAGCTCACGAAGAGCCTGAAGGCCGGCTGCATGTCCCGCCTGCTTTTGCGAGACAGTTGCCTGCGCGCTTTGGATCTCCCGGAGGCGTCGTTCCGGCTCTCTGGCGTTACTTTCCTGCCGGTGCGGCCGGGAGGAGCCCCGGCGCCGAGCCCCCCTTCGACTCGACGACCCGGCGCGCCAGGTAGTTGTTCACCTGGGCATCTCCCCGGATCGTGGTGAGATAGGCCATCCGCATCAGCTGTTCCTTGCGGCCGCGGAGGGTCTCGGTGATCCGCTCGCGCATGCCCGGCGTCGACAGGTCGCGCTGGCCGGCGGGCTCGCGTGCAACCACCAGCACCATCGTGTACGCGCCGCCGGCGCCGGCGACGTTGACGCTTCCGGGAGCCTTGTTGAGCACGGCATCGCGGAGCTGCGGCGGCGCCTGCTTCAGTCGCGAGATCGGCACGAAGCCCATGTCTCCTCCGCGGGGGGCCGACTCGGCGTCCTCCGAGTAGCCCATGGCCAGATCCCGGAACGACGCCCCCGCTTTGAGACGCTCCATCAGCATCCTGACTTTCGCCACCGCGGCCTGCGGGGTCGTCGCGTCGTCTCCCGTCCCGTTGGCGAGCTGAGCCTCGCGCACCGGCGTGATCACGATCTGGGCGATGTGGTACGACTCCTCCGCGATGTTGAACTGCGCCCGGTTCGCGTTGAAGAAGTCGTTGAGCTCCTTGTCGCCGACCGCAACTTTCGAGGCGATCTCGTGATCGATCACCTTCTGCATCAGCAGCTCCCGGCGCAGCCCTTCCTTCATGTCAGCCGCCGTCAGGTTCCGTTTGGTCAGCTCCTGCTGATAGGTCTCGTCCGGGACGTTCTTCTTGGCGTTCTCGTAGGCGGTGTCGAGCTCGTTCTGAGGGACGCTCGAGCTTCAGGGCCGCAGCCTTGGCCACGAGGATGTCCTGCACGATGAGGTCGTTGAGCAGGCTCAGCTTGCCGGCCAGGATCTCTTCTTCCGACAGCGTCTGCGACGCGTCGCGAGTCCGGCGGTACGCCTTCTCGACGGCGTCACGCGTGATCTGGCGGCCGTCGACGGTGGCCCAGGTATCGTTGGAGACTGCCGCCGCGGAAGCCGGTGCGGCCGGTTTCGATTGACAGGCGGTGAACCAGATGGCTGCGGTGAGTGCGCTCAACAGCGCGAACAGGGGCCGATTCCAGGCCCTGGAGACAAATCTGCAAGAAACCATATCCCGGCAGCGTACCGCCGGATCCGCCCGCGAACAATAGCCAGTTGTTGTCCGTTGAGCCGGTTGCGCCCGAATCCACGCCCTACACACCAGAAGGAGCGTGAATGCGGATTGCATCAACGGGTTCTACATCGACAACGACTCCAGCCCCTGGATGGTGCCGTCGTTCGGGGTGCGGGTGGGCTACCGGTTCTGAGCGATCAGGTCAGCGCCAGATACTCGTGAACGAAGCGGACCGCCATCGATCCCTCGCCCACGGCTGACGCCACGCGGTTCATCGCGCCGCACCGGATGTCCCCCGCCGCGAAGATGCCTGGAACGCTCGTCTCGAGCACCATCGGCTCGCGCCGCTCCTTCCACATCCGCGGGTACCGCGGATCGGCCGGGAGGTCCCTGCCGGTGATCACGAACCCCTTGTCGTCGCGCAGGACGCTCTCGGGGAGCCAGCCGCTGCGCGGCCTGGTGCCGATGAAGATGAACAGCGCGTCGACGTCCTCCTCGACGATCGACCCGTCTTCTGATTTGAGCGACACGTGCTCCACGCGGTCGGTCCCCTCGACTCGCTCGAGCTCCGTTCTGGTCCTCAGCCGGATCTTTGGCGTCTTCTCGATCTGTTCGATCAGATACTGCGACATGGTGTCTCGCAGGGAATCACGCCGCACCACGATCTGCACCTCCGCCGCGTAGCGCGAGAGGTGCATGGCCGCCTGTCCCGCCGAGTTCCCGCCGCCGATGACGAGCACCCGCTGGTTGCTGCACACCTGTGCTTCGGTGGTCGCGGCTCCGTAATAGACGCCGGCGCCCGTGTGTGCCGCCACTCCTGGCGCTGGATGCTCCCGATACTCCATGCCGGTTGCCGCGAGCAGTGTGCGCGTCACGATTTCACGGCCGTCGCTCAGTGTCAGGTGCTTGTAGCCGCCGTCGATCGAGACGCCGGTCACTTCGACCGGCACGACCATCTCGGCGCCAAGCCGCTGCGCCTGGGCCACGGCCCGCCGCGTGAGCTCGCTGCCGCTGACTCCCGAAGGGAAGCCGAGGTAGTTTTCGATCTTCGAGCTGCTGCCGGCCTGTCCGCCCGGGGCGTACCGATCGAGGAGCAGCGTTCTGAGCCCTTCGGAGGCTCCGTAGACCGCCGCGGCCAGGCCCGATGGACCGGCGCCCGCAATCACCAGGTCGTAGAGCTCGCGCGCGGCCGCGAGCGACTTGCCGAGGCGCTCGGCCACTTCACGGGGCTCCGGGTTGCGCAGCGCGGATCCATCCTCGAAGAACAGCGCCGGAAGCTCGGTCGCGGTAATCCCCGCAGCGTCGAGAAGGCCCTTCGACTCCGGACTCCGCGAGACGTCGAGCCAGCGATAGGGAATGAGGTTGCCGGCGAGATAGTTCTTGATCACATGCGACCGTGGCGACCACTGATGTCCCACCAGCCGCAATCCCTTCTCTTCGGGAGGAGACAGTGCCTGCCAGGTATCGAGCAGATCGTCCACGACCGGGAACAGGCACTCTTCCGGCGGATCCCACGGCTTCGACAGATAGTGATCCAGGTGCGCGACGTTGATGGCTCTGATCGCCGCGTCGATGTCCGAGTAGGCGGTGAGCAGCACGCGCCGGGCCAGCGGATAGGTCTCGCGGGATTGCGCGAGCACGTCGGTGCCCTGGAGGCCCGGCATCCGCTGATCGCTGATCACCATGGCCAGGGCGTCGCCGCGCGACTTGAGCTCGCGGATCGTCGAGAGCGCGTCTTCTCCCGACGACGCACCGATCACCGTATAGGACTCCCGGTAGCGCGAGCGCAGATCGCGGCGCACGGCCGCGAGCACCTGCGGATCGTCGTCAACAACGATGAGGGCTGGCTTGTTCACGATGATGAAGGCCCGGGAGCATCGGCGATCGGAAGAGAGACCCGAAACTCGGTCCGCCCCGGGACGGAGCCGACCTCGATCTCGGCGTCGTTGTGCGTGACCAGCCGCCGAACGATGTCGAGGCCAAGGCCGGTGCCTTTGCCGACGGCTTTGGTGGTGAAAAACGGTTCGAAGATGCGCTGGCGAATCTCGTCCGGAATGCCCGGCCCGTTGTCGATCACCCGTACGACGACGCGATGCCGCTCACGGGCGGCGCTCACGTCGACGCGGCCGGATCGAGGCACGGCGTCGAGCGCGTTGTCGATCAGATTCGCCCAGACCTGGTTGAGCTCGCCGATGAAGCCGCGAACGCGCGGCAGGTCGGCCGGCACATTGACGGTCACCGCCGCCGACTTCGAGCGCGCTTTGGCTGCCAATACGGCAACGGTGTTGCCAAGGCTCGTTTTCAGGTCCACCGGTTCGGCGACCGAGGCCTGATCCATGTGCGTGAAGCCCTTGATTGCGGCAACGAGGCCGGCGATTCGCGTGGACGCCTCCTGAATCTCCGAGGCGAGCGCCCGCACCGAGCATCCTGCCGCGGTCCAGCGGAGGGCCGCGCAGAGCGACGGTCCGCTGACGGCAGCGGCGATCCGATCGAGGGCGTCGATCGTGACGGCGGTGTCCGCCAGCGGTCCCGCGATGGCGGTGTCGACGTCATGGTCGCTGAGCCAGTCCGCGATCAGATCCTCGCGCTCCGCTTGTTGAAGCGGGGACAAAACCCCGGGCTCACGGCCGGTCAGGCAGGCGGCGCGAACCGCGTCGATCGCCGCCAGCTGTGAGTCAGTGAGCTTCGACTCGCCCAGCGAGCGCGCCGCCTGCTCGGCGTCTTCCAGGCGATCTTCGAGCATCGTCGCACTCCGCTCGATCGCCGAGGCGGGGTTGTTCAGCTCGTGGGCGAGCCCGGCCGAGAGCTTGCCGAGCGAGATCATCTTTTCGTCGTGCAGCCCGCTCGATGTGAAGAGGCGGGCGCGGTCGAGCATCACGTGCACGAGAATCGTCGTCGTTTCGGGGCACGCGCGCGTCAGCGCGGGCAACTCCTCCCGCGGCACGGCAAGGATCTCGGTGGGCTCCTGTGCGACCGCATCCGCGGGAGGAGTGACCAGCCGCGAGGTACCGGCAGCATCCCGGTGACGTCCCCCGCGCGCGACTCCGTCAGCTTGTGCCGGCCGGCGCCGCGATCGAGATAGATGGCGATGTGTCCGGACAACACTACGAATAGGCCTGCGACCTGCGTACCTTTCGCAGTCAGGATCTCGCCTTCGCCGAGGCGGCGAAGCGAGCCGTGCGCGGCCAGCCATTCGAGCTCTTCACGCGGCGCGGCGCCGAGGGTCTGGTGGGCGGCGAGCCGGTCGACGAGATCCGGAGTACTCACCGGGACGCTTCCTGGGAACGGGACATGGGGAACTGAGGGATGGTATCAGGTCGAAGAGCTCCTGCTGCGCTCGTTGGCGACCTGGAGTACGCTCCTTCTCGCCATGACTGCCGACGATTTCCGGGAGATTGCGCTCAGCCTGGAGGATGCCACCGAGAAGTCTCACATGGGCCATCCCGACTTCCGCGCGAACGGCAGGATTTTCTCGACGCTCGGGCCCGGCGAGACATGGGGCATGGTGAAGCTCGCTCCCGAGGAGCAGCACGAGTTCATCCGGCTCCATCCCAAGGTGTTCTCTCCCGCAAGCGGCGCCTGGGGCAGGCAGGGATGTACCACGGTCCGTCTCGAAGCCGCCGACAAGGCCAGCGTCCGTGCCGCGATGCTTCTTGCCTGGCAGCACGTGATCGAACAGCCGGCGCCACGCTCGCGCCCGTCGAAGCGCAAACGATGACCGAGGGGCGTTCCAGCCAGCACGAGTGAACGGATATGCCTACCCCAACGAGCCGTGTCCTGGTCAAACTTCGTCCGGACGGAGCCCTGCGCGCCGTCGAGGCCCGTTCCAACCTTCGGCCGCTTTACGAAGCGAAGCCCGGCACTGACTTCGGCGCCGCGGCCACGCCGCAGTGGTTCGTGGCGGAGCTTCCGGAAGGAGCAGCGACCCCCTGGGATCTGGCGCACGCGCAGGTCGCCGCCCGGCTCGGCGTGGCGGAATCCGACGTGATCTTTGCCGAGCCCGATCTCGTGCACGACATCTACCGTGACGCCAACGAGACCCCGCCCGGCCGGCCCTTTGCTGTTGGCGAGGCGTGCGGGCCGATCCCGCAGGACGGATTCCATGGAAAGGTGACCGGCCCGGATACCTTCGGGTGGCATCTCGACGCCAGCCATTCGCAGCTGGCCGCGGCCCGCGCGGCGGTCGCCTTCACAGAGCCGCGCACGCGTGTCGCTCACATCGACACCGGCTACTACCGCGCTCACGACACCGTGCCGGCCCACGTTCGCCGGGACCTCGAGCGCAACTTCGTGGAGGGCGACGCCGATCCCCGGAGCGCCGAGGACCCGGACAATCGCGTGCTGGTGCTCGACAACTCGGGGCACGGCACCGGAACCCTGGGCATCCTGGCCGGCGGCCGCTCCGCGGCTCATGGCAACGCGGTTCTCGGCGGCGCTCCCGACGCCGAGGTCGTCCCGATTCGCGTTGCCGACAGCGTGGTGCTGCTTCGCACCAGCGCGCTCGCGCGGGCCTTCAAGTACGCCGTCGAGCAGCGGTGCGACGTGGTGACGCTCAGCATGGGCGGCCTGCCGTCGCGGGCGTGGAGCGAGGCCGTTGACGAGGCTTACGAAGCGGGCCTGTGCATCTGCGCGGCCGCGGGCAATCACGTTGGCATTCTGCCGCCGCGAACGCTGGTCTACCCGGCGCGGTTTCCACGGATCATCGCCGTCTGCGGGGTGATGGCCGACGGCTCTCCGTATGCCGGCCTCGAGGGCGCGTCGACGCTCGAGGGCAGCTTCGGGCCGGCGTCAGCCATGAAGGCGGCGATCGCTGCATACACGCCGAATATTCCCTGGGCGCGCTTCGGCTGCACCGACCGCGGTGCGGCTGAACGGCGAAGGCACATCGGCGGCGACGCCGCAGGTGGCGGCCGCGGCGGCGCTCTGGTTCGAGAAGTACAAGAACGAGCTGCCGCGGGACTGGCGGCGCATCGAGGCGGTTCGGCACGCGCTCTTCACCTCCGCGAAACAGAAGACCGATCGCGAGCACTTCGGCAACGGCATCCTGCAGGCCAGCGCGGCGCTGCGAGTCAGGCCGGTGCTCGGCCTGCCGAAGACGCCGCCATCGGACGATTCATTCGCGTTCCTCCGGGTCATCACCGGTCTCGGCCTGGCCGACCCAACGCCGCGCGAGCAGATGTTCAACCTCGAGCTCGCCCAGCGCTGGCTGATGAATCCGGACCTGCAGGAGATCGTTCCCGATCCCGGCGCGCCGCCGCGGATGACCGCGGCCACCGAGCGGCGGCTGATGGAGGCGGTCATCGAGGACGAAGGCGCGTCGCTCGCGCTTCGCAAGCACGTCGCCGCCCGTTACCCGGTCGTGGCCGGGCAGTCCGCACCGAGAACGCGGCGGAGCAAGGACGTGGTGCCCGACAACGCCGCCGTCTGCGCCGAGCAGCCGACACTTTC
Organism: uncultured Acidobacteriota bacterium; assembly: GCA_963836735.1. Classification (GTDB taxonomy): domain Bacteria; phylum Acidobacteriota; class Vicinamibacteria; order Vicinamibacterales; family 2-12-FULL-66-21; genus JACCXG01. The sequence continues at coordinate 270,732 of CAWIKP010000026.1, read as the reverse complement.
GGATCCCGCCGTACCGGCGGATCCGGGTGTACGCGGTCGATCCCGAGCCTCTCGTCGCGGCTCGAGACCGCCGGCGTGAACGAAGTCACGCTCAAGATCCGGTGGGAACCGCTGAAGGAAGGGCCAACCGGCGAGTACATCGCGGTCGACGACACCGATGCGGCCGGGCGCACCTACACGCCGGTGAATCTCGACGATCCGCGATTGCTCGCCCAGGACGGCTGGGCGCCGTCCGAAGGCAACGCCGCAGTTCCACCAGCAGATGGTCTACGCGGTGGCGATGAGGACCATCGAGCACTTCGAGCGAGCGCTCGGCCGTCCGGTGCTCTGGCGGCCGCGGCCCAACCCGAAGAACCCGAACGACGACAGCGGCTTCGTCCGCCAGCTGCGGGTTCGGCCCGCACGCGCTGCGCCAGGCCAACGCGTTCTACAGCCCTGACGACGTCGCCTGCTCTTCGGCTACTTCGAAGCCGGTTCCGACCAGCCTGGCGACCACGTGCCGGGCAGCCGCGTCTACACCTGCCTTTCGCACGACATCGTCGCGCACGAGACCACGCACGCGATGCTCGACGGCATGCACCGCCGCTTCAACGAGCCGACCAATCCCGACGTGCTGGCGCTCCACGAAGCCTTCGCCGACATCGTCGCGCTGATGCAGCACTTCACGATCCCGGAGATCCTCGAGCAGCGAGATCGGCCGGACGCGGGGCGAACATCGAATCGCGAGTCGATGCTCGGCAGCCTGGCCGTGCAGTTCGGTCAGGCCACCGGCGGGCGCGGCGCGCTGCGCGACGCGATCGGCCGGATCGTGGACGGCAAGTGGCAGCGGCTCACGCCCGATCCCGCGGACCTTCAGAAGCGGCTGACGCCGCACGCGCGCGGCGCGATCCTGGTCGCGGCGGTGTTCGACGCGTTCATCGCGATCTACAAGGCGCGCATCGCCGACCTGCTCCGGCATCTACACCGGCGGAACGGGCGTGCTGCCCGGCGGCGCCATCCATCCCGACCTCGTGCGGCGGCTCGCCGACGAAGCGGCGAAGTCGGCCGCGTCACGTCCTCAACATGTGCATCCGCGCGCTCGACTACCTGCCGCCGGTCGACGTGACGTTCTTCGAGTACCTGCGCGCGCTCATCACCGCCGACTTCGACCTCGTCGCGCGACGATCGCTACAACTACCGGGTCGCGTTCGTCGAGGCGTTCCGCCGCCGGGGCATCTATCCGGTCAACCTCGAGAACCCGACCGAGGACACGCCGCGGACGCTCTCGGTCGACACGCTGCGCTGGCAGGGACTCGACATCAACCGGATGCCGCCGAGACAGCGAAAGGCGATCTGGCACCAGTACGAAGCGATCGTCAATCGTCTCAAGCCTTACGCGAACGAGTGCCTCTACCTGCAGGACCGGGAGCAGCTGTTCGAGGTGACCCGCAACTACCGCCGCATCCTGCACCGGCAGCTGCAGAGTGCGTTCGAGGCGGTGCCCGCGTTCGCCAGAGAGCTCGGGCTCGATCCCAGGCTGGGCTTCGAAGTGCACGAGCTGCGCCGGGCCATGCGGGTCACCCTCGACGGCAAGTACATCCCGCAGCTGGTGGTCGTGCTGACGCAGTCGAAGCTCGTGAAGGAGGCAGGCACGCCGGTGCATACGTTCCGTGGCGGCTCGACGCTGGTGATCGATCTGCTGGTCCCGGCCGTGAAGTACCGGATCGTGAAGAACATCGCGAGCCGGGATCGCGCGGAACGGACGGCGACGTTCGTGCGCAACGCCGTCGCTGATCCGCTGCGGGCGCTGCTGATGGCGCCAGGCCGGCGCGAGCCGTTCGCCGCCCTGCACGCCTTTGCCGAGGATGCCGGGCTGTGAAGCGATCCACCGAGGTCCGCGGACAGGCCGAAGCTGCCCTCGTCTCGCTCGAAAGAATGAGCACGAAGCGGGATCGCGACAATCTGAAGCGGTTCGGCATTACGGCCGGAAGGGCGTTCGGCGTATCGATGGCGAACATCCAGGCGCTGGCGAAGCGCCTCGGGCGCAGCCACGAGCTCGCGGCCGCGCTCTGGGACACCGGCTGGTACGAGGCGCGCCTGCTGACCTCGTTCGTCGACGAGCCGGCGCGGGTGACGCCGGCGCAGATGGATCGGTGGTGCCGCGACTTCGACAACTGGGGCGTCTGCGACACCGTGTGCTTCCATCTGTTCGACCGCACCCCCCACGCATGGACGAAGGTCGCACAGTGGCACGACAAGCGCGCCGAGTTCGTCAAGCGCGCCGCCTTCGCTCTGCTTGCCAGCCTGGCCCTGCACGACAAACGCGCGTCCGACGCACGGTTCGTCGAAGGGCTGGTGTTCATCGAGGCCGCCGCCGGCGACGAACGGAACTTCGTGAAGAAGGGCGTGAGCTGGGCTCTCCGGCTGATTGGCCGGAGGAACAAGGCGCTCAACACCCAGGCCGTCGGGGTTGCCCGGCGGCTTGCCGCATCGCCCGAAGCGGCGGCACGCTGGGTGGGGAAGGGCGCGGTGAAAGAGCTCACGAGCCCCCTGGTCATGCGGCGGCTGACCGGCAATCGCGATTGACGATTGGCGCGCCGGCCGGGCGCGGCTCGGGTTACCATCATCACTTTCCTGCTTCCAATGCGAGCCGAAACCCGCTGCGTCGCACCGCTCGTGGCCGCCCTGCTGGGCTGCTCGAATCTCGCCTGGCCCAGGCGCCGCAGTCGCAATCTCAGGAGCAGCCGCATCGAATCCGGGTGACCGTCGAGGTCGTGCCGGTCGACGTTCAGGTCCTCGATCGCACCGGGCAGCCGGTGCCGGCCCTAGGACCCGAGAAATTCACCGTCACGATCAACGGCAAGCGGCGACGGGTCGTCTCGGCAGAACAGATCCGCGCCGATGCGAACGACGAAGGTGCGGCGCCGGCGAGCGGCAGCCCGGCATCGACCACGCCGAAGCGCGTGATCATGCTGGCGGTCGACTGCATCAGCTTCGACGCAACCGGGTCGCGCGAGGTGATTCAGAGCGTCGCGCAGTTCGTCAAGGGGTTGCAGGACGACGACTACGTCGGGCTCTCCGCCTATCCGAACGGCGCCGACCTTGCGCCCACGCTCGACCATGCCGCGGTGCTCAGGGCGCTCGGCAACATCGTCGGCCAGCGGGATGGTCCGGGGCTCGGGCAGTTCAAGCTGCGGCCGAGCGAAATCATCGACGCGTCGCGGGACATCCCGTTGGGCGGCGGACCCACGCTCGACGCGGTGGTCGCGCGGGAATGCGGGTTCGAGGCCGGAGGCCCCAACTGCCGGGCGATGCTGATGGCCGAGATCACCAGCGCGGCCCTCTATTACGAAGGGCAGTCCACCGCCAGCCTGGGGATGCTGCGCAACCTGCTGTCGCGGATGCAGGGGTACCCGGGCCGCAAGACGCTGCTCCTCGTCAGCGGCGGAATCCTCGCAAGCGATACGCCGGGAGGCCGGCCCGACCTCGGCTCGCTGGGCATGCAGGTAGGGAAAGAGGCGGCGACCGCGAATACCGCCATCTACACGCTGTTCGTCGACACCAGCCTTCATGATCAGTTCGGGGCAGAAACGCAGGAGAGGCGACAGAACTGCCGTCAACAAGAGCAGGGACACGGCGGTGCTGGCGCGATGGCTCGAACAGTTCACCGGCTCGGCGGGTGGCGCGCTCTTCACCGTGTCAGTCGGGAATGCCTCGCCGGCGCTCACGCGCATTCAAACCGAGCTCTCTTCCTACTACCTGCTCGGTGTCGAGCCGGCCGACGAAGATCGCGACGGTCGCACCCACGAGGTCGCCGTCAAGACGACGCAGTCGAACGTCACGGTGCGGGGCCGACGGTGGGTGATGATCCCTGCGCGCGGCGCGGCACCACCGGCGCCTGTTGTCAACGCAACTCCCGTCCCCGCGGCGCCAGCCGCGCCGCCACCGCCGGCGCGACGCCCCGTCCCTCCCGACGTGATGGCGCTGGCGGACGTCTTCGACCGCAGGGATGCGCAGGCCTTCGAGAAGGCGCTCGCGCAGTCGAACGACCTGGCCAACGTCATCCGGGGTGTCCGTCAGTCGGACAGCCCGTGGCCGGAGAACCGCAAGCGCACGGCAGTCTTTGCGCTCGAACTGGGGCTGGCCGGGCTGCGGAGCGACAACCGCGACGCGCGCGACGAAGGGGGCCGGCTTCTCGCCGAATATCACGTCAGGGTCCGCGAACCGGCCGGCGCCGATGCCTTCGAGTGCTCGTGGCTCGTCACCGAAACGACCGCGCTCGAGGGCCTCTTCGTGCCCGACAACGCGCTGCAGTTCATTCCGAGAGCCCTGCAGCGGTGTCCGTCGAATGCGAGGCTGACGCTCGCCTATGCGCTGGTGTCTGAACAGCAGTGGATTCAGGGCCGGACCACGGCCGCCCAGGAGCCGGAGATCCTGAACCGGTACGAGCAGGCGATGAAATTTCCCGAGACCGAGCCCGAAGCGCGCGTGCGCTCCGCGCGTTTCCTTTACGGGCTCGGCCAGTTCGATCGCGGGCTCGCGATGCTCGACGGCATCAAGACCCCGCCGGCGGATCTCGAGCTTCGATACTTCGCGAGCCTGGTGCGAGGCCAGCTGCTTCGCGCCAGCGGCCGTTTCGACGAGGCGACCGCCGCGTACCGCGCGGCGCTCGCCGCCTGGCCAGGTGCGCAGTCCGCGCAAGTCGCGCTGATGACGCTGTCTCTCATTCGCGGCAATCGGGAAGAAGCGGGCGCGCTCGCCGAAACCATTCAGATGGCGGCGGTCGATCAGTACGATCCCTGGTGGACCTACTGGCTGGGCGACTATCGCGCGTATCCCGCGGTGCTCGAGAAGCTGCGCGAGCTTGGACGATGAAGGGGCTTCGAGCGGGGGTGACGGTCGTGGCCGCCTCGGCGCTGATGGCGACGTCTCTCGTCGGCCAGGCGGCGCAGGACAGCCGACGGTGTTCCGCGCCAGCGCCGACGTGGTGTCGGTCGACGCGGCGGTGCAACGCGATCGCCGGCCGGTCACTGGTTTGAAGTCGGCCGACTTCGAGCTCCTCGACAACGGCGTCCCGCAGGAGATCTCCGACGTCGCCTACGAGCGGCTGCCAATCGACGTGACCCTGGTGCTCGACGTGAGCGCGAGCGTGACCGGACCCGTGCTGGAAGAACTGGGACGGGCATTGCGGCAGGTGCGGGCCGACCTGCTTTCCTCGGATCGGCTGCGACTGCTGATCTTCAACATGAGCGTCCGGCGGCTGGTCGATTTCAGTCAGCCCGCCGCGAACATCGACGAGGCGCTGGCGTCCGTGCGCGGCGCCGGCAGCAGCGCCGTGTTCGACGGCCTGGCGGTCGCGCTGTCCGCGTTCGATTCCCCCGGACGGCGGCGCCTGGTCGTGCTCTTCAGCGACGGGCAGGACAGCAGCAGCATCAGCGACGCGGAGACGCTGCTCGACGTCGCGCGCCGCACCACGCCGACCGTCGCCATCATCCTCGGCACGCCGAATCCGGAGCGCCCCGCGTCGCTCCTCCGGACCTCGTCGGCGCTCTCCACGTCCACCGTGGGTGCCCTGTCCGACCGGATCGCTCTCGAAACCGGCGGGATGGTGGCGCCGCTGAAGCCGGGGGAGAATCTGACCTCGAAATTCCGTCGAATGCTTCAGGAGTTTCGTTCGAGCTACGTGCTCTACTTCACCCCACGCGGCGTCGAGCGCTCCGGGGCGCATACGCTCGAGGTCAAAGTGAAGCGGCCAGGCGCTCGACGTCCGCGCCCGCCGGGGCTACGTCTGGCGGTGAAGCGGTCCCGCCGCAGCCCGCCGAGTCCTTCGGGTAGACTGGCGGAACCAGAGAATCCTGAGTGCTCCTGACCCTGAAAATCACCGCGGGCATGAAGTCCGGCGAAGTCGGCCGGCAGGTGTTCACCGAGGACGGCGGAACCATCGGCCGGGCGGCCACCAACTCCTGGGTGCTGTCCCAGAACAAGGTCTCCGGCCACCACGCCACCATCAGCTTCCGGAACGGCGTCTTCTACATTCAGGACACGAGCCGGAACGGGGTGTCGATCAACTCGCCGGACAACCGGCTCGGGCGCGAGCGTCCGTACGCGCTCAAGTCCGGCGACGTCATCTTCATCGAGCCGTACGAGATCGAGGTGTCGATCGACGCCAGCGTCGAGCGGCCGCGCTACGAGCCGCTCGACGATCCGTTCGGCCAGGACGATCCGTTCGCGGCGGTGCGCGGTCCTCAACCCGAGCGTCTCAGCCCGGTGCCGCCGGCGGCCGGCGACGAGGTCGATCCGCTCAAGTTCTTCGAGGCCGTCAGCCCTACCGCACCGCGCAAGCCTGCCGAGCCGGTGCAATCCTCGGTGGATGACTGGCTCGGAGAGCACTATCGCCCGCCCGTTGCGGTCCCTGATCCTCTGTTCGTGCCGGAGCCGACGCCGATTCCGGCGAAAGAGGAGGCGGTGATTCCGGCGGACTACAACCCGCTGACACGATTCGGGGGTCGCTCCAGTCCCGCAGTTTCTGCCGCCGCCGCCGATTGAGCCGGTTCGACGTCCGAAACCGCCGCTCGCGCGTGACATCGACTCCGCCGCGCGCCGGCCGTCCCCGCAAGCCGCCCGGAACCCGGAGCGGTGGAGGAGCCGCCGGTCCTGCCGCCACCGGCCGCGCCGTCTCCCGCCCCACCCGCACGTGTCACATCGCCCCCGGTCCCGGCTCCGGTGATTGGCACGCCGCCGGCGGCGCCCGTGGGGACGGTGCCGCCAGCTGGACTCGCGGCTCCGGCCGCAGCGCCGCCGGGGGCTGCCTCGCGCGATCTCGCGGACGTCCTGGCGGGTGCCGGGCTGCAGGGGGCGCCGGTCACGGCGGAGCTGGCGCAGAACCTGGGTCAGATCCTGCGCGTCGTGGTCTCGGGCCTCATCGACGTCCTGCACTCCCGGCAGCGCATCAAGGAAGAATTCCGGATGCGTCAGACCATCTTCCGGCCGGCGGACAACAACCCGCTGAAGTTTTCGGCAAACGTGGACGATGCGCTCCACAACCTGCTGGTGAAGCGGAATGCGGCCTATCTCGGCCCGGTCGATGCCTTTGCGGATGCGTTCGACGACCTGCGCGACCACCAGCTGGCCATGCTCGCGGGCATGCGCGTTGCCTTCGAGGCCATGCTCGCCGACTTCGATCCTGACCGGATGCAGGAGGAGTTCGATCGCCAGATCGCCAAGCTGTCGCTGCCGTTGATGCCGGCCAAGCTGCGCTACTGGGACCTCTTCCGTGAGAAGCGGGATGAGATGAAAAAGGACCCCGAAGCCGCCTTCGCCCGTCTCTTTGGAGAAGAGTTCGCCCGCGCCTACGAGGAGCAGTTCCGGGAGCTGCGGGCACAGCGCGCGTGCCCGTGCGGCGGAGCAGTCGAAAGACCCGCGGCCGCCACCAGATCTGACCCTCACCGCGACTGAAGGCGGCCGGCGAGGTGGATTTTCGGTGCGGCGTCCCCATTCGTTGTAGATTATGTCGCACACACGTCCATGTCTGCCCACAACCGCGTCGTCTGGTCGGAAGGGCTGTTCCTCCAGCCCCAGCATTTTCAACAGCAGGATCGCTATTTCGAGCGGTACGTCGAGAACCGGTGCGCACGCGCTGGTTCCGCACACGCTGGGGCTTCACGGAAGTGGAGTTCGAGCGGGATTTTCTGAAGATCGGGAAAATCGGGCTGCGGCGCCTTTCGGGCGTGTTTCCCGACGGCACGCCGTTTCGGATGCCGGACGACGATCCGCTGCCGGTACCGCTCGACATCGGGGCCGATGTCCGCGATCAGCGCCTTCATCTTGCGGTGCCGCTGCGGCGGCCGGGCGAGATCGAAGTCAGCCGGAGTGCCGGGCGCGAGGACCTGACGCGTCTGGAGATCCGCGAGTTCATGGCGGCCAACGCGGCGGGAAACGGCGGCGATCAGGCCACGCTCGAAGTCGCGGCGCTGCGCACACGGCTGCTGCTCGAGAGCGAATTCACCGAGGCGTATGCGTGCGTGCCGCTGGCCCACGTCGTCGAATGCCGCGCCGACCAGCAGGTCGTCCTCGACGACAACTTCATCCCGACGGTGCTGCAGGTGCGGGCGTCCACGCCGGTTGACCACGCTGACGGCGGAACTGCTCGGCCTGTTCCATCAGCGCGGCGAGGCGCTCGGAAACCGGGTCACTGCCACCAGCAGGGCGGCTGCCTCCGAGATCGCCGATTTCCTGATGCTTCAGACGATCAACCGATACGAGCCGCTGCTGGCGCATTTCGCCGATACCGGGCTGGTGCACCCCGAGCCGTTCTATCAGTTCTGCGTCGCGGCGGCCGGAGAACTTACGACCTTTACTACAACGTCTAAACGGACACCGAGGTTTCCGGGATACCGGCACGACCGCCTGAGGGAGTCTTTCGAGCCCGTGATCGCCTCGCTGCGGGAATCCATGAGCAAGGTGATGACGCAGAACGCGATCGCGATTCCGCTCGAGAAGCGGCGGTTCGGGATCAGCCTCGCGATCGTGCCGGACAAGTCGCTCTTCGGTTCGTCGGTGTTCGTGCTCGCCGCGCGCGCGGACGGTCCCGCCGAGAACGTTCGCCAGCGCTTCCCCGCGCAGGTGAAGGTCGCGCCGGCCGAGATCATCGGCGATCTGGTCCGCCAGGGACTGCCTGGCGTCCCGGTCGTTCCCATTCCCGTCGCCCCGAGGCAGATTCCCTTTCACGCCGGCTACGCCTACTTCGAGCTCGATCAGATCGCACGACCTGTGGGCTCAGCTGAAGGATTCGGGCGGGGTCGCGATTTACGTGTCGGGCGATTTCCCGGGACTGGCGATGGAGTTCTGGGCGATTCGGGGTTGAGATAGGGCTCCCGCATGGCGGCCACCGACGATCCCTTCGTTCCGTCCGATCCGACGCAGCGTCCGCGGCCCGGCGCCGGGCGGCGTGGATCGCACGAGTCCACGATCAGTCCGCGGCCCGCGGGAGTGCGTCCCTTCGAGGTGGAGCCGATCTCCGCGGCGGAGCGCGCGTGGCTGGGGCTGGGGCTGAACCCGCTCGTCCAGGCGGCCAGTCCGCTGCTGCTGCTGATCGGCCGCCTTCGCGCCGCGACGTCGTCCACCGACGTTTCCGGTCTCCGGCGCCATGCCCTCGAAGAGATTCGGCGGTTCGAGGAACAGGCGCACGCGTTCGGGGATCCGCAACGAAATCGTCCTGGCGGCCCGATACGCGTTGTGCGCCGGGCTGGATGAATCGGTCCTGTCGACGCCGTGGGGCTCGCAGAGCGAATGGGCGCCGCATCCGCTGCTGGTCGCGCTGCATCGCGAGGCGTGGGGGGGCGAGAAGTTCTTCGAAATGCTCGATCGGATCTCCACGGATCCTTGCGCGGCATATCGATTTGATGGAACTTCAGTACCTGCTGCTCGCGCTCGGGTTCACCGGCAAGTATCAGATGATCGAGCGCGGGCACGAGCAGCTCGCCGATCTGCAGCGCGCGCTCTACCGCAAGATCCGCGCGGAGCGGGGCCATGTTCCGGGGGATCTGTCGCTGCAGTGGCGCGGCCTCGAAGACCAGCGCAACCGGCTCGTTCGCTACCTGCCGGGATGGGTCGTGGGTGCGGCAGCCCTCGCCATTCTCGCGGTGACGTTCGTTGTCTACTACACGCGGCTGGCCACGTTCGCCGAGCCGATTCACGCGAAGCTGGCGCAGGTCGGGATGGTCGAAGCGCCGATCCCCGATCAGCGTCCGGTCGAGGGACCGACCCTCAAGAAGCTGCTCGCGCGGCAGGAAAGCGCCGGCCTCCTGACGGTGGTCGAGAGCGACAACGGCCGCCGCTCGGTCGTCACCCTGCCGGCGAGCGATCTGTTCCAGTCGGGCAGCGCCGACGTCAATCCCTCTTACGAGAACACGCTGCAGCAGGTCGCCGACGCGATGAACAAGGTCAAGGGACGCGTGACGATCATCGGACACACCGACGATCAACCGATCAAATCGCTGCGGTTCCGCGACAACTACGAGCTGTCGCGCGAGCGCGCGGCCAGCGTGGCCACGGTGCTGAAGAAGACGCTGACGCCGCCGGCGACGCTCGCCATCAGCGGGGTCGGATCGTCCAAGCCGCTGGCGCTCCCTGAATCCGATCCTCAGAACCGGGCGCGGAACCGGCGGGTGGAGATCATCCACATCCGCTGACCGAGGCGTCACCCGAGAGCAGCCATGTTCGCATTCCTCAGGCGCACAATCGTCATCCTCCTGGGCTTCCTGCTGATCTTCCTGTTCATCTGGTTCGCGGGACCCTACTTCGGCTTCGGTTCGTATCGGCCGCTGGAATCGGTGACCGCGCGTCTGATTGCACTCGGCCTCGTGGTCGGCGTCTGGCTCGCCTTCAAGATCGCGAAGCGGTTGCGGGCGTACCGCAAGAGCGATCAGCTGATCGCCGACGTCGTGGCGCAGCCGCAGCCGGAAAAGACCCGGACTCCCGCCGAAGTCCAGAAGCTCCGCGAGCGGTTCGACGAAGCGGTCGCCGCGCTGAAGGACCAGCGCCGCTCCGGACACAGCCTTTACGATCTGCCCTGGTACGTCATCATCGGCGCGCCCGGTTCCGGCAAGACGACGGCGCTGATCAATTCAGGCTTGAAGTTCCCGGTCGAGCAGCGCGTCGGCAAGGGCGCGCTGCGCGGCGTCGGCGGCACCCGCAACTGCGACTGGTGGTTCACCGACGAAGCGATCTTCCTCGACACCGCCGGCCGATATACGACCCAGGATTCCGACGCCGCCTCCGACAGCCTGGGCTGGAGCGAGTTCCTCTCGCTGCTGCGCAAGCACCGCGCGCGCCGTCCGATCAACGGCGTCATCCTCACCATCAACGCCCACGATCTGCTGGTCGAGAGCGCGGCCGCGCGCGAGGCCCACGTCGAGGCCGCGCGCAGCCGTCTCGACGAGTTGAACCGGGAGCTCCAGATTCAGCTGCCCGTCTACCTCATGGTCACCAAGTGCGACCTCGTGGACGGTTTCGCCGAGTACTTCGAGGATCTCGCCGCGGAAGGCCGCGCGCAGGTCTGGGGAGTGACGTTCCCGTACGAGCAGACGCTGGACAACGACGCGCCCCAGGCGTATCAGGCCGAGTTCGACGCGCTCATGACCCGGCTGAACGAGCGGGTGTTCGAGCGGCTCGAGGAAGCGCGCGACACGCGCCGCCGCGCGAAAATCTTCGCGTTCCCGCAGCAGATGGCGACGCTGCGCGAGCCGTTGACCGCGTTCGTCGCGGATGTCTTCGACTCACGGCAGTTCACCGGCCAGGTGCTGCTGCGCGGCGTGTATTTCACGAGCGGCACGCAGGACGGCACGCCGATCGACCGGCTGCTCGGGAGCATCGGGCGCACCTTCGGCGCGGCGGTCAAGCCGTCGTCCGGGCCAGGAAAGGCCTACTTCGTCGAGACGCTGCTCAAGGACGTGATGATCGGCGAGTCGGGTCTCGCCGGTATCAACCGCCGACTCGAGGCCAAGAAGGCGGCGGCGCAGCTTGGCGCGTACGTGGCGGCCGGCCTGGTCGCGGCGGCGGGTGTGCTGCTCCTGTCCTACAGCTACAACCGGAATCGCGCGTTTCTGCAGGAAGCGGATGCGCTGGTCGGCGCGCTCGACAAGCTTCCGCCAGCGCCGGCCACCGCACCGATCGACCGCATCGTGCCGCGCCTCGACGCGATTCGTGCGGTGGTCGATTCCGCGGATCGCTATCGGGAGAACACCACGTGGGCGATGCGCTGGGGCCTCTATGAAGGAGCCGCGATCGGCAACTCCGCCCGCGACGCGTACCTGCGCGAGCTCGACACCGTACTCCTGCCGCGGCGTCGGCGGCGCTGCTTCGCGCCCGCATCCGCCAGTACCGGTTCGCAGCCCGAGCGGTTGTATCCATACCTCAAGGGATATCTGATGCTCGGTCAACCCGAGCACATGGACAAGGAACACTTCGAGACGCTTGCCCAGCAGGAATGGTCGGGAGCGCGCGGCACCCAGACCTCCTCCGGCCAGGCGCTGTCCCGGCACTTGAAGAACCTGCTCGAGACCGGCGAGCTCCGGTCGCTTCCGCTCGACGTGCCGCTGATCACCCAGGCGCGCAGCAGCCTGGGGGCCACGTGGATGCCGCAGATGCTGTACGGCGAGCTCAAGCGCAGGTACGCCGAAGAAGAAGGGCTCCGGCTCGATCAACTCGTGGGACTCGATCTCGCGAAGGTCTTCAAGCGCAAGAGCGGGACGTCGTTCTCCACACCGATCCCGCGCTTGTACACCCGCGACGTCTTCAAGCAGTTCACCAAGCAGGAACAGGCGCTGCTGATGAAACAGCTGTCGGACGAGGCGTGGGTGTGGGGCGAGACCTTGAAGACGTCGCTCAGCAGCGCCGGCTCGGTCGTCAACAATGTCCTGGTCCTCTACGAGAAGGACTACATCCGGGTGTGGGATTCCGTCCTCGACGACCTGGAATTCGCGCCTGCCCGCACGATTCCGCAGACGCGAGAGGCGTTTCGCATCCTGACGTCTCCGAGCTCACCGCTGCGCGGCATCCTGCGAGTCGTCGGCGATCAGACGGCCCTCACCGAGGCGCCGCCGCCGAAGCCCGGCGCGCCTGCCACGCCACCTGAGAAGGGTGTTTTCGAAAAGGCGAAGGAGAGCCTGTCCAGCTCGCTCACGAACGCGTTGAAACCGGTGCAGGCCGCCGTGGGTCTGCCGGCGATGACGGAAGCGGGCCGGACGGTGACAGGTCAGTTCCTGTGGGTGCGCCAGCTGTTGGCCGGCGAACCCGGCAAGTCGCAGATCGATCGAATCATCGGCAAGATGCAGGAGGTTCTCGCCCAGCTCGACACGCTCGGGGATGACGTGGGCGACAAGGACGTCCAGCGCTTCCTTTCGGACGAGGGATTCAAGTCGCTGCTCCTGGCGTTGCGCCAGCAGGCAGAGGTCCTTCCCAACCCTCTCAGCGCGGTGGCGCTCGACATCGCCAAGGCCCCCGCCGAGAACGTCATCACGGTCGCCACCGGCAAGATCGACCAGCTGTACGACCAGCAGATCCTGAACGCGTGCCGGAAGGTCATCGCCGGCCGGTATCCGTTCGCGGCCTCGTCGCAACCGGATGTTCAACTGGAAGACTTCGGCACCGTCTTCGGCTATGACGGCCTGTTCGACAAGTTCTACAAGGATTACCTGGACAAGCAGGTCGACACGGGCGGAAGCAAGTGGACCTGGCGCGGCGGTTCGATCGAGCCCGCCCGCAACATGCTCGGCCAGTTCCAGGAGGCGCAGGCGCTCCGCGAGATGTTCTTTACGCCTGGCTCGAAGACCCCGGACGTGAAATTTGCGGTCACCATCTCGGATCTCGACTCGGCGACGTCGCGGTTCGTGCTCACGATCAACGGACAAATGATCGAGGGATCGCATCGCGGGCCGGTGAAGGGCGCGGGACTCAGCTGGCCGGGGACGGCGCCGGGCATGGTGAGTGCGGCATTCGACACGCGGTTTTTCGAGGAGCCCGTCCGCTATGCGGGCCCGTGGGCATGGTTCAGGATGATCGACGTCACGAAGGAAGGCGAACCCAGCGCGCAGCAACAGGTTCGGCTGCGAGTGCAGACGCCGCAGAACCACAGCGTCCGCCTGACGGTCGAGGGCGCCCGGACCGGAGTCAACCCGTTCGCCTCGAAGGCGTGGCGGCAGTTCAACTGCGAATTGTGATGAGCCGATGCCGGTAGGCTTCTACGGCAAGCTGCCCAGTCACGGCGATTTCCTGCGCCGGCGGGTCTCGGACGCGTTCGTTGACGCGTGGGACGCCTGGCTGCGGGAGTGTCTGGCGGCCAGCCGGACGGCACTCGGGGCTCAGTGGCTGGACGTCTATCTCACCAGTCCGGCGTGGCGGTTCGTCTGTGCGCCGGGCGCGTGCGGTCCCGCGCCGGTGATCGGGCTGCTCGCGCCGAGTGTGGATCAGGTCGGGCGCTACTTCCCGCTCACGCTGGTCGCGCAGCTGCCCGAGGACGTGTGTCTCGTCACCGCAGCCGCCTCATCGAGCCGGTTCCTCGACACCGCCGAGCGGCTGGTGATCGAGACCCTCGCCGCCGAGCCGGTGGATTTCAACCGGTTCGATCAGGGAGTGGCGGCGCTGGAGCAGGAATTCGCCGACGTGATCGTGCGTTCGCCGATCCTGCTGGACCCCGCAGCCGTATCAGTTCTCGAGGAAAGCCCGCAGGCCTGGCAGATGCCCCTGGGCGCGTCATACCACCTGCCGTCGGCGTTCGAACAATTGTTGTCGCTGCAGCTTGAAGCGAAGTTCCGGCCGCTCGTGCTCTGGTGGACCGATGGATCGTCGGTCGTCGAGCCGAGCTGGCTCGTCCTGAAGGGATTGCCGGGGCCCTCGCTCTATCCCGCCTTCCTGGAAGGGACGTGGGCCGAGCGCGGCTGGCGATCGGCGCCCGTCCACGTGCCCGAGGAGGCCACGCTGCCGACCATGCCCGTGCCCGATCTCGACGTGCCGTTTTCGTTCCGTTCGGCGGCCGCAACCGACGTGGGCCGGGCGCGGACCAACAACGAGGACGGGTTCCTCGAACGGCCCGAAGCCGGCCTGTGGGTGGTGGCCGACGGGATGGGCGGACACAGTCATGGCGAGGTGGCAAGCCGGATGGTCTGCGACGCGCTGGCGGATTTTCAGGTCGACGGGACCTTCGAGGAAGCCGTCGAAGCTGCGTCGCGGCGATTGCAGGACGTCAACGACCACCTGCTCAGTCACGCCATGAGCTCGCATCCGGCGGATCGCAGCGGCAGCACCGTCGTCGCCCTGTTGCTTCGGGGGGTGCGGTCCGCCGTGCTGTGGGCGGGCGACAGCCGGGTGTACCGGTGGCGGGGCGGGAAGCTCGAACAGCTGAGCCAGGATCACAGCCTGGCCGCCATCTCCGGGGCGGCGGAATCGAGCGTGATCACGCGCGCCGTTGGCGTTCAGCCCGATCTCAGCCTCGACGTCCACCGCGACGCGGTGCAGGCCGACGACCGGTTTCTCTTGTGTTCGGACGGTCTCACCCGCGTCGTTTCGGAAGCACGGATTTCCAGCCTGATGGAAACTCCTGATCTTCGCGGCGCGGTGGACGGCCTGATCCAGGCCACCCTGGAGGCCGGCGCCCCGGACAACGTCACCGTCCTGATTGCCGAGGCGTACCGGTAATGGCGGCCCCCCTGCGGCTTGCGGGTTCCGGTATAGAATGCGCAGGCTCGATGCACGACAACCGTCTTTCAGGTGCCTGGCGGTACTCCGTCGGCGCACGACGATACCGCTGTCGCCTGCTGGCGGTGGCGGGGTGCGGTGCCGTGCGTGTGGGCGATGACGCCGGTGAGGCCGACGGCTCTGAATCCGAGATCGCGAGACCTGGCGATGAGTGCCGTGTGGAATGCCGAGGGTCTGCTGGAGCCGATCACGGCCGAGCAGCCGTGCGGTCAGAATCTCGACGAAGCGCCGGTCCTGCCCGGGGCTCAGACCGCCATCCTGAGCGAGTTCGACGCGCTCCGTCTGTTCGGGCAGTCCCGCTCGCCGGAAGCGCCTCCCGAACCCGCGGGCGGCGAGGAAGAGCGGCGCGAGGCCGAGAAAGTCAGGCCCCCGATCGAGTGGGACCGGATCCGCGCCGATGCCCTCGAGGGCCTGCAGCAGACCAAGGATCTTCGCCTGCTTGCCTACCTGGGCACGGCGCTTCTTCGCACCGACGGCCTTCACGCGTTCGTCAACACGCTCACGACCGCTTCGCAGTGGCTCGAGACCTATTGGCCGAGCGTGTATCCGCTGCTGGACGAAGGGGACGCGATGGCCCGCCGCAGCGCGCTCAACTGCTTTGCCGATCCGATGGCAGTCGTGGATCGCGTGTGGCGGCTGCCGATCGTCTCGAGCCGGCAGCATGGCCGATTCAGCCTTCGCGACGCGGAGGTCGCCCAGGGCCACGTCCAGCCCGCGAAGAACGAGAAGGTGCCCGACGAGCGCGGGTTCCGCGAGGCGCTCAAGGAGATACCGACGGAGGAACTGGCCGCCGGCGAGCAGAGCGTGACCGCGGCGCTCGCCGCGCTGAACGCGATGGATGCGCACATGCGCGCGGAGGGCGGGCCGGACGTGGCACCGGACTTCGGTCCGCTGACGACGCAGCTCGCCAAGCTGAGTCGCATTTACCGCGAGCAGCTCGCGTCACGCACGGATGCCGTGGTGACCCCCGACGGGGCCGCCGGGGGTGCCGCGGGGCGCGGCGGGTTACGCCGGCGGCGCCATCCAGTCCCGTCAGGACGCCGTGCGGGCGCTGGACGCGGTGGCGGAATTCTTCCGCCGCCACGAGCCGTCGAGTCCGATTCCGCTGTTCGTCGAACGGGCCAAGCGTCTCGTGTCCAAGGATTTCCTGGAAGTGCTGGCGGACATCGCTCCCGAGGCGCTCATGGTGGCGCGCTCGGCGGGCGGACTCAAGCCGGACGAGTAGCCGGCGGTCGTGTGATCGGAGGTACATCGTGGCGAAGGCGAGCAGTCAGAAGTTCATCGCGCGGAATCGCGCGCCGCGCGTCCAGATTGAATACGACGTGGAGCTGTACGGCGCGGAAAAGAAGATCCAGCTGCCATTCGTGATGGGGGTTCTCGCGGATCTGTCGGGCAAGCCCACCGAGCCGCTGCCGCCGGTCGCGGATCGAAAGTTCCTGGAAATCGACGTCGATAACTTCGACAGCCGGATGAAGGCGCTGAAACCGCGGGCCGCCTTCCAGGTGCCGAACACGCTGACCGGCGAAGGCAACCTCAGCGTCGAGTTGACGTTCGAGAGCATGGACGACTTTTCGCCGGCGGCGATTGCCGGCAAGGTCGACGCGCTCAGCAAGCTGCTGGAAGCGCGAAAGCAGCTGGCGAACCTGATTACGTATATGGATGGCAAGAGCGGGGCGGAGGATCTGGTCAGCAAGCTGCTGCAGGATCCGGCCCTGCTGCAGGCGCTTGCCACGACGAAGAATCCGGAAGAATCCTCCTAGTCCCTGACCCCGTGAGCTGAGAGCGGAGAACTGTCATGGCTGATCCGAAACCCCAGCAGGAAGCGACCTCGACGATCGGTGCGGTCGACACCGGCGATTTCGACTCGCTCCTCAGAAAAGAGTTCAAGCCGAAGACCGACGAAGCGAAGGATGCGGTCGAACGCGCGGTGCGGACGCTCGCCGAGCAGGCGCTGTCGCAGACGAAACTGATTAGCAACGACGTCGTCAAATCTATCGAAGCGATCATCGCGCAGCTCGATAAGAAGCTCACGGAGCAGATCAACCTGATTCTGCACCATGAGGATTTTCAGAAGCTCGAAGGCGGCTGGCGCGGACTGCACTATCTCGTCAACAACACCGAAACCGACGAGATGCTGAAGATTCGATTCATGAACATCAGCAAGAACGAGCTCGGCAAGACCCTGAAACGCTACAAGGGCACCGCCTGGGATCAGAGTCCGCTCTTCAAGAAAATCTACGAGGCTGAATACGGGCAGTTCGGTGGTGAGCCGTTCGGCTGCCTGGTCGGCGACTACTACTTCGACCAGACGCCGCCCGACGTGGAACTGCTCGGAGAGATGGCGCAGGTCTCCGCCGCGGCGCACACGCCGTTCATCGCCGGCGCGTCGCCGACGGTCATGCAGATGTCGTCGTGGCAGGAGCTGGCCAACCCGCGCGACCTGACGAAGATCTTCACTACCCCGGAGTACGCGGCCTGGCGCTCGCTGCGCGAATCCGACGACTCGCGCTATCTCGGGCTGGCGATGCCACGCTACCTCTCGCGGCTCCCCTACGGGGCGAAGACGAACCCGGTCGAGGACTTCGCGTTCGAAGAGGACACCGGCGCCGCGGATCACAGCCGCTACACCTGGGCCAACGCCGCCTACGCGATGGCGGTGAACATCAACCGCTCGTTCAAGCTCTATGGCTGGTGTTCCCGGATTCGCGGCGTGGAATCGGGCGGTGCGGTCGAAGGCCTTCCGGTTCACACCTTCCCGACCGACGACGGCGGCGTCGACATGAAGTGCCCGACCGAGATTGCGATCAGCGATCGGCGCGAGGCCGAGCTCGCGAAGAACGGGTTCATGCCGCTGCTGCATCGCAAGAACTCGGACTATCGCCGCGTTCATCGGCGCGCAGTCGGTGCAGAAGCCGTTCGAGTACACCGATCCCGATGCGACCGCCAACGCGAACCTGGCCGCGCGGCTCCCGTATCTATTTGCATGCTGCCGTTTCGCTCACTACCTGAAGTGCATCGTCCGGGACAAGATCGGGTCGTTCAAGGAACGCGACGACATGCAGCGGTGGCTGCAGCAATGGATCATGAACTACGTGGACGGCGATCCCGCGCACTCGTCGGAATCGACCAAGGCCGAGAAGCCGCTGGCCGCTGCCGAGGTGCAGGTCGCGGAGGTCGAGGGCAATCCCGGCTACTACTCCGCGAAGTTCTTCCTCCGTCCGCATTACCAGCTCGAGGGGCTCACCGTGTCGCTGCGGCTGGTGTCCAAACTGCCCTCCGCGAAGGCCGGGTAAGCGTCCAACATTCGACCCCGCGGTCGGATTTCATGAAGAGGGAGCGTTGACTTATGGCGGTAGACATTTTCCTGAAGCTCGACGGGATCAAAGGGGAGTCTCAGGACTCGAAGCACAAGGAGGAGATCGACGTGATGTCGTATTCCTTCGGTGCGTCACAGAGCGGCACGATGGCATATGGCGGCGGCGGCGGCGCGGGCAAGGTGCAGTTCCAGGATCTCTCGTTCACTCACCGGGTCGACAAGTCGTCACCGGTCCTGTTCCTGCACTGCGCCAACGGCGCCCACATCAAGGAAGCGACGCTCACCAATCGGAAGGCCGGCAAGGAGCAGCAGGAGTACCTCGTGCTGAAGCTGACCGACATCATCGTCAGCAGCGTGCAGCATGGCGACAGCGCCGGCGGCGAACTGCCGATGGAAAGCGTGTCGATCAACTTCGCCAAGATCGAGATGGAGTACAAGGAACAGAAGAAGGACGGCACGCTCGGCGCCGGCGTCAAGTTCAACTGGGATCAGAAACTGAACAAGGGAGCGTAGATGGATCCCCTGGCTACCCGCTCGCCCGGCGCTGGGGACATGTTCCTCAGCGTCAAGGGCGCCAAATCGGGGATTATCACCGGCGAGGCTCGCGACACGACGCACAAGAACGCGATCGAAGTGATTGCCTGGTCATGGGGCATGCAGGGTCGAGCCGCTCTGGGCGGCGGCGGCGCGACCGGGCAAGGCCACGATGCGTGAACTGCGGGTCACCAAGCGAGTGGACAAGTCGTCCACCGCATTGATGGCGGCGCTGCGACACGAACGAGCCGATCAAGGAAGCGACCCTGACCGTGCGGAAGGCCGGCAAGGACCCGCTGGAGTACTTCACAGTCAAAATCGAGAACGGCCGGGTGATGTCGATCGACATCGAGGCAGGCGATGCGGCGAATAGCCCGGCCATGTTCGAGAAGGTGACGTTCTCGTTCAACAAGATCACCATCCAGTACACCCCGCAGGCGGAAGACGGCAGCGCGCTGGCCACCTCGAAGTTCGAGGACCAGTGGGACCTGAATCAGTAGCCGATGACTCTTTCGGAAGCAGCGGAGCAGAACCTCAAGAACGGCGATCCCGTCGGCGGCCCTGGCGCGGCTGCAGGAGGACGTCCGGGCGCGGCCGTCGGACGGCAAGCTGCGCGTCTTCCTCTTCCAGCTGCTCTGCGTGCTCGGCCAGTGGGAGCGCGCCCTGAACCAGCTGAAAGTCGCCTCGGAGCTCGACCCGCTGGCGCTGCCGATGGCGCAGATGTATGGCGACGCGGTACGGTGTGAAGCGATCCGCACCGCCGTGTTCGAGGGCAGCAAGTCTCCGATGGTCCTCGGAGAGCCGGAGCAGTGGCTCGCGCTGCTGATCGAGTCGCGGCTGCGCGCCGGTCGCGGCGAAGCCGCCCAGGCCGAGGAGCTCCGGCTGCGGGCATTCGAGGAAGCGCCGGCCTCGAGCGGCGACATCGACGGCCGCCCGTTCGAATGGGTCGCGGACGCCGACTCCCGTCTCGGCCCGGTCATGGAAGCCATCATCAACGGCCGATACTACTGGGTGCCGTTCTCCCGGCTGACGAAGGTCACGATGGAGGCGCCGGAGGATCTGCGCGACCTGGTCTGGATGCCGGCGCATCTCGACTTCGACAACGGCGGCGAATCGCTGGCGCTCATCCCGACGCGGTATCCGGGCTCCGAAGTCGTCTGACGACGGCGCGATCGCCCTCGCGCGCAAGACGTCGTGGGAATCGATCGGCGAGGACGCCTATCGCGGTCTCGGCCAGCGCATCCTCGCGACCGATGCCGGCGAGACGCCGATCCTGGAAATCCGCACGATCTCGGTCCAGCGCGGAAGCCGCGTCGCGGCGGACGACACTCCGGGCGTGGCCAGTGCCTGAACAGCGCACCCCGCAGGAGCAGCTGCAGCCGGCGCTGCTCGACCGCCTGACCGACGACGAGCCGGACAAGAAGCTCGAGCCCCGCCAGATGCGGGTGATGTCGAAGCGGCGCATGCGCGAGGCGGTGCTTCGCGATCTCGCCTGGCTGTTCAACACCACGCGCCTCGACCCGGACATGGATCCGGCGAAGTTTCCCTACGCCCGGCGCTCGGTCATCAACTACGGTCTTCCGGCGCTCTGCGGGCCAGACCTCGTCGTCGCTCGAAGTGACGGACCTCGAGCGCGCGGTGCGCCAGGCCATCCTGGATTTCGAGCCGCGCATTCTGCCCGCGTCGCTGCGGGTCCGCGCGCTCGAGGTCGAAACGCTCGACAACCACAACGTGATCGGCGTCGAGATCTCGGGCAGCTCTGGTCGCAGCCGATCCCCATCGACCTGCTGGTCCGGACCGAGATCGACCTCGAAACCGGGCAGGTGGAGATCGCGGATCTCGCGCCGACGCGAGTCGCGTGATGGATCCCCGTCTCCTTCATTACTACAACCTCGAGCTTCAGCACCTTCGCGAGATGGGCGGCGAGTTCGCCCAGCAGTTCCCGAAGATTGCCGCCCGGCTCGGCATGAGCGGCCTCGAGGTCGCCGACCCCTACGTCGAGCGGCTGCTCGAAGGCGCGGGCTTCATGGCCGCGCGCGTGCAGCTGAAGCTCGACGCCGAGTTCCCGCGGTTCACCCAGTCGCTGCTCGAGATCGTCTATCCGCACTACCTCGCGCCGACGCCGTCGATGCTGGTGGCGCAGATTCATCCGGACAAGGACGATCCGAGCCTGGCCGGCGGCGCGCGAACGGTGCCGCGCGGCACGACGCTCCATGCCGTCGCGCCGACCGAGGACGCGACCGCCTGTGAGTTCCGGACCGCGCACGACGTCACGCTGCTGCCGCTCGAGGTCGTCGTCGGCCAGCTACTTCTCGTTCGCGCCCGATCTGCCGCTCTCCACGCTGCCGATCGCCCAGCGGATCAAGGGCGGCCTGCGCATCCGGCTGAAGACCACCGCCGGCCTCAAGTTCGAGCAGATCGAAGTTCGATCGCCTGTGCTTCTACCTCGCCGGCCGCGACGACGTGGCCAACAAGCTGCTCGAGCTGTGTCTCGCCACCGGCCTGGGCGTGCTGGTGCGGCCGGTCGGCGGCCGCCCGCAGGACGTCACGCTCCTGCCGCCGTCCGCGATCCAGCCGGTCGGGTTCACCGACCAGGAGGCGCTGCTGCCGGTCAGCGTTCGGTCGTTCCAGGGCTATCGCCTGCTTCAGGAGTATTTTTCGTTCCCGCAGCGCTACCGCTTCTTCGAGCTGACCGGGCCTCGCGCCGAGCCTCAGGCGGCTGCCGGGCACCGAGCTCGAGCTGGTCGTGCTGTTCGGGCGCGGCGATCCGACGCTCGAGAGCGTCGTCGATCGCGTCGAACCTGCAGCTGTTCTGCACGCCGGCGATCAACCTGTTCGAGAAGCCGCGGATCGATCGGATTCACGTCAACGACTCGACCTACGAGTTCCACGTGGTCGCCGACCGGACCCGGCCGCTCGATTTCGAGATCTACCAGGTGACCGAGGTCGTCGGGCATGGCGCCGGCGACGACACCGAGCAGCGGTTCCTGCCGTTCTATTCGGCGTCCAGCGCGGACGTCGAGCACCTGTCAGTCGGCCTACTTCACGACCCGCCGCGAGCCGCGGCTGGTCTCGCAGGAACAGAAGCGGCGCGGGATCGAGATCGAGCTACATCGGCAGCGAAGTGTTCCTGTCGCTGGTCGATTCGACCCAGGCGCCGTATTCCGCCGACCTGCGGCAGCTCTCGATGCGGGCGCTCTGCACCAACCGCGATCTGGTGCTGCAGATGCCGATCGGCCTCGGGCAGACCGACTTCTCGCTCAACATCGCCGCGCCGGTGACCAGCGTCCGCGTCGTGAGCGGCCCGAGCCGTCCCTATGGCGCCGGTCGCCGAGGGCGCGATCGCGTGGCGGACGATCAGCCATCTGTCGCTGAACTATCTGTCGCTCGTGAATGCCACCGGGCAGCAGGGCGCGACCGCGCTGCGCGATCTGCTCGAGCTCTACGCGACCACCGCGGACGTCAGCGCCAGGCGGCAGATCGAAGGCATCCGATCGGTGAACGTCCGGCCGCGTGGTCCGGCGGCTGCCGGGCGCGCGGCCCGATCGCGTTCGGGCGCGGTCTCGAGATCACGGTCGACGTCGACGAGATGGGATTCGAGGGCGGAAGCGCGTTTCTGCTCGGCGCCGTGCTCGATCGATACTTTGCCCGCTACGTGTCGATCAATTCGGTGACCGAGACGGTGTTGCGATCGCAGAGTCGAGGCGAGATCAACCGATGGGCGCCAAACTGGGGCACGAGACCGACGCTCTGAACTTTCTGGCGGACCTGGCCCGGGAGCCGTATCGCTACGACTTCTACCAGACGCTGCGCCGGCTCGAGTGCCTGTACGGCGACAAGCCGCGCTGGGGCGCCGCGCTCCGGCCTGTTGACGAGCCGCTGCGGCTTGGACAGGATCCCGACGTGGCGTTCGCTCCGGCTCCGCTGGCCTCGTTCGAGTTCGGCAAGGATGGCGCGCCTCCCGCGGCTGCAGGTCAGGCTGTTCGGCCTGCTCGGCCCCAACGGTCCGCTGCCGATTCACATCACCGAGTACGCGCGGCATCGCCTGCGGCACGCCGGCGATCCGACGCTGAGCCGATTCCTCGATCTGTTTCATCATCGGTTCATCGCGCTCTTCTACCGGGCGTGGGCGCAGGCGCAGCCGCACGTCAACCGGGATCGGCCGGAGCAGCGATCGCTTTCTCGTTTACATCGGCTCGTTCGTCGGCATCGCGCCGCAGCCGCTGCGGCATCGCGACACGGTGCCGGACCTCGCGAAGCTCTTTCACGCCGGCACCCTGGTGCGCCAGGTCCGGAACGCCGAGGGACTGGCGGCGATCATCCGCCAGTTCTTCCGCGTGCCGGCCGCCGATCGAGGAGTTCGTCGGCCACTGGTTGCGGCTTGGCGCCGCCGGAACGGACGTATCTGCGCCGCGAGGGCGCGGCGCTCGGGTCGCGGCGCCGTGCTGGGTGCGCGGGTCTGGGATCATCAGAGCAAGTTCCGCATCCACCTCGGGCCCGCTCACGCTCGCGCAGTACGAGGCCTTCCTTCCGGCCACGGCGTCGAATCCGCCCCGGCGCCGACCGGTCGGGCACCCTGCTCAGGAAGCTCGTCGACTGGGTGCGGTTCTATCTCTGTTTCGAGCTCGATTGGGACGTCCGCCTCACGCTGAAGCGGGAGGAAGTGCCGCCGTTGAAGCTGGGGATCGGCGGGCAACTCGGGCTGGACGACGTGGCTGGGCACGCGAAGGGCGGTGTCCGACGCCGCCGATCTGTGCCTGGATGGCGAAACCTTCGTCACGGAAGCTGGGGTCGCATGAGCGAAATCAGTCGGTCTTCATCGTTCGGCAAGCTCAACAGCGTGGCGTTCAAGGCCATCGAGAGCGCGACGGTCTTCTGCAAGCTGCGCGGGAATCCGTACGTCGAGCTGGTGCACTGGATCTCCCAGATCCTCCAGTCGCCCGACTCCGACATGCACCGCATCGTCCGCCACTTCGAGGTGGATTCGTCGCGGCTCGCCAAGGACATCACCGAGGCGCTCGATCGGCTGCCGCGCGGGGCGACCTCCATTTCTGACTTCTCCACGCACATCGAGACCGCGGTCGAGCGGGGATGGGTCTACGCGACCCTGATGTTCGGCGACGACGCGCGTGCGCACCGGGCACCTGATGGTCGGGATGCTCAAGACGCCTTCGCTTCGCAATGCGCTGATGGCGATTTCGCGGCACTTCGAAGCCGTCAAGGTCGAGGCGCTGACCGACGATTTCGCACGCATCGTCAAAGGGTCGCCCGAGGATGCGCTCGCGGCGACCGAGGGCGGATCGCTGGCAGGGCCTGGCGAAGCCAGCGAGGCGATGTCGCCGGCGCAGATGGGGAAGCAGGAAGCGCTCAAGCGCTTTGCGACCAACCTCACCGAGCGAGCCACGGAACGGCCAGCTCGATCCGGTCACCGGCCGCGACGAGGAGATCCGGCAGATCATCGACATCCTGATGCGCCGCCGGCAGAACAACCCGATCCTCACCGGCGAGGCGGGCGTCGGCAAGACGGCGGTGGTCGAAGGCTTCGCCGCGCGAGTCGCCGAGCGGCGACGTGCCGCCGCCCCTGAAGAACGTGCATGTCTACACGCTCGACATCGGGCTGCTGCAGGCCGGCGCCAGCATGAAGGGCGAGTTCGAGAACCGGCTGCGGCAGGTGATCGATGAAGTTCAGGCATCGCCCGAACCGATCATCCTGTTCGTGGACGAGGCGCACACGCTGATTGGCGCGGGCGGCGCCGCCGGCACCGGAGATGCCGCCAACCTGCTGAAGCCGGCACTGGCGCGCGGCACGCTTCGCACCGATCGCGGCGACGACCTGGGCGGAATACAAGAAGTACATCGAGAAGGATCCGGCGCTCACGCGGCGCTTTCAGGTCGTCCAGGTGGCCGAACCCACCGAAGAGAAGGCGACCCAGATGGTGCGCGGCGTTGCGACCATGCTCGAGAAGCATCACCGGGTGATGCTGCTCGACGAGGCGCTCGAAGCGGCCGTCCGCCTGTCGCATCGCTACATCCCCGCGCGGCAGCTGCCTGACAAGGCGGTCAGCCTGCTCGACACGGTCTGCGCGCGCGTGGCGATCAGCCAGCACGCCGTTCCTCCGCAGCTCGAAGACTGCCGTCGAACGATCGAGGCGCTGCAGATCGAGCTCGGGATCATCGGCCGGGAAGAGGCCGTAGGCGTGAACGCCGCCGATCGGCGGCAGCGTATGCGAGGAAAAGCTCGCGGCGGCCGAAGCGCGGCGCGTCGAGCTCGAGCAGCGCTGGGAAGGTGAGAAGGCGCTGGCGGACCGCCTCCTCGAAATCCGCGGAAAGCTTCGCGAGGCCGCGGACGGCGCGAGAAGGCGCCCGCTGTCGCGCGCGGTGCGGAGCCGGGGCGGTCGCCGGGAGCGATGACGCCCGAGGAGCGGTCGGCGCTGCTCGGCGGAGCTGGGCGATCTGCAGAAAAAGCTCACCGCCCTGCAGGGCGAATCGCCGCTCATCCTGCCGAGCGTGGACGAGCAGGCGGTCGCCGCGGTGGTGGAGGACTGGACCGGCGTGCCGGTCGGCCGGATGGTCAAGAACGAGGTCGAGTCGCTCCTGAACCTGGCCGAGACCCTCAATCAGCGGGTCGTCGGGCAGCGCCATGCGCTCGACATGATCGCGAAGCGCATCCACACCTCGCGCGCCAAGCTCGACAATCCCAACAAGCCGATTGGCGTCTTCATGCTGTGCGGGCCGTCCGGCGTCGGAAAGACCGAGACCGCGCTCACGCTGGCTGAAGCGCTGTATGGCGGGGAGCAGAACGTCATCACCATCAACATGAGCGAGTTCCAGGAGAAGCACACCGTCTCCACGCTCAAGGGATCACCTCCTGGGTATGTCGGTTACGGCGAGGGCGGCATCCTCACCGAAGCGGTTCGACGGCGGCCCTACAGCGTCGTCCTGCTCGACGAAATCGAAAAGGCGCATTCCGACGTTCACGAGCTGTTCTTCCAGGTCTTCGACAAGGGGTGGATGGAGGATGCCGAGGGGCGCTACATCGACTTCAAGAACACGATCATCCTGCTGACATCGAACGTCGGGACCGAGCTGATCGTCAGTATGTGCAAGGATCCCGAGCTCATGCCGGAACCGGAAGGTATCGCCAAAGCGCTCCGCGAGCCGCTGCTGAAAAAGTTCCCGGCGGCATTGCTGGGGCGGCTGGTGGTCATTCCCTACTATCCATTGAGCGATGCGATCCTGGCCAGCATCGTCCGTCTCCAGCTGGGTCGAATCGCGAAACGCGTCACCGGCCATCACAAGATCCCGTTCACCTACGACGACGAGGCGGTGAAGCTGATCGTGAGCCGCTGCACCGAGGTCGAGAGTGGCGGCCGCATGATCGACTGCGATTCTGACCAATACCGTTCTTCCGGCCATCAGCCATGAGTTCCTCAAGAGGACCATGGCGGGCGAGGCGTTGAAGGGAATCCAGCTGGCCGCCGCCAACGGGAATTTCGAGTATCGATTCGACTGACAGGCTGATCGGCCGGCGGCGGTCCATCCGGATCGGCGGCTGGCCAGAACGGATGGTGCACTGTGTTCGGGGATACCATGCAGGACCTGCTCGGCGAGCACCTCGGGGACAAGGATCAGGAAGTCCAGAGCCGCGAGCTGACCGTCGACGAAGTGGTGGAGATTGGCGTCAGCTTTCATCGCGACGGCCGGCTCGACGAGGCTTTGACGGTCTACGGCGAAGTGCTGAAAGTTCAACCTCAGAACGCGATAGTGCTGCACTACTCAGGTGTTCTCGCCAATCAGCTCGGTCAGCGTGACGATGCGATCGATCTGATCGAGAAAAGCCTGAAGATCGTGTCGGACCGCGCGGACTGGTACAGCAATCTCGGCATCGTGCAGCAGGAACGAGGGCGGCTGGACGAAGCGATCGCCGCCTACCACCGCGCCATCGAGCTCGATCCCGGTCACGCAAATGCCTACAACAACCTGGGCGTGCTGTTGAAGGCCACCGGCAAGCCAGCGGAGGCCGAAGAGACCTATCGCACCGCAATCCGCCTGAATCCCGAACACATCGACGCGTTTACGAACCTCGGAATACTCCTCGACAGCCTGAAGCGGACCGAGGAGTCGGTCGCCTGCTTCTGCAGGGCGATCACGCTCAGGCCGAAGCACCGCGAGGCCCGCAGGCACCTGGCCATCGCGCATTGCACGCTCGGCGAATTCGACGCGGCGATCAAGATCTTCGAGGAGTGGCTGGCCGAAGAGCCTGGCGACCCGATCGCGACCCACATGCTGGCGGCGTGCTCGGGACGGGACCTGCCGGTTCGCGCCTCGGACGATTACGTCGTGAAGACGTTCGACCGGTTTGCGGCGAGCTTCGAGTCCAAGCTGGCGATGCTCCAGTACCGCGCCCCGGCGCTGGTGGGTGCGATGCTCGACGATTCCGGCGTCCAGCCGGCCAAGCAGCTCGACGTGCTCGACGCGGGCTGCGGGACCGGTCTCTGCAGCCCGTTCCTCGCGCCGTACGCGCGCCGGATGACCGGGGTCGACCTGTCGAAGGGGATGCTCGACCACGCCCGGGAGAAGCAGGTCTACGACGACCTCGTGCAGGGCGAGCTGACCGCCTACCTGCGGGATCATCCGCTGGCGTTCGACGTCATCGTCTCGGCCGACACGCTGGTATATTTTGGCGCACTCGATGAAGTGGTCGCGGCGGCCGCCGGTGCCCTCCGGCAGGATGGCCTGCTGATTTTCACGCTCGAGCGGGCGCTCGCCGACACCGTCCAGGACTTCCGCCTGGAGATGCACGGTCGCTACACCCACGCGCAGCCCTATGTCGAACGGCTGCTGACGGCTGCGGGGCTGACCCCCGAGATTGGTCATGCCGAGTTGCGGCTGGAGTCGGGCGTCCCGGTGGCGGGACTGGTGGTACGCGGGCGTAAGACAGCGCCGCCGCCGCCGCGCCGGAAAACTGATCGTCTGCGCTGAGCACGGGCATCGGCACCGAGGAGTGAGATGGCCAAAGTGATGCCACGAGTAATGGAAATCGCCACGCCGCTCGGCGAGGGCGTGCTGCTCTTTCACCGGATGAATGCCCGCGAGGAGATGAGCCGGCTGTTCGAGTACCACCTCG
The DNA here is from genome assembly GCA_963836735.1 of uncultured Acidobacteriota bacterium. Classification (GTDB taxonomy): domain Bacteria; phylum Acidobacteriota; class Vicinamibacteria; order Vicinamibacterales; family 2-12-FULL-66-21; genus JACCXG01. The sequence continues at coordinate 242,524 of CAWIKP010000026.1, read as the reverse complement.
ATCTGCTCAGCCCCAAGGAGGACATCAACCTCGACGAGATCCTGGGGAAGAACGTCACCATCAAGCTCGGGCTCGCCGACGACGAGACGCGGTTCTTCAACGGCTATGTCACCCGGTTTGCCGCAGGGCGGCATGCACGGCCGCTTTCACCGCTACATCGCGACGGTTCGTCCCTGGCTCTGGTTCCTGACGCGCACGTCGGACTGCCGCATCTTCCAGGAGATGACCGTCCCGGAGATCATCAAGAAAGTGTTTGCCGATCACGGGGCGGCGGACTTCAAGTTCGAGCTCACCAGCACCTACCGGAAGTGGACGTATTGCGTCCAGTACCGGGAGACCGACTTCAACTTCGTCAGCCGGCTGATGGAGCAGGAGGGCATCGGCTACTACTTCCGGCACAGCGAGGGGCACAACACGCTGGTGCTCACCGATTCGACGAGCAAACATACGGCCCGGCCCGGGCTGCGAGACGCTGTCCTACATTTCGGCCGAGCAGGTGGTCCGGCCGGAGTTCGAGCACGTGAGCACGTGGGAGCTGTCGCGCTCGATTCAGCCGGGCGTCTACGTGCACGACGACTACGACTTCGAGCGTCCGAGCGTGGAGTTGAAGACGAGCCGGTCGACGCCGCGCCAGTTCACGCCCAGCGACTACGAGGTCTTCGACTATCCCGGGGTCTACCTGCAGAAGGCCGATGGCGAACAGTACGCGATCGTGCGGGCCGACGAGCTCGGCAGCCAGTTCGAGACGGCGCACGCGTCGACCAATGCGCACGGCGTGACGGTCGGGTCGCTGGTGACGCTCGACAGCCACCCGCGGGCGGATCAGAACCGGGAGTATCTGGTGATCGCGGCGAGCTACGACCTCTCGTTCGAGAACTACGAATCGCTGCCGGAGGGCGGCGGGTCGAGCTACCAGTGCGCGTTCGTCACGATGCCCGAGCGCGCAGCAGTTCCGGCCGAAGCGGCTGACGCCGAAGCCGTTCGTGCAGGGGCCGCAGACGGCGGTCGTCGTCGGCCCGGCCGGCGACGAGATTCTACACCGACGAGCTACGGCCGGGTGAAGGTGCAGTTCCACTGGGACCGGCTACGGGCAAGAAGGACGAGAACAGCTCCTGCTGGATCCGCGTGTCGCAGATGTGGGCGGGCAAGGGCTGGGGCTCGGTGTCGACGCCGCGCATCGGCCACGAGGTGATCGTCGATTTCCTCGAAGGCGATCCGGACCAGCCGATCATCATCGGCAGCGTGCACAACGCGGACAACAAGCCGCCGCACACCGGCGTCGTCAGCGGGCTGAAGTCCAACACCCACAAGGGCAAGGGCTACAACGCAGATGACGATGGACGACACGGCCGGGAAGGAGAAGATCACCATCCATGGCCAGTACGACATGGACACGACGGTGCAGCACGATCAGACCAACACCGTCAACAACGACTTCACCGAGACGATCAAGAAGAACGCAACGATCACGATCTACCGAGGGAACCTCGAGCCACGACGTGAAGGCGGGCACGGCGACCTACCACGTCAAGGGCGCGGTGACGCAGAAGTTCGACAACATCTGGGACTCGAAGGTCACCGGCAAGGTCTCGATCAAGTCGAACGCCGACATCACATCGACTCAGACACCAAGATCACGCTGGTGACCGGCAGAGCAAGCTCGTGATGGACAGCGGGGTAAGATCAGCCTCTCGGGCGTCAACATCACGCTCACCGGGCACAAGATCATGGCCACCGGCAAGGAACGGTGAGCGTCTCCGGCGCCTAAGACGTGGTGACCGGCAATCGGAGGCGAAGTTCGGCACGGGCAGCCAGAACGTCATCGACCAATCACGGCGAAGACGGCGATCACCGGGCGGCGATCAACTCGTCCGCGATCGGCATGCACGAGATTACCGGCGCGGTCGTGAAGATCAACTAATCGTCGAAGTGCCCGGTTCGTTCTGGGGCCGATCACCGCCTGTCTGGAGGAAACTGGCGCTCCTTGCACGCCGTTAGGAGCCGGCCGCCACGACGTTTGACGTACTTGAACGAGACGCCCTTTCGTGATCGGCTCTCCTGCAGCTGCCATGCACCGGTGCGGCACTCCGCGGCCAATGCTTCGAGCAGCGTCGCCAGTTCCGGCGTTACCACGCATTTGTCGTCTTCGTCCCGGCCGCAGAGCACTATCTGCCCGGGTCGTCCTCGCGGCAACGGGACGAGATCGACCGCGAGGTAGTTGCCCTCCAGCGGTTCGCGAAGAATGGGGATCCACCCGGCGGCGAAATAGACGGCTTGTCACGGCGTCGGGGTCGAGCGAGCGGGAACTATCCCAGTTCGGATGCGCGACTGCCTCGAGCCCTTCGCCGGACGTCATTAAGGAACGCCACGCGTCGCGTGCCCCCTTACTCTCCACTGGTCCGAGCAGACTGAGGCCGCCGACGACGCCGAGCGTGCTCTCCGCCTGTCCCGAGGTCAGAGACCACAGCTCGCGGAGCTGTTCGGTTCCCGATCGGTCGAGGAACTCCGCGGTGAAAGGTACGGGCGGCCTGAGCTCGTCGGCGACGCTCGGGAGTTCGGCCATGATCGCTGCGCGCAGCTCTGCGAAGGCGGTGCTGATCTGTGAATTCACCCGTAATCGTAGTCCCCAGCGAAGGACCAGCGGCCGTCCGGCCGCGCGGTGTACGTGTACACGATCCGCCGCAGCCCGGTGTTGTAGCGCTCGTTCAGCAGAAAGAACTCGCGAACGGCGGCCTGCAGCGCATCGCTGGCCAGGGCGATGCCGGGCTGGCCGCCGCCATCAATCTTGACGGCCATCGTCGTCGTGGTTCCCGACGTCGTCTTCCCGGCTTCCAGCGTAGCTCGGGTCCAACCCGGCGGCAGACACGCGACGACTTCGGCGAAAATCCGCTGGTCGATCGGGAATTGCAAATCCTGCAGCTGGGTCATTCGATGATCTCGCCGAACTCGAGACCGCCGGGCTCGAGCGTCCACTTAGAGATAGCCAGATTGAGCCCGGCTGAGCCGTATAGTTGTTCAGCATGGTTCAAGAGCGCCAGCAATTCAGCATCCGGTTCGAGTCGCTCGATGCCAGACTTCCCCTTTCGAACCACCTCCGGCTGTTTCTCGAACCTGTCCCGTCCGAACTGCATCCACTCCCAATCCTTTCCAGCCAACGCCTTTAGTCGCACTTCGATCTCGGCATCAATGCGTCGGCGCGATCGCGCTATAGCGTCGGTACTCGCTTCTCGAGATGAGCTTCGGCTTGAGCCGCCACGGGGATTTGGCATCAGGGCGTTCGCCATGCACCACTACACCGTAGAGAACGCCATTTCCGGATTCCAGCAACCGTCTGTGCAGTGTTGACAGGGTCCGCCGGTCGTAGGCGAAAGGAGGTTTGGCGCGTGCGCGCAGAGTGCCTCCACCCATCGGCGCGTCACGGGCCCTCCAGTCCCGCATCGAACTGTCGCTGATGGCACGGGTATGCGGCGAAGCAGTGGCACTCAAGGCCTGTTGGATGCCGGCCAAGAGCTCGCGCAGCTTGCCTGCTCGAATCATCGGCCAATTCTTCGATGGTCATGAGTAGTCAGGGTTCGGAATATCGCCATTGTTAACCGTGGGAATCTCGTTACCATCTTTGTCGTACAGCGAGTGATTGACAGATGTCGGACGGGGATCGTCTCCATCGTAGTTCGGTTCGTGCACGCTCCACGACCCAGGGTTCTTGTCGGCCTTCTTGCGAGCCTCATTTTCCCACCGTTTCTTCGCGCTGAGATTCGATTCTCGCCCGTGTTCGGGAATCACATTCTCGGGCACGTTGACGGCTGGCTGGCTGGCGGCGGACCGTTCGGGAATGAGATGCCCGCGGTGATCCTGGTCATCTACATAGCCCGGGGGCTTTTCCATCCCGCTCACGCCTTCCTTCGTGTAATTGGCCGGCGGGTCGAGAAGTCCCTCTGCGCGGATGGTCCGACCGTCCTTATCAAGGTAGTACCGGGCAACGACTTTTCCATCCTCGCTGTGTTCTACCACCGTGGCGGCGCCCGGCACCTCGGAGCCGTCGACGGCACTAATCTCCTTCTTCTTGGCCTTTCGCTCGGCGCGACCGTTTTCGTCATCCTCCCCAGTGGTTTTCTTGCCAGGTCCGTCTTCCTTCTTCGGCTTGTGCAGCCCGAAGACGTCAACCGCGGTGAGTGGATTGGACGCGTATGCGTAAAGGTTGGTCCCTCCCGCGATCCCCATCGGGTCGCTCTGCAGATAGCGGCCGAGCGCGGGGTCGTAGTGCCGGAAACGATTGTAGAAGAGGCCGAGCTCGGAATCCTCGTAATGTCCGGGAAAGCGCAATGCGAAGTCGATGGTGCTTCCGTTTCGCAGTTGGGTCGAGCCGTACGGCGCCACGGTCGCCAGCCACACCGGTTGACCCTTGTCATCCTCGACGCGCACCGGCGTCCCAATCTGGTCCGTGGCTATGAAATACCGACGCCCTGAGTCTGCCGCTGATGTGTCTGAGTCGTAGTCGAGGAACAGAAACGGCGTGAGCGCCTCGACGTCGACATAAACATAGATGCGAAGGCGGCCGTCTGGGTGCCGTTCCGCCGCAAGTCGATTATCGTCCCAGTAGGACCGTGTTGTTCGGCCCAGCCATGTCTTGCTGACGCGGCGGCCGAGGGGGTCGTAGGTCGATTCCCACTCACCACCTGGCGTCGTGCAACGCACCAGCCGGTCACACGAATCGGTACCTCGTAATGTGTGGTTTTGCCAGACTTCGTTCGCGAGGCGATATGGTCCCGGTCATTGTATGTAAAGCGTTCTTCGCCGTACGAATTCAGGCGGTTCCCGTCTCCGATCACAGCGACGAGGCCGTTCTGAGACAAGAGGTTGTTGGCAGCATCGTAGCCGGGCACTGAATACGAGTGCCGTCAGGTCGTACTTCGAGACGAAGCCGATGGGCGGCATCGTACCGGTACTTCGTGGTGCCCCCTCGACTGTCCCTGGTTCCGAGGAGCTCGCCCTCCGCCGAGTACCGAATACTCTCGATGCCACGGCGCGGCGCCTCCCCGCGAGGTGCGCATCTTTGAGATCGTCAGGCCACGATAGTCGTAGCGGCGCGTTTCCGTCGTTCCGTTCGAGCAGTCCAGTACGCATGGAGCCGTCAGCATGGGCGCTGATCAGATGTCGGCCGCCGGCGGGGTCGACGATCAGCCTGGCCCCGTAAGGCGTCTTGTCATAGCGGATCTCGAAATTGTCTAACACCACCGCTGTGATGCGTCCGGGACCGGCGAAGCGGTAGCGCACGCCCCGGCCATTACGGATATCCGACACCGGCCGTCTGCTGAGCAGATACTCGAACCGCGTCTCGTGCGTTTCCGTCGCAGCCAGAATCAGACGACCCGCTTCGTCGTATTCGAAGCGATGTCTGTCGCCGAGGCGAGTTGTCGCACCTGCTTGACGTTGCGAGCGCCAATGTCGAAATTCAGAAGGGCACGGCCGTCAGCGTCGCGCTTCCCGATCAGGTTGTCGGTGGCGTCGCGCGCGTATTCCTCACGGACTCTGCCGTTGCGTGTGACGCGCACGATGTTGTCGCGCAGGTCGTAGGTGTACTCGGTGAGGGTGCCGCCTGCGTCAGCGATGGTCGTGACCTGTTCGCGGGCGGTATAGGCATATTCGGTGACGTTGCCGACAGGATCGATCTCGCGTCGCAGCATGTTCCACGACGCGTACTCGTAACGGTGGAGAGCGTCGTCGCCGTCTTTGAACGCGATGACGTTACCGTTGCCGTCGTATGCCCAGCGTCGGCTGAAGCCTTCGAATCGTTCTTCGACCGTGCGGCCAAGCGCATCGCGGAAGACTTCGATGGACGGCTGCGGCTCAATCTCTGCCGGTCGCAGCAAACCACCGTGCTCCCACTCCAGCGGGGTTTCGGGCGCCGCAAGCTCAAGATGATTGTGACGGCGGAGATCTCGCAGGTCCTCGGTGATGAACCCGAACGGATCCTGACGACCGATCACGCCGCCCGAGGGTCGTAGAGGATCGGGAACGCATTCCCGGCGGCATCGATCTCAGCGGTCACCTGACCTGACGGCGCCACGATTCGCTCACGAGCCCGACCGTAAGGATCGACGATGCGAACGATGGTCCCGGCCTCGTCGTAAAAGAAGCTCCAAACGCCGCCATCCCCATGCGTCGCCTGCGTGCAGCGCCCCTCTGTGAGGTAAGCGAAACGGACATCTGTACATGCCGTCTTCGCCGCTCGTGTGGATGCAGCGTCCGTCTGCGTCGTATGCGTAGTAGGACAATAGCCCCGCCGGTCGCCCTTGCGTGTCAGCTGGTGTCGATCGTCGTACTCGAGAGTCGCCGCATGTCCGAGGGCATCGGTCCACGCGATCAGGTCGTTTCCGTCGCTGTATTCGTAACCCACCAGCCGCGCTCTCGATCCATTCTCGATCGCCGTCGTCAGCGCGGTTAGACGACCACGAACGTCGTACTCAACTTGAATAGGCCGTTGCGACGAGCCGTGGATAGCCGCGAGTCGCCCGTGCTCGCCGTGATAGAGCCTGAGTTCGTGGTTTCCTTCGAAGATTCTAAGGAGGCGTGCTGTCGCGGTTCCGGTCGCTACCTGGTATTCGTGCGTGGCGCGCCCGGGGCGGCGGAGCAGGTATGTGGTGGCACTCACACGCTCCAAGGTCAGGCCGTCTCGCGAGAACGTGGTGCCGTCCGTATCCAAGCGAGGGAACGCCACCGGCGGCCCGCTGGGTGGAAGGTAAAGAATTCCGTCCAAGTCAAAGCGTAGGGCTTGCTGCAGCTCATGCCGCCAGCCCCACCCGAGTGGTCCACGCACTGCCTTCTGCGAACTGTCGTAGTAGCGGTTCCACTGCAAGCCTAACTCGTCGTGCAGCGGCAGGTCGGAGGAGCTTTCGAGGTTGGCGCCGGTGACCACATTCACCGGCTCTCCTTCCTCTCCGCAGCTGTCGTTGGCCGGCGGCGCCTTCGCCTTGTAGCGCTTCAGACGATTCAGCAGAGCCCCGACCGGATCGGGGATGTTGACCATCGGGAACCCGCCGATGAGCACCGTCGCGTGGCTCGGATCGATGACGGCGCCCATGCTGCCGGTCGGCGGAATGGTCGGGTCCTTCCACATCGTCTTTTCGACGGCCTCCTTTGCCTTTTCCGCAGCCATCTGCACGGCCATCATCGCGGCGTTCAAGGCCTTGGCTGCGGCGATCGCCCTGTCGTCTTCGACTGCAGCCTCGGCGATGTCGGCGGCGATGCCAAGACCTGCCGCCACCTTACCGGCGACACCCAGCGCAGTGCTGACGGCTCCGGCGGCTTTGCCGACCGCGGCCATGACCCTTCCGGCCGGGATATCAGGGACCTCTGGGATGTTCTTGCAGGCCTTGCAGATGTCGAGGAGGCGGGCCGCGCGAGCGCCGCCGATGAAGACGTTCGACGAGCCGGTCTTGATCTTGAACCATGCCGGCGGAAGGCCCATGCAGGTCGGCGCAAGACCGATGTCCTCACAGCGGGCCGCGAACTTCCCGTTGATCAGCACGCGTGGGCTGACACCGAGCATCGTCATGCCCAGGCTCGGACATGGCGTCGGCGGCACCGGCGGCGGTCCGCTGGGCGGATGCAGTGGCATGCGCGTGGGGAGTGCCCAGTAAGGCGAAACAATGGTGGCGGCGGGGAAGCTCGGAAAGACCGCCGCGATCGGGGCGGTGAGATTGGCGAAGCCGACGTCCAGCGCATCTTTCAACGCGCCCATGCCTCCTGTGATTGCTCCAATGGAGCCCTGCGCCGCACGCAGAACACGAGCGGCGACCTCGGCCTTCGTGGCCGGCCTTTGGTTGGGCTCGCCCTTGTGGACCGGATCGTTCAGCGAGCCCCACGCCGTGACATTCTGGCCGACTCCCTCCGTCCAGCGCTTTCCGACGCCAAGCATCTCGCCCGGGGTGTTCCCGGCGCGAGCCCATGGTGAATGCTGATCGCCGGTGACGCCGCCGGCCTTTTGTTGGACCGCGAGCCGAGGTTGTCCCAGGCACCCATGTCTGTCAGCGTCCTCGGCATTCCCAGCGCCTCGAGCTGCTCGCGCCGTTCTCGTTCTTTCGCGTGCTGCCCGGTCTCTTCGTAATACTGGCGCAGGCGCGCGACCAGCCGGCGGCACAACTCCAGCTCTTCGAGTGCTCCAGCGATCACCGAACCCTCGTACCAGCTCTGTTCTGCCTCAGCGAATTTTGTCTGGCGATGCTGGCAGATGCCTCGGAAGTCCAGACATTCGATCTTGACGGGTGGGTTGCGCGCGGCGGTCGCAAGCTGCTGCGCGAGGTCGTAATAGCCCTCCGCCTCCGCCCATCGCTTCTGCACGTAGCGCAGGTTCGCGAGATTCAAGGTGATGTTCAACAGCACCGGAACCGGAGGATATTCGGCCTGAGTGGCCGGAATAAGCGCCGCTTGAAAGCTGTCGGCGGCGCTCTCGAGATCTCCCATCTTTTCGTAGGTCTCGCCCATCCCATTCAGCGCCAGTGCGGCCATCGAAAGATTTCCCATCGGCGCGTGGTACTGAAGCAGCAGCGAGTACTTCTCCAGCGCCTCAGGGTAGCGGCGGTTCGCCTGGTCGCCACCCGCCAGCATCAAGAAATTCGTCAGCCGTTCTTCGAGTGGCAGGCTCTCGTCAGCGGCCTCCTCTTCGATGCTGCGCTGCACCGCGGCGTGGGACAAATCCGGCTCGTACCACTGGATCCGCGGCGAGCCGGAGAGGGCCTCTTGCACAGCGGGCGCCGCCGGGTCGTCGCGGACGATGAACCGCAGATGGTGGCACCAGGGATTCGGAAAGTCGTGATGCACGACCTGGCCGATCAAGTGGGCGTATCCGGCGTGGTCTGCAACCTCCAGCGGGTAGAACGTCCAGACGATGTTTCCGCCGTTGGGAACGGGCAGCAGGCGGCGCGAGAATGCCGCAAGCTCCCGGAGACGCTGCGCCGGTACCACGCTCTCCGAGAGAATTCGCGCCGGAATCGCCGGCCACGGCGACATCCCTTCCTTCTGCATCGCCAGCCGTACGCCTTCGTGCCGTGCAGCAAACGCCGACACCAGCTGCCCGGCGTACTCGTGCGCGTCGCTGAAGTTGTCGGTGAACGTCCAGAACATATCGGATGCGCTGCCAGCTTCCACCTGCTCGAGCAGTGTCAGCATCGGCAAGGCGTCGCTCACGGGAGAGGACAGCACGAGGGTCAGATCGTCGCGTTGATCGACGAACCCCTTCAGGCGATCACCAATTTGCGCGAGGAGCTTCCGCATAGAGCCGATCAGTTAGAAGGGCGTGCGTCGAGCACATACACGCGTGTCCAGAACGGTGGCAGTCCGCGCGTCTGATATTCGATGTTGACCCGCTGGCCGACGTCGAAGGCGGACGCGGCGGTCGTGTTGACCGCGTACCGGAACGGACCGGACTGACCGGCGACGTCGATCGCCAGGACGAAATGGTCGGCCAGCTGAATCGTCGTTGGTGTTCGAAATCCTGGACGGCTGCCGGCGGGATATTGAACGTACTGGCCACCACTCGCGAACTCCTTGGTGCGGATCACGCCCGTGGTGGTGTTGATGGGCGCCGGCCGCAGGAACACGAACCAAATCACTCCGGCGATACACAGGAAGGTCGCCGAGATGACGAGGTTTCGATCCATGGGTGCCGTCCTCTCGTCTGGACCGGCGGGATGCGCACGGTGCGAGGCATACTCTACTCTGAATCGCAGTCCTGCACCCGAGCCTGGCGCTTGAGGGCACGCGGCTCGACTCCCGAAGCGGAAGGAAGAGGCGACCCCGCTAGATGGGAGATACGCTCGTCCCCGTGCGGCAGTTGCAGCGCGCCACTTCGACCGGTGCCATTCGAGTCTGGGCAAGCCCCGTTGAGGCAGCGCTCCGGTCCGATCCGTAGCCAGCTCGAACGCGTATCTATAAACAAAGATCGCGCTTAGTTCGCGAGCGGTGACGGAGGGCCGGGACGTCCATAAACCCCTGATTCTCGGATCTCCTCGCCGCGAATCTCCGGCCACGTGCGGGACTGCGGGTGCCTACGGCATCGACGCCGACTCTCTGGCGAGCGCCCCTCGAACAGGCGGGTAGCACCCCGCCATCGACACAGGAAGCCTCGCCCGATGACAGCAGCGGCAGTTAGTCCAACAGCACTGCCATCCTGGCGAGATTTACCAGCGCGTTTTCCACCAGCGTCTCGATAACGCGGCGCGCGACTTCCTCGATCGTCACCGGGGTCCCCTCCTGCTCCACAAGCAGCGACCCGTCCCTGTAACCCTGCAGCAACGCGTCAACGATGTCCGTCTGCGTTCGCTCGCCGTTCAACAGCCGCAGCACCTGGAGAGTGGGCTCGTCGATCCTCAGCGTCTCGTGATGCGCGTTGACGACCAGATTGCCGAGCGTCGCCAGGTAGGCGGCCACGGGATGCGCGCGCGGCCTCTCCGACACGCGGTTCGTGCACGGCGGCTGCTCCGTGTGCAGCAGCACCATCCCGTACATCACCCCCCCGAACAGATCGCCCATCAAACCGCGGCGCGCGTCGTCGACCGAGTCGATGAAGGACGGCGGCGCGCTCGAGCGCGATCGCGCACAGTTCCTCGACATCGATCGCCCGCGGCCACGTCTCCATCAGCGTCAGCATCGCCGCCTTGCTCGCCGGCAGAGCCACGGTGGCCTGCTGCGCGCCGGTCGTGAAGACCATGTTGCTCGAGGCGGACAGATCATCGGGCGCGGCATCGGTGATGCCTGGTGAGGACACCAGCAGGCCCTTCAGGAAGCCAGGCGTGAGCGCGCGCGTCGGCTTCACCGCCTTGTGGCAGAGCAGCGTCCGCCGGAATTGCCGGTTGCGCACGAAGTCCATGTACTGCTCCAGGTGCAGGATGTCCGGGCTGATCCGCTCGAGCGTTTCCGCGATCTCCGCCGGAAAGTGCGAAGTCAACATCTCGCTGATGGCCGCTTCGGACAGGTACTGCAGCCCGGCGCGCTCGGCGCGCTCGACGAACTCGTGAAAATAGAGCGGCTGGTTCGTCTGCTCGAGATGCTCGTGATAGAGATACGAGTCGCTTGCCTTGCTCAGCCGCTCGACCTCGCGCGTCAGCAGCTGACCGTATGGCAACGAGGTGTCGGACGCCGATGCGAGGAACGCCAGCAGCGCCCGCGCCTGTTCCACCTGTTCGGCGGCGTCGTCGAACTGCGCCGAGTGGTAACGCATCATGTGGCGGACCGACTCGCGCAGGTGCCAGCCAGGATAGGTGTTGTAGCTGATGTACGCCACGCCGGCCGGCGTCAGATTCTCGCGGCAGATCTCGAGGATCTTGTCCTGCACCGGCGGCTCGACCCACGAGAAGACGCCGTGGCAGATGATGTAGTCGAACTGCCCCCACCCGCTGTCGACGTCGAGGATCGACGCGTGCTCGATCCGGATGTTCGTCAGGTCCAGCGCGCGCACCATGGCGAGGCCGTCCTCGACCTGGTGCCGCGAGAGGTCGATGCCCACGAACTCGCTGCCCGCGCAGGTTGAAGGCCATCGGGATCAGGTTGCCGCCGCTGGCGCATCCGAGCTCGAGCACGCGGCAGTGTGAGATGGCCGGCGTTCTCACGCCGAAGATGCGGGCGACGGTGGCGAGCCGATCCGGGTGCGTCTCGGGAAACGCGACGCTGGGATACGGGACGCGGTCGTACGACGTTGGCGTTCGCGGTTTTATCGAAGCGGTCATATCGTCCGAAAAGCAGACCAGTTGAGAAGATTATGCGATTGGCCTTCGGGAGCCGAACGGTCCGGTTGCACGTAAGATCCACTCCACCATCAGGATCCGTATCTATTCGCAGGCCCCGAATCAGCTCCGGAAGGGCCCCCAAAACGATGGTCACAGAGCAGCAGCTCAGCCGATTTCTGGGCAAGTCAATCGCTGAAATCTGTCAGAACGGCTACACCAGCGACGCCGATAACCACTGCGCCCATTTTGTCTCCCACGCGCTTGGATACAGGTTTGGCGTGACCTGCCAGATGATGGGGTCGCCCACCGGGCCGGCCGCCAACCTCCGGGTTCAGGAGATCTTCCCGCGCTGTAGCAGGGTCGGCGTCTGGTCCCTCCGGCCGGCCTCGCTCTCCGTCTGTCTCGTGTTCATGACCCGCGCCGGCAACGTCAGCCTGGCGGGCAAGGCGATGGCGAACGTGCCCCGAACGCATATCGGCATCTTTGTGAGCGGGTTCGTGTGGCACTACTCCAACAGCCAGCGAAAGGTCGTGAAGCAGACGCCAGCGCAGTACTCGACCCACTACGCTGCGCCCGACAACGCCATGTTCTACGGGTCGCTGCCATGAGGCGTCTCGGTCTGGCCGCGGCTGCGGTTGTCGCAGCCGCCTCGTACACCGCGGCGCCGGAACGGCGCACCACCGCCTCCGGCAGCCGGCCAGAGTCCCGCTGCGATTCGCGTCGCGCGCGTTCCGCCCGACAGCAAAGGACGTCATCGATGCCGCGCTGTCCAGCAGCGGAGTGCCGCTCAAGGGATCGGCGCACTGCACGAACGTCGGAACCGAACCAACCGACGAAGGTGGAACCAGGACGCTCCGCTTCAGCGAGAGCCCGTGTTCCTTTGCACGCTGACCCTCAGGCACGAGGACGGCGACGATCGCTGGGGCTGGGGTATCCGATTCCACGTGCGTTCGAGCGACGGCCTGCTGCTCGCCGACTCCTTCGAATGCGTCGGGGCGGGATGATGGGCCGAGGGGAGGGTGCCGTTTACGCCACGAGTTCAGGGGCGTGCTGACGCGCGATGTCGAGCAGCTTCTCCTTCAGCGGATCGCGGAGATGCGACAGGTCGTTGATGTTCACGATCTCTTCGAACGCGTCCATGCCGGTCAGCTCGGCGCTCTGCAGGATGACCTCGTCCGAGGGCCGGGCCGTGGAAATGGCCACGCTGATTCGCGTGATCGGCAGTGGCCCGAACTCCGGCACCGTGGTCGTGCTGATCGGGAAGTGCAGCGCGTCGAAGGTCTGCATCAGACCTGGCGAGTTGGTCACGACGACGTGCATCAGCAGGTAGCTCAGAACCAGCTGGGTGAGCTCCTCACCGGCGCGCAGCTTGGACTTGAGCAGCTCGGGCAGCTTGGCTGGCGCGTGCCCCGCGTAAGTCAGCGTCCAGGTGAGCGGTGACCGCACCATGATCGTCCGGGCTTCCGATCCGGCCTGAATCAGATGCGGGGTGTCTACTGCGGTGATCTCGAGCCCGCTCCCGGAAAGCCGGAGCGGCACGGTGAGCTCGCGCGGCAGGTTGAAGGGCTTGGTCGCGGCCAGCTTCTCGTAAATCGCCTGCAGCTCCTTGAACGCCTTGTCGGACCGCCGGATGGAGTCCTTCGTCCCGTCCTCGACGTAGTCGCCCAGGATCATGCGTGGCCGCAGCAGCGGCGCGAGGGTCGCGAGGTACTCCGTCATCTGAGCGCGGGCACTGTCCGCGATCGCGCGCGTGAGTTTCCTGAGCACCAGCAGCGACTGCGTGCTGTCGCGTCCATCCATATGCAACGACTCCGTTTTCTGCCAGTCGGCTCGTGGGGTCGCCCGCGGCAGGCAGCCCGAGACCGGCTCAGATTAGCCAGCGCCCGGGGGGTTGTCAACGCGCGGACGCCGCCAAAGGCCGGAAAAATCGTGGTTTCTGGCCTCTACCCTTATCGGTTTGTGCCGGGATGGGAAGTAGTGGCCGGCCGCGCTATCATGTCGCCCCTGGACGCCCGGGCCGTCTTCGGCGAACGTGTGACGCTCACACGCCCGCCGGCCGGCATGTTCGCGACATCCAGCACCCATACAGCCTATGGCTAACCCATCCGGATCGCGGAACCAGGCCGCCTACGCCCGGGCGATGGCGGCATTCCAGGAAGGCGAGTTCGAGGCCGCCAAGCGGCTGGCGATCGAGATTCTCACCGAGGATCCCGGTCACGCCGGCGCCCGCGCACTTCGGACCCGAATCGATGCGCGTCTGGGCGCCGGGCGCGCGGTGCCGACGCCGACGCCAGGGGCCGGCCGCTCCCCCGCGTATTCGAGCCGTGGGAACGTCCCGGAGGCCACGTCCGTCGATCCAACCATGCTCATCGAGCACGCGGATCGACAGGCTCCCGATTACATCGAACCGACCGTGATCGCTCAGCGCGCCGATTTTCAGCGGCCCCGGACCCAGCGCGACCCCGCGCCGCCGCCGCCCGCGCCAGGCCGCGCAGCCGAGAGCGTCTCGCAGCCGACGGTGCTGATCAGCCCCAAGAATCGGACCGGGTCGGCCTCGCGCAGCGGGCGTCAATCGGGGTCGATGCTGCAGGGATGGTTGAAGCGGTCGAGTCCCGGCAGGGAGCCGGCGCGGCCCTCGCGGCAGTCAGGCACGGGCTTCTGGACGCCGGTGACCCGCGGGATCGTCATGGCGGTGGGTGGCCTGATCGTCGCGTCCATTTTCGTGCTGGGCGCGGTCGCCATCGGACGCTGGCTCAGCACGGACAGCTACGCCTTGACGTTCCAGAAGCCGAATGGCGGAACGATCAAGGGCGCGGGGCTGACGTGCGGGACGCAGGGCGACGATTGCTCGATTACGGTGAAATCCGGCCAGGCCGTCGACCTCGAGACCGTCGCCGACGAGAAGTTCGTGTTCAGCGCTTACACCGGCGATTGCCCGTCGTCGGGGCGCTTCACCATGACGCAGGCAAGATCCTGCGGTGCCCGGTTCGAAGGCTCCGTCCCACTCGCAAGCGGGACGTTCCCCTTGACGATTACCAAGCCGAGCGGAGGCACCATCCTGGTCGCAGGAGGGATCGTCTGCGGCACGGCGGGCGATACCTGCTCGATGAACCTGCCAACCGGCGCCCCGGTCACGATCGTCGCGGAGCCTGATAGCGGTCACAAGTTCGTGTCGTACACCGGCGACTGCGAGATGAACGGGGAGACCACGATGACCGGCGCCCGGAACTGCGGCTCCACGTTCATCAAGGTCGAGGGTGGGGAGGCGCAGAACACCAGGGACAACACCAGGGACTCGAATCCGCCGCCGCCGCCGCGCGTGAGAAGCCAGCCTCCGGCACCCCCGCCACCGGGACCGTCCGGTCAGACGGCGAAGCCGACGGTCACGTCGCCGGCACCGCCGCCCACAGGAAGCGCCGCACCCGCGCAGACTCCACCCACGCCCGCTCCTGTTACCGTCGTTGCGCCGACCGTCACCCCCGAGGCGCAGGCGAAGCCCGTTACTCCGGTCGACTCGGAGCTCGAGCACGCGAAAAAGGAAATCGACGGCCTCGTCAGGAAGTACTGCTCGGCGTTGCAAACGCTGGATGCGGGCAAGGTCCAGGCGGTGTTTCCACGGGCCAATATGGAGGCTCTCAAGAGTCAATTCAAGAATTACAAGTCGCTCAAGTGCACCGTTGGCGATAAGCTGGACTTCGAGCGGATAGATGTGGCCGGGGCCGGTGGCTCCCAGCTGAAGTTCGATATGAAGCAGGCGATGGTGATGAAGGTGGGAGGGGCCCCACCCGCCACCGAGCTCGTGGTCACGATGCGGGTCGCACGACGGAACGCGCAGGAGCCCTGGACCATCGACTGGGTCGAATCCGAGCCCAAACCCAAGTAGTCGGCCGGCTTCCGCTGATGAACCTGGCGACCTGTGATACCGTCGGCCGCGAATCATCAGGGAAGACGGCCCGGTACCCATGTCGGCGGATGGACTCTTGACACAGTTCGGGCGCTCGGCTCACCTCGGTCTGGCGCTCCTGCGAGCGACCGCGACGCGCCCTCCGTCGCCGCTGAAGCTCAATCTCTGCCTGACCTACTGGTGCCAGTACCAGCTGCAAGACCTGCAATATCTGGCAGCGGAAGCCGACCGACGAGCTCACCACCGACGAACTGCGCGCCCTCGTCCGGGAGAATCCGGACGTGAACTGGGTCGATCTCACCGGCGGTGAGATCTTCCTGCGGCCGGACATCGACGACATCTTCGACGCGATCCTGACCGGCTGGTCGCGGCTCGCGATCCTGCACTTTCCGACCAATGGGTTCCAGACCGATCGGATCGTCCGCAGCGTGGAGCGGATCGCGCACCGCCGGCCGTCGCCGCGGATCGTCGTGACGGTGAGCCTCGATGGCGATGAGGCGCTGAACGACGAGATCCGCGGCATCAAGGGGGGCTTCCGCCGTCAGATCGCGACGTTCCAGGCCCTCCGCAATATTCCAGGCATCGTCACCGCGCTGGGGATGACCTTGTCGGCGTACAACGTCAGCCGGTTCGGCGAGACGTTTGCGGCCTGCGCGCGTGAATGCCCCGGCCTGACGGTGAGCGACCTTCACGTCAACGTTGCGCAGAAGTCGGGACACTACTACGGGAATGCAGACAGCGAGGGGGTCGCCGCCGATCCATCGGCCGCTCGCGTGGAAATCGGCAAGTACCGCCAGCTCAAAGGCGTCGCGCGGTCCCCGATGCAGCTCATCGAGAATGCGTACTTGAAGAACCTCGAACGCTTTCTCGAGACCGGGCGTACGCCGATGCCGTGCCATGCCCTGCGGGCGAGCTGCTTCATCGATCCCTGGGGCGTGGTCTATCCGTGCATCACCTATTCGCGGCCGATCGGCCGCCTGCGCGACACGGGCATGCGGCTGGAGCCGATCTGGCAGGCTGAGGAGACCGCGCGACTGCAGGGTGAAATCTGGAAAGGTGAATGCCCCCAGTGCTGGACCGCGTGTGAGGCCTACCAGAGCATCCTCGGAAACGCTCTCGCCGTCCGGCGGCGGGCCGCACCATCTCCAATGGCAACCCGGGAGCAGCCCGCGCGATGAACGTCACCTGCTTCGCCGACGCGATTACGCGGACGAGACTGGATCGGGCCATCATGCATCACGTGGCGGCCGACGTCACGGTGATCATCCCCGCGAAGCAGGAAGCCGCGAGCATCGCGGAGGTCATCGATCGGACGCGCCGCTTCGCGAGCGAGATAGTCGTCGTCGTTGGGCGCTCGACGGACGGGACCGGTGCGATCTCCGAGCAGAGCGGCGCCACGACGCTGGCCGACGGCGGGCGCGGCAAGGGCGAGGCAATCCGCCGCGCGATTCCGCACATCCGCACCCCGGTCACGGTGTTCCTCGACGCGGACGGCTCGCACGATCCGGAAGACATTCCGCTGCTGGTCGAACCGATCCTGGCCGATCGCGCGGACCACGTGGCGGCATCGCGGCTCCGCGGCGGCTCGAGCGAACTGCACGGCGGCTTCGACGAGTTCCTGCGGCTCGCGGGCAGCTCGTTCATCACGGCCTGCATCAACTGGCGCTTCAACTGTCAGTTGAGCGACAGTCAGAATGGCTTCCGCGCCGTGCGGACGAGCGTTCTCCGGCAGCTCGATCTCCGCGAAAACACGACGACGATTGAACAGGAGATGACCATCAAGACGCTGAGACGGGGGTGGCGGATGACGGAAGTCCCGAGCCACGAGCACCGCCGCATGCACGGAACGTCTCACATCCGCGTGTGGCGCGACGCGCCCCGCTACGGCCTCTCACTGGTCAGGTACCTGTTCTTCTGACGGCGCTTCGCCGGCGGCGCGTCGGGTAGACGTTGAACATTCTCGGCATCTGGGACGGACACGACTCCGGCGCCGCGCTGCTGCAGGACGGACAGCTTCGTTTCGCGATCAACGAAGAGCGCCTGAGCCGCCGCAAGCTCGAGGTCTGCTTTCCCTGCGCGGTCGATCGCCGCCTGCCTCGCGCTCGCCGGGCTCCCGCCCGAGCAGGTTCATCTGGTCGCGGCCTCGACGTCCGATCCCGCCAAGACGCTCGGCCGCTGGTGGCCCGGCAGCAAGGAACGCTACTACGCGGTGCGCCGGCGGAAGGCGGCTCCCGGATCCTCTGCCGGGCTCACGCGCGGTTTGAAGTACCGAATTACGGAATGGGCGCCCGGAGCCGCATCACGCGGGCTCAGCAAACGCGCACTGAACGCGGAGCTCGCCCGATGCGCGCTTGGGCATGCGGAGCTGCAGCTCGTCGACCACCACGAGGCGCACGCCGCCGCGGCGGCATGGGCCTCCGGATTTGAATCCTGTGCGGTCGTGACCATCGACGGGCTCGGCGACGGGGTGTCCGCGACGATCTCGAAATTCGAGGACGGCCACCTGCGCCGCGTCACGACGTCGCCGGCGCGAAGCTCCCTCGGCGTTTTCTTCGAGCACGTGACGAACCTGCTGAACATGCGCGAGCTCGAAGACGAAGGCAAGGTCATGGCGCTGGCCGATTACGCCGCGCCGATCGCCGACGCCGACAACCCGCTGCTCGAGTGGGTCCGGGTACGTGATGGCGTGATCGAGACCAAGCGGCCCGGGCATGCGATGCGCAGACCGCTGGCGCAGGTACATTGGCGCTTTCCGAACGAGCAGTTCGCGCTATCTTGCGCAGCGGGTCGTCGAACACACTGCGAAGGCCCTGGTCCGCGATGCGGTGCGGCTGACCGGGTTTCCCAGGGTCGCGCTTGCAGGCGGCGTCGTGTCCAACGTGAAGGCGACACGCCAGGTCAGGCTCATGCCGGAAGTGGAAAGCGCCTACGTCTTTCCTCACATGGGCGACGGCGGACTGGCGCTCGGAGCCGCGGTGCTGGGTTCGGTGAATTCAGGTGATGTCGTTCGGCTCCGTCTCGATCGCCTGGATCTGGGACCGTCCTACGAGGTGCGGGAGCTCGAGGCCAGCGTGCGCGCCGCCGGGCTTGCGGCCCGACAGCGTCGGCGAGCGTTCCGCCGGCGGTCGCCGACCTCCTGGCGGAGGGCCGGATCGTGATGTGGTTCCAGGGAGCGATGGAATACGGCCCGCGCGCGCTCGGACAGCGAAGTGTCCTGGCGCGTCCCGATCGGCTCGACATTCGCGATCGGCTCAACCTGGCGCTGAAGCGTCGTGTCTGGTATCAACCGTTCTGTCCGAGCCTGCTCGAGAATGACGCGCGGCGGATGCTGGCGGACTGGGACGGCGGACCGAACCGTTCGATGACGATGGCCTACGAGGTAGCCGGAGAGTACCGCTGCCAGCTGGCTGGTGTCATGAGCGTCGACGGGACCTGCCGGCCGCAGATCGTCGCCGGAGAGCGATACCGGCGACTTCGCGCAGCTGCTGCGGGAGGCGCGGCGGCGGTGGGGTGTCGGTGCGGTGCTCAATACCAGCTTCAACATTCACGGCGAACCGCTGGTCTGCGCTCCGGCCGAGGCCGTCGACGTCTTTCTCCGGTCCGGAGCGGACGCTCTGGCGATCGGTCCCTTCCTGGTCACTCGTCCCGCATGATCGACCTCGCCACCGACCGGTCGCCGTCGCAGCGCGCGTGGGTTGCGCGTGGCACTCGCGTGGGCGCTCTGCGCCGGGGCGCTGGCCGCATGGCTGCTCGGAACGTCCACGGGCACGCTGCGGGAACACCTGAAGGTCAGCCAGTTCTGGTCGCTCGAGCTGTGCCTGTTCCTCGCGGTGATCTGCGGCGCCTCGGTCGTGAAGGGCGTACTGCGCGATCTCGACAGGACCGATATCGCCGGGATGGCAGTCGTGGCGCTGGTGGCGGTCGGCCTCACGCTCTTCGTCGCGCCGCGCACGAACCGCATCTTCTACGACGAGCAGATCTATCAGAGCATCGGCCAGAACCTGGCCGACCTGAAGCTGGCGCAGATCTGCAACGAAGGCGGCGTGGAGTACGGTCGGCTGAAGTGCGCGAGCGGCGAATACAACAAGCAGCCGTACGCGTACCCGCACCTGTTGAGCGTGGCCTATCGGCTCACCGGCGTTCACGGCGCGACCGCATTCGCCGTCAACGCAGCCGCGATGGCGGCCATCGTGTGCGCGGTCTATGTTCTCGTCTGGCTGCTCTTCCGGGATCGGACGGCGGCGCTGTTGCCGCTCTGGTCCTCGCGCTCACGCCGCACCAGATCATCTGGTCGGCGACCGCCGCCGTCGAGCCGTCCGCCTCGCTCGCCGCGGTTCTGGCCCTGGTGTGTGCGGCGTACTACGCGAACACCGGAGGAGCGGCAGCGCTCGCGGCATTCGCGGTCTGTGCTGCCTACGCCATCCAGTTCCGGCCGGAGTCGATCCTCGTGCTTCCGGTCGCGGCCCTCATCGCCTGGCCCAGGCTGCGCATCGAGGCGCGCGAGCCGCGCGGCTGGTGGGCCGCGCTGCTCTTTCTCGTGCTGGCGTCAGTGCACATCGCCCATCTGTTCGCCGTCAGGCACATAGACTGGGGAACGAACCAGGCACGGTTCTCCCTCGCCTACGTCCCTTCGAACCTGCGGGTGAACGGATTGTTCTATCTCGTACGACGAGCGATTCCCGGCCGTCTTCACCCTGCTCGCGCTGTTCGGCCTCTCACTGTCCGCATACCGCAGAGAGCGGCTGGCGATGACGCTGTATTTCCTGCTCTACTTCGGTATCGGCCTGCTGTTCTATGCCGGCAGCTATAACTACGGCGCTGATGTCCGATATTCGCTCCTGACCTATCCGCCGCTCGCCGTCCTGGCTGGTCTCGGCGCGGCACGCCTCATCCGGGTCCTTGCGCGCCACGGTCTGCCCGCGCGGACCCTCATCTTCACGGCTATGGCCTTTCTTTTCCTCTGGTACACGCCGGTCGTGCGCGCACGTTACCGAGGAAGCCTGGGCGGCCCGAGCCGACGTCCGGTTCGCGCGACTCTTCGCACAGGAACTGCCTCCGAACTCGTATGTGCTGACCCACAACCCGGGGATGTTTCAGCTGTGGGGGACGAGCGCTGGGCAGCTGCCGCTGATTGTCCAGAATCCCGCTTATGTCCGATACCTGTCGGGCCGATATACCGGCGGGGTCTTCGTCCACTGGAACTTCTGGTGCAACGTTCAGGACCCGGTCCACCCCGAGTTCTGCCGAAGGGCGCTGCAGCTTGGGACGGTTGAATTGGTTCGGGAGTATCGCGAGCGGGATCAGCGCTTCGCGCTCTACCGCATCACGAAACCACCCTCGTAAAGGGAGCGTCCGACGCCACCTGGTTCGCGCGCGTCTCAAGGGCCGAAGACCGTGTAATGACTTGACTTGCATGGCTTGGCATTCAATAATCCGCGCCGACGCGCAGCCGGCTTGTTGCGCCTCGCACTTGCATCCCTCTCGGAAACCGAACATGCACTTCAGCCTTGCTCAGGGCCATCCGACGGGTACGACCATCAGGCGTCATGTGCCTGCCCTGGTCATGATATTGACGCTCGCTTCCGCTGCTCCGGCATGGGCGCAGAAGGTCACGACGGTCGAGGGCCTGACGTTCGAGCAGACGCTCGTGCACCTGGCCAACCCGCTGGGCCTGCGGCCGATAGGCGAGTCGATCGGGCTCACGACGGCGCTCGAAATTGCGACCCAGCCCTTGAGCAGTTCGCCAGGCGGAATGGTCTTCAAGCTGGATCCCGCCACCGGCCTGCTGGCTCGAGTCAGTTCGACATTCGGTCCGTCCTTCGCCGAAAGGGCCCTGACCGCCGGCGAGGGTCAGGTGAACATCGGCGCGACCTTCAGCGCGACTTCCTACGACAAGCTGAGCAAGTTCGGCTTGAACAACCTGCCCCTGGGCTCCGTCACCTCCTCGAACCCCGCGAACGCCCGCGTCGGCACCGGCGATTTTCATCTGACGTCGAAGACGCTGGCGATCGCGGGAACGATCGGCATTGCGCCGAGCGTCGATGTCGCCGTCATCGTGCCGATGATCACGGCGACACTCGACGCGGTGACCACGCAGGTGGACGGAAACGGCAGAGTCATTCGGATCGCGGAAACCAACACGAAGTTCTCCGGCATCGGGGACATGGCGGCGGTCCTCAAGGTGAAGGCCGCCAAATTGCCGGGACCGGAAATTCCAGACCCGGGCGGGCTGGCTTTGATGCTGACGATGCGCCTGCCCACCGGCTCTCGCGAGAACCTGCGCGGCCTCGGGGTGTATCGCACGCTGGCATCGGCGGCTTTCTCCGCAGGGAAGGGGCCGTTCAAACCCCACTTCTCGGGCGGCTTCGAGTTCTGGAGCAAGAGCGTCGACGTTCCAACCGCGACCGCGACCGGCGGGCTGGTCAAGGTTCGTCACCAGGTGCAGTTCGCCGCGGGCTTTGAAATCGAGGCCCATCCGAAAGTGACCTTGCTCCTCGATTTCCTCGGACAGAAGATCCGGAACGGCGGCGAGGACGGCGTCGTCTCCGATCCGGTACCGGCCAATACAAACGGGATCAGCTCGATTCAGTCGTTCGTCCTTCTCCCGAGGGGATTCTCAAAGGCATTCTGGTGCCCGGCATCAAGGTCAACCTGAAGGGCAAGCTGCTGCTGTCGCTGAACGCGCTAGTTACGGTGAAGAACAACGGTCTGCACTCGAAGGTGACCCCGGTGGTCGGCCTCAACCTGGGCTTGTAAGTTATGCGAAAGCTGCTACTCGCAACGCTGATACTCGCCGTGGCCGGCTGTCAGAGTAAGACGGCGACCGGCCCGGGCGTTGTAAAGATCACCGAGACCACGACGACGACGTCGACCATCCCGGTGACCACGACGACCATTCCGATTCCGACCGAAGCGAAGTTCCTCTTCTCGCCGGTCACGCCGGAAGAGTGCCAGGTCGTGAACTTCAACGGCTCCACCTCGGTCGGCGGAACGGACGCCGACGGTCCGCACACCATCGTCAGCTACACCTGGGACTTCGGCGACGGCGACCCGACAAAGACCGGCGTGACCGTGACGCACGATTTCGTGAAGACCGGGATCTACCTGGTGACCCTGACCGTCGTCAACGACAAGGGGACGAAAGCGTCCGGCCCCCAGTCGATTACGGTCAGACCCACGTCGACACCGCCCTGCCCGAAACCCTGACCCTGTAGCTCGACGTCGGCCCTGGCGCACCTCATCCGGCCGACTCGCGCGGGCACACCTAGGGATGAGGCGGCCCGACCCGCTGATTCGTCTACAACACATATGCCTGCGGGAGATGTGTAGACCGACGTGGCCGCGATGCGCCCCACACACATGAGTCAGCGGGAACAGCCCGCGGAGGCCCTGGCCCTCAACGTCCGGCTGCCCGACGGCACCGTCCAGTGCTTCTCCGCCGCTTTCCATATCGGCCGTGATCCGGACTGCGAGGTGCAGATCCAGGACGTCCACGTCAGCCGGAGGCACGCTCGGGTATCGCTTGTGTCCGGTCAGTGGACGATCGTTGACCTTCAGAGCCGCAACGGGCTGCTCATCGACGGTGATCAGGTTGAATCGGCGCCTATTGGCGATGGTATCCGCGTGACCCTGGGTGAGGACGGGCCTTCCCTCGAGCTGGGGCCTCGCCTCCGGTCAACCGCACCCGCGCCAAGCGATGCCGAGCCTGTACGGGGATGATGAGCCCTCCGAACAGGAGATGCTCGAGGGCTACGTGCATCGCTACATCCACGACGACAGCACCGAGGGCGTCGGCGACCGGACCAGGATGATCCGCCTGGCGGTCCAGGAGGAGCGCAAGAAGGAGCGGCGCAAATATCGCTGGATCATTGCCGTGGTCGCGTCAGCGGGCGTGGTGACTTCGGGGTACGCCTTTTACAAGTACTGGGGCGTTGCCGCCATAGCGAAGGCCAACTTCTACAACATGAAAGAGAAGGATGTTCAGATCGCCGAGGCGGAGGAAAAAGTCGCGGCAACGGGCGACCAGCGCAGCCGCGAGCTTCTCGCGCGCTACATGGAAGAGCGCCGCCAGATGGAGGCGAACTACGAGCAGTACGTCAACAAGGTGGTCGGCCGCCAGTTGAACCCGAAAGATCGGCTGATCCTCAAGATCACGCGGCTGTTCGGAGAGTGCGAGCTCACCGCACCCCCCGATTATCTGACCGAGGTGTCCCGCTACATCGACAAATGGCGCTCCACACGGCGCTTCGCCGACTCGATCAAGCGTGCGCAGGCGGGCGGATACACCAAGAGAATCGTCGACACGTTCACGGCCAGGCAGCTCCCGCCGCAGTATTTCTATCTCGCGATGCAGGAGAGCAGTTTCGATCCGACGCGCAGCGGCCCGGCGACGCGTTATGGGTACGCCAAGGGAATGTGGCAGTTCATCCCGGAGACCGGCCAGAGATTCGGTCTCAAGTCCGGTCCGCTGTGGCGGACGCCGCAGTTCGACCCGGCGGACGAACGCCTCGACTGGGAGCGCGCCACGACCGCCGCAGCCCGCTACATCAAGGACATCTATGCGACCGACGCAGAGGCGTCAGGCCTCCTGGTGATAGCGTCCTACAACTGGGGTGAGCACAGGATCATCGACATCGTGAGGAAGATGCCGCGCGACCCGAGAGAGCGAAACTTCTGGCAGCTGCTTGCCCAGCACAAAGTGCCGGACCAGACCTACGACTACGTGTTCTACATTGTCTCCGCGGCAGTCATCGGGGAGAATCCGCGCCTGTTCGGCATCGATCTGGACAATCCTCTCGCCGAGTACGTGAGGGGACAGTGATCGCCAGGCGCGTGTTTGCCCTGACTCAGCGGCCGCCGATCATCCCCTGCTGAGCACGTACCACGCGATGGCGGCCGCGGCCAGCACCACCGCGATCACGACGAACACCGGCCATCTCTCGCGAGCCGGTCCTGGGGCGGGGCGGGTGCGGGGAATTGGCCGGGGCGCCGGGGCGGGGGCAGGGCGATTGATCTGCGGTGGGGCAGCAGCCTGCTCCCGCAGCAGCTGATTGAGTTTGGACCGATCGATGAGGACCGTGGCCGTCTCCCGCGGATTCGGGATGGTTGCCTTCACGGCCTTCAGATCTCGGCCGAAATCCGATGCACGCGCATACCTCGCTGCCGGCGACTTCTCGAGGGCACGCGCAACCGCAGCCTTCAGCGCGGCCGGCAGCTCGGCATCCTCGATCCGCAGCGGGACGTCATTGACGATCTTCAACATCATCGCGGTCGGTGAATCGGCCTGGAACGGGTGCCGGCCGGTGAGCATCTCGTAGACGACGGCGCCGGCAGAGAAGATGTCGGTGCGGGTGTCCACCTCGCGTCCCTCGATTTGCTCGGGGGACATATAGCCGGGACTGGCGAACACGTCAGCGACCGTGGCGTTGGACGAGGCCGCCGTCGCGATGCCGAAATCGAGCAGCTTGACGGCGCCATTGAGGCACAGCCAGACGTTTGCCGGCTTCACGTCCCGGTGCACCACCCCCTGCTTGTGCGCGCCCTCGAGCCCGGCGCAGAGCTGAATCGCAATGTCGACCTTTTCCCTGAGCGGCATCGTCGTTTTCTGCCGCAGCCGCTCGGCCAGGCTGAAGCCGCGCAGGAACTCCATGACGATGAACGGAGTGTCGTTCTCCTCGCCGAACTCGAACACCGTGACGATGTTGACGTGCTGCAGGCGCGCGGCGGCTTTGGCCTCGTGGAAGAAACGGCTGTGTGCGCGGGCGTCGCCGAGGAAGCCCGCCGCCATCACCTTGACGGCGACCTCACGGCCGAGGACGGTATCGCGGGCGCGATACAGCACACCGAGCGTGCCCTGCCCGATGCTCTCGAGCAGTTCGTAGCGCCCGAATCTGGCCGGATCGGTCACGGCCGCTACTGCGATCCCGCTGGCGTCACGCTCAGCGCGATGCGTTGAAACGTGTCCTTGTATTTGTCGAACGTCGCCTGAGTGGTCGTGCAGATCACGCGGTACCAATCAGTGCCGCGCGGGAGCGTGTAAAGGCGCACGTGCTCGGGGCCCTGTGAGCCGGCCTGGGTGAAATCGATCAGGATGCTTCGCTGGCCGAGGAAGTCCACGAACTGGTGCGAAAAGCCGGTCGCCAGCGGCCGCCGCTTCTGCCAGTCTTCAATCTCGAGAGCAGCGGTCTGATCGTTGATCTCGTTCACGGCCAGGGGCACTGGCACTTTCGTTCTCTCGATGGCGACCGCCGCCTCTTTGGTCTTGTGGAACAGGACCACGTACGACGACCCGACGCCCACGAGGACCTGCCAGTCCCTCTTCGGGTAGTCGACGGCGAACCCACTGGATACCGGCATCCGCTGATCGCCGGATGCCGGCCCCGGCCGACCCGCTCCGGCAGCGGTCTGGGCCGGTGGCGTGGGTTTGCTGCCTGGCTTCGGGGCCTGGGCGCCCGAGATCGATGACTGTCCGCAAATGATCGCCAGGACGGCGATCGACCGTATCGTGTGGTGCATCGCTGTAAGCCCTTCGTGTCGGTGAACGCTGCTACTTTCCGCTCTTCAGCGCCGCAATCCGCTGCCGGGCAAATGCCAGATCCGGTTGATCTCCCGGCACGAGCTCGAGGAGCCGCACTGCGCGCTCGTACTCTTTGATCGCCGGTTCGGTGCGGGATGCCCGGTCGAGGTTCTTGGCCGACCTCACGGCTGCCTCTCCCTGGCTCCGCGCCTGCGCAGCAATCAGATTGGAGGTCTCGTTGAGACCGTCGAGCTCAGGGTCGAGACTCCGCGCCCGCTGCAGTCTCGTGTTTGCACGCCACGGGGTCTGAACCGACCAGTGATCGGGCCTCTTCGAGGGCAGTTACCGCTTCGGCACGCTTCGCGTTGGCTTCAGCCTGATTCTTCGACGTGCGCGCCTGTTTCAGCAACCCGGCGGCTTCGCCCGGGACGTTGCCGAAATCCGGGCGGTTACTCGTTTGTATCGCCAGGTTCAAAGCCGTTATGGCGGCGTCGTACTGCCGTTCGTTCAGTGCCCTCTTGCCGTCATCGAGCTGCGTTTTCGCGGTCTTCTCGCGACCGGCCCGCTCTTTCTCGGACTCACCCGGTTTGGCAAGGACCCTGAGGGTTTCGGGGCCCGTCGGGACCGGAGGCTTGTTTGGCCCCGGCACCCCTGGCTGCCCGGTCGGCGGCGGATCCGGCATCTGCTGAATGCGATCCCGTTGCGCGAGTGCCCCGGCATCGTCGGCCACCAGGGCCAGGGCGGCGGCATTCTCGGCTGCGGCGCTGGTCTTGTCTCCCGCAGCGATGAAGGTATCGGCTTTTGACACGTGGTCCTGGAACTCGGGCGGCGGTGCCGGGGGTGCCGGAACGCTCGTGGTGGTTACCGAGGAGGTCGTGCCGCCCGCCGCAGGCGGCGGGGTCTGGTCAACCTTCGGCGCCCCGTTACGGTTCCTCAGCACCATGATGCCGACCACGCCGAGCACCAGCAGCGCCGCAATGGCCGCGATGATCGGGACCGTGTTGCTTCGCGGCTTCGCTTCAGGCGCCGGCGATTTGCCGCTCTGGGTACGCCCGGGCTGTGCCGCTTGACTCGGCTTGGCGGGGGCGGGCTTCGGCGGGTGGCTTTGTTGCGATGCCGGCGGAACCTTCGCCGCAGGTTCCAGAAGCTGCGTCGGTTCGACGTAGGCCTCACGCCGGCCGGTCACGGCGGCGCCGTCCAGTTCGTCTGTCGATGCTGTGGACGGCTTTTCCTCCGGCATCAGGATCAGCCGGTATGGGCCGATCGTGACCGGCACGTTGACCGGCAGCGGCTCCTCGGTCTTGATCTGCCGCTCGCCGATCCAGACGCCGTTCTGGCTGTTCAGATCGGCGATGACGTAGCGTCCGCGCTCGTGCCAGATCTCGGCGTGCGATCGCGAGACCTGCTTGTCGTGATCCTCGAGGACGAGGTGGTTATCCGTCCCGCGACCGATCCGTGTGCGTCCTTCGCCAAGTTCGAACGGCGCCACGAACTGGTCGCCGCGGTATACGCGGAGGGTTGCCACCTCACGCCTCCTTCCGGTTGGTGTCACGGCCCGCGGCGGCCTGGTTCACGGTCTTCGCGGGACGGGACTGAAACAGGAGCCGCACCCGCGAGACCGTGCGGGCGACCCAGCCGTCAGCGACCGGCTTGAAAACCGCCGTCGCATCCGGGTCGGCCTGGCCGGCGGCCAGATCGACGGTGTCGTCGTCGGGCGGCGTCACCGACAGCGCCGCGGCGGTTGCGATTTTCGCAATCAGCTCCTTGGGTGCTTTGTTGTCCGGCTCGAGCGCCAGCGCCCGCTCGGCGAGCCCGCGGGCACGAGGGAAGTCCTTGTCGCGTAATGCGGTGGCTGCTTGTTCGAGGAGCCTGCGCGCCTCGGTCGCGCGGCGCGAGGCTTCCTGCTCGGACGCCTCCCTGGCCGCGTCGCTCGCCTGGCGCCGCAGCGCCTCCGAAATCACCGCGTGCGCATCGCCCAGCGGATCGAGCTCCGCCGCGCGCCGCGCTTCCTTGATCGCGCGATCGAACTTGCCGCGGGCGAGCAGCGACTTCGCGCTCTCAATCAACTCCGCGGCGCGGTGCTGCCGTGCGCTGCGCTCTGCCTCCTCGCGCAGACGCGCATGTGCGACCGCGGATGTCCGCAGTGCGCCCTCGTGGCTCGGCATCCGTGCCAGCGCCTCTTCCGCGAGGCGGGTCGCGGTCTGCGCGTCTCCTTTTTCGAGCGCCGCCGCCGCTTCGGTGGCCAGCCTGTCGGCGTCACTCTGCGTCTGCTCGGCCGCGCCCAGCTTCTCGTGCTCTGTCCGGAGCCGCTCGAGCTCCACGCGCAGTGCGGTGCTGGATGGATGGCGCAGCGCCAGCATCTCGAGCCGCTTGATGGCCAGCGTGCGTTCGCCAATCTGGAATTCGTTGCGCGCAAGCGCCAGCTGCGAACCGATTTCCTCGGCCAGCGCGTCGGCCTTCTCGCGTGCCGTCCGTGCTTCGACGAGCGCGGTGCGCACGATTGCGAGCTCGGGGTTCGACGACCCGGTCTGCACCGCGAGCTGCATCTGGCGCTCGGCCTCGTCCAGGTTCTCGAGCTGCAAGGCACTGCGCGCGCGTTCCAGGAAGCGCTCGCAGTTGCGTGCTTTCTCCGCTTCGGCGGCCGCGAGCTCCTGACGAAGACGCCCCGAAAACTGCCGCGCCTCGCCGTGGTCGGGATGAATCAGGAGAGCCTGGTTCGCCAGCGCCAGCGCCGCGTCCAGACGGCCATGCGCCCTGGCGTCGGCGGCTTCGGCGAGCAGGCTCCGGACCCGGTCGTCGCGCGCCTGCTGATCCGCCGCCACACCTCTGGCCCTGTCGATGAGTTGCTGGACTGCCGCGGACGGTACCCTGCGGAGCACGCTCTCAAACCTGTCCAGCGCCTCCCGGGCATCGCCGTTCTCCAGACTGCTCTTCCCGGCCGCCAGATCTGCTCCTGCGCCGCGGAGGTCGGCGATCCGCTGCTCCCATGCCGCAACGATCGGGACGATGCGCCGGTCGATCTCTTCGATGTCACGGCGGAGCCACTCACCGGATCGCAGTGCATCGGCACCTCTCGCCAGCAACTGCGGATAACCGGCGGCGATTTCGCTCAGCCGCAACTGGAGGTCGGCCTCTGGCTCGACGCCAAGCGCTTCGCCCTCCGCCAGCTCCTCCGAGGCAAAATCCCGGAGTGATTCGAACGAGATTGCCACTCGTTCGGCCAGCGCGCGGGTCTCCGCGTCATACCGGCGCCGCCACCGCGAGAGCTCCGCCGAGAACTCCGGAAACCTCTGGAATCGCGCGGCAGCGTCTTTCGACAGCGCTTTGAATACGATGCGCGCCAGGGCTGGCGGCGCGTCCTTCGCTTCGATGGGCGGTGGGTCTTCGGACACGACCTTGTGCAGGACCGCGGGCAGGTCCGGCGCAACGAAGGGTTTCCTGCCCGTGAGCATCAGATAGAGCACCGCGCCGGCCGAGAAGATGTCGGACCGTTCGTCCACCGCCACGCCGCGCGCCTGCTCCGGCGACATGTAATCCGGGGTTCCGACGATGAAACCGCTGGCCGTCATGCTCGAGCTCGCGAGCCTGGCGATGCCGAAGTCGAGAATCTTCAGTCCACCGTCCGCCTGAACGAACAGGTTGCCGGGTTTCACGTCGCGGTGGCACACGCCGGCCGCGCTCGCAACCGCCAGTCCCTCGCAGACCTCCAGCGTGAGATCGACCTTCTCCTCGATCGAGAAGGAGCGCTGCTTGAGCGCCCGGTCCAGCGTGTCGCCCTTCAGCAGCTCCATCACGATGAAGAGACGCCCGTTGTCCTCTCCGATATCGAAGATCGTGACGATGTTCCGGTGGGCGAGCTTGGCGGAGACCTGAGCCTCGCGCATGAACCGGGCGCGGATGTCCGGCTCCCCCTCGAGGTCGGTCATCATGACCTTGACGGCCACCTCCCGTCCCATCAGCTCGTCGTGCGCTGAGTACACGACTCCCATCGCGCCGCGGCCAATCCGGTCGACGACCTTGTAGCGGCCAATCCGCTCCGGGCGGCCCGCACGCTGGTTTTCGGCCACGAGTCCGGTCACTCCTCGCAAGTCGCGACCAGCGCGGTGACGTTGTCCCGGCAGCCCCGGTCCAATGCCGCACGCACCAGCGCCTCCGCCGTCCGTTCCATCGACGACTGCTTCGAGAGCACTTCCCGGATCGCGGAATCGTCCAGCGATCCGTGCAATCCGTCGGTGCAGAGCAGGAGAATCTCGCTCGGCCCGATCTTCCGTTCCTGCATGTGAATCTCGGTGTTGTCGCGTGCCCCGAGCACGTTCGTGAGCACGTGGCGCATCGGATGCTGCTCGGTCGGTGCCGCGCCGTTGAGCGGGCTCTTGCCGAGGACGGTCGCCGCCCACGAGTCATCACGGGTCAACTGCACCAGCTGGCCATTGGCGGCCAGATACATCCGGCTGTCGCCGACGTGCGCGATCGACATCGTGCCGTTGGCAACGAGCGCCGCCACGATCGTCGTGCCCATGCCGGTGTAGTCGTCGTGGTTCTCGGCTTCGCGGAACACTCGCCGATTGGCGAGGTGCACGGCGGTCCGAAGCCGGTTCGCGTTGAACGACAGACCCGAATCGATGCCGTAGGGCCAGGAGTGCTCCTGGTCCTCGCTGGTCCGTCGAATGAAGCTCGTCACGGCCTCGATGGCGAGCCGGGACGCAACCTCACCAGCAGCGTGCCCTCCCATCCCGTCGGCGACGATCAACAGTCCGAGCGCCTCGTCCTTGAACAACGCATCTTCATTCGTGCGCCGGACCGGACCTCGATCGGAGCATCCTCCGGCACGCAACGTCGGCAACGCTGGCCTCTCCTAAATAGGGATGGGTCGGACATCGTAGTGACCTTTTAGGTCACCAGCAATGCTACTTTGGTAGTACTGGCAGGGCTGCCGAACAGTTTCGGGGTAGAGATAACCCCGAAAGCAGCAGTAATTTAGGGTGTCAGGCCAACCTGGAAATGAGCTGCGCGCGCGAGTCGACCCCCACCTTGTTGAAGATCCGGCTCAGATGCTTCTTCGCCGTGGTGGGGGCGATGTCGAGCGCGGTCGCGATGTCGCGGTTGCCGTAGCCGCGGAGCACGAGGTCGACGACCTGCGCCTCCCGGTCCGACAGGCCGTAACAGCGTTTGACGGCGTCGCGTTCCGGCGCCAGCTCTCGAATGCACGCGACCAGCGTGCGTCCCACGCCGTCCACGACCATCTCGCGCAGGTGGATATAGAAGGGCTCGCCGTTGCCGCTCGTCACCAGGCTGACAGCGCGCCCGGAGGCCTGGAGGTGACCGGCAGCCGCATCTGCCTGATCACGCAGCAGCACCAGCAGATCGGTCCGATGCTCGCGTTGAAGCTTTTCCGCGAGCACCCGCGCCGAGGTGTTGCGATAGAGAATCCGGCGATCGTCCAGGACAACGATGGAGAGCGAGAGGTCGTCAATGACGGCGTCTAGCAACGCGCGAGGCAGTTGATGGCCGACCATCTGGGTTGGGGGGATCTGTGCCTACTATACTCGCGCCGAGGGATGATGAGTCGGACCTTGCCCTACATCAGCTGGGTAATCAGGCCGATACTCGCTTGTTCAGGGAAAACCGGAGTCTGGCCCGCTTTGCAGGATCGGGTCTTCAGACCCGACGCCCTCCTGTTAACATCCCCGCCACCAGTCCCGTCCTCTGCCATCGATGAACGATCTGCGCTACAGCCTGCGTTCCCTGATGCGGATGCGTGGCGTCGCCGCGCTCGCCATCCTCACGCTTGCTCTCGGCATCGGTGCGACCACGACCATGTTCAGCGCTGCCTACGCGGCGCTGCTGCGGCCGCTGCCGTTCGCCGATCCCGATCGCCTCGTCTTGATCTTCACCACGAGGACCTCGCCGCGCGAAGGGTTCGTGCGTTCGCGATGGTCGCGCCCCTTAATCCGCACCCTGACCGAATCGGTGACCTCTTACGAAGCGATTGCGTCCTTCACACCCTCGCTCGTCAGCCTGAGCGGCGGCGACGGCGATCCCGAGCAGATCGACGCCGAGATCGTCTCGCCGGAGTACTTCGGGATCCTTCGGGTGACCCCGGCGATGGGGCGGACGTTCACGGCCGCCGAAGATGGCGCCCCGGGCGATGCGCCGGTCGCGATTCTCAGCGATGGTCTGTGGCGGCGCCGCTACGGCTCCGATCCATCGCTGATTGGCGGCACCGTGCGAATCAACGGCAGTCCGTTGACCGTCGTGGGGATCATGCCCGCGGGATTTGCGGGGCTCAGCGACAAGTCCGAGATGTGGATACCCCGGACGATGGCGCCGCAACTGACCTATGCCGAGTACCTGACTACGCCGCAGCTGTTCATTGCGGTCGTCGCCCGCCTCAAGGACGGCGTGACGCTGGACCGCGCGAATGCCGAGCTCGCCTCGGCGAGCGCCACCTTCGAACTTCCGGACGCCGAGCCGGACACGCGATGGGGTGCGGTTGCCGAGCCTGCCGGACGCGCCCGGATCGAGCCAACGATGCGGCGGTCGCTGCTGCTCCTCCTCGCGGCTGCCGGGTGTGTGCTGCTCATCACCTGCGCGAACGTCGCGGGGCTCCTGCTTGCGCGCGGACGGATGCGCGCACGGGAGCTGGCGATCCGCCTCGCGATCGGTTCGGGCCGTGCACGCATCATCCGGCAGCTGCTGCTCGAAAGCCTGATCCTGGCTTCGGTCGCGGGCGTGTGTGGCGTGGTGCTGGCGGTCTGGGGCGTGGCGGCCTTTTCCCGTTACGCGCCCGCGGTTCTGTGGACCGGCCGCATCGCGATGTCACCATTTGCCGCCCCGGCGCTCGATGCCCGTGCGCTGCTCTTCGCTCTTGCGATGACGGGCGCCACGAGCGTGCTGTGCGGCCTCGCGCCGGCGCTGGAGACCTCTCGTGCCAGGTTGACACACGTACTGAAGGAAGATGACCGGAGCGGCGGCGGACGCCGCCGTCTCTTCCGCGGTCTCGTCGTCACCGAAGTCGCCCTCGCGGTTCTGCTGCTTGCAGCGGCGGGGCTGCTGCTCGCGAGCTTTACTGGCATGCAGCGGCTCCGCCACGGCTTCGACAGCACCAACGTGGTGACCTTCTGGGTCCGGCCTCCTGCATCCCGCTACCCGGTTGCAGAGGGTCCCGCCACCGTCGAGCGCCTGCTCACCGCCGTGGAGCAGGTGCCCGGGGTCGAGTCGGCGGCCGTCAACCGGTGCACGCCGTTCACCGGCTGCTCCCGCACGGGACTCTTTTTCAGCGATCGGCCAAACGATCCGTCGGCCGCGCCGGTCGTCGGCCGTCACTACGTGTCAGCGGACTACTTCAAGACCCTGGGGATCCCGCTCCGCGCCGGGCGTGTGCTGACCGCGAGCGATCGTCCTGGCCGTCCTGGCGTCACCGTGATCAGTGAGAGTGCGGCGCGGCGCTTCTGGCCCGGCGAAAATCCGCTGGGCAAGCGCGTGTGGTTCGGCGGCACCACGGGACCGTTCGCCGGGGCCGCGCAGGCCGTTGAGATCGTCGGGATTGTCGGGGACGTCCGGTATGAAGCGGTGGACTGGCCGGATGCCACCGGCCGCCCGGAGTTCTACACGTCGTATCTGCAGTTCTCCTATCCCGACACGATGATGATGGTCAAGAGCCGCGGTCCCGCGGCGGCATTGATTCCATCGCTCCGGCGCGCGGTGGCTTCGGTCGATCCTTCGCTGCCGATCTACGACGTGCTGACCCTCGACGATCGCATCGGCGGCGCCCTGGCGCGCCCGCGCTTCAATGCCGGTCTCGTTGGCGGCTTTGCCGGCGCCGCGCTGCTGATCGCGGCGCTCGGTGTTTACGGCATGCTGTCCTACTCGGTCTCGTCGCGCCTTCGTGAGATCGGCGTGCGGCTCGCACTGGGCGCCGCGCCCGGCAGGGTGGTCCGACTCGTGCTGGCCGAGGGCCTTCGGCTCGCGGCGGGCGGCGTGTTGATCGGAGTACTTGCGGCGCTGGCGATGGGTCGACTCACGCGGAGCGTGGTCATCGACGTCAATCCCACCGATCCGCGGATCCTCGGCGGCGTCGCGGTCGTGATGCTGGCGGTTGCCGCTCTTGCGGCGCTCGTCCCTGCACGCCGGGCCAGCGTCGTGGATCCGATGGTGGTGCTGCGGCAGGAGTGAGGAGACTTCGTCGGGGCTAGGGCTCGGGCGGGGCCAGAAAGTCGTGGAATCGGCGACGTGGCATCTAAGCGACGGTGCTCTGATACCCCGGGCCTCCCCCCCAGCCCCGAGCCTGGAACCCGCATAGAATGTCGCCGCGATGACCCGGGTATCGACGCGGTTGTTGGGGAGCGCGGCGGTCGCTGCGCTCGGTGGATTTCTCTTCGGATTCGACACGGCGGTGATCTCCGGCGCGACCGACGCGCTCCGGCTCCGGTTCGGTCTCGGCAGCAATCAGCTCGGATTCACCGTTGCCAGCGCCCTGATCGGCACGATCTTCGGGTCGATTGGCGCCGGCCAGCCGGCCGAACGCTATGGCCGGCGGCCGGTGCTCGTTGGGCTCGCGGTGCTCTACCTGGTGACCGCTCTGGGATGCGGCCTCGCCTGGAACTGGTCCTCGCTGGTCGTGTTCCGGTTCATCGGCGGCCTGGCGATTGGCGCGTCCTCGGTCGTCGCGCCGATGTACATCGCGGAAATCTCGCCGGCGCCGATGCGCGGCCGGCTCGTGGCGCTCAGCCAATTCAACGTCGTTGCCGGAATCCTGGCGGCCTACTTTTCGAACTACCTGATCGCCGTGCTGATTGGCGGTCCTGAAACCCAGGCGTGGCGCTGGATGCTGGGCATTGCCGCGCTGCCTGCGGCGCTGTTCTTCGTGCTGGTCGTGCGCATTCCCGAAAGCCCACGCTGGCTGGTCAAAGAGCACCGGCGCGATGAGGCGATCGCGGTCCTGCGCGCGATGGGCAGGGATCGCGCGGAGGATGAGGTCCGGGAGATCGCCGAATCGCTCCACGAGGAAACGGTCTCGGCGCACGAGCCGTTCTTTCAGCAGAAGTATCTGAAACCGATACTCCTGGCGGTGATGGTCGCGTCGTTCAATCAGCTGGCCGGCATCAACGCGCTGATCTACTACACGGCGGACATCTTCCGGATGGCGGGAGCCGAGCGGACGAGCGCGCTGCTCCAGTCCGTGATCATCGGTTTCACGAACCTCGTGTTCACGATGGTGGCGATGACCGTGATCGATCGATTCGGCCGGCGCGTGCTGCTCCTGATTGGATCCATCGGGCTGGCAGGCTGCCTGGCGTTGACCGCGTGGGCGTTCCATCGCGGGAGCGGGGGCACCATCGTCCTGATCAGCCTGATCGGCTACATCGCCTTCTTCGCCTTCTCGCAAGGATCGGTGATCTGGGTCTACATCAGCGAGATCTTCCCGAACCGCGTCCGGGCGCGAGGGCAGGCGCTCGGCAGCTTCACCCACTGGTTCTGGGCCGCCATCGTCAGCTGGACCTTCCCGATCATCGCCGAGGCGTCAGGCGCGTCGGCGTTCGGATTCTTCGCCGCCATGATGGTGCTGCAGTTCGTGCTGGTTTGGCGGTTCCTGCCGGAAACGAAGGGTGTGTCGCTCGAACAGATTCAGCGGACGCTCGGCATCGAGTGAAGGAGCGCGAATCAGGATGACGACCACGGCACCGCTGTGCGGCGCGGTTGAAGCCGGAGGGACGAAGTTCGTGTGCATGGTCGGCACGGGCCCCGGGGACATGCGCGAGCAGGCGCGGTTCTCGACCCTGTCGCCCGAGGGCACGCTTCGCGAGACGCTCGACTTCTTCCGCGCGGCGTCAGCCCGCCACGGCCAGCTCGAGGCGATCGGGATCGCGTCGTTCGGTCCAGTCGACCTGCACCTGGACTCGCCAACCTATGGCTTCATCACGTCGACCCCGAAGCCGGGCTGGGCCAACGTCGATATCGCCGGGACAATCCGCGATGCGCTGGCCGTGCCGGTCGGCTTCGATACGGACGTGAACGCCGCGGCACTGGCGGAATGGCGATGGGGTGCGGCGCAGGGGCTCGAGACCTTCATCTATCTGACCGTCGGGACAGGGATTGGCGGGGGCGGCATGGTGAACGGCCGGTTGATGCACGGCCTGGTTCATCCCGAGATGGGCCACGTCCGGATCCCGCATGACGTCGGCGCTGATCCGTTTGCCGGGGTTTGCCCGTTTCATGGCGACTGTCTCGAGGGCCTAGCCAGCGGGCCCGCGATGAACGCGCGCTGGCTCCAGCCCGCCGAGCAGCTCCCGGATGATCACCCCGGTTGGGTGCTCGAAGCGCGATACCTGGCGCTGGCGCTGGTCAATTTCATCTGCACGCTGTCCCCCGAGCGCATCGTCATCGGCGGCGGCGTGATGTCGAAGACGCCGCTCTATCCGCTCGTCAGGAACCAGGTTCTCGCGCTGCTGAACAACTACGTGCGTGCGCCGCAGATCCTCGAGGCCATGGATGACTACATCGTGGCGCCCTGGCTTGGCGGTCATGCCGGTGTGCTCGGCGCACTTGCGCTCGCGCAGCAGCTCGTTGAAGAGTCGGAAGCTACCAGTCGGCAGAGACCGCCGCGACGAACCGATTGACCGGCAGCCACCTCAAAAAAGATCGCCACGGAGGCACGGGGACGCACGGAGAGAACAAGCTTTCTTCCTCCGTGTGACCCGCGATGCCTGAGTGTCGGGCGCGCGCGCAGAGCTTCCGACACGGACCATCGCGTATCCCCGTGACTTCGTGCCTCCGCGTTGAATCTTTCCGTGACCTCCGTCAACTCGCCATCCACTCAGCTCCACTCGCTCCTGCGCTCCCAGATCCCGTCGGCACAACGCAGCGCGAGTGCCCCGATGGTGGAGGTCGGATTGACGGCGGCGCTCGTGGTGAACGAGCTGCCGTCGACGATGAACAAGTTGGCCACGTCGTGCGCGCGGTGCCATTTGTCGACGACCGATCGCTTTGAATCGGTCCCCATTCGCGCCGTGCCCATGTAGTGCGCGAAGTTCATGACCCGGCCGCTGTCGAAGATGGTTCGCGCGCCGGCAGCTTCGAGTACCTGGTGGGCGGCGTGTGCACCGTGCTGGAGGATCGCCTTCGTGTTCTCCGACGCACGATAGGTGGCCCGAGGCGCGGGGATGCCGTTCGAATCCTTCACGGTGTCATCGAGCTCGACCCGATTGACGTCTTCGGGCAGGTCCTCGGACATCACCGCGATGCCGACCGAGTGCCGGAATCGCCGCCGCATTTCCTCGTGGTGCCTTGCGCCCCACGGCACCGGCTCCGAATCGCCCCACGCGACGCTCGCCGGGCCCATTGGCCGATACACGACCAAGGAATATCCCCGCACGAAGCCGCGGCCGCGATCGGTCTCGTAGAAGTGCTGGCTGAAGAGAGGATTCGACGTATGTGTGGCCGCTTCGAAGGGCTCGTCGAATATCCCTTCGACGTAGCGGCTCGGATGATTCATCAAATGCTTGCCGACGACGCCTGCTGAATTGGCGAGACCATCGGGATACCGCCGCGACTTCGACGCCAGCAGGATTCGAGGCGTTCCGA
The DNA here is from genome assembly GCA_963836735.1 of uncultured Acidobacteriota bacterium. Lineage (GTDB taxonomy): Bacteria > Acidobacteriota > Vicinamibacteria > Vicinamibacterales > 2-12-FULL-66-21 > JACCXG01. The sequence continues at coordinate 204,798 of CAWIKP010000026.1, read as the reverse complement.
TGCCGTTGCAGCACACGACAACGACCCGAGCGGGCTGTTCGTGAATGGCTCCCTTCGCGTCGAAATACGCCACCCCTTTGACCCGCCCGTCGTCGGTTACCGTGATTTCCTTCACCCGGGCCCTGGTGCGGAGCGTGGCGCCGGCGCGAAGCGCTTTCGGCCAGTAGGTGATGTCCGCGGAGGCCTTGGCTTTCAGCGCACACCCGAAGTTGCAGCGGCCGCGATTGTCGCAGGCGCTGCGGCCGTCGTAGTCGCGAGAGAGGATGGCGTTGTCCGACGGCCACCAGTGCCATCCCAGTTTCTCGAAGCCTCGGACGATGGCCGCGCCGGAGCTGCCAATCGGCAGCGGCGGGGCCTGTCGAGCGGATCGCCGCGGGCTGGCAGGGTCGCCGGTGATCCCCGACACGCCGACGTTCCGATCGTTCAGATCGTAGAAAGGCTCGAGATCGGAAAAGCCTATCGGCCAGTCGTCGGCCACGCCATCGAGACGATGAGCGCGGAAGTCGGATGGGTGGAAGCGTGGAAAATGCCCCTCCCAGTGCACCGTGCTGCCGCCTACGCCATTCCACATGACCATGTCGGTCGGCCCCGCCCCGGCGGTGACGATCGGGTAGTCCTCGGCGCGATGCCGCGTGGCGGGAAAGAGGCTGTCGTTGCCCCGCCGCAGTTGAACTTCGAAACCGGTCCGCGCCGACGCGAACTCTGACGGGCGGTGCCAGTCCCCTTGCTCCAGGCAGACGACCCTGACGCCGCGGCTGGCGAGCCGCCAGGTGAGCGCCGAGCCTGCAGCCCCGGCCCCGATCACCACGACGTCGACGCGCTCCGGCTGCATCAGTCCGTCTCGCGGTACAGCCGCGGCAGTTGCTGAACCCGAGCGAGAAGTGTCGTGTCGAACTCCTCGAGCGGCGCCGTCTTCCTGTTGCCTGTGCGGAAGCGGTACCCGATCAGCGCCCAGACTTTCGGGTTGGTGTAATAGGCCTCGTAGACGACGTCGCGCAGCGCCGCGAACGACAGCGGGTCGGCCTTCTCCAGTTTCTCGAGTGCGCGGATCTGTTCGTTGTCAGAACTCTCGCTGAACGCCGGGCCGAGCGCCGCGAGTGCTGTGGCGAGCCGCTGCTGAAAATCCTGATCGCGGGTGGAGAGCCCTTCGAGGTCACTCGACGGCGCCGACCGAGGATGCGGCCGGCATTTTCCCGTCAGCCGGGATGATCCGGTCGACTGCCGCGCGGAGCGTCCGGCGGCTCGTCGCGGCCTGCCCCGATGCGGCGTCAGCAACCGGGGCAAGCACGAATCACGGCTGCCGTGCCGATGAACGCGCGTCGTGTGATCTCGTCCGACATGCGCGGACGATACACTGCCGCCGAACGATGCGGCAACGGCTTCTAGCGAACGAGGTCCCTGGTGGCGAAGCGGATAGTTGCCGCTGTCAACGCGACGGCCGCCACGGCCAGGAGTCCCGCAACGCGGACCGGCTGCAGCCCCGTGACCAGCGGCGTGCCGTACTGCTCGAAGATCGACAGTTGCATGACCGCAGGCGGCCATTTGAAGAGCGGGCCGAGCAGCGTGACAACGAACGACGCGAGCAGCAGCCCGGTCAGCGTGCCCGTGACAGCTGCCGAGCGCAGCCAGCCGGCCAGGAGGTAGCCGATCGCCGCCACGACCGTCGCAATCGGCACCATCCCGAATGTGGCCTCGGTCAGCCGGCGGGGGTCGAGCGCGAAGCCCAGCGCCCACGCCGTGAGCGCAACACCGGTAAAAACCGCGCCGGCTGCCGTGACCAATCCCGCCAGCACCGCAGCGAAGCGCGCCGCTATCAACCGCGATCGCGGACACGGCGTCGCCAGAACGAGATCGAGCCGGCCTTCGTCGGTATCCTGCGCCCAGCGGCTCGCCAGGGTCACGGTGAACGCCGAAAACACCACGGCGATGATGGTAAGGATGGCGGTGAGCGCGCGGGCGTTCACCGCGGCGGCGCTGCCCCCGGTCATGCGTGCGATCACGACGCCGTAGGTGGGGTTCTGCCTGGCGATGGTGTCGATCAGCTCGAGCAGCGGTTGCTGCGCCTGCTGAACGATCGCGGTCATCGCTGCCGCGTACACCGCGAGCGCCACACCCCACGTCGCAACCGTGGCCGTCAGCGACGCGAAGCTTCGTGCCAGGACGGAGGCGAGGTGCCACGACTGACGCATCCGGGGTTCCCGCCTGGAGCGGCCGATGCCACCTGAGGGTCCCTCACGAAAGCGAATGACGCCGCCGATGTCGCGCCGCAGGAACAGGGCGATTCCCGCCGCACCCAGCACCACCGTCAATCCCGCGAGCACCGCCATCGCCCGGCCGTTCGTGACCGCCGCTGGCACGAGCGGCCGGTTCTGCTCGAAGTAGTAGGACGGCGAGAGGCGGCCGATCCACTCCCCGCGCGGCACCGTTCGTCCGGCGCTGGTCAGCAGCATCGAGAGGCCCAACAGTATGCCGGTCACACCGGCAGCGGTTCGTCGTGCGGTCGTGAACTGGGACGCCAGGAAGGCGAGTGCGGCGAAGACGCCTGCGAGCAGCGTGATGTTCGTGGCGAACAGCCAGGCATTCTTCAGCGAAACGGGGACGTCGAACGCTACGCCGCCCGCGAATGCCATCAGTCCAATCAGGCCACCGATCAGCGCGATCGCGGTGGCGATCGCCGCGAGCTTCGCGAGAGCTACGTGGATGCGCGACCGCGGCGCCGACAGCAGCAGATCCAGTGCTCCCGACTCTTCCTCGCCGCGAAGCAGCCGTGTCGTCGCGAGGAGCGCCCAGACTCCGACCAGGGGAAGAATGACGGCGAGCCGCCAGGTCGCGTAGCCGCCGGGACTCAACACGTCCACCGGTTCGGCGAACACGCGGATCAGCGGGTTGCGCACCAGCATGTCGATGCTGGCGCGCGACTGCGCGTCGGCCAGGAGTGCCGGCACCAGCGCAAAGATCAGCGGCGCCATCGTGCCGATGCCCAGCCCCCAGCCGAGGATCGGGCCCCGGCAATCGCGCAACGTTTTGAGGAAGACGCTACGAAACCACACGGCGATGGTCCGCCTGGCCATCCGCGCCGCCGGCGCGGTAGTAGCGAAGGAAGATCTCCTCGAGGCTCGGTTCCTGGCTGACGATGTTGACGACCCGGGTACTGCGCGGCGAGCTTGATCAGCGGGTCGATGTCGCCCTGGACGATGATCCGCAGCGTGACCCCGTCGGGCGCGGCATCCAGGCGCTCGAGACCGGGCAGCACGCGAAAGGCGTCGAGTGCCGGCATGGCGGCGAACGTCAGTTCGAGGTCGTGATGCCGGATGTCCTTCAATTCCGCGACGCCGCCGATGCGCGCCAGGCGGCCGTCACGGATGATCGCCACCCGATCGCAGGTGGACTCCACTTCCGACAGCACGTGTGAGGACAGGAAGACGGTGCGTCCGTCGGCTCGCGCCTCGAAGATCATCTGCTGGAACTCGTGCTGATTCAGCGGATCCAGCCCGCTGGTCGGCTCGTCCAGGATCAGCACGCGCGGCCGGTGCATGAAAGCCTGGATGAGTCCCACCTTCTGCTTGTTGCCGTGCGAGTAGTGCCGGAAGCGCCGGCTCGTGTCGAGGTCGAGGCGCGACGACCAGCGCCGCGACATACTCCCGGTCGACACCGCCCCGCAGGTTGGCGAAGTAGGTCAGGATCTGGCCGCCCGTCAGATTGGGATCGAGCGAAAGCTCGCCGGGCAGATAGCCGACGAGCCGCTTCACCTGAACCGATTCGCGCCAGCAGTCGAGTCCGCAGACTGACGCTCGGCCGCTGCCAGGGAAAAGCAGCGCCATCAACAGCCGGATCGTCGTCGTCTTGCCCGCGCCGTTGGGTCCGAGAAAGCCGAAGACCTCCCCGTTGCGGACCTCGAACGACAGGTCGATGACGCCGCGCTTCTTGCCGTAGTACTTCGTGAGCCCCGACACTTCGATGACGCCTGCCATAGCGCTCACTCCCGGTGAAGTTCCCTGTACCCGAACCTCGGATCCCGGACATCGAGTCTGCCAACCTGTCCGACGTGGGCGGGTGCTTCGAGTGGCATCCAGCTGATTCGCGGCGCTGGTTGGTCACAAGAGAGCTAGTGGACTGTCCTGGTGATTCGTGGAGTATCAAATCCCAACTTCCAAGCTCCAAACGCACTCCCAACACCCAAATTCCAAAACCTACGCTGCCATTGGAGCTTGGGCGTTGGGAGTGCCTTGGGATTTGGAGCTGGAGCTTGGGAATTGACACTCTAGTAATGACCAGAACAGTCCACCAGGAGGTCAGGAGGCATTTGTTCTAAAAACTGAAAGCTCCTGATCTCCTTGCCCTCCTGTTACGCACCAGCGCTCGGATCAGCCACTCAGCTCTCAAAGCTGCAGGTTGGGCCGACGACTTCATCTTCTGGCGACTCTGAACCCATAGTCGGTATACCGAAACGACGGATCGATCCGGCTCCGTGCTGCCGAGCGGCTGATCGTGATCGCGTGCCGCCACGATCCACCGCGCGATGACCGCCTGATCCCGTTCGCCGGCCCTGTGGGATTGCGGCCGGGTGAGGACGAATAGAAATCGGCGGCATACCAGTCCGCGCACCACTCGTGAACGTTGGCGGCGATGCCGTAGAGGCCGAACCCATTCGGCTCGCCGAGTCCGGACGGCCACGGACCCGGCAGCGGTCCGCGCCCACAGTCGGGAATCCAATCCGGGATCTGATCGCCCCACGGATAGCGCTGACCTTCGACGCCGCCACGTGCCGCGCGTTCCCACTCCGCCTCGGTCGGCAGGCGTACCGGTTCGCCACTCGCGGTACGCCAGCTGCAATACACCTGACAGTCGAACCAGCTCACGCCGACGACGGGAACATCGGGGGCCGAGGCGAACTGCGGCCAGTCGCGCGGCGGCTCGTGCGACGTCGCGCGCAGGAACGCATCGTATTGATCGCAGGTGACCGAATACACCGCCAGCTCGAATGCATCGACCCACACGCGATGCGCCGGCCGCTCGTCCTCCGGCCCGTCATCGCTGCCCATCCGGAACCAGCCTTCCGGAATCGGCGCGAACGCGTCGTTCATCGGCTGCCGTCGGAGGTCGAGCCCTTCGGCAAAGGAGGCGACAGGAAATCCGGCCGCGCATCGCCCCAGATGTAGTGATTGAAGAACGACAGGTTGTGCTGCATCACCGCGCGCTGCGCGCGGGGCTTGGTGATGCCATGGCCGAAGCCCTTGTAGACGATCATTTCGACCGGTACGCCGCGATCCTCGAGCCCTTGCCTGAGCTCGTAGCCGTTCGGGATCGGCACGCGGCGGTCGAGCTCGCCGTGCTGTATCAAGGTTGGCGTTCTCGCCTGCTTGATGTAGGCCATCGGAGAAGTTTTCGCGTAGATGGCCGGATCGTCCGCCGGGTCGTCGCCAAGGTAGTTGATGGTGAACGGCGTGATGTCGGTGTTGTAGTAATAGGTGGCCCAGTTCGAGATGCCGGCGCCGACCGAGATCGCTTTGAACCGATCCGAGGTCGTCGTCAGGAACGCGGAGATGTACCCACCCTGGCTCCATCCCATGCACCCGATCCTGGCGGGATCGACCCACCCTTTCTGGATCAGGGAGTCGATGCCCGACAGGACGTCCCAGGCATCGCCCACGCCGAGGTTGCCGACGTTGAGGCTGCGGAACTTCTCGCCGTAGCCGGCGCTGCCGCGATAGTTGACCTTGAGGACCAGCGCGCCGCGGGCCGACCCAGATGTCCGCCGGGTAGGTGCGCGTTTCGGTGAGCAGAATCGGCCGATCGATGCCGGTCGGACCGCCGTGAATGATGCAGAGCAGCGGGTAGCGTTTCGAGGGATCGAAATCAGCGGGCTTGATCAGGACGCCTTCGATCACGGCGCCGTCCTTGCTCTTCCACGAGATCAGCTCCCGCGATCCGACGATGAGATCGGCCGCCTGCGCGGTCATGTCGGTCAGCGCTTTGGGCGCGAACCCGTTGATGTCGGCGACATAGAGCTCCATTCATCGTCTTCGTGGCGCCCGCGGTGAAGGCCACGCGACGGCCGTCGCCGTCGATCGTGAAGCCGCCAGCCATCAGATCGTCCGGCGCTGAAACGCGCGCGACCTGGCCGGAGGCCGGATTCATCCGGAACAGATGTCCTGCGGTCTTCTGCAGCGCCGAGAAGTACAGCCCGGTTGTCTTCCAGGCAACCACCGACGGAACTTCGTCGAAGCTGTCGGTCAACGAGCGAGGCGCCCCACCGTCGGCGGCGACCAGGGCGAGCCTCGAGATCCTCGCGAAGGACAGCTCTTTGCCCATCGCTGTCGAGAAGACGATCTGGCGGCTGTCCGGCGACCATTCGGGGTTCGTGTCGGAGCCGGGCTGCGAAACGATCTTCCTGAGTCGATCGTCCGCAAGAGCCAGCGTGTAGATGTCGGACGAACTGCCGTTGATCAGGTCCGGGTTGCGGGTCGCGGCGAACGCGATCGCATGACCATCGGGTGCCCACGAGAAGGGCCCCACGTTGAAATCCTTGCCCCGTGTACGCTGCCTGCCGGTCGCAGGAGCCTTCATCGCCTCGTCCAGCCCGATGGTCCAGAGATGGACGTGCTGATATTCACGGCGCACGACCTCGTAGTCGCCGAGGCGCTCTTTGCGGTCTTTCTGTTCCTGGGTCGGCGCTTCAGCGGCGCTGTACGCAACCGATCTCGAGTCCGGTGCCCAGACGAAACCGGAAACTGAGGTCTCCGACTTCGTAATCTGCAACGCCTCACCACCGCTCGGGTCGATCACGAACAGCTGGGTCTTGTCGTCGACACGCGGGGATGTGAAGGCGATCCACTTTCCATCGGGTGACCACTGAGGCGACATGGACGACTTCTTGCCGCGGGTCAGCTGCGTGGTCTGGCCGGATTTGGCGTCCGCCATCCACAACTGCGTGACGAAGGCATCCTGGCCGAAGTCCGCCTCCGTCTGCGTGTAGACGATGCGGGTGCCGTCGGGTGAAATCTGCGGGCTGCCGATCGATTTCAGGTTGAGGAGATCGTCGATGGTCGGGACCCGGCGCTCAGCGGCCCCCAGAGGCAGGAACGCGAGAGCCAGCGTCAGCGAGACGATGAATCGGGCCACGAGAAAGCCTCCGGTTTGAACTGGTTGGGCGGCTGATTGAGATGCGCCATCGTAGCATCGAGCCGACCTCATCGGTAACGGGCTGATGACCTTGCCTCGCCGGAGCGCGGAGCGCGAAGGAGGGTATTCTGAGAGGCATGGGCAGCCGCTATCGCTGGGCTGTAGTCGTGGTTATCGCGGCGGCGGCGATCGGAGCGATTGTCGCGATTACGCGCGATCGGGAGCACGTTCAAGTGCAGACCGCGGATGTGACGAGCGGTCCGATTACGCGGCGTGTCCTGGTCAGCGGAACGCTCGAGCCCGCGCGCATCGTGGAGGTGGGGTCGCAGGTCTCGGGCACGATCGCATCGTTGCCGGTCGACTTCAACGCCCGGGTCAAGGCCGGTGAGGTCATCGCGCGACTCGATCCCGCGTCATTTCAGACCCACCTGGCCGAAGCCGAAGCGGGACTCGCCAAGGCCGAAGCCGAACGTGCCCGGCGTCAGGCAGCACTGGACGGTGCCCGCACGAAGCTGGAGGACGCGCAGGTGCTGGCCGGGGACCAGCAGCTGGCGCGGGCCGAGCTCGATCTCGCGCGCACCACCATGCTGCAGGCCGCGGCCGATGTGAAAGGCGCCGAAGCGGACATCGCCGCCGCACGAGCCGGCGTGACGCAGGCGCGCGTGAGCCTCGATCGCACCATCATTCGATCGCCGATCGACGGTGTGGTGATCGGCCGCCATGTGGACGTCGGCCAGACCATCGCCGCCTCCGTGAACGCGCCGATCCTCTTCACGATCGGAGATCTGCGCCGCATGCGGTTGCTCGCGGAAGTCCCCGAAGGCGAGGTCGGCGGGGTGCAGCGCGGATCGCAGGTCAGGTTCGACATCGAGTCGATCGGTGGACACCCATTGACCGGCACCGTCGCGGAAGTGCGTCTGGCGCCGCAGGTCGCGGCGAGCACGGCGTCGAACGCAGGCGCCAGCTCGAACGCCGGCCCAGGCGCGACAACCGCACCCGTGGCAACGTCCGGCTCGTCTCCGGCTGGGACGACCGGCAATGCGCAACCGGCGCCCTCGACGACGACCGGCAGCACTCCGGCACAGCCTGCGGGCCAGGCCTCGTCTCTGTCCCCGGCAGCCTTGACTACGTCTGGCCGGCAGAGCGCGGCCACGATCGGGGTGATCACCTACATCGCGGTGATCGACGTGGATGCTTCGAGCGAGAACATTCCGCCCGGCGGCACCGCGATCGTGACGCTGGCCGGTTCCGAGCGCGCCCGGGCCGTCCGAATCCCGAACAACGCGCTGACGTTCGCGCCTTCGACAGATTCGCTTGCCGCGGTCGATCAGGAGCCGCCGGTTCTCAACCGTGCGGACGCGCCGCCGGGAAAGCCGGGAAAGCAGACCGGGACCCGGAAGGGCTATGTCTGGAAATTCGAGAACAACCGCTTCGTACCCGATCGCGGTCGAAACCGGCATCGCCGACGATGCCTGGACCGAGCTGGTGTCGGGCGACGTGCGGCCTGGAGATCGGCTGGTGACCGCAGCCGTTCCACTCAGACGAAGCTCGTGAGCCACAGCGCGAACTGCATCCATGCCGCGCTGCCCATCAGCACCATCCTGACGGGATACGAGGCGATCAGCAGCACTGCGCCCGCGAGAAAAACCGTGTTGAGCTGCCGCCGCCGCCGCCAGTCGATAACCAGGCACACCAGAATCAGCGCCGTGGGAAACCCGAAGAACCACAGTGGCCCGAGATTCTGCAAGGGCGCGATCGGAATGCGGGCGATGGCCGGAGGAAGAAAGTTGATCGCCGTCAGGAGCATCAGGCTCTTGTGCGCCGCGGGCCGCTTCCGGAAGTACACCGCCCCGCCGAACAACATCGAGAACAGCAGCAGATCGAAGATGGGGATCGCCATGAACGCCTGTGAGGGCATGTTCGGGGGCATGGAGGGCGATCCGTACTTGCCCGCACGCATAGCGGTGACGAGTCCTGCGGCCACGATGAGTACGGCAAGGCCCACACCCGCATAGCCGAGGCGTTGGTGGACCCTGACCTGTCGCGACGAGATCAGCCACACCTGAGTCGCGAACAGCGCCACCCACCCGGTCATGAGCAGGCCGTGGAAGTGGACCAGGAGCGAAGGCAGCGGAGGCCCGCCGAAGTAAGGCTTCAGGTAGTAGGTTCGCGCAAATCCCGCAAGGACGACGAGAGTGAACGCGATCGCCGCGAACGCGAAGAACCGGCGATCGAAGGTCCGAAGTGCGGCGCTGGTGGTCATGGCCGGCGGCTAGTGTAACCCAGCTCAGCCTTGAACGCACCCAGCCCGCGAGTCCGGGGCCCGAGCGTGGGACCCTGGACTCGCGGGTCAACGAATCTTCATCGCGCAACCGTCGTGGTCGTGCGGGTCGTTGCCGGGGTCAGCATCTGATCGAACGCATACGCCCCGATTCGATCGCCTTGCTCGTACCCGGCCTTCACCGCCGTCGGGAAGTGGATGCCGGCGAGAACCCTCGACGCGCCATTCTCCTGCGCCGCTTCAGAGAACGACCAGAACCGCCGCGTGATTCCCGCATACGGTGCACCGCTGGTCATCTGGAAGCTGACGTAGTCGGTCTCGAAGAACCGTGCGAGCACCGCGGCTGCCGCCGCGCCGAGTACCGTGTGGGTCGACGGATAGTCGGGCACCGGCGGCGTCGGGAGGCTGCTCAGCCACGTGGCGTCGACCGTCTCGCGGATTGCCGTCGCCGGCCGCCAGTAGTTGTAGTGATACTTCGCCTCGAAGCCGCCGATGAACCCGTCGGCCATGGCGACGTTGACGAGCGCGAGCAGCCGCGCCGCCGACCATGGGTCGAGGTTCCGCGCGATCGCGAGCTCACGCGCGATCCGGTTCCAACCCTGGGGCGAGCTTTCGTACCAGAAGCGAGCGATTTCGCTCTGCTCGGAGGTTCGGGTGGTGCTCGTCGAACTACCGATCTCCTGCACGATCGCGATGTCGCGGCGCGCGAGCGCACTCGCGGGCGCCGGAGGCGGAGCCGGCCGGAACTGCGCCGAATCCTTCAGTGCGAACGGCGTCAGTGATCCCCAGTGCGGAAACAGAGCCGGCGTGAAATCCGGAGGTGTGGGCCGATACGCCCCGGCACTGGTGCCCGGCACGTAGTTGATGGCGCGCGCGGCGCCGTCGTTTTCGCGCTTCGTCAGCACCGACGCCGCGACTCTGCGTCCGATGGCGACGCCGGCTTCTCTCGCCTTCGCGTCGGTGACGTTCCCGAGACTGACCCGGAGCTGCTCGTCGAAGGTCGCCCTGCACTTCGGTACGAGCCCCGCGAGCGTCACCTGCGCCGCCGCCGCCACCGCGGCGTCGGCCGAAGCCCGCACGGTCGTGGTCCGTGTCGTCGTGTAGGTCTGATACCGACGCTCGACCGAGTTCAGCGCGTCGTGGATCGCGAGATGCAGTATCGCGAGCACGCGCGATTCGGTGAGCGGATCCGTCTGGCCGGCCGCCAACGCGTCGGTCGCGACGAGGTTCCAACGGACTACCTCCTGTGTCTGCGCCTTCGCAGGCGTGACCCCCATCGTGAGAACGATGATTGCGGCCGCCGTCACTGCGGCGGCGATGGTGTGAGCCCTGTTCGTCATGCTGTCCCTCGCTTCTTTCCAGGCGGGCCGCGTCGCGCGGTCCGCACGTTTGCGAGGTCAGCGACAGCTGTGCCGCGTTGCCGAAGTCAGGACTTGAGACCGCAAGTCATTGAAGACGTGCGACTTGTTGTTCGAGATGAGGGCGGTGTTTCAGACGCATACAGTCGAGCATGTACCGATATTTCGGCACGATGCTGATATTTCGGCATGTCGGTCGCCGCTCGCCTTCCGCCTAAAGGCGGAAGCCACTCGTCGTCGCTCTACGGTGTAGTCGTCGCTCTGACGGTGTAGCTTCCGCCTTTAGGCGGAAGATCCTTCACGACCGCGGTGGCGTGATCCCCAGCTTGCGCATGCGCGACCAGGCCGTCGATCGGCTCAGGCCTAGCAGCCGGGCGGCGCCGTTTGGACCGGCCAGCACTCCACCGGTCTGCTCGAGGGCGCGCAGCAGGTGCTGACGTTCGACTTCTTCGAGGGTCGGGAAAGTTGCCGCGGTCGGGTGGGTGGACGGTGAGGTCGCCAGCGAGCCGATGTGTTCGTCGTGAATCACCGCGGCGTTGCACAGGATCACCGCGCGCTCGAGCACGTTGGCCAGTTCCCGCACGTTGCCTGGCCAGTGATAGTGCAGGAGGCGCTCGAGCGTGCCGGGGGCGATCCGCCGGGCAGGCTTGCCCATGCGCTCGGCGAACTGCCGGACGAAGTGCGCCGCCAGCAGCGGGATGTCGTGAACCCGTTCCCGCAGCGGCGGCATCCGCACCGGGAAGATGTTCAGGCGGTAGAACAGGTCGGCGCGGAAGGTTCCTTCCCGCACCGCCTCCGACAGATCCTGGTTGGTGGCCGCAACCACCCGGACGTCGACCTTGACGGTCTGCGTGCCGCCGACTCGTTCCAGTTCCTGCTCCTGCAGGACGCGGAGCAGCTTGACCTGCATCTCCAGCGGCAGCTCGCCGATTTCGTCGAGGAAGATGGTGCCGCGATGGGCGAGCTCGAAGCGTCCCTTCTTCTGCTGCACCGCGCCGGTGAACGCCCCGCGCTCGTGGCCGAACAGTTCGCTCTCGACCAGCGTCGGCGGCAGCGCCGCGCAATTGACCTTCACCATCACGCCGCGCCGCCGCTTGCTCGCTTCATGGATGGCGCGAGGCCATGAGCTCCTTGCCGGTGCCGGTCTCGCCGAGGATCAACACCGTCGAATCCGTTGGCGCGACCATCTCGATGCTCTTGAACACCGCCCGCATCGCGTCGGAAGCGCCGACGATGTCGCCGAAAGTGCGCCCGAGATTCAATTCCTCACGGAGGTAGACGTTCTGGCTTTCGAGCTCCTCGGCGCGCTTCGCGTCGGTGATATCCCGGGCCGTGAACACGACCGAGCGCTTCTCGGTGAGGTCCACCGGCAGCACCGCCGTCCGCCCTTCGAACCAGCGGTCTCCCGCCGGCACGCTCAGCTGATACTCCATCGTCTGCAGAGACCCGGTCTGCAGCGTCGAGCGCACCAGGTTCAGGAAGGCGTCGGCGGTCGCCTTCGGGAAGACATCGTGGAACAGCCGGCCCTTCAGATCGTCGGCGGTCCGTGCGAGGAGCTGGGTCGCGGCGCTGAGGATTTCCAGGTAGCGGCCGTCTTCGTCTATCAGGAACACCAGATCGGGAAGGGCACTCACGAATCGCGCGCGTGCGGTGCTCGCTGATCGCGAGCTCCGCGGTCCGCACCGCGACCTAGCATCTCGAGCTCGCGCTCGCGCTGCTCGACCGCGCGCCGCGCGTTCGGTGACGTCGCGCTGGATGCCGAAGTGGCCGGTGATCCGTCCGTCGGCATCGTAGAGACAGATGTAGTCCCCTTCGATGAAGATCGGATCCCCATCGAGGCGGCGCTCTTCGGTCTCGACGTGGAGGCGGCCGCGATCGAAGAACTCCCGCCAGACCCGCCGGCAGTAGTCCAGGTCGTGCGCGAACAGCCGCCGCGGCGTGATGCCGATGAACTCGTCGCGGGCCGCGGCGTACTGTTTCACCATCGCGTCGTTGGCCTTGGTCACGCGATGATGATCGAGCGCGTAGTCGAGCAGCGCGTCCTTGTCGGCGCGGTCGTTCCACGCGATCGGCTCGTCCAGCATCATGAAGAAGAAGCCGTCGAGCGACTGCGAGAAGAAGAGCTCCAGGCGGTCGTCGGTCGGGTCCATGGGAGTTCAGTTTCCAGTTTCCAGTTTCCAGTTTCCAGTCGAATCGCGCACTGAACCCCTGAACCCCTGAACCCGTGAACCGAACCCTGAACCGAACCCTGAACCCCTGAACCCTGAACCTTTGAACCTATTTCCTCCGCTCTCCCACCACCCACAGGTTTGCGTCCGTCTTGACGAACAGCTGCCCCTGCGACACCGCGAGCGAGGCGAGGCAGTACGGCGAGCACGGATCGTTGAAGGTGTTCGAGGCCAGAATCTCGAACTTCGGCCCGGCGCGGAAGACGGTCGTGACGCCGGTGGACTCCCCCGTGACGTAGATCTTGCCGTCGGCGAGCACCGGCGACGAGCTGTAGAAGTCGTGCGGGAGGCGGCTCGGTCCGTAGACGAGCGTGCCGGTCTTGAGCTCGAGGCAGTAGACCACGCCCTGCTCGCTGACCAGATACAGGTACTTCCCATCGCTCACCGGCGACGGGACGTCGGGACCGCGATGGAAGGTCCACGCGACGTGCGTCCTGGACGATGTCGCCGCTGCCGCCGGGCCGGAGCGCGACCAGCGGGTTGACCCGCGTCGGCGCGATGATCAGGCCGCCGGCGATGATCGGCGACGAGATGATGCGGTAGTTGCGGCTCTTGCTCGGGTTGAGCACGTCCGCCCGCCACAGCTCCTTGCCGGTCTGCGGATCGTGGCCGGTGACGAGATCGCCGCCGGTGATGACGATCTCGGTCTTGCCGTTGTACTGGAGGAGCGCCGGCGTCGTGTAGGAGTCCGGCGATTCGATGCAGCGCGTTGGTCGGTCGCTCGGTGCGCCAGACCGTCTTGCCGGTCATCTTGTCGATCTTCAGCACGTAGGACGGGTCGTCGGTGTGCATCCCGTGCAGGACCTGCAGATACACCCCGTCGCCGTGCAGCAGCGGCGACGACGCGTAGCCGAACTGGATGCCGAACCTGCCGTAGTCCTTCTGGATGTCCCGCGTCCACAGCTCGTTGCCGGCGAAGTCGAAGCCTTTCAGTGACGCCGGTGCCGGTGATCACCCACACGTGCTTGCCATCGGTGACCGGCGAGGGCGACGACATGTTCTGCTTGTTGCCGATCCGGTTCTCGCCCGAGAGCGGGCGCTTCCAGGCGACCGCCTGCTTGTTGCGGTCCACCGCCCAGAGCTCGATCTGCCCCGTCGCGCGTTCGGTCGCGACGTTCAGGAAAATCGTGTCGTTCCAGATGATCGGCGTCGATCCGCTGAACGCCGGCAACGGCAGCTTCCACGCGACGTTCTCGGTCGGGCTCCACGTTGTCGGAAGGTTCGTTTCGGTGCTGATGCCGTCCAGTGACGGTCCGCGCCAGTGCGGCCATGTCTCGGCGGCGAGGGAGGCAACGGTTGAGGCAACAATCGCGAGGGTAAGGAGTTGTCGGCGCATGGGTGGGTGGGTAGAGTGCCGATCAGCTTGCGCCGGCGACAGGCTGGCGCACGGACCGTTGATGTCGGAAGACGACGCGGCCGGCGTTCCTGCTACAGGTCGGGGTCAGACCGCGGTCTGACTCCCATCTCACCGCCGCGGCGGCGGGGTCCAGTTCAACAGCAGGTTGATCGTCGACGCGCGCGGGTCCGGCTCGTTATCGGTGACCAGGAAGCGATCCCCTGACACGGCATACGGGCTGTCCCCGGATACCCGCAGCTGCGAACCCGGCTTCAGCCGGCGATTGTTGATTTGAAAGAGCGCAACCGGTGTCCCGGCTTTGAATGTGCCTCCCGTGAACGTGACCGCAACGCTCATCAGGCGATTCTCGAGATTCAGAAAGTAGAGCTCGCGGCCTCCGGTGTGCCACTCGGGCGCGGCCCCGCCATCCTTCGAGACCCGTATCGATTCGCCCGGTCGGCCGAACGGCCTGACGAAAACCTCGGGCTGCCCTTCCTCGGATGAGACATACGCCACCCAGTTGCCGTCCGGCGAGAACTTGCCACAGCATTGATCCCCGCCGCCGCCCGCGAAAACCTGAGGTGTCGCCCCTGGTGTCGCAGCGATCGTCCAGAGGTCGATGCCTGTTTGCGCGGCGGCATTGAAGAGGATGGTCTTGCCGTCCCGCGACCAGCTCTGCGCCGCTTTCATGCCGCTCGTGTGCAACAGCCGCTCCTCGCGTCCGCCCGGTTTGACCTCCTTGATGTAGAGATCGTAGGCGCCGTCACGCAGCAGCGAATAGACGACGCGCCGATCGTCGGGGGACCAGACCGGCGACGTCGACGTCGTGTCGGGCGCGGTGAACGGGGTGGTCGTGCCGCGCGCACGATCGAGGATCGCGTAGCCTGATCGTGCCATTTGAAAGGCCTGACGGGACAGCATGATGAGACGCCCGTCGGTCGACGGCACGCCCACGTCACCATCCGAGACCTGGACCTCCTCCAGGATCTTGCCGGCGCGATCCTTCCACGTCATGTGGGTACGGCGGCTCAGGGCCGGCCGCCATCCGAGCAGCCCGCCGGCCACGTCGAAGCCGACGAGTCCGGCCACGCTCGGAGCGTCCGACCAGACCGCATCGGCAACGAGCTCAGGCTCGCCAGACAACGTCAGCGTGGCGGGATCGAACGGTTGCGCGAAAAGGTTCTGGTCTCGAAGGAACAGCAGGCGGCCATCACCGTAAACGCCGGGCGAAATCGCATCGATCAGCGGTTTCCTGCTCCCCCCGGTCGTGGGCACCGCCGTAATCGTGTAGCGGTTGAGCTGGCTCGTGGCGATGCGGTTCAAGAACAACACATGCCGCCCGTCCGGAACGAACCTTGGCCAGCGATGAGAGATCTCCTGCTGCGCGCGATCGAGCGTCGTCAATTCGGTCGGCGTGCCGCCGTCGGCAGGTACGCGAAACAACCCGCCGTCAGGATGCGGCGAGTAGACGATCTGGTTGTCGGGTCCCCAGGTGCCGCCGCGTGGATCGGAGACCGCAGCAATCGACCGCGGCACGTTGCCCGCGACATCTATCCGCCACAGGCGGCCGCGCGCGAAAAAGCCGAGTGACCGGCCGTCTGGCGACCAGAACGGTCCGTCCGCGCCCTCCGTCCCGGCGATCGGCCGAATGTCGAACGTATCCAGGGATCGGACGAAGATACGCGCAGCAGTGCCGCCGCCGGAACCCACGAACGCGATCCTGCGCCCGTCTGGCGCGATCGCCGGTGTGCCTTCCACCAGGACATCCTGCGGTGCGGCGATCGACGCCGCGATGCGCGGGGGGGTGTTCGTTGTCGCCTGTGGGCGCCGCCACGTGATCAGACCAGCGGCCGCCACCGTGGTGACGACAACCGCTGTCGCGACCAGCGGGACCACGCGATTCCGTGCGGGCGTCGCCGCGGGCGTTGCTCCGCTGCGGGTTTCAGTCGCGACTGCCTGCAGCGCAAACGCAAGATCGCGTGCGGACTGGAATCGCTCGCGTGCGTCCTTTTCCAGGCATCGCCGGATCAGCGCGTTCAGCGCCGCCGGAACCCCGGCCGGAGCGCTCGAGAGATCCAGGGGATCCGTGGTCAGAATCGCGGTCATCGTGTCGGCAGTGGTCGCGCCGTGGAACGCCCGCCTGCCGGTGAGCATCTCGTACACGACTGCGCCGAACGCGAAGATATCGGAGCGGTGGTCGGCTGGAAGGCCGCGCACCTGCTCCGGGGCCATGTAGCCGATCGTGCCGAGCACCAGCCCTGGCGTCGTCCGCGGCGAGGTGACGGTGGCGACGCTTTGGCCGGCCTCGGGGACCAGCGACTGCGACAGCTTTGCGAGACCGAAGTCGAGGATCTTCACCGTGCCGTCGGCGGTGATGAAGATGTTCTCGGGTTTCAGATCGCGATGGGCGATGCCGCGCTCGTGCGCCGCTGCCAGACCGTGCAGGATGCCGAGCCCGATCTCGACGACCTTCCGCGCCGGCATCGGGCCCGCCGCGATGCGCTCGCGCAGTGTCGTCCCGGTCAGCAGCTCGGAGACGACGTAGGCGGTGCCGTGGTCCGTCCCCACGTCGTACAGCGCGACGATGTTGGGGTGATTGAGGGCGGCGGTCGCCCGGGCTTCCTGCTCGAATCGCGCGATGCGGTCCGGGTCCGCCGCCATGATCGGCGGCAGGACCTTGACGGCGACTTCGCGATGCAGGCGCGTGTCATGCGCCCGATAGACCTCGCCCATTCCGCCTTCGCCCAGCTTATCGAGGACGCGATAAGGACCGAGTTCTTTACCAGTCACCGCGTCCTCGATGGGCTACGGCGCGCCCTCCATGCGGAGGCGGGCAGCAGCCTGTCCAGCCCGAATCGCCCGCCTGATTGGGACATGTGGGAGTGTGGGGATTATATGGCGGCGCCGGGGCGGATTTTTGTCGCCCGCCACCCGACCCGCTGGCCAATCGAGAAGTGTCTCGCCCACGGGACACTGACACGTCGCTGGTTGTATTACAGGACTGAAAACGGCCCGGCCGGCTTCGAGGAATCACACGGAAATCGTGACTCCGCGGTCGGCCCGCCGATTGCTGGAGGATGGTCGATCCCGTCAGCATGATCGACACCCACGCACCCGCGCGCATCCTGGCTATCGAGCCGGATCCCGGAAGCGGCGCCGTTCTGCACCGCGTCCTCGACAAAAGATGTCCGCGCCGAGGTCGTGGTCGTCCGCGGCATCGATGCGGCGCTGGCATCAATCGCGGAGCACGTCCCGGATCTGATCCTGACGTCGACCTTCCTGCTGCCAGCCGATCTCGCGCGGTTGATCGATGACCTGCGCCGCCGCACCGATGCGACGCATACCCAGGTCATTACCACACCGCTTTTTCTCGCGGCCCCGGACAGCGACCCCTTCGAATGACGAGTCCGGACGTATCTTGCGATTTCCGCGACCAGCGAACGGCCGCTGGTGCATTCCACTGCGATCCGGTCGTCCTCCGCAGCCAGGTCGAACACTATCTCGAGCATGCGCAGGCGCTGCGCATGGCGCCACCCAGACCGACAGCAGCAGGGGCTGCTTCCACTCACCAGTCCAGTTCTTGACGGACGCCTGCCCGACCCCGCGTCAGCCGGCCGGCCTCTCAACGGCGCTGGTGGTTCCGACCGCAAAAGAGGTTCGTGCGCTGAATGCCGCCCTGCGGCCGACCGACCGCCGCGCAGCCTCACGTCGTCGCGCCGCGGATCTGGCAGGTCAGTGGGGCATCAAACTCGACTCCGACGGCGATGCCAGCATCGTGGACATCTCACGCACGGGGGTGCGGCTCGAGACGCGCATCGACCTCAATCCGGGCAGCCTGGTCAACCTGGAGCTGATCGGCATGGAAGGCAGCTGTCCGTCGGTGCCCGCCTGATCAGGAGCGAGATCGTCCAGCCGGTTGGGCCCGAGGTCAGATTCCGCGCGGCCGCGATGTTCGTCCGCGAGCTCGATCTGTTCCCCGCCAACGCCAACCCGATCATGGTTACCGCCGCCGCGGCGTCGGCCTTCGCGCCGAGGGTGCTCGCCGACCTGCTCGGCCGCGTGCTGGCGAACGCAAACTGGGTGTCGAACGGGGCGGCGCTCCGGTCCCTGTTCGAGACCGAACTCCGGGCGCTGGTGCGCGCCAGAGAGGTCCGCATCCGCGCTGTCCCGGTACGGACGACCGGCGGATGCCAGTCGCTGTACTTCGGCATTCCGACCACGACTGTGCCGCAGCAGGGCCTGCACGTCGTTTTCGAGCGAGGCTACAGGCCGACTGCTGCCGAGTTCCGCCTCTTGAAAGCGGCCGCCAGCCTGGCCGCCGTGGTGCTCGATCTGGCCCCGGCTGGCGACGCGCCTCCGGCCGGAGAACTGAGCGCCGCGAGCGCCGAGCTCGTCGAGGGCGTTCGCTTCCGGCGACGCGCCTGTTGTTTCCTGCTTACTCGAAGATCTTGCGCAGCGGGAGCGAGAGTCCGTCGAGATGCGGGGTTGTCAAGATTCACCAGCTTCCGCGCTCAGCTCGCGAGCCCGCCCGAACTGACCGTCCTGATTGCTGTAGACGCGGACCAGTTCGAGATCCGGGTCGATCTACCCAGTATTCCGACACTCCGCTCGTTCGTACAGCCGGCGCTTGATCGTCTCGTCCCGCTTTCTCGTCCCCGGCGAGCCAATCTCGACAACGATATCGGGCGCGCCGGTCACGTGCTTCTCGGTGAGGAATTGCGACGCTCGGGCGTGGGACAAATACAGGAGGTCGGGTTCGACCACGTCGAAGTTCGTAAAGACTACGTCGAACGGAGCGTAGAAGATGCGGCCCACCGGATGCTGCTCGAGCCAGGAGCGGATCATGAAGTACAGGTTCCCCGAGATCGCCTGATGCTTCATGTTTGGCGACGGCGTCACATAGTGCTCCCCGTCGATCAACTCATGCCGCTTCCCATCGTCCGGGAACAGCAGGAAGTCGTCGTAGGTCAGCTTCACGCGCGCCGGGTTCGCCTTCATGTCATCCTCCCTCGCCACGCGCCCATTCTACCGTCGTCTCTGCCACGGTTGTGCCGATCAGGAGCCGGGCGAAAACTGGGGAATTCGCGCGTGGAGGATCGACTGTGCGCGGGATCTGCGTTACGGCCGGAGGTTAGATCCTCGCAGGAAATGCATCAGGCCCCGAGTGCCTGAGCGGGAACCCGGCGCTCGCCAGTGCGTCGAGGTCGCGCCGGATGGTGCGCTGGTGCACCCCGCGCGCCGCGGCGAGCTTCGGGATCCGCGATGCCGGTGCGCGCGGCGTCGAGGTCGCGCAGCACTGCGCGCGTGCGAAGAGATCGCGCGGGCGCGCGTGTTTCAGGGCGTGTGCCAGCTCCATCTTCAGCGGCGCCGGTGGTGTGACTTCCTGGAAACGCCGCGCTGGACGCATCTTAAAAGGAGGTGGCGACAGGGCTGGTCATACGGTGTTTCTTCGCTATCGCGGCTAACATGTCAGCGCTTGAACGGCTTGCCGGTGCCGATGTGATGCGTCAGGTGCGCCTTGCCCCCGATCACCGGCGGCGGCAGCCCTCGCAGATGCCGGCATCGGCGGGCTCTGGTGGGACTACGCCGAGCATCTCCGGCTCGCGTCTGCGATGGAGCGCCTGTTCGAGGTCGTAGGCGAGCGCCAGCAAGCGCGGCTCGCGCAGGAACCCGCTGTACATCCAGATGCCCGCTGGTTTGCCTTCGGGCGTCAGGCCGACGGGCACCGAGATGTTCGGATAGCCGGCAACTGCCGCGGGCGAGGACGCGAAGCTGTAGGTCGGCGCGATGATGGCGTCGAGGTTGTCGCGCGCCAGCGCCGCGTCGATGCCGTTCACCCCGGCTGACGCCAGCGAGAACGCGCGCGCGTCGAGGTAATCCGGATCCGTCAGGTCGCCGCTCGTGCTTTCCGAGATCTCGAACAGCTCCTGGCCGAAGTACTTCATCTCGGTCGGGCAGTGCCGGAGGTTGAACGCAATGAGATCGGCGAGCGTCCGCATCGAGGTGTGGCCGAGCGTCTCCAGGTAGTCGGCGATGTGCGCCTTGAACTCGTTGAGCAGCACCGTGAACTCCGCGTCGAAATACTGGAACGGGTCGCCGCTGTCGGTTGGCACGAGCGTCGCTCCGAGGGCCGTCATCGCAGCCATGCCCTGCTGGGCGACGGCGATGAGGTCCGGCTCGCCGCCGTAATCGGGGGTGAAGTAGCGCTCGTCGACGCCGATCCTCGCGCCCTTCAATGCGCCGCGCTGCAGGAACAGGGTGTAGTCCCGTGGCAGTGGCTGGCCGGCAGCCGCACCGAAGGGCGTCTGCATCACGCCGAGCAGAATGGCGGCATCGGTCACGGTCCGCGTCATCGGGCCGGCGGTGTCCTGGCTGTGGCCGATCGGGATGATGCCGTCCTGCGACAGCAGTCCCATCGACGGCTTCAGCCCCACCACCAGGTTGTTGCCCGCCGGGCAGACGATCGATCCGTCGGTCTCGGTGCCGACCGATGCCGCACAGAGGTTCGCCGCGGCGCGACCGCGGACCCCGAGCTCGAGCCGCAGGGATCGAAGTCGAGCAGTAAGGATTCCTCGTGAACCCGCCGCGGGCGCTCCAGCCGTTGAACGGCGCGAAGCCGCGGAAGTTCGCCCACTCCGACAGGTTCGTCTTGCCGAGGATCACCGCGCCTGCCGCGCGCAGCCGGCTGACGATCGGCGCATCCGCCGGCACCTTGCTGTTGACGAGCGCGAGCGAGCCGGCCGTCGTCTGCATGTTGTCGGCGGTGGCGATGTTGTCTTTGACGAGGATCGGAATCCCGTGCAGTGGTCCGCGCAGCTGGCCGTTCCGCCGCTCGCGATCGCGCTGCACGGCGATGGCAATCGCATTGGGATTGGTCTCGATCACCGCGCCGAGCAACGGGTTCAGCGACGCCATGCGAGCGAGATACCCGGCGGTGAGATCCCGGCTGGTGAGGCGCCCGCTGTTCATCAGCGCCTGTAACTGCGGAATCGTGGCTTCGAGGAAGGACGGCGGTTGTGGTGGTGCCGCCGTCAGTCGGGACAGCGGCGAAAACGCGCCGCCCATCACCGCCGCACCGGTTGCGAGCCCGCCGCCGACGAACCGCCGTCGAGTGATCGCCATGATGATCCTTTCTGCGCCGCGATCAGGGCACAACGAACGGTTAGTGTCAATTCCCACTTCACTCCGAAAGGAGCCGCTCGAACAATGGGTGAAAGGCCGCCCAACAGCCCTGTTCGATCGCCTTCTGCCCCATTGTTCGAACGGTTCCTCTTGGGAAATTGGGAGTTGGGAGTTGACCTGTCGAGAAAGAAGGACCACCCCTGTCCCACCCCTTCCGTATCGTGGTTGTCTGCGCACAGCACCCGTCTGACGCCCGCGCGTTGCCGTCGTGTCGATTGTCATCGCACCGCCGGTGCGACTCGAATACCTCGTGATGCTTCCACTCGTGCTGCGCTACGGCCAGCAGCCGGGTGCTGCAAGTTAGGCCACACGCTCGAGAGGACCAAACCGAGCGTTTTTGCTAGCGTTTCGTTGACTTCCAGGCCAGCCCGTGGGAATACGGATGCCGTTTCCGTAAAACCTGCTCCCATCCGCGCGCGTTCTTTGCGCGGCCTTCGGTCTGGTTCTCGGGTCGGCCATCCGGGTCCACGAACAGCATCGATATCGGGCTGTTCCTGATGTCTCCGCAAGGCGTGCGCGGTCAGGTGTCCGGTCGCGCACCGTGTGGCCGCCGCATTGCCGTGTTCGTCCAATGCGCGCGCCTGGCCGTCGCCGATTTCGGTGACGGGCACAGTGGCAGCCCGGCCGTCCAGAAAGAGCGTCGGGCAGCACACCAGACCCGTTCTGTTTGGCCGGGTCTCGAGACCCGGGCGGGGGTCGAATGAAACAGACAACCTGGCTCGCCCAGCGCGCCGGCACTGGCGCTGCTGCCGATGGCGAGTTTCCACGCGCTCGCGCTCGGCATCGCCGCGGCGCTGCTCTGGATTCTGTATGAGGTGTATACGCACGACGTGCGGCTGCCCGCCAAGATCGCGCTGATCCGCTTGGCGCTGGCCCATACGATCCTCTGGTCGATCCTGCCGCGGATTGATTGTTTCGTCCCTCCGGGGCCCCGAGCTCGCCAGCGCCGACGCGCCCGAGCTCTTCTCGGTGTTGACGGAGGTCGCCGGCACGACCGGTCAGGGCATGCCGGCGCACGTGTATCTCGTCAACGACGTGAACGCGTTCGTCACCCAGCGAGGCGGCGTGATGGGCCTGGGCAATAGTCGGGTCATGGGCATCGGCCTGCCGCTGCTGTAGTCGCTCACCGTGCAGGAGCTCAAGGCCGTGCTCGCTCACCAGTTCGGGCATTACCACTCCGGCGACGTGAAGATCGGGCCGTGGATCTACAAGACCCGGTCCGCCATCGGCCGCACCATCGCCAAGCTGCACGATTCTTCCCTGCAGAAGGTGTTTGTCGCCTACGGAAATATTTTCCTGCGCGTCACCC
The DNA here is from genome assembly GCA_963836735.1 of uncultured Acidobacteriota bacterium. Lineage (GTDB taxonomy): Bacteria > Acidobacteriota > Vicinamibacteria > Vicinamibacterales > 2-12-FULL-66-21 > JACCXG01. The sequence goes on along the minus strand of CAWIKP010000026.1, from coordinate 181,982 downwards.
ATGCCGTCTCGCGGAGGCAGGAGTTCATCGCGGACGAGGTCGCCGCCCATGCCGCGGGCGCCGCGGCGATGGCGTCGGCGCTGCGCAAGGTCCACGGATCCGCGCTCGCGTTCAACAACTACTGGCGAGCCGGAGTGAGTCCGCTGCTGAATTCAGGTTTCCTGCCGCCGCTCGTCGCCGGCTTTGCCAGGTTCGTGCAGGCGGAGTCGGTCAGCAGCCAAGTGGCCGAATCGATTCTGCGCGGAAGAGGCGACCGGCGAGTCGAACGAGTACCGACACGCATCCCCCGCTGCGCGAGCGCGTCGCGGCGCTCCACCTGTTTCCGCCCGGCGGGGCTGGCGACACACGTCCTGCCGTCATGCTTCTCGGTGACCCGATCCGGCGGGAACGCCGCTTGCTCGGTTCGGCGGTGAACGAGGACTGGGGCGCGTTCGCTGACGCCGGTCCACTGGGACAGCGTGGTCGAGAAGGTCTACGTCCCGATGTGGCGGCAGGCGGTGAACAGAACGCGAAGAACCTTGGAGCGCCCCGCCGTCTTGCGGCCGTCGTTCGCCTGCAAGCTGGCGGCCGCGATGGCACGCGGCCGATTCACGGATTCAGAACACGTTGTCCTGGAACGCGTGCAGCTCACCATCACTGTCACTGCGCTGTCGCTCGCGCTCCATACGTCGGGATGGCAGGCGCACACGGCGCCCGGCGAGGCCATCGTCTTCCGTCGCGGGGAGCACGAGATCGAGCCGGCCGCGGAGTTGATGGCCGTGGCCACCGGGAAGGTGGGTTTCGATGCGTGGGCGGCGCGGTGCGGGGAGCTGGGGATTGATTCGATTGCGTTGGGGGGGCGAGCAGGGTTTAGGGCGATGCAGCGTGTCGGGCGCGCATCGTCCGTCTCACCAAGCGACTGCGCTACGATTTCGCGCGGAACGACCCCATGCGGACTGTCGAGATTGATGCTCTCGTCTCGGTGCGGAAGCACGGCAGGCGGTCGGCGAGCATGCCGCCGTAGAGGCCGCCCGCTCCCGCTGCTGTGTTCATCGGTGGCGTCAACGCTGCCGTACTTCCTGTTGCGCTCGTGGCGGGCTTGGTCTCGGCTGGGCTTTTCCGCGGCCGGTTGGCCGCCGCGCGGGTTCTCGTCCCGCTGCTCGCCGCATTCAACGCGGTGCTCCTGCTCGTGATCGCTCTCAACGGCACGCCGAGCGTCGAGGCGGGCTTCTATCCAGCGACGCTGTTCTGGCTTGCAGCGTTCCTGTTCGGATCGGTCGAAGGCCTGCTCGCATGCAGGACGCTGTTGGCACGGCGAATGGCGGAGTCGCCGCTGATCGACGTCGTCTTGGCCGGCAATCGCAGGATCGCCACGCTGTTTCCCGGCGGGCCAACCGGCTGGCTGCAGAGCCCCCGGCTCGTCACCGTGTTCGCCGTCGGCGCTGTCATCGTTGGCTCGGTCGCGTGGCCGCCTGGCTGTCGAGACGCTTCGACCTCTCGACCAGTGGAGCGCGCAACGTCGTCGTGCTGTTCACCGGCTGGTTCGCCATCTGGGTGCGGCGCAGGCTGGCGCGTCGCGGTGACCGAAGCACGCCGCGTCGATCCGAGGGCCCCGGTCGTGCTACTGCGCTCGTTCGGCGACGACATGCTGAAGGTCGGGCCCGGGGAGAAATGGACGCGTCTCGCCGACTGGCATCGCCGCGGTATGACGTTCGAGCGGGTGCTGACGCGAGAGTTGACGCCGTTCGGTCCGGTCATCGCCATCGGCAAGCCTGGCGAGTCGCTGGCGCCGCTCGGCGCCGCGCGTGATTACGTTGGCGACGACATCTGGCAGGAAGAAGTCGCGCGTCGCATGACCGAAGCACGGCTCATCGTCTTTGTCGTCGGGGACTCGGAAGGATTGGAGTGGGAACTGCAGCGCGTGCACCGACTCGGCCTGCTGCACAAGCTGGTGCTTGTCTTCCCCGCAGTCGATGACGTCAGCCGGCGCTGGAACACGCTCGCGCGCGGCACGGTGCGTCGCATGATTTCGCCTTGCCCGATGCTGTCGATCCAACCAAGACGCTGGCCCTCACGTACCAAGCGGACGGCTCACCGGTAGCGATTGTGGGAAGCGAGGCGAATGGGCGTACGAGGCCGCGCTGCGGCTTGCCGCGCTGTTCGCGCGGCCGGGCGCGCGGGTGCAGGAGGCCTTTCCGCGGACCAAGGACGTTCGCGCCCCGGAATTTGCTTGTCTCCACCCGACGCAAATCCCGCGCCCACGCGCTCGATCCAACGCATCTGGTAGTAAAACCCGGGATCCTGAGCGCTGACAGCTGAATCCAGCCTCGGTCGATCAGCTGATCCAGCTTCCGATCGATCCGCGAGAATCTGTGATCGATCCGCCAGAAATCTCTCATCCATCCGCCGAAAACCGAGTTCATTCTTCGCCTCGAGTGACGTCATCCGACCATCGACCTGCGAGATCTTCGTGTCCAGCCGCTCGATACGGCGAAGTCCGGTGCACCGCTGCTGCTCGACCAGCGCCTCGGCGACCTCGGCGAAGCGCTCGTCCACGGTCGCCGCGAGCAGATCCACTTTCCCGTCGACACCGCATCCACCTTCCTGTTCACCGCATCGACCGTGACAGCGAGTGAATCCACCTTGCTCTCGACAGACGTCAGCCGCTCGAGCACCTCATTGACTCGCTCACCCATCCTCATTCTCCCGCCGGAGTCTACCATCGTCTCAATCGCCGGAGAGCACGCACCGTGCCCGCCGCGCGGCGCGAGATTGCTGAGGATCTCGCTCACGCGAAACGACCTGTGCGCAGAACCTGCGCCGCTCTCTCCCGTCGAACAGCACAAGTGTTTCCATGTTGATCCCATCACCCGACGATGGCATCGTCGTCTGAACGAAATCAGGGGTCGAGAGAGCGAGTGGTTATGTTGCGGCGGGTGCAGATCACAATAAAAGGTGAGGAGCTGGGGAGGAGAATCAGCGAAGCAATCGGTGAGCGCGAAGGGAAGCTCGCGACGCTCGTCGCCAGAATCAAAGCGCGTGAGGGAGACCAGCCATACGACGTCAGGGTCGAAGATGGCCTCGATTCGCTCGAGGAGTTGGAAACGCAGCGCCACCAGATGCGCGACAGAGTCACACAGCTGACGCTTCTGCGGGACAGTCTGATTCCGCAGGAAGCGTATGCGCTGAGCAAAGCTGATTTGCGGTACACCACGCTGCATCTCGGAGAAGACTCCCGCTCCACCAGATTTCCCTGACGGCCGCTGGGTGGACTCCGGCAGCGGTGTGCCGATCGATGGCTTGAAACTCAGCTTCCGGGGTGAAGAGCTCCGCACCCTGCTCGATACGCGTCGGCAGGCCCACGAGGCGAAGGCGGAAAGCTGGAGGTACGAGCTCACCCGCGGCCCCGAGGAATAAGACGGAGGACGCACCCCTGCTGCCAGACGAGATGTGCGAGAACGAAGCCCTGGAAGAAGAGTGGCAGGCTGAAGTGCTCGCGTTCATTCGTAATAGCATCGAGTCGGAGGAAGTCTATCGACTCGGGAAAGGGGACCTCGAGTTCGGTGACCTATTGCCGGAGAAACCTGGCTGGATGAAGCAGGCGGAGTCCGAGGAGCGAACGGCTCTCGCCTTCGGCCTGGAGCGGATTGCAAAAAAGCTGTAAGGGAACGCACCCGCGAACCGGCGAGAAACAATGAGATAATCCTGCTTAAACATGAGCTTGGCGCCGGGGGCACGACTCGGACCCTACGAGGTCACTGAAAAACTCGGCGAAGGCGGCATGGGCGAGGTCTACAAGGCCCGCGACTCCCGCCTGCAGCGCAACGTCGCCGTCGAATCCTGCCGGCCACGTTCGCCACCGACCCCCAATCGGCTCGCCCGCTTCGAGCGCGAGGCGCACGTGCTCGCGGCGCTCGATCATCCGCATATCGCCCAGATCTACGGCGTCGAGGAGAGTTCCGGCGTGCTGGCGCTGGTCATGGAGCTCGTCGACGGCCAGACGCTCGCAGACCTGCTCCTCGCTCCGGGCGGTGTCGCAATGGACGATGCCCTCGACTTCGCGCGGCAGATCGCGGAAGCGCTCGAGGCCGCGCATGAGCAGGGCATCGTCCATCGCGACCTGAAGCCGGCCAATGTGAAAGTAAGGCCGGACGGCACGGTCAAGGTGCTCGACTTCGGTCTCGCGAAGGCGATGAGTGGCGAGCCGAAGGCTGCATCGGCATCGCTCGAGAACTCGCCGACCTTCACATCGCCGGCAGTGACCCAGATCGGGGTGATCCTGGGAACGGCGGCCTACATAGCAGCCGAGCAGGCACGCGGGAAGGTCATCGACCGTCGCGCCGACATCTGGGCCTTCGGCTGTCTCCTGTCCCAGATGCTGACGCGCGCGCGTCCGTTCGACGGCGAGACGGTGACCGACGTCATTTCGGCAATCGTTTCGCGCGAGCCGGACTGGAATGCGCTGCCGGCCAACGTTCCTCTGTCGGTGGCGCAGCTGGTGCGGCGCTGCCTCCAGAAAGATCCGCGCAAACGGCTGCGTGATATCGGCGAGGCGCGGGTCGTGCTCGAAGCACCTCTCAGCGACCATGCAGGCGCCTTCGCGACCGCCGACGACCACCGGCCGAACGCAGTCGCTTGCCTGGATGATTTCGGCGCTGGCTACAGGTGTCGCAGTCATCGCGCTCGCGTGGGCCTACATCTCCGGGCAGCGCCTCCCCGCGTTCGAGCGCGCCCCCGGTGGTCACGCGCTTCGACGTGCAGGTGCCCGACCCGGCGTCGACCCTGACGCTGGTTTTTCGCCCTGCGATCGCGCTCTCCGCCAATGGCCGCGCGCTCGCGTTCCTGGCCGCGTCAGGCGGCGTCGATCGCGTCTACGTGCGGACGCGCGCAGACACGTCGGTGTGGATGGTTCCGCACAGCGATGCGGCACGAGTCCGACGTTGTCGCCGGACGGCACTTCTGTGGCGTTCTTTGCCGACGGGCAGATCTGGAAGGCGACGATCGGCGGGGAGCCGACGCCGGTTGCCGCCGCGCTCGACGTCCGAGGGCTCTCGTGGACGGACGACGGGATGCTGGTGATGACGCCGGCTTCAGCCGGGGCGATATGATCATGCCGGCGGCAGGGGGGCAGATGAAGCCGCTGACGGCGCTCGCTGCGGGAGAACGGACGCATCGCTGGCCTCAGGCGCTGCCGGGTGGCAAAGCCGTGCTGTTCACGGTCGGCACACTGTCGAGTCCCGACAGCTACGACAAAGGCAACATCGACGCAGTCCTGACCGCGACCGGCGAACGCCGTGTCGTCGTCACCGGTTCGGCGATGGCGCGCTATTGTGGCGATGGCCGGCTCCTGTTCACCAGGGGCGCCGCGCTCTATTCGATTGCGTTCGATCCTGAGCGGCTCACCTCCTCTGGTGACGCGGTGCAGTGTGCCGGCCATCGCGCGCGACCCGAGCACCGGCGCAGCGCATTTCGACTGCGCCAGCGACGGAACACTCGCCTATGTCCCGGCGACGTCGCTCAGCGAGCAGCGACACTCTTCTGGGTGGCCGAGACGGGGCGGATGGAGTCCGTGAAGCTGCCGCCCGGGCCTCACCAGGAGGCGCGGCTTTCGCCGGATGGGGGCCAGGCCGTGCTGCTCAATGGGACCAGCCTCAACGGTGACGTCTGGGTGCTCGAATTCGCGAACGGCACGTTCAGACGTCTCACCTTCACGGGCACCAACGTTGCGCCAATCTGGTCGCCCGACGGCCGGCGGTGTATTTCACCTCCTTCAATCCCGCCGGCAATGGATCCACGTTGATGAGGAAGCCGGCGGATGGAAGTCGTGAGGCAGTCGCCGTCGCCACAATCAAGGGCGCGCGTACGTTACCTCGGTGGACGCCCACGAGGCGTCAGCTCTCCTCGACGTCGTCAATCCGGCGAATGATCGCGGCGATATCATTCGCATGTCCTTCGGGCCACCGCAGTCCGTGCAGACGCTGATCGAAACGCCAGGGAACGAGTTCTACTCCGCGGTCAGTCCCAATGGCCAGTGGCTCGCGTATCAGAGCGACGAGGGGGGCCGGCCGGAGGTCCGCGTTCTCGATTTCACCGGGACCGGAGCGCGCTGGCAGGTGACGACCGAGGGCGGAGAAGAACCGCACTGGTCAGCTGATGGTCGACAGTTGTTCTACCGAAGCTCCAATTGCCTGATGGCCGTACCCCTGGAAGGCGGCAAGACCTTCCGCTACGGCAAGCCGCGTCCTCTCTTCGACGGCATCTACAACAGTGGCATCGAGTCGGGCCGCAGTTATGACGTCGACCCGAAGGGCGGCCGGTTCCTCCTCGTGCGCCCCGCCGACGACGGTCCGCCGCCACGGTCGGTTCGCATGGTGATCAACTGGCCGATGGATCTGGCAGGGAAGTAGCGATCGCTCTGAGGCCGGGCAGGCGGCATTGCACTCGATCATCGCTGCGGCAGGAAGAAGACCTCACTCACCCAGCCGCAGATACCCCGCTCCGATTCTCAATCGCCCGGTATGCCTCGTCGAACGCATAACCACCGCGAGCGTCCCAGCGCATGCGACAGCGCCAGCGGAATGATGTTGGGATACCGATCGTAGAGCCGGCACCAGAACAGGGCGCGGCGGCGGTCACGGGCGCGAGAAACGGGTTCGGCAGGTGCACGGCCCGAACAGCAGCGCAGCGATGACGATGCCGGTGTTCCGCGACGTGGCCCGCTGCGCCTCGCGCAGGACGACGGTCTGAAGTATCCACTGTTGAGCGCCGCCCCAGGGGATCAGCGGCGCGAGGCTGCCGAGGAAGTCCCTGCGATCGTGCAACGTCCATTAGCGCGCCCGCGGCAAGGATGACGAGGCAGAGCATGAAGGTGACTGCGAGCGCGCGAATCAGTCCCGGCCACAGCGCGCGCCAGTCGAAGCCCCATTCCCCATGCTGCCAGTCGTGACGGATCGTCAGCGCGATGATGAGGCCCGCGGGTAGGAACACGATCTCCCGAGGATAGCGTTCCTCGAGGAACCAGACCTGGACCAGCACGGCGCCGACGATGGCGATCGTGTTCGTCACGTCAAACTGCCGGCCCGGAGACGACTGAGGCGGTCACAGATTCGTCCCTTCATCCACGCTGCCCCTGCCCGGGTGTCAGACGGTGGAATGGTGAAAAGCCGTGTGTTCACGATTCACTGCCTGACACCGGCGAGGATTTCACTCGACGATGGTATCGCCGTTGCCTTCGTGCTCCGCGCCAGGACTGATCATTGACTTACCCGCGGGACGATGGCATCGTCGTCGTCGGGGTCGGAGAGGATGACGAGATGCAGGCCAATTCAGTCCCTGCCGCGCTCAGGGAGCGCCTCGGCCCCGACGCGACCAGTGGACTCCTTCATGTGCTCGAGCTCGAGCGACGGACCTGGAGCGATGAGGTGCTGAACATAGGCGCAGAGCGGTTCGAGCGGAGGCTCGCGGAAAGCACCTCGGGTCTGCGTGTTCAGATTGCGGAAACCGAAGCGCGGCTCCGGCAGGAACTCGGCGGGATGGAAGTGCGGATCACGCACGAATCGCGAGCAGCCGCGTCGAGCTTCTGAGGTGGTCCTTCGTCTTCTGGATCGGCCAGGTCGTCGCGGTGTCAGCAGTAATGGCCGCCATGCTGCGCGTCGCCCGCTGAAATCGGCCGGCTCCGCCTTCGCCCAGGAGCGACGGGCAAAGGCCCGCCCCTGCGCTACCGCGCGCGAACTCCAGGTCGAGATCCGCCAGCCGGAACCCGCGAACCCGCGAGACTAAATCCTCAAGAAGATCTTCCGCCGGTACATCCAGTACAGAATCAGCCAGAACACCAGCACCACGCCGAACCCACGCAGCACCGGCTCGAAGGGCGAACCGAACACGAGGAACGGCCCGGTGCCGAGATGCCGCACCAGCGCCGACGACACGAAGCTCTCCATCGTCCAGCTCATGACGTAGACGGCGATCGAGTTGGCGCCGATGACCAGCAGCGGGAACACCCAGCGCTTCCAGCCTTTCAGCTCGATCAGCGCATAGAACGCCGCCAGCATCAGCACGACGAGCCCGCCGCTGTAGAGCGTATAGGACGAAGTCCAGATGCGCTTGATGATCGGGTTGATGTGCAGCCACTGAAGAATGAGGCCGGCGAGCGTCAGCGCGACACCGCCGATCACCAGGCCCTTCAGCTTTTCTGTCGTCGAGCGCGACGTCATCAGCCAGCGGCCGGCCCACAGGCCGAGGATCATTGTCGCGAGCGTCGGGATGAAGCTCAGGGTGGACCAGCCGCCCCCGTTGTAGAGGAACGGCTTGGCGCGCGGAAACAGGTTCAGGAACCAGACGTCGAACGCCCACGACAGGTTCGAGTTCTTGTTGAAGTGCGCGAGGAAGCCGGAGTAGAGATGCGGCCAGCCCGCAGGGACGCCCACCTGCGTATAGTCGAAACCTTCCGGCGGCAGGGGATAGAGCACGAACGCCAGCCAGAAGCCGACGAGGATCGCGGTGAAGGCCGCGATCTGGACGCGAAGCGAGGTGAAGGCTAGAAGAAAGAGGAAGGTATAGCCGAGGCCAATCTGCGACAGCGTGTCTTCGAAGGTCCAGTATGTCTGCGCCGCTGTTCAGCGACCGCAGGAAGATCCCGAGGAAGATGAGCGCGGCGCTGCGCCAGATGGCGTGCAGCAGCATCCGGTTCCAGCTCTCGCCGCGGGCGGTGCGGCTGACAATCGAGAACGCCATCGCCGCGCCGACCAGGAACGAGAACGCGGGCTGAATCAAATCGTGCAGCGAGCAGCCCTGCCACGGCACGTGCGTCGTGTTGAAAGCGACGAACTCCCAGAAGCGATTGCCCGGGAACGCCCGGCGTACGTTCATGAGGTGCATCGCTTCCGCCAGCATCAGGAACATCACGAAGCCCCGCAGGGCGTCGATCGAGAGGATTCGGGTCTTGATGCCGGCAGCTGCGAACGGAGGTGGCGATGGAGGCACCTCGGTCGCCGTGGCCGCTGTCGGTCTCACCCGGGTGCGCTCCTGCTGAGCCACAACCATGGTCATGCACTCCCCGAAAAGATGGACGCCCGGCCTCTCCCCCAGCGTCCGAGGTCTAGAAGCTGTAGCGGACCGCCAGGCGAATCTGACGTTCCACAAATGCACTATACAACCAGAAGATGCGCATGAAATCGCCGCTGCAGGTTGCTGGTCGGGTTGCCGAAGTTGGTCTTGTTGGTCACGTTGCTGGCTTCGACGCTGCGCCAGGGCAACTGATAGACGAACGCCATGTGAACGTGTGCGGCCGGTCGCCGTTGGCGCGCGCCCAGTTACGGTCCTGCGCCTCTGGCGTCGGGACCTCGCCGGCCATCCGCGGAGCCGGGGACATCACGTGGAAACCTACACGATCATCGCGGCAAGGGCTGAGTCTTTGCCCCCCGTCGGGGACACGGATCGTTTGACACGAGGTGCGCAACACGAGCACACTCCGCCCGATTCACGGATTGCTTCTGATTCGGCAGGCCCGAAGGACGGCTGGGAGCGGACGGCCATCAGACAGACCAGGGAGGTGTAGTGTGTGGACACATCCGGGACTCTTGAGAGGGTTTCGAGCTCTATTGCGCATCGGCCTCATCGTGGCTGTCGCGGCGGCGCCCGCGGCGGCGCAACTTCTTTATGGCGGGCTCGTGGGAACGGTCACCGACCCGAACGGTGCGGTCGTTCCCGGAGCGAAGGTGACGATCGTCAACACCGATACCAACCTCACACGTGAAACGACGACTGATACGCAGGGCGCGTACTCGTTCGCGAACGTCCTCGCCGGGCCGTACGACGTCAAGGTCGCACTCGAGGGGTTCCGCGAAGTCGTGCGATCCCGCGTGCCGGTCACCACCGGCCAGATCAGCCGTGTCGATCTCGCGTTGCAGGTCGGCGCGCTGAGCGAGAGCATCACGGTCCAGTCGGCAGCCGAGCTGCTGCAGACCGACAAGGCGGACGTTCATACGGAGCTCAGGTCGACCGAGATCACCAACCTGCCGCTCAACCGGTTCAGAAACTACCAGGGGCTGGTGGTGCTCGTGCCCGGCTCGCTGCCGCCGGCATTCCAGAATGCGGAGACCGACACGCCGCAGCGTTCGCTGAACATGACGGTGAATGGTCAGGACGGCGCGGCCAACACCACCCTCACCGACGGCACGCGAAACGTGAACGTCGGGCTGCCGCACCACAACGTCTACATTGCGCCGGCCGAGACGATCGAGTCGGTCAACATCACAACCAGCAGCATGGACGCCGAAGAGGGCATGGCGGCCGGAGTAGCCATCACCGTCATCACCAAATCGGGCACGAACACGTTCAAAGGATCGCTGTTCGAGTTCTTCAACAACGAGAAGCTGAATGCGTCGCCGTTCTTCTTCGGGACGACACCGGCGCCGAAACTGCCGATCGAGCGGCAGACATTCGGCGGGACCCTGGGCGGACCGATCCGGCGCAATCAGGTGTTCTTTTTCGGATCGTACGAGGGCTACATCGGCCGGCAGGAGCTGTTCGCCTTCTTCAACACGCCGAGCGAGGCGATTCGCAACGGCGACTTCAGCAACGCGCTCAACGCGAACGGGACATTGCAGCGGATCTACGACCCGTTCTCTGGCGACCAAGCGACCGGCACGGGCCGCGTGCAGTTCGCCAACAACAGCATTCCCGTCAGCCGCATGAACGCGATGACGAGACGGCTTCAGGACCTCTATCCCCTGCCGAACGTCGAGGGCACCGGGGCCGGCGGCTTCACGAACAACTACCGGACGACTCGGCACGCCAACACCGATCGACACAACTACGACGCAAAAGTCAACTGGAACCGCACGGCGGCGCATCAGCTCTGGGGCAAATACAGCCACATGAACGCAGTCGTCGACGACCTGTTCACCTTCCCGATCGGCAGCTCTGATGACGATGGCTGCGATACGAAGGTGCATCTCATCACCGGCGGCCAGACCTGGTCGCTCGGGAAGACGCTGCTCCTCGACAGCGCGGTCGGTGTCTCGATCATGGATCAGTTCTGTAGCGCGGGAGACTTCGGGCTTGGCATGCTCGGTTTGGACTATGGCATTCCGGGCACGAACGACCAGGGGCGCTCAGATCCGCGCTACGCGGGAATGCCGGAATTCAGAACCGGATTTCAGGCGCTCGGCAATTCACCCACGTGGACGCCCACCTATCGCGACGAGGGGACGACATCTGTCAGCAGCAACGTCACGAAGGTCGCGTCCAACCACGAGTTCAGGTTCGGGTATCGTCTTGACTACCTGCATTTGGACAACTGGCAGCCGGAACGGGCCAACCCGCGCGGCCGGTTCGATTTCGCCGGCAATGCCACGAGGACGTTCGGCACGGGCTCGCAGACGGCGAATTTCTACAACACCTACGCGTCGTTCCTGCTCGGACTCGTCGGCACGGCGCGCAAGAGCTATCAGTACGAGCTCTTCACCGGGCGCGAGTGGCAGCACGCGATGTACGTTCGCGACCGGTGGTCCGTGAGCCAGAAGGTCACGCTGGATCTCGGCGTGCGCTGGGAGTACTACCCGGTCATGAGCCGCGCCGATCGTCAGATCGAGATGATGGACCGCAACAGCCTCGACGTCCTGATTGGCGGCGTCGGCGGCAATCCGAAGAACATGGGCCTGGTGGCGCCGAAGGACTCATTCGCGCCGAGGATCGGTGGAGTCTATCGTCTCAATAACGAGACGGTGTTCCGCACCGGCTACGGCGTCACACTCGACGCGAGAGGCATGTCGGCGCAGGAAGCGTTCCGCGGCGACTTCAGCTACCCGCTGGTGCTGAACGGGTTGTTTCAGCCGGTCGCCGGCACGAGCACCTTCGGCTGGTATGGAACGCTCAATCAGGGCATTCCGCGCCTCGAGGGACCGGATCTGAGCACCGGCCGCATGCACCTGCCGAACGACTACGGGATGCAGACCGCGGTGCCCGAATCGATGGACCGCGGGCGCACGCACTCGTGGAACGTTGCCGTCGAGCGGCGGGTGCCGTTCAACGTGTCGGTCGACGTGGCATATGTCGGCAACAAGCTGGTCGGCGGGCTGCCCCCCGGTGAAACGCAGACGATCAACATCAACAACGTCCAGCACATCGGCGGCGGCGACACGGATCGGCCGTACTTCCCAACGTTCGGACGTCAGGGCGACATCGAGATCTACTCGCCATGGCGCCGGACGAGCTATCACGCGCTGCAGATCGGTGTCACCCGACCGTTCACGCAGGGACTGATGCTGAAGGGCCACTACACGTTCAGCCGGTCGAAAGCATTGAGAGCCGATTACGAAGTGCCGGTTCCGGAAATCCAGGATCTGCAACTGGGCGCTCGCGAACGGGGACCGGCCGCACGTGCTGCAGATGGCGTTCATCTATCAGCTGCCCTGGCGCAGCGAAAACAGCGGCGGCGGCATCGCACGTATGTTGATCAACGACTGGCAGCTCAACGGGATCTTCGGCGCGTTCAGCGGTTCGCCGTTCACGGTGACCGCCGACGGAACCACGCTGAATACGCCCGGCAACCTGCAGACGGGCGATCTCGTGGCGCCGGTGGAGAAGATCGGCGACATTGGCGCAGCCGGGTACACATGGATCCGACGTCCTGGGCACAACCCGACGGAGTGCGGTTCGGCACCACGGGCCCGAATCAGTTCCGCGGCCCGGGCGGGTGGAACCTCGATCTGTCGGTGTTCCGATCGTTCCGCTTGACCGGCGACCATCGCATCGAGGCGCGCGTGGAAGCCTCCAACGTCACCAACACGCCGAAATTCGGCAACCCGACGAACGACGTCAACAGTGGCAATTTCATGCGTATCCTGAGCTTGTATGGCTCGTATGCGGAACGGCAGATTCGGCTCGCGGTCCGCTACAGCTTCTAGGCGAGGGATTAGGGGTCAGAGCTTCAGAGGGGCAGGGGTCAGCAATCAGGCGCTGACTCCTGACCCCTGTCTCAACGGGGTCACAGGCATGCACGAAGTCCTCTCTACGCCGAAGGCGACGACGAGCGTATCGGTCGCCGCCCCACCGGCGCCGGCATCCGCGGGCAGCTGCGACGACGCGCATCACGTCGATCGACGCGTTTCGCGGCCTGGTGATGTTCCTCATGCTGGCCGAGGTGATGCGGCTGCCGGCGCTGCGCCGGGCTTTTCCGTCGAGCACCTTCTGGTCGATCGTGGCCTACAACACGTCACACGTGCCGTGGCAGGGATGTTCGCTCCACGACCTGATTCAGCCGGCGTTCTCGTTCCTGGCCGGCGCGGCGCTGCCGTTCTCGATCGCAAGCCGGCAGAACAAGGGCGAGCGCTTCAACCGCATGCTCGGACACGTGGTGTGGCGGAGCCTCGCGTTGATCTTCCTCGGCATCTTCCTGCGATCGCTGTCGAGGGGCCGGACCTACTGGACGTTCGAGGACACGCTCACGCAGATCGGCCTCGGCTATCCCTTGCTGTTCCTGCTGGCGTTCACGTCGCTGCGCGTCCAGATCATCAGCTTCGTGACGATCCTCGTCGGCTTCTGGGCCGCGTTCGTCCTGTATCCGCTGCCGGGCCCGGACTTCAACTACGCCGCCGTCGGCGTGCCCGCCGACTGGCCGCATCTCTACTCGGGGTTCCTCGCCCACTTCAACAAGAACTCCAATCTCGCGTGGGCGTTCGACGTCTGGTTCCTGAACCTGTTTCCGCGGGAGAAGCCGTTCATCGCCAACGGCGGCGGCTGGTCCACGCTGAGCTTCATTCCAACGCTCGCGACGATGATGCTCGGCATGTGGGCCGGCGCGTGGCTGAAAACGTCGCGCTCGACGACCGAGAAGTTGAAGGGGCTCGTCATCGCCGGCGTCGCGCTCGACCTTCGCCGGCCTGCTGCTGCAATGGCTGCACATCGTCCCGATCGTCAAGCGGATCTGGACGTCGTCGTACACGCTGTACAGCGGCGGCCTGGTCGTCCTGATGCTGGCCGGCTTCTACGCGCTGATCGAGTGGAAGGGATGGCGGCGCTGGTCGTTCCCGCTCCTGGTGATCGGCGCGAACTCCATCGCGATCTACGTCATGAGCTGGACGATCGAGCAATTCATCTCGTCGGCTCTGGTGCGGCATCTCGGCACGGCGCCGTTCGCGATTGCCGGCCCGCCGTTCGAGCCGGTGTTGCGAGGGGTCGGCGTCCTGATCGTGTTCTGGCTGATCCTGTACCGGATGTACCGGCGGAAGATCTTCCTGAGGATCTGATACGAGTCAGGAGTTGGGAGCCAGGAGCTGGGGCGTCACAACCGGCGCCCTACTGCACGGTCGCTTTCAGGATCTGCCAGCCGCCTCCCTCACGGGCAAGGCTGAAGGTCCATTCCCGATTCGGGTAGTACTGCGGCGAGCCGACCTTGGGGCGGAAGGTCGCATCACCCTTGCACCAGGCGTTGGCGCCGGCGCCGGACGACGAGATGGCGACACCGCAGTCCGCGAAGCGGAACCGCTGCTCCTGGAGGTCCTGGAAGGCACGGCGCAGCCGGCGATCGTCTACGGAAGGATAAACGGCTTTCGTCGCGCGAACGTCCATTCGCTGGTACGCCCGGCTGTACTCCCGGAGCACGGCCAGCACGACGTCCTTTTCCTGCTCCGCCCTCTCTTTCTGCGAACCGCCGTTGTCTGGAGGAACGGTGACGGCCGCGGCGCGCCGGGACTCAGCTGGGCGCCCCGTGGGGTCCGCTCGCGGTGTCACCGAAGCGGGGGCGACAACAGGATCTGCCGCTGGCGACGGACGTTCGGGCGTTTCAGGCGTGGGAGCAGCCACCACCGTGGCCTCAGACGACCTCGCGGCAGCTGGTGCTGCGGCCAGGTGATCTGGAACAAGCGACGACTTCGGAAACGTCGCCAGTGCGAGGTGGCCGCTCGTACCGCTCATGCCGGCTGGCACCGCGATCTGCTCCGCTCGAAGCGTTCCGGGTGAGACTCCGAGCGCGGGCAGCTGGCGACACGCGGATCAACCTGTTTTCTACCGTGACGCGGCCCGTCGATGCGGTTAAGGAACGCGAGCCGGGCAGCCGCAGGGGAGGCGCCATCGGCATCTTCGGAGCGAGCATCATGCGCGACGCAAACGCAGCGAGCGGCATTGGCTGCGGATGAGGTGCTGGAATCCCCCAGATGTGCAGCGAGACCGCTCCAAACAGAACCGCCACCGCCCGCGCGCACCGGGGCGCGTATGGAGCGACCGGCTCAGCGTTGGAGTGGATAGGTTCGGAAACTGCCGGGGTGAATGGCAATACCCGGGGACTGGCGTTCGCCGATTTCATACGGGCTCTGCGGAGACTTCCTCTCGATCTCGCAAGAGCCTGCTCTGCAATCCGCGCACCGCCATTTGGCCCCGGACGGAGCCGTCGGATACCGCGAAAACGCCCGTGATTCTCAGCGCTTCATTCAGAGATGCAACGCCGCCGCAACAGATTTTCCTAATGAGGGAAAACATCTGCCCAGATGGCGTCGCCGAGCGACGCCATCTGGCCGCGTCCTTCCGGTTAAAGCCGGAAGCCACGGAATCGATCTTCAAACGCCTTAGGAGAAGTGCGTCCGCATGAAGCGGACGTTCTGCGTATGGCTCTCGATGAGCGGCTGTCCCTTCGGCACCGCACCTTCGATCTGAATCCAGCCGCTGTACCCGATCTCGTCCATCGCCTTGCGGACGGCCGGGAAATCTATGCGTCCCTGTCCCAGCAGGAAGCCGTTCTCCTTCGCGTGGAACTCGCAGATCCGGTCGCGACCGAGTTGGCGGATCTCGGCGAGGATGTCGTAGCCCATCTGCGTCGAGTTGGCGAGGTCGTAGTACACCTGCACGCTGCGCGAGCCGACCGCGTCGAGGATGCGAACGTGTTCGGGTCGCGCTCAGCCACGACTCGATGCCGAGGACGATGCCCTGCTGCTCCGCTTTCGGCGCGACGCGCCTCAGGCGGCGGACGATTTCGGCCTGCCCATCCGGATCGTTCCGGAGATCCCCTTTTTCGAAAAACGCGAGCAGGACGACACGGACGTCGAGCGCTTTGGCGACGTCGATGCTGTCACTGACCCATTGTTCGGTACGGGGGTCGGATTTGTAAGGCACCTGGTTCATCAGGTCCAGAGCCACGCCGCCAATCCGGACTCCCGTCCCGTCCGCGGCTTCACGATACGCGCGCTGCACGTCGGGGCGCCGAAGCTGCAGGTCGTTGTCCACGCTGCCCATCGACACCTGCACGCCGTCGAGTCCGAGCGTCCTTGCCACGGTCAACGCAGCGCTGTTCGCGCGCTGACCCAGTGACCAGTCGCACGCGCCGATATTGAAGCGACCGGCTCTGCGGTGGGCAAGAACTCCTGCCGCCTCGAGTCCCGCGAGGCCCACCGCGGTCCGCAGGAGATACCGGCGCGTGACCGAACCAGGTGCGGCTATCCGGGGCGTCATTGACGTTTCTGCAGAAACGCGACGATGTCGGCGACGTCCTGCTCGGTCAGCGCGAGCGAGAGGGGATCGGGCATCAGGCTCGACTTCAACGGAATCCGCGCGGCAAAATCGCCGCCTGCGATGGTCCGCGTCCGGCCATAGCCGTCGCGAATCGAGGTCGTTGCGCCTTCGGACTGGAGAAATCCGATCACCGGCTCCGCCTTGCTCGTGACGAAGAGCTCCGCGCCGAAGCCGAAGGCAATCGCAGCGCTCGGGGTCACGATTGACTCGAGCAACCCGTCGCGGTCGAACTTCTTGTCGATGTCGGTCAGGTCCGGACCCACCTCGGCACCGCCAGGCGCGCCCCGGCGATGGCACGTCGAACAGGCGCCCATGAAGCGGGCCTCGCCTCGCGCGGGATCACCGGATCGCCCCGCGACGTCCGCGACGGTCATCCGGGGGAGCCCGCCGGGGCGGGCGAAGAATCCTGCCGCCGCAGTGCGGACGCTCCGATCGGGGTTGCTGAAGATCATCGATCCGACGGCTTCGCGCAGCTGATACACGACCTTGTTCTGCGCCGCGAGCTGGAGGAGGAGCTGCGCGCCCACTGGATCGCTCGCCATTGCCAGGGCAGCCTCGATCCGTCGATCGATCGCCGCGCCTTCATCGAGGACCACCGACCGCCGCTGGAGCATGTCGCCGAGCGATGAGGGTTTCGAGTCTGGCGCATCGGTGGTCCAGGCGGTAACCGGATAGCGATACCAGTCGTTGGTCTTTCGGTAGGTCATCCACCACCCGGCCTGCGTGGCGACTTCCCGGATCGGGGAATGGGTCAGCTGCGCCATCGCCTGCGCCGCGCGCGGATCGTTGATGAAGGCGAGCGCGACCAGCGCCTGCTGCCGGGCGCCGGTCGAAAGCGCCGGCGATGCCGCGCGGGCGGCCAGGGCGTCGATCGAGCTGACCGGATGCAGCCGCCAGGCGATGTCTGCCACGCGCTCGTCCCACGCCAACGGATCCGGCCGCGGCAGAAGCGACCGCCAGGTCGAATACAGCGCCTCTTCGTTGCCAGACGCCGCGGTGCCGAGCGCCTCCAGGTACCAGCGATCGCCCCCGTCGTAATGGCCGATGAGCGTCAGAAGAATGTCGCGCGACTGTTCGAACGGCACGCCGCTGAGCGACAGTGCGACCTCGCGACGCACCGCGCTCGACCGGTCGGTCGCCAGCCGTCGCGCCTCGGCCAACACCGACGGCTTCACCTTGCGTAGTGCCCTGAAGGCCGCGATCCGAATCTGCGGATCCGCGTCAGCGAGCAGGAGCTCGACCTCACGCACGCCGGCTGGTCCGAGCTCGGCGAGCACCCAGATCGCACGCGCGCGGTTGAAAGGGTTGTCGTCCGCGAGGATCTGCTTCAGTGCCGGCACGACGCTCGCCCCGCGGGCCTTCAGGCGCTCGAAGGCCGCGCCGCGCACGTTGACGGCAGGGCTGCGCAGAGCCTGAATCTGGCCGGCGACACTCGTCAGGTCGAGCGCCGGCACTGTGAGCCTCTTCCCGCGGGGCGTGATCCGATAGATGCGGCCGTAACCCTGCCGGTCGCGCATCTGATGTCCGCCAACCACGGGATCGAACCAGTCGGCAACGTAAATGGCGCCATCCGGTCCCACGGCAGCGTCGCTCGGCCGGAACCACTTGCGGCGATCCTGATCGACCTGGTTCCAGATGTAATTCGGGTTCGGGGCGGGAAGGCTCGACAGGAACTCGGAGCGCTCGAGCGCGAATCCTGCCCCCTGCGGCCTGGCGTGAAAGCCGAAGACGACGTTGCGGCCCGCGTCGGCGCTCAGGAGCAGACCGCGATATCGCGGTCCGAGCGCGTCACCCTCGTACCGGACGACGCCGGCTGGTGCGCCTGCACCGGTGTTGTCGCCTGCCGGCAGGACCCCGGGATCGGCCTGATGCCAGTGAGCGGTGAACGTGTCCTGGCCGGGACGCCGATCCGCCTGCCAGAAGCGCGTCCCGTCGGCGCTGAAGTAGCCGGCGTTGGCGCCCTCCATCACCCACGTCATCCGGCAGGTCATCACCTGGTCGTCGTTGTCGTTCTGCCAGAGGTCGCCGAACGAGTCGACCGCCAGTTCGTAGGCGTTCCGGAAATTGTGCGCGAGCACCGTCAGGCGGGTTCCGTCCGGCTCCGTCCGCAGCGCCAGGCCTCCGGTCCACACCCTGCCGCCATCGCTGACCATTCCTCCCTGGTTCTTGAGATTGTAAGGAGTGCCCCCGGTGTAGAGGCTTCCCGCACGGAGCGTCCACCCGGAGCGATCGGTCACGACGTGCGGGCCCGCGTTGCCGGTGTTGAAGTACCAGCGGCCATCCGGTCCGGCAACGAGCGCGTGCAGCCCGTGATCGTGATCGAAGCCGCCAAACCCGGTCAGCAGGATCTCCTTCTTGTCGGGCACGTCATCACCGTTCTCGTCGGTGTAAACGATCAGATGCGGCGACGCGGACACGACGACACGATTGCCGATCACCGCCAGTCCGAGCGGGGCGCGCAGGTCGTTGTCCTGGACGAAGACCTTGCTGCTGTCGGCGCGGCCGTCGTTGTCCGTGTCCGAGAGGATGACGATGCGATCGCCTGCGGCGTGAGCGAGCGGGTCTGCCTTCGCGTTGTTGAACCCGCGGTAGTTCACGGCCTCCGCCACCCAGACGCGTCCGCGTGCATCCAGGTCGATGTTGGTCGGATTGAAGAACATCGGCGACTCGGCCCAGAGGCTGATTTCGAGATCCTCGGGCAGCGTGAACTGGTCGCCGAGTTGCTGGCCGCTGGGCTGTGAGCCGATCGCGAAGAGCGCGAGGATCAGGACGATCGGGCGCATGGGGCGAAGTATAGCTTCGGGGCTCGGGGGTTCGCGGGGTCGGGGGGCCGGGTCTAAAGACCCGGCCCTACATCACTGAGTCGCTGTCAGCAGCGCTGCGCACTGATGCGCGCCCGGCCTCCGGCCGGTTGCGGCTCAGCAACCAGCCTCTTGCAAAAACCGGCCGCCAACCAGCTGGTGCCACTCCAACGACCCGCCGCGAGACGTTGGCAGCACTCAGGGTGAGGATCAATGGTCCGGGACGTGATCGCGTCGCCACCGGGCCGGAGGCCCGCAATAAAGAATGCTGACGTTTGATCTGGTCAGCTTGTTGTAGCTATTTGCGCGGTCCTGCGATCAACTGCAGATCCACCGCATTCCCCATCGTGAGATATCCCGCGCGGTTCGGGTGCAAGGCGTCGCCGGGGCCGCCGATGCTGCTGTTCGGTTGAAACTCCGCGCGGAGGCCGCCGGTGCGCGGATCGCGGGTCGCGAGATCGAAATCGATCACGCCGTCGAACAGATCGCTCGATCGGATGAACGTATTGACGGCCTGCCGCCGCGCGTCGACATCGGCCGTGCCTGCGGCGGCGGTCGAGCCCAGCGCCGACGTAATCGTTCCCAGGAGGACACGAATACCGCCGCGCGCGCGGATGCGGCGGATGCCCTCCCGGATCCCGGCAATCACCGCGTCGGCGCTGGCGCCGGACGACAGGTCATTGATCCCTTCCAGCCAGATGATGGTCGAGAGTCCCGAGAGCGACAGCACGTCCCGGTCGAGACGATCGAGCGCTGACGGACCACCAGCGAATGGTGACTTCAGATCGTAAGGCGTCGGGCCGGTGATGCGATTGCCGCCGATGCCGGCGTTGACGACGGCGAAGCGCGATCCGTGAGCGGTGCGAAGCCGGCGCGCCAGGACGTCCGGCCAGCGGTCGTCGCCGTTCAGCGTCGAGCCGGTGCCGTCGGTGATCGAGTCGCCGAAGCAGGCGACCACCTGCGTGTCGTCAGGCGCCTGCACGTCCACGGCGTCGAGCAAGTACCACGACGTCGTGGGGAAGGGGAACGCCGTGTCGGGCTCTTCGGCGCCCTGGCTTCCGCTCCCGGGTGCCGAGACATACGAGGTCTGCAGCGCCTTCGCGTGCCAGGTCATCGGTCCCGACGAACCCACGACGTGAAAGCTGACGGCGAGCTTCCGTCCGTCGAGGAGCGCAACCGCCGCGCGCGTGAAGAAGGGGAGCGCGACAGGATCGCTGAATGTCGATTGTCCCGGCGGCAGCGTGACCGCACTCTTGCCGCCGTTGAAGGTCACCCGGCGATTCGTTGCCGGCGTCACGCTCCCTCCCGATGCCTGCAGACCCGCAAACACGTCGTCCAGCGTCACCGGCTGCGATCCGAACATGTTCGAGAACCGGAGCCGCGCCTGAGTACCCCAGACGCTCGGCTTCAGGATCAGTCGAAACGTCTGGTCGCGTGCGCCACTCTCGGGCGACGCGAAGACCTTGTCGAGCACTGGTTGGGCGACCGGATTGCCCGAGGGGTAGGGACCGTGAACCGAGGCGGCCCAGCTGGTGATCCATTTCTGTCCTCGGCCAGGTGGTGTGTTCTGGACTGTGGCGATTGACAGGAAAATCGCGACCAGGGACTGGGCGGGTCGGGTCATTTGGGGCGGCACTCTACCATCGACACTTTGCAGCTCAGCTACAAAAATCGTCGCCAGCTCGACGCTACGCAAAAAAAATCCTTATTGCTGTGCTTTCCCAGCAGGACAGTTCATGCGATCATCTTCGGCGACTTTCGACGGGTGTCCGTCAGTCGAATCCTCCCTCACAAGTAAGTCCTCTGGCGCTATCGAACCGAGCTGCGATTCGGACGAGCGCACGGATTCGTTTCGGTTGCTGGTCGTTCGCCCCCACAGAGGCGAACGGACGTCTCCGCATGACGCGGTGACGGCTCGACAAGGGGAATTACAAATGCCGGCCCGCGCCAGCCTGGTGCATCGTCTGCGTCTTTCGGTCTTTGCCACTCTCCTGCTCGTGGCAGCGCTCACTCCTTCTTCGATCACCGTGGGCGCAGCGCCTCGCGAGTCTCACAAGCTTGCTCCGGTTGCGAAAGAACGGGCCGCCCGTCGCGCCGGCCAGTCCAGGGTGATCGTCCGCATTGCAGATCGGAACGCAGCGCGTTCAGCGATTCTCGCTGTCGGGGGAAAGCTGGGTCGATCGCTGCCCGGCATTTCGAGCCAGGTCGCCATCGTGCCCGATGAGGCTCTCGCTCAACTTGCCGAGAACGATGCGATCGAACGGATCTCGATCGATCGACTTGCCGTCGGCGCGACCGAGCGGACGGGGGCGACCGTGGGGGCAACGCTGATCAGGGAACAACTCGGGCTCGATGGTGCAGGCATCGGGGTGGCGGTGGTCGACTCCGGCATCGCGTACCACGACGACCTCGCAGACGTCTCCGGTCCGCAGCGCGTGGACCGCTTCGTCGATTTCCTGGGCGGCGGCGACCTGCCGTACGACGACTACGGCCACGGGACCCACGTCGCGGGCATCATCGCCGGCAACGGACACGATTCGGATGGACGACGAACCGGAATCGCGCCGGCGGCGAGGCTGATCGTGCTGAAGGCGCTCGACTCGGCGGGCAGCGGGCACGTGAGCGATGTGGTTGCCGCCATCGAGTACGCGGTGGAACATCGCGACGAGTTGAATCTTCGCGTCATCAACCTGTCGATCGCGACCCCCGTGTACGAGTCGTACGAAACCGACCCGCTCACGATCGCGGCACGCCATGCGGTGGAGGCAGGGATCGTGGTCGTTGCGGCCGCCGGCAACAACGGCGTCAGCCCGGAAGGATCGACTCGCTACGGCGGCATCACGGCGCCGGGCAACGCACCCTGGGTGCTGACCGTGGGCGGTTCGTCGCACATGGGCACGACCACCCGCAGCGACGACATCGTGGCGAGATACAGCTCGCGTGGTCCCACCGCGATTGACGCGACGGCAAAGCCGGACGTGCTGGCCCCGAGCGTCGGGATCGAGTCGCTCTCGGTGCCGGGCAGCACGCTGTATCAGTCGGGCGCTCCATATCTTCTGCCGGGCACTGTCGCGGGTCCCGCGCTGCCCTATCTCAGTCTGAGCGGAACGAGCATGGCGGCTCCGGTGGTTGCGGGAACCGTGGCGCTGATGCTGCAGGTGAATCCGCAGTTGACGCCGAACGCCGTCAAAGCGGTGCTGCAGTACACCGCGGAAGTGAACGCTCAGGCGGATCCACTGACCCAGGGCGCGCGGCTTCCTGAACACGAAGGGTGCGGTGCAGCTGGCCCGATACCTTGCGCGCCCCCGCGACGACGACCTATCCCTCTACGACGGGCTGGAGCAAGCGGCTCATCTGGGGAAACTACCTCGTGAAGTACGGCCGTCTCACGCAGGCTGCCGGCGCCTGGGCGACCGACGTGGTGTGGGGCGCCGCGACGCTCCCTTCGGGCGCACCGGTCGAGTGGGGCGTCGTCTGTGCGAACTGGTCCTGCAGCAGCATCGCAGGCGCGTGGGCGTGGACTGGCTCGGCGCGTAATGTCGTCTGGGGCAACGTCTGCGGCGGCGGCCAATGCAGTCAGCCGTGGAGCCTGGCCGCGGTGAGCGGCGCCACCGATGGCGAGACGGTGGTGTGGGGCACCACGGACGACGGCGAAACCGTGGTGTGGGGAACGATCGATGACGGCGAGACCGTCGTCTGGGGCACTTCCGACGAGGGTGAGACCGTGGTGTGGGGCACCAGCTGTTTGAGTGACAGCTGCACTCCGGAGATCTGGAGGCAGTAACCCATGAACACCGCCGCCCTCGACGAAACGATCAGAACCGGCGCCGATCCGCGATCTGGACGACGAGACCATTGCGGTGCCGCGAGGATCGGGCCTCGCATGGGTGCAGCTGCCGCTCGTCGCTCAGGCCTATGTCGTTCTCGTTGGCTGCGCCGGAGCCTTTGCTCTGGTTCGGTCGCTGCCCCAGACGTTCAATCAACCGCTGCTCTTCGCCGGCTTGCTGACCGCGGCCTGCTTCACCTCATTGTGGAAGGTGAATCTGCCGCTGCCTCTCACCAGCGGCTCGACGCTGTCGGTGTCCTACGCCGCCGATCTGATGGCCCTGCTGCTGCTCGGTCCGAACCACGCGGTGGTCATTGCGGTCGCCGGTGTGCTCGCGCAATGCACCATCAAGGTCAAGGCCCCGTACCCGGTGTATCGCACGCTCTTCAGCATGGCGGCGGAAGCGATCACCATGATGGCGACCGGTCTCGTGTATACGAGCCTGGGGGGACCGTTGGAGCCGGTGCAGTTCGGTCTCCTCGCGAGGCCGCTGGTCGGAGCGATCACGGCCTACTTCATCGTCAACACGGGCCTGGTGGCCGGCGCGATCGCCGCGTCGACCGGGCGGTCGTTCTTTAGAGTGTGGCGCGACGACTTTCTCTGGAGCAGCGCCAGCTTCATGGTCGCGGGCACGGCCGGCGCGGTGGCGGCGGTCGTGGTTGCGCGGGGCGAGCACTGGAAGGCCGTGCTGATGATGGCCCCGATTTACCTCACCTATCGCACCTATCAGGTCTTCATCGGCCGTCTCGAGGACCAGCGGCGGCACACCGCGGAGACGGAGCGGCTGCACAAGGCCACGGTCGACGCGCTGGAGTCGGCGCGGCGCGCCGAAGCGGCGCTTGCCGGCGAGAAGCAGCGGCTGGCGGCCACGGTCGCGGAGCTCACGCGTCTCGAGCAAGGGCAGAAGCTGATGCTCCGTCGCGAGCAGGCGGCCCGCGCAAGCGCGGAGGAGGCGAGCCGGCTCAAGGATCAATTCCTGGCGATGGTCTCGCACGAGCTCCGCACGCCCCTGAGCGCGGTGGTCGGCTGGTCCGACATGCTGCGCAGCGGCAAACTGCCGGCCGCCGATCGCGAGAAGGCGACCGAAGCGATTTATTCGAACGCCCGCCGGCAGGCCCGCATGATCGACGAGCTGCTCGACGTGGCCCGGATCACCTCGGGCAAGCTCCGCCTCGAGCTGACGGCGGTCAATCTGGCGTAGGTCGTTCGCGATGCGCTGGACGTCGTTCAAGTGGCGGCCGACGCGAAGGGTGTTCAGATCGAACGGTCCATCGATTCCTCGATCGGAACCATCTACGGCGACGGCGGCCGTCTTCAGCAGATCGCCTGGAACCTCCTCTCGAACGCCGTCAAGTTCACGCCCGACCGGCGGCCGGGTGCGGCTCGATCTGCGGCGCATCAACAACATCGCGGAGCTGACCGTCACGGATAACGGCATGGGGGTTCCGGCGGACTTCCTGCCGTACGTATTCGAGCCGTTCAGCCAGGCCGACGCGTCGACCCGACGCGTCCATGGCGGACTCGGTCTCGGACTGTCGATCGTGAGGCAGCTGGTCGAGGCTCACGGCGGAAACATCAGCGTCGCCAGCGATGGCGAGGGCCGCGGCACGGCCTTCAACGTGCAGCTGCCGCTGGTCTCGATGCCATTCGAGAACGCGGCGTCACGTGCCGCGGTATCCGACGAAGACCCGCGCTCCGTCGCTCGAAGGCCTGCGCGTCCTCGTCGTCGAGGATGACCTGGAGAATCGGGAGGCCCTTGCCGCCAACCTGGCGAGCGAGCGCGCGCACGTGCTGACGGCCGGATCCGCGGCGGAAGCGCTCGAGCTGATGAAGTCCTCACGCGTCGACGTGCTGTTGTCCGACATCGCCATGCCACTCGAGGACGGCTACACGCTGATCCGCAAAGTCAGAGCGCTGGACGGCGCCGCGGCGAAAGTCCCGGCGGCCGCCCTTACCGCCCTGGCCCGCGACGAAGACCGCCAGCAGTCTCTCGACGCCGGATTCCAGCTGCACCTGGCCAAGCCGATCGATTCGGCATCGCTCATCGCCGCCGTCGCCAGCCTCAAGCTGCTGATTTCGAATCCCTCCTAGTAAGGCGCACGACCCGGGCCGACTCGGGTGTCAGACGGTGAATCGTGAACACCGTGAGTCACGATTCACTGCCTGACGCCTGCCGGCCACACCCGTGATCGCGCCGGTCAAATAGCGACAGTTGACAATGCGACAGTAACTGTCTATATTCGTGTCCGTGAGCGACGCGGTCCTTTACGGCATTGGCGACCTCGCCGATCTGGGCGGCGTTTCTCGACGCACGGTGCGGTACTACGTCCAGGAAGGCCTGCTGCCCGCTCCCCTCGGGCTCGGCCGCGGCAGCCACTACGGCCCGGCGCACCTCGAGCAGCTCCTGAAGGTCAAGGCGATGCAGGAGGCCGGGCGCACGCTCGACGAGATCAAGCGGGCGCTGACCGGCAGAGGCCAGGACGCGGCTCGCGAGCCGCGCCGATGAATCCGCTCGGCCGCCGGACCGCTCCGTCTGGCGCCGCATTGCCGTCGCGCCAGGCGTGGAGCTGCACGTGTCCGGTGGCGTCCGGCTCCCGTCGCCCGGCAAATTGAGCGAGCTGGCGGCCTGGTGCCGCGCGCACTTCCATCCCGTCTTAGAAGAAGAAGAGGACTCAGATGCCTGAATCCATAGCCGTTCTCCAGGGCCGGGCTGTTCACGGGCACGCAAAGCGCGGTGCCGCTCACAGGTGTCGCCGTGGAGGCGGAGATCTCCAACCTCTGCGCGCGGGTCACCGTGACCCAGCGCTACGTCAACCGCGAGGCGGCGCCGATCGAAGCGGTCTATGTCTTTCCTCTTGACGACGCTTCCGCCGTCTGCGGATTCGAGGCCATCGTCGACGGCACGCTCGTCGTCGGCGAAGTAAAGGAACGCGACGAGGCATTCAAGGTCTACGACGAGGCGATGGAGCAGGGGCACGGCGCGTTTCTGCTGGATGAGGAGCGCCCCGACGTTTTTCAGGCGAGCGTCGGAAACCTCCCGCCAGGGAAGGAAGTCCTGCTGAAGCTCACCTATGTCAGCGAGCTGTCGATTGCCGACGGAAGCGTGCGCTTCGTTGTCCCGACGACGGTTTCGCCGCGTTATGCGCCCATCGAAGATCGGTCCGGGGTCGGCCGTCCGGACTCGGAGGCGTTGAATCCTCCACTGTCATGGAATGTTCCGTACGGCCTGAATCTCTCCGTACGACTGGCCCTGACGGCCGCCATCGGACGAATCGAGTCGCCATCACATCCGATTGGAGTTGCGGTGAATGGCGGCGAGGCGACGGTCACGCTTTCTCAGCGCGAGGCCGCGCTCGACCAGGACTTCGTGCTCGCGGTCGAGGCCCCCGGACTGGCGACTCCGCAAGCCTGGATCGAGCGAAACGACGACGGCGATGACGCGATCGCGATTGCGTTCGCTCCCTCGCTGCCCGCGAGAAGTGGCGCCGGCGGAAGTGATTTTTCTGGTCGACCGATCAGGCTCGATGGAGGGAACGTCCATCGAGGAAGTCCGGAACGCGCTCGGGTTGTGCCTGCGATCGCTCGTGCCCGGTTGCTACTTCAACATCATCGGGTTCGGGACAAATGTGGACATGCTGTTTCCGGACAGCCGGCCGTACCAGCGAGAGCCCGCTGACCGAGGCGAACGCGCACATATCGGGA
Organism: uncultured Acidobacteriota bacterium; assembly: GCA_963836735.1. Taxonomy (GTDB): domain Bacteria; phylum Acidobacteriota; class Vicinamibacteria; order Vicinamibacterales; family 2-12-FULL-66-21; genus JACCXG01. Next base: position 155,171 of record CAWIKP010000026.1, on the reverse strand, counting down.
ATGCGAGCCAATCTTGGCGGAACCGAGATCCTGCGCGCCATCGAGGCCGCGTTCAACCAGCCGCGGCCGACGTCCATGGCGCGACAGATCGTCGTAGTGACCGACGGCGAGGTCACCAACACCGATGCGGTCATCGCCTTCGTGAGGACGCATCAGGCGTATGCACGAGTCTTCACGTTCGGGATCGGAGCCGGCCCGAGCCACCATCTCGTTCACGGCCTCGCTCGGGCGGGAGGCGGTGCGGCGGAATTCATCCTTCCCGGCGAACGCGCCTCGGCCAAGATCCTGCGGCAGCTGGCGCGCGTGCTGTCGCCGGCGCTGACGAATGTCCGTCTGGACTGGAGCGGACTGAGTGTCACCCAGGCACCGCTGGTTGTGCCGCCGATCTTCGGCGGTGGCCGCCTCCTCGTCTACGGCTTCCTGAAAACACCCCGGGAAGGCCGGCAGCCGACCACGATCCGGCTCGAGGCGGATTCGGCGTCGGGACCGCTGACGTTCGATGTGAGTGTCGATCCTGCCCAGGCCACGGACCGGACCTGTCGCACCCTGGCTACACTGGCCGCCCGGTCACGGATTCGAGAGCTCGAAGAGCACCCCGACTGGATCGGCGCGCGCGGGTCGAAACAGACCGATCGCAAGACAAGCGCACACGTGAAGGAAATCATCGGGTTGAGCCTTCGTTACGGGCTGATGTCACGCGAGACGTCCTATGTTGCGGTGGAGCGCCGTGAGTCGCCGGTGGTTGGCGACGTGCAGCTTCGACGAATCCCTGTTGCGCTGACGAGAGGATGGGGGAACGTCGCTTCAAGGCTTCAGGTGGCCAGGATCGCGGGCTGCCGGCGCTCGTCGCAATGCGGTCATCCGCCCGGGAGCCTTGATCTCTCCGATACGCAAGCATTGATGGTGTCCCTCGAATCCGCGGGAGAGGCAGTGATGCCGTCGCGTCCCACCGGCAGAATGGCTTCACGCTTTCCGCGATTGTCCGCGGCCAGCCGTCCCGCGCATCACGGCCTGCAGGCGCTCATCGCGCTGCAGCATGCTGACGGATCGTGGGAGCTGAACGACGAACTGGCGGGCGCCATCGGACTCAGGCTCCGCGACATCGAAAAGTGGTTGAAGCGCCTGGCCCGAGAGAGCGCTCTCACCCGGCAGGCGTGGGCGACTGCGCTCTCGGTCGCATGGCTCGAGAAGAACGCCGCCGACACCGCCAATGAATGGAGGCTGCTCGCGCAAAAAGCGGAGCGCTGGCTGGAGGGGGTGCGCGAAACGCCGTCAAGTGGCGAATCCTGGTTCGAGGCGGCACGTACGGCACTGGCACGCCCGCCTGCGTAGACCATTGCCAAGATTGCCAAGATTGCCAAAATTGACAATGCTCGGGGCAGGCTCGAACTTCAGCCTCGCTTGGGGTTCGGTCATGCCCCCAGGCTGGCCAAACATGAGGGAGCCAGTTGTGGCGGCCGATGAGCCTTCAAAGGTGCATTTTGGCAATGTTGGCAATGTTGGCAATGAGAGATGTCCACCCGTGAGTGTTACCACTGCAAACAGCTGATCGAGGAAGGCGAGCCGCACGACTGCTGGACGACGACCGAGGGGGCGCTGACGCGGGATCTCTCCGAGGACCTGCAGGAAGCCTACGAGCGGTTGCGCGAGAGCGCAGTGTCGTTCGGCGAGCAGCGGATCTACGCCTCGCACAGTTCGATCATGTTTTCGCGGACGTCCTGTTACTTCTTCGTGCGGCCGAAGAAACGCTTTCTCGAGGTGTGCGTTTTTCTCGGTCGCGCCGTGAAGGCGCCGCAGATCCGGCGCCTCGATCGAAGCTCGAAGACCAAGCTCGTCCACCTGATTCACGTGAGGCACCGCGACGAGGTGGAGGCACCGCTGACCGACTGGCTCGAGGAGGCGTATCACCTTCAGGATGACACTGGCATTGCCAAAATTGCCAAGAGTGCCAAGGGCGCCAGAAGTGTCACGGGCGCCACGGCCGCCGGAAAGACCCGGAAGGCCACGTCTCGCGGAACGGCCGGATCGCCGGCCGCAAAGACGACTCGCAGGAAAGCCAAGCGCTCGACGCGGCGCACGACCTAGCGCGCTTCAGCGCTGACACACCCCGCAATAGAAGGTCGATCTCCCGGCCTGCGTCCGCCGCCGGATGATTCCGGCGCAGCCGCGGCGGCGGCATCGCGCGCCTTCGCGGTCGTACACGCGGAACCTCGAAGACCGGTAGGTCTCGCCGGAGGCCGGTGCGATCGCTGCATCGAGGACCTGTTTGATCGCAGCCGCCAGCCGATGGGCGGCCGGGCGCGGCGCGCCCGACGGAGTGGCGATGGTCGACGCGCGGCGGTGCGGCGAGAGGCCGGCCAGGTGAAGCGCCTCGCTCACATAAATGTTGCCGAGGCCGGACACCACCCGCTGGTCGAGCAGCGCCGCCTTGATCGTCGTCTTCTTACCGGCGCACGCGCGGGCGAGCGCGGAGCCGTCGAAACCCGCGGACAGGGGTTCGGGACCGAGTGTCCCGAGCGCGGGGTGCGAAGACAGGCCGCCCTGGGGCAGGAGATCCATCACGCCAAAGCGTCGAGGGTCGTTGAAGATCACCGTTGCGCCCGATGAGAGGTGGAACACGACGTGGTCGTGCCGGCCGGACGTCGGGTTTCCCGCGCCCGCCTCGATCCGGAACGAACCGGACATCCCCAGGTGCATCACCAGCGTCTCCCCCGAGGAAAGCTCCGCGAGCAGGTACTTGGCGCGCCGATTCAGCCTCACCACGGTCCGTCCTTCGAGACGGCTGCGGAAGCGGCGCGGAAACGGCGCGCGCAGATCGGGGCGTCGGAGCTCGACCTTCACGATCCGCGCGCCGGCCATGACCGGCGACAGCTCGCGCCGGACGATCTCGACCTCGGGCAGCTCAGGCACAGTGTATTGTTCGATGCACAGTCACGGCGTGCAATGGCGTGCAGGTCACGCCCTTCCGGTTTTTCTCGCGGGCGTATGATCGCGGCTTCTTCGAGGAGCTGCAACATGTACGCAACGCTGTCGTACGACGTCAGCGCCGGGCCGACGCCGATCGAGGACCTCCGCAAGCTGATTCTCGAGGTGTTCGAGGATCACGACACCTGCGACCTGCTCTCGGATACGTTCATCTGCAAGGTCGTAAACACCGCCGACTATCTCGCGCTCGCACGCAAGCTGCGCAAGGTCGGGACGGACGTGGGCGGCCAGTTCCAGTTCGTGTTCACGCTTCACTCCGCAGGCGCGCCGCTTCGCACCAACGCCATCTTCCCGAAAGCGAAAGCCAACGACATCCTCGATCCAGGAGCAGACGAATGACGAAACATGCATCGTTGCTGACTCTGTTCCTGCTCGCCGCCTCGGCGGCCGCCGCACAGGACACGCCGCTCGTGTCGCGCAGCGGCACGCGTCCGCTCGTCCGCCCCGACGGCACTTACGTGTTCCAGCACATCCCGCATTCAGACCTCGTCTTCGAAGGCCAGATCGCACCGCGCATCATCATCCTGGACTCAATCAACCGCGCGACGAGGAACGTACTGCTGGAGAACAAGGCTCCGGTCTGGAGCTACCAGGTGTCCACGACGCCGATGGTCAAGCTGCGGATGTTCGATCAGACGTCGAGTCCCGTGCGCACGCCGTCGTACATGCCGAAGGCCACCGTGCAGCTCGTGCGATTCAAGAACCTCTCGCACGACACCGATCCGGATGCGGAGGGATTCAATCGCGGCCCGATCGAGATGTGGCTCATCGACACCATTCCGTTCGGTCACCACTCGAACGGACAGGACGGTTGCCTGTTCACGAACCAGGCGAGAAATGCCGACGGCGACTGCGTCGACGTGGTTCCGACGCCGCCCGAGGACCAGGTCGTGAACACGAAGGACGGCAGCTTCTCGACCAACTACATCGAAGCGATGGCGTTCTACGGCCGGATGGCGCTCGATTCGGACGGGGCGGCGGCCGGCGACTTCGCGACCCGGTGGGAGTGGCGCGCCGGCGTCGGGATCCAGCTGAATCCCGAAGGGTATGTCGGTGGCTCAATCAAGCCTGCGCTGGCCGACCGCTACGGGCCAACCCGGATTCTGTTCGGCGCGATGGCCGCCCAGCGCGGGCTGTGGCGCTGCGGGCGCGCGGCGGCGGACACGCGGCTCCAGTATCTGACCGACAACCATCCCGACGTGCCCGCGCTGATCTTTCAACTCGAGGGCGCGTGCTTCCCGAGCAGCTGGGGCGGCGCGGGCATCTTCGTCCGGTTCTACACCGGCCAGGACTACTACAACCTGGGGTTCACGGAGAGCATCAGCCGACTGCAATTCGGCGTGACCCTGCAGCGCGATCAGTTCCTGAGCTTCAGGATCAAACCAAACTGAAGGCATGGAGCTGCCGCCTGACCAGCCTCCGCCAGGGCTACGGCGGAAGGCGGAAGCCACCAGACTGCGGGGATCAGGCGTTCAGCTGGCGGACCGGTCGCACCTCGATGCTGCCCTCCCGGGCGGGCGGGATCTTCGATGCGATCTGGATCGCGTCGTTCAGATCGCGCGCCTCGACCAGGTAGAAGCCGGCGAGCTGTTCCTTCGTCTCTGCGAAGGGTCCGTCGGTGACCGACACCTTGCCATTCCGCAGCCGCACGGTGGTCGCGGTTTCTACAGGATGGAGGGCTTCCGCCGCGACGAGCACCTCCGTCCCGCGAAGCCCGTCGCTGTAAGCCTTGCACTCCGTGTCGGCCACGGCGTGCAGCTTCTCCTTTTCCATATACACGAGGCAGAGATACTTCATAGCTGATAGTCGAACGGGTACCAGTGGATTAGACAGGCTCCTCAGATTGCCAAGAGTGCCAAGATTGCCAAGATTGTGAAGAAAAGACCGTGCGGCCTTGGCCGCCGCACCTAGTCATTTTGGCAAGGTTGGCACTTTTGGCAATCTGAGAAGTTCAGACCTCGACCTCTCGCAACCGCTTCTCCAGAAACCGTTTCTCAGGCTCCAGACGGGTCAGCTGCAGGGCCCGCTGATAGGCGGCGCGCGCATCCTCGTTCCGGCCGAGGCGCCGGCAGAGCTCGGCGCGGGCGGCGTGCGCGAGCCGGTATTCACGCAACTCCCCCTGGTCGAGGATGGCATCGATCAGCCGCAGGCCTGCCTCCGGTCCGTCCCGCATCGCGACCGCGACGGCGCGATTCAGATCGATCACCGGCGAGGGATCGATCCGGCGCAACACGCTCGTACAGGCCGACGATCTCGTTCCAGTCGGTGGCCGCGGCGGTCGGCGCCCCGGCATGAACGGCGGAAATGGCCGCCTGAACGGTGTACGGCCCGATCCGGCGGGACGCCAGCGCCCGCTCCACGAGCTGCAGGCCTTCAGCGATCTGCGCGCGATCCCACTTCGAACGATCCTGATCGTCGAGCAGGACGACTTCCCCTGATGGCGACGTCCGTGCCGCGCGCCGCGACTCGTGCAACAGCATCAGCGCCAGCAGTCCCATGGCCTCGGGCTCGGGAAGGAGCTCGACCAGCAGGCGCCCGAGCCGGATCGCCTCGGTCGACACGTCGTGACGCGTGAGCGTCGCCCCCGACGAAGCGGCATAGCCTTCGTTGAAGACCAGATAGATCACGCGCAGCACGGCATCGAGCCGCCCGGGCAGTTCCCGCGGTGTGGGCACCTGGTACGGGATCCCGGCGTCGCGAATCTTGGCCTTGGCTCTCACGATGCGCTGGGCGAGAGTGGGAGCCGGCGTCAGGAACGCTCGGGCGATTTCCTCGGTCGAAAGCCCGCACACCTCCCGGAGCGTCAGCGCCACCTGCGCATCGGGTGACAGCGCCGGGTGACAGCAGGTGAAAATGAGGCGCAAGCGATCGTCCTCGACGCTCTCGGGATCCGCCCACGCTGCCGGATCCTCGACCGCCAGATCCATGGCGTTGCCGACGTCATCCAGCGCGTCGAACCGCTTACGCCGCCGGAGACCGTCGATCGCCTTGAACCGGCCGGCCGACACCAGCCAGGCCCTCGGATTGCCCGGGATTCCGTCACGCGGCCACTGTTCCAGCGCCGCGCGAAAAGCATCGTGCAGCGCCTCTTCGGCCGCATCGAAGTCGCCGAGCAGGCGGATGAGGGTAGCGAGGACGCGGCGGGATTCGGCGAGATAGACCGCGTTTACGGCCTCGAGCACCGTGTCGGTCGAGGTCACAACCAGCCGATCACACCATCTTCGACGGCGGCGTGCAACGGCCTTCCGGGGCGCGGCCGGGGCTGGCGACCGCGGGCGGCGTTCGCGGGGACGTTATTGTGGGACGGCCCTCGCGGTCGGCACAATTCCGTAGCGATAGCGGAATTTACACGTTCTGCGAGATGATCCACGTTCCGCTAAATACTTGGCCGTCGTATACGAATCAAACGGAGGAACCGGCTGCCGGCGACCGATGCGGGGTCGCGGGCCGATGTCGGAGCTTTGGGAGAGGCTCTGGCACGTCCCTGGCAACACGGGGGAGGTCCTTTCATTACTCGGAGGAATTCATATGTCTGGAGACCCTGCGGATTCGTCGGGCGCCGACGGGCGCCGGCGGGAGCACGCCCGGCGGGATGCGATGCAACAAGATCTGCTGCGGCGTGCTTATCAGCGTTCGGTTCACCGGAGCTACATCGAGGCTGCGCTGCTCCGCACCGGACATGCCGTTCTGCCCAGAGAACCTGCGCCCCCCCACTCGCCCAACATTCGCGCGCACGAGTGAGTCGGTCGGTCAGCCCTGCCCGCCCTGGCCGGGGCGGCGCACCATGGTCTCGACCAGGCGTTCAAGTGCGGCACGTGGATCCTTTGTCCGCCCGGTGTGGACGGGGGACATCTGGATGATGGTGCTGCGGGGCGAGACCAGCCAGCGGAAGCGTCCCCTGGGCGGGAGCGCGCCGATCGGCCCGGCGTCGGGCCCGCCCGCGCACACGACCGGGATCGTCGCGAGGCTGTCGCGCAGCGCATCGAGATCGAGGCTCGAGTCGAGCGCCTGGAGACGCTCGATGTCGAGCTCGATTCGCGCCTCGAGGAAGTCGCTGTCCACGCACGACAGGATCACGCCGACATTGATCTGCTCGCCGCGTTCGACACGGGGAACGATGCGGACGATCGAGTAGTCGTAGGTGCATTCAGCGGCCACGCGCGGCCTCCACCACGAAATTTCGTGGCGCCTCGAGCCGATCCACCAGATAGCGCGCGTATGCCGCACGCACCACCGACGGTTCCGACCCGGCGGCCTCCCGCAACCACTCTTCCGGGACCGAGTTGACGATGGCGGCGATGATGTCGGCGGACAGGGAGCCAGCGATCGTGTCATCGATGGCCGGCAGCCCGGACGCGAAGGGCAGGAGCACGTGATTGCCGATCAGCTCGAAGCTCTCACGGGCGCGGCTGGCGGCCGTTTCCCAGTCGGGCATGTGATGAAAGTAGAGCGTCGCGCCATGATCGATGACCCAGAGGCGGCGATGCCAGAGCAGCATGTTCGTGTTCCTGGCGGTGCGGTCGACATTGCTGACATAACCGTCGAACCACAGGATTCGTGACGCCAGCTGCGGATCCGGCTTGTGCACCGCCGGATCGAACGTCACCGACCCGGGCAGGTAGTCGATCGCCAGGTTCAGGCCGGCGCTATCCTTGATCAGCGCGTGAATCTCGGGGTCCGGCTCGGTGCGGGCGAGGTCCTCTTCCAGATCGGCAAACACGAGCTCGGGCACGGGGAGGCCGAGGGCCCGCGCCAGCTCTCCGGCCACGAGCTCGGCGATGAGCGCCCGCGCTCCCTGTCCCGCCCCGCGGAACTTCAGCACATACAGACCGTCGTCGTCGGCCTCGACGATCGCCGGCAGTGATCCGCCTTCGCGGAGCGGGGTCACGTAGCGGGTGACGCGGATGGTCCGGAGCGCCGGCACCGGCTGATTGTGGCACGGCGAGACGGTCAGAGTTGATCCGCGGCCCGCGGACCTGCGGACCTGCGGACCTGCGGACCTGCGGACCCGCGGACCTGCGGACCTGCGGACCTGCGGACCGCGAACACGAACCGCGGACCCGACTACAATTCGCGCATGCTTGCGATCGTGCGTGAGGTCCAGCCCTGCCGCATCAGGGCTGCGACTCCCGCCGATCAACCCGGCGCCTATCGCGTCTGCCTCGAAACCGGGGACGACGGCCGCAACGCCACTGCGCTCTACGCGGCCGATCCCGACGCCCTCGGGCGCATCTACGTTGGCCCGTACCTGTTGTTCGAGCCCGAGTTGAGCCTGGTGCTCGAGGACGACGACGGGATTTGCGGCTACGCGCTCGGAGCGCTCGATTCCCGCCATTTCTACGATCGCTTCGAACGCGAATGGCGGCCCCGGCTGTGTGCGCAGTTCCCCGAGCCCGCCGGCGACCGCCGGGACTGGAGCCCTACCGATGAAGTCCACCACGAGTACCACCACCCGAACTATTTTTGCCCGGAGCCTCACGAACGTTTTCCATCGCATCTGCACATCGACCTGCTCCCGCGTGCGCAGGGCCGGGGCTACGGCCGTCAGCTGATGGAGCGCAATCTCGCGACGTTGCGAACCCTCGGCTCGCCCGGGGCACACCTCGGCGTGAGCCTCCGTAATCCCCGTGCGGTGTCGTTCTATCGCCACCTCGGATTCCGGGAGCTGACGACTGAAGGGTGCATTTACTTAGGTTTGGAGCTGGGGTAACGTCGCGGGCTCGCGGTTCGGTGCCACACGGACACATCTTGCTCGCACTCTTTGGCGGAGCTCCGATCCGCACACGCCCGTTCCCGTCCTGGCCCGTCTTCGGCGCGGCGGAGGAAGACCGCCTCCTGGGCACGCTGCGCAGCGGCGAGTGGGGAAGGCTCGACGGCCACGAGGTCGAAGAGTTCGAACGGCGCTTTGCCGCGATGCACGGCTGCCGGCATGGCGTGGCGGTCGCCAACGGCACTGTCTCGCTGCGAATCGCCCTGCTCGCGGCAGGAATCCAGGCCGAAGCCGAGGTCATCGTGCCGCCGTACACGTTTCTGTCCACCGCCTCGGCGGTGGTGGAAGCGAACGCGGTACCGATCTTCGCCGACATCGACCTCGACACGTTCAACCTCGATCCGGCGGCCGTCGAGGCGGCGATCACGGCGCGCACGCGCGCGATCATCCCGGTTCATTTCGCCGGGCAGCCGGCTGACGTGGACGCTCTCCAGCGTCTCGCCGATGCTCACGGTCTCGTGATCATCGAAGACGCGGCGCACGCCCACGGCGCAAGTCATGGCAACAGGGCCGTCGGCTCGCTGGGGCGACTGGCGTCGTTTTCGTTCCAGTCGAGCAAGAACCTGACGGCCGGCGAGGGAGGCATGATCACGACCAACGACGACGCGCTGGCGGCAGCCTGCCGATCGATCCAGAACTGCGGCCGCGTGGACGGCGGGATCTGGTACGAGCATCACGTGATCTCGGGCAACTATCGTCTGGGGGAATTTCAGGGTGCCGTCCTGAACTGCCAGCTCGATCGGCTCGAGGATCAGACGGCAGCGCGCGATGCGAACGGGACCTACCTCGCGCGGCGTCTTCAATCGCTGCCAGGCGTATTCCCGCAGCGGCGATCGGCGGCGTGCACGCGGCACGCCTATCACTTGTTCATGTTGCGGCTGGACCCGATGGAATTCGGCGCGTCCCGGAACGCCGTGCTGTCGGCGCTCGAGGCCGAGGGCATTCCCTGCTCGGCCGGCTACGGTTTCTCGCTGCCTGCACAGCCGCTGTTCCGCAACAAGGCATTCGGTCCGTATCTCGCGGGTGTTCGGGAACGGTTGGACTACCGTCAGGCGCGATGCCCCAACAGCGATCTCGTCTGCACCCAGAGCATCTGGCTCGAACACGCGATGCTGCTCGGCACACGTGACGATATGGACGACATCGCCGCGGCGTTCGAGAAAATCCACCGTCATCGCGATCAGCTCGAAGGCCGATGATCGAGGGTCTGACTGCCGCGCTGGGCAGGCTCGATCGCAACCGCTACCTGGCGGCAATTCGGGCCGGCATGGTGGCGGTCGTCCCGCTGACCATCGTCGGCGGTCTTTTCATGATCGTTGCGAACCTGCCGCTTCCCGGCTGGAACGCCATCGTCGCACCGCACCTGCGGCTGCTGCAGATTCCGGTGACCGCGACGTTCGGTGTGCTCGCGATTGTTGCGTGCGCGGCGATCGCGTACGAGCTCGGCAAGAGCTTCGGCCAGGACGCCTTCGCCAGCGCGACGACGGCGGTCGTCGTGCTGCTGCTGATCAGTCTCGATCCCGTGAGCCAGACGTTCCCGCCCGACACGCTCGGATCGCGCGGGCTGTTCACCGCGATCCTGGTCGCGATGGTTGCCGTCCGCATACAGAAGCTCTTCACCGACCATGACCTCGTCATCCGGATGCCGGCCGGCGTTCCTGCGACTGTTCGCGAGTCGTTCACGTCGCTGGTACCGTTGATCGCGCTGATCGTCCTGTTCTGGGTCGTTCGCTTTGGACTCGGGGTCGACATCAATGCCGGGATGCAGGCGCTGTTCAGCCCGCTCATGGTTGCGCTGAATACGCTGCCTGGCATCCTCGGGTATGCGTTGATCGTGACGCTGCTGTGGTCGGTCGGGATCAACGGCGACAATGCCGTGGACGTGGTCGTGGCCCCCATCTTTCTGCAGTATTTGTCTGCCAACACCGACGCGGTGAGTCAAGGCAGCCGCGCCGCCGTTCGTGACGGCTTACGGCTTCTTCACGACATTCGTGAATGTCGGCGGCACCGGCGCCACGCTCGCTCTCGCGCTCCTGTTGTGCCGATCCACCGATCCCGGCTATCGCAAGGTAGCCCGGTTGTCCCTGCCGACGCAGATTTTCCAGATCAACGAGCCGATTTTCTTCGGCCTGCCGATCGTGCTGAACCCGATCTTCATGGTTCCCTATGTCCTGAATGCGCTGCTCCTCACCGCAACCACCTACGGGCTGATGACCTGGGGGCTGATCCGTCGGCCGTTCATCAACGTGCCATGGACGACGCCGCCGATCCTGGGCCACTACCTCGTGACCGGCGGCGACTGGCGCGCGGCGGCCTGGGGCGTCGTTTCAATTCTGATGGCGATGGCCGTGTACTACCCGTTTGCCAGGGTCGCGACGGCCCGCCGCGGCATTCAAGCCGCGGCACCACTGGATGTTTCACAGGAGGCCAGGAGGTCAGGGTGTTAAGCAAGCTCTTGGCAGCGGCTGTCGTGCCTGTTCATGAAACGAATCGATTGGATGACGAAATGAAGAAGTGGCACCTGGTGGCAGTCGCAATCGCGGCTGCCGTCGCAACGATGTCGGCCGCTGGTGCCCAGACTCAGCGGACATATCTGCAGAAGACGCGCACGTTCCACTCTGCCGAGGCGTTCGCGACGCAGACCGGCGGAAAGCTGACGGTCGAACGCCGCCTGGACGAGGCGCGGCTCGGCGCGCTTCGCCGGACCATTACGAACTGGCCTGTGACGGACGTGACCGTGCTCGGTCCTGACTCACCTGACGGCTTGTGGGTAGGCACCGGTCGGGGCGCGATTCGCTACAGCGAGGGCTACCGCCGCCGCGAATACTTCGCCGGCATGCGATGGTTGCCTGACGACCACGTCACAGGGATTGCCGTCGACGGAGACGGCGCCTGGATCGAAACGCCGAAGGGATTCTCGCGGATCGAGTACCGGCCGACGACGCTGGCGGAGAAGTCGCAGGTGTTCGTGCGGCGGATCCAGGAGCGGCACGTCCGCTGGGGCCTGACCGCCGACTCGCAGCTGCGGGTTCCCGGCGATGTGTCGACCAGCCGGACCAGGTCGACCGACAACGATGGGCTGTGGACCGCGATGTATGTCGCGGCCGAGTGCTTCCGGTTCAAGGTGACCGGAGACCCCGCCGCCCGCGAGAACGCCCGCCGCGGCATGCAGGCGATCGTACGGCTCGAGCAGATCACCGGCCGGCCCGGATTCCCCGCGCGCTCCTTCATCAAGGTCGGAGAAGACCTCCAGCCGGAGGACGGCGAGTGGCACGACACACCGGACAAGGCGTGGAGATGGAAAGGGGACACCAGCTCCGACGAAATCGTCGGGCACTACTTCGTCTATCCGATCTACATCGACCTGGCCGCCGACGAGAGCGAGAAGCCGGCGCTGCGGGCGGTGATCGACCGCATCACCAACCACATTCTCGACAACGACTACCAGCTGATCGACGTGGACGGAAAACGCACACGGTGGGGCTTCTGGGGTCCCGGGGTGATCTGGGAGGATGCCGACGAGACCGGTCTTCGCGCCCTTCACATGCTGTCGCACCTCCGCGTCGCCATGTCGCTGACCGCCGATCCGGCCAACCGAAAGAAGTTCCGCACCGCTTACCACGATCTGACCGCGCACCAGCGGTATCACCTGCTGACCCGTAACCAGAAGATCACGATCCCTGGGCACATCAACCACTCGGACGACGAGCTGGCGTTCATGTCGTTTTACCCGCTGCTGCGCTACGAAACGGATCCCGCGCTGCTGGCGGTCTACAAGGAGAGCCTGGAGCGAAGCTGGCAGATCGAGCGGCCGGAACGCAATCCGCTCTGGAGCGTGATCTATGCCGCCGGGACCGGTGCGAAGGAGTTCGACCGGGACGAGGCACTCCGGACACTGCGCGAGATTCCGATGGATCAGGTCGAGTGGTCGGTCACCAACTCGCATCGGCTGGACGTGCCGGTCGATCCGCTCGCCGACCGGTTCAAGCGGCGCCAGGCGCTGATCGTGCTCCCGTACGACGAGCTGCCGATGTCGAAGTGGAACGGCAACCCCTACAACCTCGATGGCGGCAACGGCGGCCGCAGCGAGGACGACGGCGCGTACTTCCTGTTGCCGTATTGGATGGGAAGGTTTCACGGGTTGTTTGAAGAGTAGATTGCTTTGGCCGCTGGTCCGCTGGACCGCTGGACCGCTGGACCGCTGGACCGCTGGATCCGGAAAACCCGGACGCCCGGCGACAAGATCGGCCCAGCGGCCCAGTCGGACCAGCGGCCAGCGGTGCCATGACACAATCCCCCATCCCTCATGACAGCCCCTGTCGTTCGCGTCGAAAACATCCGCAAACACTACGGCCGCACTGTGGCCGTGGACGATGTGTCGTTCGACGTCAGGCCGGGGGAGATCTTCGGGCTGATCGGGCCGAATGGCGCGGGCAAGACCACCACGATGGAATGCGTGGAAGGCCTGCGCTCGCCGGATCGGGGAACCATCGCGGTGCTTGGCCTCGATCCCGTCCGCGATGTCTACCGGCTTCAGGATCGCATCGGCGTTCAGCTGCAGGAAGCGCAGCTGCAGAAACGGATCAAGGTCCGGGAGGCGGTGGATCTGTGGGCATCGCTCTACCGCAGGTCGGTGGACGCCGGTCACCTGCTCGATCAGCTCGGCCTCGTCGAGAAACAGAACGCGTGGTTCATGACGCTGTCCGGCGGGCAGAAGCAGCGGCTGTTCATCGCCCTGGCGCTGATCAACGATCCCGAGCTCGTGTTCCTCGACGAGCTCACGACCGGCCTCGACCCGCAGGCGCGCCGGGCGATTTGGGAGCTGATTCGCGGCATCCGCCAGCGCGGCAAGACCGTCTTCATGACCACGCACCTGATGGACGAAGCCGAGCGGCTGTGTGATCGGGTCGCGATCATCGACCGCGGGCGGATCATCGACATCGACTCGCCCGCGGCCCTCGTCCGTCGCCACTGTCCCGAGCGGACCGTGATCGTCACGACCCCCCAGCAGTCGGCCGACGCGTTGTTCCGGCAGCTGCCGGTCGTGACCGCGGTGGAGCGGCGCGACGACGACGTGTCCATCCGAGGGCGCGGCGACGACTTCGTCACCCATGTGATCCAGTGCCTTGCCGTTCACGCCATTCCGGTCACCGACCTGCGAACCGAGTCGCCGACGCTGGAGGATGTGTTCCTGCGGGTGACCGGCCACTCGGTTCGCGCCTGAGGGATCGCACGTGCTGAGGGGCTCTGGAAACTGACCTGGCTGGAGATCAAGATCTTCCTGCGCGAACCGCTGGGCGCGATCGGGACGCTGTTGTTCCCGGTGCTGATTTTCATCCTGCTCGGGAAGCTCGGGGGCGGCCGGCTCAGTGTCCCCGACAAGCGCGTACCGAGCTTCGTCGGGCCCGACCTGCCGATCTTCGCGTCGATCCTGATTTCCTTGAGCGCCGTGCTGTCGCTCGCCACCATCGTCGCGATCTATCGGGAGGGGGGAATCCTCAAGCGGCTGCGCGCCACGCCGATGCGGCCGCACACCATTCTGACCGCGCACGTCGTGGTGAAGCTGCTGTTCGCGGTGGCCACGCTCCTCGCGCTGATCGTGGCCGGAAAGCGCGTGTTCCCGCAGCAACTGAACGCGCCGATCCTGTCGTTCTCGCTGGCCGTGCTGTTCAGCACGCTGAGCATCCTGTCGATCGGCTTCGTGCTGGCGAGCGTCGTCCCGACCGCCAGGTTCGCCCAGCCGCTCGGCGCGCTGCTCTTCTATCCGATGATGGCGCCTGTCCGGCCTCTTCTTTCCGGTCGATGCGCTGCCGCCGACACTGCGCCTGGCTGCCCGCGCGATGCCGCTGACCTACGCGGTCTCGCTGATGAGAGGGACCTGGCGCGGAGAAAGCTGGGTCGCACACACCGGCGACGTCGGGGCGCTGCTGCTCGTCATTGCCATCAGTGCGGCCGTTTCGGCGCGGTTTTTCAGGTGGGAATGCACGTGAACTGAATATTCCCGCGATGCGCAGGCGTCTGATCTCGGTGGCGCTGCTCGCGGTCGCCGTGCTGGCGGCCGGGCATGGCGCCGTGCGGCCGGCGGCTCAGCGGCTCCCCAACGTCATCATCATTTATGCCGACGATTTGGGGTACGCGGACATCGGGCCGTTCAGCGATCTGCCCAGGGCGCGGCGTCCGGTCACGCCACGCCTCGATCGAATGGCGGCGGAGGGCGTCAGGCTCACCAGCTTCTACGTCGCACAGGCGGTCTGTTCCGCGTCCCGCGCGGCGCTCCTGACGGGGTCGTATTCCAATCGGGTCAGCATCAGCGGCGCGCTGAACCACACCGCCGACTACGGACTCAATCCGGACGAGAACGACGATCGCGGATGTTCTGAAGAGCTCGGGGATACGCGACCGCGATGTTCGGCAAGTGGCATCTCGGGCACCGGCAGCCGTTCCTGCCGCTGCACCAGGGATTCGACGAATACCTCGGCCTGCCGTACTCGAACGACATGTGGCCGAGGCATCCACAGCAGAAGGACTTCTATCCCGACCTGCCGCTCATCGAAGGGGATCGGGTCGTGAAGCTCGACCCCGATCAGTCGCAGCTGACGACGATGTACGCGGAGCGCGCGGTGCGGTTCATCGAGGGCCATCGCGATACGCCGTTCTTTCTCTACGTGGCGACCGCGATGCCGCACGTGCCGCTGTTCGTGTCGTCGAAGTACGCAGGGCCGGACCGGTCGAGGGCTGTACGGCGACGTGATCGCCGAGATCGACTGGGCGGTCGGGCAGATCCTCGACGCGGTGAAGCGGACCGGCATCGACAACGACACGCTGGTGATCTTCACGTCGGACAACGGTCCGTGGCTCTGGTACGGCAATCACGGGGGATCGGCCGGGCACTTCCGCGAGGGCAAGGGGACGGCGTTCGAGGGGGGAGTGCGGGTTCCATTCGTCGCGCGCTGGCCGGGTCGCATCCCGAAAGGCACGGAGGCGCGAGTGCCGGCGATGACGATCGATCTGCTGCCGACCATCTCGAAGCTTGCCGGGCGCACAGGTCGGGTCCGAACGCATCATCGACGGCCGCGATCTCTGGCCGGTGCTGAGCGGCGCGAAGGACGCGTCGCCTCCGCACGACGCGCTCTATTTCTACTGGGGGCAGGAGCTCCATGCGGTTCGCAGCGGCAGGTGGAAGCTGCATCTGCCGCATCCGTACCAGGCGCTGGAGGCGGCCGGCGGCGGACGGCGTGCCCGGAAAGTACGTGCGGAAGGAGATCGAGCTGTCGCTTTACGATCTCGAGGCTGATGCGGCGGAAACGAAGAACGTCGCCGAAGCAAATCCCGACGTGGTCGCGAACCTGATGAAATATGTCGAGCGGGCGCGCGAGGATCTCGGCGACTCGCTGGTGAAGCGGACGGGGAAGAATGTTCGGCCGGTCGGGCGACCCTGTAGGGTCGGGTCTTTAGACCCGACCAAAAGAGGAACACAAAACCATGCGGCATGTGATCACTGCGGTCGTAACGCTGGGATGTCTGGTGACGGTGGAGGGACAGCAGATGCCCGGCGACTGGTTTTCGGGCGTGCAGGCGGGGCGGTCGGCGGCGCGGGCCAGCCACGCGATGGTGGCGTCGAGCCAGCCGCTGGCGTCGCAGACCGGCCTCGACGTGCTGAAGCGCGGCGGCAACGCGATCGACGCCGCGATCGCGATGGCGGCGGTGCTCAACGTCACCGAACCGAACATGACCGGCATCGGCGGCGACGCCTTCATGATGATCTACTCGTCGAAGACGAAGAAGATCGAGGCGCTGAACGCCAGCGGCCGCGCGCCGCGCGCGCTGACCCGCGAGCGCGTGACCTCGAAGGGCATGACCCAGATGCCCTTGTCCGGCATGGAAACGATCACGGTCCCCGGTGCGTTCGATGGATGGGTCACCGTTCTCGAGAAGCACGGCACCATGAAGCTCCCGGAGCTGCTCGCCCCGGCAATCGACCTGGCCGAGAACGGGTTTCCGTTGATGGAGAAAACCGTCGCCGACTGGCTGCCCGAGGTCGACAAACTGAAGCGCAACGAGGCGGCGGCGTCGACCTACTTGATCAACGGCAACGCGCCGAAGCCCGGGACCGTCTTCGTCCAGAAGAACCTGGCGCGCACGCTCCGCACGCTCGCCAAAGGCGGGCGTGACGCGTTCTATCGCGGCGACATCGCGAAGGCCATCGTCGACTACTGCCAGAAGAACGGCGGCTACCTGACGATGGAGGACCTGGCCGAGCACAAGTCCACGTGGGTCGAGCCGATTTCGACCACCTATCGCGGCCACACGCTCTACGAGTTCCCACCGAACAACCAGGGCCTGACCGCGCTGCTGCTGCTGAACATCCTCGAGCCCATCGATTTGAAATCGATGCAGAACGATCCGGTCCGCTACTACCACACGCTGATCGAGGCGACGAAGATCGCGTTCGCCGATCGCAACCGGTACATCGCCGACCCGGCGTTCTCGAAGGTTCCGGTGACCGAGCTGCTGTCGAAGGACTACGCGGCAAAGCGGCGCGCGCTGATCAATCCCGACAAAGCCATCGATCCGCCTGCCTACGGCGACATCAAGATGGGCAGCGACACCACCTACTTCACCGTCATCGACAAGGATCGCAACGCCGTCTCGTTCATCAACAGCCTCTTCAACTCGTTCGGATCCGGCATCGTCGCCGGGGACACCGGCATCATGCTGCACAACCGCGGCAGCGGATTCGTGCTCGAGGCCGATCATCCGAACCGGCTGGAGCCCGGCAAGCGGCCGTTCCACACGCTCATCCCCGCGATGGTGTTCAAGGACGGCAAGCTGCTGATGTCGTACGGCGTCATGGGCGGCGACATCCAGGCGCAGGGCCACGTCCAGGTCCTCCTCAACCTGATCGATCGCGGCCTCAACCTGCAGCAGGCGATCGACGCGCCGCGGATCCGCTACATGAACGGCCGCAACGTGATGATGGAAGATGGCCTGACGGCCGCGGTCATCGCCGAGCTCATCAAGCGCGGCCACGAGCGCGCGTTTCCGCCGGCGGGAGTCATGCACCGGGCGCTCATGGGTGGTGGCCAGGCGATCATGATTGACCCGGAGACCGGCGCCCTGGTCGGGGCCTCGGATATCCGGAAGGATGGCCTCGCGATCGGGTACTAGTTCGCTGGTCCGCTGGGCCGCTGGTTCGCTGGTCCGCTGGTCCGCTGGTCCGCTGGTCCGATCGCTGGCCGCCGGTCGGCTGCCGCCGGCGGCTTCGCCGGAGCCCGCGGTCCGAGCGGACCAGCGGTCCAGCGGACCAGCGAATCGAACCTCGCCGCCCCGTGTCGCGTAACACCTCGGATGAAGATATTCCTCGACCAGCTCGTCCAGGATCTGCGCTACGGCCTGCGCGGCCTCGCGCGGAGCCGCGCGTTCCTGTTGACGACGGTCATGACGCTGGCTCTTGGCCTCGCGTTGATTGCCGTGGCCTTCACAGTCATCGACGCGTATGTGTTCCGCCCGTACGCCGTTCACAATCCTGACGAGCTCCACCAGATCGGCTGGCGCTCTCGTGACTCCGGTGGACAGAGCTTCCGTTGGACGGATTATGTCGAGCTCCGCGATCGTACCGACTCTGTTCGACGCCGCGGTTGCCGAGACGACCCGGTTCGTGTCGTCGGCGGGCCGGCCGCTGTCAGTCGAGCTGGTGTCGGACAATTACTTCGAATCACTCGCCCCGAAGCTGTCGCTGGGTCGGGCGCTCGGCCCGGTCGATGCCGATGGCGCGAACGAGGTGGCCGTGCTCAGCGACCAGGCCTGGAATCGCCTCTTCTCGCGGAGTCCGTCGGTCCTTGGACGCTCCGTCGATCTCAACGGTCGCCCGTTCGTGGTGATCGGCGTCGTGGGAGCGGCCTTCGCCGGCCTGAGCGACTCGCCTCCGGACGCCTGGGTCTCGCTGCGGACCTACGCAGCCGTCTCGAGCCCGGATCTGGTTGGCGTGAATCAGCCGGCCGCGCTCGAAGTCTTCGTTCGTCTCAACCGGCGCGCGTTCGGCAGAGCAGGTCGAGTCGGCGCTGTCGCCGTTCATGGCGCGCGTCATCGAGCGGCAGGACGACGTGCGGGCGCACGTGAGCGCGCACGCGACACCCAATCCGCTGACGATGCAGCTTGCGGCGGTGCTTGCCCCTGTCTTCGCCGCATTCGGGCTCGTGCTCGCAACCGCCTGCGCGAACGTCTCGAACGTGATGCTCGCCCGGGCGCTGGCGCGCCGCCGCGAGATCGCGGTCCGGCTGTCGCTCGGCGCCAGCCGCGGACGAATCATTCGTCAGCTGTTCACCGAAGGATTGCTGATCGCCGCGCTTGCCGGCGTGGCGGGAGTGGTGCTCGCCGGCTGGATCCTCAGAGGCGGCACCTTGGCGATCTGGGGCACGCTTCCGCCATCGGTCGCAGCGCTGGTTCGGCTGGCTCCGATCGCCATCGATCATCGCGTGTTCCTGTTTGCGCTCGGTGTCGCGGCGGTTGCCCCGCTGTTGTTCGCGCTTGCGCCCGCGGTGCAGGTGTCCCGACTGGCGTTGATGGACGCCTTACGCGATCTCGGTGCCCTTCGCGGAAGTCGCCTGCGCAGCGTGCTCGTCGCCTCCCAGGTGATGATGTCGACGGTCCTGGTGATCCTCGCAGCCACGCTTGCGCGCAACGGGGCCTCGATCGGCGCGATCGATCTCGGGTATCAGACACAGGGGGTCGTGTCGATCAATGTGAGAGGCGAGAACGCCGCGCTCGTCTCGAAGCTGGCCACGGTTCTTGCCGGCGACCCGCGGATCGCGGAGCTCGCGGTGACGGCCGGCAATCCCCTGTTCGTTCGCTCCCGCGATGTTGCGGCGTCACCGTCCGACGAGCGCGCGGTGCGCGGCACCCGCTACACCTTCGTCTCGCCGGCGTATTTTTCACTGCTTCGGATGCCGATCGAGCGCGGAAGGCCGTTCAGCGAGGCGGAGGCGGCATCGGCCGCGCCCGTTGCAATCGTGAGCGCGTCGACCGCGCACCGGTTCTGGCCGGGCATGGATCCGATTGGCAGGACGATTCACATCGCGAGCCCGGACGGACGCCCGGTCGACGAGCTGCCCGGCTACGCGTACGTCACCGTTGTCGGCGTCACCCGCGACGTGGTCAGCGGCCTGGTCGTGGATGGCGTGGATCAGGGGCATCTCTACCTGCCTGCGGGTCCGGGCGATCCGCATGTTTCTGCGGTGCTCGTCCGCGGACGAACCGAGTCGGACCTGCGGCCCGAAGCGCTCGACGACCTCTTCCGCCGGGTCGGGGTGGATCCGCAAGCCTTCGAGGCGCTGCCGCTCGGTGAGATGCGCGATCTCCAGATGTATCCGCTTCGCGCCGCGTCCTGGGTGGGTGGCTTGCTCGGCGCGATCGCGCTGGTCCTGAGCGTGACCGGCCTCTACGGCGTGCTGGCCTACACCATGGGTCAGCGAACGAGGGAAATCGGCATCCGAATGGCGCTCGGCGCGACGGCGTCCGCGGTGGTCGGCCTCGTGGTTCGTCAAGCCGTGCGGCTCGCGGGTGGCGGCGCCACCGTCGGAGTCGGCATGGCGTTCGCGGCGATGTGGCTGTTGAGCTCGGTGATTCGGCTGAGGGCGGTGTCGGTTCTCGACGGCGCGGCATTCGGTGCAGGTCTCGTGGTGGTCATCGCCGCCACGGCACTCGCCGCCTATCATCCGGCCCGCCGGGCGACCCGCGTGGATCCGGCCCAGGCGCTGCGAACGGACGGGTAACGAGCGCGCCTGGTAAAGACAACAGGAGGGCAGCGAGTATGCCCTCCTTGTTGAAATAAAGGCGAAGCGGATCAGCCCCCAGCTCTCCTAGCTGCCAGTTGCCCGAATCCAGCGAGTCCGACCGCGGACCCCGAGCCCCGGACCCGCGTCTTGCCCTCCGAATCCGTCGGTGCGAAACTGAGTCCCCCCGGCCCCGCGTTGCCGGGACCCGACCATGACCTCTCTGTTTCGGCCCCTCGCCATCGGCTCGGCCTTTGCGGTGCTGTCCGCCTCGATCCTGGTTCGGGCGCAGGCGCCGCCGTCCTCACCCGCACCCGGGCAGCCTGCGGTCGACTTCACGCAGGACATTCAGCCGATCTTCGAGAAGTACTGCGCCGAGTGCCACGGACGATCGAAGGCGCGTGCCCAGCTGCGGCTGCACAGCCCCGAATGGATCCGCAAAGGCGGACAGTCCGGTCCGGCTGTCGTCCCTGGGGATAGTCATTCAAGCGAGATGATGCGGCGGGTTCTCGACCCGAACGACGACGACCGCATGCCGCTCGACGCCGATCCGCTGCCGGAGGAGATCATTGCGAAGCTGCGGACCTGGATCGACCAGGGCGCGCAGATGCCTGCCGGCAATGCGGCGGCGGCGGCGATCGATGAGCACTGGGCCTACAAGAAGCCGGTCCGTCCGGAGCCGCCGGCGGTCGCGCAGGCCGGCTGGCCGCGCAATCCGATCGATCGATTCGTGCTGGCGCGGCTCGAGCGTGAGCAGCTGACGCCGTCACCCGAGGCGCCGAGGGCGACGCTGCTCCGGCGTGTCTCGCTCGACCTGACGGGGCTTCCGCCGACGCCGGCAGAGCTCGACGCGTTTCTCGCCGACACGGCGCCAGACGCCTACGAGCGCGTCGTCGATCGGCTGCTGGCATCGCCGCACTACGGTGAACGGTGGGCGCGCCCGTGGCTCGACCTCGCGCGCTACGCCGACACCAACGGCTACGAGAAGGACAACCGGCGCGACATGTGGAAGTACCGCGACTGGGTGATCGAGGCCTACAATCGCGATCTGCCTTTCGATCGGTTCACCGTCGAACAGATCGCCGGGGACATGCTCCCCAATCCGACGGTCGAGCAGAAGATCGCCACCGGCTTCCATCGCAATGCGATGACCAACGAAGAGGGCGGCGTCGATCCCGAAGAGTCCCACTACGAAGTGCTCGTGGACCGCACCAACACGACGGCCACCGTGTGGCTCGGCACCACGCTCGCCTGCGCGCAGTGCCACAACCATAAGTACGATCCGTTCACCCAGAAGGATTACTTCCGGCTGCTGTCGTTTTTCGCCAGCGGCGACTTCGACAGCCGGTCGTTCGGCGACGGCACGCGCTACTTCGAACCCACGCTCGATCTCGCCACGCCCGAGCAGGAAGCGGCGCGCAAGGAGCTGCAGGCGGAAATCGATCGGCTGGATCAGCGAGCTGAAGACGGCCACGCCGGAGCTGCGCGACGCGCAGGCTCGATGGGAGGAGTCGCTGCGCGCGGCCCAGACGGCCTGGACGCCGCTGACGCCGCAGGACGCCACCGCGACCAACGGCACGGTGCTTCGCGTGCAGACCGACGGTTCGGTGCTCGCTTCCGGCGCCAATCCACCGCTGACCTCCTACACCGTCACGGCGACCGCGAAGCTCCCGCGGATTACCGGCAGTCCGCATCGAAACACTGCCTGACCCGTCCTTGCCGCGCGGCGGTCCCGGGCGCGACGGCTACGGGCACTTCCGCGTGACCGGTCTGCGCGTCTCCGCGGCACCTGCCGAAGCTGGCTCCGGGGCCGAGCCGGTCGCCTTCAAGACCGTGAAGGTGGACGACTCGGCCGCGGCGTTCGACCCGGCCGAACTGCTTGGTGACAAGCCGTCCGCCTATGCGAGGAAGAGCGGATCCTGGGCGATCAACGCGATGCGCGACACCGATCGTCTGCCGCGAAACGCGGTGCTGGCTGCCGCGGCGCCGTTCGGAGTTGCATCCGGCACGCGACTGCAGGTCCGGATCGATCATCTCGACGGCACGATCGGCCAGGGCATCGGACGATTCCGCCTCTGGGTGACCGACGCCGAGAGTCCGCTCGAGGGCGCGGATCTTGCGCCCGAGGCTCCGGAAGGTGCTGGCGATTCCTGCCGCCGAACGCACGTCGGCGCAGGCCGACGAGCTCGCGGCCGTGTTCAGGGCCGACGACGCCGCTGCTCAAAGAGACGCGCGACACGCTGGCCGCACGGCGGAAGGCGCTGGCCGACCTGAAGATCCCGTCGACGCTCGTCATGCGCGAGCGCGTTTCCTTCGAGCGGCCCTCGTTCGAGCTGCGCGTGCGTGGCAGTTTCTCGGCGAAGGGCGAGCGGGTGTACGCGGGCACGCCGCGGGCGCTGCCGGCCATGCGCGACGACCTCGCGATCAACCGGCTCGGGCTGGCGCGGTGGCTGGTCGATCCGAACAATCCGCTGGTTTCGCGCGTGGCGGTCAACCGGCTCTGGGAACAGATCTTCGGACGCGGGCTGGTCGAGACGAGCGAGGACTTCGGCTCGCAGGGTTCGCCGCCGACGCATCCTGAGCTGCTCGACTGGCTGGCCACGGAGTTCGTCGCCAAGGGCTGGAGCCAGAAGGCGCTGCTCCGGACGATCGTTCTGTCGGCGACGTATCGCCAGTCGTCCGCGGTGCCGGCTGCGGTTGCCGAGCGCGATCCCTACAACCGGCTGTTCGCTCGCGGTCCGCGGGTCCGGCTCGAAGCGGAGATGATCCGCGACGTCACGCTGGCGGTCAGCGGGCTGCTGAGCGAGAAGATGTCGGGACCGAGCGTGTTCCCGCTGCAGCCTGACGGCATCTGGAACATGCCGTACAACTCGGACAAATGGACCGTCTCGCAGGGCGAGGATCGGTTCCGGCGCAGTCTCTACACCTTCTGGCGCCGGACCTCGCCGTATCCGAGCTTCATGACGTTCGACGCGACCAGCCGCGAGTTCTGCACGGTGCGCCGGGTCCGGACGAACACGCCGCTGCAGGCGCTGACGCTGCTCAACGATCCCGCGTCGTTCGAAGCCGCCCGTGCGCTGGCGGGCCGGATGGTTGCCGCTGGTGCAACCCCTGCCGCCCGGGCCGCGCAGGGCGTGAAGCTCGTGCTGGCGAGACCCTCGCGGCCCGCAGGAGGTCGAGCGTCTCGTCGCCCTGTACGACCAGGAGCTCGCGCAGTATCGCAAGCGCGGCGAGTCCGAGCCCGAGCTCGCGGCGTGGACGATGGTCGCCAACGTCCTGCTGAATCTGGACGAGGCGATCACCAAGGAATAGGTTCAGAGGGTTCAAGGTTCAACCGATGGAATCATCGCTCCGCGCCGTCACCCGCCGCCACTTCTTCGAACAGGCCTCGTTCGGGATCGGCGGTCTCGCGCTCGCGTCGCTGATCGACGACGCCCTGCTGGCGCAGGGTTCGCGCCCGCCGGCTACAAGTTCGACTTCCCGCCGAAGGTGAAGCGCGTCATCTACCTGTTCATGGCCGGCGCGCCGTCGCAGATCGATCTGTTCGATCCCAAGCCGGCGCTGACGAAGCACGACGGTCAGGACATCCCGGAAGAGCTGATCAAGGGCGAGCGGTTCGCGTTCATCAAGGGCACGCCGAAGCTGCTCGCCTCGCCGTTCCAGTTCAAAAAGCACGGGCAGTCGGGCGCTGAAATCTCGGAGCTGCTGCCGCACCTCTCGAAGCTCGCCGACCAGGTGACGTTCGTCCGGTCGATGCAGACGACGCAGTTCAACCACGCGCCGGCGCAGATCTTCATGAACACCGGGCACCAGGTGATCGGGCGGCCGAGCCTGGGATCGTGGCTCAGTTACGGCCTCGGCAGCGAGAACTCGGACCTGCCGGCGTTCGTGGTGCTGCTCTCGGGCGAGAACAACCCCGACGGCGGCAAGTCGTGCTGGGGCAGCGGCTTCCTCCCGACCACGCACCAGGGCGTCGAGTTCCGATCGAGCGGGGAGCCGGTGCTGTTCGTGTCGAACCCGGAAGGCGTCGAATCGGACACGCGCGGCGCGATCGATCGCGGCGATCAACGATCTCAACCGCCTGCACGCGGTCGACGTGCGGGATCCGGAGATCCAGACGCGCATCGCCGCCTACGAGCTCGCGTACCGGATGCAGACGAGCGTTCCGGAGCTGACCGAGCTCTCGAAGGAGCCGGCGTCGATCCATGAGCTCTACGGCACCGAGCCGGGCCGCGCCTCGTTCGCGAACAACTGCCTGCTCGCGCGGCGCCTGGTCGAGCGCGGCGTCCGCTTCGTCCAGCTCTATCATCGCGGCTGGGACACGCACGGCGCCTCGTTCGGCGAGGACATCGTCGAGAAGCTGCCGCACCTGTGCCGGCAGACCGATCGGCCGATTTACGGCCTGCTCACCGATCTCAAACAGCGCGGCCTGCTCGACGACACGCTGGTCGTCTGGGGCGGCGAGTTCGGCCGCACGCCGATGAACGAGGCGCGGAACGGCTCGAAGTTCCTCGGCCGCGATCACCATCCGCGCGCGTTCACGATGTGGCTCGCCGGCGGCGGCATCAAGCCGGGGCTCACCATCGGCCGCACCGACGAGCTCGGCTACAACGTCGCCGAGGACCCGGTCGACGTGCACGACCTGCACGCGACGATGCTGCGGCTGCTGGGGATCGATCACGAGAAGCTGACCTACAAGTTCCAGGGCCGCGACTTCCGGCTGACCGACGTGCACGGGAAGGTGGTCACGAAGCTGCTGGCGTGAAGTCGGCGTCGGCGGCCGGGTCTGAAGACCGCCTGTATCGCGGTCTGAAGCCCACCCCCCGATCGCGTGTAGGGCCGGCCTTCACGGTCCGGCCGCTTTTCCGATAAACCACCGGTTCACCCGTCCAAGGACCATGACCTCCTCGACGTCCGACGTCCGGCTCGCGATCCGCAGCCTGGCCCGGAGCCCGCTGTTCGCCACGGTGGCGATCCTGTCCCTGGCGCTCGGAATCGGCGCAAATACCGCGATATTCACGCTGATCGACCAGATCGTGCTGCGGAAGCTGCCGGTGCAGAAGCCCGAGGAGCTCGTGATGCTCTACCAGCAGGGATCGCACAACGGCAGCAACATGGGGACGCGGATGCACTCGTATCCCGATGTATCAGGACTTCCAGAAGAAGGCCGAGCCGCTGGCCGACGTGCTGTGCCGGCGGCTCGTCCCGGCGTCGGTCAGCATCGACAACCAGACCGAGCGGCTCGAGGCCGAGCTGGTGTCGGGCAACTTCTTCGCGCTGCTCGGCGTGAAGCCGGCGGTGGGGCGGGTCTTCAACTCGCAGGAGGACGACCAGATCTATCAGGGCCACCCGGTCGTCGTGCTCAGCTACACCTACTGGGTCAACCGGTTCGCCCGCGATCCCGGCGTGGTCGGCAGGAAGATCCTCGTGAACGACTACCCGATGACGATCGTCGGGGTCTCGGCCGCCGGCTTCGCCGGCATCGACCCGGCGCGCTCGCCGCAGATCCGCGATCCCGGTCCTGATGAAGCCGGTGATGCTGCCCGAGTGGCCCTGGCTGCACATGGACGACCGGCGCGCGCGCTGGGTGCAGGTCTTTGCGCGGCTCAAGCCCGGCTACACGGTCGGAGTCCGCGGCGGCGCCGCTCCAGGGCCTGTTCACGCAGATCCGCACCTACGAGATGACGCTGCCGGCCGCGAAGGACTGGTCCGCGTACTCCCGCGACCAGTTCATGAAAGGCCGGATGCGCGTCGAGAGCGCGGCCACAGGCTTCTCCGGCATCAGGAACGATTTCTCGACCGCGCTGATCGTGCTGATGTGCATGGTCGGTCTGGTGCTGCTCATCGCCTGCGCGAACGTGGCCAACCTGCTGATCGCGCGCGCGTTCATGCGGCAGAAGGAGATCGCCGTGCGGCTGTCGCTCGGCGCGTCGCGCGGGCGGCTGGTTCGTCAGCTGCTGGTCGAGAGCCTCGTCCTGTCGGTTGCCGGCGGGGTGGTCGGGCTCGGCCTGGCCTTCGCGCTCACGCGTGGACTGCTCTCGCTCGTCCCGTCGGACGGTCAGCCGCTGCTGATCAACGCGCAGCCCGACACCCGCATCCTGCTGTTCACGCTCGGCCTGACGTTCCTCACCGGCATCGTCTTCGGGTTGCTGCCGGCACTGCGCGCCAGCCGGCCTGACCCATGGACGACGCTGAAGGACACGGTGGGTTCGATCGCAGGCACCGGCGGCTCCCTGTTCCTGCGGAAGGGCCTGGTCACCGCGCAGGTGGCGCTCAGCTTCCTGCTGCTGTTCGGCGCCGGGTTGTTCGTGCGCAGCCTGCAGAACCTCAAGACGACGGACACCGGCGTCGTGCTCGACAACCTGGTCACCTTCCAGCTCTCGCCGGCGCTGAGCGGCTACACCAACGAGCGGGCGGTGCAGTTCTATTCGCAGCTGGTCGAACGGCTGCGCTCGGCGCCGGGGATGGCATCGGCCGCGTACGCCAACCATGTCGATCCTGAGCGGCAGCGAATGGGACAGCTCGATGTCGGTCGAAGGGCACCGCGCCGCCGACGGCGAGGACATGCAGGCGTTCATGAACGCGCTGTCGCCCGGCTACTTCGAGACCATGAAGATCCCGGTGCTCGAAGGGCGCGACTTCAACCGCATGGACATCAAGGAGAACTCCAAGGTCGTGATCGTCAACCGGAGCTTCGCGCAGCACTTCTTCAAGGGCGGGAGCGCGGTTGGCAAGCACGTCGGCTGGGGAGGCGGTCCGAATTCGAAGCTCGATATCGAGATCGTTGGCGTCGTCGCGGACTCTCTTTACGAGGGGCCTCGCGAGGGCGTCCATCGCCAGGCGTTCGTTCCCAACTGGGGGCGCAGCAGCGCGACGTTCTATGTGCGGACGCAGACCGGCTCGCTCGGTCGCGTACAGCCTGATTCGCAACGAGCTGAAGCAGCTCGATGCAGCGATGCCGCTCTACGAGATGAAGACCGTCGAAGGGCAGCTCGACGAAACGCTGCTGACCGATCGCCTGATTGCGCTCCTGTCCGCAGGCTTCGGGCTGCTGGCGACGCTGCTCGCCTCGATCGGCCTCTATGGCGTCATGGCGTTCGTCGTCGTGCGCCGGCGAAAGGAGCTCGGGATCCGGCTCGCTCTCGGCGCGCAGCCGGGCGGCCTGGTGTGGCTGGTCATGAAGGAAGTCCTGCTGCTGCTCGCGATAGGTCTTGCCGTCGGTGTGCCGGCCGGACTGGCCGCGCGGCAAGTACGTCTCCTCACAGCTCTACGGCATCAATCCGCACGACCCGTCGATTGCCATTGGCACGGTGGTACTCCTCGCGATCGTTTCAGCCGGCGGCCGGCCTGATTCCGGCGCGACGGGCGAGTCGGATCGATCCCATTCTCGCGTTGAGATACGAGTAGAAATCGTTAACTCCCAACTCCCAAGTTCCAACTCCCAAAGGAAACCGTTCGAAGCAGTTGGGTGGAAGCCGTGGCAATTTGCCTGGTTACCTCGATTTTCACACCGCTCGCTCGAACGGCTCTGCTTTGGGAGTTGGAAGTTGGAGAGTTGGGAGTTGGTCGAAGTGTCCCTCGTGATACTTTCATCAGTTGGATCGGTCTAGAGAGGAGAGCACACCCATGCGTTCGTGGATCTCCGCCCTCGTCGTTGCCTGCGCCTGTCTGCCCGGAACCACCGAGGCGGCACAGGAAGCGCGCGGCACGCTTCAGGGACGGGTATTCGATGCCTCCGGCGGTGCCGTGCCCGGCGCCACGATTGAAATCACCAACGTCAACACCGGCGTGTCCACGCCGGCGACGTCGAATGAGGAAGGCAACTATCGGGTGCCGTTCCTCAATCCGGGCACCTACCGCGTCACCGTCACGCTCGACGGCTTCAGCAAGTTCGTCAGCCAGAACATCCAGCTGCACGTGGCTGAAGTGCTCACCGTGGACGCGACGCTGCAGCCCGGCCGGCTGACCGACGAAGTCACCGTGTCCGCGGCCGCCACCGTCGTCGATTCATCCGGCTCAGGGCTCGGTCAGGTGGTGGACGCGCGGCGCATCTCCGAGCTGCCGATTCGGGAAGGCACCGCGGTCGAGCTCGTGATCCTCGCTCCCGGCGTGCAGAACACCACCGATCTGCGGTCACGGAAGGCCGCGTTCAACAACGGCCTGTCGCAGTGGTCGAGCGACGGCGCCGGCGAGAAGCGCAACGACTTCACCATCGACGGCGTCGCCAACGTCGCCGCGGACCGCGTCGCCTACAGCCCGCCTTCGGCCGCGGTCGAGGAGTTCAAGATTCAGACGGCCTCTTACGACGCCGCGGTCGGCAACGCGATGGGCGCGTCGGTGAACCTGGTGACCAAGAGCGGCACCAACAGCCTGCGCGGCCAGGTCTACGAATGGTTCCGCGGCGCGAAGCTCGACGCCAACAACTACTTCGACGAGAAGGCCGGCCGGCCCAAGCGCGATTACAACGACAACCGGTTCGGCGCGGCGGTCGGCGGTCCGATTTCGCGCAGCCGGACCTTCTATTTCGCCAACTTCGAGGCCAACCCGTTCCAGGTTCCGTCACCGGCGACGCTGACCGTCCCGACCGAGAAGATGCGCAACGGCGATTTCTCGGAGCTGCTGGCGCTCGGATCGCAATACCAGATCTACGATCCGGCGACGACGCGGCCGCATCCGACCCAGGCCGGCCGGTTCATCCGGGATCCCTTCCCCGGCAACATCATTCCGCAGAATCGGCTCGACGCGGTCGCGAAGAACATCCTGTCGTTCTACCCGCTGCCGAATCAGGCGGGGACCGCCGACGGCGCGAACAACTACACCAATCCGACCGCGGTGGCCTTCGAGACCTATTACACGGCCACCAGCCGCGTCGACCACAACTTCTCGGACAAGCATCGCCTCTACGGCCGTTTCAGCTGGGACTTCTGGGAAGAGGAGAAAGACGATCGCTTCGACAACCTCGCGACCGGCATCTTCCTGAACCGCAAGAACCGGGTGTTCGCATTGGACGATGCCTACACGGTCAAGAGCAACCTGCTGCTGAACGTGCGCGGCGGGTTCACGCGGCAGCTGTTCCCGGAGCGCCGTCGCAGCACCGGCTTCGACCTGGCGTCGCTCGGGTTCTCGAACTCGCTGGTGTCGCTGATTCCAGCCCCGGTCGCGACGTTCCCCAACGCCACCTTCGACGGCTACCAGAACTTCAGCCCGTGGGAGTCTGGCGACGGCTTCTTCACGACCGACGTCTACAACGTGACCGGCAACGCCGTCTGGCTGGTCGGCAACCACAACATGAGGTTCGGCACCGAGTACCGCCGCTACGTCGAGAACTCGAGCCGCTTCCCGACCGCGGTGTCGCCGACGATCGCGTTCACCAACACCTGGACCCGCGGACCGGTCGACAACTCAGCCGCGGCGCCGCGCGGCCAGGATCTCGCGTCGTTCCTCCTCGGGCTGCCCACCGGCGGCTCGATGAGCCGCGCCGCCGAGTACACCGAGCAGAGCGGCGTGTTTGCGCTCTACGCGCACAACGACTGGCGCGTGCGCAACAACCTGACGCTCAACCTCGGGCTGCGGTGGGAGTACGAATCGCCGCTCACCGAGCAGGAGGATCGCATGATCAGCGGCTTCGACTTCGAGACGCTGCTGCCGATCAACGATGCGGTTCGGGCGAACTACGCGCGCAACCCGATCCCGGAAGTGCCGGTCTCGGAATTCTTCGTGCGCGGCGGCGTGCTCTACCCGGACACCGGCGGCGCGAAGGCCGCCTGGGACGGCGTCTACTCGAACTTCATGCCGCGCGCCGGCTTCTCGTGGCAGCCCGGGCCGAAGACGGCGATTCGCGGCGGATACGGGCTCTTCTACGACGTGCTCGGCCCGAACCGCATCAGCGCGAACCAGACCGGCTACTCGCGGACCACGTCGCTGACGCCTTCGCTCGACAACGGCCAGACCTTCGTTGCCACGCTGGCCAACCCGTTCCCGAACGGACTGCTCGAACCGGTGGGCAGCGGCCTCGGGCTGATGACGAACGTCGGCCTGACTGCGAGCTTCCCCTACGTCGGCGAGGTGCGGACGCCGCGCACGCACCGCTGGTCGATTGGCGTCCAGCGCGAGCTGCCGGGGTACTTCCTGGTCGAGGGCACCTACCTGGGGTCGTACTCCGAGCACATCCCGGTCGTCGCGCGAGCTCGAACGCCGGTGCCGGGCCAGTATTTCTCGACCTCGCCGGTGCGCGACGACGCGACCAACAACTTCCTGACGCCGCAGGTGGCGAATCCGTTTGCCGGGCTGCTGCCGGGCACCAACATCAACGGCGCCAACGTCGCGCGGTCGCAGCTGCTGCGGCCGTATCCGCAGTTCACCGGCACCCGCATCACGGCGCTCGAGACCATCGGCACGTCGGACTACACCTCGTTCCAGGGCCGCATCGAGCGGCGGATGGCCAATGGCTTCACCGTCCAGGTCGCCTACACCTGGTCGAAGACCATGACCGAGACCGGGTACCTGAACCCGTTCGACACCGAGCTCGAGCGCGTCATCGGCCCGTTCGATCGCACGCACGTCTTCACCACCAGCGGCATCGCCGAGCTCCCATTCGGGAGGGGACGTCACTGGGGCAGCGACTGGAGCGGGATCACCGAGGGGCTGCTCGGCGGCTGGCAGGTCTCGTATATCTTCAAGGCGCAGAGTGGCGCGCCGCTGGGATTCGGCAACTTCCTCTTCGCGAGCGGAGCGACCATCGATGACGTCCCGCTGTCGGGCGGTCGGGACGAGAACAAGTGGTTCAACGTCGACGCGTTCAACCGCGTGTCACGCGCAGCAGCTGGTGTCGAACGTGCGTACCCAGCCGACCCGCTTCGACGAGGTGCGAGGACCGGGATACGCGCTGCTCGATCTCGGGTTCCTGAAGAACGTGAACCTCGGCAGCCGAATGCGCGCGCAGTTCCGGGCCGAGGTCTACAACGCGCTGAACCGCGCCAATCTGGGCGGCCCGAACACGACGCCCACGAGCAGCGCGCTTCGGCACCATCACGGCGCAGAACGGCCTGCCGCGGCAGCTGCAGCTCGCGGCGAGGGTGAGTTTCTAGGAGTGACACCAGGACAACTCCCAACTCCCAACAATCCCAAGGGAAGTGGTTCGAACAATGGGGTCAAAGTCGGCCAACATGCCTGCTGAGGCGTCTTCCACCCCGGTGTTCGAACGGTTTCCCTTGGGAGTTGGAAGTTGGGAGTTGGGAGTTGACGACGCGGGCATCGCTCATCGTTCTCTGATCAACCCGCTGATCCTCCCGGCTCTCCCATCGATCCCCGGCGCCGGCTTCAACCCCAGGAGCTCGGTCATCAGCGGATAGACGTCCACGTTCTCCACCTCGGGAATCGTGACGCCCGTCTTGATCCCCGGTCCCGCAATCAGGAAGATGGCACGCATCGACGCCACGTCCGGGGCCCAGCCGTGCTCTCCCCACGCGTTCTGAATCAACCCTCGATTGATGATCGACGTCGCCATTGTCCAGCCCTCGTCCATCACCACGATCACGTCGCCGGCGCGGGGCGTCTCGCGCAGGTGGTAGCGCTCGGGCAGATCCTGCCGCAGGTAGGCGCGACCGTGAGTGAGCTTCGCGTTGAGCTGATCGCGGACACGTACGCGCGCTCTCAGGTCCGCCGCTCACGTGCAGGCCGGTTACCGGCCCGCTGAAGCTCGGTCGGATGTTCGACGTATCCACGAGCGAGCTCAATTGCACCGTCTGGGCGGCGGACGTATTGGCCATGCCGTGATCGGAAGTCAGGAGCAGAATCACCCGATCGCGATTCGGCAGCGCTTCGATGCCGTCGAGCAGAGTGCCGAGCGCGGCGTCCATGGCCATGACCGCTTTCTCGACGTCTGGCCCATCGACGGGCCCGCGGTGTGAAGCCGAGTCGATGTCGCTGAAATAGAGCGTGATCAGGTGTGGACGGCGGGTGTCTGGCAGCCGCAGCCAGTCGAGAACGGTGGCGATCCGGTTGGCGTTCGAGACGGTGCCGTCGTACTTGTTCCAGAAGGTTGGCCTGACACCTTTGATCGCTGCCTCGGACCCGGGCCAGAAGAAGCAGGCCGTGACCATGCCCTGGCTTTCTCCGGTCACCCAGATTGGCTCCCCGCCGTACCAGGTGCCGTCGGTGACCGTGGCTTCATTCCTGAACGAGTACGCCCCATTGCGAACAGGATCGAAGAACGAGTTTTCGACGATGCCGTGGTGGCCGGGGTAGAGGCCGGTGACGAGCGAATAGTGGTTGGGAAACGTGATCGCGGGAAACACCGGCCGCAAGGACTCCGCGCGAACGCCGCGTGCAATCACCCGTCGGAAGTTCGGCAGGGTGAGACGATCGAGATAGTCAGCGCGAAACCCGTCGAACGACACCAGCAGCAGCGAAGGTTTGGCAAGGTGCTCGGGACGATTGATGCCGCCGCTGCCCGCTGAAACCGGTGCCGGCGCCTGGGCCATTGCCCGGCGTCCCGAGGACGGCGCACCGCCGACGGCGGCCAGGCAGAGGAGAGCCAGAGCCGTCATGCGGCGGAACGCGGCAACCCGAATGAGCATGTGAAGACACCATAACATCAGGTGGTGGGACGGACGAGGCTACAATTCGCGGAATGCGCGCTTTTCCTGCGTTGACCCTCGGACTCCTTGCGACGACGCTGGCCATCGCGACACCGGCGGGCCGGCAGAACCCGGTGCCGGATCAGGGGGCCGCCGGCGCCTGGCAGAAGCTGCTGAAGCTGCGCACGACGGCCAGCGTGCTGCACACGACCGCGCACCCGGACGACGAGCACGGCGGCGTGTTGACGATGCTCAGTCGGGGTGAGGGCGCGCAGGTCTCGCTGCTGACGCTCACTCGCGGCGAGTCGGGCGACAATGCCCTCGGCCCGGAGTTGTTCGATGCGCTGGGGCTGATTCGCACCGAGGAATTGCTGCTCGCCGACCGCTACTACGGAGTCGACCGCCAGTATTTCGGCACGGTGGTCGACTACGGCTTCTCCAAACGTCTCGACGAGACCATCGAGAAGTGGGGGATCGACTACGTCCTCCGCGACATCGTCGGGGTGATCCGTGCCGAGCGCCCGCTCGTGGTCATTGCACGGTTCCAGGGCAACGAGCGCGACGGCCATGGCAACCACTCGGCCGCGGGGATGGTGACGCAGGAAGCCTTCGCCAAGGCCGCGGACCCGGCGATCTTTGCCGGATCAGCTTGCGAAGGGGCTCAGGCCGTGGCGTCCGTTGAAGCTGTACATGGGCGGCGTGCGCGCGAACGAAGACTGGACGATCCGGGTCGACGCCGGACGGTACGATCCGATTCTCGGCGACTCGTATCAGTCGCTCGCGCGACGGGGTTTGAGCTTCCAGCGATCGCAGAACGGCGGCCGATCCGCAGCGGTTCCCGGGCCGGCGGTGTCGTACTACAAGCGGCTGCAGTCGACCGTTCAGGCACCGGCCAAGGAAGAGTCGTTCTTCGACGGCATCGACATTTCCCTTCCGGGCGTCTACCGCGCCTTGGGGAAAACCCCTCCGGCCGGAAGTGTCGAGACACTGACGGCCATCGCCGGGGAGATTGACACGGCGGTGCGAGCATTCACGTTTACGAAGCCCGCCGCCTCGGCCCCTGCGCTGGCACGCGCCCTCGGACTGGTGCGGCGCGTCATTGGCGAGACCCGCGACGAAGACGTGGCGTTCGTGCTGCGCGGGAAGGAACGCCAGGTAACCGAGGCGCTCGATGCCGTACTCGGTGTCGCGCTCACCGCGGTGGCGCAACCGGCCGGCACTCCAGAGCCGGCGGGGCCCTTCAACCCAGGGCCAGCGGCGATGCCCCCGGTCACACCCGGTCAGCGCTTCGACGTCAACGTCACGTTCGTCAACCGCAGCGGTGTCGACGTGCGCGACGTGCGCATCGGCCTGGAGTCGGGCGAGCGCTGGCCGTCGACAGCCGCCAACTCCGCGCCCGCGGCGGCAGCGGAGAACAATCCCGTCACGCGGACGTTCACGGTGACCGTGCCGCAGACCGCGAAAGTGTCGCGGCCGTATTTTTCCCGCACCTCGATTCAGGCGACGCGCTACGACGTCTCGGACGATGGCGCCCTCCACAAGCCATACGCCGATCCGCCCCTGTCGGTCGCGGTCCAGTACGTTGTCGAGGGCGTGCAGGTCGAGACCCGCCGGCCCGTGAGCAGGCTCGAGGCCAACCTGCCGTACGGTTACGACACGCGCACGCTCGCGGTCGTGCCGGCCGTCGCGGTGACGCTGACGCCGGGACATGCCGTCGTTCCCATCGGGGCTTCACGCCCGGTGACGTTTCAGGCCGAGGTCACAAGTAATCGGGATGGGAAGGTCGACGGCGAGCTGCGGCTGAACCTGCCGGCGGGCTGGACGGCCACGCCTGCGGCCCATGAGCTCCATTTCACGCGTGCCGGTGAGCGGGGGCAATTCCGCTTCGCCGTGGCTGCGCCGTCACCGGGCGAGCGGCCTTATGACATTTCCGCGATCGCCAGAGTCGATGGCCAGGAATTCAGCGAGGGCTACTCGATCACGCGGTATCGGGATCTGGAGACGCGCTATCTCTATCGCAAGGCTGCCGCGACGGTCACCGGCGTGGAGGTCAAGGTGCCGGCTGGACTGAAGGTCGGCTACGTGATGGGAATCGGCGACGAGGTCCCTGCCGCTCTCGCCCAGCTGGGCGCAGACGTGCAGCTGCTCGGCGAACGCGAGCTGGCGGGAGCGCAGCTGTCACAGTTCGACGCCATCTTCACCGGCACCCGCGCGTATGCGGTCCGGCAGGATCTGATTACCTACAATCGCCGGCTGCTGGACTACGTCCGCGAGGGCGGCAACCTGATCGTGCTCTACAACACGCAGGAGCTCGACCCGAAGCTTTACGCGCCTTACCCGGGCGAGCTGCCCCGGACCGCGGAGGAGGTGTCCGAGGAGGCCTCACCGGTCGAGATCCTCGCCTCGGACGCGGCCGTGCTCAACACGCCCAATCGCATCACCAAGGCAGACTTCGACAACTGGGTCGAGCAGCGGGGATCGAAGTTCTGGTCGTCGTGGGACTCGCGCTACACGCCGATCATCTCGACCTGGGATCGCGGTCAGCCCCCGCAGAAAGGCGGCTGGCTGCACGCGCGCGTACGGCAAGGGGAACTACACCTACTTCGCCTACGCGCTCCATCGCCAGTTGCCGTATGGCGTTCCGGGCGCGTATCGAATCGTGGCCAATCTTCTGGCGCAGAAGTAGGCTGCGGCGGGGCTGCGCCACCCGCGCGCGCAATCGCCTGAAGAAGGTGACGGGCCTGGGATAAAATGCGCCCCGGCAGGCGGAGCTGCGACCGCCGGCCGGCATCCCATTGGTGACCTGCCCACATTGCCGTACAGCCCTCACAAACAGCAGAGGTCTGCTCGTCCTGCGGGGCATCGCTGACCGGTTACGCCGATGCGGCTCCCACGGTGGTACAGGAGGCCGGTCCGCGCCAGCGGCCGCTGCACGGTGCCGCGGCGCAGCAGGACGGGGCTGGCGATACGGCGACCTACGCCCAGTCGGGCGAGACGACCGGTCCGGACATCGGCGAGCCGGGTCCCGGCGCCCGCGGCGGGCATGGTCCGCTGATGCCGGGCCAGAACTTCGGCGAGCGATACCACATCGTGCGCCTCCTCGGGTTGGGAGGCATGGGTGCGGTGTATCAGGCCTGGGACCAGGAGCTCGGCGTGGTCGTGGCGCTGAAGGTGATACGGCCGGAGGCGGCCGCGGACCCCGAGGCTGCCAGGCGCTCGAGCGCCGCTTCAAGCAGGAGCTGCTGCTCGCGCGGCAGGTCACCCACAAGAACGTCGTCCGCATCCACGATCTCGGCGAGCTGGACGGCATCAAGTACATCACGATGCCCTACCTCGAGGGCGAAGACCTCGCCACGATCCTCAAGCGAGAAGGGCAAGCTCGACGTCGGCCGCACGATGCGCGATCGCGCGTCATGGTCTCCGGTCTGGCGGCCGCGCACGAGGCCGGCGTTGTTCACCGCGACCTGAAGCCCGCAAACATCATGATCAAGCGAGGGCGAGGCGCTGATCATGGACTTCGGCATCGCGCGCTCCGCGTGCGCCAGAGCCGTCACTCGGCG
The DNA here is from genome assembly GCA_963836735.1 of uncultured Acidobacteriota bacterium. Lineage (GTDB taxonomy): Bacteria > Acidobacteriota > Vicinamibacteria > Vicinamibacterales > 2-12-FULL-66-21 > JACCXG01. The sequence continues at coordinate 118,507 of CAWIKP010000026.1, read as the reverse complement.
GTGCACCCATTGCCGGCGCTGAGACTCGATGCGGCTCGTGCAGGCGGCGCTGACCATGCTCGGCTCCGTCGTCGGCACGCTCCATACATGGCGCCCGAGCAGGCCGCGGGCTGCCCGGTCGATCATCGCGCGGATATCTATGCGTTCGGGCTGATTCTTCTACGACTTGCTGCTCGGCCGGCAGCGCGCCACCCGCACCGATAGTGCGTTGGAGGAGCTGAACGCTGCGGATCAAGGCGCCGCCACCCGCTCCGCGGACCCTGGACCCGCACATTCCCGAGGCGCTCGAACGCATCGTGATCGCGGTGTGTCCAGCCTGATACGGACGCGCGTTACGCCACGACCGCCGAGCTCGTCGCCGACTTCGACCGTCTGGATGACGCGGGAAAGCCGCTGCCGATCGTGCGGCGCCTGACCGCGCGGATGGTGGGTGGCGCGCTCGCTCTGGTGGTCGCTCTTCTGGCCCTGACATGGTGGCTCGCGCGGACGCCACCGCCTCCCGCTGAACGAGCGCCCGTTCCCGTCCTGGTGGCAGACTTCGACAACACCACTGGCGATCCGATCTTCTCCGGCGTCGCTGGAGCAGGGCCTGTCCATCGGCCTGGAAGGCGCACCCTTTGTCACCCTGTATCCGCGCGCCGATGCCCAGCGGCTCGTCGGCGGTCTCCAGCTGGGTTCACGGCTCGACGAAGCGGCAGCGCGTCTGATCGCGCGGCGCGAGGGCGTGAAGATGATTGTCGCCGGCTCGATCGCCGCCACCGGCGGCCGTTACACGATCGCGGCGCGCGTCATCGACGCGGCGACGGATGGCGGCGCGGTTACGACCGCGACCGCGACTGCCGCCGCCAAGAGCGACGTCCTCCAGGCGGTCGCGACCGTCACCTCCCGCATCCGCACTGCGCTCGGCGACACCGACCCGACGCGCGACCCCGCCGCCGACGCCGAAACGTTCACCACGACGTCGCTCGAGGCGATGAGCGCATACACGCGCGGCCAGGAGCATTACTACGCCGGCCGGCAGCACGAGGCGCTCGCGGCGTTTGAAGAGGCTGACGGCTCGACCCCGCGCTGGCTCGTGCCTACGCCGGCATGGGCGTGATTCATGGAGGTTCGAAGCAGGACGCGAAGGCGCGCGAGGCCTACGACCGCGCGCTGAAACACATCGATCGGATGACGGAGCGCGAGAAGTTCCGGACCCTCGGCGGCTATTTCCTCGTGGTGACGCAGGACTACGAGAGCGCGCGGGAGAACTTCGAACGGCTGGTGCAGAACTATCCTGCCGACAACACCGGGCACGCGAACCTCGCGTTCGCCTACCTGAAACTCGGGAACACCGCCAAAGCCGTGGAAGAGGGCCGGAGGCGATTGAAATCTACCCGAAGAACCACCTGCAGCGGCTGAACTACGCGATGTACGCGATGTATGCCGGCGATTTCCCCACACGCCATCCAGCAGGCCGACATCATCCTCAAGGAGAACCCCAGCTTCACGTGGGCCTACTTCGCGCGCGCCAACACTCAGCTCGCCAGCGGCGACGCCGCGGCCGCACGGGCCGGATTCGAGGCCTTGCGGGCGCGCGGCCCTGAGGCGGCGTCCATCGCCAGCCTCGGTCTCGCCGACGTCGCGTTATACGAAGGACGTCTAAGCGACGCCACGGCCATCCTCCACGAGGGCATCGCCGCGGACGAAAAGGCCGGGGACATGGGCAACGCGGCATTCAAGTATGTCGCGCTCGCGGAAGCGCGCATGAAGGCTCGCGACCGTGGCGGCGCGGTGCGGGCGGCGCAGCGGGCGACCCAGCTGCGGCAGCACGAGAGCGTGCTGTTTCCCGCGGCCCTGGTGCTGATCGAAGCCGGTCGGACGGAAGCCGCGGCCGCCGTCGCGAAGACGCTGTCGAACATGCTGCAGCAGCAGACGGCCGCGTACAGCCGGCTGATCACCGGACAGATGGCGCTGACGAAAGGCGAGGTGTCAGAGGCGCTCGAAGCCTTTCGCGACGCGGAGAAACGTCATAACTCCTGGTTTGCTCACCTGCTGCTCGGTCGCCTCTATCTGCAGGCCGGCCGCTTCGGCGAGGCGGCCGCGCAATTCGATGAATGCCTGAAGCGGCGCGGCGAGGCGGCCGACGTGTTCTTCGAGAACACGACCACCAGCCACTATGTTCCGCCTGTGTACTACTGGCTTGGCAAGGCGCACGAAGGACTCGGCGCCACCGCTGCGGCGAAAAAGAGTTACGAGCAGTACCCTGTCGATACGGGCTCGCGCGGTTCCGGCCGATGCGATGGCGGCAGACGCGCAGGCCCGGGTCGGCGGCCGCTGAGCCGCCGACCGCCTGACAGCCGTCACTCCACCAGTGTCTTGAACGGGACATCGCGCTTCGACGCCAGCCCGTCCCATACGCCCGGCGTCACGGTTGCGGAATCCGAGAATGCCAAGCCGGGCTTGTAGGGATCCATCGTCGGACCCTGGGCAATGCTGCAGCTGCCCGCGGTGCCGCCGCTCAGCACGACGCTGAACTTCTGCCCCGCCACCATCGGCACGGGTGCGGCCAGCGGCATAGTCGAAGAACCCGCCGCCGGGGCACTCGAGGTCGAGCCGCCAGCAAATGTCGTCGTGCTCAGCACCACGCCGTTCGGGACGCCCTTGTTCGTCACACCCTGAATCTGCATCGTGAGCGTCGCGTCAGCCGAGCAGGTGACCGGCAGCAGCACATTGGACAGAGAGCGCGTCAGACCGGCCACCACTTCCTGGGACACTTTCCCCGCGGTCGCGCCGCCGATGGGCAGCCGGACGGCGGCCGCGTCGATGGCCGGTTGTTGCTGATCGAACGTGCCGAGCGAGACGACCACCAGCGGAGCACTCACGAAATTGTTGGTTTCGTCGGTTTCGCCGACGTGCCCCGTGTCGTCGAATGCAATGCCGTAGTAGTAGGACCCGGCAACAACCGTCGAGGGGATCGTGACGTCCGCCGGACCGACGGTGTTCGTCTCGCCGGGCGCGAGCTTGGGAAGCACCGTGCCCTCCAGTAGACGCGATCCTGCTTCGGATCGATCACCGCATCCGTCGAGAGGTAGTAGCTATACCGAAAGGTGCCAGACTTCAGGTTCCCAGTGTTCTGCACCGTCGCCTGGGGAACCCTGACGGCGAAGCCAGCGGTCACCGAGGCTGCGGGGAACACCCCCGAGGCCACCAGATCCGGACCCTTGATCGCGAACGGCGGCGGGCCCTGCTGCTTCTTACCGTTGACCACGTTCCTCGCGTGCGAGTGCACGACAGAGGACGGTGGGTTGTCGACCGGGTCGAACTTTGCGGTCAGCTGCGCGGTCGGCTTGAGCTGATACGCCCTGAGCGTGACCAGCACCTGATCGGGCCGGTAGTCGTGGCGCGTGCCGTCGTGAAAGTCTCCCGTGCCGCCGCTCGGCGGAGCCTCCGCAAAGGTCGCGTTGCTGACGAACGGGTTGCTCACGAACGGGTTGCTGACGAATGGGTTGCTCACGAACGGGTTGTCGATCTGGATGTTGCTGACGAACGGATTCGGCACACTGGAAATCAGCTGATCGAACGGGACGTTCACCGGTTCGCAATTGGTCACACCGGCGTAGTACGACCTCTTGTAGATCAGCAGCTGAAAAGCATAGTTGCCAGCCAACTGATCCAGGTCGCCGAGATTCAGCCGGCTGATGTAGCTCGATGTCGTGTTACCGCCGTTTTCGACCGTCCACGTGAGATCGGTGATGTCGTAGACGGTCGCATTGCTGACGAAGGGATTGCTGACGAAGGGATTGCTGACGAAGGGATTGCTCACGAAGGGATTGCTGACGAACGGGTTGCTGACGAACGGATTGCTCACGAACGGACTGCTGGTAACCGGATCGCTCAGCGTCGGATCATGGCTCTCCGTGGTCGTCGTCCCGTCTCCTGCTTCGTAGGGCGGATTGGTCGGGTCCAGGTTCAGGGTCATGGATCCGAGGACCGTCGGCAGCTACGGTAATCGTACAGAGCGGGTTGTCCAGGGTCTGGCTGTCGCCCGTGCACTGTGCGCCGCTCAACTGCAGTTCGCGGACCGTGACCTTGACGGATGCCGTTGCGGTGGTCGCCGAGAGGTAGGCATTCCGGGTGCTGCTCGCGAACGGGAACAATTCGACATCCAGCCGAAAGTGCTCCGGGTTCTGCACGTCTGCCGACTGTGTCCATGACGCGATGTCGGAAGGGTCCAGAGTCAGCCGGTAGAACCGCTTGACATCGGCCGGGTTGCCAACCGTGACGGGGAATGCCCGCTCGATGTTGTTCTGCTTGAACGTGGTGGCCGCGTTGAGCGTGACCGACGCGTTGACCACCGCGTGCATGACGTCGTGGTTTCGCGAGCCCGGATTGACACACGACGGCTCGTTCTGTTTCGGAGGACTGTAGAACGGGTACTGCGCGACCTGCTGTTCGGCGTTCCCCGGCGGCGGGATCTGATTCCGCGAGTCCGCGAAGACCGTGCGGAAGCCCTGGAACGGCACGTCGGAGGGGCTGATGGCCCATCGCCAGGGGCCGCCCGGCGCGCCCGGCACCAGCCGGACGATTGGCGTGATGCCGACGTAGTCCCCAAGGAACGGAATGCGACCCGAACCGGAATTCGGCACGTTCACACGGGCGTTGACCGCTGGAACCCCCGGCGCCACTTCGACGACGTCCTCCACGGTTTCGCCATTCGACAGGTCCGTGAACGGCTTCAGCAGATACCTCGAGACCTGCGACGTCCCAATCAGGTGACCATCGACCAGATCGAGCAGCGCGAGCCTGGCATCGAGGTGACGGTCGAGACCCGCCAGAACGGTCCCGTAGGGAGGAATCACGGTCAGCGGCCCGCGCGATTCGTAATAGAACAACGCCAACCGTCCGCCGCCGTAGCTCAGTCGCGGCATGAGCTGGCCGCCGGACTGACGCAACTGCGGAAGATAGCCGAGGCCGTTGGGTGGTGGAACCACGTCGCGGTTGCCGATATCCACCGCGGTGCGGGTCGACCATTTTTTACCATCCGGCGATCGGGTGAGCACGATTTTCGGCTCACCGAATGGATCCGGCGAACCGCATCCGCTGCCCGGGCAGCTGGACATGTTGACGCGTTCCTGCCAGGCCATGTAGACGGTGCTGCCGGTCGGGTTCTCGGCGGCGTTCGGTACCGACCTCGATGGTCGGGAGCGCGTTGGAGCGGAACGCCAGCTGCTGCGGTCCGACCTCGTCGCTCGAGAGCGACGGCTGGTCGTACGGATAGACCGCCGAGGTGCCGGTGACGACGACCGCTTTCTCGAACGTGTCGCCGAAGTTGGTGGATCGCGCCATCCAATACCGGTCCGGGCTGTTCGGTGATTTGAAGGCGCGCCAGCCGTAGTCAGCGTGCCGCCGCCGTTGCTCAGGGGAGTTCCGGGGCGTGGATCGACGGCGAGGGTGACCGCCTGGTTGGTCTTGTCCATCGACCCCACGAACCGCAGGGCCCAGGTCGGATTCCAGTTGGCGCTGCTGCCGGCAGTCGCGCGGCCGAAATTCAAAACGCTCGCGCCAGCGTTGCCGTTGAACCTGGCCCACCCGACGTAGACGTTGTGCGCGCACGGGTCGCCGCCTGTGACCCGCAGCGGATCGACGACGATCGACGGCAGGTCGTGGAATTGTCCGTTCGTCGAGTTCAGGCCGGTCTCGACGACGCTGGTGCCCTGGTAATACCAGGCTTCGCTGCCGTCTTTGTTGTTCTTGTCCTGCCACCGCGCCACCGCGATCCGGCTCTCGCCGCCCCGCGTGAACGCCACCAGGACGACATAGGCGTAGCCGCATGGGCCGGCGGCGCCCTTCGGATCGGTCATCGCATCGAGGCCATAGATCGGCGAATTGAGCGAGGCTTGCGAATGATCGTCCGGCGATCCAGGTACCATTGCGCCGGTCCACGTCAGACCGCCGTCGGTCGACCGCGCCATCCCGACGGACGCCTCGACCGCTGCGGCATGACGCGGCAGTTGCCCCTTCGCCGGCCGGCCGGTCACCCACGCGAACATGCGGCCCACGAAAGCCTTGAAGCCGGTGCTCGAGTACCTGATTGTCGGAAAACCCGTCGGCGGCGATGTCGACAGCGCGGTAATCGTTGAACACCGCCATCAAATGCTGCGCGTTTCGAGTCGGAGACGATGAGATCGGGCTCGACCTGGCGCTGACGAACGAAATCGCTGGTCAGCAAGGGAGTCGGGTCGAGCGGGTTGGTCGGCGCGCCGGGAAGGACAGGAGTGTTGACACTCGCCTGCTGCGCGTGCACGAAGCCGTGCAGCGCGAACGCGAGGAGACACGCGATCAGCGTCGCTCTTCTCATCTGAACCTCCGGTAGGATCAAGGGCGCCCGGACGTCGCAGCACGTCGAGGCGCTTCACACGAATCGGGCTACGCTCCGGTCATGAACCGCAGCGAGTACTAGCGAGGAGGCGTGTGACGCGGGGCGTCGGACGCCCATCCACAGTCGAGGACTTCTGGAACGGGAAGAGCATACCCACCGCTCGCTGGCACCGCAAGCCGCTTTGTCCGAACTCGCATTAGTCCTGCACGAGGCAGACTTCCTCCAGATGTCACCCGTCGCCCGGCACGCCCTGAGGCGGCGCTCCTCTCCTGGAGGCTGAGCGTGGGACTGCGCTCCTCATGAGTGGTAACGCCAGACATCGGTCTACTGAACAGCCTCCGGTGGAGGCCTCGTTCCCATCAACCGCCGCCCGTGGTTACTTGGTCTGCAGGGCGGGGCCAGACCCGGCCGATCGGTATCCGGCTGGCAGCAATTCGTGAACAGTTCGGACGATCAGATCCTCGGTGCCTTCAGCCAGCGACGAGGGCTGCCCGTAATAGACCATCGATCCGCTGACCTCGTACCCTCCCTCAGGGATCAATCGCCGTGACGCGACATAGAACGCGACGTCGTTCGAGTACGCGTTGACCCAGAGCCGCGAGGCGTCGAGCTCGCGTTTCAGGCGGAGGCCGTAGTCGGCGACGACCTCGCCGCCGAGAAAGACCATGGCCAGGTCTCTGCCGAACGTCCAGGTCTGAACCGGGTAGGCTGCCGTTGCCGGCACGCGCTCGCCGCGATCGAGGCGGCGGAGGACGTCGCGGGCCTGAAACCCGGCCGGGTCGTCGCGCTTTGCGCGGGTTTCCCACTCGGCGCGATCGGGCAGCGGCGCGAGCGGGAGATCGATGTAGCGAAGCTTTCCTTCGGGCACAGATCGAACTGGACGCATCGGCGTCGCGAGCAGCCGATCGACTTCGGCAGCGACCGCCTCGGCGTTCCGCTCGACATCGGGAAGTCCGCCGCCGCGCGGGTTGGGGTTGGCATCGGCGCCTGTTCCAATCGCGACGAGCGCAATCGCGCCCGGGTGACGTTTCTGGATCAGCTCGCGCGTCACTCCAGGCCAGTCGCCGTGAATGAAGTTGTCCCTGCCCTCGAGCGTCGTCGCATGGCAGGCGTAGCTGACCAGCACCGCGCGCAGCGCGCCGTCGGTGCCTCGCACCGCCAGGATCGGCAGGTCGTGATCGACAGCCCCATCAGGCGTGATCCCGAACCCGGTCCACTTGCCGTCTTTCAGCACGCGCCGGTTCGCCGCAAAGCCCGCGCGCCCCAGCGCCCACGCCAGCTGTGAAGGCCTCCGATCGGCGAGCGCGGCGCGTGCCACTCTCTCGAGCAGCGCGGCGAGCCGATTCGTGTAACGGTCGATCGCGGCCTGCTGTGGCGGAGTCACGGGCGAGTTGAAGATGTAGGGGAGCACGCCGGTCAGGCTCGGACCGGTGTGCGTATGAGTCGCGCTGATCGCGAACGCCGCCCGGTCGACTCCGGCATCGCCCAGCCGCTTCGCGACGTCGTCGGACAGGCTTCTCGGCACCCCGATCAAATCCGCCGTGATCAGCACCGCCACGCGCCGCCCGTCACCAAACGCCATCGCCCGCGCCCACAGCCGCTGGCGCACCTCGCTTGCAGGCTCGACCCGACTCCCGTACCCGGTCAAGCGGATCGGCTCGTCTGGTGTGATGTCGATCTCCGCCACGCCGACGTTCAGGGCTGATTGGACGCCGGGTGATGTCTTCGCGGGCGCGGTCGCGCACCCGGCGATCGTGAGGGCAAAAAGGATCGGGACGACCCAGAGGCGCACCCCTATCCTTTCGTGGCTTCCACCTTCAGGCGGAAGTCGAACCGCTGAATGCCTTCCGCCTGAAGGCGGAAGCCACGAGAGATGGCTCGAGGTCACGACCCGACATTCTAGCGACTGTCCGGGACTTCCGATCGATTGGAGAGGCGACCTGTTCAAGGGGCAGAATCCGGGGTTCCGGTACTCCCAACCTCCAACTCCCAACTCCCAAGGCGAGAAGGTCGAACCAGCTGGGTGGGTTCCCTTGGGAGTTGGTAGTTGGGAGTTGGTAGTTGTCAGGTTCGCTCAGAAATCCAGATTCCCCGTCAGCCGTTCTCCCTTCTGCTCGAACGCCTCCGTCAACAGCCGGATGCGACGCTTCGCCTCCGGGAGATCGACATTGTTGAGGTTTACATTCAGCAAGTCGATGTACCACGGCAGCTTCCGATCGCGCGTGACGTAGGTCTCCGCGATCTCGCGGGCGATCGGCAGGGTCGTGCGCTTCGACACCTCGTGCACGTCGCGATTGCCCGCTTTGAGCAGCTTGTCGTATTCCTCCCCGAGCAGCCGGGCGAAGAGCTCCGGGGTGAGCTTGTCGCCCGCCTTCACGCCGCTCTCGTCGTCGGCGCTGAAGGCGGCGTCCTTGTGAAGCCATTCCCACAGGATGCTCAAGCGGATCTCGCCTGTGGCCATGTCCTCCATCAGGTAGAGGACGTCGTCGTTGCCGAAGAAGTCCGCCGGCTTGAGCGCGGCGGCCTGCAATCCCTGGCCGAAGGCGTTGCCGTACTGCAACGCCACGCTGATCAGATCGCGCGCGCCGCGCACGGTTCGCGGTGAGGGCTCCAGAGCGCGCAGGCCCTCCGCGTCCGCCTCGGTGTAGGTGAGCGCAGGGAACGATCTCCCGAGCTGGTTCTCCTGGCCCTCCTTCTCCCAGACCGGCCGGACGATGTGGACCATCTTCCAGTGGGCGACCCACTTGCCGCTTGCGCCCTCGCGCTGCTCACGCTCGGCGCCGGCGACCGCCCTGGCCATCCCCGCAGCGACGCCCGCGGGCGAGCCGACCGGGATGTTCGGCTCCATCCCACCCTGCCAGAGGACCGTGCGCCCGGCCGCGTCAGGCGTGTTCACCGCGCGGCGGACACGATCCTCGTAGTTGCGCATGTAGCCGTAGGTCATCGTGATCGCGTCGATGTTGGGATTGACGAAGCCGGAATCCCACGCGAGCGCGTCCGACACGCTGTTGATGTAGTCCCACCGGCCGGTATTGAAGCCGACGAACCGAGTGTGCAGCGCGGCACGAATCTCCATCAGCTGGAAGCACGCTTCGATCTGCTCGACCAGCACGTAGGTCTTGATCGTCCCGGTCGCGAGACCGAGGTGCAGCTCCAGCGACGCCAGGATCTCGTTCCACAGCGCGGCTTCGGCCGCGGTCTGGATCTTCGGCAGGTAGAGGACCAGCGACGAGCCGACGCTGCGCATCCGCTCCTGGTTGTTGACGATGTAGAGCGAGACGTCGGCGATCGACGCCGAGAAGCCCGAGCCGTCGTCGTGCTGGATGTGACGGTCGTCGAGGTGGAGACCGCGCGCGCGGAAGATGCGGGTCGTGAAGTCGAGCTGCTGCCGCCAGTCGAGGACCGTGCGGCGGCCGAGGAAGTCTGCCGCCCAGGCGTTCATCTCCTCCGCGACCTTCTCTGCCGCGGCGAGGAACACCGGGTCACGGTGAAACGCCAGCTTGAGGTTGCGCTGGTTGTCGAGCGACATCGACGTGACCTGCCCGAGCGCGTCCTCGCCGTCGAACATCCAGCCGTCCGCGCCGGAAAGGAGTGCGTAGGCGACGTTGCGGATGCTCTTGTCGATCGGCGCGTTCGGCTTTGCCGCCGGACCGGTGCCCTGGATCCACTGACGCTGCAGGTCGCGGGGAATCTCGGTCCCTTCGAACTTCGCCGCTCGCGCATCCCGTCACGGTGATCGACGTTCGCGGGATCCGATCATCGGGTGCCAGGAAGTCGATGCGGGTGCCGGTTCGCGCCCGCTCGGCCGCGGCGTGCGATCCGCGCGTCCATGAGCGCCTTGCGTTCGACGTCGAGCGAGGCGAGCGCCTCGAGGGCGCCGAGCGCGGCCGGGGTGTAGACGTCGCTGTACTGGTCTTTGAGATTTCCACGAATCTTCAACGGCTCAGGCTCCTGTGACGGGTTTCAATCCTATCCGGTCCGAAGCGACACCCGGTCAAGAAAAACGGCTGGCGTTTCCGCCAGCCGCTTTCGTCTTGCTTGGGAGAGTCTAGCGACTACTCCCGGTGGTGTTTGTCATGCATGCACCTCCCGGCCGCGACCGTATGGTGGTGCCTGTCGCGCTCCGGTCGAGCTGAATGCCGGCCGGAACCGACGGGACGTGGTCGCTTGAAGCCTTTGTTTGACGCCGCCCGCAGCGACGATGAGTGACTTCAGGATACCACGCCGCTCGATCCGCACTCCGCGATTTGAGACAGCTACTGGGTCTTCGTGCCGCTCGCGCCGCCGGTGATCGGCGTGACCACGACCTTCCGGAACCACACCACCTCGTGATCGCCCTGGATCATGATCGGCCCGGGCTCGGTCTCCTTCGCGTCGAGCGCGCCGCCGGTGACTCTCGCGATCTTCGAGTTGTCGTGAATCTTCTGGCCGTTGAGCGTGGCCGAGACACAGTTGCCGACGATGGTGATCTGGACCGTCTGCCACTCTCCGGCCGGCTTGCTCGCGTTCACCATCGGCGCCTTGGCCGAGTAGATGGACATGTGTCCGTGCTCCCGGTCGTCGGTCTGGCCGGCGTCGTCCAGCACCTGCATCTCGTAGCGGCCGCGCAGGTAGATGCCGCTGTTGCCTTTCGGCGACAGCTTGTATTCCGCGTCGAGCCGGAAGTCCTTGAACTTCTCCTTGGAGACCAGGTTGTTGCCGTGGGGCTCGTTGGTCATCGCGCCGTCGGCCACCGACCACATCATCGCCTTGTCCTTGTCCTGCACGCCCCACGCGTCCATCGACTTGCCGTCGAACAGCACGACCGGCTTGCCGAACGTGTGCTTCGCGTTGGCGTCGCAGGCGCCCCACGCCGGCGGACGCTCGCCGCTGACCTTCACCGTACCCACTGTGCCGCTCAGGGTCTTGCCGCGACGCATGCAGCGTGACGGTCGGCCGGTTCTGCCCGGTGCCGCCAATCATGAACGACAGGTCGCTGCCGCTCAGCTTCACGTTCTCGGCCGCGACAGGGCTGCCGCCGCGGTTCAGGAACATGACGACGGTCTTGCCGCCCTCGTCTTTGACGTCGAGCCAGTAGACACCGGTGGCGGGCTGTTCCGGCGTGATGTTCCAGGTTCCGGTGAACGGGTTGCCCTGCGCCCGCGCCTGCGCCGCGATCGCGAGCGTCGCCGCGGCGATGAACCCGATGGTGTGCAACCGCATGTCGTGACCTCCTCGCAGGCGGTGCCGTCTGGCAGGCCTGCAGCAGGTCACTATACAACCGGTCGAGCCCGGTCGTGTATCAGCCCAGCAAATCCTTCCATTCCGCCGCCTTGACGATGCGATACCGGCTGCTGCCCGGGGCGGCGACGTCGTTGTCGAACACGAACGCGCACTCGTGGGTATCGAAGTTGTCGAACCACTCGTCCCAGGAAATCGGCCGGTAGGAGCCGGTTCCTGGAAAGTTGAAACGGACGCCGGCGCCGCCGTCCTGCACGTCGACCGTGGCCGGTCCGCTCGCCGTGGCTTCGCCGGTCGCGGGCACCGCCTGACGCTTCGCCGCCCATTCGCGGATGACGTCGTGATCCCGGGTGAACACCACGTGGTCCGCTGGCGCCAGCGGCGTGTCTGCACGCACGCCGGGAATATGGCCGTGTTCGGGCAGGAGTTGTCCTTGGGCTTTCATGATCTTCGTGGGCGCATCGCAGGGGACGCCCGCGTCATTGCCGTGCGTCACTCGCGGTACGATTCAGTCCCCTCCGGACGTTTAGGGGAGCAAGGGGGGTGCCAGCCTTCGCGCTCCGCGCTACGGCTAGGCAGGCTTCGTCTTCGCGCTTCGGCGAGACAAGCCCGCCCACGCTCCCGACCACGACAATTGTGTGGCGATGTGGCTTAAGGGCCGACAGGGCTGTAGCAGATCGTCAGTGTGCCGCGCGGCCCCTCGCGGGTTTTCGCATCGCCATCAGCTCACGCTCGGCACGCAGCCAGTCCTCGAGATCCAAGCCGTGCTGAAACCCTCGTTCGCAGTAATACGCGAACGCACGAGCAGCAATGTCGGATTCGGCGACACCTGAGGAACCATTCGACCTGGTGGAGGGACGGGCAATCGTTCTCGGCTTTCGTACAGTCTTCGGTCTTTCGGGGGAAGGCATGGATCTCCTCTTATCCATTCGCAGGGTACTTACTTCGCAGGGTACGAGATAGGACGAGCTCTCGCAAGGGTCGGACCAAACTTAACTGCCAACTCCCACAACTCCCAAGGGAAGATTCGAAACAATTGGGCGGAAACCGCTTCGATTGAGCTTGTCGAGTGCCCTTCAGCCCATTGTTCGAGCCTCTCGGCTTGGAAGTTGGGAGTTGGGAGTTGAGTCAGTCGTACCTGAGCGCCACCATCGGATCGACCCTCGACGCGCGCCGGGCAGGGAGGAAGCCGGCCAGCGCCGAGACGGCGATCATCAGGCCTGTGGCGGCGACAATGGTCAGCACGTCGGTGGGCGCCAGTCCGAAGAGCAGCGTCGAGACGAAGCGGCCGGTGCCGAGCGAGCCGGCGACGCCGATCGCCACCCCGATGGCCACCAGGATCATCGACTCGACGAGCACCTGGCGCATCACGTCGGCGCGCTGCGCGCCGAGCGCCATGCGGATGCCGATCTCGTTGGTCCGCCGCGCCACCGCGTACGACATCAGGCCGAACAGCCCGATCGAGGCCACCAGCAGCGCCAGCGCCCCGAACAGCGCGTAGGCCTGGGCGAAGATCTTCTCCTGCGCGAAGCGCCGTTCGACCTGCTCGAGCTGCGTCGACACGTCCATCATCGGCAGGTTCGGCTCCACTTGACGCACGGCTTCGCGGACGCCGCTCGTGACCGACACCGGATCCCCGGCCGTCCGGACCTCGATGACCGCGGATCCCGCCCTCGCCTGCAGGTAGGGCACGTACATGGTCGGCGGGGCCGGATCGCGCACGCTGTTGTATTTCGCGTCGCGCAGCACCCCGACGACTTCCAGCTGATCGGTCGTTTCCAAGCTCGATCCGAACCGTTGGCCGATGGGGTTCTCGTTCGGGAAGTATTTCTTCGCCGCCGCCTCGTTGATCACGACGACCTTCGGCGCGGTCTCGTTGTCGCGAGGCGCGAAGCCGCGCCCGAGCACCGGCGGGATTTCCATCATTTCGAAGAAGTTCGTCGAGGTGACCAGGCGGTTGATGCCGTTGTTCAGGTCGCGTTGTCCCGTCGGGTAGACCCGGCCGCGGATGTAGATGCTGGTGCTGTTGACGCTCCCCGACAACAGCGCCGGATTCGACAGGGCGACCCCGCGCACTCCAGGCACGCTGCCGATTTTCTCGAGCAGCTGGTTGTAGAGCGCGATCTGCCGCTTTTCGTCGTAGCGCATGAGCGACGGATTGATCCGGAAGAGCAGCAGGTTCTGGGGATTGAAGCCGATGTCGACCTGACGCAGGTTGTGCAGGGTGCGAAGGAAGAGTCCCGCCCCGACCAGGAGCATGAGCGAAATCGCCACCTGGACGACGAGCAGCGATTTGCCCAGGGTGCTTCGGCTGCCGGTGACGCTGCGGCCGGTCTGTTTCAGCGCTTCGTTGACGTTGACTCCCGTGGCGCGGAGCGCCGGGGCGATGCCGAACACGATACCGGTCAGCGTCGTCACGCCGAACACGAATCCGATCACCCGCCAGTCGATGAGCGTCGCCTGATTCACCGGCGGCGGCAGCAGCAGCTTGCCGTAGTAGCCAACGAGAATTCCGAGCGCGCCTCCGATGAACGCGAGCAGCAGGCTTTCGGTGAGGAGCTGCCGCACCAGCCGCGACCTCGTCGCGCCGAGCGACAGCCGCACCGACAGCTCCTTGTGCCTCGTCGTCGCGCGGGACAGCAGCAGGTTGGCGACGTTGGCGCACACGATCAGCAGCACCAGCGCCACGATGGTGGTCAGGATCGACGCGCTCCGGACGTCGGTGGAGCTGACGTCATAAACGCCCCGCTTCGCCGAGTCGACGACGAGAGACGGGACCTCGGTGCGGCTCCGGTTCTGCGCGGTGTTGCGGGCGGAGTCGGTCAACGACTTGAGATACGAATCGAGGCCGGCTTTGGCGGTGTTCTGGAACACGGTCCCGAGGTTGGCCTGCACCTGCGTTGCGGTCGCTCCCGGCTTCAGCCGCCCCATGACCTGAAGCCACCAATAGGTCGGCTGGGCGAGGCGTTGGGGCTGCGGCGGTCCGCTGGGTGGTGGCAGCGACGTATCCAGCTGCGGGTCCAGCGCCAGCGGCAGCGAGATGTCGGGAGCCTCCGCAACGGGCTGCTGCACGCCGGTGAACTCGGGCGGCAGCACGCCGACGATCGTGACGACGACGTTGTTGACACGGATGGTCTTGCCGAGGACCGCGGGATCGGTCGAGAAGCGCGTGTGCCAGTACTTCGAGCTGATCACCGCCACCGGCGGCGCGGTCGGCTTGTCGTCGTCGGGGACGATCGTGCGGCCCATCCGCGCGCTGACGCCGAGCGCCTGGTAGTAGTTGCCGGTCGAGATGAAGGAGGTCGCAATCTCGGCCTGGCCGTCGACGACCACGTTGACGCGTCCGATCGGCGCAAACGCGAAGAGGTCCGTCATCGTCTGGTTGTCGGCCAGGAACTGCTGGTACATCGGGAACGAGAACGTCGTCCTGATGTTCTGGCCGTCGCGGCCCAGGCTCGAGAAGCCGTAGTCGCTCGAGCTGGTGACCATGTCGTTCCGGCCGCCATAGCGCAGCCGCACCAGGGTATCGGGATCCCTGACCGGGATCCGGGTCAGCAGCAGCGCGTTCACCCCCGTGAAAATCGCGGTGTTCGCGCCGATTCCCAGCGCCAGGGACAGGATGACGACCGTGGTCCATCCCTTGGCGCGCAGCAGCACGCGCACTGCGTGACGAAGATCCTTGAGCATTCATGCCTCCGAACAGCCACCTACTTTAGTGCTGCCGGTCCTCACGTGAACGATTCCGCGCCCCGCCGGCTGCTCACGCATCAGACGAACGTCACAGCCCGAAAGTTGGTTCACTGCGGTGACGGTGCGGTTCTATGGCTCGGGGCTCGGGGCTCGGGGCTCGGGGTTCGGAAAGCCGGTGGTAGTGAGAGGCAATCGGGGCAGATCCGGCGGCTCGTCGCCTCTGGTTACGACCGGCTCTCCGAGCCCCGAGCCCCGAGCCCCGAGTCCCGACGTCTTTGCGCTAGCATGCCGCATGCTCAACTACATCTGGTTCGGGCTGATGGCGGTGGCGCTGGTCGTGGCGGCGTTCAACGGCACCGCCGAAGCCGTGACGAAAGCCACCGTCGATTCCGCCTCCACGGCGGTCGAAATTTCGATTGGTCTCGTTGGGGTCATGACGCTCTGGCTGGGGATCATGCGGATCGCCGAGGCCGCGGGTCTGGTCACCATGCTCGGCCGCGCGCTGCGGCCGGTGCTCCGGTGGATGTTCCCCGAGGTGCCAGCCAGCCATCCGGCTGCGGGCGCGATTGTCGTGGCCATCGCGGCCAACGTGCTCGGCCTGAACAACGCCGCCACGCCGCTCGGAATCAAGGCGATGGAGGAGCTCCAGGAGCTGAACGGCGACAAGGAGACCGCCACCAACCCGATGGTCACGTTCATGGCCATGACCACATCGGGAGTGCAGCTGATCCCGTCCACGATGATCGGCATCCTGGCGGCGGCGGGCTCGCAGAATCCGACCGCGATCATCGCGCCGGGCCTCGTCGCCACGTTCATCGGCACGCTGTCGGCGGTCATCGCCGCCAAGCTGCTGCAGCCGTTCTACCCCGCGCCCGCCGCCGCGCCCGCGAGGGAGACGGCCGAATGATCCGCGCGGCGCTCCAGCAAGTCTCAATCTGGGCCGTGCCGGTGCTGCTGGTCGGCATCACGCTCGCCGGCATGCTCCGCAAGGTCAAGGTCTACGACGTCTTCATCGAAGGCGCGAAGGAAGGGTTCGAGGTCGCGGTGAAGATCATCCCGTTCCTGGTCGGGATCCTGGTGGCGATCGGGATGTTCCGCGCCTCGGGAGCGATGGAGCTGCTGCTCGCCGGGCTGCGGCCGGTCGCGAACGCGACCGGCTTCCCGGTGGAGCTGATCCCGCTCGCGATCCTGCGATCGCTGAGCGGCAGCGGATCCCTGGCGCTGACCACCGACATCATCAAGACCCACGGACCGGACTCGCTCCTGGCCCGCATGGCCGCGACGATGTACGGCTCGACGGAGACGACCTTCTACGTGCTTGCGGTCTATTTCGGTGCGATCGGCGTCCGGCGCACGCGGCACGCCGTCCCGGCCGCGCTCATTGGAGACGTGGTGGCAGCGATTGCGACGGTGGCCATGTGCATGTGGATGTTTTAGGGGGCGGAGTCAAATCCCAAGCTCCAACTCCCAAGCTCCAACGCATTCCCAAATCCCAAAATCCGAAATTTCGAATCAACCTGTCGAACCGCACCTCTCGATGGTTGGGATTTGGCGGTTGGGAGTGCCTTGGAGCTTGGGAGTTGGAGCTTGGGATTTGACATCGTCAGAAATGCAACTTCACTCCCACCTGAATCTGTCTTGCAGGGAAGGTCGAGGTAATCGTCCCGAAGTTGGCATTCGATCGGTTCGCGTTCGGGGTCGTGAAGTTGGTGTGATTGAACAGGTTGAACGCCTCGATGCGGAACTCGAGCGCGGTGCTGTCGCGGCCGAGCCCGAGCGACTTGTGCAGGCCAAGATCGAGCTGGAAGAACGATGGCCCGCGGGCGACGTTGCGCGCGGCGTTGCCGAACGGCTGCGTGCGATCGGTCGGGATCTCCACGGTCGCTGGGTTCAGATAGTTGTTGATCGTGCGCTGGTCCTCGGGGGTCAGTGGATCGCCGGTCAGGTTCGGGCGGTAGGTCGGGCTGCCGCTGACCGAGAACGTGGCTGAGGGCGAGTACCAGCAGGTTCACCGGGACACCGCTGGTCATCGTGTTGATGCCGACGACCCGCCAGCCGCCGAAGATTCCTTCCATCACGGCGTTCATCTGGCTCGCGTACCGCCGGCCGCTGCCGAACGGCAGCTCCCACACGAAGCTGGTCGTGTTGTTGAACGGCTGATCGTAGCCGGAGCGTCCGAATTCGCCGGCGAGATCGGCATAGTTCACGCGGCTGTTGTCGTTGTTCTGCACTTCGAGGTGGCCGGACGCGTTGTCACGCGCCCGCCCCCACGTGAAGGAGTTCAGGAGGTACAGGCCGTGGGTATAGCGTTGCTCGAGCTTCACCTGCAGCGCGTGGTAGTCCCCCTTGCCGCCGCCCCACGCAATCTGGACCTCCTGGAACCCCTGGATGGGCCGCCTCGCCTGGAGCGTCGCGTTCTCGGTTGGCCCGTTCGGGCGCGCCTGGTTGTAGTCGCCAAGGATCATGATGTTGCGGCTCTGGTTGCCGACGTAGGCGACGTCGAGCAGCAGCCTCGGTATCAGCTCGCGCTGCACCGACACGTGCCAGCTCCGCACGCTGCCGGTCGGGTTGTCCTTCGGGATGTAGTTCACGCGTGCGTTGAGCGTGCTGAAGTTCGCCGGCACGTTCAGTCCTTCCGGATAGCCCTGCTGCGTCGTCCGGAAGCACGTCGTCGGCGCTTGATTGCCGGCGCAGGCCCCCTGCGATGTCTGCTGCGTGATGTTCAGCGCGACGACGTGCGGACCGTTGAACGAGAGCAGGTTCTCGCCGCCCAGCCGGTTGAAGTGAATGTAGCTGACGCCGTAGCCGCTCCGCAGGATCGTCTTGTCGGTCAGCGAGTACGCCGCACCCAGCCGGGGCGCGAAGTTGTTGGTGTCGGGGTTCACCAGCGCGCGGTCGTAGATCGATCCGTCTTTCGCCTGGATGAGAGTGTTGCTCGCCGGATCGAAGTTGGTGAGGAAGTTGTCCTCTTCCCACTGCGGCGTCGCGAACTCGTAGCGCAGGCCGAGGTTCAGCGTCAGCCGTTCGGTGGCTCTGACGTCGTCCTGGATGTAGCCGAAGTGCATGCGCTGCCGGAGGTTGGCGATGAACGGGTTGATGATGGCGTAGGTGTTGCGCAGGCCGAACATGAAGTCGGCGAGGTTGTAGGTGGCCGGGTCGGCCGCCGCCGTGGACGGGCGGCTGAACTGGCCGCCGTAGGTGTCGCGCCCGTACTTCGGGTTGAAGTCGTCGATCTGCGTGTCGATCGCCTGGTATTCGTAGCCGGCCTTGAAGCTCTGACGGCCGCGAATCCACGAGTAGTTGATGCGCGGGTTGAATACCGACGGATCCTGGAACTGCGGATTGCTGTTCTGACGGCCCCACGTCGTCCAGCCGGTCACGCCCTGTTCGGTCAGGCCGCCGGCGAAGCGCGGATCGGTCGGAATGCCGGTGATCCCGTAGAGCTCGAGCATCGTGGGGCCGCCCACGCCGGGGGGCTCCTTGCCTGCCTTGGTGCTCGACATCCCGACCCGGACGTCCAGCAGGGACGTCGGCGTCATCGTGAAGGTGATGCCCACGGCGGCCTGCTTGTTCTTCACGTGGACGAACGCATTGCTGGGGCTTCCGGTCTCGCCCGGGATCGGCGGCGGCTCGAAGTTGTCCAGGTTGCGATAGCTGTAACGGCCGAACATCGTCAGCCGCGGACCGAACTGGTGATCCACCTTGACGTCGTACTTATCGTTGAAATCCTCGCGGCGCGGCAGCGAGTCGTAGTTGTTCGAGGTGCCGGGGAGCGTGGGCTCCGGCAATCCGGCCAGCACTTTCTTCGCAAACGACGTGATCGCGCCCGAAGGAACCACGCCATCGGCGAAGACCTCGCCAGTCAGCGGATTCGTGATCGGCTTGCCCAGAATGCCCTGCCGCTGCGCCATCGTCGGGATCGTCGCGAACGTCATCACCTTGGAAATCTGGCGGAAGCCCTCGTAGTCGGTGAAGAAGAAGGTGCGGTTCCGGATGAGGGGTCCACCGAAGACGAACCCGTACTGGTTGCGATTCAGCTTGGGCTTCACGCCGCTGGAGGGCTTGAAGAACCCGGTGGCGTTGAGGGCGTCGTTACGGTTGAATTCCCACACGCTCCCGCGGAACTGGTTCGTGCCGCTCCGCATCGACGCATTGACGACGGCGCCGCCGGTGCGGCCGAACTCGGCGCTGAAGTTGTTGGTCTGTACCTTGAACTCCTCGACCGCATCCGGGGACAGCTGCACGACCTGGTTCGAAAAGCCCTGGTTGCTCGTGCCATACGAGTTGTTGTCCACGCCGTCGAGCATGAAGCTGTTGACCGCGCTGCGCAGGCCGTGCACGTTGAACGACGCGTCGCGCGAGTCGGAGATCGCCGACTTCCGCACGCCCGGGCTGAGCAGCGCGAGGTCGGCATAGGCCCTGCCGTTCAGCGGCAGGTTGACGATCTGTTCCTTGCCGATCACCTGGCCGCGGTCGCTCGACTCACTCTCGAGCAGCGTCGCCGCCCCGGTCACGACCACGGTCTCGCCGACGTTGCCGACCTTGAGCGTGAGGTCGACGCGCAGGCGCGCGTTGACGGTGACCTGAACGTCTTCCGCTTCGGCCACGGAGAAGCCCTGGAGCTCCGCGCGCACGGTGTAGCCGCCGATCCGCACGTTCTGGAACTGGTAGTCTCCGTTCTCGGCGCTCGTGGTCGTCGCGCTGATGCCGGTGCCGACGTTCTTCAGCGTCACCGTCGCGCCCGGGACGACCGCGCCGGTGGAATCACGTACCGTGCCCAGCACGCTGGCGGTATCGAACTGTGCGAAACCAGCGGCAGGGCAGAGCAGCATCGCAACGATGACCGCGAGCGTGAGGCGGCGGACGGACACGACAGGCCTGTGCCGGAACATGGAATCTCCTTGAATACGGGATCGGTTTTTGGGAGCGGTGGTCAGTATACGTGAGGGATCGCAGTGCGGATTGCGCGACGAGTTCTGTGGAACCGTTACCGGACCGATGAATCGGCTGGTACTGATCGTGTTCCGGTCTCGCGCCGCTACGACCTGGATGCTGGACCCTAGGCCGGGTCTTCAGACCCGCCGCTTCGAGACCCGGTCACCTACAACTGCTCTTTCAAGAACTTGACAATCTCCTGCCGCCCTTCCGCCGTCTCCTGATGCCCGACGTCGTAGCGCAGCAGCTTCCATCGTTCCGGATGGCCCTGCTCGGCGTAGACCTTTTTCAACTCCGCGTCGATCAGATCCAGTCCCTCGACCGGCGTCAGCTTGTCCTGCAGCCCGGCCAGGCCGAGATGCGCGCGCGGCGCGATCAGCGCGTTGATCTGCGCGGTCGTGAACTTCTTCAGCAGGCCAGGCACGAAGTAGTAGACGCCATGCGCTGACAGATCCTTCTTGGCGATCAGCGTCTGGAAGTCCGTGAGGCAGCAGATGTCGACGGTCACCTTCACGCGCTCGTCGAGGGCGGCCAGCCACCAGGCCATCGTGCTGCCCATCGAGATGCCGAGCGTCGCGATCCGCGAGGAGTCGACGTCCGGGCGCTGCACCAGGAAGTCCATCGCGCGCAGGCTGTCGTAGACCATCATTCCCCACAGCACCTGGCCCTTCCAGAGCATCTCCTTGAACATGTCCGGCTCGGTGGTGTGGCTGCGCTCGCCGAAGACCCAGTGATCGATCGCGAGCGAGACGTAGCCGAGACCGGTCAGCTCCTTTGCGTACGGCACCGGCTGCAGGTAGCTGCGTCCGTCGACGAATTCCTGCTTGCCGATCTTGTAGCCGCCGCCGTGCGAGTGGTTGAAGAGCACGGCCGGGAGCCGCCCGGTCGCGCCTTTCGGGCGCGCCAGGTACGCGGGCACGGTCTCGATGCCGTTGAGATCGAGGTCCCACGTTTCGAGCACGTAGCCGTCGCGCTCTTCTTCCGATCGTTTCTTCCCGCTGATCGGGCGGGTCCGGGCGGGAAGATCGCCCATCAGGGCGTAGAGCTCGCTCCGGCGGGCACCGGATTGCGCGGAGGTGCGGCTTTGCGCCTCCGCGACGTCGAGCGCGAACGGTGAAATCGACGCGAGCCCCGCGAGTGTCAGGATGTCGCGTCGGGCGAGCGGGTAAGCATCCATCAGGCGCCTCATTTGCTGGCGGCGATCTTCGCGAGACGGGCGTCGATCTCCGACGCTGGCAGCCAGCGCCCGCGCACCATCACGCCGGATCGCTTCTCCATGTTGCTCACGTTCTGCAGAGGATTGGCGTCGACCAGGATCAGATCGGCGCGCTGCCCGACGGCGATCGTCCCGAACGCATCCTGGGCCTTGAAGTACTGCCCGACGTTGGCCGTGCCCGACTTGACGATCTCGTACGGGCTGATCCCCGCGTCGGCCATCCGCTGCATCTCGCGATGGATCGAGAAGCCGGGCACGTTGAACTGCTGCGGCGCGTCGCTGCCGAGCAGCATGCCCACGCCGCCGGCATGGAGCGCTTTCAGGATCTTCATCCGATTGTCGATGTGCAGCTTCGCCTGCGCGGCGTTGTATTGCGGATTCTTCAGGCGCGAGTCGAGCCCCTTGGTCCACTGCTCGACCTGGGCCGCCGGCAGGTATCGCAGCTCCGGCAGCCCGGTGCGTGACTCGAGCGTGACCGGTCCCTGCAGCGTCTCCCAGACCACCATCGTGGGCACGATCCACGCGCCGGCCTTCTTCGTCCGCTGGACGAGATCCTGGAGCGCCTTGTCGTCGACCGGCTTCGCGCGGCCGTCGAGCTGCTCGATGTAGCCATCGATGTGATCGAAGGTCTCCTGGCCCATCTCGATGGCGTGCAGCAGGCCGACGTCGTCGGGCACGTGTCCGCCGAAGCGGATGCCGACTTCCTTCGCGGTCTTCGCCATCGCATCGTAGGCCGGCACCGAGAGCCCCTCCTGCACCTTCAGCAGGTCCCAGCCTTCCGACTTCTGCTGGCGGACGCGCGCGATCGCGTCCTCCGCGGACTTGACGGAGTTGCCGCTGAACTGCGGTCCGGCAAGATACAGGTTGGGAGCCACGATCTCGCCGCGCTTCGCCGCCTCTCGCAGGTCGAGCTGTCCGGGCGCGCCCTGCATGCCTCGAACGGTGGTGACGCCGGTGGCGACGTAGAGGAAGAGCACGTTGTCCACGAGCTCGCGCGGGGCGGTCCCGGCCGGGATATGCCCGTGCATCTCGGCGAGCCCGGGCATCAGGTACTTGCCCTGGCCGTCGACTCGCGTGGCGCCTTCCGGAACGCGTGTCGTCTTCGCCGGTCCCACCGCGGTGATGCGATCGCCGGTGATGACCACTGTCTGGTTGGGCAGCACGCTGATTGCTCGGTCATCGGCACGACGGAGACATTCGCGAACGCCACGATTTTCGGAGACTGCGCCGCTGCCTGCAGCGATGCGAACAGCACGAGCGCCGGTGAGGGCTCGCATGCCATACGAGGTCCGACATTGAGCTTCTCCTATCCGACACTCACGTTCGGGTGGCTTCCGCCTTCAGGCGGAAGCACGCTGGCGCGGCTCTCGACGTAGGCGCGCACGATGGCATCGAAGTTCTGATCGTGGGGGAATCCGAGCTCGCGTGCCCGGCTGGCATCGAGCGTTCCGGGCCACGTGTCCACGAGCTTCGTGATCCGCGGATCGCGCTCCCAGCGGATTCGCGCGGCCGCGGCCGGGCCGGCCACCCGCTCGAGCGCCGCCGCCATCTCGCCGACCGTGACCGACAGCCCGGGCAGGCTGATCGATCGATTGGAGCCGAGCCGATCCGCCGGCAGATCGTGCGCGTGGATGAAGCCGCCGACGGCGCTCTCCGGCGAGATCACCCACATCCTCGTCGATCGATCGACCGGGCAGATGGACTCCTCGCCGTTCACCGGTTCCCTGATGATGCCGCTGGCGAACGACGATGCGGCGGCATTGGGTTTCCCGGGACGGACCGTGACCGTCGGCAGTCGCAGCGAGCGCCCGTCGACGAATCCTTTTCGCGTGTAGTCGGCCACCAGCAGCTCGCCGATCGCTTTCTGCGTGCCGTACGACGTCTGCGGCGTGAGCGGCGTCGACTCGAGCACCACCTCCGGCAGCGCGCCGCCGTAGACCGCGACCGAGCTGGCAAAGACCACGCGAGGACGATGACCGCGGCACGGCAGACCTCGAGCAGCGTGCGCGTACCGTCGAGGTTCACGCGCATCCCGAGATCGAAGTCCGCCTCGGCCTGGCCGCTGACGACGGCCGCGAGATGGAAGATGGCAGTCGTCGCAGCCGGTGATGACCCGCTCGAGCAGGCGCGGTCGGCAATGTCGCCGGTCGCCTGCGCGATGCGCGGATCGTCGAAGCCTTCCGCCCGGACGACATCGGTCAGCGTGATCTGGTCAATCCGTTCGTCCCTGCCGCCGGCGCCGGCGAGATGTCCGCGGTGGAGCAGTCGAGCTGCGAGAGCCTTGCCAAGGAAGCCGGCACCGCCGGTGATCAGTACGTGCATCGGCGAGAGATCATATCTGAAAACCGCGGGCCGCTGGTCCGCTGGTCCGCTGGGCCGCTGGCCGCTCCGCTGGGCCGCTGGTCCGCGGTGTCCGCTTCGCGCCAGCTGGAGGCCGGTTCGCGCCAAATTCGTCGCTGATTCAGAACGACGCACGCATGCTCGCCGCCTGGAGGTTCCGAAATGCGCACCGTCCGACTGCTTGGCGTCGTCGTCCTGTGGTTGCTGCAGATCCTGATCGCTGTCGCCTTCGTACTGATCGGCGTCGGGAAGTTCGCCGATCCTTCCTGGGCGCGGAACTTTGACCGGTGGGGGTATCCCGACGGGTTCTACATGGTCATCGGCGCGCTTGAAGCCGTCGGTGGCCTTGCATTGCTCGTTCCGCGGCTCACCAGCTACACCGCCGCGATGCTGGGCATCATCATGATCGGGGCCTCGTTGACTCACTGGCTGCACGGAGAAATGGCCCGGGTCACTCCACCGTTGATGTATCTCGCCGTTCTCGTCATCGTCGGCATCGGCCGGTGGCGATCGGCAGTCCGTTTCCGTGCCACGGCTGGCACGCCCGCGCCGCTGGAGTCGTTGTAAGCTGCGCGCTTGAGCCAGCACCACCATGCCGGCGCGCTGAAAGTCTGGCTGGTTGCCGTCGGCTGTTTTACAGCCCTGGCGCTGCTGTTCACGAGCCAGGTCTGGGTCGACTATGCCTATGCGAGGCGGCCGCTCTCGTGGTCTCGTGCCTTCCTGGTTGCGCTGGTCGACTGGGAGCTGTGGGCGCTCGCCACGCCAGTGGTCGTGTGGCTCTGCGCACGGTTTCCGTTCTCGCGCGCAGGGTGGGGTGTGCCTCTCGCCGTCCACGTGCCAGCCGCGATTGCCTTGGGCGGGTTGAAGCTGTTTGTCGAGGCCATGCTGACGCCGCTCGTCGTCGGAGCCGGTCGCCCCGGCCCCTTCTCCTTTCTGAAGATTCACCTCACGCTGCTGACTTACTGGGGGATCGTCGCCGCGGTCCACGTCGTGCAGTCCTACCGTGAGGCACAGGCGCGGGAGCTTCGCGCGGCCCAGCTCGAAATGGAGCTCGCCCGTGCCCAGGTCGAAGCCCTCAAGATGCAGCTGCATCCGCACTTCCTGTTCAACACGCTGAATACCGTCGCGGGGTTGATGCGGGACGATCCGGACGCCGCCGAACTGATGCTGGCAAAGCTCGCCGAGCTGCTGCGACGCACGTTCGAGACCGCCGACGTCCAGGAGCTGCCGCTGGATGAAGAGCTCGACTTCATCGAGGCCTATCTCACAATCCAGCGGCTCCGGTACGGTGATCGCCTGCGCGTATCGATCGACGTGAGTGATGCCGTCCGGCGGGCACGAGTTCCAAGCCTCATCCTTCAGCCGCTGGTCGAGAACGCCATCCGTCACGGCGTTGCGGAGAAGCCGGGGCCAGGTCGCGTCGAGATCGGCGCTCGTCTGGAGGAGGCCGAAGTCGTCCTCACGATCGCGAACGACGGGCCTGGTCTGCCGGTCACGGTTCGGGAAGGATATGGGCTCCGCAACACCCGGTCGCGGATGCTGGCGCTCTACGGCGCTCGAGGCTCTTTTGCATTCGTTCCGCAGCCGACCGGTGGGGCTGTTGCCACTCTTCGCATCCCTGACTCGGGCGACGGAGAGGCCCGATGACGCTGCGGGCACTGGTGGTCGATGACGAGCCGGTCGCGCGCCGGCGGCTGAAGACGCTGCTCGCAGCCGAGCAGGCGGACGTCATCGGGGAATGTGAAACCGGCGAGCAGGCGATCGAGGCGATCGAGCGGCTTCGTCCCGACGTCGTGTTCCTCGACGTGCAGATGCCCGGGCTCGACGGATTCGACGTCGTCGACGCGCTCGGGTCGGGCAAGCACCCGGAGATCGTGTTCGTGACCGCCTACGATCGCTACGCGGTACGCGCGTTCGACGTCCATGCGGTCGACTACCTGCTGAAACCGTTCGAGCGTGCGCGCCTGCGCAAGGCGCTCGAACGGCTCTCCGCTCGCTCAGACTCGCGCGAGGCGGGACGACGCGTTCATGCGGCGGTCGACAGTGTGCGGGCGCAGCGACCGCTGCGGCGCGTGCTGATCAAGGCATCCGGGCGTATCTATGCCGTGCGCGTGGACGATATCGATTACCTCGAGGTCGCGGGGCACTACGTCGAGTTGCACACGGGAGCGACGACGCATCTCGTCCGGGACACGATCGGGTCCATGGAGGCCAGGCTCGATTCGTCGCGATTCGTCCGGATCCACCGATCGGTGATGGTGAACGTCGATCGGATCCGGGAGCTGCGGCCGGCGTTTCATGGCGAGTTCGTCGTCTCGCTTCACTCCGGTCATGAGCTGCGGTGCAGTCGGACCTACGCGGACAGGTTGACGAAGGCGATGGGGTCGTAAGTTGACGATCTCGTGCACTTCCTGCGCTCAACGCCCTGCGCCGAACACCTGTTTCCCTCCCACGATCGTCATCCGCACCCGAACCGCGCCGATTTCCTCCGGCGCAATCTCGAAGATGTTGCGCTCCAGCATGACGAAGTCCGCCAGCCGCCCTTTCGACAGGACACCCTTGCGCGATTCATCGAAGGAGGCGTAGGCGGCGCTGGCCGTGTAGGCGCGTACGGCCTCTTCGACCGTAATCTTCTGCTCCGGGACCCATCCGGTTGGATTCTTTCCGTCGATGGTGCGGCGGGTGACCGCGGCATAGATGCCTTCCAGCGGCGACGGCGGCGCGACGAACCAGTCGCTGCCGAAGGCGATCATCGCGTGCGCGTCGATGAGCGACCGGAACGCATAGGTCGTGTTGATGCGATCCCCGATGTATTGTCTCGGCCCATCGTCCGTCGTCGATCGCGTGATACGGCTGCATGCTCGCGATGACGTTCAGCTGCGCGAAGCGCGGGATGTCGCGCGGCGCCAGGTGCTGGGCGTGCTCGATGCGGAACCGCCGATCGCGCGGGCCATTCCCGGTCGTGACGCGCGCGAACGTGTCGAGCAGGAGCGCGTTGGCGCGATCGCCGATGGCGTGGACCATCACCTGGAGTCCGGCCTTGTCGGCGCCAGAGATCCATCGGTAGAGATCGTCCGGAGTGTTGACCAGCAGGCCGCGATCCTTTGGTGCGTCGTTGAACGGCTCGTTGAACGCGGCCGTGTGCGAGCCAAGCGAGCCGTCGACGAAGCCCTTCAGGCCGCCGACGCGCAACCAGTCGTCGCCGAGCCCGTCGGCACCGCCGTGTTCACGGCGCGCCACGACGTCGCGCAGGCGCTCCCACTGTGCCAGCGGCACCATGCTGTAGATGCGTGTCTGCAGCGCGTCCGCCTTGCGCAGCTCCGCGTACAGCGCCATGTCGTCCCATGCCGCCGACGTGCTCATGTCGTGAACCGTGGTCACGCCGCGCCCGGCGACGTAGCGCATCGCGGCCGTGACCGCCCGCCGCCGCATTTCCGGCGACGGCGGCGGTGCGACCTTGTCGACGAGCGCCATCGCGTTGTCCTTCAGCAGGCCGGTCGGCTCACCATTGGGGCGGCGGACGATCTCGCCTCCAGCGACGTCGGCAGTGGCGCGCGTGACCGCGGCGGCCTTCAAAGCGGCGCTGTTGGCCAGGTTCATGTGGCCGTCGAGGCGGTTGATCCACACCGGGTGGTTCGGCGTCACCGCGTCGATCCAGTCACGCGAGGGCAGCTCGCCGCCCCAGAGGCTGTGGTCCCAGTCCCCGCCGGTAATCCAGGTCCCCGCCGGCACCGTGGCGGCAAACGCCTTGATCCGGCTCACGAACTCGTCGCGGGTCCTCGCGTCGCGAAGCTGCACGGACGCGAGGCGCAGGCCGCCTTCGAGGAAGTGGACATGAGTGTCGATGAAGCCCGGCACCACGAGCCGTCCGCCCGCATCGATCGGCGTCACACCCGTCGCGAGCCGACGGACCTCGTCGCTCGTGCCGACGGCGGCCAGCCGCTCGCCGCTCACCGCAATCGCCTCGGCCCAGGGAGCGGCTCGATCGCCCGTCCACACGCG
The DNA here is from genome assembly GCA_963836735.1 of uncultured Acidobacteriota bacterium. Taxonomy (GTDB): domain Bacteria; phylum Acidobacteriota; class Vicinamibacteria; order Vicinamibacterales; family 2-12-FULL-66-21; genus JACCXG01. Next base: position 90,743 of record CAWIKP010000026.1, on the reverse strand, counting down.
GGCGTTCACGACAGCGAGAGTGATCGGGTCGGACATGGAACTTCGCTCAGTCTGGGAGCCGGCGCGCGAACAGGCAGACGCACCAAGCAGGAACACCAACAGAATGGAAGCGCGCATCAGGGTCCGAAACTCAGCGGGCTTGGACTCCGCGCATTCTATTGTGGTTTCGGGGGTTGGCTACGTTTGCGGGTAGGGCCGGAGGGGGAGCGGAGTCGAGCCCGGAAACATTGGCCATCTGCCACCACCGCGTACGCCAGCCCCCGCCCAGGTGATGAGCGGAAGCTGACACAGTGGCGGAAGAAATCCCGTGTGGCTGGCTACTTTTCGCAGCGTGCCGCCGAGCCCAGGCAGGGAATGGCGCTGAGGTATTCGTAGACCGCCTGCAGGTCATGGTCGGACATCTGGCCGTAAACGGGCCACGGCATGATCTGCAAGAGCGGGGAGATCTCCGGGTGCCGGTGCTTGAAGTCGGTGCCCTTGTGCATCACCTCGAGGAATTGTTCGAGGGTCAGGCCCGCGGGCCGTCCATCCGAGGCACGGGGCGTGAGATTCCGTGAGATGAACGGAGACGGAAGGAACTCCGTTCCGCCGCCAAGGTAACCAGCCGCATTGACCTTCGGGGTCTGGCCGGCGAACGGGTCGCCGCCCTCGGCATGCGGCGGGTTGGTATGGCAATCGTTGCACCCGCCCTGTGCGTTGACGATGTAGCTGCCCAATCCCACCTTGGCGGGGTTCAGGCCCTTCATCTGCAGTTTTACGGGCGCCACCTCGAATCCCCGCTGAATCCGGCTGTCGCTGCCTTGCGCCGCCGTCTTGGTAGTAAACATCGTCGATGCGAGTACCAAGGGCGAATAGAGACACCACTTTGACAAGGGTTCCCTTCATCGATACCTCCGTTTCGAGTTGGGTTGTGGATTAGCAGTCGGGACTATATCCCTTCGAACTCAGCCATACAATCGCGAGTTTGGGCAGCTCCTCGAATTGATCCAGATCAAGATCATTGGGGCGGCGCGGTCAGCCCGCCTTGCACTACCATAGCCGCGAGTTCTTCCACCGTCGTCGGTACTGAAACGGTCGGAGGGTACCGGTCATGTCAGCCACCGTTCACGATCTCCTGCGCGGCAAGTCCGCCGTTTATTCCGTCGGGCCCGGCGACACGGTCTACGATGCGCTCCGCCTGATGGCCGACAAGAACATCGGCGCGGTCATCGTCCAGGCGGATGAGCGGGTCGAGGGCATCTTCTCCGAGCGCGATTACGCGCGAAAGGTGATGCTGCTCGGGAAGACGTCGAGGGAGACGCTCGTCTCCGAGATCATGACGCCGCACGTCGTCTGTGTGCAGCCGGACTGGACCGTGGACCAGTGCATGGCGCTGATGACCGAGAAACGCATCCGGCACCTGCCGGTGATGGACGAAGGCCGGCTGGTCGGTGTCGTCTCGATCGGCGACGTGGTGCGCGCGGTGGTCGAGGAGCAGCAGTTCACGATCAACTCGCTGCAGCGCTACATCATGTCCTAGGGGACTGACGCATCGGGACTCGGGACGTCTTCAGAGGCAACGGGGGCAAATCCAAACGGCTAGTTGCCTCTGAGTACCAGCGGCTTTCCGAGCCCCGAGCCCCGAGCCCCGACGAATTACAGCGAATACCCCTTCCGATACTCCCGAGTCAGGAACTGATTGGCCGCCTCGTTGTTCGTGACCCGCATGTTGGCGCCGTCGTAATGCAGCCGCGACTTCGCGCGCAGCGAGACGATGCCGAGGAGCATGATCTCGGTGAGGTGCGCGCCGTACTCGAAGCCTGACGAGAGCTGGTCCTTCCCCTTGATGGTGTTGATCCAGTTCATCTCGTGATCGCCGTGCGGCACGCGGGGCAGCCGCTCCTTCGGCGGGCCGTAGGCGTTGTGCTTCGCCGCCGGCAGCAGGCGCGGCTGCGCGGTGTCGAAGAGGAGCTTGCCCTTGCTGCCGATCCAGAGAATCCCGCCGCCGGGATTCAGCTGCTCTTCGCCGAGCTCCTCGGGATCGGGCGGCATCAAGCCGCCGTCGTACCACGTCATGCGGATGGTGCCGTCCTTCCCCTTGAACTCGTAATACGTCGTCGTCGCCGCAGGGTAGGAGGCGCCGTTGAACGGCGTCGACTCGGTCTCGATCACCGATGGCAGCGGCAGATCCAGCGACCAGACCGGAAAGTCGATCAGGTGCGCACCCATGTCGCCGAGCGCGCCCTGTCCCCAGTCGACCCAGCCGCGCCAGTTGAACGGGTGATAAACGGGGTGGTATTCGACCTCCGGCGCGACGCCGAGGAACAGATCCCAGTTGAGGCGCGCCGGCACCGGCTTCTGGTCCGCTTTCATCGCGCCGGCGATCCGTGCCGACATGCCGCGGTCGTCCCAACCTCCATGATCCGCCGGCGCAGCGGCCGGGCGCGGCACCCCCTGCGGCCAGAACCCGAACGGACGGTTCGTCCAGACGTGCACCTCGTGGACCTCGCCGATCGCGCCGCCCCTGACGTACTCGACCGAACGGCGGTTGTCGTCGTTCGAGTGCCGCTGGTTGCCGTGCTGCGCGACGATCTTCTTGTCTTTCGCCTTCTTCGCCAGGTGCCGTGCCTCGTGCACCGACCAGCACATCGGCTTCTGCACGTAGACGTGCTTGCCCGCATCCATGGCATTCGACGCGATCACCGCGTGCATGTGATCGGGCGTGGCGACGATGACCGCATCGATGTCCTTCTGCTTCTCGAGCATCTCGCGGTAGTCCTGGTACTTCCGCAGCCGCGGCAGCTGCTGCTCGACGAAGCGCGACAGGTTGGCGCGATCGTCCTGGTCGGGCCAACGCTCGTTGGCAGCGAGCTGCGCCTTCGAGGGGCCGAGAGCCTTGAACGCGGAGGCTTCCGCCGGCGGGGCCGGACGCGGCGTGGGCGGCGTCTGCGCGCGCTTCGTCCACTCCGCCAGCTTGCCGTCGAGCAGATCGAGATCGCAGTCGCAGATCGCGACGATGTTCTGGCTCATCACGGCTTGAGCATTGGCGGCGCCCATGCCGTTGATCCCGACCGCGGCGACATTCACCAGATCGCTCGGCGCCTGATACCCGCGGCCGAGGACGTGACGGGGAACGATCATCAGGCCCGCGGCGGTGCCGGCGACAGTGGTGATGAAGTCACGACGGGTGGTCATAACTGCTCCTTGTCAACTCCCAACCTCCAACTCCCAACTCCCAAAGCGGAGTCGCTCGAACACTTGGGTAGAAGGCGTCCGAACCAGCTACGTGCCGCGCCCTTCGCCCAGATGTTCGAGCGACTCCCCTTGGGAGTTGGGAGTTGGGCGTTGGGAGTTGACGTAGTTCTCCTACGCCCTTCCCGCGAACTCGCGCGTCTCCGTGTGCACCTTCACCTTCTCGCCTTCCTTGATGAAGAGCGGCACGCGGATCTCGAGGCCGGTCTCGAGCGTCGCGAGCTTGGTCACGCCGCCGCTGGCGGTGTCGCCACGGACGCCGGGCTCGGTCGACGTGACCGTCAGCTCGACGTGCGGGGGAAACTCGATGCCGATCGGGTTGCCGTTGAACTTCTGGATGTCGACCAGCACGTTGTCGACGAGCAGCTCGCGACCGTCGCCGACCATCGCGGTCGAGAGCGTGAGGGTCTCGTAGCTCTCCTGGTCCATGAAGTGATACCCGCCGCTGTCCGAGTAGAGGTAGGTCGCGGGCACCGAGACGAGATCCGGCTCCTTGAACTTGTCGCCGGCCTTGAAGGTCTTGTCGAAGACGTTGCCGGTGAGCAGGTTGCGCATCTTGATCCGGACCAGCGTCTGGCCGCCGCGCGCGGTGGGCGTGGAGACTTCCACGCCGAGACAGTGGTACGGCGCGTCCTCGAACTCGAAGAACATCTTCCGCTTGATCCCGATGGCTTCAATCAGCGCGGCCATTTCAGTTGCCCGTGCTCGTGGTCGTCCGGCCGGCAGGGAAGACCGGCGTCAGGCCCATGTTGTACATGATGAACGAATAGATGTCGGCGGTCGTCTCGAGCTGCTTGTCCAGGCCGCTGGCTCCGTGAGCCGAATTGGTTTCGATGCGAACCAGCAGCGGGTTCTCGTGGCTCGCGAGCTCCTGCAGTGTTGCCGCGTACTTGAACGAGTGCGCCGGGACTACGCGGTCGTCATGATCCGCGGTCGTGACGAGCGTGGCCGGATACTTGACGCCTTTCCTGATGTTGTGGAGCGGCGAGTAGGCCTTGAGCGCGGCAAATTCGTCCGGATCGTCGCTCGAGCCGTAGTCGGCCGCCCAGTTCCAGCCGATGGTGAACTTGTGGAAGCGCAGCATGTCCATCACGCCGACTTGCGGAATGGCGACGCGGAACAGCTCCGGGCGCTGGTTCATCACGGCGCCAACCAGGAGGCCGCCGTTCGATCCGCCCTGGATGGCCAGACGCTGTGCAGACGTGTACTTGTTGGCGATCAGCCACTCGGCCGCGGCGATGAAGTCGTCGAAGACGTTCTGCTTCTTCAGCTTCATGCCCGCCTGATGCCACTTCTCCCCGTATTCACCGCCGCCCCGCATGTTCGCTGACGCGTAGACGACGCCCTGCTCGAGCAGCGCGAAGCGCGAGGCGCTGAACGTCGGCGACTGCACGATGTTGAAGCCGCCGTACCCAAACAGCAGTGTCGGATTGGTGCCATCGAGCTTGAGCCCTTTGCGATACACCAGGAACATCGGCACGCGCGTACCGTCCTTGCTGGTGTAGAAGATCTGCTTCGTTTCGTAGGCGGCCGGGTCGAAGCCCGGGACCTTGGGCTGACGGAACACCCCCGTCTTCTTCGTGCTGATGTCGTAGCGATAGATCGTCGGAGGAACCTTCAGCGAGTTGAACGTGAAGAACACGAACGTGCTGTCGCGGTCGCCGCCGAACCCGGCCGCGGTCCCGAGGCCCGGCAGGACGATCTCGTTCTCCAGGCGGCCGTCCAGCGCGTGGACATAAGCGCGGGTCGTCACGTCCTTGAGATAAGTCGCAAACAGCTTCCCACCCGCGGTGCTGGCGGTTTCGAGTGGCTCCGGCCGCTCGCGCAGCACCACTCTCCAGTTCGCTTCAGCCGGCTGCTTCGGATCGATCAGCACGACGCGGGTGTTCGGCGCCCCCTTGTTGGTGGCGATGAGCAGCTTGTCGCCGACGCTGTCGATGACGTTGAAGCTGAAATCGGTGATGTCGGGAACGAGCGGCTTGAACTCCTTCTCGCCGGCGGCAAGATCGCGAACGAAGAGGGCATTGCCGTCCTTGCCCTTGCCGCGCTCCGAGATCGACAGAACCGCGAACCGCTCGTCGTCTGTGGTCTCGACGATGTGGAAGCGCTGGGGATTGGCCGGATCGGAGTAGACGGGCTGATCCTGGGATTGCGGCGTCCCGACCTTGTGGAAGAACACCTGGTGGTCCTCGTTGATCCCCGCCCTGGCTTTCGCCTGATCCGGTGCGGGGTAGCGGCTGTAGAAGAATCCGTCACCCGCCCACGCCACGTTCGAGACCTTCACCCACTGGAGCGTGTCGTCGAGCGTTTTCTTCGTGGCGAGCTCGATGACGTGGTATTCCTGCCAGTCCGACCCGCTCGGCGACTTGCCGTAGACCGCGTACTTCGCGTCTTTCGACGGGCTGAACGTGGTCAGCGGCACCGGCTTCGCTTTCGTGCCCCACGCGTTCGGATCGATCAGGACCTCGGGCGGGGCGTCGAAGCCTTTCTGGATGTAGAGCACGCTCTGATCCTGCAGCCCGTCGTTCTTCCTGAAAAAGACGTACTGGGCCTTGCGCGAGGGAGCGGAGTAGCGTTCGTAGTCGTTCAGCGCTCGCACCCGCTCCGACATCGCGCGCCGATAGGGGATGGCGTCCAGGTAGGCGAACGTGACCTTGTTCTCGGCCTCGACCCATGCGGCCGTCTCGGGCGAGTTGTCGTCCTCCAGCCAGCGGTAGGGGTCTTCCACCCTCACGCCATGATAGGTATCGATGTGATCGATCTTGCGGGTGGACGGATATGTGATCGCTGCTGCGCTGCCGCCGCCGCACCCAGGGCAATGACGCAGGCGGCGCCGACCAAGCGATTCACGCGGATTCCCATGAGTTGTCTCCGGTACGATTGAAGAGAACGGAAGCCGGAAACCTCGAATTATGCCATCGATGACCGACCTGAAGATTCGCCCGGCCACCAGCGCGGATGCGCCGCTGCTGGCCGGGCTGGCTGCGCGCCTGGCGTCATTTCCATTGCCCCCGTGGCGCACGCCTGACTCGATCGCCAACGCCGACGCCGGCGCGATGATGGAAGCGATCGAGGAGGGCAGCGACGACAACCAGGTCGTGATCGCGGAGCGGGATGGCGTTCCCGTCGGCTGCCTGCACATCCTCCTGATGAAGGACTTCTTCGGCGTGAGCCACGGTCACATTTCGGTGCTCGCGACGACGGTCGACGCGGAAGGCACGGGCGTGGGCCGCACGTTAATCGACTACGCCGAGCAGTGGACCAGGCGGCGCGGCCTGTCGCTGATGACGCTCAACGTGTTCGCGGGGAACGAACGGGCGCGCCGCTTTTACGATCGCAGCGGGTTCGAAGTCGAGATGCTCAAGTACGCGAAGAGAATCTAAGAGTATCTCCGCTGGACCGCTGGACCGCTGGACCGCTGGACGCTGGTCCGCTGATCTGATTTTTCGCCGGGCGTTCGGGTTTAGCGGTCCAGCGGTCCAGCGGTCCAGCGGACCCTTGGATCGTTGGGAGTTGACGCAGCCTAAGCCGTGTCTCCCCCGAGCCCCAACTTCTTCAGTACCTCGGAAGGACACCCCGTCCACTCGGGCACGTAGCGGTTGCCCATGTACTGCAGGTCCTCGAGGCCCATCTTGCTGGTGAAGAAGCCGCTCGCGGTGAGATCGCGGAAGCTGTTGAAGAACGCGACGCCGTGCGCGTGCTCCGGCCTGGCTTTGTCCGGCCAGCTGATGTCGTCGAGCACCTGGGCGCGCTGCTGCGGCGTGCAGGTCAGGAAGTCTTTCTCGAACCGGCTCACGCACTCGCGATCCAGCCAGGCCAGGCCGCCGCGCATAGCGGTCTGACGTGCGGGCTGATCGGTCATCATGAAGTCCATGAACGGCGGCACGCCGGCCTCGGTGGCGCTGCCGGAGCGTTCGTCCTTCGGAATGATGATGTCGACCAGCATCGTCACCGTCGCATATTCGTGACGCGTGAAGAACTTGGGCCGGAAGGGCGTCGCGGTCTTCTGGGCGGTGGCTTCGGCAGCCTTTGCCTGATGATGGGCCTGCTGCGCTTCGGCCTCGGTCCAGACGAAGCCGGCCGCCATGGGAGCGGCGGCGAGCGAGCGAAGGATCGTGCGTCTACTGGGTTTCATAATTCCTTAACAGAGTTGGGAGTTGAAAGCATCAAAGTTTCCCGCCCTTCCTCTGCTCGGCAATGTATTCCGACGTCCGCATCGCGAGCGCCAGGATCGTCCACGTGAGGTTCTTGTCCGCCTGCGACACGAACGGCCCGCCATCGGCGACGAAGACGTTCCGGCAATCGTGCGCCTGGCAGTACTTGTTCAACACCGAGGTCGACGGATCGTTCCCCATCCGGGTCACGCCGGCCTCGTGGATGATGCGGCCGCCCGCCTCGATGCCGTAGCCCTGTTCGGCGGTCGGCATCGGCGTCATCGGTGTTCCTCCCATCTCGGTGATGATCGAGCGGAAGGTCTCCTGCATGTGCTTCGCCTGCTTGTACTCGGAGTCGCCGAACTTGAAGTGGAAGCGCAGCACCGGGATGCCCCACTTGTCCACGACCGTGGGGTCGATCTCGCAGTAGGTGTCCTTGTTGGGGATCATCTCGCCGCGGCCGGCGAAGTTGACGGTGGCGCCGTAGAGGCGGCGGTAGTCGTTCTTCAACTGCTTGCCGTAGCCGCCAAACGCCTGCGGATGCCCGGCCGGATCGTTGGTCGCATAGGCGTGGATGCCGCTGCCGAACCCGGCGCTCGGCATCCGCCGGCCGCCGCTCGGCTCGATGTGGTAGCCGCGCGGGAAGTCGAGCTTCTTGTTGTCGAGCCACCACGGCGTGTAGAGGTGCATGCCCCCGGTGCCGTCGTCGTTGTGCGGAATCCCATCCATCAGCGCCGGGACGAACCCGCGAACGCTGGCGCCGGTCGAGTCCGTCAGGTACTTGCCGACGTTGCCGCTCGAGTTGCCCAGCCCCTGCGGGAACTTCGCCGACTTCGAGTTGAGCAGGATGCGCGCCGACTCGCAGGCGCTCCCCGCGACCACGACGATCCGGGCGCGGACGTGGTTGTCGCGCGACGAGGTCTTGTCCACATAGGTCACGCCGGTCGCCAGGCCGGCGTCGTCGACGGTGACCTCGCGCGCCATCGCGTTGGTGATGAGCTTCAGCCGCCCGGTCTTCATCGCCGGGGGGATCAGCACCGAGGGCGACGAGAAGTTCGAGTGCGTCGAGCAGCCGCGCCCGCACTGGCTGCAGTAGTGGCAGGCGGCGCGGCCGTTGTGCGGCCTGGTCAGGATCGACAGCCGCGACGGCACGCTCGGGATGTTCAGCTTCTTCTGCGCGCGCTGAATCAGCAGCTCGTAGCAGCGCGGGGTCGGCGGCGGCAGGAAGATGCCGTCGGGCTCGTTGCGGAACTCCGGCAGGTTGGCGCCAAAGATGCCGATGAACTTATCGATCTTGTCGTAGTACGGCTTGACGTCGTCGTAGGTAATCGGCCAGTCATCGCCAAGGCCGTCGATGCTCTTCCGGCGGAAGTCGTCCGGCCCGAAGCGGAGCGAGATGCGGCCCCAGTGGTTGGTGCGGCCGCCGAGCATGCGGGATCGGAACCAGTCGAACTGGTCGCCAGGCGCCGACGTGTAGGGCTCGCCGTCGAGCGACCAGCCGCCGAGCGCCGCGTCGAACTCGCCGAAGTGCCGTTCGGGCGTCGCGGCCCCGCGCCGCGGCGTCTGGTAGGGCCACTTGTACATGGCCGTGTCCAGGGTCGCGTCCCAGAACGGGCCCGCTTCGAGCATCACCACGTTCGCGCCGGCCTGGGTCAGGACCATCGCCGCCATGCCGCCGCCGGCTCCCGATCCGATCACGCACACGTCGTACTCGGTGCGGTTGCGGATGATCTGCATTTTGGAATGCCCCCGACTGAAGGATCTAACAGGAGGGACAGGAGATCAGGAGTAGGTACGGGCTCTCTTTCTCCTAATCTCTTGCCCTCCTGTAAACAAGAAACCGAATCTCGCGGAGCCTATGCCCAGGCGACGCGTAAGTCAACGCACCGCACAGTATCATCCGGCCGTGTCTAGTCTGTGGCCGGTGAGGCTCCTTCTGATTCTCGCAGCGCTGGGCGGCCCGAGCGCGGTGGCGGTCCGTGCCCAACCGCTCGAAGATCACCTCGTCATTGTCGCGCCCGCAGCGCCAGGCGGCGGCTGGGATCAGACTGCTCGCGTCCTGCAGCAGGTGATCGAGCGTCGTGGGCTGGCGCGAATCGTCGAGGTGCAGAACGTGCCCGGCGCCGCGGGAACGATTGGGCTGGCGCAGTTCGTCAATGCCGGATCGGGGAACACCCGATCGCTCTTGATCACCGGCCTGGTGATGGTCGGCGCCACGCTCTGGAACGACTCGCCCGTCTCGATCGGGCAGGCGACCCCGATTGCGCGGCTCACGGGCGAGTACGAAGTCATCGCCGTCCCCGCGACGTCAGTCATCGGCGACATGCGGCAGCTCGTCGAAGCGCTCCGCCGGCGTCCCGAGGCGTTTGCCTGGGGTGGCGGCTCGGTCGGAGGCACCGATCACATCCTGGCCGGACTCATGGCGGAGGCGGCGGGTGTGGATCCGCGGCGCGTCAATTACGTGGCGTTCTCGGGCGGTGGCGAAGCGGTGGCGGCGCTGCTCGGCGGGCACGTCGCGGCCGGCATCAGCGGTTACAGCGAGTTTGCCCCGCACGTCCAGTCCGGACGTCTCCGTGCGATCGCGATCTCGTCGCCGTCGAGGACGCCAGGAATCGACGTGCCGACGATTCGCGAAAGCGGCCTGGACGTCGAGATGGTGAACTGGCGCGGCGTTCTCGGCGCCGGCGGGCTGTCGACTGCCGATCGCGCGCGGCTCACCACGCTGGTGAGCCAGGCAGCGCACAGCCCCGAGTGGCAGCGAGTCCTGGCCGAACGCGAGTGGAGCGACCTCTACCTCGACGGCGCCGCATTCGAGGCATTTCTCGCCAGCGAAAGGACGCGCTTCACGCGTGTCGTGGCGAGGCTGCGCGGGCCCGCGCGGGGAACACCGGTGATGACCGGGCAGAGACTGGTCCCGCTGGCTGTCCTGATCGGCGCCGCACTCGTCTTCGGGGCGCTGGCCGTCAGCGGGATCCGGGCGCGGCAGGTTCGTACTGATACACCCCACGGTAATGCGAAAGCGGTCCGTGGTGTCGTGCTCGGACTGGTGGTGTTCCTGATCCTGCTGCGCCCGCTCGGATTCGCGACCGCGGCAAGCGCGCTGTTCGTGTTGAGCGCCAACGCCTTCGCGCCCTCGTCCAGTCACCGGCAGCGGATGTGGACGCTCGTCATCGCGGTCGTCTTCGTCGTCATTGTCGATCTGGCGTTCACGCGAGGGCTGGACCTGCCGCTTCCCAAAGGGCCATGGACGCGCTGAGCGCGCTCCTCGAGGGCTTCCGCGTCGCGCTGACCCCGATCAATCTGCTGTGGGCGCTCGCCGGCGTGACGCTCGGCACGCTGGTCGGCGTGCTCCCCGGCATCGGCCCGGCGCTGACGGTCGCGCTGTTGTTGCCCGTCACTTTCAGCCTGCAGCCGATCGAGGCGTTCATCATGTTTGCCGGCATCTACTACGGCGGCATGTACGGCGGCTCGACGACCGCGATTCTCCTGAATACCCCCGGCGAGAGCGCCTCGGTGATGACGGCGGTCGAAGGGCACCTGATGGCGCGCGCCGGCCGCGGCGGCGCGGCGCTCGCGACCGCGGCAATCGGATCGTTCGTCGCGGGCACGCTCGCAACCGCGGCGCTGACCTTTTCGGCGCCGGTCATGGCCAACGCCGCGCTGCGCTTCGGTCCGGCCGAGTACTTCGCGCTGACCCTGCTCGCCTTTGTCGCAGTGTCGTCCGTGCTCGGCGAGTCCACGTTGAAGGGCCTCGCAAGCCTGTTCTTCGGTCTCCTGCTCGGCCTCATCGGCATCGACCCGCTGACCGGCGAAGCGCGACTGAGCCTCGGGATTCCAGAGCTTCTCGACGGCATCGACGTTGTCATCGTCGCGGTCGGGCTGTTCGCGGTCGGCGAGTCGCTGTTCGCCGCGTCGAGGGTCGGAATGGAGGCCGAGGACCCGATCCCGCTCCGTGGATCGATCTGGATGACGCGGGAGGACTGGTCGCGTTCGTGGCGTCCGTGGCTGCGCGGGACCGCGCTCGGGTTTCCGGCCGGTGTGCTGCCTGCCGGCGGATCGGAGATCCCGACGTTTCTCTCGTACGCGCTCGAGCGCCGGCTCGCGCGCGAGCCGCAGCGGTTTGGCAACGGAGCGATCGAAGGCGTGGCCGGCCCCGAAGCGGCGAACAACGCCGCCGCCGCCGGCACCCTGGTCCCGCTCCTCACCCTCGGCCTGCCGACCTCGGCCACCGCGGCGCTTCTCCTCGCCGCGTTTCAGCAATACGGACTGCAACCGGGTCCGCTGCTGTTCACGCGGGACGCACAGCTCGTGTGGGGTTTGATCGCGAGCCTCTATATCGGCAACGTCATGCTGCTGGTCCTGAATCTTCCGCTCGTTGGCTTATGGGTCCGGCTGTTGACGATCCCGCGGCCGTACCTTTACGCCGGCATACTCGTCCTGGCGAGCGTCGGCGCCTACAGTGTCAATCGATCGGTCTTCGACGTCGGGCTGCTCTACGCAATCGGCGGAGCCGGGTATGTGATGCGATGCTGGGAGATTCCACTGGCGCCGGCAGTCATCGGCGCGATTCTCGGCCCGATGGCCGAGCAACACCTCAGACGTGCGCTCGCGGCCGCTGAAGGATCGTGGACGGTGTTCGTGACGCGGCCGATCGCGGCCGGCGTGCTGTTACTCGCGGTGGTCGCCGCGGTTGCGCCGTGGCTGTGGCGGCGCCTCTCGCATCCTTCCGCCTGAAGGAGACGGCTGTCGCTGACCCCGCGGGCGCGAAGGTTAGCGTAGCTGCGACCGGCGTCCGTAGTAGCATGTGGCGCAGCCGACCGTCCCATGCGTCTTCAGTTCGACGATCTGAAGTTCGACCCCGATACGCGCCAGATCTGGACAGGGGCGCGCGAAGTCCGGCTGTCCCCGAAGGCGTTCGACCTGCTGGCGCTGCTCATCGCCCGCCGTCCGCACGCCGTCTCCAAGGCCGACATTCGCAAGCATCTCTGGCCCGAGACGTTCGTCTCCGAGAGCAGCCTGCCGTCGCTCGTGTCTGAGATCCGCGACGCCATCGCGGATCACCGCCGCAAGCCCGGACTGCTCCGGACCGTGCACGGCTTCGGCTATGCCTTCCAGTTCGAGCGGTCGGGGATCCCGTCGGCCGAGGCAGCGGCGGCGCCCGACGCCTGGCTGCTCGGCTCGACGGCCGAAGTCGCGCTCCAGCCTGGCGAGAACATTCTTGGCCGCGAAGGAGAGGGCATCGTCGTGAAGTCGAGCACCGTCTCGCGCCGCCATGCGCGGCTGGTACTCGGTCCGGTGGGCGCTGTCGTCGAGGACCTTGGCAGCAAGAACGGCACCTACGTCAACGATCGGCGGGTGACCGGGCCCATGCCGATCGTCGACGGCGATCAGGTGCGGATCGGATCGCTGCTGTTCACGTTCCGTGTGGCGCAGGGAACCGAGACGACCGAGACTCAGTCGTCCCGCAGCGGCAGGCGCCTACGACGCTGACTTCTGGCAGATGCAGCGGCCGAGCGAGCCTTCTTTCTTGCCCGTCAGGCGCGCGTATTCGGCACTGGGCGCGGCCCCACCCGTGCCGTGATTGCCGTTCGATTTCGAGCGGCTGAAGCCCCAGCTCGCGCCCACCGTGATCCCTCGGTTCAATGCATGGCCGTTCCGCCCGGTGACGAGCCGCGCGAACGACGCGAACATGTCGATCGAATCGCTGATCGAGTAGGAGACACCGCCGCCGGCGTGCACGTAATGCACTTGCTGGATGATGTCGTGCACGTACCTTTGCTCCGGCGGCAGGGAGAACATGCCACCCGAGGCCGGAAAGTCGATTCCTCCGTGGGTGTACTGACCGCTGACGATGCCGAACGCACGGAGTGACGGGGTCAGGAAATAGCCGGCCTCGAAATCGCCGCTGGTCCGGTTGTGTGACATGTCCATGACCTGTTCCACGAACCCGTACCCGGCACGGCCCGACACGAACAACCCCGCCAAGGGGCCGGACGCAATGAGCTTGGCGGCGAATGCGCCGACCTGGACCTCGCGCAACCGCTGGCCGGGGGCGGCGTGGCCATAGTACTGATAGGCGTGACTCGGAACGACGGTGCCGAGGTACGGCGTGAACACCATGCCCTTGCGCGTGATGTTGTACCGCACCGACATGCGGAAATCGGTCACGGTGCTGCGGTAGGTCCCGTCGTCGATGTCGGTCCCCGGATGGCCCCCGGAACCCCGGTACTTCGACGTCACCAGCGGCACCCCCAGATCGACCGCCAGCTTGTCGGTCAATCCATAACTCAGATCTCCGAGCAGGACGTAGGTGTCGATCTGCCCGGCGGTCCTGCGGCACGGTTCCCGCAAGATGGTTCTTCACGTTCATGCTCTGCGCGGCGACCGCAATCGCCCCTTCACCTTTCGCGGGGACCCAGGCTTGAGCGGCCACCTGGGCCGGCGCGAATAAGACCGCTACGCTCAGGATGCCCAAAGTGCCGAGTCGTCGAAGGACAGTCATGGCGTTGCTCCAGATCTGCTCTCGGACACGCGGGCCAGTTTCGTCCTGGCTTTCATCACGGTCTCGATTTCCTCGAGATACTTCCGCCCGCCATCGGAGGCCTTGAGCCGGCAGACCAGGGTGGACGGAACGGCGTTCTTGGAGGGCGCGACGTACATCGCCTCCGGACGTCCGCGTGAGGACGTCAAGAGCGGCGCCAGCCTGGCGGCGTCGTTGACCTCGAGCAGCAGCACGTCGATCGCCTGCCGCTTCATCTCCTGCTCGAGCTGCGGCCAGTCTTCGACCACGGTGACCGCGTGACCTGCCTGACGAAGCACTTTGGGCAGCTGCGGATTCCGGATCGCCCCCTTTGGATCGCTCGAGGGTTTCGCGTAAATCAGCACCTTGCCGGGGTAGACCGAGGCATACACCTTCTGGAACCTCGGGCCGCGCCCCAGCATCATGAACTTGTCGCCACAGGCATGGGCGACGGGGGAGACGGTGGCAATACCTGCAGCCAAGGCGACGACGATCGCAGTCACTCTCGACATGGGGCCTCCAGATGAGGTCGAAGTATACCGGTGTCGGCGACGGTTGAATCTTGGAAAAACCTCAGGTTTTCATGGGCTCATGGGCGACCCAGTCTCCAGATCCGTTCCCACCAGGTCCGCGGGAGCCGAAAACCTTCGATGAGATAGATGTCGGACTTCACGCTCGCAATCGAGGTCAGGAAGCCGCCGGTGGCCAGACGGCTGAAGCCGCGAATCGGCTGCAACATCGGCGGAATCGCCCCCATCTGAGGGTTGATCACCCGCTCCATCCCAGTCTGCATGTCGAGCGAGACCAGCATGAAGTGATGGAGATCGTCGGTCGGCCGCAGGCCATAGATCCGCCGGCTGTCCCTGTCCCACGCATAGGTCAGCCATCCGGGGTCGCTGATGGTGTGCTTATCGGTTCCGTCCGGCCGGACGACCGTCAACCCGTCCTCGGTCTCGCACAGGATCCATTTGCCGTCCGGCGACCACTGAGGCCGTGCGAGAAAGGTGGGGAGTCCTTCGGAGATGAGCGCGACCGGCGGCGTGTTGGCGCCGACGACCGCCGTCACGAGCTTGCCGCCCGTGACGAACGCGATCGAGCGGCCATCCGGCGACCAGGTCGGGGCGTCCTGGTAGGTGGTGCCCTCACCTGGCACAGGGACCGGTTTGCCGCCCGACATTGGCGCGATCCAGATGCGGAAGCCGAGCGCGCGCGGGTCCACTTCCGCCGTATCGGCCCGCTGGAACGCCAGCTTCGTGCCATCCGGAGAGAACGCGAGCGATCCCATGGCCATCGACGGCGGTCCCACGAAGTCCGCCTCGGTGACGATCGGCTGGCGCAGATAGCCTTCCTGGTTCTCCCGCCAGATCTGCGGGTTCCCGGTCTGGTCGGTCACGAACGCGTACTGCGTGCTGCCCGGCGAGACCGCCGGATCGTATTCGTTGCGCGTGCTCCTGCGGAACGGCTTGAGCGGCGATCCGTCGATCGGCACCTCGAACAGGTCGAAATCCGTCGCATCCCAGGCGAACGCAACCGTGCGCCCATCCGGTGAGACAGCCGGCGAGCTCTCGTTGCCAGGGGTTATCGTCAGCGGGTAGGCGCTCGGGCCTCGGCGACGAACTGGCGGGCGTCGTATCGTTCGTATCCACGACCCACAGATGAGTGCCTGGCGTCGAACCATCGGCTCGCGTGACCAGCACGTGTCGATTGTCGAGCAGCCAGCTGAAGGACGGCGGCGGGAGGCCCGGCCGGCTGAGTCCGGGCATGACGGCCCGCGGCTCGCCGTCGGGCAAGGCGATGTCCACGAAGCCCGATTGGGCGTCGGCGTTCGACCCGATCCACAACAACAGATGTGACCCGTCCTGGGAGAGACGCAGATTCCCACTGGAACCAGTCCGGCTCGCGAGGGTCCCCCGCGAGTACCGTTCTTCCTTACCGTCCGGCAGGGTCTTCGACCAGAACGTCGTGGAGCCAAAAACGTCGCCGCGGGCGCGGAGGAAGTAGATGGTCTTGCCGGATGGCAGAATGACCGATCGCGAGGCGTCCTCGATGACGGTGTCTGCCCTGGCGCCGGGCACCGGGCTGATCCTGAACAAATCCTCCGTGTCACGCGCGTCCGAGTGATAGTAGATATACCCGTCGGCCGACCACGCCGGCGATATAGCAATCGAAGCGCGAATTCGTGATTTGGGTTCGTGTGGCCGAACCAGGCGTGCGCGTGAAGATCTGGATCACGCCGTCGACTTCGGCCTGGTAGGCGATCTGCTTGCCGTCCGGCGACCACGTGGGCGCGCTCTGGTAGCCGGGATCAGTAGCGAATGGCGTGAACTTGTCGAACCCTGCGGTCGCCTGCTGCGGCGCGAGCGCCGTGCCGAGGAGCAGTCCGGCCGCGACCAGCGCGACGCCAGCAGCCGGAATCAGCCATCTTCGCGATCGCGCACGTGTAACCGGCGCGGTCGCCACCGTCGCTTCCGAGAGATGGCCGCGGATCGTCCGCAGTTCCGCCGCGAGATCCGCGGTGTGCGCATAGCGTTCGCGGGGCGCTTTTGCCAGCAGCCGGCGAATCAGCCAGCGCACCGGCACCGGAAGCGACGGGGCGACTTCTGCCGGGTCGGGGGGCTCGTCGGCGATGATGGCCGACAGCGTCTGCACCCCGGTTTCGCGCTTGAACGGATGCGTCGCCGTGGTCATCTCGTAGAGCATCACCCCCAGCGCGAATTGATCCGACCGGAAGTCAGCCGGCGAGCCCCGTGCCTGCTCGGGGCTCATGTAAGGCACCGTGCCCATGATCAGGCCGGCCGCCGTCTGCGTCGCCGTCGGGCCGCCGACGAGCGCTGGCTCGACCTCCGGCGTCTTCGCGAGCCCGAAGTCGACAATCTTCACGCGCCCGTCGGCCGTCAGCATGACGTTCTCGGGCTTCAGATCGCGATGGACGATGCCGGCCTCGTGCGCGGCGGCGAGGCCGTCGGCGATCTGGTGTGCGACGTCCAGCAGACGCTTGAGCGCGACGCGGCCGCGATTCATCTCGGCGCGGAGCGAATCGCCTTCGATCAGCTCCGACACCAGGTACTGGATCTCTCCCTCGGCCCCGACGTCGTAGACGGTGAGGATGTTGGGGTGATTCAGGGCACTGGCGGCGAGCGCTTCCTGGGCAAAGCGCCGCTGGCGATCGGGGTCCAGCGCCGCGGTGTCGTGAAGGATCTTGATGGCGACGAAGCGCTGCAGCCGCGTATCGCGGCCGCGATACACCTGCCCCATGCCGCCGGCGGCCAGGGGGCTGACGATTTCGTAAGGCCCGAATCGCGCGGGCAGCTGGGCCATCTGAGTGGGAAGGACGGCTAGAAGATACCCCCGGGCGGTGCCGAGATCAACGAATGCGCGATTTCACCCTGGCGGCGGCGTCACTCGGCAATCGGAGCAGTCGCGGCGCCGTACACCTGGCGCGACGTGACGCCCTGCAGCCACACGACGGCTTTGAGGCCGGTGCTGCCCCATCGCCGGTCAAGTTCCGCCTCGCGTTCGACGAGCGCCATCTCGCGGGTGAGGCCCCCGAGCACCTGCAGCCTCCGGGCGACGGCGATGTGGTGCATCGTCCGGCCGCCGTTCTCTCCGCGCTTGACCACGGTGCTCAAGCCGTCCTGGGTGATGGCCCACAGCACCTGGATCTTCTCGGCGTTCGCCGGCGCGGCCGGCAGCTCGAACGTCAGGCGCGCGCGGCCTGCGGCGCTGCGCGCAGTGAGACGCACCGGCAGATGCGCCGTCCCCGCCGCTGACGCGATGGCGCGCCGGACCAGGGTGCCGTCGTTGCCTTCAACCGCCTCCCGTCCGTCGACGACCATCTGCGGCGTGTAGACGCTGTCGGGGCCGAATTTCTGCGAGTAGTTGCGCTGCCGCTCGGTGAAGGCCGGAGACGAGAACGCATCCTTCCATCCGGCGTGATCGAAGTAATCGACGTGCAGGCCGATCGGAATGATCTGCGCGGCCCCGACCGGCTGTTCCCGCTGCAGCGAGTCGAGCAGCGTGTCGGCGGCCGGGCAGCTCGAACAGCCCTCGGACGTGAACAACTCGACCAGGACGGGCACGCGCGTGGCGGGCGCGGAACTCCCGTGCGCGGACAGGACAACCAGGAGCGCTGCGCTGAAGAACGCCTTCATATGCATGAGCTTTTGTGAGCGAGACATATCACGAACCGCTCCATGTCGCCAGATCGGCGGGGCGCGGCGCCAGTCCGGCGCTCGCGCCCCGCCGCGTGTTCAGCTACTGCGAGCCATCGTTCCTGGCGAAGTCGATGAACACCCCGGCGACCGCCTTTCCGAGGGCCGCGCCGGCCGCGTTGTCCATCTGATAGTGGATGCCGGCCCAGATCCGCGAGTCGCCGGCTTCCTTCCCGATCGCCCGGATGTAATCGGCGCGGGACGGGAACAGATACGCGAGCACTTCCGCGCGCGCGGTCGAGAAGGTCGAGTGGTTCGACGGATAGCTCGGAAAGTTCGGCACCGCGAACAGCGGCACGATCGACGGATCGAGCTGGTGAGGTCTCAGAGTACCAGTAGGCGAACTTCCCGTCCTGGCTGGCGATGAAGGCGTCGAACTGCACCGCCGTCGCGAGCGCGTAGGCGCGCGCGGCGCGCGGCGGATTCCTGTCCAGGCGATCCTCGAACATCCATTTATCCGAGATAGCGGAAGCCCCAGTAGTTCAACCCCTCGGGGCTCTGCCAGTAGAACGCCTTGGCGTTGGTGGCGAACGTTCTCGGGAATGTGCGAACGGCCGCAGTCTCCGCCAGGACCTGGGCGGACATGCACCCCGGAGGAGGCGGCGGGCGGAATTGGCTTGGAGATGACAACAGCAGCGGGTGCCAGTTGACGGCGGCGGCGTTGCCCGGGTTCACGCCCGGTCCAGAGACAGGGGCCGGCCGGCACGGTGCCGGTCCAGACGGCGTCCGAGCCGTCGGATTGGGCCTTCGCGATCACCTGTTCCGCCACTCTCCTCCCCGAGCTCGAGACCCGCGTGGTGGTCGCTCGGGAACTGCACGCCCGCGAGCACCCGTGACCATCCCGGCCTGCTCCGCCATCGCCTGGAAGTTCTGCGCCTCCAGCGGCAGGAAGTAGGCGAGGACGGTCGCAGCGGCCTGCGCGGCCGCGGAGTGTTCCGACGGATAGGACGGACTGTCGGGGACGGCCACGGCGGTCGGCAGCCGGTGATCCATCTGCGTCGGGCGCGGTCGTCGATAGTGGTACTTCGACTCCCACGTCGCGATCGTCGCGTCGTACATCGCCATCGCGACGTAGGTGTAGACGCGATGCGCCACGCCCGTCGGAGTGCCGGCCAGCACCCGGTTCGAGATCAGGTCAATCCACCGGTATTGCGGCGCGCCGGCATCCCAGTACGCGATCTGCGCCGCTGTCGCCGCGTCGTTGCCCGCGATCAGGTCGGCGAGGATCCTGAGCTCCTCCCGCGTCTCGCTCGGCGGACGGCGGGGGAGCCGCGCGGTAGTCCTTGCCAGACGAAATCGCCCATGTCCGCCACTGTCCGGCATTTGGTTCGACCGGTGGCCCAGGGCTCTTTTCACCCGCCCACAAAGGCTGCGCGATCGCCGAGCACACGAGCGCGACTGCCAATCTCCGCCACGTCATAGATGCCTCCTGAGGAAACTCGCGATCGCGAGCACGCCCAAGCTAGCATCCGGATGCGGCCAGATACTTCGCGTTTTGCCGATGTTTTCTTCAGGTTTTTCTCAGGTGGGATGGGTGGCGGGTGCCACCCACCTCCCATGACTCACGGACACACCGGCGAACAGACGAACAGATCGAAGTCGGCGGTCATGTCCTCCGGTCCGAACGGCTCTCGCGACGAGAAAATGACGACCTCGCCGGTGCCGTCGATACCCGGCCCCACGCTCGGGGTCCACCACGCCGCGCCTGCACCGCTCGCCCGCCGGAAGCTGTCCCGTCGTCCTCTCGAACAGGTAGACGTCCGGGAGCAGGTTTTCGTCGATGTCCGCATCGCGGCACCGCCCGGTGCAGAGCAGGTTCGACGCCCAGGACTCGAAGGCGATGACCCGCCCGTCGCCCGACAGCCGAGGGCTGGTACTCCGCGCGTTGGCGCGTCGGGTGATCACCGTGGTCGTCCGGGAGGCCCGCTCATACAGCGCGATGTCGGTGCGCGCAATGGTGCTCTGGATGGCGAATACCACGACGCTCCCATCGGCGTTCAGGTCCGGTGCGAACGCACCCAGCCGGGCACCTCCGCGTGGGTGATCGCAGCTGACGCACACGGTCGTGCCGGTTGTGAGGTCGCGAAGATAAACCCGCGGAATGGCGGCCGCGTCGGCCCGCCCGCGAGACGAGTCGGACTGACGGGGCGTGGCAGCGAACGCGACGAACCGTCCGTTCCCGGAGATCCGGGGAGCGAACGCACGAGCGAATTGACGGCCGGCTTCGTCCACGCCGATCCTCGTCAGGCCACCCGTAGCGAGATTCGCCAGGAACACGTCCGAGCCGGTGCCATTCGCATCGTCGTCTGGGACGAGGTTCGTTGCATATGACTCGAACACAACCCTTCGGCCGTCGCCGCTGATCGCCGGATACGCACTCCGCCCATTGCCGTCCAGTCGCCCGGGACCGACGCTCACGCGAGTGGTGATGCCGGTCACGCCGTCGCGCACGAAGACGTCGTCCACCTCGTTCCTGTCGGGGTCGGCAGTGAGAACGGTCGCGCGCGAATTGAAGGCGAGATAGCGGCCATCTGCGTTCAGCTGCGGATTCAACGCGGTCCCGTCGGACGCGGCACCCGAGGAGGACACCGTCGCCAGCGTCAAGCGCTGTGACTCACGGTCCAGGATGTAGATGTCATCCAGAACGTTGGTATCGGCGGGCAGCAGGCGTGCCGCCGACACGAATGCGACATGGCGGCCGTCTCCGCTGACGGCGCCCGCGGGAATGCCCGATGGCGCCTGCGGCCATCCCTGCCGCAGCACCATCCGGCCGGGCGGGCCTTCGCGGGATGGGCCGCCAATCAGCGTGATGGCGGCCAGCATCAGGCAGATGCGGAGCATCGTTACCTTCGATCGCGATAGGCACTGACTTCGCTCGCAACCAACCTCCCAATAACGATCGCCCGGCGCGTCTCGAAGACCGGCGGCCTTCCCATCGCGGAAACGCCGTGGACGTGACTGGCCGTGGCTCGAGCCAGATCGACGCCATCGAGCTGCTCGAGCACGTGCTCGAGCTCATGGGCGAAGTGTTCGATTACCGCGGGGTCAACGATCCGCAGCGAGACATGCAGCTGCAGCCCCGCGTTCTCCGAGATCTCCGAGCGAGAGCGGCTCCACCCTGGTTGCCATGGCTTGTCGAGGGTGATGACGATCCGGACCCGGCCGGCGGCGACCCTGATCCACTGCCTCCGGAATGTCGCGGACCCGCGCCACATGTCGTCGAGTAACGGACGGCAGATGGCTGGAATGTCGGAGTCCGAAGGCACCATGTCGGCAAGGTCAAGGGACCGCGGCGACGGCGCCTCGCGATATGGCGAGAAGCCCAAGGCGACGACGCCGGACACGCTCTCATATGCCGGCGCTGAAGGCAGGGGCCAGGCGCAGGGATGCCCGCTGGGCGAGGAGAGACGCGCCGCCCTCGGTCAGCGCCAGAAGAAGCACCGCCGCGAATCTCCGCCACGTCATAGATGCCTCCTGAGAACCCTCGCGCGAGCAGGCTCAAGCTAGCATCCGGACCCGGCCAGATACTTCGAGTTTTGCCGATGTTTTCTTCAGGTTTCTCTCAGGTGAGGGGGGCCAACCCGGGACGGTCCGGGCTGGTGCGTCACCCCTCCGAGTACCCGCACCTAGGGTCATCGCGGTACTCTGGTAAAGGAGCTGCTCGAGATTTGCGAGTACGAGAGAGTAGTGGAGTAGGGAATGGGCCTTCGCATCCTTCCGGCTAAAGCCGGAAGCCACGCATGGGATGTGGCCACGCATGGGATGTGGCCACACATGGGATTTGGCGGCCGCTTATTCCGACACCTTGGGCCCCGCCGCTCCCACCGGCACCGGCTGCGTCCAGGCCGTGTAGCCGTTCGACTCCAGGACCCTCGCGCGGACGTAGCCTTCATCGCCCTTGAAGGTGTAGGTGGCCTTCGGCTCGGTGACTTCGCTGAGCACCTTGCCGTTCCTGCCGATGAACTGCACGCGGTAGCGGCTGTAGGTGGTCGTCTTGATCGTGAGGGCGATCGACGCCGGCGTGGCGTCGTAGGTCGCGAGCTCGACGCCGGTCGACGCGTAGAAGTCGCCGCGTTCCATCGCCTCGACGATGGCGCGCGAGCTCGAGGCGATCGGCTGCGCACGTAGATCCATCCCCGTCCCGGCCCTGAGGCCAGTGGATCGCCCGGTCTCTTGAAATGGTGGGCATCGTCCACCGCGACGCCGTACATCAGGCGGCCGCTGGTGAGGATGCCGATCCCAGATCTCCTCCAGCCCTGGCGAGGCTCCGCCCCCCTCGTTGTTCACCTGCGGATGGCCGTTGAAGATCTCGAACAGCCGCGTGCGCTGCACCTGCAGCAGATCGTCGGGCGTCATCGCCCAGGTGAAGTTCGGATGATTGATGTGCGGGACGCCGTTGGCTTTGCGGATGCCGTCGACGTTCTCCTGCGCGGCGGCGACGACCGACGCCGCCGTGGACTGCGTCGACCAGCGTCGTCGAGATTCAGGCCGTTGACGTGCACGGCCTTCGACGCCGACGCGTGCTCGTCACCTCCTCGCCGCGGACGACGAGAAACTTGTCGGCGGCGCCGTGCAGCGGCGTTGAGGCCGTCGACCGCCGTCAGGTAGTTGTGATCGGTCAGCACGAGGAACTTGTAGCCGTGCTCCCGATACCAGCGCACGACTTCGTCTGGCGTGCTGTCGCCGTCGCTGTTCAGCGTGTGGGTATGGGTGTTGCCCTTGTACCAGCGCAACGACGTCCCGCTGCGAGGGTGCCGCCTGCTGTGCATGGGCCGCCATCACCGCGGCGAGCAGAATCAGGGCGCCTGGAAGAAGAAGTATCCGCGGCTTGGACATGACCTTATTGAACCGCCTTGTCGGTGATCGCGAGCGCGCGGTCGATGATCGCGAATCCATCGCGGAGCTCGGCCTCCGTGATCGAGAGCGGCGGATTGGTGAAGAAGTAGTTCCACCGCACGAACGTGTAGAGCCCTTCCTGCCGGAAGAACTTCCCGAGCTCCGTCATCTCCGGTGAGGTGCCGTTGAACGGCGCCATCGGCGTGCGCGTGCTCCGGTTTCTCACCAGCTCGACGATCCCGAAGAGGCCGATTGAGCGGACCGCGCCAACTGAAGGGTGGCGGGTGGCGAGTTCGGCCAGCATTCGGCGCCATCAGCTCGCCCCTGGTCCTGGCCTGTTCGACCAGCCCGTCCTGTTCCATGACGTCGATGGCCGCGAGCGCGGCGGCGCAGGCGAGCGGATGGCTGTTGTAGGTCAGGCCGCCCGGAAACGGTGTCTTCGCGAAGTGGTTGGCGATCGGCCGCCGCACGCCCACGGCGCCGAGCTGCACGTAGGCGCTGGTGAGGCCCTTGGCCATCGTGATCAGATCGGGCACGACGTTCCAATGCTCGATCGCGAACCATTTCCCGGTGCGGCCGAACCCGGCCATCACCTCGTCGACGATCATCAGGATCCCGTACTTGTCGCAGAGCGCGCGGACGCCCTGCATGTAGCCGTCCGGCGGCACCAGGATGCCGTTGGTGCCGGTCACGCTCTCGAGGATGAAGCCGGCGATGGTGTGCGCTCCCTCGAGGACGATCACTTCCTCCAGGTACGCCAGCGCCGCCGCCGCATCGTCCCAGCCGCGTTCGATGCCGTGGTAGGGGTCGAGGACGTGGATGACGCCAGGCATCGGCGGCTGCGACCAGCGACGGGGATCGCCGGTCGCCGCGATCGCGGCGGCCGTGCCGCCGTGGTACGAGCGATAGCGCGCGAGAATCTTCTGCCGCCCGGTGACGGCTCTCGCGATCTTGATCGCGTTCTCGTTGGCTTCGGCGCCGCCGTTCGTGAAGAAGAAAACGTCGATGTCGCCCGGGGTCAGCGCCGCCAGCTTCGCGCCGAGCCGGGCCCGCGGCTCGGTCGCCATGAACGGGTTGGCGTAGGCGAGTGTCGCCGCCTGATCCTGGATGGCCTTCACCACCCGGGGATCGCCGTGGCCGATGTTCACGCACATCAACTGGCTGTTGAAGTCGATGTAGCGTTTGCCTTCGGGCGTCCAGAAGTAGACGCCCTCCGCACGCGCGACCGGAATCGGGTCGACGGCGTCCTGGGCCGACCACTCGAAGATGGTGTGTTTCTTACAGAGAGCGACGATTTCTTCGCCAGTCATTCCGTGCCCCTTTGACGAAACGCACCGACGGTTTGCCTTCGGCAATCACGACGACACGACGAAACCACGACACGACGGAAATAGAAATTGGATGTCTCGCCTTCCGCCTGAAGGTCGGAAGCCGCCAGCGCAGCAAGACGGGCGTCGGCTTCCAGCTTTAGCTGGAAGATTACTGCCAGCGTCACGACCTTGCACTTCGCTTCAGGAAGGCTCCGGAACCCGCTCGCCCCGTGAACTTCCCGCCATCCACGATCACCCTCCCGCGCGAGATGACCGTGTCGGTGACGCCCGCGACCTCCCGGCCCTCGTACGGGTTGTAATCCACCTTCATGTGCAGCGTCTTGACCGAGAGCCGCATCTTCTTTTCCGGATCGAAAATCACGATGTCGGCGTCGGACCCCGGCGCGATCGTGCCCTTGCGTGGAAACAGGCCGAAGATCTTCGCCGGCGACGTCGACGTCAGCTCGACGAACCGGTTGAGCGAGATGCGGCCGGTGCGGACGCCGCCGTCGTAGACCAGGCTCATCCTCGTCTCGATCCCTGGCGCGCCGTTCGGGATCTTCGAGAAATCGTCCTCGCCGAGCGTCTTCTGTTCCTTCATGCAGAACGGGCAGTGATCCGTGGAGATGGCCTGCAGGTCGTTGAACGCCAGGCCGCGCCAGAGCCGGTCCTGCGTGTCCTTCGCCCGCAGCGGCGGGCTCATCACGTACTTGGCGCCATTGAATCCCGGCTCCTCGTAGTTGTCGTACGACAGGAACAGGTACTGCGGACAGGTCTCGGCGAATGCGGGCAGCCCGCGGTCGCGGGCCTCGGTGACCATCTCGAGCGCCTCGGCCGCCGAGAGATGGACGATGTAAATGGGGACATCCGCGATTTCCGCCAGCGCGATGGCCCGGTGGGTAGCCTCGGCCTCGGCGCGCGCCGGGCGGGTCAGCGCGTGATACTTCGGCGCGGTATGGCCCGCCGCGAGCGCCTCCTTCACCAGCACGTCGATCACGCCGCCGTTCTCGGCGTGCATGCAGATCGTGCCGCCGTTGCGGCCCGTCCGCTTCAGCGCCCGGAAGATGCTGGCGTCGTCCAGCATGAACACGCCGGGATAGGCCATGAACAGCTTGAACGACGTCACACCCTGGCGGACCAGCGCGTCCATCTCGAGCTCGACCTGATCGGTGAGCTCGGTCACGATCATGTGAAAGCCGTAGTCGATCGCGGCCTTGCCGTCGGCCTTCTTCATCCAGGTTTCCCAGGCGTGATGGAGCGTCTGGCCCCTGTACTGGATCGCGAAGTCGACAATCGTCGTGGTGCCGCCGTGAGCAGCCGCGATCGTGCCCGATTCGAAATCGTCGGCGGAGGTGGTGCCGCCGAACGGCATGTCCAGATGCGTGTGCACGTCGATGCCGCCGGGAAACAGGTACTTGCCGCCGGCGTCGATCACGCGATCCGCGGGCACGTTCAACGACGAGCCGATGGTCGAAATCCGTTCTCCCTCGATCAGCACGTCGCCTTTGTAAAAGTCGGACGCGGTGACGATGGTGCCGTTCCTGATCAGCAGGCTCATGGCAGCTGCTCCGCCATCGGGCCGTACGAGTCGGGACGGCGATCCCGGTAGAACTGCCAGACGCGGCGCACTTCTTCGATCAGGTCGAGGTCCATGTCGGCGACGACGAGCTCGTTCTTGTCCTCGGATCCCATCGCCAGGAAGTTGCCGCGAGGATCGACGAAGTAGGAGGAGCCATAGAAGCGGCCGATGTTCCAGGGCGCCTCGGTGCCGACCCGATTGCTGCAGGCCATGAAGTAGCCGTTGGCGACCGCGTGCGCCGGCTGCTCCAGCTTCCACAGGTACTGGGAAAGCCCGGCGACGGTCGCCGAGGGATTGAAGACGATTTCCGCGCCGTTGAGGCCGAGCAGCCGGGCGCCCTCCGGAAAGTGACGGTCGTAGCAGATGTAGACGCCGATCGTCGCGAACCGGGTCTTGAAGACCGGATACCCGAGGTTTCCGGGCTTGAAGAAATACTTTTCCCAGAAGCCGGAGGTATGCGGGATGTGATTCTTCCGATACTTGCCCAGGTAAGTGCCGTCACTGTCGTAGACGGCGGCGGTGTTGTAGTAGACCCCGGCCTGCTCGCGCTCGTAGACGGGCACGACCATTGCCATCTGATATTTCTTCGCATAGGTCGCCATCAATTCGGTCGTCGGGCCGGGCACGGGTTCGGCGATGTCGTACCAATGGGCGTCCTGTGAGGGACAAAAGTAGGGACCGTTGAAGATTTCCTGAAGGCCCAGAACCTGGACCCCGCGCTTGCCGGCTTCCTCAATCAGCGGGATATGGGCGTCGATCGAGGCCTTGCGGATCGTCTCGATCGGCGTGGCCGGGTCGGTGATGGGCGAGGCGGCCTGGATGAGGCCGCCGGTGACCAGACGGGGCATACGTGCTCCCTGGAGCCTTCCGCCTAAAGGCGGAAGCCACGAGATTTGTTCCGGGCTTGCGAACCCGCGAACCCGCGAATCGCGAACCGCGAGCGGGAGTATAGTAAGCGCATTCCAACAAAGAGGGACACGATGGCCAGCCAGTTGAGCGTGACGTTCACGGGGCTCCGCTTCGAGAATCCCTTCCTGCTTGCGTCCGCGCCGCCGACCGAGTCGGACGCCAACATCATGCGGGCGTTCGAGGCGGGGTGGGGCGGCGTGGTGACCAAGACGATCGGGCTGCACCCGGTCATCAACGTCGCCGGGCCCAAGACCAAGTTCCTCCGCGCCACGCCGGATTCTGCGCAGCTGTCGATGCAGAAGCGGCCGGGCACCGCGCTCCATTCGTCGTGGAACTGGGAGCTCATCTCGGACAAACCGCTCGACTGGTGGATCCCGCGCATCTCGCGAATCAAGCAGGCGCATCCGGACCGCATCCTGGTGGCGTCGATCATGGCCGGATCGGGCAGCGACCAGGAGCTGGCGAAGTGGCAGACGCTGGCCACGGCCTGTCAGGACGAAGGGGCGGATGCGCTGGAGCTGAACCTGTCCTGCCCGCACATGGACAGAAAGGACATGGGCTCCAATATCGGCAAGGACACCGAGCTCATCTCGATCGTCGCGCAGGTCGTCAAGGAAGTGGCGCGCGTGCCGGTCTGGGCCAAGCTCACCCCGTCGACGACCGACATCGTCGTCGAAGCGCGCGGCGCGTTCCTCGGCGGCGCCGACGCCATCACCTCGTCCAACACCTTTCCCTCGCTGCCGCTGTTCGATCCGCAGACCCTCGAATTCGAAGTCAACGTCGACGGCCTGGTCTCGTCGGGCGGCCTTGGCGGTCCGGCGATCCTGCCGCTCTCGCTCGCGAAAATGTCGCAGCTCACCCAGGCATTTCCCGCGAACTCGTTCTCGGGCATCGGAGGCATTGCCGATTTCACTCAGGCGCTGAACTACTTCCTCCTTGGCTGCGGCACCGTCCAGGTGTGCACCGCCGCCATGCTCGATCACGCCATCGGACCGAACATCATCCAGCGGCTCAAGGCCGGAATGCAGGAGGTGATGGACCGCAACGGCTGGCAGGCGCTCGAGGACTTCCGCGGCATCAGGCGCGATCGGGTCGTGGCGCACTCCAGGATCAGACGGCCAGAGGGAGAGGCCTACCGCGGCGGGTACGACGCGGAAGGATATGCCGCGTCGCAGACGCCCAATGTTGACGCGCCAGTGCCGCGTTGAGGAGATCCACGAATCGAGCGATCCCTCGCGAGCAGGACGTAGTCGAGCTCGCCGAGGACGTTTCCCACAGCCCGCTCTGGAACCCCGACCTCGCGCCGACCCCGCTGTCGCGGCGCACCTGGTCCACCTATCACATCGCCGCGCTCTGGATCGGGATGAGCGTGGTCATCACCACCTACACGCTGGCATCGGGCCTGATGCAGCAGGGCATGACCTGGTGGCAGGCGATGGTCACCATCCTCCTCGGCAACACCATCGTCCTCGTTCCGATGGTGCTGAACGCGCACGCCGGCACGAAGTACGGCGTGTCGTTTCCAGTGCTGTGCCGCGCCAGCTTTGGCGTGCGCGGCGCGAACGTGCCGGCAATACTGCGGGCCCTGGTGGCGTGCGGATGGTTCGGGATTCAGACCTGGATCGGCGGCCTCGCGCTCGACACGCTGCTCGCGGCGGCCTGGCCTGGCTGGCGCGGGCTTGGCGGAGCCGCCGTGTGGATAGCGTTCGCGGCGTTCTGGCTGGTGCAGGTCGCGATCATCATTCACGGGCTCGAAGGGATCAAAAAGCTCGAGAGCTGGTCGGCGCCGCTGCTGCTCGCGGGCGGCGCGCTGCTGCTGATCTGGGCGGTGCGGCGGGGTGGCGGCCTCGGACACATCCTGGCTGAATCCTCGCGGCTGCAGGCGGTCCACCTGCCGTTCTGGCAACTCTTTCCCGCCGCGCTGACGGCCAACATCGGGTACTGGGCGACGCTCAGCCTGAACATCCCCGACTTCACCCGCTACGCTCGCAGCCAGCGCTCGCAGGTGCTGGGCCAGGCCATGGGCCTGCCGGCCACGATGACAGCTTTTGCCTTCATCGGCGTCGCCGTCACCAGCGCGACGATCGT
Organism: uncultured Acidobacteriota bacterium; assembly: GCA_963836735.1. Lineage (GTDB taxonomy): Bacteria > Acidobacteriota > Vicinamibacteria > Vicinamibacterales > 2-12-FULL-66-21 > JACCXG01. The sequence goes on along the minus strand of CAWIKP010000026.1, from coordinate 61,905 downwards.
GATTTATGGAGAAGCGATCTGGGATCCCGTCGTCCTGATCGCCAGGATCGGCTCTCCCGCCATCATCATCCTTGGCGCGCTGATCGTGCTCGTCGCGCAGCTGACGACCAACATGGCGGCCAACGTGGTGTCGCCGGCCAACGACTTCTCCAGCCTCGCGCCGCGGCGGATCAACTATGTCGGCGGCGGATTGATTACCGCCGTCCTCGGGATCGTGATGATGCCGTGGAAACTCTACGCCGACGCGGCGGCGTACATTTTCACGTGGCTGGTGGGCTACTCGAGCCTGATGGGCGCCATCGGCGGCGTGCTCATCACCGATTACTGGCTGCTGCGCCGGCGTCACCTGTCGCTCGTGGATCTCTTCAGGGTCGACGGGCGCTACTCGTACACGAGCGGCGTGAACCCTCGGGCGATCGTGGCGCTCATCGCCGCCATCATGCCGGTGGTCCCCGGCTTCATCCGCGCCGCGACCACACCCGGCGGCGCGGTCGCGAATCCGGGGGTCTTCGACACCCTCTACACGTATGCGTGGTTCGTGACGTTCGTGCTGAGCGGGGCGATCTACCTGGTGCTGATGCGTGATCGGGCAGAGAAGTAACTACGCCTGAACAGGTCACGATTCCGCTTCGCAGTGGAACGACGAGGCGACGAGACGACGTCACGACGACACGACGGTTCAAATCAAAGGCGCCTTCGGCGCCCGAGGCACGGAGCCACGGAGGGCACGGAGGTTCACGAAGCAACCGGCCACTATCGCCAGGTTCTTCCCGTTGATGGCGGCGCCATCAACGGATCGCAATCCGTCGAAGAGATCTGCTCTTCTCCGTGAGCCCCGTGCCTTCGTGCCTCGGCGCCGCAGGCGGCTTAAGACAGGCGTCTTATGGCCGGTTCGCAGTCAGACTAGAATGCCCGGATGCCCCGCATTTCCGTCTTTCCCAAGTGCTATTTCGACGAGCTTGTCAGCGGCACGCGATCCTTCGAGCAGTGGATTCGCGACGCGGCCACGCTCGGCGGGGAAGGGGTCGAGCATTACGATGGCTGGTTTCGGAGCTTCGAGCCGCGCGATGTCGATCCGATCGTGCGGGTGATGCAGGAGACAGGGCAGGTGACGTCGATGCTCTGTTTCTCCCCGGACTTCACGCATCCCGATGCCGATGAGCGCCGCCGGCAGGTCGAGCGCCAGAAGGCGGCCATCGATCTCACCGTCAAGCTCGGCGCGCGGCATTGCCGCACGCTGAGTGGACAGCGGTATCAGGGCATGAGCCGCGCCGAGGGGATCGCCCGCACGCTCGACGGCATCACCCGCTCGCTCGAGTATGCCGAGCAGCGCGACGTCGTGTTGTGCATGGAGAACCACTACAAAGACGGCACCTGGCGCTTCCCCGAGTTCGCGCAGCCCGAGGACATCTTCCTGGAGATCATCGAGCAGATCGATTCGCCGCATTTCGGCGTGCAGTACGATCCGTCGAACGCCGTGGTCGGCGGCTTCGATCCCGTCGCCTTCCTCGAGAAGGTCAGCCGTCGTGTGGTCACGATGCACGCGTCGGATCGCTACCTGGCGCCCGGCGCGACCCTCGACGATCTGCGGACCGGCGATGGGGCGACCGGCTACGCCGCGGCGCTGAAGCACGGCGAGACCGGGCAGGGCATGAACGACTACGACGCGATCTTCCGGATTCTCGCCGGTGCCGGCTTCGACGGCTGGATCTCGATAGAAGACGGCATGAACGGCCTGGATGAGATCGCCCGCTCGGCCGAGTTCCTGAAACGGAAGCGGGCGCAATACTTCGCCGCGCCCGCTGCCTAGGCGTTCATACTACGCGCGAGCGATGTCGCCCTCGACTCCGGCGATCCGACAGCTTCGTGTTCGTGCGGTCCGCGTGCCGATGCCGGAGCCGCACCAGACCGCCAGCGGTGTCGTCTCCGAGTCGCCGCTGGTGCTGGCCGATGTCACCGTGGACGGCGGCACGATCGGACGCAGCATCGTGTTCACCTACACCGCCGCGGCGCTCGAGCCCACTGCCGACCTGATGCAGAACATGGCGCCGTTGATCGTCGGGCAGCCGCTCGCGCCGGCCGAGCTGTCGCGACGTCTGGCCGCACGGTTCCGCCTGCTCGGCACTCAGGGCCTGGTCGGGATGGCACTGGCGGGGATCGACATGGCGCTGTGGGACGCGCTCGCGCACTGCCACGGCGTGCCGATGGCCTCACTGCTCGGGGGCGTCGCGACTCCGGTGCGGGCGTACGGCGCGATTGGCTACGATGGGGCGGCCCGCTGTGCCGAGATCGCGGAGTCGTGGGCGGCGCGCGGGTTCACCGGTGTCAAGGCAAAGATCGGATACCCCACGGTCGCTGAAGACGTCGCCGTCATCCGCGCGATTCGGAGCGCGGCTGGAAGCGGTGTGGCGATCATGGTCGACTACAACCAGTCGCTCACGCCGGCCGACGCGGTGAGAAGGCTGCGGGTCCTGGACGATGCGGGCCTCGAGTGGGTCGAGGAGCCGACGATGGCGCACGATTACAGCGGTCATGCGGTGATCGCGCGCGAGGCGCGGACGCCGATCCAGTGTGGTGAAAACTGGTGGGGCGTTCGCGACATGCAGCATGCGATCGCCGCCGGGGCCTCGGACTACGTGATGCTGGACGCCATGAAGATCGGCGGCGTGACCGGCTGGCTCGCCGGCGCCGCTCTTGCCGACGCGCATGGCCTCAGGGTCTCCACTCACCTGTGGCCGGAAGTGAGCGCACATCTGCTCGCGGTGACCCCGACGGCTCACTGGCTGGAATACGCGGACTGGTGGAATCCAATCCTGCGCGAGCCATTGCAGGTGGTCAACGGCATGGCGCAGCCGTCTGCCGCCGTGGGCTGCGGGATTGAATGGGATGAAACTGCGGTGGGGAGGTTCCTGGCGTGACTGAGAACGATCAGCAGCCGTTTTCGGAAGACGGGGCGCTGCGCGAGCTCGAAGAGCTTCAGCAGAAAATCGAGGCAACACGGGTCCGGCGCAAGGAGGCGAACGAGGCGTTCGATCGATTCCTCCGCTCGTTCGAACGACAGCCCGCGCCGCCGTCGATGAGGGAGCCTCCGCCGGCGCCGAGACCGCCTGCCCCCGTGGCCGCGGCTCCTCTGCCGCCTGCTCCTCTGGCACGCGCTCCTTTGGCACCTGCTCCTGTCGCTGCGCCCGTCCTGCCGGCCGCTGCCGCGGTTCAGGAGGTTCTGCCGCCTGCGCCCGCACCCGTCCCTCGCGAACTGCCGCGGGTCGCGAATCCGCTCCCGACCGCGCCGCCGCAGGACAGGATCGCACGAGAGGCGATGCCGGTGCTGCCGCCGGTGTTGCCATCGGAGCGGCCTTCAGAGCTTCCTGATGCACTCGATCTCGATAACTGGGATCGGACATCCGCGTCTGGCGTCGACGCGTTTCCGGTGGAAGCGCAGAGGGGACCACTCGGTGCACGCGATCTCTTCGGGAGCCAGCAGCAGCGTTCGGTACCAGCGGCGCTCACGGCTCCCGGTCGAAGCGGCAGGCGCATACCGCCCGTCGCTGGCGTGGCGGCCGTTCTGGCGATTGCCGCGGTGGCGTTCTTCGCCTTGCGCGGAAACAGCGACGACACCACTCAGACGGATTCAACCGCCGCTGAAACCCCGGTCGCGGCGCCGCAACCGGCACCGCCGCCAGCGGCGGCTCCCACGCCGGCACCCGCCCCGGCTCTGCCGCCGCGCGCCGAGATCTCGACCTTGCGGCAGGTGTGGATTCGAGTAACGGTCGATGGCGAGAAGGTGGTCGAGCGGGAGCTGCCACCGGATACGCGCATTCCGCTGAATCCCGCGTCGCAGTTCGTCGTGAGGGCAGGCGATGCGGGCGCCGTGCGCGTAGCGATCGGTGGGAAGGATCAGGGGCCGGTCGGGCCCGACGGCCGGGTGGCGACGAAGGCGTTCAGCGTTCCACCGAAACCGATTCAGTGAGCATGGACGGATGGCCGGAACGACCGGTCACCCGTTCATGCCGTCCTTCGTTTACGACCTCGTTTTACGACTTCTTGGTCGCGGTCCAGCCGCTCCCCTGAATCGTGGTGCCGTTCACCTTGCCGGTGTACGTCGTGGTCCCCACCTTGAACGTGAGCTCGTCACCCCGCAGCTTGCCCTCCGAGATGGCCTGCGCGCCGAGCGACCCGGACACTTTCTGGAAAGTCTGGGTCAGCTTCAGCTCGCCCTGCGGCATCGCCCATGAGCCTTGCACCTTCGCCGGGACGATCCAGAGCATCGCCGTGCACCAGCTGGTGCAGTCACCGCCCACGGTCTCGGTCTGATCGGCCTCCCAGTCTTCCATGTTGAACGAGTTCGTGACGATGCGCGTGCCCGGCTTCATGTCGAGGATCTTGGGCCGCAGCTTCAGGTTGATCGACGGCAGCAGGAACATCGTCACGACATTGGCTTTCGAGAAGTCGGTCTCGAAGAGATCCGCTTTCATGAAAGTAGCCTTGTCGGTTACTCCGGCGGCTTTGGCGTTCCGCTCCGAGAGCTCGACCATGTCGGGGTTGAACTCGATCCCCATGGCCTTCGCGCCGCGCTTGGCGGCGGTGATGACGGTGCGGCCATCGCCGGATCCAAGGTCGATCACGACATCCTGCGGAGTGACCTTGGCCATGTCGAGCATCTTCTCGACCAGGACCTGAGGCGTCGGCACCCAGACAACGTCCTTGCCGGCCTGACCGACCTGAGGTTCGAACGGCTTCTGTGCCGCCTGGGCGAAAGCAGTCGCGGCGTAGAGGGTCGTTGCCACCGCCACGACGAAGGGACGAACGGTGTGACGCAGATTCATCGATGATGTCTCCCGAAAAGAGCTTTACGGTTCAGGCCGCGCCTGGCACGTCCAGGACCTCACGGCTGAGCGGATCATCATATCGACCACGCTTTGGCCAGGTCCACCCGAAAAGCCCAATACGCCAGACGGACAGCGGGTGCTTCCCGTTGGGGGGTCAGGTATGTGAGAGCTGACAGCTTTCAGCCGCGATCATCGTGCCCGCACATCGGGCCGCAACCGTCGATCTGGCGCCTGATCAACTCCCAACGATCCAACGTTCCAACGATCCAAGGGAAGTCGATCGAAGAACGGGGTGAAAGATCCCAACAAGCTATGTTGTTGGCCTTTCATCCGGTTGTTCGAAGGGTTTTCCTTGGATCGTTGGGAGTTGGGAGTTGTCGTTATTCGTCAGGTGTGACGCATCAGCCCATCGTGTCGACGAGGCCGAACCACTGCCGTGCGCTGGATTCTTCCGGCCACACCGCGGCGCCGCACACCCACATTTCGTCGTTCAAGAGACTCTTCCAGACCAGGTCGGCCTGCAGGGCCATGGCGTTCGGGAATTTGAGGAGGAAAGTCTGCGGAAGCTCTGACTCGTTGGGTGGACGGATTTCAAATTTGACGCCGCCGTAACTGACGTCCACGATGCGGGCCGGCTGGTCACCCACGTGCGCCGTGATGCCGGCTACGGGGCGCCGCCGCCATCGCCGCGGGACCGCGTACTGCGAGGGGGTGGTGCCCAGTTTTTCGCGGATGATGGTGAGGAGGCGCTCGGGATCGAAGGGCTTGACCAGGTAATCGGCCCCGCCCCTTCTGGCTTCGGCTTCGAGGACCGGGTCGGCATACCCGGTAATGACGATGGCGGGAACCCGTTTGTGGCCGCTGATTACGAGCTGGAGGCCGTTGAAGGATCCCAACCGGACATCCGCAATCAGCAGATCCGGCGGCTCCTCGCGGAGAATTCGCCGCGCCTCCTGGAAATTGCCGGTCGTGACTACGCTGTACCCGGCGTCAGCCAGCATCTCAGCCAGTCCCAGCCGGGTCACACGATGATCATCAACGATGAGGATGGTGGCCATTCGGGACGATGATCTGCAGGGCGCCGCCGCCTGCATGCAGTGTATGCCAGAAAGGTTTGTAAACAGCGGTTCGTTTTCTTCGCATGACTATTGAAGCGGGATAGCATCTGGTCGCAAATGCCCCCGTCCCTCGTTGCACAATCCCTCCCGGCGGTCCGCCCTTTCCTGAAATGGGCGGGTGGCAAGCGCCAGCTCTTGCGAGAATTGCGCCGCTTCCTGCCGCCGGCGATCGGCGCCTATCACGAACCATTTCTGGGCAGCGGCGCACTCTTTTTTGATCTATGGAGGACCGGTCATCTGGGCGGAATCTCCTGTCACTTGGCGGATGCCAACGCCGATCTGATCGGCGTGTACCGCGCAGTCGCGCATGATACCGATTCTGTGATCGCAGAGCTGCGGAAATTGTCGTCGCTGCACGCGCGGGAAGGGACGGCGGCGTACTACCAGGTTCGTGATCGTCGTTTCAATCCGCAGCGCCGCGCACGGCCCCGGGACGGGGAAGTTTATTCCCCCGCGCTCGCCGCGATGTTCATCTATCTGAACCGCACCGGTTACAACGGCCTGTTCAGGCTCAATTCCAGCGGCGACTTCAACGTCCCGGCCGGCAGGTATTCCAATCCGAAAATCTGCGACGAAGTCACCCTGCGTGCCGTGGCGGCCGTGCTCGGGTCCCGCCACGTGAACCTCGCGGTGCAGTCCTTCACCGAGGTCGAACGGACCGCGGCCCCCGGCGATCTCGTCTACTTCGATCCGCCCTATGCGCCGCTCAGCGCCACCGCCCGATTCACGTCCTACACCGCCGCGGCGTTCTCGGACGAGGACCAGCGGACGCTCCAGACGGTTGTCGTACGCCTGGCCGGGCGGGGGTGTTTTGTGATCGTGAGCAATTCCACGGCTTCCGTCGTGCGCGACTTGTACGAGGGTCGCGCAGGCACGACAGGCAGGTTTGAAGACGTACAGAATTCCGGCGCGGCGTGCAATTAATTCTCAGGCCGCGCGCAGGGGAGCCGTCGACGAATTCGTGATCACCAACGTCCCAGGGACGTAAGGGTAAGCCCCTACGTCCCTATGGCAATTATGTGACCCTGCGTCCGCCAGAACATCGTTCCTTCCGACAACGCCGGCGTGGCCAACGTGCTTTCTCCCATCTCGTTGGTGGCGGCGAGCTCGAAGGTCCGGCCGGCCTTCAGCACGAACACGCGCCCGTCCTCACTGGCGAAATAGACCTTCCCGTCGGCGGCGACGGGGGAAGCGGTGAACGCGCTGCTGCCGTCGGCCAGCCTCTGGGTGAAGTACTTCTCGCCGGTCTTCGGGTCGTAGCCGGTGAGCACTCCGTTGAAGGTGATCACGTACAGAACGCCGCGATAGACGAGCGGCGTGGACATGTAGCCGCCGCCGCGCGGATAGCTCCACACCACCGCGGCGTTCTTGTCGGCGCCATCCTTGAGCGATACGTCGCCGCTCGCCGTGTCCTTGATGGCGTACACCGGCGCCATCAGGCCGTGGAAGTTCGTGATGTAGACCAGGCCGTCACTGACGACGGGCGTCGGCACCGGGATGTCGCCGCCGCCCGACAGCTTCCAGATCTCCTCGCCTGTCTTGAAGTCGTAGGCGCCGACGTGCCGCATGCCGTTCACCAGCAGCTGCGTACGTCCATTGACCTGGTGGACCGTCGGCGTGCTCCAGGTCGGGACGTCCTCGCGCGACTTCCGCCACAGCTCTTTCCCATCCTTCGCGTCGATGGCGGCGATGAACGATCCCTTCTGCACGTCGGCCTGCACGACCACGACCCCCTCGTGCAGAATCGGGGAACTGCCCGTTTCCCACTGCGCTTCCGGCACGACGTAATAGCCGGCGTCGAGGACCCCGAGATCCTTCTTCCAGATCGGGGTGCCCTTCATGTCGAAGGCGTAAAGGCCCTCGGAGCCGAAGAACGCGACGATGCGCTCGCCGTCGGTGGCCAGCGTCGAATTGGCGTGGGTCGCCTTGGTGTGGCGCTTGATCTTGGGCACGGCGGTGAGCACCGTGCGCTGCCAGCGGACTGTTCCGGTCTTCTTGTCGAGCGCGTAGATCCGCCACTCGTGAGGGGTAGTGTCCTGCACCGACGTGATGTCGCCGTAGAGACCGACCTTGAGGCCCGCGTCCTTCTCGCTGCTGATCGACGTCGCTACATATAAGGTGTCGCCCCACACAACGGGGCTGGCGTGTCCGAGGCCGGGTATCGGCGTCTTCCACCGGACCAACTGGTTCTTCGCGACATCCCAGGCCGAAGGCGCGGGGTGGCGATCGTCGATCCCTGACGCACGGATCCCGCGAAACTGTGGCCAATCCACGCCGGGCCGCGGGGCGGTGGCGCCGGAAACGCCCTGGAGCATCAGCACCGCCAGGGCGGCCGAACCGGGAAACAGAACACGTCTCTTGACCATGACTGGGGTCCTTGGTTTCAGGATTTCAGCGGGCGGAGCAGGGTCGAGATCCTCCTGCAGCCGCAACGGCCGATCGCGAGCCGGCCGCGCGGGTTTGGCGACGTCATCTGTTCGATGGCCGTCCGAAGCAGCTGGTACACGCGCGCTCCGTCTCATGGCGGCCTCCAAAGAGACCCTATAATAGAGGTTTCCCCATGGGTACAGACGCGACTATGACAGGCCCGGTGAGAGACACGGACGCGCCGACCGACTTCATCCGGACGATCATCACGGAAGACGTGAGGGCGGGGAAGCACGGCGGAAGTGTCGTGACCCGGTTCCCACCCGAGCCGAATGGCTACCTCCACATCGGGCACGCGAAGTCGATTTGCCTCAACTTCGGGGTCGCGGCGGAGTTCGGCGGGACCTGCAACCTGCGGTACGACGATACCAATCCCACCAGGGAAGACGTCGAGTACGTCGAGTCCATCCAGGAGGACGTGCGCTGGCTCGGGTTCGAATGGAGTGGAGAGCCGCGCTTCGCGTCGGACTACTTCGAGACGTTGTACGGCTATGCGGTCCACCTCATCGAGCGGGGCAAGGCGTATGTCGACAGCCTGACGGCCGACGAGATCCGTGCCTACCGCGGCACGCTGACCGAGCCCGGCCGCCCGAGCCCGTATCGCGATCGTCCGGCCGCGGAGAACCTCGATCTCTTCGCGAGGATGCGCGCCGGCGAGTTCGAGGACGGGGCGCACGTCCTGCGCGCGAAGATCGACATGGCGTCGCCGAACATCACGATGCGCGACCCGGTGCTCTACCGCATCCGGCGGGCGCACCACCATCGCACCGGCGACACGTGGTGCATCTATCCGATGTACGACTTCGCGCACCCGCCCTCCGACGCGATCGAAAAGATCACGCACTCGCTGTGCACGCTCGAGTTCGAGGACCACCGGCCGCTGTACGACTGGCTGATCGAGAATCTCCCGGTGCCGGCGCAGCCGCAGCAGATCGAATTCGCCCGCCTCAACCTCTCGTATACGGTGATGAGCAAGCGTCGACTCCTGGCGCTGGTCGAAGAGGGGCGCGTGTCGGGCTGGGACGACCCGCGGATGCCCACGATCGTCGGCATGCGGCGCCGCGGCTACACGCCGGAAGCGATCCGGACCTTCTGCGATCGCATCGGGGTGGCGAAGCGCGAGAACCTCGTGGACGTTGCCCTCCTCGAGCACGCGGTGCGCGAGGACCTGAATCACCGGGCCCCGCGTGTCATGGGCGTTCTGCGGCCGCTTCGGGTGGTGATCGAGAACTACCCCGAAGGTCAGTGCGAGGAGTTCGAGATCATCAACAACCCCGAGGACTCCTCGGCCGGCAGCCGGCGCGTTCCGTTCTCGCGCGAGCTCTATATCGAGCGCGACGATTTCATGGAAGACCCTCCAAAGAAGTTCTTCCGCCTGGCGCCCGGCCGCGAAGTCCGGCTGCGCGGGGCATATTTCGTGACCTGCACCGGCGTCGAGAAGAACACGGCCGGCGAGGTGATCGGCCTCCGGTGCACCTACGATCCTGCCACCCGCGGCGGCGACGCTCCCGACGGGCGCAAGGTGAAGGCAACGCTGCACTGGGTTTCCGCGGCGCACGCGCTCGACGCCGAGGTCAGGCTCTACGACCGGCTCTTCAAGACCGAGACGCCGGGAATTGACGGCGACTATCGCGACGACCTCAATCCGGCGTCACTCGAAGTGCTGACCGCTTGCAAGGTCGAGCCGAGCGTCGGCGCCGTCCCTGCCGGTACCCGCTACCAGTTCGAGCGGCTCGGCTATTTCTGCGTCGACCCGGACTCGACGCCGGCCCGCCTCGTGTTCAACCGCACCGTGTCGCTCAAGGACAGCTGGGCCAGGATCGTGGCCGACTCGCGGAGCTGATCTGCTGGCCGCGGTCGCGGTGCTTGGAGTAGCTCTCAGCTGATTCGCGGCGCCGCTGGTTAACAGGAGGGCCAGGAGTTCAGGAGATTTCTCTTCAAGACAAGAAGAACTCTTGATCTCCTGCCCTCCTGTAGATAACGGCGTTCGGATTAGCCGGCAGCTCTCCAAGCAGCCCGTTGCCTGAATCAGCCAGATCCCGAACCGCGAATCGCGGAACGCGAACCCGCGGGTCTTGCAAACCCTCTCGTCCCTGTCCCCGTCCAACCCCACCACGGAGGGATTAGAGACTCTCATGCTTTTCCAAGACCTTCGCTACGGCCTCCGCACCCTGCGTCGCACGCCCGCGTTCACCGTGGCGGCCCTGTTGACGCTCGGCCTGGGCATTGGCGCCACCACGGCGATCTTCAGCGTCGTCAACGCTGTCCTGCTCCGGCCGCTGCCGTACCGGGAGCCTGACCGCCTGGTGCAGCTCGTACGGAATCGCACTGCATCGACGGCCTCACAGGACGGCCGCCGTTACCTGTTCTTCCGGGAGCACCTGAAGAGCGTCGAGGCGCTGGCGGCCTACCGCGGAGCCGGGTCGATGAACATGCAGCGGGAGAGCGGCGCGAGCTTTGTTCGGACGCAGGCGGTGTCGAAGGAATACTTCGAGGTCTTCGGCGTCCGGCCCGCGCTGGGCGGGCCATTCACCGGCGAGCACGACGTTCAGGGCGGTCCCGACGTCGTCATTCTCAGCGACAGTTTGTGGCGCAGCGCCTTCGGCGGCAGCCCCGATGTCATCGGCACCGCGCTTCTGCTTGCGGACAGGCCGTACACGATTGTCGGAGTAATGCCGCCGTCCGAAGCTTTCAGAACCGTCGATCTGTTCGTACCGCTCCGGCCGGGCCTGACCGGTTTCGGCGGCGGCTTCAACTACACCGTGACCGGACGGTTGCGGCCCGGGGTGTCGGTCGAACAGGCGTCGACGGAGGCCGAATCGGTGTGGCGCGCTTTCGCGGCGGCGTTCCCGCAGTCCGTGTTTCGGACGGAGCAGCCGACCGGGTTCGTCGCGCTGCAGGACAGCCTGTCGAGCGGGTTCCGTTCGTCGCTCATCGTGCTGTCGGCAGCGGTCGGCCTGCTGCTTCTGATCGCCTGCGCGAATACCGCCAACCTCCTGCTTGCCCGAGCCGCTTCCCGCGGACGGGAAGCCGCCGTGAGGGCCGCGCTCGGCGCGGACCGCCGCCGCATCATCCGGCAGATGCTGACGGAGAGCCTGCTGATTGCTGTCTGTGGCGGGATTCTCGGGCTGCTCCTCGCGTACTGGTCGGTTCCGGCGCTGCTGGCCCTGACGCCACCCGGATACCCGATCACGGACGACGTGAGGATTGACGCGACGGTGCTGGCGGTCACCATGCTGATCGCGGTTGGCACCGGCATCCTGTTCGGTCTGGCGCCGGCGGTCAGCGTGTCGCGGCTGGATCTGGCCGAGGCCTTCAAGGACGACACCGCGCGATCGACGGGTTCGCGGCGCGGCGGCTGGCTGCGTCGAGCGCTCGTCACCGTGGAAACCGCGATTTGCATGCTGCTGCTGATCGGCGCGGGCCTGCTCCTGCAGACCTTCCTGCGGTTGCGGGCGTCCGATCCGGGCTTCGACCCGCACGGCCTGCTCACCGCGCGAATGTCGCTCCAGGGAGAACGGTATGCGACGCCCGAATCGCTCAATCGTCTGTATGAGGACGGGCTCGAACGGCTTCGACGGATTCCCGGCGTTCGGGCGGCGGCGGTGGTCAACGGTGTCCCGCTCGAGCGCGCGCTGAATCTCAACGTCGATGTGCTCGACGGCCCCGAGAAGTTCGAAAACGAGCTGACCGACTGGCGGTACGCGTCAACGGACTACTTCGCCGCGCTTGGTGCGCCAATCGTCGGCGGCCGCGGCTTCACCGATGCGGATCGCATCGGAAGCCCTCCGGTCGCGGTGGTCAGCGAGCAGTTCGCCAGGCGTTTCTTCAAGGGGTCGAGCCCGCTCGGGCGGCACATCCGCGTCTTTGACGACGATGGATCGATTGAGATCGTCGGCGTGGTCCGCGATCTCAAGGAAGGCGGCCTGCGGACGCGTCCGCTGCCCGTGATGTATGTCCCGGTCGCGCAAACCCACGCAGCGGCGATTCGGACGACTCACCGGTACTTTCAGGCGAGCTGGGTCGTCCGCGCCGATGATCCTGGTGCAGCGCTGCGCCGGCGTATCGAGGAAGAGCTGCGCGCGGTCGCACCGGGTTTGCCGATCGCGCTGTTCCGCACGATGGACGAATCGAAGGCGCGCGCGATGGCCGAGGAGCGGTTTCAGATGACCCTGCTGGCCGTGTTCGCCGGCGTCGGCCTGGTCCTCGCTATCGCCGGGATCTACGGCCTGATCGCCTACTCGGTCACACAACGCACACGCGAGCTCGGCATCCGCATGGCGCTCGGCGCGTCGCGCGGGCAGATCCTGGGATCGATCCTCGCTCAGGGAGTGGCGCTTGCCGGCGGAGGCGTCGCCTGCGGTGCAGCGGCGGCAGTTTTTGCGACCCGGGTTCTCCAGAACTTCGTCTGGGGCGTCAGCACGCTCGATCCCCTGACGTTCATCGCGGTGGGTGTGCTGCTGGTCGTCGTCTCTGCAATCGCGAGCCTGGTTCCGGCCGTGCGCGCCGTTCGGCTGAATCCGGTGAAGGCGCTGAGGGTGGCCTAGGGGTCGTTACGCGCTTGCCTTCAACAACAACTGGATCCTCCCTCGTATCGCTCGCGTAAACCTGTCGGTCTCTTCAGCCGACGCGCCGCTGGCGATCAGCGCCTCGCGCAATCGGGCATCGGTGATGCGTCCGAGATACCGGCACAGCCACCGCACATCCTCGACCGAAATCCCCGTGGCAACGTCGGCGGTGCGCTGGCCGACGTATCCGAACTGCACCATTCCTCCTTCAGCCCCGGTGACGAACTGCGCGGTCTGGGCTTCGAAGCCCTCGGGATCCCAGCGGCCGCGCGTCACCACCGTGGTGCCCCAGCGGCCCATCGAGCCGCCCCAGTCGGTGATCAGATAGCGAGCCTCCCGTCGCCAGCGGCTCACGCGATGTTCGAAGATCGCGGTGTTCGATCCGCGCGCGACGTCGCGGCGATCCTTGGTGTCCCAGTCGGCGAGGAGCATCGCCAGCACCTTGAGCCCGTTGAGTTGCGGGGTGCCGACGAACGGGTTGTCATTCCACGCCCAGCTGTGCTCCTCGAAGAGCTTTCGCACTTCGGGATCGTCGAGCTCGAACCGGGCCTCGCGGAAGCTGCAATCGTCGCCAATGCACGCGCTGGCGCGTTGAAGGGCATGCGCCCCGGCAATGCTGCCGGCTTCGACGAAATAGGTTGTCTCGGCGTGGTAGCCGCAGGCCCACACGAGCCGCACCGCGAAATTCTCCGCGCGAACTTCGTTCCCCCACTTCACGCGCCATCGCCGTCCGCGCGCGTCGGTGACCGACACACAGGGCTGCGATCCCGTCATGTGTTCTTCGATGAAGGTGAATGGCGGAGCGGGCGCGCCGTCGGGACCGCCTGGGCCGTTGGACAGATCGAGCGACTCCACATCGCCCGGGTCCCGCCAGAGGGTGTGATGGGTGGCGAGAAGCGGCCGTGGGCCCGCGCGACGGATCCGATAGGTGCCCTGGACGAGCCAGCCCGCGCGCAGTGCCAGCACGGCCACAACGGTAATGACCACCCCGAGGCCAAGCCACAGCAGGGCAGCGCCGGTCATGCGGCGGAGGTCAAACCTCCGGACCGGGTTGGGGGTCTGAGTACCTGTACGATGCGGATCAGGCGTGGACTCGGAAGCCGGCGGTTGCCGTGCGGCTGCGTCGCGGGAATCTACGAAACCTATCGGGACGAGATCGTCACCATTGTCGATGCGCCCGGAGCCGGATGCGACCATCCCGGCCACCTGGCGGGCACTGTGCTTCCCACCAGCATGAGTGAGAGCGCCGCTCTCGAATCTCAGCGTCCCCACGAGTAGCGGAACGAGCGGACTCGCGGACCGCGGACGGGATAGAGTGGTTCGCAGTGGCACCATGTCTTGCAGGCTCCGGGCTGGCAAGAGCGGTGCCGCGTCCGCTGTCCCGTCATGAAAATCGCCACGTGGAACGTCAACGGTATCCGCGCCCGGCAAGCTCAAGTGCAGGATTGGATCGAGGCCGAGCGTCCGGACGTGGTCTGCCTCCAGGAAATCAAGGCATCACCCGATCAGATTCCGGTCTGGCTCTGCGAGCTGGAAGGCTACTGGTGCTACTGGCACGGCGGGAAGGGCTATTCCGGCGTCGGACTCCACGTCAGCAAGACGATCTCGCCGGAGCGGCCTGACGTCTCACATCCCGCGTTCGACTACGAGAACCGGATGGTGCAGGTGCGGCTGCCGTCGCTCACCGTCATTTCGGTTTACGTGCCGAATGGCGGCAAGGACTTCGACGCGAAGATGCGGTTCCTCGGCGATCTCGAGGCCTACACCGCGGCTCTCGAGTCGGCCTCCACGCCGGTGATCATCTGCGGCGACCTCAACATCGCGCGCACCGACATGGACGTCCATCCCAAGGAGCGCAAGCCGCGCATCATCGGGCAGCTCCCCGAGGAGCGTGCGCTGCTCGAACGAATAATCGGCCACGGTCTCGTCGACACCGGCCGCGCCCTCGATCCCGAAAACGATCAGCTCTTCACGTGGTGGGCGCCATGGCGCAACATGCGCCAGCGCAACATCGGCTGGCGCCTCGACTACGTCCTGGCAAGCCAGGCGATCTTCGACACGGTCCGCAGCTGCGTGGTCCAGAAGGATCTGGGCACGAGCGATCACGCGCCGGTCGTAGCTGAATTCGGATAACGTCAACTCCCGACTTCCCCGCCTTCGCGCGGTCTGCTTCGGCGCCCGCGCCGCAGCGCAGACCTTGGCGCCGGCGCGGAGGCGGGGGAGTTGACAAATCATCTACTAAATACTAAATACTTAGTAATGAGATCCGCGCACCCGACCCTGACCCCGCAGGAGCTCGCCATCATGAAGATCGTCTGGCGGCTCGAGCGCGCGACGGTTCGTGATGTCTACGAGGCGCTGCGCGAGCGGCGTGACGTCGCCTACACGACCGTCATGACGATGATGAAGATTCTCGAGGAGAAGAAGTACCTCAAGAAAACGCGGATGGACCGCGCCTACGAGTACCGGCCGGCCAAGCCGCGTCATCAGGTCGTCGGTGCGATGGTGCGGGATTTCCTGGATCGCGTGTTCGATGGCGCGACCGCGCCTTTGCTGGTTCATCTGGCCAAGGACGCGAAGCTCTCGAAAGCCGACCGGGAAGCGATCCGCCGGATGACCGAGGAGATCGAGGAATGAGCCCGGTCGCGCTCGCCAATCTCGCCGCCTGGTGCATCCAGACCGCGCTGATTGTCGGCACCGGGCTCACAACGCTGTGGCTCGTGCGGCTCGAGGCGCCGGCGGTCCGCTACCTCTTCCTTCGAGCGCTGCTCGTCATGTGCCTGATGCTGCCGCTCGTTCAGCCGCGCACGGCAGTCGAGCTGGGAGTCGAGCGGGGTACACCTGGCGGCGTCGCGATTGCGGTGGTGCCCGGGCAGGCGCGCGGCGCGACGATTACCGCGCCCGCAAATGCGTTGCTGCCGTGGGCATCCGCGATTGCCGCCGTCGTCCTCTTCGGCGCACTCGCCCGCCTGGTATGGATCGCCGCGGGCATCCTGAAGCTTCGGCGCCTGCGCCGTGTCGGTGCAGTGGCGGAAGCGTCGGCCGATCATGAGGACCTGCAGCGCGTGATTGCCGCGCGTGCGACGATTCGCTACGTCCGCGAGCTCGCGCAACCGGTCACGTTCGGATTCCTGGCGCCGGTGATTCTCCTGCCGTCCGCCGTCCGCGACCAGCCAGCGTCCATCCAGAGGGCCGTGCTCGCCCACGAGCTGTGGCACGTCCGTCGTCGCGACTGGCTCTGGACGCTGTGCGAGGAGAGCCTGCGCGCGGCGGTCTGGTTCCATCCGGCGATCTGGTCGCTGCTCTCACGTATCCAGTCCGCACGCGAGGAAGTGGTGGACGAGCTCACGGTGCTGACCACCGGCTCGCGCCGCACCTACGTCGACGCACTGCTCGCGTTTGCCGATTCGTCGCCCTCGATGGCGGCGCCGGCATTCGCGCGCCGGAGGCATCTCGTTCGTCGTCTCGTGCTGATCTCGAAGGAGGCTGTCATGTCGGGGAGACGTGTGGTTGCAAGTGGGGCGGCGCTTGGCGCCGTTGTCCTGTTCGCCAGCTGGTATTCCGTTCAGGCTTTCCCGATGCGTGGGGAGCAGCAGCTCGCCGCGGACGCCGCGTCGGCGGTCCCTGGGCCGCTCGAACTGCAGGCGAAGCCGATCACCCCTGAGAATCCGATACCTCGCCGCACTTACAACGTGCCCGCGGCAGACCTGGCAAGTCTGGAAGAGATTGGAGCCGGGGGGACGGTCACCATGCGGCTCACGCTCGACGCCACCGGGCACGTCGCTGAGAGCCGTGCAGTAGGAGTCATGTACAGGCAAAAGGATTCGCTCACGTTGAGCCTCCCCAACCCGACTCGTGAGAGTCTCGATCGGATGGCGCAAGGGACCTACCGGGGTTCAGCGAGCGACAAGTCGGTCTCCATGCAAAGAGCCGCGCAGAACGTCGAGGCGATGATCGGGTCCGCGACGCAGGCGGTCAGGCAGTGGCAGTACGCGCCGCCGGCGGATGGGCCGATTGCGTTCAACGTGCCGATCCACTTCGGCGCGCCACCGCCACCGCCGCCGCCACCACCGTCCGCGGCGGTCTCGGGTCGGAGGACGCCACCGCCACCACCCCCGCCGCCCCCGGCCACGAGCTCACGGCCGGGCCAGTTGCCGCCGCCACCTCCTCCGCCTCCGCCGCCCGACTGGGCCAGCCAGGATGCGAGCGATCCGCCTCTGCGGGTGGGCGGCACGATCAAGGCGCCGATCAAGCTGAAGAACGTGAACCCCGCCTATCCGCCGGAGGCGCAGGACGCCAAGGTGCAAGGCGTCGTCATCCTCGAAGCGCGCATCGAACGCGACGGCACCGTCGGCCGCGCGCGCGTGCTGCGCTCCATCCCGATGCTCGACGACGCGGCGTTGGAGGCCGTCAAGCAGTGGGAGTTCACGCCCACGCTGCTGAACGGGGCGCCAGTGCCGATCATGATGACGGTCACGGTCAACTTCACGTTGCAGTGACTCAAATCCCAACCTCCAAGTCCCAAATCCCAAGCACTCCCAACTTCCAACTGCAATCTCTAAGCCAATTCGCGTGGCCTGGGGTTGGAGTGGAGTGCCTTGGGAGTTGGAGCTTGGAACTTGCGATTTGACCTCAAGCCCCGCCCTCCGCCCACACGCGCGCAAGATTGACGATCACTTCCACCGCCTTCTCCATGTCCTGAACCGACACCCACTCGAGCCGGGAGTGAAAGTTGTGCTCGCCGGCGAAGAGGTTTGGTGTGGGCAGCCCCATGAACGAGAGCCGCGAGCCGTCGGTGCCGCCGCGTATCGGCTTCTCGATTGACTCGATGCCGGCGCGGCGCATGGCCTCACGGGCGTGGTCGACCACCATCGGATGCCGATCGAGCACCTCGCGCATGTTGCGGTAGGACTCCTCGATCACGATGTCGACCGTCGCGCCGGGGGTTTCGGCGACGGCTTCGCGCGCGAGCCGATCGACGAGCGCCTCCTTGTCGGCGAGCGCAGCCGTCACGAAATCCCGAATCAGCACCTTCACCCTGGTGCGATCGACCGAGGCCTCCAGCTGATACGGGTGGACGAACCCCTCATAGCCCTCCGTGGTTTCCGGCGACATGCCGGTCGAGGGCAGGCGCTCGATGAAACGGGCCGCCAGCCGGATCGCGTTGATCATCCGGCCCTTGGCGTACCCGGGATGGGTGTTGAAGCCGCCGAAGGTCAGGGTCATGGCGTCGGCGGAGAAGCTCTCGTATTCGAGCTCGCCGCGGGATCCGCCGTCGAGCGTGTAGGCACACACGGCGCCGAACCGTTCCACGTCGAAGTGGTTTGCGCCGCGGCCAATCTCCTCGTCTGGAGTGAACGCGATCCGGATGCGCCCGTGCGGAATCTCGGGATGGCGGATCAGGAACTCCGCCGCGGTGACGATTTCCGCCACGCCGGCCTTGTCGTCTGCGCCGAGAAGCGTCAGTCCCGACGCCGTGACGATGTCGTTGCCAAGCTGCGCGGCGAGCTCGGGGATCTCGCTCGCACGCAGGGCGACCGAAGCGTCGTCGGGCAGGACGAGATCGCGGCCATCGTAGGCGGGATGAACCAGGGGACGGACGCCGGTTCCCGACATCTCCGGCGACGTGTCCACGTGCGCCACCAGGCCGATGACCGGTACGTCGTGCGTCACGGTGGCTGGAACGGTGGCCATCACGTAACCGTGCTCGTCGAACGTCACGTCCTCCAGGCCGATCTCACGAAGCTCCTCGACCAGGATTCGCATCAGCACGAGCTGGCCTGGAGTGCTTGGAACGGTTGTCGAACGCTCGTCAGAGCGGGTGTCTATGACGACGTAACGAAGGAAGCGATCGAGGACGGACATCGGTGCGGGAATGCCTCAAACGGAAGTCAGCGGCGCGAACCGCTGCGATGAACGGTGCACGGGCCCTTCGACAGTGCTCAGGGCGCCCCGAGCGAAGTCGAGGGGCGAGCTCCTCGCCCAGGGTCACGAATGCGGTCTCGGCCGCGCGCACCGCAGCGTGGAGGCCGCCGTCCTGATAGGCGTGCCAGCTCGCGAACAGGTGAGCGGCGAGAAACGATTTGATCCCGTGCTCGAACGGCGAGCGGGATCCGGACGGAATCGGCCGGGCGCCACGGGCTCGATCGAAAGCGTCATGAACGCGCGTCGCCAGGGTTTCCGCGCCAGGCCGCCAGGTGCAGACGTGATCGGTGGCGTCGGAGACGATCGCCAACGCGTCCCGCGCGACGTAGCGCCGGTCGTTGAACACGTCGATCGCCTCGTGCTCCCAGGCGGTGTAACCCTCCGCATCGGTGAGCATGCCCGGCCGTAGCAGGGGCGGCAGCACGCCGGTCGCGTCCAGCCCCTCGACGGTGCCGTTCAGTGTGAGCGACGGCGGCGCGTCCACGATCGAGAGGTCCCGATCGGCGAGCAACAGGGCGGCGGCCGTCGGACAGAAGTGCGACAGGGTAATAAAGACCCCCCGGCAATCGGTCAACGTAATCCGCGGGAAGTTGCGGCATGCCGTGGGAAGCGTCGCGGGACCCGCGTGCCGGTGTACAGCACAGCGACGCCGATCCCGTTCGTAGAAGACGCAGGCCTCCCCCTTTGTCCGAAGGATGGACACCGGCCCTTCGGGGCCCCATGCAGTTTCGAATGCGCGCTCCGCCGTCCACGCCTGGCCGAGCTCCCGGCCTCTTAGTGCCGCAATCAAAGGAGGTTCCGCCGGGATCGGCCAACCAGCGGCGCAGCACTCGCCTGAATGCGCACACGCATAGGACGAGTGGATGCTGAGGCAGTAGGCGGGCACGATCATCAATTCTGTAACATCGATTGCAAAACTGCGAGTTTCCCCAGCCGCACCCGCGGTCACTTCGCGCCAAAAACGAAAGACCGCCGCCGGGCCCGTCTCTTGCTCCAAGAACGAGTACCCATCATGTCGGACAGGGAGACCTTCGGACCCCGGCTGCGCAGCGAGCGCGAGCGCCGCGGCATTTCACTGGAAACGATTGCGTCGGTGACCAAGGTCGGGGCGGAGCTCTGGGACGGGCTCGAGCGCAACGACTTCTCACGCTGGCCGACGGGCATTTTCGCCCGCGCCTTCGTCCGCGACTACGCCAGGGCCGTCGGGCTGGATGAGGACGAAGTGGTGGATGAGTTCTGCCGCCTCTTCGCCATCGGCGACCGGCGCGCGGAACGCCTGATCAGGGCGCAGGGAGCGCTGATCGGCCACAACGTCAGCCTCGACGGCTCGATGATTCCGAGGGCCGGCGAGCGTCGCGCCAGCGCCAGGATACAGCGGGAGCAGGCCAGAGCACGCCGGATCCGCCTCGCTCCTCGGGCCGTCGCAGCCGGCCTGGACACGACCGTCGCGGTGGTCGTCGCCGCTGGCGCCTCGGCCGCACTCAACACCGGCTTCTGGACCACCGCCGCCGCCGTCGGTCTCGCCTATTACGGCGCGTCGACCATCCTCCTCGGGACCACTCCTGGAACCAAGGCGGTGGATGCGCTCCGCCAACGCCTTCCGGCGCTCTTCACCGTTCACGACCGGCGCGCGCACGCCTAGGCGGGCGGCGCTTCGCGCCGCACTCGCATTGCCAACATTGCCAAGGTTGCCAACATTGCCAACATTGGCAAGATCGCCATCCTAGTACCGGTCTGTCTCTGCCAGGAACGGTTAGCGAGAGGCAGGCGCGGACGGTGTCTAATCTTTCAAGCAGCGGTTGAAGGCGAGCGATTCCCCGATGTTGAAGAATGCCCCGAGCGGGACCGAATGTTGGCAATGTTGGCAATCTTGGCAATGTTGGCAATGGTGGGGATTGCCACTGCTGTTGTTGCTGCTCACCGTAAGCCCCGCCGCAGCCCAGGCCCCCCCAGCCTCCCTCCGTGTGGTGAGTGCGGCGCCGAACGGCGAGATCGCGACCCTCGCCGAAGCCAACGAGATCCGCGTCGTCTTCTCCGAGCCGATGGTGACGGCCGGCCGCATTCCGGCACGTGTACTGGCGCCGTTCTTCCGTGTGGCTCCCGCGATCCCCGGCACGTTCCGGTGGTCGGGCACCACGATTCTGATCTTCACGCCCGACCCGAAGCGGCCGCTCCCGTACGCGACGAAGTACGACATCACGATCGACGCCACGGCCACCGCGGTCAGCGGCCGTCGTCTTGGCCGGCCGCATGGCTTCAGCTTCACTACACCGACCGTACGGCTCCTGAACACGAACTGGTATCGCCGCGGTGGTCGCGCCGGCGCGCCGATGGTGATCCTGCTTCGGTTCAACCAGCCGGTCCAGCCGGTCGACGTCGCGCCCCACGTCGCGGCGCGGTTCCAGAAGCATCCCTGGGACGTGCCGACGCTGCCGGTCGAGGGGCTGCCCCGTCTCAAAGTTACCGATCCGTCATCGTTCCAAGCCTTCAACGCCAAGGTCGCAGCCACGAATGCGGTGGCCGGGTCGACCGCCCCCGTCGCGCTGCGGCTGACGACCGAGTGGGACAAGAAGCAGTTCGCCCCTTCACGGGATCTCGTTGTCTTCGAGACGACGACCGACGTGGCGCCCGAGGCGTGGGTGCGAATAGGGATTCTTCCCACCATTCCCTCGCCGGCGGGTGTCGAGAAGCCGTCCGCCGAGACCGAATACGTCATCAAGGTCGAGCACGCATTTTTCGTGAACGGCTTCCGGTGCACGAGTGCCTGTCCGGCGGACGTCGGCAACCGCGTGATGTTCCGGGTTCCGGTGAAGGCCACGGCGTTCCCGCCCGCGGTCCAGGCGGCGGAGGTCACCGCCGCCGGGCAGTTCGTTCCCGTGGCGAAGGCGAGCACGCCCCGGCCGCGGCCGGACTACGCGCTCGATGAAGACCAGGAGTTCTCGCTGGAAGATGCCGGCTTCGATCGTCAGCCGCCGGCGCGGACCTACAGCATCACCATCGCCTCCTCTTTGCGCGCGGCCGACGGCCAGGCGCTTGGCTACACCTGGCTGGGGCCGGTCGAGAACTGGCACGAGCGCGCTTTCACGAGCTTTGGTGATGGCCATGGCGTCTGGGAGCGAAGCGGCGGGCTGCTGCTGCCCTTCTACGCGCGGAACATGCGCACCGTCACCCAGTGGTCGCAGCGGGTTGCGCTTCCGGACCTGATGCCGACCATCGTTCGCCTCCAGGCCGATGCCGGGGAGCGGAACGGCCCGGCCTTCAGCGAAGCCCCTGCGTCGTCTCCCTTGGAGCGCAGGCTCGGGGCCACCCCGGATCGCATCCAGTCGCACGGGATCGACCTTGCTCCCGTTCTCGGAGCCGGTGGCGGCGGCCTGGTGTGGGCCGCAATCCGCGAGGGCGATCCGATCGAGCGCGCCCAACGCGCGGCATCGGATGGCGACGGCGGACCGGTTCGCGCCACCCTGGTGCAGGTCACCAACCTCGGGCTGACGGTCAAGGACAGTCCTCAGAACACGCTGGTCTTCGTCACCCGGCTCGATACCGGTGCGCCGGTGCCGGCGCGCCAAGGTGGCGATCGTGAATCGCCAGAACGAGACGGTCTGGACCGGCACGACTGGAGCGGACGGTCTGGCGCTCGCGCCGAAAACACCGGGCCTGCGCGACTCCGCAGCGCTGGTGGCGGCTCTCGTTCATCGTCACGGCGGAGAAGGACGGCGATGTCGCTTACGTCGGCAGCGACTGGAACGAAGGCATCATGCCGTGGTCGTTCGGCCTCTCCCTCGATCTCGATCAGTCGCAGCCGATGCTCCGCGGCACGGTCTTCACGGATCGCGGCGTGTACCGCCTCGGCGAAGAGGTCAGGCTGAAGGCGATCCTTCGCCACAACACGCCGCAGGGGATCCGGCTGCTCCCTTCCGGCGCCCGGGTGTTGCTTTCGGTCCGCGATGGTCAGAACCGGCTCGTCACCGAAGGCACCGTCGCGGTGAACGCGTGGAGCAGCGCCGAATGGGCGTTCACGCTGCCGGCCGAAGGCAGCCTGGGCGGCTACTCGATCCGGGCCATCCTCGAAAGCGACAAGCCGGTTCCGAAGAAGCCGGAGGACCTGCGGCCTGGCGACGAGCCCGGACCCGATCTCGACGACGAGGTCGCGTACGAGAAGGCGGTGCACTCGTCATTTCTGGTGGCGGCGTATCGAAGGCCCGACTTCCGCGTCGACGTGAAATTGAGCAGCGGCGTGCGTGAAGGCGGGCGACCCGGTGAAGGCCGCGGTGAGCGCGAAGTACCTGTTCGGCGCGCTCGATGCCGGCGCGTCCGGCCACCTGGACGTGGACGCGGTCAGCCGGGCGGATCCGCCCCGCGCGCGGTTTACGACGCGCTGCCCGATGGCGATCGCTGGGAGTTCGTCGGCGTCGGTCGAGCGCGAGCCCGATGGGTCGCCTGTGATGAGCCGCGAAGCGAAGACGTCCCGCACCGGCGAGCTGAACCTCGACCTCGCAACGAAGCTCGATGCCGGCATCCCGTACGTCTATACCCTGGAGGCCGATGTCGAGGACGTGTCGCGCCAGCACATCGCGAACCGCGACCAGCATCACGGTCCATCCCGCCGACTGGTACATCGGCGTGCGGCGTCCGAACTATTTCCTCGATCAGAAGGCTGGACTGAAGACCGAGCTGATCGCCATCTCGCCTGCCGGCGAAGTGGTGGCCGGCGTGCCGATCGAAATCAAGCTGACGCAGGTGCAGTGGAACAGCGTCCGCCGAGCCGAAGGCAACGGTTTCTACACCTGGGAGACCGAGAAGAAGCGCGTGCCCGCCGGCTCGTGGACGCGTCACCAGCGGCCAGTCACCGGTCCCGTTCGAAGCGCCGTTGCCGAACGGCGGCTATTTCGAGCTCGAGGCGACCGCGCGGCAGGATTCGAGGACGCTACGCGGTCACGACCTCGTCCTTCTACGTCCTCGGATCCGGCTACACCGCGTGGGAACGCTTCGATCACAACCGGATCGAGCTGGTCGCCGACAAGCCGCGCTACAAGCCCGGAGACACCGCGCGAATCATGATCCAGTCGCCCTGGGAGCGCGCGACCGCGGTGGTGACGACCGAGCGCGAAGGCATCCGCTCCCACCGTCAGTTCACGCTGTCGTCGACGCAGCAGTCGGTCAGCATCCCGGTCACCGAAGACGACATTCCCAACCTCTACGTCTCGGTGCTGCTGATCAAGGGCCGCAGCGACGCGGCCGCCGCACCGGCCGAGGAGCCCATCCGGTGGACCCTACGCGATCGAGGATCCGAGCGATCCGGGCAAACCGGCCTTCCGTCTGGGCTATGTCGAGCTGAAAGTCGAAGACGCCAGCCGAGCGGCTGACGGTCGCCGTGACGGCGAATCGTGAAGAGTACCGGCCCGCGACCAACGCACAGGTCCGGGTGAAGGTGACCGATCCGCAGGGCAAGCCGGTCCAGAGCGAGGTCACGCTCTGGGCGGTCGACTACGGCGTGCTGTCGCTGACCGCCTATCGCACGCCGGATGTTCTGGGCTCGGTCTACGTCCACAAGGCACTGCAGGTCATGACCGCCGACAGCCGTCAGCGCATCGTCAGCCGGAGGGTCCTCGACGCCGAAGGGCGACACCGAAGGCGGAGGCGGCGGCGTCGACGGCGGCGCGATGCGGAAGGACTTCCGCGTGCTCGCGTTCTGGGTTGGCTCGGTGACGACCAATGCCGAGCGGCGAAGCCAGCGTCGACGTGAAGCTGCCGGAATCGCTGACCACCTATCGCATCATGGCGGTCGCCGGCGATCGCGTCTCGCGATTCGGCAACGGCGACGCGGAAGTGCGGGTCAACAAGCCGCTGACGATGAAGCCGACGTTCCCGCGGTTCCTGGCGGTGGGAGACAAGGCGCTGTTTGGCGCGGTCGTGACCAGTCAGCTGCGCGAAGCCGGCGACGCGACGGTGACGATTCGCAGTCTCGATCCCGAGCTGCTCGTGCTCGACGGTCCGGCTGAGCAGACGCTGCAACGTCGGCGCCGGCGGATTGGTCGAAGCCCGCTTCGCGGCGGCCGCCAAGGCGGTCGGGCGCGCGCGGGTCCAGATGACGGTCAAGGCTCGCGAACGAGACCGACTCGTTCGAGGACGTCGTGCCGGTCGAAGTCCTGGCGGCTCCAGAGACCGTCGCCGCCTATGGCCAGCTCGGTGGCGACACGGCGCGCGCCGACGAGTCGCTGACGATCCCGCAGAGCGTGGTCCCCGGCTTCGGCGGGCTGCACCTCGAGATGTCGTCGACGGCGATGGTGGGGCTGAGCGAGGGAGCGCGCTATCTCGTCGAGTATCCGTACGGCTGTGCGGAGCAGAAAGGATCGCGCGCGCTGGCGATGGTGCTGGCTGCCGATCTCGGCGACGCGTTCTCGCTCCCGGGCATGGACACGGCGAAGATGCGCCCGGCAGTGCAGAAGTCGCTCAAGGAGCTCGAACGGTTCCAATGCCCCAATGGCGGGTTCACCTACTGGCCGGGGCAATGCAGCTGGACGTCGGCGTACCTCACGAGTTACCTGCTGCACGTGTTCAAGGTCGCCGCGGACCTGAAGTACGACGTCGATCGCGGCATGCAGCAGCGCGCCTACAGCTATCTCGATCGCGCAGCTGGCGCTGCCGCCACCGACCAACGAGAGCTGGTGGCCGGCCTACACGGCGTGGCAGGCATTCGCGGTGAAGGTGATGGTCGAAGGCGGGCGCAACCAGGACTCGCACCTCACCCGCCTCTACGGCTATCGCGATCGGATGCCGGTGTTCGCGCTGGCGTACCTGCACGACGCGCTCTTGGCGAAAGGGGAGAAGTCCGGACCGAGGGTCGACGACCTGCGGCGGCGGATGGCCAACGCGATTCTTCCCGAGGCCGGCTCGGCGCACGTCGAGGAGCTGAGCGATCCGTACCTGCTCTGGTACTGGAACTCCAACGTGCGGTCGACGGCGATCGTGCTGAATTCCCTCGTCAAGGCGTCGGCGAGACCCGGAGCAGATCCGGCCGATCGTGCGCTGGATGATGGCCGCGCGGAAGAACGGGCGCTGGGGCAACACGCAGGAGAACGCGCACGCGATGGAGTCGCTGGTGGCGTACTACCGCCGCTACGAGGCGACCGTGCCGGACTTCACCGGCGTGGCGATGCTTGGCGAGCGCGTGGTGGCGCGGGAACAGTTCAAGGGCCGCACGACCCAGGCAGCCACGCCGTGACCTGCCGATGGCCGACCTCGCGGCATCCGCGCCGGCCGGGACCACGCGGCCGTTGACCTTCACGCGCGACGGCGCCGGCACGCTGTTCTACACCGCGCGTCTGCGCTATGCCGCCGATGCGCTGTTCCAGCAGGGACTCGACAACGGCATTCGCATCGAGCGCACGCTTTACGCCGTATGTCGAGAACGGCACCCGCCCGGCGCAGACGACGTTCAAGGCAGGCGACCTGATTACGGTCACGCTCACGCTTCGGCTGACGAAGGAGCGCCGCTTCGTCGCCGTGACCGATCCGCTGCCCGCCGGCTTCGAGCCGCTCGAGTCCTGGTTCGCCACCACCGCGCGGTCGATCGGCACGACTCCGGACCAGGACAGCGAGCCGGCGTCATGGGATACGTTCTGGGAGCGGGGAGGCTTCGATCACGTGGAGCGCCATGACGATCGCGTCCAGCTGTTCGCGACGCGGCTGGCTGAAGGCCGTCATCAGTTCACCTATGTCGTCCGGGCCACGACCGCAGGGACGTTCCGGACGGCGCCGGCACGGGCCGAAGAGATGTACGAGCCCGAAGTCTTCGGTCGAACCGCGACGGCCGTGATCACGGTGCAGCGGTGAAGAAGGTCATGAAAATGGTCTTCCGCCTGAAGGCGGAACTGTGCGATTGGCAGCGCTTGCCCGCCGTACGAGCGCGTTGGCGAGTGGCTTCCGCCTTCTGGCGGAAGGCTTCGTGCGATCGCTCCTCATCATCTCCGCCGCCCTGATCACGCGCGATCTGGCTGCGGTGCGGACCACTTCCGCCGGACCTCCTGAAGATGGACGCGATCGACTCCACGGTCGTGGTCGATCGCGAACGGCGTCGAACTCTACGAGGCGCTGGGCGGGGACGGAACGCGCGCCAGCCAGCTGCGTCCCGAGAATGTTCCCGCCGATCGTCGCGGCGGCCACCGTCGCCGCCGAGGACCGCCGATTCTGGTGGCACCATGGCGTCGACCCCGTCGCGGTGCTGCGGGCGATCAAGCAGAACATCTCCGAAGGATCCATCGTCGAAGGAGGCTCGACGATCACGCAGCAGGCAGCAAAGCTGCTGCTCTTGCGGCGTGCCGCCGATCGGCGCCGCGGCTGGGGCACCAAGCTGCATGAAGCAGTAATTGCGCTCCGGCTGGAACACCGGCTCAGCAAACACGAGATCCTGGCGCTCTATCTCAATCTTGCCGCCTACGGGAACCAGACCACGGGCTTCGAACGGGCCAGCCGCGTTTACTTTGGCGTGAGCTCCGGCATGCTGACGCCGGCGCAGGCCGCGTTCCTCGCCGGCCTGCCGCAGCGTCCAACCACGCTTCAACCCCTATCGAAACCAGACGCTCGCGGTCTCCCGTCAGCGCGTGGTGCTCGCGCGCATGGCCGCAGCCGGCGCGATCTACCAGGACGGAGCTCGAGCAAGCCAGGGCGGAGCGGCTCGCATTCTCCCGCGACGACCGCCGGTTCCTCGCCCCGCACTTCGTTGAGATGGTTCTGAGCGGGCTGGGACCGCACCGGCCCGGTCGGATCCAGACGACCCTGGATGCGGCGCTTCAGGCGGACATCGCGGGCATCCTGCAGACGCATCGGGCGGCACTCGATCGCCACGGTGCGGCCAATGTCGCCGTGGTCGTGCTCGACAACCTGCGCGGTGAGTGGCTCGCGTGGGAAGGGTCCGGCGACTACTTCGATGCCGCACACGGCGGAGCCATCAACGGCCCGTCAGTGCCGCAGGCAGCCCGGATCTGCGCTCAAGCCGTTTACTTACGCGCTCGCGTTCGAGAAGGGTTTCACTCCCGCCAGCGTCCTGCCCGACGTTCCGCTCAGCTTCCCGACCGCGCAGCCCGGCGTTGTCTACAGCCCGAGAAACTACGACGGCCGCTACCGTGGTCCGCTACTGGCCCGCGCGGCGCTGGCCGGCTCGGAGAATGTGCCTGCCGTTTCGCTGGCCTCGGACGTCGGCGTCCCGGATCTGCTGCGGTTCCTGCGACGGGCTGGCTTCACGACTTTCGATCGGACCGCGGCGTACTACGGGCTCGGCCTGACGCTCGGAAATGCCGAGGTCAGGCTCGACGAGCTCGTGGCCGCGTACTCCGCGTTCGCGACGCGGCGGCGAGTGGCGCCGGCCGACCTATCTGATGGATCGCGGCGCAAACCGAGTCGACCGGGAAGAGCGTGCTGGTCTCGCCGCGGGCCGCGTTCTGGATCAGCGACATCCTTGCCGATGACGACGCGCGCGCCTACATCTTCGGGCGCGGCAGCAGCCTGGAGCTGCCGTTCCCGGTTGCGGTCAAGACCGGGACGTCGCAGGCCTACCACGACAACTGGACGATCGGCTTCACGAAGCGGCTGACCGTCGGCGTATGGGTCGGCAACTTCGATCGTCGTCCGCTGCGCAATTCGAGCGGGGTCACCGGCGCCGCGCCGATCTTCCAGGCAGTCATGCTCGCGGCTCACAAGCGCGCGGGCGAATCGGACGACACACTGCCCTCTGCACGGTCCAGGGCTCGAGCAGCGTGAGATCTGCAGCCTTTCGGGCGAGGCAGCCAATGCGTGGTGTCCTGTGCGGCGCCGCGAGTGGCTGCCAGTCGAACACGAGACAGTACCGTGCAGCTGGCATCACCTCTCGGAGCAGGGCCTGCTGACGTGTCTGGCCGCCGGAATTCCGCGAGTGGGCGGGCCGTCGTGAGTCCGGCGGTCGATTCGCCACGCGCGGTCCCGACTGCCGGACAGGTGCGGGAGCCAACCGTCCGCCGGGTCAACTCTGGGGCGGTCACGCCAGTCTTCCGAATGGCCAACCCTCCAACCGGCGCAACCTACCTGATCGACCCGACGCTCCGGCCGGAATTCCAGACCCTGCCGCTGCGGGTTGTCTCTGCGTCGCCAACGAAAGTCGAGTGGAGCATCAACGGCAGCCCCGCAGGCATCAGCAGTTCAGAGTCGGCGCTCGAATGGAAGCTGACGCCAGGGCAGCATCACATTGTGGCCAGGGATTCACGGGGGAATCTCGCAGAGTCGGTAGTCACGGTGAAATAGACAGAATTACGACAACTCCCAACTCCCAACTTCCAACTTCCCAGGGAAACCGATCGAACAATGGGGTGAAAGTCATACCAACGAGGCTTGTTGGGACGACTTTCACCCGATTGTTCGAAGGGTTCAACTTGGGAGTTGGAAGTTGGGAGTTGGGAGTTGACCCCTATTGACTACGTAGTGCAGCAGTCGGATCCGCCGTGGCCGCCCGCAGCGCGGGAATGAAGCTCGCCATCAGCGCCACCAGTGTCAGCGCGAGTGCGACGGCGGCAAACGTGATCGGATCGTTCGGTCCGATGCCGAACAGCTGATTTCTCAACAGCCGCGTTGCCATCAGCGACGCGACGAAGCCGGCGGCGATTCCGAGCCCGACCGGCCAGAGGGCCTGTTGCACTACCAGCGCGATGACGTCGCGGCGGGTTGCGCCAAGCGCCATGCGCACACCAATCTCCCGCGTCCGGCGAGTCGCGAAGTAGGCAATCACGCCGTAGATGCCGACGATCGACAGCACCACTCCGAGGCCGCCGAGGATGGTCAGCAGCAGCGTGTTGAAGCGCGCAGTCTGCAGCGAGGCGCCGATCCGCTGCTCCATCGTTCGGATATCGAACAGCGGCACACCGGGCACGACCGGAGCGAGCGCGCTTCGAAGCGGGTTGATGACGGTCGATGGATCGCCGGTCGTGCGCACCGTGACGTACAGCGTCCGCTGAATCCATTCCCAGGCCACGGCCGGAATCTGTGCGGCCGGCAGGTAGAACTCCGGGGATGGCGGTTCGGCCGGACCGCGCCACCGGGTGTCGGCGGCGACGCCCACGACGGTTTTGAAGTCGGGATTCTTGCCGTCCGGGCCCGGCTCGCAGCACGCGACGCGCCGGCCAATCGGATCCGCCTCGCCGAAGAGCGCCCGCGCCAGTGACTCGCTGACCACCATCACCTTCGGGGATCCCCGGCGGTCCTCGGGCGTGAGCGCGCGTCCGCGAAGGACGGGAATGCCGATGGTGTCGAAGTATCCCGGGGTCACGATTCGCAGCCGGCTCTGGATGCTGTTGCGAAGGTCGAACGGCTTGCCTTCGGGAATCAGGCCATTGCCGTTGCCGCCTGGCCCCATCGGCACCTGCGAGGTCAGCGAGGCCGAGCGCACGCCCGGGACCGCGGCCGCCGCCAGGGCCACCTGTTCGAAGGCCTGGAGCAGGCGTTCGGGTTCTTTGTAATCGGTTGCGGGAAGCGAGATCCGTGCGGCGAGAACATGCGATGGATCGAATCCCGGGCTGACCCGCTCCAGCGCCATCCCGCTGCGGATGAGCAGCCCGGCGCCAATCAACAGAACCAGCGCCAGCGCAAGCTCACCGATGATCACCGCGGTGCGCAGTCGATCTCTTCCCGCTCCGGCTCCCATCCCGCGGCCGCCTTCCTTCAGCACACCCTGCACGTCGGTGCGGGATGCGCGTAGGGCGGGTGCGAGCCCGAAGACGATCGCGCTGACGACGACAATCAGCGCAGTGAAGGTCAGCACCATCGGGTTGATGGAGGCCTGTTCGAGCCTGGGCACTCCGGCAGGGGCGGCGGCCGTGAGCGCTTTCACGCCCCACGACGCAAGCGCGACGCCGGCTGCGCCCGCGAGCGTGGCGAGCAGCAGGCTCTCGGTGAGAAGCTGCCGGATGATTCGTGCGCGGCCCGCGCCAAGGGCCACGCGGATCGCCAGCTCACCGGAGCGCGCCGTGGCTCTCGCGAGCAGCAGGTTCGCGATGTTGCCGCAGGCGATGAGCATCACCAGACCGACGGCGCCGAGCAGCGTGAAGAGCCGGCGCCGGTAGTCGCCAACCAGTTCGTCCATGACCGTCGACACCGCGAAGTCGAGCTCGGCGGCCTCTTTCGGGAAACGGACGCGGATGCCTTCCGCGTTGCGGTGAAGCTCGGCCAGCGCCCGCTCCGGCGTCGCACCGGCGGCGAGGCGGCCGTAGATCTGGTACTGGTGCTCGTCGTGCATCGCCCGGCGCTCCGCGGTGAATGCCATCGGGACCCAGAGCTCCTCGGTCTGAGCGGTGAAGTCGAACGCCTGCGGCATCACGCCGATCACTTCGTGCTGCTGTCCGCCGAGCCGCACCTGCGATCCCAGCACTGCTGGATTCCCGCCGAACCGGCGCGTCCACAACCGATGGCTCAGCACGACAACGTTGGGGCCGCCCGGACGATCCTCGTCTTGGGTGAACACGCGCCCGAGCGCGGGGGCGACGCCGAACACCTCGAAGAATCCGGCCGTGACCCGGGCCCCGATGATCCGTTCGGCCTCCGCCGAATCAGCGAGGTTGAAGCTCGAATACCGGATCGCGGCGGTCGCGGCAAAGCTCGAAACCGGCTCGATGCCGTCGACGTAGTTGCCGGCCGAGACACTGCCCCGGCCCTGCGGAAACGCCGTGTAGACGGCAATAATGCGCGACGGCTCGGGCACCGGCAGCGGGCGCAGGACGACGGCCTGCACGGCGCTGAAGATCGCGGCGGTGGCGCCGATGCCCAGCGAGAGCGTCACGAGGGCGACGATCGTGAAGCCGGGATGATGGAGCAGCTGGCGGACAGCGAAGGTGAGGTCCTGGGTCAGCTCGGTCAGATATTCGGTGCGGCGCATACCACGATCCCTCTGTTTGCCGATCGATCGGCAGGTGGCGTTGACGCGATTGATGTCGCCGAACCGGCGGACGGCGGCCTCGCGCGCAGCGGCCGGCGAGATCCCCTGGGCCTCGAGCTCGCGGGCGCGCATCTCGACGTGAAACTCGAGCTCGGCGTCGACCTCGTCATCGACAGTCCCGCGCCAGACGCGCGAACGCAGCCGGCGGCCGAAAGTCATGCGCCTGATGGTGTGAGCACCTTCGACACCGCGGCGGAGAACCGGGTCCATTCCTGGGTGTCGGCGGCGAGCTGGCGTCGTCCTTTCGGGGTGATGCGATAGAACTTGGCCTTGCGACCGAGCTCCGAGACGCCCCACTCCGCTTCGATCAGGCCGCGCCGTTCGAGGCGATAGAGCGCGGGATAGAGCGACCCTTCTTCGATCGGAACGGCGTCGTCGGTGGCCTCTTCGAGCCAGCGGGCGATGCCGTAGCCGTGACGGACACCCCACGTGAGGGTCTTCAGGATCAGCGCGTCGAGCGTGCCGTGGAGCATTCCGCTGGCATCGGTGCGAGGGGGCATAGACCTCGTTTCGAGACGGACGGTATTACCGAGACCGTCTAGGCATCATACGCAGGCAAGCCTAGATAGTCAAGGTATGTGGCCGCAGTAGGCTCCCCACGTGGGCACAGCGACTCCCCCCGCCGCCTTGCTTGGGTTGCTCGAGTACACCGTTGTCGAGTCACCGCTCGGTCCGCTCACCATCTTCGCCGGCAGCGGACGCCTGATGGGGGTTGAGTTTGGCGATAACCGCGCCGACTTCGAGCACGAGCTCGAGCCGCTGCGGCGGATGCGGGTTGCCGGGATCGTCAAGCAGCATCCGGATCCGGCTGGTGCGGTGAGTGCGCTTCGCGCGTATTTCGCCGGCGACCTGCTCGCGCTCGAGGCGCTGACCGTCGATCCCATGGGAACGCCGTTTCAGCTGCGGGTCTGGAACGCGCTCCGATCGGTGCCTGCCGGCCGCACCGCGTCGTACAGCGACATCGCCAACGCCATCGGTGCGCGCACCGCGACCCGCGCGGTGGGTGCCGCCAACGGAGCGAACCCGATCGCCATCGTCGTTCCCTGCCACCGAATCATCGGGTCGGGCGGATCGCTGGTCGGCTACGGCGGCGGTCTCGATCGCAAGCGCTGGCTGCTGCAGCACGAGGGTGTTTTGTTGAAGATGTAGGCGGTCGGGACTCGGGGCTCGGGGCTGGGGGCTCGGATCTCTGGTTCAGCGGTCCGTCTGATCCGTTCCGATTGCCGAGTCCCGAGCCCCGACGCGAGACACGTAGGGCTCATCAATAAGAGTTGGTTTCCCGATTGCAAGGTGGGCTTTCCGAGCAGGAGGATCTGATGGGGATTCTGTCGTGGATACTGTTCGGCCTCGTGGTTGGAGTAATCGCCAAGCTGTTGATGCCCGGGCGGGATCCGGGCGGGTTCATCGTCACGATACTGTTGGGCATCGCGGGTGCGCTCATCGGCGGCTTTGTCGGAAGGGCGCTCGGGTTCTACGGTGAGAACCAAGGCGCCGGCTGGGTCATGTCGATTCTGGGCGCCATCATATTGCTGGCCCTGTATCGCATGATGGTGCGGCGTCGGGTGTGAGGGTTGACCCGGGGTCTCGGGACCCCGGGTCGCCAGATCTCCACAATTCCCCTGGTGTTGCGGTCGCGACGCAACACATCGGTTTCTCCAATCACCCGTACAATTGATCGTCGACGCTGAACCAGCCTGCGGTTTCGGCTGTCGCCAGGAGGCGCTATGCACCGTCACATGTCCCGTCTCACGTTCGCGTTGTCGCTGCTTGCCGTCGCCGCGGCCGCGCACGCCCAGACCGTGGACGAGATCGTCGCCAAGAATCTTCAGGCGAAGGGTGGGGCCGAAAAGTGGCAGTCGGTCAAGACGGTCAAGATGACCGGGAAGATCGCGGCCCAGGGGCAGGAGATGCCGTTGACGGTCTATGCCAAGCGGCCGAACCTGAACCGCCAGGAGATCTCGCTCCCGGATGGCAAGGTC
The DNA here is from genome assembly GCA_963836735.1 of uncultured Acidobacteriota bacterium. GTDB lineage: Bacteria > Acidobacteriota > Vicinamibacteria > Vicinamibacterales > 2-12-FULL-66-21 > JACCXG01. Next base: position 28,110 of record CAWIKP010000026.1, on the reverse strand, counting down.
GTACAGGCCTTCGACGGGACCACAGCCTGGGTGATCAATCCCATGATGGGCAGTGACGTTCCACAGGTGGTGCCTGGCGGCGCCGCCGACCTGATGAAGAACGCCGCCGACTTCGACGGCGCGCTGATCAACTACAAGAGCAAAGGTACGGTGATCGAGCTCGTCGGCAAGGAGAAGCTCGGCGACAAGGACGTGTATCACCTGAAACTGACCATGAAGGGCGGGCAGGTGCAGCACTACTTCCTCGACGCCGAGTCGGGCCTCGAGGTGAAGACGTCGGCCGAAATCGAGACGGGGATGGGGCCGGGCAAACAGACCCTCGACACCGAGATGTCGAACTACAAACAGGTCGGCGGCGTCATGCTCCCGCACACGGTCCGGCAGTTCATGAACGGAAACAAGATGGCGGAGGTGTCGGTCATCGGCGTCGAGTTCAACTCTCCGGTGGACGACTCAATCTTCAGCATGCCGAAGAAGTAGGGGATACGTATTCTTGGGGGCTCGGGGGCTCGGGGGCTCGGGGGCTCGGGGGCTCGGACTGCGGGCAAAAAACGAGGGCGCCGGTTTCCGGCGCCCTCGTTTCATCTATCTTCGACGCGCCGCGCTCAGGCCGCGACGCCGGAAAGCGCCACCTGGATCTCGCCGAGCAGGTCTTCGGTCGTAAACGGATACACGAGAAGGTGGTCGACCCCTTCTGGCGTGTCCGGGCCGCCGAGATAGATGGACGACAGGGCCGGCTGATGGCGGCGGAGCTGCTCGACCAGCGAGGGGCCCGAAATGTCCGGCCCGGAAAGCTCCACGATCGCCACATCGAAGCGCTCGGTCCGGCAGAGCAGAAGCGCATGGCCGGAGTGAGGCACCGCGCAGACGCGGAATCGTTCCCGTTCGAGGACCCTCGTCACCACCGATCGCAAGTCCGGATCGGCATTCACGAACAGCACGTGGCGCCCCCTTGCAGCGCCCGTCCGACTCTGGGCATCAGTCAGCACAGACACACCCGCCCCCGTGTTCAGGAGTTCAAAGCCGCCGATCTGTCAGGAAATCCGGGCGGCTAATAGGCAAGTGGGGTGCCGCGTCGATTTCCGGCCTGTTCGGGCCGTACCGACCAGTCGCCTACGACCAGAGCATTACCTTATCTGGACAGTGATCACGAAAATGTCGGGCTCGGGACTCGGGGCTCGGAGGTGGTGGTAATCAGAAGCAACGAGCCCCACATTGGTCTGGTTCCTGCTGATTACGCGAAAACCCGAGCCCCGAGTCCCGAGCCCCGATCTAGATCGCCCGTCCAAGTCGGTCCTGCAGCTTCTCCCGATACCCCCGGCTGAGGGTCAGGCGCGTACCCGTGCGCAGCAGGACGGCGTACTCGCCGTTCAGCCAGGGCTGGAGCTCCTGGATCCGCTCCATGTTGACGATGCGGGAGCGATGGATGCGGAAGAACTTCTCGGGATCGAGCCGGCCTTCGATGGCGTTCATGGTTTCGCGGAGCAGGTGCGAGCCAGGGCCGACGTGCAGCCGGACGTAGTTGCCGGCCGCTTCAACCCAGTCGATCTCATCCGTACGCAGGAAGAACAGGCGGCCGCCCGACTTCACGACCAGACGGTCGGATTTCGGCTGATCGCGGCGCAGATCCTTGACCAGCGCCAGCAGACGCTTTCCGAGATCGCCGTTCTCGTCGCGTTCGAGCTGTTTTCGGGCGCGGCCGAGCGCATCCTTGAACCGCTCGCGATCGAACGGCTTGAGCAGGTAGTCGAGCGCGCGGACCTGGAAGGCCTTCAGCGCGTGTTGATCGTAGGCGGTGACGAAGATTACCAGCGGCATCTTGTCGGAGCCCACCGCTTCGATGACGTCGAAGCCGTTCATCTGCGGCATCTGAACGTCGAGAAAGACCAGGTCCGGCGAATCGTCGTGGATTGCCGTCACGGCCTCTTCACCATCCCGCGCCTGGCCGACCATCTCGATGTCGGGTTCCTGCGACAGGAGACCAGAGAGCCGTTCCCGGGCGAGCGGCTCGTCGTCTGCAACCAGCACCTTGATCTTTTTCATGACTGGACCCTCAGGACGTTGGAAGCGGCGGCCACGCGGCCGCCGGGCTCTGACCATTCAGCACACCAGTAAGGTTGTCCGACGAATCGGCTGCTCCGTCGGCCACTTGCGCCGCGCCGCTGGCCTGCCGCCACGGCAGGGCCACGACCACCGCCAGCCCCTGGGGCAGCCGGTGGAATTCGAAGCGGTAGTCGGCGCCGAACAGGTGCTGCAGGCGCGCCCGCGTCGTGGAGACGCCGATGCCTTTCTGCAGCGCCGTCAGGGCATCCTCGGTGAGGCCGGCACCGTCGTCACGGATTTCGAGCACGAGCTTGTCGCCCTCGCGGCGCGCCCGGATGTCGACGTGCCCGGGCCCCGACTTCCGGGCGACGCCGTACTTGATGGCGTTCTCGACCAGCGGCTGCAGCAGCAGGCTGGGCACGAGGCAGTCCAGCGTTTCGGGCTGGATTTCGAAGCGAACGACGAGGCGATCGGCGAACCGGGTCTGCTCGATGGCGAGGTATTTCGACAGGGCCCCGAGCTCGGCGTCGAGGGTGATGTCCTGCCGCCCAGAGTGTTCGAGCGTGATCCGGAGCAGATCGCTCAGCTGGATCAGGACCTTGTCGGCGGCATTCACGTCCTTGTGCATCAGCGACGAGATCGCGTGCAGCGTGTTGAAGAGGAAGTGCGGGTGGAGCTGCTGCTGGAGCGTGGTCAGCTGCGCCGCGACGAGCCGCGTCTCGAGCTGCGCGGCGCGCAGCTCGCGCGCCCGGGACTCGCGGTAATAGAGGAGCGCGTGGCTCAGGCCCACGATCGCCCAGTAGGTCATCATCTCCCAGTCGAGATAGAGGAACGCCGAGCGCTGGACCTGGGTCCACCATGCGTAGTCGCGCCCTTCCGAGCGGGCCAGCCACCAGTGGACGGCTTCCATGCCGGCGATGTGGGTGAACGAGAACACGATGACCGCGGGAACGTGGACCACGACCGCGCGGGCCAGCGTCCCGCGGGCGAACTGGAATGTGCTGGGCGAGCCAGACGACCGACGGCGCCATCAGCGCCCAGAGGTACCACCAGGCGAAGTTGAGGATCACGAGGGTTCCGAGGCTCGCCGGCCACTTGCCGACGAACCGCGTGAACTGCCAGGCGAGCGTCGTGGACAGAAGACCGAGCGCGGTCGCGACCACGAACACGTGGGTCCACCCGACGCCGTATTTCGGACGGAGCCGCGGCGGCAGATCGGTGCCGGTGCCGCGGATGTCGAGGAGGCGGTCGGGAGGAGGCTTCATCTCACAGCTCCGCCCTTCAGGGACGGCGACATTTTTTCGTTAGACGTAGGAACCCGCATTTCGGGCTAGTTCTTTTGCGGGTTTTTGCTGCATTGTCCCGGCCAAAGCGGCCGGGCATTCGATGCGGAGCCGTGGGCCGATGGCCGCGCAGAACGCTCATCAACTGCACAGGACGACTCGTCACAGCCAGCTGCGGTTCGTCCCTCGAGAGGACCACCGCCGGCAGGTCGCGATTATTCGCGGGGGAGCTTCGGATGGATGAGGGCGCGGCCTGTTTCGTTCCGAACGCTGACCGCGACCGGACGATCGCGTCCCGCGTCCGGACGATCGAGGCATTCCGCCGGCGTCCGCATCGACTCAATACGGGCCGGCAGCTGTGATCCGTGCAAACGTGTGTATCATGATCGCGTGAGTTCTTCCGCGACGCGCGGTCATCGCAACTGGCAGACCGGGGATGTGTTTACCTCCACTGACGCGGCCGAGCTCTACGAGGTGGACCGGTGGGGGAAGAACTACTTCTCGGTGTCCGCCGCCGGACATGTCCTCGTCCATCCCACCAAGGACCCGGCCCGCTCGATCGACCTGAAAGAGCTCGTCGATCACCTGATGCTCCGGGGGATTCACCTCCCGGTGCTGATCCGGTTCCGCGACATCCTGCGTCACCGCGTCGCCGACATCCACAACGCCTTCAAGTCGGCGATCACCCAGCACCAGTACCAGGGCCGCTACGTCTGCGTCTACCCGATCAAGGTGAACCAGCAGCGCCAGGTCGTCGAGGAAGTGCTCGCCTTCGGGCGGGAATACGGCTTCGGCCTCGAGGCCGGCTCCAAGCCCGAACTGCTCGCGGTAGCCGCCCAGGCCTATAACGACACGCCGATCATCTGCAATGGCTTCAAGGACGCCGAGTTCATCGAGATGGCGATGCTCGCCCAGAAGATCGGGCGCAACGTCATCCCGGTGGTCGAGAAATACACCGAGCTCGGGTTGATCCTGAAGTACGCCGAGAAAGTCGGGGTCCGGCCGCAGATCGGGATGCGGGTGAAGCTGGCCGCCAGAGGCGGCGGGCGCTGGCAGGGTTCCGGCGGGTACCGCTCGAAGTTCGGCCTGACCGTCGCCGAAGTGCTCCGCGGTCTGAACGAGCTCCGCGCGCTGGGCATGGAGGACTGCTTCAAGCTCCTCCACTTCCACCTCGGCAGCCAGATCCCGAACATCCGGATCGTGAAGGGGGCGCTCAACGAAGCGGCCCGGGTCTATGTCGAGCTGGTGAAGGCGGGAGCCGGACTCGAATACCTGGACGTCGGCGGCGGCCTCGGGGTCGACTACGACGGCTCGCAGACCAACTTCGAGTCGAGCGTCAACTACACGCTCGAGGAATACGCCAACGACGTCGTCTATCACATCCAGACGGTGTGCGACGACGCCGGCGTGAAGCACCCGACCATCGTCTCCGAGAGCGGCCGCGCCATCGTCGCCTACCACAGCGTGCTCGTCTTCAACGTGCTCGGCGTCTCGGCGTTCGGCGAGGAGAAGATTCCCGATTCGATTTCGAAAGACGAGGCCGAGCAGCCGGTGATCGATCTGCTCGAGACCTACCAGAATCTTTCGAACCGGAACGCGCTCGAGGGCTTCCACGACGCCCAGCAGGCGCTCGACATGGCCCTCAGCCTGTTCAGCGGCGGCTACCTGCCGCTCGAGCAGCGCTGCCAGGCCGAGAACCTGTACTGGGCGATCCTGGTCAAGCTGAAACGGCTGGTTTCGCAGATGGACGACGTGCCCGAGGATCTGCAGGGCCTGGACGACGTGATGGCAGACACCTACTTCTGCAATTTCTCGTTGTTCCAGTCGTGCCCGGACAGCTGGGCGATCAAGCAGCTGTTCCCGGTCATGCCGATCCACCGGCTCAACGCCAAGCCGACCCAGCACGCGGTGCTCGGCGACATCACCTGCGATTCCGACGGCAAGATCGATCAGTTCATCGACCGGCGCGACGTGAAGCGCACGCTGCCGCTCCACACCGTGAACGGCGAGCCCTACTACCTCGGCGTGTTCCTGGTCGGGGCCTATCAGGAGATCCTGGGCGACCTCCACAACCTGTTCGGCGACACCCACGCCGTGCACGTGAGCCTCGACGATCGCGGCAGCGTCGTGCTCGACGCCGTGATCAAGGGGGACACGGTCAAGGAAGTGCTGGACTACGTCGAGTTCGACGCCGAAACGCTCGTGCGCAAGCTGCGCCACGACGTCGAGCTCGCGGTGCGGCAGAGCAAGATCAGCTACGAGGAGTCAGGGCGCCTGCTGCAGTTCTACGAAGACGGGCTGCAGGGGTACACGTATCTCGAGGACCCCAAGGAACGTTGAGCGTTCGTCAAATCCCAAGCTCCAAGTCTCCAAATCCCAACCACTCCCAAATCCCAATCCCCATGCGACTCCTGATTTGGGGATTGGGAATTGGCGGTGATTGGGATTTGGAGCTTGGAACTTGGGATTTGACGAAAGTCAACCACTACCGCTTCAGCATCTTCTCCCTCGTCGCCCGGAACTCATTCCCCGGCTTCCATTCCGGCATCTTGTCGGCGGTGGCCACCCGATAGCCCACCGTGAAAATCAGCTGCGCGTCTTCCACCGCGCCGCTCAAATCCCAATCCGGTTTGATCTGATCCGACGGCTGGTGATAGTCGACGTTCGTGTATTCGTCGCGCTTCGTCTGGCTGTATTCCGCGGGCTTGCCGATGAACTCCACGCCGCTGTCCGTATACAGCGCCGGCACCCCCTGCTTGGCGAAGTTGAAGTGGTCGGACCGGTAGTAGAAGCCCTTCTCTGATTCCGGGTCGGGGCGCAGCTCACGGCCCTGTGCCTTGGCGGCCTCGCGCAGATAGTCGTCCAGATCCGAGGCGCCCATGCCAATCACGGTGATGTCCTTCGTGCGTCCCCACTGGTTGATGCCGTCGACGTTGATGTTCGCCACCGTCTTCGCCAGCGGATAGACCGGCGTCACCGAGTAGTACTGCGATCCGAGCAGGCCCTGTTCCTCGGCGGTTACCATCAGGAACAGGATGGAGCGCTTCGGCTTCGGTTCGACCGTGGTGAAGGCGCGCGCCACTTCGAGCAGCTGGGCCACGCCCGAGGCGTTGTCGAGCGCGCCGTTGTAGATGCGGTCGCCCTTGACCGGCGCGCGGATCCCGAGGTGATCCCAGTGGGCCGAGTAGATCACGTACTCGTCCCGCAACCGCGGATCGCTGCCTTCGACCTTGCCGAGGACGTTCTTCGAGTCGATCGTCCGCATCGTGTTCTTCAGCGCGATCGAGGCCTTCAGGTTCAGCGGCACCGGCTTGAACTCGCGAGTCAGCGACTGCTTCTTGAGCGCGTCGAAGTCCTGCCCGGCCATCTTCAGGATGGTCTTCGCCGTGTCCAGCGTCACCCAGCCTTCGATCGCCGCGCGGCCCATGTTCTTGTCGGGGGTGACGAGATCGAACTTCTCGTCCAGGTTGCCCTGGACGACCTGGAACGGATATCCCGGCCGGACCGGTCTCGTGAACGATCAGCACCCCGGCAGCGCCGCGGCGCGCGCCTTCCTCGAACTTGTAGGTCCAGCGGCCGTAGTAGGTCATCGCCTTGCCGTTGAACGTCTTGGGATCGAGCTTCGACGGATCGGCGGGGTCGGGCACCTGCGGATCGTTGACGAGCACCATGATGGTCTTGCCCTTGACGTCAACGCCCTTGAAATCGTCCCAGTTGAACTCGGGCGCGGTCACGCCGTAGCCGGCGAAGACGATGTCCGAATCGTCGATGGACGCGCCATCCGCCACGTGCTTCGTCCACGCCACCACGTCGTCTTTCCACTTGAACGTGTGTTTGGTCGCGCCCTTTCGAGATGGTCAGCGGCGTGGTGTTGGTCGCCGTGATGCCGACCATCGGCACCTTCTGGATGTAGCTGCCGTCCGTGTTCCCCGGCTTGAGCCCGAGCGAGCGGAAGGCGTCTTCCAGGTACTTGACCGTCAGGTCCTCGCCCTTCGTGCCGGGGCGGCGCCCTTCGAATTCGTCCGACGACAGCACCTTGATGCGATCGAGCAGCGGCGCGGCGTCGAACTTCGGCATCTTCGTGATGGCGACCGGCGCGGCAGGGCGGCGTCGCGGCCGCGGGCGGCGGTGGCTCGGACTTCGAGCACGCGAACGATGCGACAAGGACGGCGGACAGGAAGAAGGATCGGTTCATGAGTCTGATGGCTGGAAGCTCGAGCAACCTACGTCGTCGCCGGCGGCTGCCGGCTCGGCCGTCCGCGCTCCGAGCTCGCGGTCCATGTCGATGAGCGAGGCGGCATCGGTGCCGATCATCTTCAGCTTGGCGACGATCTCGCGGCCGGTCTTCTCTTCCTCGACCTGTTCGGTCAGGAACCACTGCAGCTCGGCCACCGCGGCGAACGCCTTCTCGTTGAACGCGGTCTCGTAGAGCGCGTCGATCTGGTGGCTCACTTCCTGTTCCTGTTCGAGCGCCCGCTCGAAGACGTCGAGCATGGATGCATACGGTGACTGGGGCGCCTGGATCGCCAGGAACTTCACCTCGCAATCGCGCGCCAGCAGGAAGTCCAGCAGCTTCATCGCGTGCATGTGCTCTTCCTGGCTCTGCAGCCGGAGCCAGCGCGCGGCGCCGACGAACTTCTGGCGCTCGCACCAGGCGGACATGGCGAGATAGGAGTACCGACGCGCTCAGTTCCGAGTTGATCTGACGGTTGATGGCTTCGACCACGCGCTGATTCATCGGATGATTCTATCAACCCGGGGCCGGGTTCAAGGACGGCCGGGTCTAAACTGACTATCCGGCCCTACAGCGGCGCGGGCCGAAAGGCGCGCCGCACTTCGCTGCACGGGTCACCTCCCGCCAGGCCCCCGGCGCGAGCATCCCCGATCTCGAGGTTCCCGAAGGCGACGCGGCGCAGCGCCGTGACCTCGTGGCCGACCGCCGAGCAGAGGCGCCTGATCTCGCGGTTCTTGCCCTCGACCAGCTCGATGAGGAGATGGGTCTCCCGCGCCGATCGCTTGCGGACGTGGACCTGATGCGCTTGCAGTCCATCGATGCCGGCCATCATCCGGGTTGCCGCCGCGTCGGTCAGCTCTCCCCGGACCGTCGCGACGTACCGCCGGACGATGGAGGTGGCGGGATCGGTGAGCCAGTTCGCGAGCCGGGTGTCGGTGGTGAGGAGCAGCAGGCCGGAGGTCGCACGGTCGAGTCGGCCCACGGCTATCAGTCCGCGTCCAGTCTCACCGAGCAGGTCGAAGACCGTAGGGCGGCCCTCCGGATCGCGGCGCGTCGTCACGGTACCGCGGGTCTTGTTCAGCAGGATCAGGCGCCATTTCGCGCGGTGGACGTCCTGGTGGTCCACCGTCAGGCGATCGCGTTCGGGTGAGACCGGGCGGTCCGGATCGCGGACGACCCGTCCGTTCACCGAGACGCGTCCGGCCAGCACCAGGGTGATGGCTTCGGACCGAGACGATCGTCCGAGCTTCGACAGCGCACGGGCAAGCGGCACACGGCCAGGACCAGGCATCCCAAGGAGCTTCGCTCTTTAACTCCCAACTCCCAACCTCCAACTTCCAAGGCGAGTGGCCCGACGGTTGGGGTGGAAAGCTAACCAACCAGCTGGTTGATTCGTCTTTTACCCGATCGTTCGGACCGTCTCTCCTTGGGAGTTGGGAGTTGGGAGTTGTCATGTCGGACCTGAAACAGGACGTCGCCTACGCGATCCGAACATTGAGGAAAAGTGGCTGGTTCGCCGTCACTGCCGTCGTCACGCTGGCGCTGGGGATCGGCGCGAACACCGCCATTTTCAGCGTCATCAGCGGTGTGATGCTCCGGCCCCAGCCGTATCGGGATTCCGATCGGTTGGTGTTTCTGTGGTCGAGCAGCCAGGCGTTCCCACGGGAGGCGCTGACTCCCGGCCGTCTGGTCGACTTCCGCGAGCAGCTCACAACGGTCTCGGGCGTTGCCGGCATCAGTCAGATTCCACTCAACCTCACAGGCAGTGGCGATCCCGAGCGATTGCGGGGCTCCAGCGTCTCGTCATCTTTCTTTGATGTGCTCGGCACGTCGGCTCTCCTCGGCGACCCCTTTCATACCGGACGCGCGGACGATCGCGACGTCGTGTTGAGTTACGGGCTCTGGACGCGCCGGTTTGCCGGCGACCGCTCGATAGTCGGACGGCAAATCGTGCTGAACGGCACCGCGCGCACCGTCGTGGCGGTCATGCCGCCGGAGTTCGACTGGCCGATGGTCACGGGGAATCCTGGCCACGGTACCGGACCCGAGCTCTGGATTCCCGGCGCCCCTGGCGATATTCCCCGCACGCCGGTCGACCAGGCCAACCTCGCGACGAACCGGAGAATCGGGTACTTGCGCGCCGTCGCCCGCCTGAAAGATGGCGTGACGATCGAACAGGCGCGTCTCGAGGCGCAGGCGATCGCGAATCGCCTCGCGCAGCAGTATCCAGCCGACGATGGGGGTCGCGGTGCGACGTTCATGGGGTTGGATGAGCAGTTCTTCGGCAACCTGCGCCAGCCGATGGCGGTGCTGCTCGGCGCCGTAGCGTTCGTGCTGGCGATTGCCTGCGCGAACATCGCCAGCCTGCTTCTCGGCCGCGGCACCGCCCGGCGCCGGGAGCTCGCGGTCCGCGTGGCGCTCGGCGCGACGCGCAGCCGTATGGTGCGTCAGCTCCTCACCGAGTCGATGGTCCTGGCGTTCGTGAGTGCCCTGGTCGGGACCGTGGTGGCGCAGTGGTCGCTGCTGTGGCTGATCCGCCTGAGTCCTGGCAGCCTTCCAGGGATCGACCAGGTGACGCTCGACGGTCGCGTCCTGCTCTTCACTGTCGCGCTCACGATCGTGACCGGCCTGTTGTGCGGGCTGTTGCCGGCGCTGCACGCGAGTGTCGGAAGCGTCAACGCGGGGCTCGGAGAAACCAGCGGCCGCACGTCGGAAGGACGCCGCGCCGGCCGCAGCAGGGACGCGCTCGTCGCGATCGAAATCGCCGCGGCCCTGGTGCTGCTGATTGGAGCCGGGTTGCTGCTCCGGAGCTTCAGCTCGCTCTCGCGCGTCGACACCGGCATCCGGACGGCGAACCTGCTGACATTCGACATCTTTCTGTCGGGCGCGCGCGCACAGCAGCAGCCGCTGCAGCGGGCGTTCTATGACGAAGTGCTGCAGCGGATCTCCGCACTGCCCGGAGTAGCCGATGCGGGCGCGGCGGTGACGCTTCCAATCGGCGGCGATGCCTTCGCCGCGCCGGTCCGCATCGAGGGAACGCCGGAGGCGCGTCCGGGTCAGGAACCGCGCGCAGGATTCCAGTCGGTCACGCCTGGATACTTCCGTGCGCTTGGCGTTCGTCTGCTGTCCGGCCGCGACTTCTCGCAGGGTGACACGGCCAGCGCGCCGGCGGTCGTGATGGTCAACGAGACGTTCGCACGCCAGCACTGGCCTGGTCAGGATCCAATTGGCCGGCGGATGCGCGTGGACGGCGGGGCCGGCGACTGGATGACCGTCGTCGGACTGGTCAGCGATGTCCGGCACCTCGGGCCTGCAACTCCACCCCGCCCCGAGTTTTATCGCCCGCACTCCCAGCTGTCGTTCTCCTTCATGGCGTTCGTCGTCCGCACCAGCGGTGCGCCGGAAGCCATGGTGCCGGCGATCCGCGCCGCGATCCTGAAGATCGATCCCTCGCAACCGATGTCCGGCATCAACACGATGGAGCAGCACCTCGCGACCGCCCTGGCACGGCCGAAGTTCATGTCGACGCTGGTCGCCGGCTTCGGCGGGCTGGCGCTCCTGCTCAGCACGGTAGGGGTCTACGGCGTTATGGCGTATTCGGTCGCCCAGCGCACTCGCGAGATCGCGATCCGCACCGCGCTCGGCGCCTCGAGGCGGAGCGTGCTGAACCTGGTCATCGGCAAGGCGGTCTGGCTGGCGGCATTCGGCGTTGCGGCCGGCCTCGCCGGATCGACCGCGCTGTCGCGGGTTCTGAGCGGCCTTCTTTACGGGATCGGCGCCGGCGACCCTGTGACCTACGCCGGTGTCGTCGCTCTGCTCGTCACCGTGGCGCTGTCAGCCGCGGCGTTGCCGGCATGGCGGGCCACTCGGATCCCGGGAGCGCAGGTGCTGCGGTAGTTGACCGACATGCCTATCGAACCTTCACAACTCCTCCCGCCATGAGCATCGCAATCAGCACGGCCATGATGGCCACGACAGCCAGGGCTCGTTTCCTCCTCACCACGCGCCAGGCCCGAAAGGTGTTCTCGTCGAGGTAGTACCGGTTCGCATCGGTCTCTCGAACCGCGCCGACCGTCAGCATCCGCCGCAGGCGTGCGCGGCCGATAGGACCGGGCGGATCGAACTCGATGGCGTGCGCGGCGTTCATGGCGCCCGCGGCACGCAGCCGCCGGACGATCTTCCGGTCGGTAGCCAGAATCAGCGCGGCGAAAATGGTGGGGAATTGACCGACGACGGGGAGGAGGCCCATGGGGTCAGCGTCCCATGAGCCGGCCTGAACGGCAAATGGCTGCAATCGCTATTCGATGCTCAACTCCCAAGTTGACGCTCGGAAATCGTCAGAGCAGCAATTGAAGGAACTCCCCGAGAACCATCGCCGTCGCCCCCCACACGTGATGCCCATCGAGATCGAGATAGGAATATTGCACCTCGATGCCCTCACGCTGGCGTGTCCCGGTTCTGATTCGTGACGCATCCTGCAGGTGTTCGAGCTGGACCTCGACGATCTCGTCGACCTCGCCTGGTGCCGGGGTGAACATGGGGCGGACATCGGTGACGCCGACCACCGGATGCAGTGTGAAACCGCTCACGAGCACATGGATCGGCGTGAGCTCGCCGAGCACGCGGACCGATGCAGGATCGATACCGATTTCCTCCGACGCCTCACGGAGCGCCGCCTGTGCCGGTGTCTCGCCCGGGTCGGTCGCGCCGCCGGGGAGGCTGATCTGACCGGCGTGGCGTGCCAGCGTCGAGGCGCGCACGGTCAGCGGGATCGCGACGCCGGAATCGGCAGGGTAGAGGCATACCAGCGCCGCCGCGTCGCGGGCGCCGACGGGGAATTCACCCGCGCGCCAGCCACGCACCGTGGGAACCGGCACGAAACGAAGATGCGCGTCCGCGCCAGGCAGTGTCCCGCCCAGCCGTTCGCGCAGTCGCGCTTCGATGTCCGCGAGCCGCATGCCGCTATTGTGTCCGCTTTCCTGGCGATCGTGCTTCGCGTCCCGGCCGGCCGCGGTGCCAATCGCACTAACATAGCGACATGGCTGTGTTTCCTCCGATCGACGGCGACCGCGGCGCGATGGTGCTCGAACTGGTGCGCGGCTGCACCTTCGACGATTTCATCCTGGCGCCGCAGTACAGCGTGCTGCCGCGCCGTGATCCCGATGTGATCGATCTGTCGTGCCAGCTGACCCGGGGCATCATGCTTCGGCGGCCGATCGTCTCGGCGAACATGGATACCGTCACCCGGGCGCCGATGGCGGTCGTGCAGGCGGAGGAAGGAGGCATCGGCATCATCGATCGCGGATACCGGCCGGGCGAGATCGAGCCGCAGGTCCGGGAAGTCGAGAAAGTCAAACGCACGCAGCACGGCGTGATCGGCGATCCCTACAGCATCGGCCCTGGCGCGCCGCTGTCCGAGGCGCGCAACCTGATGACCCGCTCCCGGGTCGGCACGCTCGTGGTCGTCGACGGCCAGCGCCGGCTGCTCGGACTGCTGACCGAGCGCGATCTGCGCTTCGTCGACGTGCATCGTGAAACGGTCGCGGACCGCATGACGCCAATCGAACGGCTCGTCGTGCATCGCGGCGAAATCTCGCCCGAAGAAGCGCAACGGGTCATGGTCGAGCGGAAGGTCAAGAAGCTGCCGCTCGTGGATGCGGGCGGCGTGCTGAAAGGGCTGGTCACCGCGAAAGATCTCATCCGACAGCGGCGGCGGCCGTTCGCGACCCGCGACGGCCAGGGCCGCCTGATGGTCGGCGCGGCCATCGGCGCCACCGGGGACTATCTCGAGCGCGCCGCCGAGCTGGTGCGAGCCGGCGTCGACCTCCTCGTGATCGACATCGCCCACGGACACTCGGTCGTGATGGACCGCGCGATGGCCGAGTTCCGCCGCCGGTTCCCCGACGTGCAGCTGATTGCCGGGAACGTCGCGACCGCCGAAGGCACGCGCTTTCTGATCGATCGCGGCGCCGACGGCGTCAAGGTCGGGATCGGGCCGGGCGGCGGCTGCACGACCCGGATCACGACGAGCTTCGGCGTGCCACAGGTGCAGGCGCTGGTCGAGTGCCGGCTCGCGGTCGCCGGATCGGGCGTGCCGCTCATCGCCGACGGCGGCATCAAGCGGCACGGCGCGCTCGCCGAAGCGCTGCTGCTCGGCGGCGACTGCGCGATGCTCGGCAGCGTCTTTGCCGGAACCGAAGAAGCTCCTGGCGAGGTCGTCCACAAGGCGGTGGTCCTTCCCGAGTCGCAGAAGACCGTCAAGGTGCCATTCAAGGTCCTGCGCGGCATGGCCTCGATCGAGGCGATCCGCGATCGTCTCGACGTCGAGGAAGCGGACACCCGCGAGCTCGAGGCGATCGGCGCCGAGGGCATGGAGATCAGCGTGCCCGCGCGCGGCTCGGCACGCACCATCCTTCGCGACATGATGAAGCACCTGTGCTCCTCGATCAGCTACGGCGGCGCCTCGACGCTCCAGGAGCTCCGGCACCTGTTCTGGGCCGACCCGCAGAAGTATCTGATCAAGGTGTCTGCGTCGGGGCGGCGTGAGTCGTATGAGCGCTGACCTCGCCGCGCGGCTGCGACAGCGCGGACGATGCTCAGGTACGCGACTGAGACGTTTCCGGAAGCCGAGCGCCGCCGGTATCTCGCCGGAACGATCTGATCGCCTCCGGAAGCTCGGACGGATGGTCGATGGCCAGCTCGCCGGGCAGCGGCACCAGACTGCCCGCCGGGGCGCCGAACCCGTAGCGGGCGACGCACAGCACCGCGCCCGCCCTCCTGGCGGTCTCGGCGTCGATGGGTGAATCGCCGACCATCACCGTGGCCGACGGCGCCACCTGGGCACGCTCTGTGAGGCTCAACAGTCCTGCAGGATCCGGCTTCCGGCCCGCCGCGGTGTCGCCCCCGATCACCTGCGAGAAGAACGGGGCCAGCTCGAGGCGCTCGAGAATCTCGCGTGTGGGACGTCCAGGCTTGTTCGTCAGGACCGCGAGCACGCGCCCCTCGGATCGCAGCGCCGACAGCGCGCCGGCGAGACCGTCATAGGGTCGGGTATGAACGGTGAGCCGCTCGTCGTAGTGGGCAAGAAACCGTTCGAGGGCGCCAGGGGTCTGGGGATCGAGGCCCGCGGCTGTGAGAGCGCGCCGGACGAGCACGGCTGCGCCCTCTCCGACCATGGCCGTCACTGCGTCAACGCTGAGGGCCTGGCCGCCGAGTTCATCGACGAGCGCATTGGTGGCATCGGCAAGGTCGCGCCGCGAGTCGATGAGCGTGCCGTCGAGGTCGAAAACTACCAGCTGGACGCGCATGACTGGTCGATTCCATGTGCTCACGGACCTGAACAGGCTCCAGCTTGAGCCACGGGAAGGAAGCAGCGGAATGTCGCCCCGCGATCGGCGTTGTTCTCGGCGAGGATCCGTCCCCGGTGAGCGAGAACGATCGACCGGCTGATGGCCAGTCCCAGGCCGAGTCCCTGCTCCCGAAAGGTGACGAACGGCTCGAAGACCGCGCCGAGCTGGTCATCGGATATGCCGACGCCACGGTCGGAAACCGATAGCTGCACGAACCCGTTGTCCGCCGCGGTCGTCAGCGTGAGCCGACGCTCGACCGGATCGGTCTCGGTCATCGCGTCGCAGGCATTGAGCACGAGATTGAGGATGACCTGCTGCAGTTGCACGCGATCGCCAAGCACGGAAGGAATATCCGATGCCAGCAGGGTCGTGACCGACATCCGGCGCGCGAGGAGGTCGCTGTGGGTGAGATCGAGCACTTCCCGGGTCACGTCGTTCAGGTTGAGGGGCTGGAAAAGGTTGTCCCCCTTCTTCAGCAGGGCGCGCAGCCGATCGATGACGGCGCCGGCACGCTGGTCGTTCCGGATGACGTCGTCGAGGGTCGCGCGCACCTCTGGCAGGTCCACGGGGGTGTGTTCCAGGAACCGCCGGGCGGCCTGCGCGTTGCTGAGGATTGACGCGAGCGGCTGGCTCAGCTCGTGCGCGAGGGCACCGGACAGCTCGCCCAGGATCAACACCCGATTCAGATGCGCCAGCTCCTGGCGTTGCGCCGCGGAATCGAGCTCGGCCCGTTTGCGGTCGGTGATGTCTCTGACGATGCTGAGCATCTTGTCGCTGTCGCAACGAACGACGCACGCTTCGTAGAAATGCCGCTCGTGCTGCGAGTCGATGCTGTACTCGAGCCTCTCGGGCTCATTGGTGACGAGCGCCCGCTCGAATGCGCGCCGATGCGCCTCGGCGAGGGACGGTGGCAGGACCTCGTGCATCGACTTCCCGAGAAAGAGCTCTGGTGGCACCAAGAGCTCTTTCGGGTTCTTGACGTGATAATCGAGGAACACGCCGTCGGTGCTGAGAATGAACATCCAGTCTGGAATGGCCCGAAGGATGGCGCGATTTCGCTCTTCACTCTGGCGCAGCGCTTCCTGAGACCGCTGATGCTCGATCGCAATCCCGGCGATGTCCGCCGCCGTCTCGATCAGCCGAAGCTCCTCACGGCTCGGTGCTCGCGGCGCGCCGTAATACATCGCGAACGATCCGAGGACCTTCTTTTGCGGGGACAGGATCGGTGTCGACCAGCACGCGCGGAGACCATGGGCGACGGCAAGATCGCGATAGTCTTCCCACAGCGGATCGGTAACGATGTCGTTCGTGATAACCGGGCGACTCAGGTACATCGCGGTGCCACAGCAGCCCGCTCGCGGACCGATTGACGCGCCGTTTATCGCACTCGTGTACGCGGCGGGAAGGCTCGGAGCTGCACCGTGGCGCAGGTGAACGCCGTCGGCGTCGAGCCGCAGGATCGAGCACAACAGACCGTCGCACTGATCTTCGATGAGGTGAACGATGAGGGTCAGGACCTCAGTGAGCGGCGCGCCGGTTGCGATCATCTCGAGCACCTGGTGCTGCCCGGCCCTGAACGCTTCTTCCTGCCACGGCGCGGATACGTCGCGGGAGACCGCCAGCAGCTGCTCGACGTTACCGCTGGCGTCCCTGATTGGCGTGATGACCACGTCCCACCACTTCGCGGTGGCGGCCTGTGTTCTGATGAGCGCCTGAAACCTGCCGATTGCGCCCGCCTTTGCTCGCGCGATAGCCTCCTCGGCCGCTTCTCGATCTGCTCCCTCCAGGAAGTCGATCAGCGGTCGCCCCAGCACCAGGCCGGGATCGTGAACGGCCAGGTGCCTGAGTCCTTCAGGGTTGATGTAGGTCAGGCGTCCGTCGAGATCGAGAGTCTTCAGACAGTCGCGGCTGGACTCGACGATGCACTGGTTGATCTGGCGCAGCGTTCCAGCCGGAAGGCCCTGAATACGTTCGTCATTGTCCGACAGGTGTTCGGCTCGGGAACCATGGCTCCCCTCCCACGTCCCCGTCGCGGCGGCGTCTCGCGGGAATCTCGGAGACTCTTCGCTCCGACGCGCCACGTCTTCGGCCCGGCCGCGCTCGACCGCGAACGCCACCGCCGCGGCGATAACACCTGCGAGTTCGACTTCCTCGTCGGTGAACGCGTGCGGCGCATCGTAATAGAGCATGAACTTGCCGATCACGCGCCCAAGACTGACCAGGGGAATGAAACCCATCGCCGCGATACGTTCGTGCGCGATGATCGGCAGATACGGTTGGAGCGACGGTTCGCGCGTCACGTCCGGGACCAAGAGCGGCAGCGCCTCTGAGGAATCGGGCGTCCACGGGGAATGCCCCTGCACGGCGGCCCGATAGTCACCGGACAAGCCCCGGTAGGCTTTGAATCGCATGACGCCGTCAGGGTCGAACAGCAGAACAGACGCACGTGAAACGTCCAGGCACTCAGCAAGCGCATCAAGCGCGGCGTTGTAGATACCGTCCAGATGCCGCGCGCGGCTGATTGCGCGGGTCACCGCCAGGCGCACGGCGAGTTGCCGATTGGTCGCTGTGGGCATCGTTATCGCGGGTCTGTGGCAGACATGGTTTTTGTGATCGCCGTCAATCGCGTGGGGGCCGCGCGCAGCGCCCTCGGAGGCCACGCAATTCTACGTCGATCAGGTCGAAGTTCAACCCGGAACGGTTCATTGATACCAACCGAGGGCCGCGCGCCGGACGAGCACGGCTGCGTCGATCGAGCGCGCGATCGCCGTAATCGACGAGGCCCCCTTCCTGGCGAAACAGCAGAAGCGCGACACCCTCTACACCAACGCCGCGCGGTTCCTGCGTCTCAGTAAGGAAGCCATCGCGGCATCATTCCTTCTGAAGAGGCTCTGGGCTCGTCGTCCGCTAGCAGCGCGGAGCCTTACTCGGTGCGGAGAATGCTCACGAAGACCGCCGCGGTCTGTTCTGACGGCTCTGCGCCGAGCTCGTCTCGAAAGAGTCTCCGGCAGTTGGCATAGACCCGCAGCGCCTCCGCGCGATTGCCGGCCACCGCGTGCGCGCGCATCAGCGCCTGACACGCCATTTCGTCGAACGGCTCCGCGGACAGCGCGTCGGCGGCGTGCTGGATGCCGAGCTCGTGCTCGCCGTTTCGAACGCTGACTGCGGACAGCACGAGCAGCGCCCGGCGCCACACCCGCTGCAGCTGTGCGCGCTGTTGCTGGACCCACGGGTGCTCTTCATCCGGCAGGAACGGCTGACGCGTGATCGCCGCGGCGACATTGGCCGACGTCCACGCGTTGGCCAGCGCGTCGCCCCGCAGCGCGCCCTCGGCACGATCGATGGACGAGCGTGCGTCTTCGATGTCGATCCATGCCGACGGCACGACGAACTGGTAGGTGCCGGCGTCGCTCGCAACGCCATGCGGCCGCGACACGCCGAGTTTTCGAAGCGCCGCACGCAGCTTGCTGACGAGCGCGTTGATCGCCGTCTCTACCGACGGCGGCGTTCGCGTTCCCCAGATGGCGTCGATCAGCTGGGCCTTCGACACGGGCTGTGTCCGCCGCGTGCCCAGAAACGCGAACAGCAATCGCGCCTGGCGGCCGCCCAACGCCGCGTCGGTCAACACCCGTCCGTTCCGCTCGACGGTGACGCGACCGCACAAATAGATTCGCGCGTCGGGCGCCAACAATCCTCCAACTTTGCCGCAGTTCGCATCGGTATCATACGCGGCCAGGGGAGGTAGTCATGAAGAAGGTGATTCAGTGCCCGTGCGGATCGGTCATCGAAGGACAGAGCGACGACGAGGTGGTGAAAAAGGCGCAGGAGCACGCCAAGACCACGCACGGCATGGATTTGTCGCGAGAGCAGGCGCTCTCGATGGCCAGGCCTGCCTGATCGGCGCGGCCGATCAGGGTTTGACGAGAGCGGGCCAGTTGACGATGACGGTCAGGCCGACGGGCGTTGGATCCTCGACACGCGCGTTGAAGAGAAACCGGGATCCATCAGGTGACGGAACAAACAGCGTGCGACGTGAAGTCTGGGTTGACGCCGGGACCCTCGAACAGCGCAGCAGCCGGCGCGAAGCTCAGGCCGCTGGCGGCGCTCATGGCAACGCCTCGTCGCCATCAGCTTGCGATCCGGCGCCAGATAAAAGAGCTCCTTGCCGTCGCTCCGCCATTTTGGCCAGTTGCCGCCGTTCATCGACACGCGGCTTCTTGTTGACGGTACCGGAAACGAATCGACGAAGATCTCCTGGCGGCCGGATTCATTGGATGAATAGGCCAGCCAGCTCCCATCCGGCGAAATATCGGGAGCGCCCAGGATGAATGGCGCCTCGCGATAGAGCGCTGGAGGGCTGCCGTCGCGATCCGTTACCGTCCAGATCCGCCACTCCGGTCGGCGTCGAATCGAGAAATATCAGCACGCGGCCGTCCCGCGACCACGCGACGGGCCACTTCGATGGCGCGCCGGCAACGATCACCTTGGTGGCGCCGCCGCCAACCGGCATGGTGACAATTCCACGACCGCGTTCCATCAGCGCCAGGCGATCACCGGAAGGCGTCAACACCGGCACCGTGAAGCGACCGTCGGCAGTGAGTCGCGCATCCCCGGCGCCGCTTTGCAGATTGAGGATCCACGTGTCCACGACCGCGCTCCAGCGCGGCTCGTCTCCCATCCAGCGTGATGCTGAATCCGACGTTGAGGCCGGGTTCGGTCGCCACCGACAGGCGCTTGCCGGATCGATCGAACCACGTCAACTGTGTCGTCGGGCTTGACAATCCGCCCCAGTACGTCACGACACCTGCGGCGGCGTAAAAGGCGAAACTGAGCGGGGTCCCGTAGCCGATGCCCACCCCGTCGGCGATCTGTTGCGGTTCCCCGAGCGTCTGCTGGCGATCGACGTCGAACCGTTGCGCGAAGAGACCGCGCTGACGCGCGAACAGCAGATAGCCGTTCGCGTAGACCGCCGGTGACCAGGCGTCCGACACCCGGCGGATGTCAGGCGAACTGAGCGAGCCGATGTAAACCCCCATGCCCTGCCCGCCGGCATTGCGGGATGTGAAGAGATAGCGATTGCCGTCGGGCAACGCGTGAGGAAACAGCCGCACCCCGCCGTCGGATGCGTCCGCGATCCGCGTCGCGGCTCCGCCCGACGCCGGTACGCGCATCAGGCTCTGGGTATCGGCGTTGAAGACGATCACGCCGCTCGAGCTCCACGTGCCGCCGCGCGGCTCGGGCGCGGCCGCGAGCACCTGTGGAGACGCGCCATCGATGTCGACGCGGTTCAACTTCCCTTCTCTGAAGAACCCCAGCGAGCGGCTGTCCGGCGACCAGAAGGCCGCGGCGGTGAAGTCAGTTCCATCAGTGCCGGGGATTGGATGAGCGTCCGGGGACCCGAGCGACTTGATCCAGATATGCGTGCGGTGCGAGGCGTCCTGCGCCTTGTAGATGACGTGCCGGCCGTTCGGAGAGATGACGGGATCAGGAGTAAGGTCGAAGCCGCCCGGCGGCGGCAGAATGGAGAGCCACACGACATCGGCGCTCGCGATCGGTCGCGAGAGGAAGAGGTACACGGCGGCAGCGAGCGCCGCGGCCACTGATTCCCACGATGGCGATTCCGACGCGTCTGCTCGTGCGCGCTGGCCCCGTGGAGGCCTGCTCGACGCGAACGCCTTCGGGCAGGCTCTGCCCGCCAGGCGAGCGGAGACTGACGCGTGAGCGCTCCAGCTCCGCGAGCAGATCGCGGGCCGTCTGCCAGCGTTCGTCAGGATCCTTCGCCAGGCACCGCCCGACGACGTAGTCGAGAAATGCTGGAGCTCCCGGCTCCAGCTGGCTGACCGACGGAGGGTGACGACGTCAGGATGGCCGCCGCGAGCCGCGCACCGGTTGGTGCCTCGAACGCTTTTCTTCCCGTCAGCATCTCGTGAAGGACGGTGCCAAAGGCAAAGAGATCGCTTCTGTTGTCCGCGTCCTTGCCCTCGACCTGCTCAGGCGCCATGTACTGTGCCGTGCCGAGAACGGTGCCGGGTCCGGTCAGGTCTGGCGACGTCATGTCGTTGGCGTGCGCGACTCGTGTGCGCGGCTTGGCCAGGCCAAAATCGAGCAGCTTGGCGCCGCCTGGCGTCAGCATGACGTTGCCGGGCTTGAGATCCCGGTGGACGATGCCCGCGCGGTGCGCCTTGTCCAGCGCCGAGGCGATTTGTGCCGCGTACTCGAGCGCCTTGGCGAGCGGCACCGGGCCCCTGGTCAGCCTCGCGGCCAGCGTCTCGCCTTCGAGGAACTCCATGACCAGGAAGTTGATGCCGTCCTGGGCGCCGATGTCATAGAGCGTGGAAATATGCGGATGGTTCAGCGCGGCGACGGCCCGCGCCTCGCGTTCGAATCGCTGGCGGCCATGCGGATCGGTCGCCAGATGAGAGGGCAGCACCTTGATCGCAACCGTCCGGCCAAGCCGGGTGTCGAGCGCCTGATAGACCTCGCCCATGCCGCCCGCCCCGATCCGGGCGCCGATCTGATACGGGCCGAGCGCCCGGCCTTCAAGGAGTGCCGTGGCGGCCAACCCGTCGAACACCTGTGCCGCCGGCCGCTCGAGAAAATCGTCAGCCATTTGATAGGACGACAACAGACTTTCGACTTCGCGCCGCAGCTCCTGATCGGCGCCGCAGGCATCGTCGAGATAGGCAGCTCGCCGATCCTCCGGCAAGGCGCGCGCCTCGCCGAACACGTCCTTGACGCGCTGCCACGCGCCACGGTTGGCATTCATGGGAGAGAGCGCCGCCATGGTAGCAAATCGCGGCTCTCGTCAGGACGTCATTTGCACAGGGCCGGCGGCGTGCGTACACTCGACTCCTTCATGGACGGAGAGGCGCCGCCGCCGGCCGAGATCACGCGGATCCTGCACGAGTGGCAGGCCGGCAGCCGCGAGGCGTTCGACCTCTTGATTCCGATTGTCTACAACGAGCTCAAAACCCTGGCCTCACGCCAGCTGGCGCACGAATGGCGACAGGATCGGCTCGACACCACCGCCGTCGTGAACGAGGCGTACGTCAAGCTTTTCAACCAGCACGTCGTCGACTGGCAGAATCGCGGCCATTTCTTTGCCATCGCGGCGCAGCTGATGCGGCGAATCCTCGTCGATCACGTCCGGCGGAGCCTGCGCGACCGGCGCGGCGGCAAAGCGATCCACCTCGGGTTGACCGACGCCCGCACGACGCCGGCACAGGAGCCCGTCGATGCGATCGACGCGCTCGCGCTCGACCGCGCCCTGGTGAAACTCAGCGAGCTCGACCCGGACCAGGTGCGGATCGTCGAACTGCGTTTCTTCGCGGGGTTGACGGTCGAAGAGACAGCCACCGCACTCGACATCTCGCCAGCCACGGTCAAACGCGAATGGGCGGTCGCGAAGGGGTGGCTGTATCGGGAACTGACCCGCACCTGATGCGCGAACACGACGAGTTCCTGCAGCGAACAGTCACCTTTTCTCGTGCACGACCTTCCCTCCGACCACCGTCAACAAGCTGACCGTCGCCGGGCGGTGGAGGCCTGGGCGTCGAACCTTCTCGCGCGCGACGCCGTCGCGGGTTCTGCCGTCAGCGCCCAGCCTTCGCCGCGCAACTTCTGCAATCAGCGTCGTCTCCGCCGGCGTTTTTCGAACAGATTCGCGATCCTCGTCCCGGCACGAACTTCGCGAGACGACGGTAGAATGGCGACGTGGCGGAAGGTGAGGAGATGAAGCCCGATCCCGGCGCGCGTCAAGTTGACGTACGACGACTTCCTGCTGTTTCCGGACGACGGACAACGGCATGAGTTGATCGACGGGGAGCACTACGTGACGCCCTCGCCGAACATCAGGCATCAGGCCATTCTGGGGAACCTTCACTTCCTCGTCAGAGCCTGGCTGGAACAGCACCCCGTTGGACGAGTGTTCTTGGCACCGCTCGACGTCGTCTTCACCAATTTCGACGTGGTGGAACCCGATCTGCTGTTCGTGTCACGGCAGCGCGCCGCCGACATCCTCACCGCCGCACACGTGACCGGTGCACCGGATATCGTGGTGGAGATCGGCTCGCCGTCGACGCGCAAACGGGACGAAACAATCAAGCGCCGGCTGGACGAGCGTTCGGGCGTGGTGGAATATTCGGTCGTCGATCCTGATTCTCGAGGTCGTGCGCGTCTATCGCAACGAGGACGGACGATTCGAGCGCCCGTTGGAGCTGCGCGCCGAGGCGGGCGACGTCCTGACGAGTCCACATCTGGACGGCCTCGAGATGCCGCTCGGCCGGATCTTCGCGGAATAGCCCAACGCTCGCCGGGATCGGATGTTCAGCGTCTCGACGAGTCACCACCCTTCAACAGCCTCGCCCGACAAGGACTCCTGAAAGATCGGTGAGCTTTTCCTGACTGCTCCCTGAGACTCGGATACGCCTCACGTCCTAACCTGCACCCTTCCGGGCGTAGCGCAATCTGCCGATGCCGGCTGCCAGCGACATTCGCTCAGGGGCGTCCGGCGGACCAATGTCGCTCGCATATCAAGCGCGAGCGGACGGAGGCCCCGATGGATTCCAGGCTTCGTGTGGTCGCGACAGTGGCATGTTTTCTTCTGCCGGTTGCCGCAGCGCCGTTTGGCGACGCGATTGGGCAGGAAGCCAGCACCAGTACCGTTGAGCAGCCCTTCAGCCTGGATTGCGATCCCCGCCTGTCGGATCGGTGTGCGAGACGCGGCTTCAGGAGGGTCGAAGACTCTTTGACGAGGAGACGTTCGGCGGCAATGGCCGCACGTGCCGAACCTGCCACAGCAAGAAGGTCGGCACGTTCTCGCCGGAGGATGCCCTGACGCGTCTGGCGGAAGACCCGAACGACCCGCTCTTCGTTCACGATGGACTCGACGATGGGTTTGCCGGAACGAGCCGGATCACCGAGCACGCGACCGTTCGGATCGAGATCCCGCTTCCTCCGGACGTCGTCCTCGCTGGACGATCCGAATCGGCAGGAGCATGATCGTCAACCGAGGCACGCCCACGACGATGAACACGCCCGCGCTCGATCCCTTCCTGATGTACGACACCCGCGAACCGAACTTGCAGTCGCAGGCGTTCAACGCCATTCACGGTCATGCGCAAAACACACGGGAGCCGACGGCGCTGGAGCTGGATCTCATCAAGGAGTTCCAGCAGACGGATTCGCGCTTCTTCTCCTCCGAGGCGCTCGAGAGCTTTGCGAACGGCGGTCCTCCGCCACAGCTGCCGCCGGGCACGACGGAATCCGAAAAGCGCGGACGTGCGATGTTCGACAATGTGCCTTTCGATGGCGTGACGACGAGAGGGCATCTGCAACATCGTGTCACTCCGGACCGATGCTGAACCGGTTCCGCTCGGGGCAATCCTTTCGGGTGGCCTCCTGGTGGTCGGCGGGCCGGCATCGACGTCTCGGAGCGGAATCTCGATCGGCAATCCGGTCTACTCGTTCGCTCGTCACGAATCAGGATGGAAGCGTTGTCGTGATCGCAACACACCCGACCCCGGCGCGATGCTGACCACATCCGCCCCCGAGCGCGCCGCCCGGGTCGTGCCGACGCCGCCGAGAGCTTTCTTCGCGAACTTGTTCAAAATCCCGCCGCTGTGGGGCATCAACAGATACCGCTCCGTACTTCCACGACAACTCCGCGAAGACGCTGGAGGACGTCGCGGAACAGTACGAGTTCTTCTTCTTCAACGATCCAGCACGCCGGGCTTCGTGTTCACGAAGCAGGATCAGGCCGACATGGTGGCATTCCTGAAGCTGCTTCGCTGAGCATGATGCCGACTGGTTGGGTTGCAGGCGCGTCGCGCGAGCGCCTCGGGGCCTATTTCAGTCCCTCGACGACATAGAGTTCGTGGTGGCGGCGAGCATACGAGTAGCAGTACCCGCGGCCGTCGGGGGTGATGACGGGCGGATCGAGAAGCTCGATGCCGACCGGATCGGACGGGACGAGCGTCTTCCACGGCTCGCGGCGGCCAGTGATGACGTCCAGTCGCTCGATCGCGACCGGAGGAACCAAGCCGCCCGCGCGCGACGTAGAGGAAACGTCCGTCCGCGCTCCACTGCCGCGGATTATCGCCAGTGCCGAGGAGCGACAACGGGCGCGGCTGCCCGCCGTCAATGGGATAGAGGAACCACTTGCCGTCCAGCAACACCAGCACCGACTTGCCATCAGGAGTGGCCGCTTTTTCGGGCATGTGAACACCCTCAGGCGTGATCGGCCGCATGCTTCCCGTTTCGACATCCTGGACGTACGACGCGCGCCGCGTGGCCTTCCTCGATCGCGGTGAACACAATCCGCTTTCCGTCGGGCAGCCAGGCACCGTTGACCAACTGCGTGATCGCCCCGCGGGGGAGCAATCGGGGTGCGCCCGGCCCGGTGGGCACCAGCACCCATTCGCGCCCCCACGCCGTCTCCGCTCCGGGCGCTCTCGCCAGCACCCACTTGCCGTCGGGCGACAGCGACTCGGGGTGTCCGTCGCCCAATCGGACCGCGGGTGATCCGTCCGTCGCTCTGGTGTACACGCCTCCTCTCCAGCTCCCTTCGAATCGCGCCGAAGAGAAGCGTCTTCCCATCTGCCGAGAGGCCCTCGACGTGCGCATTCTCGAGCCATCCGACCTCACGTTCTCGCGTCTCGCCGGGGACCAGACAGGTGATTCCGCCGAGATTCAATCCCTTCGTTACGAGCACGCGTCCATCACGGGATATGTCATCGAGCTTCAACGGAGCGGGTACGCGCGCCACGATCCGCTCCCTGCCGGAGAGCGACACGGCGCGAATCGTCGGCGGGCCGTCGGACCGAGCGCCGCTGAACCACACTTCGTCGCCGCGAGGAGACCAGGCGAGTCCGAGGGCCATCGATGCCTTCGCCAGCGTGGTCTTCTTCCGGGATCGGTCCACGACGACCACCTCTCCGGCATTGCACCTGCTGCCGGCGCGGTCGACTCGAAGAACGCAACGCGTCGCCCGCCGGCGAAACCCGCATCGACCAGATCGACGTCGCCTCGTGCAGCTTGGTGCCGACCGGGAACTCGAGCTCCATCCTGTTCTCGCGCCGCTTCACCACGGCGAGGGCACCGTCCGGACCCCAGTCGGCCTCCGTGACACCTTCCAGGACCTCACGAGGCAGGCCACCCGCGAGCGACGCACGCGCGAGAGTGCCGATCCCTCCAAAAAACGACTGTGGTCCCAGAAGGACGGCCATTTCCCCTGTCGACGACACCGAAAGAATTCTGCCGTTGGCCATTCCCAGCGAGCGCGATTCCGTGCTTCCGATCCGCGCGAGGAACAGTTCGTACGGCCGTGCATCCCAGGCAGCGCTGAAAATGACCGTCTGGCCATCAGGCGCGAAGCGGGCAGAGGAAATGATTCCGCGCCGGAAGGTGAGTCGCTGATACGAAGGCGGCGAGGTGTCGCCCGGCCTGAGGATCCAGGCTGCCACCGAGACCGCAGCGACCAGTCCGGCGCCGATCAGCGCGCCCATGAGCATCGCGCGGCGCTTCCGTTCCCTCACAAGTTTCGCGGCGTGCGCGCCCTCTTCCGCGATCGACTTCAGCTCCCAGCCGAGATCGCGCGCCGTCTGCCAGCGATCGTCGGGATTCTTCGCCAGACATCTCCTGACGACACGCTCCAACGCGGGAGGAGTGACTGGCTGAAGCGCTGACATAGGCGGCGGATCCGAGTCAGGATCGCCGCAGTCACGCTCGCCCTGCTTTCCCCTGCGAACGGCCGGCGGCCGGTGACCATCTCGTACAGCACGGCGCCGAGCAGCAAAGAGATCGGTGCGGGCATCGACCTTGCGTCCTTCGAGCTGTTCCGGCGACATGTACGAGACCGTGCCCAGGATCCCGCCTTCCTGGGTGAGATGCAGGGCCTCTATCGTTTCCTGGGCGCATCGTCTGCTTCGGCCTGCCTGAGTTTCGCCAGGCCGAAATCCAGCAGCTTCACCCCGTCCCGCGTCAGCATCACGTTGCCGGGCTTCACGTCTCGATGGATGACGCCGTGGCGGTGGGCCTCGTCCAGGGCGTCGCAGATCTCGACGCCGTATCTCAGCGCGTGCGCCAGTGGGATCGCGCCGTCGTCCAGACGATCCGCCAATGTGTGCCCTTCCAGGTACTCCATGACGAGGAAGGGCGTGCCGTCCTGTTCGCCCACGTCGTAGAGCGCGCAGATGTGTGGATGACTGAGACGCGAAATGACGCGTGCCTCGCGGTCAGAAGCGCTCTCGACTGCCGACTTTGTCGGGACGGAGGATCTTGACGGCGACAGTCCGATCCAGGCGCGTGTCCCACGCGCGGTAGACCTCGCCCATGCCACCCGCGCCGAGGGGGGACACGATTTCGAACGAGCCCAAACGGGTACCAGCGCTGAGGAGCATCGACCGGAGGGAGGATACACCCGCATCAGCGGGAGCAGCGGGCGACGCGGTACAATGCATGCGGCTCGCAGCTCCTGCTGAGCTGTCGCGATCGGTTCGGACCGGGAATCGAGATGCAGGTCCGGTTCAGCGACTTCGTCCTGGACACCGATACACGGGAGCTGACTGCGCGACTCGCGGCCGGTCCATCTTTCGCCCAAGGCGTTTCAGCTTCTCGAGCTGCTGGTAGAGACGCGACCCAGGGCGCTCTCGAAAGACACGCTGTACAAGCTTCTCTGGCCGAACACGTTCGTCGTGGAGGCCAACCTGTCAAACCTCGTGGGTGAGGTGCGCGCGGCGCTCGGCGATAACCCGCGGCGGCCAAGGTTCGTGAGGACTGTGCACGGCTTCGGCTATGCCTTCAGCGAAGCGCCACAGTCTGAGGCGTCGCGAGCCGACGGATCGCGCGGCGTCTTGTATCGGCTGGTGTGGGACCAGGTGGCGCGCAACGTTCGGCGAGGGGGAGCACTGCTGGGCCGAGATCCCGCGCTCGAAGTCTGCCTGGATTCGTCCTCTGTTTCGCGGCAGCACGCGCGGGTCCAGATCGCCGACGGCGTAGCGATGCTGGAGGATCTGGGCAGCAAGAACGGCACGTTCGTTAACGGCCAGAGGATCACAACGGCCGTGCGACTGTGCGACCGCGATCAGATCGGCGTTGGTGAGGTGCGACTGAGGTTCAGGATTCTGTGCACGCAACCGTCGACGGAAACGACGGGGACGGACTAATCTCCGGGTCCGCCGGGGAAGGCGAAGGGCCAATGTTC